>DJHM01000039.1:0-62499 GCA_002433075.1 Latescibacteria bacterium UBA6620
GATACATAACTGGGGGCAGGTCAAAAGTGTCACACGCAAGATTCTCCCGCACTCGTGATGGAGTGGGAGCGTTCGTGTCACGTTGAGTTTGGAGTGGGCTGGGTCGATTGCCATATGGCCGAACCGGGAGATGTCGATGGCTGGACGCACGAGGGGGTACTGGTGTCTGCACTGGTGACACCCAAAGATTGTGCCCGATGCCACGTACGGGAGCACGAAGAGTTCTCCCGGAGTCACCACGCCAAGGCGGGAGAGATTCTGGAAAGTCTTGACAATGTGCTGGCTGAAAAGGCTGCCGGGATGCCAGCTGACATCGCCGATGCGGTCAACGGTTGCTGGCAGTGCCACGGCAGCATCGTGAAATTCCTGAGGGACGAACAAGGCCAGGTCATGAAGACAGGCAAAGAGGGGAAGCCGATGATCGACCCGGACACCTGGCCGAACAGCGGGATGGGCAGGCTGAACCCGGATGGTTCGAAAGGTTAGTGTCATGCCTGTCATTCTCGCCACGCTTTCGAATCGAAGTTGTCGCGTTCACCGGAGAACTGCGGGAAGTGTCATATGAGTCCCGACCATCCCCAGATCGAGATCTACAATGAGTCGAAACACGGAATCGCGTTTTATGCCAACCGAGATCTGATGGCTCCGGACAAACCGGGCGAATGGGTCCTCGGTCGAGACTATTCTGCGGCTCCGACGTGCGCGACCTGTCACATCAGCAGCTATATGAATCCACAGGGTGTCTTCCATGCGAACACGCACGACGTGGGAGAGCGTATCAGCTGGACGTTGGGTCCCGTGATCAGAACCAAGCTGAACCTGGTCGAATACGAGGATGGCTTCAAGGAGGACTATCCAGACACGCGTGAGCTGCCGACGATCGGATCTGAGGTGGTCACGACGGAGAAGGTCGTTGAAAACGAGACCCTGGTCAGTCGTGAGGTGCCCCGTCGCGTCGCCCGTATCGTGACGTGGGATCAGCGTCGCGAGTTAATGAAGGGAGCGTGTCGAAACTGCCACAACGACACCTATATCGACAATTTTTACAAGCACTTCGACGATCTCGTGGTTCTCTACAACGAAAAATTCGCCAGGCCAGCCAAGAATTTTATGGAGATGCTGAAGACGGACGGTGTGCTGAATCCGGATGCGCCTTTCGAGCACGAGGTACAGTGGGTTTTCTGGGAGCTCTGGCATCACGAAGGACGCAGGGCGCGGCACGGGGCTAGTATGATGGGGCCCGACTACACACACTGGCACGAAATGTACGAGGTGGCCAAGCACTACTATTCGGATTTCCTGCCGGCTGTGGTTCACGCTGCCGAAACGAAGAATCCCGAGATGGGCCGAAAATACGCCGCGCTTGTGGAGAACCACCTTGCCCGCGAGGAACACACCTGGATGAAGGGACTCAGTGTCGAAGAAGCCGAGAAGCTTCGCAGTACCTATGAGGCGCGCTACGACCAGTAGCCTTCGGTCACGGGTGGCTCCGTTGCGTTGGATCGTCGTCACCCTGTCTGTACTGGCGGGTGCTTGTGAAAAAGAGGCGGGTCGTCAGGCCTATGTAGATTCCGGGTGTGGACGCTGTCACGGGAGTGACCTTTCCGGGACGCGACTGGGCCCACGCTTGACCGACCTGAAGGCGAACTGGAATGTGGAAACTCTCGAAGCCTACCTCGCAAGACCCGAGGCTGTCCGGGGTGACCACGCCCGACTCGATTCGCTTGCCCGACACTTTCCAGCACCGATGCCGCAGTTCGTGATGGCTGACTCGGTCCGGAAGGCCCTGGTGACCTTTCTCCTGGTCTCTTCGCCGTAGCGTCCGTGTGTTGCCCGGGCGAGGTTACGAGGGGACCGGATCCCCCGTAAAATGGCCGCGCCACGCGGGTCAGGGCGTCTTGACAGGCTCCGGCACGTGCTGTATTTTTAGTGCCGTCATAGGGTCATATCTATGACAGGGCCTCTTTCGAGGCCCTGTTTTCGTGTTCCCCCATCCGTCGATGCTCCCCCTTCGTTGCATCACATCCCTTACAGAGGATGAGAGGCTATGGAGGATCTTTCCAAACGCGAACGATCAATTCTGGATCGTCTCGTGACCTGCTATATCGATACAGGTGAACCGGTCGGGTCAAGGACTCTGGCGAAGACCGCTGTCGCTCTGAGTTCGGCGACAGTGCGTAATTCGATGGCCGACCTGGAGGAAAAGGGCTATCTGCATCAGCCCCATACCTCATCGGGTCGGGTGCCGACCGACGAGGGCTATCGTGTCTACGTAGACGCGATTATGGGTCAGCAGGAGATCTCAGAGGACGAGCGAAGGCGTCTGCGTGAAATGGTCGAAGAGGCCATTCGTGAGAACAACATCGAGGGTCTGATGACGCAGGTGTCCCGCGTCATCGCCGATGTGTCGCACAATCTTGGCGTTGCTCTGACACCGCAGTTCAAGGAGGGGCGGTTCAGGAGTATCGATATGATTCCCCTGAGTGAATCCAAGCTCTTGCTCGTACTGACGATTCAGTCAGGTCTGGTCAAGACGATGGTGATGGAAGCCGACGCTCGGCTTGAGGCAGACGACCTTGGCGCCACACAACGCCTGATCAACGAACGGCTGTCAGGTCTGTCGATCGAAGACATTTTGAACACGGTCGGTGAAAGGCTCAGGGGGGCAAGCGACGGATCGCCCCGGTTGCTTCGCTTGATCTGTGACAGCGCGCATTCCCTGTTCGAGTTCAGCACGGAAGAGGACCTGCACCTGGTCGGGACAGGGAATTTCTTCCTGCAGCCCGAATTCAGCGAAGATCGAGAACAGCTGGCCCGACTCTACGAACTGTTCGAGGAACGCTCTCAGATGACGGCGATCCTGAACGATCGAATGGGGGATGGGATCGCCATCACGATCGGAGGGGAAAACGATTCTCCCGAACTGAGCGCGTGCAGCCTCCTCACTTCGAAATATAGAATGGGCAACGTCAACGGGGTGATCGGTCTGATGGGCCCCACCCGGCTGGCGTATTCCAAGATGGTTCCCCTCGTGCGGTATATGGCGAGCCTGACGGAAAACCTCTTGGAAGAAAAGTTCGAGGAGAGGTAAGCTTGAGCAAGCAGGACGAAGTCGAGGAAGAGCGTCCGGTCGGAGAGGCTGAGGAGGTCGGTGAAGAGGGTGGGGCCGAGGCGGAGCCCGTTGAGGGAGACGAAGAATCCGAGGCCGATGTCGAGGAGGATCCGGTGGTCGTGGCGATCCGGGAGGCCGAGGCGCACAAGGATCGCTGGATGCGCCTGGCTGCCGAGTTCGACAACTACAAGAAGCGTACCTCCCGGGAAATGCAGTCGTTGATCGAATCGGCTAACGAGGGGCTGATCAGAGATCTCCTCCCCACGATCGATTCGGTGAACCGGGCTCTCAACCACGCAGACGGAGATGATGATTCCGAGGGCTTCAAGGCAGGCGTCCGGCTGATTATGACCGACTTCGCGAAGGTGCTCGAGGCGCGAGGCGTCAAGGAAATCGACGCGCTGGGTCAACCCTTCGACCCGAACGACCACGAAGCGCTGATGCAGACGGCATCAGAAGAGTACGAAGCGGGCGTCGTCGCCAATGTTGTGGAGAAGGGGTATCGGCTGGGGAGTAAAGTGCTCCGTCACGCCAAAGTGGTGGTCAGCACGGGGGCGCCCGGAGATGATGGCGGCAAAGAGGATGCTTAGAGAGGCAGGCGCTCAGCCTGTCTTTTTCTTTTTTCGGGAGTTGGATTGAGCAAGAGAGACTACTACGAGGTCTTGGGTGTCGAGCGCGGCGTGTCCGACGACGACGTGAAGAAGGCGTATCGGAAGCTTGCCCTCAAGTATCATCCGGACCGGAACCCGGGCGACACCGAGGCGGAGGCAAGCTTCAAGGAGGCGGCCGAAGCCTACGAAGTCCTGAGTGACCCTGAAAAGCGTCAGACCTACGACCGGTTCGGTCATCAGGGACTCGGGGGGGCTTTCGCCTCCGGCGGGTTCAATTGGTCCGACTTCAGCCACGCGGGCGATTTCGAGGACATCTTCTCGAGTCTCGACGACATCTTCGGCGGTGGCATCTTCGGCGACATCTTCGGGAGCCGGGGCGGGGGGCGACGCGGCCCTCAGCGCGGGGAGGATCTGCGAATCACCCTACCGCTCAGCCTGGAAGAGATCGCTGAGGGTGTTCAGAAGAAGATCAAGCTCACGCGGCTGGATCGATGCGACACGTGCGACGGTAGCGGAGCCAAGGCCGGTAGCCAGCCAGTTCCCTGCGAGACGTGCGGTGGGGCGGGGCAGGTCCGGCAGGCGACTCGCTCGCTGTTCGGTCAGTTCGTGAATGTCACGACGTGTCCACGCTGCGCGGGCGAGGGCACCTCGATCGCACAGCCCTGTTCGTCGTGTGGCGGCGAAGGGCGGGTGAAGAGCCAGACGAGTCTTTCCGTGAACATTCCCGCCGGGGTGTCCGAAGGGAACTACATCCCGCTTCGGGGACAGGGTAGCGTCGGTCGTCGAGGCGGGCCTTCCGGGGATTGCCAGGTGTTCGTGCAGGAGGTGGAGCACGATCAGTTCGAGCGTCACGGGAACAATGTGGTCTACGATCTGCCGATCAGTTTCTCGCAGGCTGCTCTGGGGGCCGAGATCGAAGTTCCCACGCTCGGAGGCAAGGCGGTGATGAAGGTGCCTGCCGGTACGCAGTCGGGGCAAGTGTTCAGGCTTCGTGGGAAGGGCATCCCCGATGTGAACGGCTACGGCAGCGGAGACGAACTAGTCCGGGTGATGGTTTGGACGCCCAAGAAACTGAACCGTCAGGAACAGGAGATCTTCGAGGAACTGGCGGAACACGAAAACAGCGCGCCACCCGAGGGGGGAAAGGGGTTCTTCGATCGACTGAAAGACGTGCTGAGCGGCTAACCCTGGGGAAGGTGTGAAAGGGACGGGCTCGCCCTCTCCGGGCGAGCTTTTTGTTTGATCTAAAGGGATCAAACAGAAAAGAGTAAGGGAACAAGGCGGGATGACGATGTACTTAGTACTATAGAATAGTATTCCTTTCCTCCCGAGGGGAATCGGCTCTCTATAGATACACACAGGATGCGGGATTACGCGCAGGGATGCCGGCCAAGCTAAGTCGTTCGTGCCCCTCAGAGGTGCGGACGACTCTTTTTTGTGGGTTGGCAAGCCTCAGGCGCTGGCCTATATTCCCAAAAGTGCTGCTTTTCAGCCATTTAGCTCGTTCTCCTCGCCGTCAGATCTCCCCTTGAGTCACGTGAAATCCTGGTACCAGATCGTTGTCGCAGTGCCATCCGAAGCGCTTGAGAAGGCTTCGAATGTGCTATTCGAAGCCGGCAGTACTGGTCTCGAAGAGGTTTCCTCCCAGGATGGAACCGGGCGTCTGATCGCCTATTTCGTGGGATCGAACCAAAGGGCGGTGCTTCACGAGGTTCGATCGGGTCTTCCCGAAGCGCGCATCAACGCCAGCCAGGTCGAGTTGGAGGACTGGTCGGCCGCCTGGCGCGATCGATTCGAACCGGTCTGGCCGACCGATCGCCTCGTGGTCTGCGCCCCTTGGCACGATGTGTCCGCCCCGGCCGACGGATACCGGGTTGTGATCGAGCCAAGGACTGCGTTCGGTACAGGTGGACACGCGACCACTCGCCTGGCCTTGCAGGCACTCGAAGGGGTGGTTCGGCCGGAGGATCGTGTGCTCGACGTGGGGACCGGGTCGGGGATTCTGGCGATCGCTGCTCGAAAGATGGGTGCCCAGGAAGTCACCGCAATCGATACGGATCCCCTGGCGGTCCAGAACGTGATCGAGAATGCCGCTCTGAACGGTGTGGACGGGATCCAGGCAGAGGCGAGGTCGCTGGAGCTTGAAGACCGTGGCTATCGGGTCGCGGTTGCCAACATCATCAGCAGCATCCTGCGACCAATGCTGGGTAGGCTCCATTCAGCGACGGAACCGGGTGCCGTTGTTATTTTCGGTGGGCTCCTTTCCCGAGAGCGGGAGAGTTTCGCGTCCAGCCTGGAAGCGGGCGGTTTCAAGGTTGTGGACGTACTACAGGAGGCGGAGTGGATCGGTTTTACGACCTCAAAGTCCTGATCGTCGGTGTTGCGATGGGGTTCGCGCTTCTCCTCGAAGCGACCCCGGCATTCGCCCTTCTCGAGCACGGAGACCAGGTGGCCGTCGTCACGAATACGCCCGCCGGCCGCGTTCGAGCGCGGTCGATTCCGAAGGAAAACGCGGGTGGGGCGTTCGTCAAGGGCACGCCGATCGGATGGATCCCCGAAGGGACGTCGATGAAGCTCATCGAACGTCAGTCCTTCGGGAACGAAGGGGAATGGTTCCACGTCGAATTGCCGTCGGGTGAGGACGGCTGGATTACCTCCAGATACCTGACGCTGGACATCGCCCGTGACAAGTTGATCGTGTTGCCGACGAACGTGAATATCCGAAACCAGCCGAGCGTGGCGTCTCCCGTGATTGGAAGAGCTACGAAGGGCACCGTTCTCGGGATGGTCCGAGAGCGGAACGGATGGTTTCTGGCAAACATTCCGAACGCTCGCAAGCGCGGTTGGATTCGGGGGGATATGGTTCGTCACGAGCCCCTGAACCCGGCCGCCAAACCTCCTCCCGCGACGGCAACTGAGAAACCGGCCGAGACGCCTCCACCGGTGGCGGAGCCGGAGCCGGAGAAACCGAAGGTGGACTTCGCGGCCCAGGCCCGTGAGATGGCAGGGTCGGGCCAGCATAAGGAAGCGGCGGAGGTGTTTCGGAAGGCCGTGGCAGAGGAACCGATGAACGGTCCGCTTCTGTTCGATGCTGCCAAGACGTTCGAGAAGGCCGGGGCTCGACAGGAGGCGATCGACCACTATCGTCGGGCCATCAAGGGGCGTCCTTCCAGACCGGAAGCTCAATTCTATCTCGATCGTCTGCTGAAACCGACCGAGGAAGCCGAGGTGTCGACCGAACTCGAACCCACGGTCGAAGAGGAAGCTGAGTCCTTCGAGTTCGTATCGGATTACGCCGGGTACCTGCTTCCGATGCTGGCGGTCGGTACGCTCGCATTCGTCGCGGTGCTGGTGGTCGTTTATCGAAAGAGAAGGGCCGAGCCATCCCATCCAATGTATCGTCGGCGACAACCGGACGGGGGGTTCGACGACGTGCTGAAGCACGCGGTGGAAAAACGGCCTGTGATTCGTGAAATCGAAGAGGCGGAAAAGAAACTGGCGGAAATGGACGAGGCCCTTCGCAAAAGAGTAGACGCCTTCGGGGCGAGCGAAGACGGCCGTCCGACGCTGCCTCCGGGCGAGAGTGCGGAGGTCCTGCTGGGGAAGATCGAAGGTCTCCGAAAGACCGTGCTGAACCAGGAAGAGCGATCGCGGATCTATGCCGATCTTGTGTATCTGCAGAATGAAAAGATCACGGCATTGGACGAAGAGATCGACGCGCTGAAGAAGCTGATCAAACTGGAATATTCGGGCGGGAAGGGGGAGAGTGCGCCTAAGGCAGTTGCGCCCAAAGCGCCCGCCAAGCAGGCAAAGAAGGCGTCGTCTACTTGAAATGAATGGAATGATGTTGTGGGTGGCGGAGACGATTCGGTCTCCGCCGTTTTCATTTGTGAGAGGCTCGTGACGGACAGGCTGTATGCTTTTTTGGTAGAAAACGGGGGTGAGGTCGGAGCCGAAGAAATCGCCGCCGAGGCGCTCGGTCTGCGTGGGGCCCGAGGCGCGATCGCTGACCGAATCGTTGCCACTGCCGCGTCAGAGGACCCTAGGGTGGTTCGGGGAACGACCGGATGGACGATCGCGGCTCCTTCTTCATCGCAGAAGGCTCGGAACGCGCGCTACCTGATGATCGCGGAGGGGGGCAGGGACGGAACGCAGTGGATCGCGGTTCGAGGCCTCGGGTTCGACGGTGCAGAGAAAACGGTCGACGGTGCGTTCGAGATCGACGACCGTGCGAAGGCGATTCACACGCTCGAGGGGATCGAGGATCTGGCGGCGAACTCCGTGGCCGTGTCTTTCCGTTTGCCGGGCGTTCGGGAGCGGATCAACCGGCAATCGCGCACGTGGTTGGGACGGGCCGTCCTCCCGGAGGACGGCGGACTATGCTTGTTTCGATTGGCGAGGCGACGGTTCCCCGATCGATCCTTCGCCTCGCTCGATTCAATCGCGGAGGCGCTGGGGATGGCGTGCGTCACGGAGCGCGGTCTCCGGGAGGAAGTCGAACTGGGGGGTGAGCTGCTCTTGGGTTTACTCGAAAGATGTGAAACAGAGGGGCTTACGGATCTGGAGGATATCGAGGCGGACCAGTATCCTCTCAAAGAGGCTGTTCGTTTTGCGTCCTTCGCCTTCGAGGAAGCCGATCTGGCTACGCTTCCAGCCGGTCCAGGGGTCTACATTATGCGGGATCGTGAGGGCGAGGTGATTTACGTCGGGAAGTCCAAGCATCTTCGCGATCGTGTACGGACTTACTTCGCGGATCAGGCCGACCGACCTGAAAAGACCCGCAAGATTCTGGAACGCATCTGGTCCGTGGATGTGGAAGAGGTCGGGTCGGAGGTGGAAGCGTTGATTCTGGAGGCACGGCTGATTCAGGCCTGTCGGCCATCCTTCAACACACAGGTGGATGTCCACGAAAGGCCGGGGAGCTATGAGGGGGCGCGACGTTACCTCCTTCTCCTGCCTTCTTCCGACCCTGATTCCGTCGAATTGTTCTGGGTGGATGACAGGTCCCCGATTGAACAGATCCGTGTACGGCTCGATCGGACGGACTGGGCGGCCGCGGACACGAGCATCAGTCGCTTGTTTGAGTCGGAATCTCCCGGGACCGCCCGGCTCGCCGATGAGGACAGGGCGGCACATCGCATTCTGGGCACGTGGATGGCGCATAACCACGAGAGGGCCCAGGTGATTCACGTGGACGATTCCGCAGGGAGAGAAGATCTATGTCGCGTGGTCGAAGATGCGATCGTGGACTTCGGTGCGGGGGAGGTGGGCAAGACGTGGAGTATCTGAGGCGGGAAAAGTGGCCTCGAGGCCACTTTTAAGTGTGAACAGCGAATATCGGCGCTCGTCATCTGAATCCTGGCGGGCGCTTGCTCTTTACAGGTCGAGAACCAGCCCTTCGCAGCCGAGAATGACCTGGCAGGTTTCCGGGTGGGCCACGTGATTGAGGTAGTTGTGGGTGCTGTCGATGAGGCGGGAGTCGTCGCTCAGGTGATCGTGGTGAAAGAGGATCAGCCGGCGGACTTTGGCATTCAAGGCAATGTCCACGCCGATGAACGACGAGGAGTGGCCCCAGTCGCTCTTTTCGAAGGATTCGATCAAATCGTCGAAGTGGGGATCGAACACGAGGGCGTCCGCACCCCGGTAAAAGTCGACGAATTCACCCATCGCCTCCGGGGTGAGATCATTGTATGAAACGTCGGTGGCGTAGACGAAGGTCTTCCCGTCGCGCTCGAGTTTATAGGCGTAGGAATCGCCGGGATGGTGGAGCGCGTGAGGCGTGACCTGGAAGCCGTTGATGTCGATCGCGGTGTCCGTTTCGGGCTGCACGAACGTGAGGTCGGCGGCCATATTCTCGAAGAGGACGGGGAAATTGTAGGGGTGATTCTGGTTACGGAACCGGGCTTCGAGTTCGTCGTGACACCTGTAGATGGTGATGGACGATACCGGGATGTAGACAGGCGTGAAGAAGGGAAAAGCGCATATATGATCCCAATGCGTGTGGCTCATCAGAATATGGATGGGGGGGCTTTTCGGCGACGAAGCCGTTGCCCATCATCTTCCGGCCCAGTTCACGCAGGCCGGAGCCAGCATCGATGATTAGCGTATCTTCGCCGGACTTCGCCTCCAGGCAGGCGGTGTTGTCCCCCCGCGGTGCCGCTTTCCAGGGGAGGCAGCCCGCGCAGGAAGTCGGTGGTCTCCTGGATGCTACGAAAAGACCGTCCACCGGCTTCGAGGAGGACGTGGGCGATCTTCGATTCGAGTTTGTCAGGTGAAATCGGGGTGGGTATTGAACCCCGGACGCCCCAGAAAGTGACTTGCATACCGTTTGGGTTGAGGACGGGAGAGACCCGAATAGTATAAGTTATTGTTTTTTATATAGATACGTCGGTGCGTGAAATGATAGGCCCAGGCCCGGGGATTGTCAAGCCATCGCACGAGAAGGCCTCCCGGGTCTCTTCCTCTCTTAATCGGCGCAGACGTAGGCCAGGACGTTTACGGCCTGTTCCAGCGAGTCGACGACGACGTCCGCCCGACCGTCCAGTTCCTTGAGGGAATGCCTGAACCCGGGCCCGTGAACGACGATGACGGGCTTCCCAAGAGCCACGGCGTCTCCGATGTCGCTCGAGGTGTTCCACTGCCGGTAGTTTTTGTGGTCCTCGTCGAAATAAGCGATCAGCAGGTCCGATTGGCCTATCCAGACCCGCGCGCGCAGGTTGTTGATCCTCCCTCCCAGGTCGTCCTGGACGCGGGGAAAGAAGCCCTCGCCCACATCCTGTGTGGAAATCCCCCGAATCTTGACCCCGATGTCATCGCTCAGGCTGTGATCCTCGCACGGCCCCTTGAAGGTGATGTCAAGCCCTTTGCCTTTGGCCAGCTCCCGCACGTGGTCGCGCCAGCCACCGTGAATGTGTCCGGAGAGGAATACGATCATCTCTACACCCTTTCTGTCAGTCCAGGGGTCTCATTTCGAAGGCCTGGAGGAGCGTATGGAAACAGTTTCCTGAAGGGAGCTACCGTGGAGAGACCACTCAATGCGACTTCAGCCCGTGTCCAGTAAGCGGGATGACGACGGTTTCCGCCGGCTCGAGTCGGGGGATCGCGGCCAGCGCGGAGGCGCTTGTCGGTTCGATGAACCATCCGTCGGCGACCGCCTGTTCCAAAGCGTCTCCGATGGCTTCCTCGCTGACCGTCACGATACGACCGCCGGATCGACCTATGATGTCGAGCATCTGATCCTGGCGGGCGGGTTCGGCGATGGCGATCCCTTCGGCCCGGGTCGGTGCGGTGGTAAAGTCCGTGCCGTTTCGCCGAGCGTGGAGGGGGGCACAATTTTCGGCCTGAACGGCGATGAGCTCAGGGATGCGCTCGATTCTGCCCGCGGCAAGCAGGTCATTGAACCCGATCCACACGCCGATGAGGAGGGTACCGTTTCCCGTGGGGATCACGACGCGATCCGGCTCGCGGCCGAGTTGGTCTACGACTTCGTAGGCGAACGTTTTCGTGCCGTGGAAGAAAAAAGGGTTCCAGACGTGGCTGGCATAGAACTGCCCTTTGGCAGCCTTGAGGGCGGCGTTCGCGGTGTCCTCGCGCGATCCCGGAATGCGGTGGAGGGTGGCGCCGTAGGCCTCGATCTGGGCCAGCTTGGCGGGTGAGGTGCTGTCCGGAACGTAGATGTCGCATCCGATTTTGGCTTTCGCGCAGTAGGCGGCGATGGCGGCTCCGGCGTTGCCGGACGAATCTTCAACGACTCTGTCGACGCCCAACTCGACCGCCCTGCTGATGAGGACCGATGCGCCGCGGTCCTTGTAGGAACCTGACGGAAAGAGATGGTCCTGCTTGAGCCAGATGTCCTGCCCGGCGACAGTTGTTCGGGTCAGGGGCGTGCCGCCCTCGTCGAAGCTGACGATATGGGCGTCGTTTTCGATCGGGAGGGCGGCGCGGTAACGCCACATTCCGGGTCGGTCTCCCGGCGTGAACAACGGAGTAAATTCGAGGTCGAGCAGGGCGCCAGAGTCGCATTTCCATCTTGGATCGGAGACATCGTAGCGCGTACCGGTGTGGGAGACGAGGGTTCTCATTCCAGATTCGACCTGCCTCGCAAAGAGGCGTGTGTGATGGCGATGACGGCTCGTCGCGGGAGGAAACGGCTCGCGAAGGCCAGGAGCTTGTTGATTGGACCGTGAACGAAGGAAGGCCTTCGGCCGAGATGGCGCAAGGATGCGCGGACCACGCTGTCGGCGGTTGCGGTTCGGTAGAGACCGGCGTCGCGGATGTTCGCGACGTCGGTGAACTCTGTCTGGGTGAAGCCGGGCGAAACGGCCAGCGCGTTCACGCCGTATTCCCGGCACTCCTTCCAGAGCGCCTCCCCGATCATCAGAGCAAAGGCCTTCGTCGCGCCGTAAGTGGCGAAGCTGGCGGTGGCCTGATAGCCCGCCAGGGACGCCAGGAATATCAAGCCTCCGCGACCCCGTTCCTTGAGTTTCGGGAGATAATGGTTCGTAAGGAGGACGGGTGCGACGCAGTTGAGGACGGTCATCTGGACCTGCCGCTCGGGCTCCAGTTGGTGATAGCCTCCCGACATCCCGAATCCGGCGTTGTTGACGAGAAGACCGACTTCGAGATCGGCCGATTCTTCAATGACACGCTGGCACCCTCCTTCGGCGGTGAGGTCGGAGTTGATGATGCGGGTGGCTCGTCCCGTGGTGGTCCGGATGTCCTCGCTGACTGCCTCCAGACGATCGGGCCGTCGGGCGACGAGAACGATGTCCAGACCGCGGCCAGCGAGCTGCCGAGCGAATTCGGCCCCGATCCCCGATGAGGCGCCCGTGACGAGCGCCCACGGGCCATACCGTTCCGCGAAGGTCATTCCTTGACGACGGCCTCGATCGAGGCCGTGACGTCGTCGTCGAGAGGGAACATCGGTCGGGGGCAGCGGGTGCAGGGAAGCGAGCGAAGGTTGGCGCTGGTGGACCCTGGCACGTCGACCGGCACGATGCTTTCGGCGATAGCCTGGAAGTGTGTGCGGAAGCCGTTGGGTGATTTGCAAACACAGAGGTCGAAGTCGACCGGGTTCAACCCACGCGACTCGAACACGTGAGGACCCATGATGGAGACGGGGAGGGTGGTCACAAGGATCGAGTATGAGGAGACCTGCAGTACGGCGGTTCGTCCGCCGCTCTCGAGCGTGCCTCCTTCCATTCGGTAGACGCCGTCGTGCAGGCTCTGGACGTAGGCGTCACAGGCGAGGGGCGGGTGTCGGTCAGGGTCGATCGCGCCTCCGAGGGAGAGGCTGACCGTGGCGCCGACCCCGGCCGCGAAAGCCTGTTCCACCGCAGGCGGGTCGACGAGCGGCAGCAGCGCCCTGCGGTCGTAGCCGGATTGGAGCAGCCCTCTAAGGATATGGTTGCTGTCGCCGGGGGCACCAGACGACGTCGCGTCAGCTGCGTCGAAAAAGACCGTGAGGCTCTCTGTTTCGTTCGCGATCCGGATGGCTTCATCGAGTTCGACGAGGTCGGCCTTCAGGTGATCGCGCTGGTTCCACATAAACCTCGCGATGCTCTCCGCCACTTCCTTTGCCCTGACGGCATCGTTGTTTGTGGTGACGACGACGTTCGTGCGGAGGTCGGGGACATCTGTAAAGGGGTTGCCGATGAATACGACGGCTGAGAGCCCGCCATCTGAGGCTTCGACTTCCTGGCAGGTGCGAATCGCCTGACCGAACAACCCCGTTTCGGTGATCAACTCGTCACCGCGAACGAGCATCGGCAGCTGAACACGCGCGACGGTAGGCTCCACCTCCCTTCGCAGGAGGCGGACCAGGTTCCTCGCAGCGCGGGCCCTGGTTTCATACATATCGACGTGTGGGTAGGTGTGGAACGCGACGAGGATGTCCGACGCGTAGACGAGACGGTCGGTGAGGATGCCGTGGAGATCGAAGCTGGTCACGATCGGGATGTCGCCGAGGATGGCTCGAATACGGTCGAGGGCCCGGCCTTCGGGGTCTACTTCCTCTTCGCCCTGCATCGCGCCGTGGAAGGAGATGTAGGCGCCGTCGATGTCATCCTTTTCTGCCTGAACCGCGGTGACGAGGTCGTCTGTTAGCCCGTCGAGTGTGGACGTGGCGACCGGCCCACTGGAGCACGACCAGGCGGCGAAGGCGGGTACGACTTCGATGTCATCGTGTTCGGCGAAGACGTCTAGGGCACCAGCGAGTTCGGTGTTCGTCCCCTCACGCGAGAAGATTTCGTCCCCACAAAGTTCTTCGAACAGCTCGCGCTCGGCGAGTCGGGGATTGAACGACGACGTTTCCTGCTTGAGTTCGCCTATCAACACGCGCATCGACGTGGTCCTCTACGACTCCGGCACCGCAACGGGGGATGAAGTGGGGGTCGCATCCAGAACGAGCTGCCGGCATTGGTCGAAATATTCGTCCACGATTTCGAATCCGACGAATCCCACACCGAGATCGATCGCGGCGAGGGCGCTGGCTCCGATTCCGAGGAAGGGGTCCAGAACGGTCTGTGTCCGTTCTACGCCATGGAGCTGGATGCACATTTTCGGAATTTTGACCGGGAACGACGCAGGGTGGGGACGCTGCTTTTCCCGACTGCGGATGGTTTTGTAGGGTACGAACCAGGTGTTGCCCCGGCACCGCCGGTCCGATCCTGCAGACTTCCAACGGGTGACGTTGGACTTGTCCTGATACTCGACACCGATGGCCAGCCGGTCGAGTTTTACGCTTCCGGTCCGTGTCAGATGGAAGATGTACTCGTGGCAATCGTTGAGGTATCGCGGGCTGTTGATCGGCTTGAAGTGTCCGACGCCGATGTTGCCCGTGATGTTCGGATAATCTCCCACATCCTCCTTGAGGATGGAGATCGATTTTACCCAGTGGATTACGTTCTGCAGCTGAAAGTATGGCTGCATCCGTGCGAGCACCTGGAAGGGCACGGTGGGATCGGATGGTTTCGCCCCGATGTTGAGGAAGACCGACCCGTCCTCGGCAACGACCCGGGCGACCTGCTCGGCCCATTCCTCCAGCCAGTCGAGATACTTTTCACGTGGGATGGTATCGTCGTAGCCCGAGTAGGTGGTGCCCAGATTGTAGGGCGGTGAGGTGACGACAACATCCACACTTCCGGGGTCGAGCCCGTTCTGCATTCCGCGAACACAGTCTTCCCTGTAGAGGGTGACCGGCACGTCGTTGAAACGCTGGGTGAAGATCACGAGGGACTCCGATCTGGTGGGGTCTGCGTGTCGCGAGGGAGGCGAAAGGGGAGGTTGATAGATACGCCGTCCGCCGAGTCCGGGCAAGGGGAAGGTAGGGGCGCTTCGGTTCGCGGCAGGCACACGGCTGTGCATCTTCGCGCAAATCCGGCTTTGTCGAACGCGAAGGGAGGCTCAACTGTCTCCTGCGGCCTGCCCGAACAGCGCGGCGAATGCCAGAAAGTCAGCGAATCCGACCTCGCCGTCCTCGTTTAGATCGAACGTAACGTCCGTGGTCCCGAAAGCTACGGCGAACAACAGGAAATCGCCGAAATCGACTTCTCCGCTACCGTCGAAGTCAGCCCTGGCGGCCTCTGAGGAGGGCCCGAGAGTGAAGTCGAAGTGATCCAGGTCCAGGCGAACACCGGTCGTGTCGACGAGGTCCTCGGACAGGTCGAGACGATAGGTCAGATCCGCTCGGATAGAATCTGAGAAGGTCAGAACGATGCGTCTTCCCTGGCGGTCGAGGATGGCCGAGGAGGGATGCCCGAGGCCGTGGTCGAGAGTAAAGGCCGCGGGGGTCACCGAGACTGCATCGAGCGCTTCGGAAACGCCGACGGCGATGCTGTGAACTTCGAGGAGCGACACACCGGTGATCGAGGGGGCCGATGTCGGGATCATTTCGAAGGGGGCAGACCGAACTGCAGTCTGGTCTGGGAGAAGGGCCTCGACCTCGTAGACCACGGGCACCCCGATGACGAGGCCTGAATCGAAGAAGGATGAAGTCGTGGTTTCGCCCGTCAGCGTCTGTTCTCTCCCCAGGTTTCGATAGATGCGATATCCCGTCACGGCCTCGTCGTGCGTCCACCGGAGATGGACTGTCCCACCAAAGGGGCGCGCGAGGAGAATTTCGGGACGCCGAATCGATTCCGGGCCCGCCGTGCGCTCGAGGATCCGAACGGCACCCTCTGCGTTGTAGACGATCTCGGGAGCACCGTTCTGGTCGATGTCGGAGATGAGGGGGCGATGGGTCAGCGATGCTTCGCTGTGCCAGAAGGGTCGGTAGTTATCCGGGCCGATGGCGCGTAACAGGTAGAGGTCGGGAAGCAAGCAGAGTGCGATGTCGGGGATCGAGTCTCCATCCAGGTCGCCCGTAGCGATCCCGTTGCCGGGTGTCAGGATGCCCGTCACGCGAATGCTCCACTCGATCTCGTAGGCATTGTCACCCGTCGGGCTCCAGATCTCGACGTGCCACGCACCGTTGAGTCCGTTATCGGCGTTCTCCCGCGCTCGGGCCACGACGAATTCCATGTTGCCGTCACCGTCCAGGTCTTCGCCTCCACCGATCCAACTCGCGTCGGTGGCGTCCTGTCCGTCCAGACGCCAGACTTCCGAAAAATCATTCTGGGCATTGGCTTCGAAGATCCACAGATCGCCATCGGCGTCACTGGCGAGAATGTCCACCCGCGAGTCTCCGTCCAGGTCTGCGACAACCACGCGGGGACCGATATCTCCATCGCCTGAACCGGAATCGGGCAGGAAAGGCAAATCGACGAAGGCCCCGTCGGAACTGTCAATGATCTGGATTCCACGATCCGTCGCGCTTCGGGCCAGGATCTCGGCGTCGCCGTCGCCATCGACGTCGGCCAGCCCGAGACCCCACAAGCCGGTCCGATTCAGGAGCTCCGTCTGCGGCGCCACGCCTGACAGGAGCGAGATCTGGGCGATCGTCGTAGACAGGAGTTCGGGGTTCCCGTCCCCCGTGACATCCCCCACGCTGTAAGGCAGTGCGCCGGACGGTGCCGTGAAGACTGGAGAAAACGTCCCGTCATCTGCACGTTCGTGGAGTTCCGTGGGGCTGAACGCGACGCCCTCCACGTAGGGCATCAGTGCGATCTCGAGACGGCCGTCATCGTCGAAGTCCGCAGGACGGTCGGCCAGGAAACCATCGGGCAGCCCGCCGACTTCTTCGAACCCGAGGGTCGAGTATCGTGCGGGATCGATCTGGATCGTATCTGGGTCGGTGGTCGTCTGCCTTCCTGTCGGAGCGACGGCCACAATCCGATAGACGAGGGTTCGACGGGGTCCTGGAATCTGGACGTCGTGAAGCGTGTGGACGATGGGGGAAGCCAGCGTATCGAGTGGGGCGCCATCGAGTTCGTCGAGGACGAGAAATCCGGACGTGGGTTCTTCGGTCTCCCACTGGATGGTGGAAACCCTCCGGTCCCCGGCCAGTGTCGGGATGGTGGATGCGGTGAGGATGTTCGGTTCGGGTGTACGAGCGACGACGACGACACGGTCCTCGATGGGCCGGGCCTCACCGGCGATGTCGACCTCGAAGCGTACGACGACGGGAGTGGGGAGAAGAATTGTGGGGAGCGTGATGGTGTGGGCAACGTCGGTGGCGTCGCTGCCACTTGAGACGAGAGTCCAGGCGGTCGGTGAGAGCCCTTCCCCCCAAGAGAGTCTGTAACCCGTTGCGGGGCCGGTTGCGGATGCGGCGACCTCGATGGTGGTCAGCGTTCCCGTGTCGTTGCCGGGCGCGTGTATTGTGGCTGTCGGTGGGAGCGCTGAATCGAGGGACATCCCCAGGGTGGCGGCATCGATCCGCCCGGCTCCCATTCGCTCATCCCATCCCGGGGACCCGAGGTCGATGGCGGTCGACGTCAGGGCTCCCCGGATCTGCTGCGCGTTCCAGGAAGGATCCCGGGCCAGGAGAAGGGCGGCCAGCCCGGTGACGTGGGGGGCGGCGAACGAAGTCCCCGACCGAACAGCATATGTGTTGTTCAATGCTGGACCGAGAATGCTCACGCCGGGCGCGACCAAATCGAGGCGCGGGCCGATGCTGCTGAAACTGGCGAGGCGATCGCCCGAATCGACGGCGCCGACGGTGATGACGCCGTTCGCCCTGGCCGGGAAGGTGACGGGAGATTCTCCGGTATTTCCTGCCGCGACAACGATGGTGACGCCTTGCTGGGTGGCAAGGCGGATCGCGTCCTGCAGGACGAACGCGCGGTCGGGTCCACCCCAACTGAAGTTGAGGAGCACGGCTCCGTTCTCTACGGCGTAGAGGATGCCGGCGGCGAGATCGTCTTCCTGAAGAAATGTTCCACCCTGCGAGAACGTGAGACCCGCCCGGATCGGCATCAACAGGCAATCCGCCACTCCGGCGATGCCGAGTCCGTTGTCGGAAACCGCGCCGACCACACCGGCAACCTGGGTGCCGTGGCCTGATTCGTCGCGTGGGTCGTTGTCCCGATCGACAAAGTCGCCCTGACCGGGCAGACTCGGCGCATCCGTGAAATCCCATCCGCGGATGTCGTCGATGTAGCCGTTTCCGTCGTCGTCCACACCTGTGACACCCTCCGCTTCGGCCTCGTTGATCCAGATGTTGCCGATCAGGTCTTCGTGTGTGTAGTCGATGCCCGAGTCGATGATGCCGACGAGGATCCGTCGATCGAGGGGACCAAGGAGGTCGCGAAGGGTGGACCATCCGATCCGGTCGAGAGGCTGTTCTCCGAACCGGGGGTCGTTCGGCTGGTCGAGGGTCCTGAAGAGATGATTGGGCTGGGCATACAGGACGTCGTCTCTCCTCGAGATGAGGGCGGCGACCTCCTGCGGACTGTGGCTGGACGAGAAAGTGACCCGGTAGGCCGGGGGCGTGGCAAGAGCGGGTTTGGTTCGGCTCGATGCCGGGGAAAAGATCGGTGTGACGTCCGTGATCCGGATGTCTTCCAACTCGACGAACAGGCTCGATGGTTTGGTCGATGTGGAGGCGAAGCGAACGAGCACTTCGTTGGGTGTTGTATCGGGCTGTGCGTGAGCTGAAGCGAAGAGGACTACGGTAAGAAGGGCGGAGCGAACGATCGCAGGAATGAGGCGGAAACGCATCATTGTTTTACGACGTCCGGCGGTTTCAGCCGGTTCCCTTCGTCCGAGCCTGATGGTAACGCGGCGACCAGCAGAGCGGCAGGAAACATGAACATCGACACCCCTGCCAGGGCGATCGGGAGCGACGCGAATTCAGCGAGCCGGCCGACGAGAGGCATCATTAGTCCTGCGGTGCCCCAGCTGAAGCCCATCACGACTCCCGTCGCTGTGCTTGTATTCCTGGGCATAATCTGTTGTGCGAGGACGATGTTAGTGGTGATGCCCAGGTCGAACAGGAAACCGGCGAGAAAGAACGTGGGAATCGTCAGTCCTCCGGCGACGAAGCAGAACAAGATGTGACACGCTCCCGAAGTCGCGTTGGAGAATGCCAGCAGTCCTCGTGCGGAGACCCGGTCGGCCAGGTATCCACCACAGATCCGGCCTAGGGTACTGCTAATGAGATATCCCGAGAGCACCCATCCGATTTTGGCGGTCGGCCAGCCCCGACTGGCTCCGATCAGGGCGATGAAACTGACGAAACCCGTGTGGGTGAGCGACCTCAGGACGCTGATGCCGTAGAGCGTCCAGAGCGGGCGGATCTCCTTGCCCCGAAGCGCCTTCAACGAGAGCCCGCCCGAACCCGAGGTCTCGGTGGGAGGCTGCGCCCGTCCGGTCAGGTAGAGCAGGCCAAAAACGATCACCCCTGGGAAGACGCATATCCACATCTGCTCGATGCCGAATCGTTCGACGATCTGGGTGGCCGTGATCGGGCCGATCGACATCCCGAAGGTGCCTCCGGTCAGGAAGATGGCCATCGTCAAGTTCGAGCGCCCTGGAAGGAAGCTGGTGACGAGGCCACCGGCCGTTGGATGGAAGAGGGAGGAGCCGAGGGAGGCCAGGACCAGAGAGGCCGTGAGGACGTAGACCGTGGGGGCAAATCCGATCGACGAAATGAATACGCCGCACAGGAGCACGCCCAGGCCAGCCAGAACGAGTCGGTTTCGGCCGTCCGAGAAGTATCCCATCAGGGGCTGAGCGATGGCTCCGCAGACGGACACGAATGAGGGGAGGAAGGAGGTCTGGAATAGGGACAGGCGGAAGTGAGACTTAAAGACCGCGTAGAGGGGCGGCGGCATCAACATATAAAAGTCAACCGCCGCATGGGCCAGCGTCAGCAGCCACACACGGCGGAAGGAACCTTCCGGTTGCTGTGTTTCGCTCACCCGGCGCTCTCCAACGGCTGGTTCTGGAGTAGACCGGCACGTTCCAGGACGACTTCGCCGATCTTGTCGTGGATGCCAAGAGGACCCGTGACGCGCACGCTCACACCGCACCGCTCCGCCGCGGCCCGGGCCAGCCGCGGTATATCTTCGGTCGCGTGGCGGCCCGGCGACAGCATATAGGGATGAATGACGATGTCGGTCGCCCCTTCCTCCGAGCACGCGCGGACTCCGTCCTCGATCGTGGGGTCGGCGAGCTCCATATGGGCGATGTGAACGATCAGATCCGTGCGCTGGCGCCGGATTACTTCGGCGACGCCTTCGAGCATCTCGTTGGCTTCCTGCCGGCGAGACCCGTGATCGACGATGAGGAGTGCGGTGGACATCTTCCTTTCCCTTTCAATTGTGGGCTAGGATACCCATTTCGAAGTCAGCGGTCAATCGCCACCGTTCTCCCGAGTGGGTGATAAATCGATCATTTGCACTTTGTTAGGAGTTCCCGCTCGTGCCGAGGATCGCCTGGATATCGACATAGACCGACTCGGGCGAGAGTGCGGCCATCGTGTCGTCGGGGGCTGTGACGACGCGGACGCAGCTGCCCCGAGGAGCCCAGATTTCTGGTCGGGTCGGGCCGAACATCACCACGGTCGGCGCGCCGGTTGCGGCGGCCAGATGGCTGGGTCCCGTATCGCAGCCGAGATACAGATCGCATTCGGCGTAGAGCGCGGCAAGCATCGGAAGATCGATGGGATCGAGGGGGAAGACGGGAGCATCCGCCTCCCGGCTGATGGTGGTGGCCAGATCCCCATCGGCCGGGCCGCCCGTCACGATGACGGGCCACTCCCTCTCTACCCAAAGCCTTTCGGCGATGTCCACGAACGAGCGAGAGGGCCAGAGTTTGTGCGACCCTCCGGCCCCGGCGTGGAAGACAGCGTGAGGACCGTCGATCGCGAGCTCTTTCCGGATCGACCGGACGGCGTGTGTCGTGTCTTCGTCTGGAACGATGGAAGGTGTCGTGTGGGGGATGTTCAGGTTGAGCGATCGGATTGGGTCGAGCAGATGGTCGACGGCGTGCGTGTGTTCGTCTTCGGGCGGTCTGGGAGGGTGAAACAGTGTCCGTTTCACACCGAGCCGCCCAAAATTCTCGTTCACCACGCCGTCGGGGTCGTTCATATAGGCGAGAACGAGGTCCGTGTCGGCGAGGATGGGATCCAGGAGCGTCAGGTCGCTGTCCCGTGCGAACAGGGCGGACCACTGAGCGGAATCGACGTCGTGGATGCGGTTGACCTTGGGCTGCGCGAAGACGGCCCGTTCGGGATACCCCACAAGGTCGATCGAGGCGGACGGGAAGGCCGCGCGAAGCGCCGCGATCGCCGGGAGGGAAACGATAAAATCTCCGACGGCGCCGGACCGGAAGATGAGGATGCGTTGAATTGACACGGTTCGATGCTCAAGTCATATTGAACGCCGCTTCGTTTTTCGGGCCCGGATGCACGCGGGACCCACACCTGTGGTTCGTGACCCTGGAGGCTACGATGAAGGTGCTTGTACTGTCCGGTGAAAACCATCGATTCAATCTGAGCGCGCCGATCATCGCCGAGTTCCTGTCCAGCGATAGCGATCTCTATGTCGAAACGACGGATGACAAGGACGCACTGAAATCGCTCGATGGCAATGACGCGGTCGTGTTCGGAACCGGATTCACGCGTACAGAGCGAAAAGATGATGGAACGGTCGAACGATTTGACGACCTGACGTCGGATCAGGAGGCGGGGCTCTTCGCCTTCGTCGAGGCGGGCGGCGGCCTGGTCGGCATCCACGGTACGGCGTGGTGGATTCCGAGCCGAACGGTGCCGCTGATCGGCGGCCACGCCAATTGGCATCCGCCGGGGTTGACGTTCAACGTGGAGATCGACGATGAATCCCACCCGATTACGGACGGCGTCGGCACATTCGAAGTAGATGACGAGATCTATATGTCGGCCTGGGACCCGGGTATTCACGTTCTGGCCAGCGCCGAATGGGCAGAAAAGCGCCACCCTCTCGCTTGGACACAGTCGTTCGGAAAGGGTCGGGTGTTCTACACCGCGCTCGGGCACGGTCCCGATACGTTCGAACGACCCGCAATGCAGAAGCTGATGACCCAAGGGACTCGATGGGCGGCTGCCGCCTGAGCTAACGGTGATCCCGGTCACCTTCACGAGGCTTTTACACGTTGAATCTTAGCAGGGACTTGTGAGAGTTTCGTGATACTTCGATCGCCGTTTGTTCGTCTATTCAGTGTGAGCCCGGAGGTCAACCCGTTCGAGACCGGGACCGAAGCGTAATGGATGGACGAGAGGAAAGGAGGCCTACGTGAAATCCCTACTTCTGGCGATCGTGGTGATGATTGGTGTAGACTACGGAAAGGGTGCGGCAATGGACAAGGCGACATTTGCGGGAGGATGCTTCTGGTGCGTCGAAGCGCCGTTCGAGAAGCTCCCTGGTGTGAAGGAAGTGCTGTCCGGATACACGGGCGGTCACGTGGAAAATCCGAGTTACAAGCAGGTCACGAGCGGTACGACGGGGCACCTGGAAGCGGTTCAGGTGACGTTCGATCCAGCGGAGATCAGCTACGAACAACTGGTCGAGGCGTTCTGGATGATGTTCGATCCGACGGATGCGGGTGGTTCGTTCTACGATCGGGGCGAACAGTACACGTCCGCGATTTTCTACCACGACGAGGCGCAGCGGGTGGCGGCAGAGGCGTCCAAGAAGGCGCTCGAGGAATCGGTCCGTTTCGAGAAGCCGATCGTGACGCCCATCATCCCCGCGGAGCGGTTTTTCGTAGCCGAGCATTACCATCAGGACTACTACAAGAAGGAACCCGCCCACTACAATCGGTATCGTACAGGTTCGGGCAGGGACCGGTTCATCGAAGCTCACTGGGGTGATGAGAAGATGATGGCCACAGCGACACCCAACGGGAATTACTCCAAGCCCGATGACGAAGACATCAAGGCGAAGCTGACCGATCTGCAGTATCAGGTGACGCAGCACGAAGGCACAGAGCCGCCCTTCCGGAACGAATACTGGGATAACAAACAGGACGGAATCTATGTCGACATCGTGTCCGGGGAGCCGCTCTTCAGTTCGAAGGACAAATACAAATCGGGGACAGGTTGGCCGAGCTTCATCCGACCGCTCGAGCCAGATCACATTGTCGAGAAGACCGACTACAAGCTGATCTGGCCTCGCACGGAAGTTCGGAGCAAATATGGAGATTCGCATCTCGGTCACGTATTCAACGACGGGCCGGAGCCCACGGGGCTGCGATACTGTATGAATTCGGCAGCGATGCGATTCATCCCGGTGGGGGAGTTCGAGGAGGCGGGGTATGGGGAGTATGTGAGGTTGTTTGAGTAGTACTTGATAGGGGTGGGGGTGTCCTCCTCAACAGTTGACGGTGGGCGGTAGGCAGAAAAACCCCTTCGCCCGGCTTCGGTGGGAGCGGTCTCCGAACCGCGAACCAAGGCAGTCGGGAGGTGGGAGAACGACCCAGTGAAAAGCAAAGCGTCCTTCGAGCGATCGAGGGGCGCTTTGCTTTTGGCGAGTTGACCGCCTGTTGCGATCGGGCTATCGTGAGGGAGTGGGCGAATTGGAAAACCAGGATGGGCAGACGTTGGTTCGGGTTCAGGATCCGGTCAAGCGTCCAGACACGTTGCGGGCGCGGTTGGCGGCGATGGCCTGGCGGGAAGGCACCTCGGCGTTCGTGACGAACGAGGTGCCGTTTTCGTATAGCGCGGGGCCTCTGCTTGCCAAGTCGATTGCCAGGCTGGTCTGCGACCGGGCACGGCGGGTGGAAGGAGACGTTCGCTTGATGGAGTTGGGGGCAGGCCTTGGTTACCTGTCCCGCCACGTGATGGACCGGCTCAAGGATGAATCGCCCGAGGTTTACGCACGGTGTCGGTTCGAGGTGACGGATGGTTCGAGCGATGTGGTGCGGGAGATCCAGGAGCGAGGGATTCTGGAGGCTCACGGGGATCGAGCCACGGCTCGGGTCGCGGATCTTCGAGACCCGTCGACGATCGCGGCGAGTCGTCCGCTCGTGGTGATGATGTCGTACCTGCTCGATTCGATCCCCCCCCGCGTCGTATCCGAGGAAGGGGAGGTCGAGATCGCGACTTCCATTTCGAGTGAAGCGACGCTTGCGGATACCTCTGAGTGGCCACCGCGATTCCTGACGGGAGACGCCCTGAGGGAGGTCCTGTCCGATGCTGAGGGGATGACAGTGCCGGTGGCGCGTCGGGCGGCAGGTCTTCTGGTAGAAGCTCCTCGATCGGGAGAGGTCAGCTTTCGGAACCAGCGGACGGACATCGTCGACCTGCTGGCGGATGTACAGCGCAGCCTGCCCGATGAAGCGCTGATGCTGATCACGGACTTCGGTTACGCGGCCGAGAAAGCGTCGGGGCCGTTCGCCGAGATGACGACGGAATACGGGCTGTGTGCGTTCTGGGCCGTGTTCTTCTACGAGCTGGCGCTGGGTGTTCGTATAGCGGGGTACTCGGCGACGCTTCATCGGGGACACGAGGGCGGCACCCACACGATGGCGATCTACCATCCGTCCGAGGAAGCCCTCATCCGGGAGGCCTTCAAGTCCGCCTTCGACGATGTCGTCAGCGATCGGCCGGCGACCGTACTCTACGCGCTCGAAGAGGACGCCGGGGCAGACGAGGTGCTGGCCGCCGTCGAGAAGATCGAGCGGACGATGGTGAGGGAAGAGGTCGACGCGTACGGGAACCTGTCACGCTTCGTCCATCTTCTGTTGCCCTTTGGTCACGTACGGGAAGCGGAACGATATGCGCGACGCTGTTTCGACCTCTATCCGGAAATCGCGGCGCCGGAGGCGACCATCCTCGGGAGCCTGGTGGGACGTCAGGGGGATCTCGATCAGGCGAAGGACTGGTTCGAACGGGCGATCGAGATCGCTCCGGGATACGGACCCGGGCATCACGGGCTGGCGGGCGTGTGCCGGATGCAGGAGGCCTGGCCGGACTACCACGAGGCGATGCAACAATACATCAGGACGTGTGAGGGCGATCTCTTTGCACCGATGTGGTCGATCGCACAATCGCTGAAGGGGACTTCGTTGAGTCGTGAGGCGAACGAGGCGAAGCAGTGGGTTCGGGAGGCGGCGAAGGAAGTGCCCTGGCTGGTGCCGGGTGAGGTGTGCTCGAAAGTGTGAGTCGCTCCGACTATATCTCCATTCCCGCGAAGAGGTTACGCTCGCCCGTCAGGACCGCGTGGAGGTCGATCCCGCGTAGCTGTGCGACGGTGCTCGCGATCGGGGCGATCTGTTTCTGGACGTAGTGCTCGTAGTCGATCAGTGACGTGACTTTGGATGTCGGTTGAGGGCCCTCACGGGTCATCAGATAGTGGATGACACCACCGGGGTTCTTCAAGAGCCTGGCTGCCTTGACATGCGGCGGGCTCGATTTTGTGTACGCTTCGACATCCTTGCGGAGACCCTTCCTGTAGACGAGGTCGGCGTCGTGTTTTCCCCCGCGTACTTCGTCGATCCATTTCTGGATTCGTTCCTCGATTTCGTCATTGGGCGCGTCGGCGAACAGCATTCCGAACAGGTCGAGCTGCAGGTTGTGAGAGAGGTCGGTCCAGTCCCGCCGAACGGCCTCCATTCCGACGATTTCGATCCGCTCCCGCCCTTCCTCCAGAAGTAATCCCGCGTATCCCTTGGCTCTTCCGCGGTCGACGTTTCCCCTCATTGGGGGCAGCAGGAGACGCCGATAGTATTTCTCGAACTCCAACTCGAGTCTTGGTTCGATGTCGTAGGTTTTACGCAGGTGTTGTTCGAGGGCGTGATTCGCCTGAAGGCAGAGGTCGTTCACGACGGACCTGGCATCGGATTCGGATACGTCCTTTTCGAGCACGGGTTGTACGAAAACCGAGTCGGTGTCTCCGTAGAGGACCTTCGCTCCGGCGTCCTCGAGCCAGTGCTGGGTCCACCGGAGAATCTGGTGTCCGAACCCGGTGATGGCACCCGCAAGTTCGGGGGCGGCGAATCGGCACGCCGACGTGGCCAGTACGCCGTAGAACGAGTTCATCACGATCTTGTAAGTGTAGGAGGCCAGCTCGTCGCCCCTCGCCTTGGCCTCTTCGCGAGAGGTGAAGAACTGTCCGAGGAGGTCGGGCAGGATGCCGGGCGAGCGATCAAAACGGGCCCCGTTCGGTGCTTCGATGGGATCATCATCGATGACGTGAAGGGCGAGGGGGTCGATGTTGAAGGTTTGGATGATGGACGGATACAGGCTCTTGAAGTCGAACACGAAGACGTGGTCGTGGACTCCCGTTTGCGGGGGGACGATCATCCCTCCGGGGACGCCTCCGCGCTCCGCGGCGTCGGTACCGAGAGTGGGGGCGACGATTCCCCGGCTGTGGAGTCCAGTGATGTAGAGAAATTCGAACGCGCCGATGCTGCCCCACGCGTTGTCGAGGGAGAGACCGGTCAAGGCGCTTCGACGAATCGTCAACGGAATCAGGCCTTCAGCGTCGAGGATGTCCCGGACGAGACGGCTGTCTTCGAGACAGTATTCGCAGAAGGCGGCACGGTCGTGGTCGAACGCGTCAAGGATGGTGTCGGGCATCGACGTATCGTCTTCGGGCTCGAGGGTCTTTCCCCTTCCGAGGAGTTCCCGGGCAACGGTGTCCAGACGGTAGTCGTCGAAGCGACGGGGGATGGCGCGGGCGAGTCGCATTGCGTCGACCGCCTGGCGGCCGGGGATGATGACGCGGCTGCCGCCCCAACTCTGGCCACGACGCCTCCAGGCGGTGTCGCGTGTCCGCCCGAGGTTGAAGGCTTTCCCGAGGGCTCGGTACCTTTGCTCCAGGACGCGCAGGTCAAAGTCGACGACATTCCAGCCGGTGAGGATGTCCGGGTCCAGCACCTCGATCCGCTGACTGAGGGCGTCGAGCAGCGCGCCCTCATTGTCGTGTGCGAATGTGGTCGGCGCATCGGTGGGATCGGACCTGCCCACAACGTGTGCCTCTTCCAGCGGCTCGTAGCCCGCGCACGAGACGAGGGAAAAGGCGAGGACACTCGAAGCGTCCTGAAGCGTCTCGATGTCGAGTGCAACGACACGAATGTCGACCTCGACGTCGGCGGCCCGAAGTTCGGGGTTCGTGTATACTCGATCGACGCCGTCACCCTTGCGCGACGGGCCCTCGACCTCGATCCCCTGGCGGATCCGGCGGTCCATCAAGAAACGTCTGACCGGCGACACGTCGGCCTCGTAGGTGCGGATTCCGTCTTTCGCGAGGGCGTCGGACGCTTTCCGCAGCACGCCCAGGCGGTGGGAGACGATTTCCACCACCGCTTCGCCATCCATCGTGCGATACGTGTTCTCGACCGTAACGATCGAGGGATCGGATAGCCGAGGCTGTGACCGGTCGATATCGGATTGGCGGACGAAGAATCCCGGACGGTATCGATCGTCGACGAAGCCGAATGTGCCGCCGTCCTCGATGCGGCCGATGCCGAGGATGAGGAACCGATCGTCCCGCTGCTGATGGAACACGTGAACCAGGAAACCGCGGACGGAGTAAGGTTTGTCCGACACGTCAGAACGCTCGAGTGTGCTCGATGTAGGCGTCGAGTCGGCGCAGTGCATCCCCGGTTGCGATCGTCTCACGGACGTGTTCCACGGCGACGCCAGGATTCGGATCGTTGCCCAGAAGGACGTTGAGTGCGGCTGCGTTGAGTACGATGCGATCGAGGTTGGGGCCGGGCTCTCCGGAGAGCGCGTTACGACCCTCTTTTGCGAATGCCTCGGTCGTCACCCTGTCGGCTCGCGGACTGGCGTCGTAGCTGAATCCGTAGGCCGTCGGGTCGAGTGCTTCGGCAATTCGCTCGGCGCCACGAAAGCCTTCGACGTGGTTGACGCGGTGAAGTCCATCCTGTCGGGGGTCTCGGGGCCGAAGCGAAAACTGGCTCGTTCCTTCCTCCCCCTTGACGAGCAGGCCGGCGTCGAGTCTTTCCTCCTGCATCAGCTTCAGATGAATGTGCTCGTAGCCAGGATGGTAGAACCCGATGACGGCGATATTGCGGCGCGCCTGGAGCAACCGCTGCGCCTTCTCCGTGGCCGCCCAGGGGGGACGCTTCCCGATGTGGTGACGCAATTCGGCCGCCGCATACGCACGGGGTGCGAAGACGCGTTGGCTGACATACGCGAAACCCACTTCGGGATTTTCGATCAACCGAGCCGCTTGGGACAGACTCAGATCCACCTCCGCGCCGGATGCTGAAAGGATGCCTTCTTCGGTGACACCAAATTTGGGCGGGAGCCGGTCGACGCCGTGAAGCAGGGAGCGATGATCCTGTGCAGCCCGAACCATTGCGACGAAGAGGGTGGGCTTGAAGAAACGGGCGCTGCCGTTGTAAGGCTCGCCGATGTGTGTGAGCGTATCGACGTTAACGGGCTGAACCACCGACCGATCGAACACGGCGTCGAGATGGGCACAGAACTCCTCGTAGGTCTCGAGGTTCATCCGCTGACCGATCAGAAAGGCCGCGGCGAGTGCCGGATGCGCATCGGGTGAGAGGACGGCTTCGGTTGCGGCTCGGGCCCGATCGTAATCGAGATTCCGGCCCAGCAGAATCTCCTGGAGTGCTCTGACGAGAGGGGTGTCGACCTCGTCGCGCACTGGCGGAGGACTGCCCGGGTCAAAGAGGAAGTCGTAAGGTGGGGGCAGAGCGGACAGGTCGGTTTCGCACCGCGAGACCGCGTGGCGCTCATCTTCGCTCCACCCCGTGGCATCGAGAAAGGAACGGCGAATCGACATCGCGGCCAAGAAACTCCCCACCTGCGCAGGGGACGCCATCGGTGCATCACCGGGCGCGTTGACGGAGGCGATTACCAGTCGAAGTACCTCGAGAGGATCGGGGCCGACGGAATTGGTGAGGGGCCTCGTCTGGTGAGGGCCCGTAGCGATTCTGCTCTGGGCCTCCAGAACCAGTGGATGAGGATCGGAGAGGGCTGTATGAGTCGTCATAAAATCTTTTTCAACAATAAGTTATGGCTAATATAGTTGGGGCGTTGAGGCTGTCAAGGCACTGTGATTCGGCGGGCTTGCTTTACTTCATTGTGGGTGGATGGTATCATTCTTTTCAGCCTTCCGCCTTCGCCCGGTGGGCGACGGAGACGGCGCGACAGGTCCGCCTTGGTATGTGAGAGGCGATGTGGGTGGTAGTGCTCGGTATTTGACAGGGAGTGATGTATGAACGGCCCTCGTTTGGGGGATATGGCGTTCTTCAACGCGCTGGATCTGGACCGGCTGGGTTTGGAACCGGTAAGGTCCGCCGTGCTTCGGGCGGACTGGGACGCGGCGCGACGAGAATTTGTGCGCTACCTGAAAGCGCGTGAAAGACCCTTCTGGTTCGCCAACTGGAAGGATCGCAAAGACCCTCACCATCGATACGAAGTCGAACTGGTCCGGGTCGGGGACGATGCGATCAGTCACGTGGACCTTAAGGCGGCCAGCAAGGCGGTAGACAATACGCTGACGAGTTGTGAGGTGGAGCACGCCTTCGGTCAGGAGATCACCTGGGAACTCAACCCCATCGATTATCGTGAGTGGACGTGGCAGCTGTCACGCCATCCCTTCTGGGTGACGCTGGGGCAGGCCTACTGGAAGACGGGAGACGAGCGATTCGCACGGGCGTTCGTTCGACAGATGACCCATTGGGTCCTCAACGTGCTGGTGCCGGTCGGGGAGGACGGCAACGCGTGGAAGCACGATGCTCGAATGGGATCTCCGAATACCAACTGCTGGCGTACGATCGAATGCGGAATCCGGGCAGGCCAGACCTGGCCGTACGCGTTCTTCTATTTTCTGCCGTCCGCCGCGTTTACGGATGAAGCGGTCTGTCTGATGCTCAGAAGTATGGTGGAGCACGCCCGGCATCTTCTGCGGTGGCCGCAGACGGGAAACTGGCTGACGATGGAGGCCAACGGTCTCTACCATCTGGGTGTACTGTTTCCGGAGTTCAAGGAATCCGCCGAGTGGCGAAGAGTGGCGATGGAACGGCTTCACAAGGAGCTGGATACCCAGGTTTACCCGGACGGCGCGCAGGTCGAACTATCTTCCTCCTATCACCAGGTCAGTCTTCGCAACTTCGTGATGGCCTACAACCTGGGCCAGCTGAACGGGCAGCCGATCCCACCTGACTACGTGGAAAAGCTGGAACGGCTGTACGACTACGATCTGTATGTCGCGATGCCGAACCTCAAGATGCCGGCGCTGAACGACGGGGGATGGACGGATGTCCGGCCCTGGATGAAGAACGCGTTGGAGTTTTTCCCCGAACGGAAGGATTTCCAATGGGCGGCGAGTGAGGGAAACGAAGGAGAACGCCCATCCACGCTTTCGACGGCGTTTCCGTATGCCGGCCATTTTGTGATGCGGTCCGGTTGGGATGAGAAGGATGCATATCTTCTGTTCGACGGAGGCCCATTCGGCTACGGCCACCAGCACGAGGACAAGTTGAACATCGTCGTCTATTCGGGGGGCCGGGTCCATCTTACCGATCCAGGCAACTATCCCTACGATGACTCGAAATGGCGTCGATATGTACTGTCGACGAGGGCCCATAATACCGTGCTTGTCGACGGGCTCGAACAGAATCAGAGGGGTGGGGCCCCGGACGACTACATTGTCGACCGCCCATTACCTCACACGTGGGTAAGTGGAGAGGCGTTCGACTACGCCTCGGCGAGCTACGGGGAGGGCTACGGCGCGCAGAAGATGAAGAGTGTGACACACACGCGCGCGGTGCTTTTCGTGAAACCGGATATGTGGATCGTGACGGATATCCTTCGGGCGACGGATGGGGCGACTCATCGATACGAGAGCCTTTTTCATCTGGATTCGGTCAAGGTGAATGTGGTCGGGAACGGGAGGAGCGTCGAGACCTGCAATCGGGACGCTGGCAATCTGGGCATCTATGGGCTGGTCCCCGAGCATACGAAGCTCGAAGTGGTGAGCGGCCAGGAGGAGCCGGTTGTGCAGGGTTGGATCCCAAGAGGAAAACCCTACGAATGCCAGCCCCTGCCGACGGCCGTTTACCGATCGGAGGGAGCGGGGACGACGTCGATGAGTTTCGTGCTGGCTCCGATCGCAGCTGGCGACCTCTCGCCCATCAGCTATGCCGAACGGGTGAACGGTCGGGTTGGCGTTGAGGCGGGAAGGGCTCTCCTCAAGGATGGCAGGACCGTTCACTTCGCCGTGCGCGCCCCGGGGTCGGGTGACCCCGGCCTGGGTGGGTTTCGCTCCGATGGCGAGGCTCTCGTGGTCCTGGAAAGTGAGGAGGGGTTCGTGACCCACGTGATGGATGTCAATGGGTCGGGGGTGATGCGAGACGGTCGCCCCGTTCGACCGGGCGACAGGGCGAACGGAGGGGGATGATGGCGATCGTCGATACCCACGCACACGTTTATCATCCGGACGAGTCCGTGTATCCGCTGATCGAACAACCCAGCCGTCCGCCGGAGGGCACGGGTACGGTCGATCATCTGGCGCAGAATATGAAAGAGGCGGGCGTCGAACGCGCCGTCCTCGTTCAGACGGGCTCGGCCTACCGGTGGGACAACCGTCTGCTGGCCGATTCTGCCCGCGAGAGCGCTTCATGGGCGGTCGGTGTGTGCACGCTCGATCCGAGATCGGATGAGAGCCCGGCCATCCTGGCAGACCTGGCGACGAAACACAACGTTCGCGGGTTGAGGATGGAAGAAACGAAGGACGTACACCCCCTCTACTACCATCACGGCGCCGTCCGATTGTGGGAGGCGGCACGCGAGCTTGGGGTCGTGATCTGCGCCCACCTGAGGACCAACCATCTCCCACAGCTTGCGGACCTGCTCTCCCGATATCCGGACGTGCCGGTGGTACTCGACCACGCGGCCTATCCCTCTGCAGCAGAAGGCGTCGATTCGGAAACGGTGCGTGAGGTCTCGGCGCTGTCGCGCTTCGGTCATCTGCACGTCAAACTGACATTCGGGGTGACCGGATCGGATGCGACCTATCCGTTCGCGGACACGCATCCTATTCTGCACGCGATGATCGATGCGTTCGGCCCGGATCGGTGTATGTGGGGGTCGGATTTCCCGTGCGAGCATTGGTTGAAGAAGGCGACCTATGTCGAGCACCTCGATCTGGTGCGGGAGGCGCTTGGATTGTCTGACGCAGCCCGGACGGCGATTCTGGAAGAGACTCCTACCCGGCTGTGGTTCGAATGATGTCGATTGGTCAGCGTAGAACGGCAGCCTGAACGGCTGTGAGCGCCCCTACCCACGCACATCAGGTTCAGCCCGTCACACGACAAGGTGTTCGCCCCCGAGCCATCTGTGTGGGCGGCGTGCTTGTCGCCTGGATCAACTTCTGGACCACTTACGCGGAGTACGTGGTCCACGCCTCCCGTATGAACATCAGCCACTACCCGGTGGCGCTCTTCGTTTCCTACTTCATTCTTGCGGTCAGCGTTCCCCTTCTCCGAAGGTTCGGGGATCGACTTGCTCTCTCCTCGGCGGACCTTGCGGTCGTTCTGGCGATGGGTTTCGTGGGGGCAATGGTTCCGACTTCCGGGCTGATGGGGTTCCTCCTCGGGATCATCGCGACTCCATTCTATTTCGCGAATGCGGAAAACCGGTGGGGCGAGTATTTCCATCCCCATATTCCGGACTGGGTTGCTCCACGGGACACGGGAAAGGCGCTGACGTACTTCTTCGACGGTCCACCTGGCGAGATTCCGATTCCGTGGGAAGTCTGGTTGGTGCCGATGGCGTGGTGGCTCGTCCTTACGGCGGCCGTCGTCTACGCGTCGCTCGCCATCGCCGTCATTCTCAGGAAGCCCTGGAGCGAGCACGAGCGGCTGGTGTATCCGCTGGTGGCGGCGTCGGAAGAGCTGATACGACTCGGTTCCGGGGGGGACACCTCCACGAGGCGACCTACCTTCTGGCGGGAGCGGTTGTTCTGGGTGGGGATGGCAATGCCGCTCAGCGTGATGGTGTGGAACTTCGCGACCTTCTTCTCGCCCTTGATCCCTTACATCAACTATGCTGGACGGTGGATGACCCCGTTGCGCGGGTTCCCCAGGCTCCGAACAAGGATCAATTCGTTCACGTTGGGCTTCGCCTATCTGGCGAATCTCGAGGTTTTGCTGAGCCTGTGGGTGTTCTACCTGATCGTGGGCACCGAGGTCTATGCCTTCAACCGCCTTGGGTTCAAGATCACGGGGACCGAGGATTCGTGGAGTCAGCCTCACGCGGCTTCGGGGTGGCAGAGCTTCGGAGGTCTTACGGTCTTCGTTCTTTGGGGCCTGTTCGTGGCTCGCGAGCATCTCTCCCGGGTCTTTCGCGCCGCGCTAGGGCGACGGGAAGCCGATGATTCGGACGAGATTCTTTCCTACCAGGCGGCCGTGTGGGGGCTTCTGGTTTCGGTGATCCTGATCTTCTTCTGGCTGCTGGCTGCGGGGATGTCGGTTCCGATGATCGTGCTGATCGTGTTCGGGACGTTCATCGTCTTCGTCGGAATCGGTCGCATCGTGTCCGAGGCCGGATTGGTCTACGTTCGCGCCCCCTTGACGCCACAGGTCTTCTCGATCTACGCGCTGGGCCCGGGAAACCTTTCTCCCGCTTCAATGACGATGAGCGCGTTCACCTATGTGTTCTTCTCTCAGGGGAAAGGCCTGTTCGCGACTCCGTTGATCCACGCCGCTCGGCTGGGAGAGTTCGTTTCGGGGCGGCGGAGGCGGATGGCTCTGGCGGTTGTCGCAGCCATCGCGATCGGTATCCTGGTCTGCACGGTCGTGACCTTTAGCTGGGGCTACGAGCGAGGCGCTTACAACTTCAACGACTACCCCTTCTCCTCGGGCAGCAAGCACGCGTTTACGGTCACGATCAAGAAGATGCAGGACACGAGGACCGTCGATATCGAACGGCTGCTGTTCTACGGGATTGGGGCCGTCGTGATGGGGCTTCTGGTTTTTCTTCGTTATCGCTTTCCGCGATGGCCGCTTCACCCGGTCGGCTTCACGATTCCGTTGACGTATGCGACCTTGAATTCGGTGTTCGCGGTGTTCCTGGCGTGGATGTTGAAATTCATCGTTATGCGAATCGGAGGCGCGACCCTTTACAACCGTACGCGGCCCTTGTGCTTCGGTTTAATCGTCGGCTATGCCCTCGGCGTGGGGCTGTCGTTCCTCGGTGACTACGTCTGGTTCTTTGGAGATGGACACGGGGTACATTCGTGGTAAGGGAGGAAGGCGGAACATAGGAGGTAGGAGGTAGAAGACGAGAGGCAAAAGGCAATTGGGTGATGGGCATAAGTGTTGCGTGAACGGAGAAAGGCTTGTTGACGGGAGCGGGTATCGCTGAGGTGACATCCGATCGGGAGCGACAGGGGCTATCGGGGCGCGCGCTGATCGTCGGATCTGTCTGTGTGGCGTCGATGAACGTCGTGGCGCCGTATTCGGAATGGATCGTGCATTCGACGTTGATGACGACGAACTACTTCCCGCTCGGACTCGGCTTCTCGTTCATCGCCGTTACGTTTCTCCTCAATCCCTTTCTGAAGTCTGTTCAGAGACGGGCGGGTCTGTCGCCGGAAGACCTCGGGGTGATCTATGTGATGTTGTTGGCCGCGGCATCGGTGCCTACGTATGGCATCACGGGATACCTTCTGTCGATCACGGCGGCGACATTCTACTTCGCGACACCTGAAAACGGATGGGCCGAACATCTTCACGAAGCTGTGCCGTCGTGGGCCGTCCCGGGGGAGGGGGTGGCGACGGCGTGGTTCTTCGAAGGACGGCCCACGGGTGCGGACATTCCTTACGAGGTGTGGATCGTCCCCCTGGCGTGGTGGGGGAGTCTCGTGGCGGCGACGTTGGCGCTGAGTATCGCCCTGATCGTGATCTTTCGTGCCCAGTGGGTCGATTCGGAGCGGCTCGGGTTTCCGCTTGTGGAAATTCCGATGACGATGATGGATCGCCGTGGCGGGAAGCACCTTTTCCCTTCGCTTGCGCGTTCGTGGCTGTTCAGGGTAGGGTTCGGGGTTTCATCCTTGAAGGTCCTCTGGGCCATCCCCTCCTACTTCTATCCCCAGTGGCCGACGCTCGGCCGAATCCGGCTCTCCATCAAGGGGGGTAAGGTTTTTCCGGGTTTCTCTTCCAGCCTGACAATCCCGCTCCTGGGAATCTCCTATTTCGTGCAGACCGATGCGTTGCTGAGCATCTGGGTCTTCAACCTGTTCAATCTTGCCGAAGTCGTTCTGTTCAATCGACTGGGGTTCACGATCGGGACGTCGGAGATTTATTCGGTGAGTCCCGCAGCCCTGGCGTGGCAGGGCTCCGGTGCTTTCGCGGCGCTCGTTGCCGGTGGCGTCTGGGTGGCCCGTGACCACCTTCGCAACGTGTGGCGTCGGGCTTTCTACAACGATGCGAGTGTAGACGATTCTGCAGAGATGATGAGCTTTCGGGCGGCGGCTGTGACGACGGTCGTGTCTTCGCTCTACATTCTGTTCTGGCTGCACGCATTGGGGATTTCTCTGCCGGTCGCAGTTCTGCTTCTTTACGCTGTCGTGACGCTCTATCTGGGGTTGACCCGGATCGTGGTGGAGGGAGGGCTCGTGTTCGTGCGTGGACCTCTGCTCCCCCAGGCGTTCGCGATGCACACTGTGGGGCCGCTAGTCCTGTCGCGGAGGACGATGACGGGCCTGGCGTTGTCTTACGCCTGGGCGTGCGACCCCATTGCGAACTTCATGCCCTTTGGAGCGAACGCGGCACGCATTCATACGGAGTTCGGGGCCAGGCGAGGCGCACTCGTCCGCGCGATGGCCCTGGGTCTGGCAATCAGCCTCGTGGTTTCCTTCTGGTTTTCCCTGCGTCTGGCGTACGACTATGGCAGCTACAATTTCGGGGAATGGGTGTTCCGACGTGGAGGAAGCGTGCCGTTCGACACGATCGTTGGAAAGATACAGGCGGCGGAGGGCATCAGTCCGTGGTACTATGCGTTCTTCGCCATCGGCGCTCTGGCGACTTTGACACTGACCCGATTGCGCCATCGATTCACCTGGTGGAGACTGCATCCGCTGGGATTTTCGATCGCCTCGGTGGGACAGGTTCAGTGGACGGTGTTCACCCTGTTCCTGGCGTGGCTGATCAAGACGATTCTGATCCGGATCGGGGGCCTGATGCTCTACGATCGTGCAAAGCCGTTCTTCATCGGTCTGGCCCTGGGACACTTCGCGGCGGCAGGGCTGTCGTTCATCGTCGACGTGATCTGGTTTCAGGGGTATGGGCACAGCCATTACTATTAGAGGCAGGCAGGAGGCAAAAGGCGGGAGTGAGCATTGAACATTGAGGGTTGAAGATAGAACATTTGTGTTGAATTTTGATAATGGATTGGGGGTCATCTTATGGAGCGGGCTTTCTTTGCGTTGGGAGCGGTGTTTGGATTTGTGGGGGTGGGGCTGGGGGCGTTCGGGGCGCACGCCCTGAAGCAAAGGCTGGAGGCAGATCTGTTCGAGATCTTCGAGGTGGGGGTGCGATATCATATGTACCACGCGCTCGCGCTACTGGCGGTGGCCTGGGCGGTGACACAGTGGCCAGGGAGTGGGGTGACCGTCGCAGGCTGGTTGTTCGTAGCGGGGATCGTGATTTTCTCGGGGAGCCTGTATGTGCTTGCGTTGACGGGTACCCGATGGCTGGGCGCGGTGACACCCCTGGGTGGGCTGGCGTTCCTCGCGGGGTGGGCCTGCCTGGCGTGGCACGTTTGGAGGAGTACGTAGACCAGGCTAATCCTTGGTAAACCGCCTCTTCGTGAGATGCGATCACGATCCTGGCGTGTGTTCACATCGCGTTGCTGAGTATCTTACTCAAGAGGATATCTAGTCATAGATGGTCCACAAGTAGACTGCAGGGAGGCACTCGATGGCAAACGAGGAACCCTACACCGTTCACGGGTCGGACGTGGAGCCGAAGATCCTGGAAGGGGAGATCGCCGTTCGCGATATGCTGGAGGAGGACATCTACTTGGGAGACGCCGACTTCCCGGAGGGAACGGGCATCGCGACCCACGTCCACCCCACCTGTCACGAGGTGATCATCATCACCCAGGGCGATTCGGAATTTCATTGGGGGCGTCCCGACGGGGAGATCGTTACCCAGCCAGCTCCGAAGGGAACCTACGTGTTCGTCCCCCAAGGCGTGCCACACGGGTTCAAGGCGGTGGGGGAGATGAGTATGACGTTCATCTACGTGGGTCGGAAGGAGAACTTCGCGCGTGATTTCGTGGAATTCCGAGACGGGGCCTGGGTGGCGGTGCGGTCAGTGGATTTCTGAGCGCCGACAGGCCGGACGATCGATGGAAGGAACTGGAGCTCCCGCTTTCTCGATGGAGCTCCAGTTTTTTTCACTCCCGACGAAAACTGGATGGAGTGTTACGACTATTAGCTAGAAGAGAGGAACCGCATCGTGAAGGTGGTGTCTCCGGGAACGGAGATCACACTGAACGTACCCTTATGGAGCCGCATAATGCGGCGTGAGAGCGCGAGGCCGATCCCCGATCCCTCGCGCTTTGTCGTGAAGAAGGGGATGAAGATCCGCTCCTGAACATCGGGAAGGATCCCGACGCCGTTGTCGTTGATGTCAATCCGGGTGCTTCCGCCATCTACCCCGGCGGACAGACGGATCCGAGGGGCCGACGCCCCGTTCATCGCCTGAATCGAGTTCAGAACAAGGTTGATGAGAACCTGTTCGATCAGCTCCGGGTCCGCCGCGACCTGTAGGCTCTGGGGATCTACGTGGGTTTCCAGCTCGATCTGGCCGTCGGTCAGTTGAGGACGTAACAGGTTTTCCAAACGATGGAGCAACTCGTCGATGCGAACGAGTTGGATGTCGGGGGTGGGGATGCGTGTCAACTCCCGGTAGGTATCCACGAAACGCAGCAGGCCCCGACTTCTGCGCTCGATCGTGGCCACGGCCTCCTTGATATCCTCGTTCGGGTGATCTTCCTCAGACTGCGCGTCGGTTGTCTGCTGCTCAAGACTGTCGTTGACCGTGGAGGCGATCGGAGTTCATGATTTCTTGCGTAAGCACGCGAATCAGGTTGTGCCACGCCTCCATCTCTTTCTCTTCGAGTTCTCTCTGGATGTTCTGAATTGACACCAGACGTATGTCCTGCCCCCGCATCACCATATCGGTCGCGTAGAGCGAGAGAAACAGGTCCTGTCCCTCCTTGGTCACCTTAATGAGGGCACGCTTCCGGGGTTTGATGTTCTCCAGTGCTTCAACCAATTCATCGCTGAATACGCGGATGGCTCCGAGACGCTCGAGAGAGGGGATCCGAAGAAGCCGTCCCGTAGCAGCGTTCGACAGGATGATCTCTCCGTCTTTTCGATATCCAAGCAAGCCGATGGCCACGTGCTGGACGACTGCCTGCAGGCGGGAATGAACTCCTGAAAGGGAGCTCGAAGTGTCAGGTTGCTCAAGCGTTTTGGGCAGGTTGACGTGCTGGAGTGATCGAATATGAAGGCGAAGCCGTTCGACGCGACGTTCGCATCGGCCGCCAGAATCCGGAATATTTCGAAGTTCTGGACGGCCTCCGGCCCGGCGAACGCATGATCACTTCTTCCTGCGAAATCTATGAGGAGATCGAGAAGCTGGTTTTGAAGTGAGGAGGCAGGAGTGAGGAGGTAGGAGTTGTGATGGATCTGGGCCATAAGAAGCTCGAGGTATGGAAGCGCTCTGTGAAGCTTGTAGGATCGGTTTATGGAACCACTTCCGATTTCCCACCGGATGAACGGTTCGGACTGACCAACCAGGCCAGACGCGCGGCTGTTTCAACGCCGGCTAACATTGCCGAGGGGGCTTCGAGAGGTTCGAGCAGGCAACGACGGCGTTACTATGAGGTTGCACGATCATCGATCGCTGAGCTGGATACTCACTTTGAGATTGCCATCGAACTGGGGTATAAGACAGAATCTGAACTCAACCCGCTGACAAACGAGATGACTGAGATCTTCGCAATGCTATCCGGGATGATGTCTAACACGAGGTGAATTGTAGTGGGCTTTCTGCCTCCTGCCTCAAAGGGGTTTTCATGATCCAGACAAAGAAATCGGAACGGGATTCTGTCCTGCTACAATCCAAAGACAGGCGAGAAGATCTACGGACCCGAGCGGCTTCAAAGTGGAGTGGGGCACGTCTATGCCTCGCTAACGGGCACCCAGGGTCATTTCTATGTCCCCGGGCTGAACGGCACGACCCTTACAATCAGGAATGATTCCAGCTTCGAGGTCGTCTCGGCGAATCAGCTGGACGAGGGGATCGCCGCATCGCCGATGATCGTGGACGATGAGCTTTACTTTCGCACGTACACACACCTGTATTGCATCGCCGAAGAGAGCGAATAGCTCTGGCCGAAACTTCGGCGTCGTTTTCAGTCAGCCCCCTTCAGCAGCATCGAGGGGGCTGATTTCTTTGTCGCGTCCTGTTTTCAAGACTATACTGGGCTTTCGAGTTCGCCCATCGGATTTAAGGAGGATCGCCTTGATGAGTGAGATCGTGGAGCTCAGGAATGGGGAGCGCCTCGTGGTGTTGACGGTTGAACCGCCTCTCGGTAAGTACGCGGACAAGGTTGGATGCTGGCGGGACGTCCGGGACGATCTGCTGGGCGGCGCGTTTGTCGATCAACTCTTCACACCTTACTTCATCGGTGAGATCGACGGAGAGGTGGTGGGATCGCTCAGCTACTATGTTGCGACCGATCGGCGCGGTGTCGGGGTGATCGAGTTCGTGGCGACGGACGAAAATCATCGAAACAAGGGAATTGCTTCCATCTTGATGAAATCGGCGATCGAGCGATTTCTCGAGGATGAGGGCCAGGCGCTCTATCTCTGCACGACAAACCCGATCGCGGGTCACCTCTACGAGCGACACGGATTCACCTATCACGTCGGCGACGGGATGCGATATCTCGCGCAAGGCGCAGAAGCATTCGATCGAGAGCGATGGGTCCATCAAGGTGAGGCGACGGTAAGGGACGCACACTGGGGAGACCTGCCAGCGCTCTCTGCGCTCTACAACCATCCCGAACCAGGATGGCTGTTGAAGGACCCGCTGACGGAGAGCTTCGCGGAAACGCGATACGAGAGTCACTTCGTCAAACTTCTGCGACGACTCGAGGAGGGGCGAGGAGGTTTTGTCGTACAGGAGAATCCCACTCGCGTGCTTGTCGGCGCCGCCGCATTCGAGCGCGGTCAGACGTTCTACGATCAGCACGTGGCGGAGATGAGTTTTCGGGTGATTCCTGCGTATGCGTCTGCAGCGTGCGAACTGTTGGAGCGAGCTATCCGGAAAGCCGGCGATATCGGCGTTCGCACCCTTCAGGTTTCGATCGCGGCGTGCGATGAGGACATGGCTGCACTCGCGGGCACGGCTGGATTTGCTCAAGAGGCAAGGTTGAAGGATCGGCTACGTGTGGACGACGGGTGGATGGATGTCCTTACCTACAGCAGGACGGTGAATGGGGATGTGCCGCCGTATCGTCCGATCGATGACTACTATGGTACGAGGAAGACCTGGCAACACGCACGGGTTGGTGAATAGCCTCGCGACCGTTGACCGTTTGTGATCTCGAATCCGATTCGTGCGGAGCTCTTGCCACGGATGAGAGATCCCTGTGCGTAAGGAAGGGCGAATAGGCTCAATGCCGGAGGCTATCGCGTTCAGGGACTCCGTCGCGTTTCGGGGAGCAAGATCCCTTGCGCAGGGATTTCTCCACGGATTGCCATTGTCTTCGATGGTGACAACCGTGGTTCCACGCCACGCCGTGGCGACGTGACAAGCCTGCGTCAGAGCGAATACGACACGGCCATTCCCGGGAACGCAGTCTGTAAGCGGCTTCCTTTAATTTTCCGGCCGGCCGGAAAATTGGGATCCTGTCCGTTCAGTCGGGGGTTGCGTGACCCTTTGGCGCAGCGGAGATTGGATAAAATGGACGTGATCTACGAGGACAATCATCTTCTCGTCGCCAACAAGCCGGCCGGGCAGCTCGCCCAGGGCGACAGCACGGGGAGGCCGACGTTGCTGGACGAGGCGAAAGCCTGGATCAAACAGGCGTACGACAAGCCGGGCAATGTCTACCTGGGTCTCGTCCATCGACTCGATCGTCCGGCATCGGGTGTGGTGGTGCTGGCGCGTACTTCGAAGGCAGCTTCACGTCTGTCTGAGGAGATCCGAGCTGGACGCCCGAGAAAGGTCTACTGGGCGCTCGTCGAAGGATTGACGGAAGAGGGAGGTGCGTGTCTGGACTATCTGGTGCGGGATGAGTATACATCGAGGGTCGGCACGGAGTCCGAGGGGCGTGAGGCCCGGCTACGCTACGTGCGGAAGCAACATCGCGATGACACGAGCGGCGTCGAAATCCTGCTCGAGACGGGAAGACACCATCAGATCCGCGTCCAGTTCGCGCATAGAGGACACCCGGTGTTGGGGGATCGACGATACGGCTCGAAGCGACCGTTTGTCGATGATGCGATCGCCCTTCACGCCCGGGAAATGCGAATTCTGCACCCCACGAGGAAAGAAGAAATGAGGTTCGTGGCCGAGCCGGGACCCGGTTGGAGTGACGAATGGCTGAACAGCTGAACATTGGCATCGCGGGAGCGGCTGGAAGGGGGAAGAGCTTCCGCGCTGCGTTCGACGCGAATCCCATGACTCGAATCCATGCGGTGTGCGATATAGATGAGACCGCCCTGCCTGAAGCGATGGAGCTGCTGGGCGCGTCCGAGTCCTACACGGACTACGACGAAATGCTGGAACAGTCCGGTGTCGATGCGGTCGTGATCGGAACCCCGATGCCGTTTCACGCGCCCATGGCGATCAAAGCGCTCGACAGAGGCATCCATGCGATGAGCGAGGTGACGGCTTCCGTTTCGATCGAGGAGAGCCGCGACCTCGTGGCTGCGGCGAAGGCATCCAATGCCGTTTATATGATGGCTGAGAACTATACCTACCGAAAGCCGTGCGTCCTTGTAAAGTCATTGTCGGAAAAGGGCCTGCTTGGGGACGTCTACTACGCCGAAGGGGAATATCTCCACGAGCTGAAAGAGCTGAACGAGATCACGAAGTGGCGCCGGACGTGGCAGACCGGCATCGATGGCATCACCTACGGAACGCACAGCCTGGGGCCGATTCTTCAATGGATGCCGGGGGATCGTGTCGTGCGTGTCTGTTGCGAGGGCTCCGGCCACCACTACGAAGATCCGCGGGGCCGGAAGTACGAAAATCAGGACTCCTGTGTGATGTTGTGCAAGACGGCGCGGGGCGGGCTCATCAAGATCCGGGTCGATATGATTTCCGAGCGACCTCATTCGATGACCAACTACTCTCTCCAGGGGACGAAGGGATGCTTCGAATCGTCTCGGGCGAAAGGAGAACCCGATCGCATCTGGCTGGAGGGCATCTGTGAGAACAAGAACGCGTGGATGGATCTTTCCGCGCTCGAAGAAGAGTACATGCCCGAGCTGTGGCGGAACCCGAGCGAACAGGCGAAGCAGGCCGGCCACGGCGGCGGAGACTATTTCGAGGTGTTCGACTTCGTGAAGAGCATCGTCGAGGGTACACCCTGCCCGATCGGGATTTACGAGGCGATGGACATGACGCTGCCGGGTCTGGTCAGTCAGGCGTCGATCGCCAACGAAGGTCAATGGATGGATGTTCCGGATTCGCGGGAGTGGTAACGGCGATGAAGAACGGGCAGAGAGGGTAGGAGCGAGCTCCGGCCGTGATGGTCATGCTCGACGACGCGACCCCGGAGAACGGCTGCATGCAGATCGTGCGAGGAAGCCACCGACTGGGTTTGCTCGATCACATGGTCGACGGCTTCTTCACGGGTGCGTGTCAGGAGTCGGATACAGGGGCGGACGAAGATCGGATCGTCGACATCCTGCCGCGCGCAGGCGGGATCAGCATCCATCACTGTCTGGCGTTACACGGTTCGGAGCCGAACGTGTCGGGACACCTGCGTAGAGGACTGGTTTACCAGTATCGGGCGGACGACGCCTACCAGCTGGCAGACAGCGTGTTCGAAGATACGGGCATCCTGGTGAGTGGGAAGCGACGCGAGCGTGTCCGATGTGAGGAAGGCGTGTTTGGGCTTCCCAAACGAAACCGGAGCGAGCATCCCTTCGGGTCCGTGTGGAACCAAGATGGTCCGATCGTCCGTCAGCGTGATTACGGTTTCGATGCAGACGCGCCGCAGGGCACCTCGGGTTCATGACGAGAGCGGACGACACGCTGGATGCCTTTGTCCAGGCACTCCCGAAATGCGAAGTCCACCTGCACCTGGAGGGGGCGGTGCCTCTGGATCTGGCTCGCGAATGGTCGAGCGAACCTGTTCCGAAGGATCCCGAGTGGTTCGATCCCGATCACCGCTATTCCTCTTTCAAGGACTTCATTCACGTACTCAATCTCACCTGGCGCGGCCATCTGAACACGCTGGAACGGATACAACAGGCGGCGACCAAGATTTTTCGCCAACTCAACGCCCAGAACGTTCGCTACGTGGAGATGTCGTTCGGAGTCGGAGCCTACACGTTTCCCGTCGTCGAAACGGTGGCCGCTCTCAAGGCAGGGGCGCCTGACGGGATGACGGTTCGGATCATTGCGGGACTTTCTCGCGATCGCGACACGGCCTACATCTTGAAGATCGGGGAAGAGGCGGTCTGGGCCGATAATGTGGACGGGGTCGATCTACACGGAGACGAACGCGTCGGCGATCCGCGGAATTTCCTCGGGCTCTACCAGGAGGCACGGTCTCGTGGGATGATCACGAAGGCGCACGCCGGTGAATTCGGAGGGCCCACGTCGGTGATTCAGGCACTCGACCTTCTGCGCGTCAACCGGCTCCAACACGGGGTGGGGGCTTCGAACGATCAGGGGCTGATACAGAGGTTTCTGGACGAAGGGGTCACGCTCGACATGTGCCCCTGGTCGAACGTGAAGCTGGGGGTGATCGAACAGCTGGGTGGACACCCTCTACCGATGTTCCATCGTGCGGGTGTTCGGGTTACGGTCAGTACCGACGATCCTACGCTCTTCGGTCAGAGACTGACGGATGAGTATAGATGGCTCTATACGGAGATGGGACTCAGCTATGGAGAGATCGGTCAGATCGCGGCGAACGCTTTTCTCAACGCGAAGATGGACGATGGGGAACGAGATACTTGTCTGAGCGAGATTGCATCCGTTGTCGAGGCGTACGAGGGATAATGACATGAGCCAGGATGTGGAAACGATCGGATTCTCGAGCACCCGGCTGGATCAGATCAGGAATCTGCTGGCGTCCACCCACGATGAGGGCGACCTGATGGGGGCGGCGGTCCAGGTAGCCCGGAACGGGGTGCCGGTCGCCCCGATCTGTGTGGGACGTCGACGGTTGGAGGATGAGGGCGCCGCGGTCGAGAAGGATACGATCTTTCTCGTGGCTTCGATCACAAAGCCGATCGTGACTTCTGCAGCGGGGCGTCTCATCGAACGGGGCCTGCTGAGTCTGGACGATCGAGTGGCCGATCACCTGTCGGGGTTTGAGGCTGCGGGCAAGGAGGAGGTCCTCATCCGTCATCTGATGACGCACACGTCTGGGCTTCCCGACCAGATCCCGGAAAATCGCGCTTACCGTGAGGCTCATCGCCCGTTGTCCGATTTCGTGGCGCGAACCTGCGAGTTGCCACCCGCGTTCCCTCCGGGAACGAAGGTGTCCTACCAGAGCAGCGGGATCAACGCGCTTGGAACGATCATCGAGAGGTTGACGGGAATGTCACTCCCGGAACATCTGGACGAGATCTTTTTCACCCCGCTGGGGCTGAAAGACACGGGTCTGGGGATTCAGACGAGAAACGAGCGGGAGTCCGATGTCGTGATGGCCGGGGAGGGTCTGACACACGGCGGATCGGGAACAGACTTCGATTGGAACTCGGACTACTGGCGGGGACTGGGCGCACCGTGGGGCGGGTTGCTGACGACGATTGAAGAAATGATGCGACTGATGCTGCTGTTCCGGGCAGGCGGTGAGGTCGGTGGCGCGCGTTGTCTGAGCGAAGCGACAGTTCGGACTCTCGTGACCGACCAGGCTTCTGCGCTCCCCGATCTCGATCCGGCAGAATCCTTGAAGCAAAGATGGGGTCTTGGCTGGCGTCTTGGCGGCAGAAGCAGTTCGATCTACGGAGATCTCACATCGGACGCGACCTTCGGTCACGGAGGAGCGACAGGTACCGTCGCCTGGCACGATCCCGAGTCGGATGTCACGTGTGTCATCTTCACGAACGACCCTGATGCCGCTTCCTGGCTGCGCCCCCGGATCTCCAACCTCGTCATGGGCGCCGCGTTGTAACTCTTCGCGCGCCGTGCAGAGCATTCGGCCGGATGTGTTCGCGGGATTCCCGCGAGCGCAGGAGCTCTGGTCAGTACGTCCTCGTGCGGAGGACGAGTATCGCGTTGTTGGGGGTGGGGCCTGGTTTCTACGGTACTCTGAGTACCGGGCCCTGTAAGAAGAAGCGCGTTGCCCTCGCCCCTGTGCTACGCACAGGGGCGAAAGGTTTCGCCCATCCATACGAAAAGCGTCGTCCAGGGGGTAGCGGGCGGCGCTTTTCTTCATAGCGGGATATGCTCGGTTTTTCTGTCGGGCCCGCTACCCTTCTACCCGAGCGTTCGCGAAGAGCGTACTGACCGATTCGTCGTTGTTGATGCGACGAATGGCCTCGCCGAGGATGGGGGCGACGGAAAGGACCTTGATCCGGCCGTTCTGATCGCTCTCGGGGACAGGGATGGAGTTCGCGACGAGTAGCTCTTTGAGGACAGAGTTCTCGATCCGCTCGATGGCGGGGCCGGCGAGGACGGGATGGACGATACAGGCGGAGATGTCGAGGGCGCCGCGCTCCTTCAGAGTGGCCGCGGCCTCGCACAGGGAGCCACCCGTGCTGATGAGATCGTCGACGATGATGATGTTTCGGTTCTCGACCTCACCGATCAGGTTCATGACCTCGGTGTCGGTTCCGCTGGTGCGACGCTTGTCGACCACGGCCAGGTCTGCGCCGAGGAGCTCGGCATAGGCGCGTGCCATCTTGATGTTGCCGACGTCGGGGGAGACGACGGTCAGATCCGGGATGTCCTTGGCGGCGAAGTAGTCGGTAAAAATGTTGATCGAGTAGAGGTGGTCGAACGGGATGTCGAAGAAGCCCTGGATCTGATTGGAGTGTAGATCCAGAGAGAGTGCCCGCCGAGCGCCCGCAGTGTAGATCATGTTGGCCACGAGTTTGGCGGTGATCGGGACGCGCGGGCGATCCTTGCGATCCTGTCGCGCATAGCCGTAGTAGGGGAGGACGGCGGTGATGCGACGAGCCGACGCGCGGCGAGCGGCATCGATGAGGATGAGCAGCTCCATGAGCGCGTCGTTCGGCGACAGGTTGAGATCCTTGTTGCCGCAGACGGGCTGGACGATGAAGACGTCCGTGCCGCGAATGTTCTCGTCGATCTGGACGTGGGTTTCCCCACCCGGAAAGATCTTGACGGATGCGCGTCCGAGATGTGTGTCTATGTGAGAACAGATGTCTTCGGCGAGCGCGCGGTTGGTGTTGCCAGTGAGAATCTTGAGGTCGTAACCCACTGCCGTTCCTCCTGGAGCCTGGACAGGCGATCGATGGACTGCGGGGGAGGGCGACAACCCATCCCCCGGTGAAGTCACCGTCTGGATGGGCAGGTGGGGGAGCCGATGCGGGATCGGCTAGCCAATATACAGGCGGGTGCAGCCGAGTCAAGCATCCGTAGGTGCCACGTGTATGGAGCGATGGATCAGCGCTCAGAGGTGATCGAGGCTTTCCTCTCCAATCTTGCGATAGTAGCAGCCCGGCCGGTGGGCGCCGTCCGGGCCGGTGGTGTGGCATACGCCGGCTCCCCGGAGGGTCACTCGATAAAGGAGGGAATTCTGCTCACAGTTCACGCGGACATCGACTACGTCGAGGAAGTCACCTGACGTCGCACCCTTGATCCAGAGCTCGTTACGGGACGTGCTCCAGAAGGTGGCCACCCGCTCTTTCAGGGTGTGGTCCAACGCTTGACGGTTCGCGTATCCGATCAGGAGGACGTCGCCGGATTCTACGTCCTGTACGGCGACGGGGACCACGTCCTGACCGCAACTGGCCACCTGGTTCAGTTTTGTGAAATCCAGGGCGAGTGTTGTGCCTTCTTCCAGATCGTTCGACATGAGGTCTCCATTCCTGGGGCCGACGTCTTCGAACCGGCGATCTGTAGCAAACGGTCGACCGGCGAACGAAGATAGAGGGATCGGTCTCAGCTTCAAAGCGGGAAGGACACCGTCCTTGCCCCGCGGACGTGGATGGGCCTAAATTCCTGCGTGGCGGGCAGCTTTGCGGCTCGCCTTTCACTTGCCCATTACGGGCTCTACCCGGACGGACCTCGCATGCTTTTCTGGCTCGGTCAGAACATGGCTGATGTGTATGGCCCGCTTCGCCTCTTCGCGTCCTACCTGTTCCTGACGGGACTGGGAACCGCGCTGGCAGCGATCCTGACGCTCGTATTGCTGCCGCGCCTCTGGCGATTCCTCCCGCGGGATCGGGGACGCGCCTTTGCCGTCGATGCCGAGAAGAGCGAGGGCAAGCCGGTCGGCGCGGGCATTATTTTCGTGCCGATTTTCGTGTTCGTCTGTCTGCTGACGGTCCCTTTCGACGTACGGCTCCTGAGCGCGCTGGCGTGTATCCTCCTGATCTGCTTCGCAGGCTATCTGGACGATCGTGCCGGCGGATGGAATGAATACGCGCTCGGGGCGATCGACTTGATCGTCGGGGCGTTCGCAGCGATCGCGGTGTGCGGGCTGCAGACTTACATGCTCTGGCTGCCGCTGATCAAGACGACGGTCATGATCTCACCCTGGGTGTTCATCCCTGTCGCGGCGGTCCTGATCTGGCTCGTGATCAACGCGACCAATTGCACGGATGGGGTGGACGGACTGTCCGGCAGTCTGTGCGGCCTCGCCTTCATCTATCTTGCGGGCATCCTCTACGGGATTGTGGGCCATCGGGAGATCGCCCGATACCTGCTCGTCCCCCATTACGGAGACGGCGCGAGCTGGGCGATCTTGGCGTTTGCCATGGTGGGTTGCCTGGCCGGTTACCTCTGGTACAATGCCAATCCGAGCCAGGTGCTCATGGGGGACGCCGGGTCGCGACCGATGGGGCTGTTGCTCGGCATCCTGGTGCTCGCCTGCGGCAATCCGTTGTTGATCCTGGTGGTGGCAGGTGTCGTACTCGTCAACGGCGGAACGGGCCTGCTGAAGGTTGCGCTGTTGCGTTTTTTCAAGATCTGGATCTTCAAGGAGGTCCGGTATCCACTGCACGATCACTTTCGACACAATAGAGGGTGGTCGAATACGCAGGTCCTTGTTAGGTTCATGTTACTTCAGGCTGTGGGAACCCCGATTCTTCTCGTGTTGCTCCTGAAGATTCGGTAGCGTTGTCGCCTGGAGTCCCGTCTCGGCCACTTCCTTCGGGAGTGGCTTTTTTCGTTGTGGATTTCGGGACGTATATCGACCATTCAACCGACGACAAGGATCGTGGGGGGCAACCTGAGGAGGATACGTGGCAACCAAGGCGGAAATCAAACAACGCATCGTCGAATCGGTAGACCGACGCGCGAGTCAGATCGAAGGAATCGGGGACCACATCATGGTCCATCCTGAACTGGGCTTCAAAGAGTTCGAGACAGCCAAACTCGTTGCGTCCACGTTCGAGGAATTCGGTTTGTCGTGCGAAACGGGATTGGCGAGGACGGGGGTCAAGGCCGTGCTCAAGGGGAGCAAGCCTGGACCCCGGGTCGCCTTGATTGGAGAATTGGATTCGCTGCTCGTCTCCGACCACCCTGACGCAGATCAGGAAACGGGGGCCGCCCACGCGTGCGGTCATAATGCCCAGATTGCGGGGATGCTGGGGGCGATGATGGGGATGGTGGACAGCAACGCGGCGCAGGATCTCGCCGGCGAAGTCGTTTTCTTCGCAGTCCCGGCGGAAGAATACGTCGAGGTCGAATACCGGTTGGGTCTCGTGAAAGAAGGCGAGTTGAGCTATCTGGGCGGGAAGCCGGAACTGATCCACGGCGGACACTTCGACGACGTCGACATGGCAGTGATGATTCACACGCACAGCGACGACTCGATGACGAAGACGGCGGTGGCCGAGTCGTGCAATGGCTGCGTTGTGAAGATGATTCGCTATGTCGGTCTGGCCGCCCACGCCGGTGGCGCTCCGCATCTGGGGATCAACGCGTTGAACGCGGCGCAGATTGCGTTGAACGCCATCCACGCCCAACGGGAGACTTTTCGAGACCGGGATTCGATCCGCGTGCACCCCATCATCACGAAGGGGGGCGATCTGGTCAACGTCGTGCCCGCGGAAGTGCGGATGGAAACCTACGTCCGTGGCAGGACGAATGAAGCGATCGTGGATGCGAGCGCCAAGGTCGATCGAGCGCTGCGGGCGGGCGCCCTAGCGGTCGGCGCGATGGTAGAGATCGAGACGCTGCCGGGCTACATGCCCCTGCGCAACGACGAGACCCTGCGCGACGTGTTCGAAGAGAATTCACGGGATCTGTTTGGAGAAGGCGCGTATAGCGAGATCGGGCATCGGACCGGCTGCACCGACATGGGCGACCTGTCCCACATCATGCCCTCCCTACACCCGTACATGTCAGGTGCTTCGGGGCCCGGCCACAGCGCGACCTGGCACATTTCGGACAAGGAGATGGGCTACCTGGGGCCTGCGAAGTCTCTGGCCAGCCTGGCGGTGGACCTGCTGCACGACGATGCCGCGAAGGCCAAGGAAGTGATTGAAAAGCATTCTCCCGCGATGACCCGGAATGAATATCTGTCGTTCCAGAGTGATGTGTTCGAGACCGAGGTCTACAACGGCGAGGACGGAACGTCGGAGACGAGCTGACAACAGAGACCGAAAAAAAGATAAAGCCGAGGCGATTTTCGCCTCGGCTTTTTTTATGATCCCTGCGTTGTGACTACAGTTCGAGCATTCGCTGAACGGACTTCAGAGCCCGAACGCGAATGTCTTCCGGAACGTCGATGATCTGTTCGTCTGCCTGGAGCGCGTGGAGCGTGTCTTCGAGGGTGATCTCGTTCATGTGAGGGCACCGGATGCTGCACAGACGGACCATGTCCTTTTCCGGATTCTCTGCGGCGATGTTGTCGCCCATGCTGCATTCGGTCAGGAGGAGATAGTTCGGTGCGTCCGACTCGCGCACGTAGCTGGTCATTTTCGACGTGCTGCTGGAGAAGTCGGATGCCTCCACGACTTCGGGGCTGCATTCCGGATGGGCCAGCACGAGCACCTCCGGGAACTGAGCACGTACGTTCTCGATGTCCTTGACAGTGAATCGTTCGTGGACCTCGCATCGGCCGTGCCAGCCGACCATCTGGTAGTCGATGCCGGGCTTGGGGTTCACCGAGGGCTCCCGGGTGGGAAAGATGATGGTCTTGCCCGTTTCCTTGGCCACGTTGGAGGCCAGATACTCGTCAGGGAGAAATATGACCGCATCTTCCCCGAGGGATTCGACGACGCGTGAGGCATTGCCGGATGTGCAGCAGATGTCGGTTTCGGCTTTGACGTCGGCGTAGGTGTTGATGTAGGTGACAACGGGGACCCCGGGGAACCGAGCCTTGAGATCGCGGACGTCCTGAGCGGTGATCGATTCGGCCAGCGAGCAACCCGCGCCCCTTGCCGGGAGGAGGACGGTTTTATCGGGGTTCAGAATCTTGGCCGTTTCGGCCATGAATCGGACTCCGCAGAACACGATCGGATCGGCGTCCGTTTCAGCTGCTTTTCTGCTCAGCTCGAGAGAATCCCCTACGAAGTCGGGCACAGAATGGAACAGGGCGGGTTCCATGTAGTTGTGACCCAGAATGATGGCTCCGCGATCCTTCTTGAGCTTGTTGATCTCAAAGGCCTGCTCGGCCTTGTAGCGGAGTTCCACGTCGGGGACGATGCCCTTCAGTTTTTGCTCCATTGCAACGAAGGTTTCTTCGACGGTTCCGGCTTCGATGCCCATCCTGTGGCTCCGTGACGATCTGGTTACAGCCTCAACGTGTGACTAAGATATGTAAACCGGATAGAGGTTGCAACCCTTCGGCAAATAACAGCTTAGGCAGCTTGCTCGATTGCGCCGGTTTCGACGCTGCTCTCTCGACGGAAGACGCATCGAAGGTCCTCCAGAATATGGTAGAGCACGGGTACGAGTACCAGGGTGATGAAGGTCGCAAAGATGACGCCGAACCCGAGCGAGGTGGCCATGGGGATCAGGAACTGAGCCTGGAGACTTCGCTCAAGGAGGATCGGGGTCAGTCCCAGGAAGGTCGTGACCGAGGTGAGAAGAATGGGACGGAATCGCTGCGACCCGGCTTCCCGGATGGCGATGGCCAGGGCTTGCCCCTCTCTTCTGAATCGGTTGATAAAATCGACCATGACGAGACTGTCGTTTACGACGACGCCGGTGAGGGCGACAACGCCGAAAATCGAAAGCATGGTCAGGTCCATGCCCATCATCAGGTGACCCCAGATGGCGCCAACGATTCCGAAAGGGATGGCGCTCATGACGATCAGGGGTTGCACGTAGGACTTGAAGGGGATGGCGAGCAGGATGTAGATGACGAGGAGTGCGAGCACGAAACTGCTGAACAGACCGGACATGGTTTCTGCCTGCTCCGCCTGCTCGCCTTCGAGGGAATATCGTACGCGGGGATGGTCCCTCAGGATCTCGGGGATGATGTCGGACTCGATTGCGGCGATGATCTCGTTGGCATTAGCCTGGGTCTGGTCCACGTCGGCCGTGACGTTCACGACGTTGCGCCGGTTGGTCCGCTGTATGCTCGCGAAGCCCCGACCCAGTTCGGCTTCGGCGGCGACGGCGAACGGGACTTCCGCACCGGTCGGCGTCCGAATACGCATGCGCTCGAGATCGCCGAGGGACCTGCGCTCGGAGGCGGGATAGCGGACCATCACACGGATGTCGTCTCGACCGCGCTGGATCCGCTGGGCTTCCTCACCGTAGAAGGCCTGTCGCACCTGACGGCCCAGGTCGGCCAGGGTCAGACCGAGGGTCTCGGCGGCACGCGTGAGCGTGAGTTTGACTTCCTTTTTTCCCGGACGGAACGAGTCCGCGATGTCGAACACGCCCGGGTATTCCGCCAGTCGGGCCTGGAGCTTCCGGGAGACGAGGACGAGTTCGTCATAGTCGCTGCTTGAGAGCTGAACGTTGATCGGGTCGCCGAAGGAGAACAGATTCGCCGAGTAGGTGAGCGAGATGGCATCGGGAATCGCTCCGACCTTCTCACGCCAACGACGGACGACTTCGTTGCTTCCGAGGGGACGGTCTTCGGCGGGTGCGAGCTCGATGTTCACCTCGCCCAGATGAGCCGCAGAGAACGTTTGCGTGCCGCCACTGTTCCGACTTTGAATGGCCTTCGTGGGTTGCCCACCGACAGAAGCCAGCATGTGTCGGAAGATGGCATCCGGGTATTCGGAATCGAGCTCTGCCCGGAGATCGTCAGCGGCCTGTTCGATTCGCCTGACACCCTCCGCCGTTGTTTCCGCCGGCGTGCCCTGCGGCATTTCGAGGAAGGCCACGACGTTGTCCGCGTCGACCTGAGGCATGAAGACGAACTTGATCCATCCGCCTGCGACGATTCCCACGATGACCAGCAAGGTCGATACGCCAGCGGCCAGGGTCGCGTAGCGCCATTCCAGGGCAACCTCGATTGCGGGGCGGTAGTATCGCGATACGAGTGTCTGCATCCCGTCCGAGAAGAAGCGCTGAAACCTCACCCATCGAGAGTCGTCCTCCGTTTCCGGCGTATCTTCGGTGTGCCGGGAGTGGCCCAGATGGGCGGGCAGCACGAACAGCGATTCGAGAAGCGAGAAGACGAGCGCGAGGATGACGATTTCGGGAATCAGCTTCATGAACTTGCCCATCATGCCCGGGACCATCAACAGGGGAGAGAAAGCGGCGATCGATGTGAGAATGGCGAAGATCACGGGGACAGAGACTTCCTGTGCGCCGTCTATCGCGGCTTTCAATCCGCGCTTCCCCATCTGGCAGTGGCGGTAGATGTTCTCTCCCACGATGATCGCGTCGTCGACGACGATTCCCAGAACGACGATGAAGGCGAACAGCGAGAGCAGGTTGATGGATGCATCGATCGAGGGCATCATCCCGATCGCGCCCAGGAAGGAAATGGGGATGCCCAGGGCGACCCAGAATGCCAGGCGAAGACGCAGAAAGAGGGTGAGGGCAAGGAAGACGAGGATGAACCCGACCAGGCCGTTCCACAGCATGAGATTCAGTCGGCCTCGCAGGACTCGCGAAAAATCGGCCCAGGTGGTCAGGGTGATACCCTCGGGGACGCGTGTCAGCGCGCTGTTCACGTAAGCCTTCACGTCTTCGGCGATCTGGAGAGCATTCTCGTCTCCGATGCGAGCGACCTGTACGATGACCGTTGGCTCGCTGTCGAATTGAGCGAACTCATCTGTTTCCGCAAAGCCATCGACAACACGGGCGACCTCTCTCAGACGAAGGTGGCTTCCGTCAGGACGCGCCCGGAGGACGAGGTTGCCGAATTGCTCGCCGATATAGGCCTGGCCCTTCGTGCGGAGCAGGATCTCTCCGCCATCTGCCCGGATGGATCCGCCGGGCAGGTCGATAGAGGATCGACGGACTGCGTTTGCCACCTCGCTGAAAGTCAGTCCGAAGCGTCGAAGCGTGGACTCCGACACCTCGATGGAAATTTCGTAGGGTCGCGCACTCGTGAGGCTGACCTGGGTGATGCCGGGGATCTCGGCGATGTCGTCACGCACCATCTCACCGATCGTTTTAAGACTGGCCTCGTCCGCCTGGCCGGATACCGCGATGTAGATGACCTGCCTTCGCAGGACGACTTCCTTGATGACCGGCTCCTCAGCCTCGTCGGGGAAGGTGTCGATCGCGTCGACACGGGACTTCACGTCATCCAGCAGTCGTCGAATGTCATAGTCGGCGACCGCTTCGATGGTGACAGTGCCGCTATTCTCGTTCGCGGTGGAGGAGATCTTCTTGATCCCCTCAATCCCTTGAACCGCTTCCTCAACCCGCACACAGATGGCCTCTTCGACTTCGGAAGGGGCCGCGCCCCGGTAAGGGACTGACACGGTGACCATGTCGGCCGCGAACTCGGGGAAGATTTCCATGCGGAGTTTGGAAATCGTGAGCGCGCCGCTGCCCAGAATCAGGATCATCAGGAGATTCGCAGCGACACTGTTTTCCGCGAACCAGGCAATGGCGCGTTTCATCCCACACCTCCCTCGCTACGGATGACGGGGGCGTCGTCCTTCGTGCGCACTCGCATTCCGTCGACGACGGCGGCGAGCGGAGACACACAGACTTTTTCGCCCTCCGTCAGTCCGGCAGATACGACGACCTGTTCATCGTCCGCTCGCAGAATCGTGATCCGGCGGAAATAGAGTCTTCCATCTTTGACGACGAGCACCTGGTCGGCGCCACGGAGCGCGGCTCGGGGGAGCAGGACGACGCGGTCTGCGCGCTTTCCGAGAACATCCGCTTCAACGAACAGACCCACGGCAAGCGGGAAGGCCGTGGTTTCAGTTTCCCCTGAAATGCCGTAGGGGTCGTCGACGCGGGCGACGAGATGGACCATCCGTGTGGTCGGATCGATCTCTCCACCCACTCTCACGATCTGACCCTCCCAGGAACGTCGCTCGCCTGCGAAATCGGCCCGGATGTCGACCATCGGGCCGGTCAGTTCGCCATTCTTCGTGAAGGAAAGGTCGAGATCGAGATAGGCCAGCTCGCGATCGGGAACGGGCAGTTCGACTTCGGCGTAGTCGACGGCGTAGATGCGACCTAGCGGCGTGTTCGGGCCCACGACCTGTCCGACGTCGATCCGCTTGCTGCGCACCCGACCGTCGAAGGGGGCCTGAATGTGGGTCCGCTCGAGGTTCAAGCGCGCGCGACCCACCTGTGCGCGCGCGGCCTCAAGCGCAGCCCGGGCATGGCGCATGTGCGGTTCCCGAAGGACGAGAGAGGTCGGCTTGCCCTTCCCGACCCGGTCCCATTCCTCTTTCGCGATCCTCGATTCTTCCCGCTCTCTGGCGAGTTGCAGTTCTGCCTGAGCGACCTGGACCTGGGCGGTGGTAAGTGCGAGCTCGTAGTCACGGGGATCGATACGCGCAAGGGTGTCGCCTTGACGGAAGAACCCGCCAGCGGCGAAAGCGGGCGCGGCTTCGATGACTTCTCCGCTGACCTGGGCGATGAGATCGCTCTCGGTCCGAGCGGCGATTGTACCCTGCGCCGGAACCTTCAGTTGGATCGACTCGAACGCGACGTCGATCGTCCGGATCAAGGGGGCGGGCGTTTCAGGCGGTCTTGTCTGGACCGCGGATCGGGCGGCAATCAGTCCGGCCGCAGCGACGCCCCCTCCAGCGATGATGACGATAGGCAGCAGGATCTTGGGATTGAGTTTCATCGTTGTGCGACTCCGTATCGGGCGACGTTCGCAGTCAGTGTGTCATCGCGGTCGGCAAAATCTCCCCCGAGTGCCAGATGCAGGTTGACCCGGGCATCCAGGCGCTGGCGTTTGATCGAGAGGAGCTGACTTTCGGCCGTGTAAGCCCATCGTTGTGCAGAAAGCATGGTGATCAGGTCGATCAGGCCACTCCGGTATTGGTCCTCCGCGAGCCGGCGAGCGGACGTGGCTTCTGAGGACGCTTCGTCGATGGCGATTTCGCGCTCGGCCAGAAAACCCTCTGCCTCCAGGGCGTTCTGAACATCCGCGAACGCGTTCAGGACCTGCGAGGCGAACACGGCCATGGCTTCTTCGTTCTTGGCTTTGCTCGCGTCGATCCCGGCCCGAATTCGCCCGCCCTGAAACAGCGGGGTGACCAGGTTTCCGAAGAGGCGCCAGACGGTGAAGTCCCCTTCGAGCAGGTTTGAGAGGTCGTCGCTCGTTCGGCCGGTTGAACCGGTGAGGGAAATGCGAGGGTAACGCGCTCTCGTGGCTTCCTTGACTCTGGCGACAGATGCGGCGAGGCGCCGCTCGGCCGCGACGAGATCGGGGCGTCGGGAGACGATGTGTGCCGGCAGTTCAGCGGGGACGTGCCCCTCTACTGTAGGCAACGTTTTGCCCGCTTCGTGATCGCCCGACGGGTAACGGCCCAGAAGAACTTCGACCTGTCTTGCTGCGATGTTGTGACGCTGCTCGGCCTGCTGGAGGCGATCGCGGGCGTTCGCCCGTTCGACTCGGATCAGCCTGAGATCGAGGGAGGTACGGACGCCCCGTCGATACCGATCCTCGATCTGATCGACAGAGGCATCGTAGTTCTTGAGTGTAGTTCGGGCGAGTTCCAGCTGCAGGTGGGACTCGGTGAGGGCGAACCAGGCCTTGGCCGTCTGGGCTTGAAGCGAGAGTTTCGCTCCATTGTAGGTGGCGGTTGCAGCCTGGCGATCGGCGACGGCGGCCGCCCGTCCTGCTCCGAGCCTGCCCCAGAGATCGAGTTCCCAGGTGACGTCGAGGGAGACACCGTAGCTGGTCGACGTCGTCTGGAGGGGCCCGGTCTGGCCGGGGATGGGGAGACCGACAAACACCTGTTGCTGTCGAGTCCCATTCGTGGACGCGCTGATCTGCGGCCAGAGCGGGGCGCCCGCGGCCTTTGCCTGCGCCGCAGCCGTCCCGAGCCTTCCAGCGGCTGCCTTGAGATCGTAGTTCGTCCGACTCGACTCCGCGATCAGCGAGTCGAGTTGAGGATCGGTAAAGTCCGACCACCAGGGGGAGCGATCAGGGATCGCCGCACGGGTGGAGTCGACGGATGCAGGAAGGTCGATCCCGTCGGGAAGGCGTTGGATCGGTGTCGTGCCGCAACTGGCCAGAAGCGCGGTAACAATCAGAAGGGCCGTGAGCCTCATACCGTGTCCTCGGATGTGGTGAAGTTGGGGAGCGGAGCGCGGAGACCGCCCGCGATGAAGCTGACGAGTCTTTCGACGTTCGCGTCGACGTCATCCAGGCTGATCCGCCCCTCCGACCGATGTTCGATGACATCGCCCGCGACGAGCGTGAATGCCATGCTTCCGATCATGAAATGGAAACGCCAGAACAGTTCGTCCGGTGGTAGGATGGGAAGGGCACGATGGAGGGCGGCTCCGAATCGCAGTGCGATTTTTTCGAACTGCTTGAGGATGGCGAACTTCAGGTCACCAGGTTCCGAATAGAGCCGCCCCATAAGGTTCATCACGTGTGCTCCACCGTGATCGGGGGAACGGAGGAGACTCAGCGCGGGTCGGACAAAGGCCCGGATCACGTCCTCCAGGTTCGGCTCGGATTCCGCTTCGACCCGGTCGAGTCTCTCAAGACGATCCCGGTTGACCGGCTCGATCCTCCGCGCAAAGACAGCTTCCACTAGCGCTTCTTTCTTGCCGAAGTGATAGTGGATGGAGGCGAGGTTCGTTCCCGCTTCGCTCGTGATGGCGCGAAGAGAGGTGCTGCCGATCCCGTTCAAGGCGAAAAGCCGTTCGGCCGCATCCAGGAGTTTGACGCGGGTGTTGGAGGTTGAGGATTCGCTCATAAGATCTGTTTTCCAGATTCAAGCACACGATTAAAACGTTCGTTTTAAACAGATGTTCCAATAATCTATAGAAACAGGTCAGGGTGTCAATTTTTCACTCATAAGATTATGTTTATAATGCGTTTATATATATTGTGTGCTTGCCGGGTGAGTTCACGTGACAGGGATACCTCCAACCCTTACATTGGGCATCTATGGTCGAAGCGGAGAAAATCACCAAGCGATACGGGTCAAAGTGGGCCCTTCGAGAGGTTTCGGTCCGGGAGACTGCGGGCCGTGTTGTTGGTGTCCTAGGACAGAACGGATCGGGCAAGAGTACATTCTTCAGGATCCTGGCCGGGCTCGCACGGCCGACTCAAGGCGAGGCCCTGGTCGACGGACAACCACCTTCACACCTCACCCGAAGGTTCACCTCCTACCTGCCGGAAGTGGATCCCTACTACGGCTGGATGACGGTCGGTCAACTGCTGGAGTTTGCGGGAAGGTTCTATCAAGGCTGGGACTCGGAGCGGGCGCGGGTCTTGCTCGATACGATGGAACTCTCCGAGGACGCGGTGATCGACTCGCTGTCACGGGGACAACGAGGACGGCTGAAGATCGTGGCAGGATTCGCGTGGCCCAGCCGACTGGTGCTGATGGACGAACCCCTGAGCGGAATCGACCAGCCCTCCCGCCGGCGCATCCTGGATGGGCTGTTCAATCAGTTCAAGACTGCGGAACAGACGATCCTGATCTCGACGCATCTGGTCTACGAAGTCGAGCCGTTCGTGGAGGATGTCATCTTTTTTCGCGACGGCGAGGTAACGCTTCAAGGTGAGGCGGATACGTTGAAGCGGGATCGAAACGTCGATCTGAGCAAACTCTTCGAGGAGGTCGCGGTCTGACGGGTCTGCTTCCACTCTACGTGAAGGAGCTGAGGGAACACCGCGGGATCTACGGCGGCGTATCCGTCGGGGCGATCCTGCTGTATGTGTTCATTCTGACTCGAGTGGAGGGGGAGGCCGGAGCACTCTTCTTCGCGGGTTTTCCGGTGTGGGTGACGGCCGCGCTGTTGCCGTTCGCGCTGGCCCGGTCGTTTTCGGGAGAGTGGAAAGCATCGACCCACTACTTTCTCCTGTCCTTGCCCGTACGGTCGGGCACGATCGCTCTGGCGAAGTGGTTGGCTCCGCTGACAGCGGCTGTCCTGATCTTCAGCGTGTCGCTGGCCGGCATCGACCTGATTCGTGTGGAATTCGAGGTGACAGGTCAACTGCTGGAGCAGTTCGGGGCGACGCCACGGGCGGTCCTGAGATACGTGAACACGCAGTACCTGGCCACCGTCGTGTTGCTGCTGGGCGTCGCGATGGCTTGGGTCGGCGTGCGTCAGACCGTCACGGGTCATGGGCTGGTGGTTGGATCGCTCTACGTGATCCTGACATTTTTCCTCTACTTTCAGTTTATGTCACCGTTCCATCACCTGGTCGGTGATGTGCCGTCGGTGTGGGTGCCGGTGATCTACTCGTTTACGTTCGGGTTGGCCTACACGATGGCAGGATTCATCCTGTTCGATCGCTTTACGGAGATCTGACCTTGTTATCCGTCATCAGCATCCGCGTCTACGACGGGAACGGTCGACCGATGGGTGAGTTTCAGACGGGGGTCGATGCGGTTCAGCTGTGGCTGTCGGGGTTGGAGAAAGTCGACGACGCACTCGTGTCGGCACGCCCGCTGGTCGATCCCGACGAGCAGAACGCGAACTATGACTGGGACCTGTGGGTAAAGCCTTCGGAAGTGGTGGAGGACCTCGAACGTACGCAGAGGTGAGTGGGGTCCAATGGGTCGACCTGAGATGTAGATGATGACGAGCAGGGTCACTTCTATCCCTTCGGCAGGCTCAGGATAAACTCCGTCGAAGTCCCTGTTTGCCTATCGCAATGGGCGTGTTTTCGACTCGCGCTCGAACTGACGCCGCGAAGAGCCGACGGTGAAGAAGTATGACTTTCGTTCCAGGAAACACAAGGAGGATCACGTGATTGGATTTGCAGTCGTTGGACTCGGCATGGGAAAGAACAGGGCGCGAAGCGTCGTCGAAACGGATGGTGCCGCGCTCCGGGCGGTCGTGGACCTCGACGCATCGCTGGCCGAGTCCGTGGGAACGGAGCTGGAAACCGATTGGGTGACCGATCTGGACGACGCTCTCGGGCGCGACGATGTGGACGTCGTAATGGTGATGACCCCCAGTGGCACCCACGCGGATGTTGGCTGCCAGGTCGCGGCGGCAGGCAAGCACGTGGTCACGACGAAACCGATGGACGTGTCGACGGTAGCCTGCGACCGGTTGATACAAGCCTGTGAGGACGCGAACGTCCTGTGCGCGGTCGACTATCAGAGTCGCTACGTCGACGCGAACGCCAAGGTGGCCCAGGGACTGGCGGCCGGAGTATTCGGAGATCCGATTCTGGGTGAGGTTCGCTTCAAGTGGCATCGCCCTCAGTCCTATTTCGAGCACGGAACGGGTTGGCGAGGGACCTGGGCGATGGACGGCGGCGGCTCGCTGGCCAACCAGGGTGCTCACCTTCTGGACGTCTTGAGTTGGTTTATGGGAGACCCGGTGAAAGTCTACGGAGAGGCCGCCGTCATCGCTCACGACATCGAAACGGAAGATATCGGGATGGCGATCGTCAACTTCGAGAGCGGAGCAAAGGGGACGGTCTTGGGGACGACGACCTTCAGCGAGAGTGTCTACTTCAGCGCGGAAGTGCACGGGACGAAGGGCGGTGCGTTGCTCGATGATGTCCTTCGAGGTGAAATGCGGGTATTCGGGGATGGCGTCGAGGCCGACCTGGCCGATTTTGGGACGCCCCACGCCAGTATTGTGGAGGACGTGGTCAGTGCGCTGGACAACGGAACCTCATTGACTGTCGACGGCAGTGAAGGTCGGCGGACCGTGGCGCTGCTTGAGAAGATCTACGAATCCGCCCGGTCGGGCACACCCGTTGAGGTTGCCTGACGGGAGACAGACAGATGCTGAGTTCCGAACAGAAGCGTCATTTCGAGGTTTTCGGTTTCCTCGTTCTACGTCGACTCTTCGACGATGAGGAAATGCAGTGGATGGCGCAGGAAGCCCAGGATGTATTTCTGGAAGAGAGGGAGGGTCGGCCCTTCGAAGGGCCTGAGCGTCAGACGGTCACCCATCTCTTTACTCGGCGACCCTTTCTGGATGGCGTGGTGGACGCCAGTCGGAGAAAATCACGGGCGGGGTATCGGGTTCGCCAGATACAAAAACGAAAAAGCCTACGTTGCCGAAGTTTGTGTGGACGAGGAAGACCTGATTTGGGTCGGTCGGGTGACGATCGCGGGTGACGCCGGTCAGATCGTAAACCCGGACGGACTCGCCAACCAGCTCGAAGGTGGGGTGGTGCAGGCAACGAGCTGGTCGCTGAAGGAGGCGGTCGAGTTTGGCCCTGAAGGGGTGACCAGCGTGGACTGGGAAACGTATCCCGTGCTCTCTTTCACAGAAGCGCCAGAAGTCGAAACGGTTCTGATCGACCGGCCCGGCCTTCCGAGTCTGGGATGCGGCGAAGCCACGCAGGGACCGACACCCGCCGCAATCGCGAATGCCGTATTTGCCGCGATCGGTGTGCGGGTCAGAGAGATTCCGTTTACGCCAGAGCGAGTGGCGCGTGCAAGATCGACGAAGGAATAACCGGATCGCCCTGAAGGGCATCAGGCCGGAGCGAAAAAAGGAGATCGAACCAGGATGCTGACGTACGAGTCCCAGCTTCCACATCTGGATCAGGCTATCGACAACGTTCTGCCGCGCCAGGTGATGGACCCGGCGCGCGACCAGTGCGGGGCGATCATCACAGATGGGTTGGCCGGCGGCTCGAATGTGACGACGATGACGACCCTGGGCTACGGGTATGTGTGCGAGGGAGCGCGCTGGTATCGGAGTGAAGAACTCGTCGATCGGATACGTGCGGGGTGTGTGTTCGCAGAGAAGGTTCGCCGACCTTCGGGCAACTTCGATCTGGTGACGACGAACTTCGATTCTTCTCCAGACACGGCGTTCATCGTCTATAGCATGGCGCCCGTCGTTCGAGAGGCACGCCGACAGTTCGAAGCGGGCGATGAGGGGGCAGGCGTGATCGCCGAACTCCTCGGTGCGCTGATTCGGAAATCCGTTCCGGGAATCGTGAAGGGGGGCTTCCACACGCCCAACCACAGGTGGGTGATCTGCGCGGCTTTGGCGCAGGCGTTCGACCTGTTTCCCGATCTCGAAGGAAAGGATGTCGTCGACCGGTATCTGGACGAGACGATCGACTGCAACGAAGACGGTGAGTACACGGAACGGAGCACGAGCGAGTATAATGCGATCTGCAATCGAGCACTGAGGTTGACGGCCGCGTTCTGGAATCGACCTGATTTGCTGGATCTGGTCCGACGAAACCTGGACATGTCGTACCATCTGCTGCACGCGGACGGGACGATCGTGACGAGCATCTCGACGCGCCAGGATCGAGGAACGCGTAAGGTCCCGGTCGGTCTGGCCGACAGCTACTACTCGCTCGCCCGGATCTACGGCAACGGATTCTACGCCGCCGTGGCCGATTGTCTCGTTGGTTTAGTGGACAGATACTCAGGCGCGTTACAGCCTTTCCTCGATCATCCGGCATGGCGCAAGGACGACCTGGCGAGGGAGAGCCTTCCGGAGGACTATTCGAATCACTACGGGACCTCCGGTTTGTGGCGGGTACGTCGCGGTCGT
>DJHM01000039.1:62809-98195 GCA_002433075.1 Latescibacteria bacterium UBA6620
TTGTGGCGGGTACGTCGCGGTCGGGCGAGCGCCACCGTGGCCAGGGGGCTGACGGCGCCGTTCAGCCTGAAAGTAGGCAATCTGGAGCTGTCATCCGTGAAGGTGTGTGCCAGCTACTTCGCGGTCGCCCAGTTCGAGGCGAGCGAAATGGAGACGGTCGCACACGGGGTTCGACTGACGGATCGGGGACGGGGGTCGGTCCACGCGACACCGGGTTATTACCAGCCCACGGGGATTCCGGTAACATCCGCGACGTGGTTCGAAACCCGGCCCGATCGATCTCATCGGGAGATGCCGGCTCTGGCGATGGAGCTTGAGGTGGTCGAAGTGGATAGTGGATTCGACCTGACGATCCGGACATCCGGGGGGATCGACCGCGTACCGCTTCAGATCGAATTCGATTTCGTTCCCGGGGGCGAGCTTTTCGTGGAGGGGGCGGCAATGAAATCTGGGTCGGGGCAGGTGGTTCTACTCGAGTCCGGTTACGGGCTGTATCGAGTCGGGCAGGATGCCGTTCGCATCGGGCCCGGAAACCGGGCGCATCGCACCTGGGAGATGAGAGGGAGCGAGACCGCGCCCGAGGCTTTTCGGGTACTGATTCCGCACCTGACTCACGTGGATGAAACAATCGAGATCAGGTATGGGGTTTACGCCGAAGGGACAGGCGATCTACTGTCAGGGCGTTGACTCGAACAGCGCGTCCCATCCCTCGAGGGAGGTCACGACGCGCTGGGGGGCGTTGCTCCTTGCGATGAAGCCCGGGACCCCGTCCCGACCGGTGGGCATGGCAGGATCGCTGTAGCGGATGTCGAGGCTCCACCGGATATGATCGGAGACGTTGGGAAGGGAGCGATGGATCGTCCTGTGCTGGATCAGCAGCACGCCGCCTTTGGGGACAGGACAGAGGACGTGATCGCCGGAGGGTAGATCCTCGTCCGTCAGGCCTTTGAAGTTGCCAGCTGGACCCAGGCCGTGCGTATGATCGATCAGGTGACGATGGCTGCCCGAAACGACTTCGAGGCAGCCATTTTCTTCGGTGGCGTCGACGAGGGGAAGCCAGATGTTGACCATCATCGTGTCGGAAGCGTCAGGCTGCAGGTAACCAAGGTCCTGATGCCACGGAACGACGGTTCGATCCTGCGCGGGAAGCTTCGCTCGCACGTTGAACTGCGGGTGGGCGAGAATCTCGCGCCCGATGACGGACTCGACGATGTCGAGCAGGGCGGGGTTCGTGAGCACGCCGAACATCGCAGGCGACCGGAGTTTGCCCGTCAGATTTCTGTATAGGAGACCGCCAAGGTCGTCGGCCGCGAACCGATCGGCCGCGGATTCAACGATGCGCGCCAGCCGCGTCGGAAAAGGTTCGTCGGGGTACGTGTGCTCGACGAGTCCCTGCGACACCGCCTCGATCGCATTGTCTTCCACGGATCCGTTGAACTCCCCGATCAGGTCGTCCAGGTCCGAAGCCGGGAACGCATCTTCCACGACCAAATATCCATCGCTGAGAAACGTATCCATCTGATCAGATCTCAACATTCAGCTTCTCCTGCGGCCGGAGCAAACCTGCCAAAGGCCGCTCACTAAATCCAAAGCCACTCCCGTTCTGCCCTAACACCCGCGAAACCTCAGAAGCCCATCTGCGACTATTCCCTCTCTCGCTATATCTGGGCATGGTGGAGAATCTCCTCCACAAGTTCCATTCCCTTCAATGCATCCTCGAAGTTTGTCTCCGGCTGACGGCCTTCGCGAATACAGTCTATAAAATGGCGATTCATGGCGAATGCGCCGTACGCACGATGTGTTTTCTGGCTTCGACTGAGCTTGAATGCATCCAGGAGTTTCGAGGGTTCGACGTTTCCATCCGTGAACAGTCTGCCGCCTTCTTCGGGATCCCCGTAGAACGAGATGCCATCGCTGTGGGATTCGACCGAGAAAATACGACGACCCATTTTGTAGCCGAATTTGAGAAAGCCTGTGGCTCCGGAGCTGAAACGGACCATCGCCAGAAAGAGGGTCTGGTGCTCCGCGCCCACGCGCCGCACGTCACTGGCGACGGCTTCTACCTCTCCGCCGCATAGATAACGCAACGTATCGACAGCGTGGATGCCGTCGACAGTCAGGAGGTCGACTGCGCCGCGATACGTGGGACCGGCGCCCGCTGGCGTGTACTTCACGAATGCCGCTTCGGCGGTATGTACGGGGCCGACCGCCTCACACGCTTCTTTGCCTGTGCGAATGACAGGAGCGAACCGTCGCTGCGTCGTCACGCCCGTGACGACCTTCTGTCTGCGGGCGATGATGGCCATCTGCCGAGTCTGTTCGGAGGTGATTGAGGGAGGTTTCTCGACGATCAGGCTGCAGCCCATGTCCATTACGGTGGCTGCCGTGTCGTATAGATGCTGAGGCGGCATGATGGCATAGACCACGTCGGGCCGTTCGGTCTCAATCATCTTCTGATAGTTGGTGTAGGCGCCTTTGATACGGTACTGTTTGGTCACCCGTTCGAGCCGCTCCTCGTTCAGTTCTGCGACTGCGCAGATTTCGGCGTCCCGCATCTCGTGAATCGAAGGATAGTGGGCACTGACCGCTCGACTGCCCGCGCCGATGAAGGCGACTCGGAGTTTCTGAACCGTAGCGGCCGTCGCTTTCTTTGCCTTTTTACCTTTCTTCGCCTTTGCCATCATCGTCTCCGATCGGATCAGGATGCGTTGCTGAGGTCGTTGAAGAATCGCACGTCCGCACGGGCGAGGTCGATGACGGTCTCGACCGTTTCACCGGCGTATTCGCTGTGGAAGCTGATGGGGCCGTCGAATCCGACCGCCCTGATCGCGCTGAGGGCGGCGGGCCAGTCGACGAAGCCCTGTCCCAGCCGCATCACTCCACCTGATGGCTGGCCCTGGACGTTTCTCCCCAGGGGCCGCTGCTTGATCAGGTCTTTAAAGGCCATGACACTCAGATAATCCTTCACGATGTCGAGGGCCATTTCGATCGGCTCCCCGCAGACGGACAGATGGCCCGTGTCGGCGAAGACTCCGACGTGACCCGGGTCAAAGCCCTTGACGACGTTCATGGCGGCGCACGAGTGGAGACCCATCGATTTTCCCGAGTGGTTGTGAACGACGGTTTTCACACCTGTCTTTGCGGAGAGCTTTTCGAACCCCTCCAGGAAACCGCGGATTTCGTCCAGATGGGTCCAGTAATGTTTGTCGGCGGACCAATGCCAGTAGCCTAGCTTGATGTGACCCACACCGGCTTCGCCGCAGGCGCCGAAATAGGCTTCGGCGTAGTCGATGTCCGGGCGGTTAAAGTCACCGGGGGCGGTCACGAGAGGGATCGACAGCCCCTCGTCGCTGAATCGCCGTGAGGCTTCGGGCAGGGCCGAAGATATGTTCGCCGGGTTAACGGGATATCCGTCCCTGACGCAAAGGTCTGCTCCCTCCACTCCGACGGACTTGAGGGCGTCGATAATCCCCTTGATGTCCCGGCCTTCGAGGTGTTTCGTGAACATGATAGGTGTCACGTGGGTTTTCCTTTGCAGATGGGGTTCTTTGCCGTGCGATGATGGCCCCTCGCCCGTACGATGTCAAGACCTTCCTGCCCGATAAAATCGCTTTAGCCACGCGAGGGATCGGAGTATATTGCCCGGTCTTGAGAACCGGGAAAGAGGGTAGTTGATGGTTACGATCGAGATGAACTATGAGGTTCTCGAAGGCAAAAGTGAGGTGTTCGAACGCGCTGGAGGCCATGTCAGGGATAGACGGGCATCAGGCCTCCTATTTCTATGAGGACGTGAATAAAGCCAGATCTGATCGTATCAGAGTGGAACGACGCGAGCGCCTTTCAGGCGTTCATCGGATCTGAGGAGTTCGCTCGCGTCACGAACTGGGGTCAGGAGCAGGTCCTGGCCGGTCCTCCCCGCCACCAGATCTACGGGGCGTAGGAACCAAAAGGAACGACCCATGCCGAACGCACTGCTGGTCAGCCCGAAAAACCCGATCACATTCTGGAGCTTCGATGAAGCCCTGAAGATGATCGGGAAAAAGAACGCATTTCCTCCACTCGGGTTGCTTACGATCGCGGGGATGATGCCCGAACGGTACGAACTGCGTGTCATCGACATGAACGTGACACCCCTGACAGACCAGGATTTGGAATGGGCGGATGTCGTGATCACTTCTTCTATGATCATCCACTGGCCGTCTCTCGAGGATGTGATCGCTCGCTGCAATATCCTCGGCGTGCCGGTGTTGAACGGTGGGCCGTTGCCGACACAGTATTCCAACGAAATTGAAGGAAATGCGGTCTTCTACCTGGGCGAGGCCGAGAACGGGTTCATCGACGACGTGGATCGTCTGGTTGATGGCTCTGAACCGATCGAGCGCGAAACGATCGATCGGCGAGGTCTGTTCCAGGATCTGGCAACGACCCCGATTCCACGCTGGGACCTGATCGACTTCAAAAATTACAGCGCGATGGTCGTCCAGATCACGCGTGGGTGTCCTGAGAGCTGCACGTTCTGCAATATCCCCTCCTTGTATGGGAAGACCATGCGAATCAAGGCCGCCAGTCGGATGGTACAGGAGTTCGACGCGCTCTACGACGCGGGTTGGAGAGGCTCGGTCATGGCGGTCGACGACAATTTCGTCGGCAACGCGGACGCCATTCGGGTTGCTCTGGAAGAGGAAGTGATTCCGTGGCAGCGAGAGCGGGATTACCCGTTCCAGTTCCATACCCAAGCGAGCATTCGACTGAGTGATGACGAGCCGCTGCTCGACGCGATGTGGGAGGCGGGGTTCGACAAGGTGTTCGCCGGGATCGAGTCTCCGGTGGAGGAGAGCCTGAAGTTCATGGGCGCCCGAAAAAATCTGCAGGGCGACACCCCCTTGCTCGACAAGGTGCTGAAACTTCAGTCCTACGGCTTCGAGGTGCAGGCGGGGTTCATTATGGGGCTGGATACCGACCCCGAAGACATCGGCGATCGAGTGATCGCATTCATCAGGGCCGCGGGCATCCCCGTGGCAATGGTGGGCATCCTGGGTGTGCTCAGGGATACGCCAGACTACAAGCGTTTCTCGCGGGCGGGCCGTCTTGTCGAAGGGGCGAAATACACGGGCGACTCAGGCGTTTTCAGCCGCCAGCTGAGCTTCGTGCCCAAGATGGATCCCGACGTGCTGATGGGCCAGCATCGCAATGCGGTACAGACCCTCAACAGCCCCGAGATTTATTTCGAACGCTGTAAGACGCTGTTCGACCACATGCATCGGCGGGCGATTTCGCGCGTTTCGATCGGTTGGTCGGAGCTACGGGCTCTGGGGCTTTCGATCTGGCGACAGGGGTTGGCCGGGTCCTACAGGCGGCGCTACTGGGGCTTCCTTGGCCATACGCTGCTGAAACATCCTTCAAGATTGCCTGATGCGGTCCGGCTGGCTGTTCAGGGTCACCACCTGATTGTCACGACCCAGCAGGCCCTGCACGTCGACGAGGTCAAGACCTTCTTCGAGGTTGCGACGGCCGAACTTGAACGGTTCGCGGGAGGTTCGCGGGAGGCGCTGAAGAATGTGGAAGGCTATGCCAGCCGATTGATGAGTGCTGTGAATCATCGGTTCGTAAATCTGGCTGACGAGAAGAAAGCCGTGCGTACAAACGCTGAGGTGCTCATTCGGGCGGCACACGAGTACTGCGATGCGGTGAGGGATGAGTTCCGTCACCAGATCGCCGAGTCGCTGGAGGAATTCCAGACCGACATCGAGAGGATTCTCGTCGCACATACGGGAGAACCGCTGTCTCAGACCAGGGCATGAAAAGCGCCTCCGCCGTGCTACGAAGCCTCGACCTGCTGACGGGTCGAGGCTTCTTCTTTATTTATAGCTTCCAGTAACGGTCCAGGTCACGCTGGTAGGCGTTCGCCTTTCCGCGAATCACGTCCGCCACCTTGACGACCTCGCCTGACTTGCCCGATTCGTAGATGGCCTCGCTGATGGCCTTGCTCTTCAGGCCTTCCTCTGCGTCGATTTCGACGTTTTGACCTTTCACGATCGCATTGACGAAGTCTCAGAGTTCGATGGCCATTCCATCTGTGAGCCCGTGTGGGAAGAGCCGGTTCCTTTCTCGATCGCTGATGTCGTCGAGGAACATTTCCTGGAGCTTTCCGATGCTGTAGGAGGTGCTATCCACGAGCGATGCTTCCCCACGAGGACCCGATGCGGCTGGATGAAAGATGTCATCGGACGTGACTGAACCCCGGGTGCCCGTTAAAGAAAGTTGGGTGAAGCTTCGTCCGGAGGCGCTGATCGTCCAGGACCACGTTCCGATGACGCCGCTTTTGAAATTGAAGACACTCGTCCAGAAGTCTTCGTGGGAATCCAGCACGAGTCTCTTGCCTTTACGATGGGGACGTTTCTCGAATTGTTCGACGCGGGCGTAGACGGAATCGAAATCGCCGAACCAGTATCGCATCGTGTCCACCCAGTGCGCGCCGCTGTCCATCGCCATACCGCACGCGCCGAGTTTCCGCTCGACGCGCCAGTGCCACTCGGGCGTGGCGTTTCGGTCCTGCCACCCGTAACGTGCGGCCAACCATAGCCTTGGTTCGCCTAGGATGTGACTTCGATTGAACGCCCAATGGATGGTTCTCTGAGCGATGCTGCGCCGACATTGCTCGGCGTTCGCCGCGATCAGACCCGTTTTCCTGGCCGTCGAGATGATCTTGCGTGTCGCCTTGACGGTGATCCCGATGGGTTTTTCACACAGGATGTGCACGCCGCCATCGAGGAATTCGCATCCGAGTACGTGGTGAAGTTCGTGAGGACTGCAGATGTCCGCGCCGTGAATTTTCTGTCCGCTGTTGAGGAGGTCGGTCACGGAACGGTATGACTTCACGTCCCACCCGGTTTCTTTCGCGATGCTACTCGCAAATGCCTCGGCGCGTGGAAGCGCGTAGTCGACTGCGGCGACGATTCTGAAACGGGTTTCTCCAGCGGAGAGCAACTCCCGGTACCGACGAAGGTGCGCGTTCGCAATGCTGCCGCAACCGATGATGGCGAGGGCGACTCTTCATAGGCATAGAGAGTCCTTTCACAACAGGATGAGCTGGGTCACGCGTTGGCGCCCATGATAGAGTGGGCGCGTAGCGTATCAAGGAAGGCCTCTGTGTCTGGAAACTTGACACGCTCAGACCACCGGATACCTTTGATCCGATTCGGTCCACTTACGATACGAGGTGAAGATGGAACTGGCGTTTTTCGCGGACGAAGTGTCCAAGGAAGATTTCGACGAGGCGGTGCGGCTGGGTGTGGAAGCAGGAGCGACGGGTATCGAACTTCGCGGAGGCATCTGGGGCGAGCGGGTTCAGCAGATCGACAACGACACGGTCGAACGTGTGAAGGATACGGTTGCCAAATACGATGTCAGGATTCTGTGCGTTGGATCCCCGGTCGGCAAGTGTGCGCACGACGATGAGGCGGAGAAAGCAGAACATCATCGGATGTTCGATCGGATGATCGAACTCGCACACGCTTTCGACACTCGGATCATCCGGGGATTCGCGCTCTGGAACCCTATGAGGAAGGAAGAGGGTCGCCCCCGTCCTGGCATTGCGAACCATCTGGATACGATCGTCCCGTTCCTGGCGCCCATCGTGCAGCGGGCTCGGGACGCTGGCGTGACGCTTTCCCTGGAGAACGAGAATGCGACGATGGCCGGCTCGTGTCGGGAGGGGCGGGAGGTGGCTGACGCCCTGGAATCTGAAACGGGCTCCACGGACGGGTTCAGCTTCTGCTGGGATGTCAACAACGGGATTCGGTGTGACGAGGTCCACCTGCCTGACGGTTACGACCAGATCCAGGGCAGAGTGACACACCTCCACGTGAAGCCCAACCCGGATAAAGAGATCGAGCCGATCTGGGGAAGCGACATGCCCTACGAGACGTTGCTCCGCCAGCTTCTGGAAGACGGCTATACCGGGGCGGCGAGTATCGAGCATTGGGGCGGACCGGATCTGATGCTCAAGGGTGTTCGTCAGCTCCGAAAGATTCTCGATCGACTCTGAAGGGGGCGGGGGAGAGGGTGAGGATGAACGGGATGGACTCGAAGATCGCTTATTTCACGATGGAGATCGGGCTGACACACGAGCTGCCCACCTACAGCGGGGGGCTCGGGGTGCTGGCCGGTGACACGATCAAATCCGCGGCCGATTTGAAGCTGCCGATGGTGGTCGTCACGCTCCTCCACCAGAAGGGCTACTTCGAGCAGACGCTGACAGAGCAAGGATGGCAGGAAGAACACGACGTGCTGTGGGACCACGGGGCGCTCACGTCCTCACAGGACGCGACCACGCAGGTCTCCATCGAAGGTCGTGATGTCACCCTCCGGGCGTGGCGATACGATGTGGTGAGCCCCACGGGAGGCGTGATTCCCGTTTTCTTTCTCGACAGCGATGTCGAGGGTAACGATGCGGCCGATCGACGCCTGACCGATCAGCTCTACGCGGGTGACGAGACCCATCGCCTAAAACAGGAGATCATTCTCGGCATTGGTGGCGTGCACATGCTCGATGTGCTGGATGTGGAGGTTCAGAAGTACCACATGAACGAAGGGCGTGCCGCACTGCTGACTGTCGAGCTCCTTCGACGGCGGAAACGACCTCTCCAGCAGGTGTGGGCCGACGAGTCGGTCCGGGCAAGGTGTGTGTTCACGAACCATACACCCGTAGCGGCCGGCCACGACCGGTTCGGCTACGATCTCGTAGAGCGTGCGCTGGGGGATTCGGTCGATTACGGGTTGCTTCGAGAGTTCGGAGGAGAGGATGGGTTGAACATGACCTTGCTGGCGCTGAATCTGAGCCAGTACGTCAACGGGGTCGCCAAGAAGCATGGTGAAGTCTCTCAGCACATGTTCCACGGCTACGCCATTCACGCCATCACGAACGGTATTCATTCTTACACGTGGACCTGTCCGTCGTTCAGGGAACTCTACGATGATACCTGCCTGACTGGTCCAATGAGCCGGAACTGTTCGTCCGTATCGACCACGTGCCGGATGATGCCATCTGGGACGCACACCAGGCAGCCAAGTCACGCTTGATCGAAGAGGTGCGGGGCCGAACGGGCACGGAGCTGGATCCGGAGGTGCTCAACCTGGGGTTTGCGCGCCGGGCGGCAACCTATAAACGAGCTGACCTGATCTTCTCGGATCTGGAGCGGCTGCGCCGAATCGGGAAAGGTAGACTTCAGATTGTCTATGCCGGGAAGGCCCACCCGGCCGATACGATGGGCAAGGAACTCATCCAGAACGTGGTTCACAGCCTGCGCTCTCTCGACGGAGACCTCACGGGCGTCTAGGTCCCGGGATACGACATGGCTCTCGCTTCGGCGCTGGTTCCCGGAGTCGACGTCTGGCTCAACAACCCGATTCGCCCGCAGGAAGCGTCCGGGACGAGCGGGATGAGGCGGCTCACAACGGCGTGCCCAACTTCAGTGTCCTGGATGGCTGGTGGATCGAAGGTCATATCGAAGGGGTAACGGGATGGGCCATCGGACCGGAGGCGACCGAGATCTCGGTAGGCGAAGGCAACGACGAGGAAGAACAGAGACCGGTACTAATCGTCGATGGTGAAAAGCTGTCGGGCCTGATCGCGAAAATGATCGGTACGGACTACTCCACGGATGTCGCTCACGATGGTCTGGGAGCGGTACAGAAGCTACGGGGTCTGTTGCCCGAAGCGATCATTGTCGAAGTGGATATTCCCGGTAACGGCATTAAGCTCACCGAGTTGTTGGGCGTCAATCCAAAATACAGCGGTGTTCCGATTATTCTGACCTCCGCCAACCCTTCCCCGGACATGATTGTCCGTGCAAAGAACGCCGGCGCGGACTCCTTCCTTGCCAAGCCCTTTAAACCCAGTGACCTCAAAGGACGGCTGACCAGTCTGGCCACGGTTCGGTCTCCGTCGAGTTCTGAGACCGGTGAGGCGGGCGACGGCGAAGCGAAGGAAGCGCCGAAACCTGGCGAGGAGGAAGACGAGACAGGTCTTTCAGTCGATATCGCCAACCGTGTGAAGTCGATCGAAGGGCTGCCCTCCTTTCCGGCCACCCACGCCGAAATCCTGAAGCTGGCGAACAGCGATGACTCATCGAGCGATGACATCGCCGAGAAGCTGCAACTGGATTCGGGTTTGTTGGCAACGGTGTTCAAGATCGTGAACTCCGCAGGGTATGGATTCCGGAAGAAGGTTGACTCGCTGCAGCTCGCGGTGACCCTCCTCGGGCTGGAGGAGCTGGCGAACATTGTGATGGCGGCCAGGTCTACGACAAGCTGGGTAACTACGACGACGGTGCAGGGTTGGACTGCAAGGCGTTCTGGCGCCACGCCGTCGGGGTTGGATTCGCTTCCCGCGCGAATTCGAAGAAGCTTCAGCAGGAAGCCGAATCGGCGTTCCTTGCCAGCATACTGCACGACGTCGGAAAGATCGTGCTCGGCCGCTACTTCGGGGACTTTTACGCGGAAGTCATCAACATCGTGGGAGATGGCGAGACGTCCATCTACACAGCCGAGCAGGACGTGATGGGCATAACCCGCGCGGAGATCGGTGGTGTTTTGGCCGGCGAATGGAAATTCGCGAACAATTACCTGAATACGATCATTTACCACCACAAGCCGCAGGATGCGGCGCTCGATCAGTTCTCTATGCAGGAAAGAGGTCTGCAGATGCTGGTCGAAGCAGTCGAGGAGGAACTCGAAGGGGCCGATTCTTTCTTGATGGCCCTGTCGAGCTGATTGTCCCAGAGAAGAGAATGCGAAACCGCCGCTGGCTATTGCCAGCGGCGGTTTTTTCGTTGCCCTCGATCGCATCTCAGGTGCTTACTGAGCGAGTCTCATTCGAACACCCGAAGGGGGCAGGTAGCGGACAGTTCGCTTGAGGCCCAACAGGGCTTCGACTCGTTCAGTCGTGGTTGGATGTGTGCGGAACCATCCTGACTCCTTTTCGACCTGCGAGGTATAGATGAATCGGAAGCGCCGGATGATCCCTGCCAGGTAGCGATTGTAGCGCTCGAGTTTGACGAGGGCGGAGGCCAGCAATCGAGGGTGCCCGGTCAGCATTGCGGCGTCCCGATCGGCAAGTCTCTCTCGTGTTCGCATGAGGCCGGCGTGCAATGCGCTCGCTGCGTGGGGAGCGGCGATGACCAACAGCGCCACGCCCAGCGTCGCCTAGGGAGGCGCGATGCCGCTCAGGATGGCGATGAAGAGAAGGAAACCGAAAAGACTGGAAACCGTCGATATCGACTGGACGAAGGGTCCTGCGGTCAGGCTCAGAAGGCTGTCCCGGTTTCGCAAGTGTGCGATTTCGTGAGCCAGAACCGCCTCGATTTCGTCGGCCTCGAGGATCCGTGGGAGTGAGCTGCTGACGGCAATGACCCCGGCTCCCCCGTGGGGCGTGAGAGCGAAAGCGTTGGGGATGTCGGATGGGTAAACGGCCAGCTGGGGAACCGGTACCTAGGCCCGCTGCGCGAGGCTGCGGACCCGCTCGTAAAGGCCGCGGTTGTGATGTGGCTGAATGGGCCGAGCCCGATGGTAGTGCAGGATCAGTCGGGCCGAAGTTCGGGCAGATAGAAGGTTGAATGTCAGGCCGAGGGCCAGAATCAGAATCGCGCCCAAGGCGCCAAGGATCACGTAGCCCACCCACGCGAAGAGGGCGATCAACGTCGTCAGAATGATTAGAGTTTGGAATCGTTGCACGGGGTTTCTCCTTTTATCTGGAGGGTTGGCAACCGCCGTGCCTCAGGGGTACGTGGATCTATTATGCTGTTATATCGTAACTTGCTTCCTCCTCCTGCTCGTTGGATCCTCTGCCAGATTGTCAGGTTTCTTCCCGATAGTGAAGATCAGTGCCGTAATGACGGTGCCCCCGATGAGGATCCCGACCCAAGCGGGATAGAGCGTGGCCGCACCCAGATACCCGAACAGGGCGGCACATCCCATCGTGACCAGGGCATATGGGATCTGGGTGCGGACGTGATCGAGGTGGTCGCACGAGGAGGCAATGCTGGACATCACGGTTGTGTCGCTGATGGGCGAACAGTGATCCCCGAAGATGGCGCCATCGAGCACGGCGGCAGCGGCCAGGATGGTCAGGGGCATCCCCCCGAGATTGTGGGCCAGAGGAACGACCGTCGGTACGAGGATGGCCATCGTCGCCCACGAAGTGCCGATGCTGAACGCCACGGTGGCCGCCAGAAGGAAAATGAGGACCGGCAGAATGGCGGGTGAGATCAGGGGGCTCAGCAGGGCGGTGAGATAGTCCGCTGTGCCGATATCCTGACACGCCTCTTTGATCGCCCAGGCCAGGATGAGGATTGCGATCGCATAGTGGATTCCGACCACCCCCCTCAGGTAAGTTCCAAGACCCGATCCGAGGGAGATCGGCCGTCGGCCCTGCCCGTCCCGTCGGGTCCACGCCAGAAGCAGTGCCATTCCTGAACCGATCAGGGCGCCGTTGAACAGCGCCCGTCCGTTGTTGGCCTCGGAGAAGGCGGCTGCCCAGTATCGTGAACTGAGGAGTCCGTTGCGCGACCGTTCGATGCTAGCCGCATCACTATCGGCGGCATCGAGTGCAATGCCTGCGACGACCGACACCACGACCGATACGACAGGGAAAGCAGCCACCCACCAGGTTGGGAGGAGGCCGGGCGCTGGAGTGACGCTCGGCTGACGGCCGGTCAGGGGTCTCGCCCCTTCACGGAGGACCTTGCCCGTTTCGTACGCTCGTCGCTCGGCCGCGAGCATCGGGCCGAAGTCACGGCCCGCCCAGGTGGACACGAACACGAACACCAGCGCGAGGAGACAGTAGAATCGAGCGGGAAGTGCAGAGAAAAAGAGCGCGTAGCCTGAGATCCCGGTACCCAGATCGATCATCAGTCCTTCGAACAGCCCGACTTCGTATCCGATCCACGTGCTGATGATGGCGAGCCCTGCGATCGGAGCGGCGGTCGAGTCCACCAGGTAGGCCAGCTTCTCGCGAGAGACTCTGAAGCGATCGGTGATGGGCCGCATCGTCGACCCGGCCACGATGGTGTTGGCATAGTCATCGAAAAAGATCGCCGTACCTAGGAGTGCGGTCGCTTTCCGTGCCGAGCGGGCACCCTCCGCCCCTCTCGACAGAAGGTCGGCGATGCCGGCGTTCCCCCCCGCGAGAGAGGTGACCCGAACCATTCCGATCAGGGCGATCGTGAATCCAAGGATGTGGAGTGAAAACTCACCCGCTACCTCGCCCCAGAGGTAATGCAGAAGGGCCTTCCGAAGGGCATCGGCGACGAGCGGAACGATCGTCGTTTCTGTCGAGACGAGAAGAGCCGTGCCGAGGATGGCGGTGGTCAATCCGAGGATGAGCCTGCCGCTGAGAATCCCGATGAGGATGGCGCAGAAGGGGGGAAAGAGACTCCATCCGGTGGCTTGCCCCTGCGCAGGGAGGGCTTCGCAGATGATGAGGGCCAAGATCAGGCCGGCAGCGGCCCTGAGACTCCAGTGAGAGAGGGTCAAGGAGACCTCGAGAAAGGTGGCTGGAGAAGAAGGTGACGGTATATTCCAACGTCGCTAATGTAACCTGCGAACACACTGACCGGAAACCTTAGAACCGGAGACGACGATGGATGCAACGATAGGGAGTACTACCAGGCCGTACAACGGGTGCAGTTTTTCAGAAGCTTGCGACCGAATCGCAGCTGCAGGGTTCAGCGATGTCGCCGTGTTCGCGCACGATGACGGAATGCCTGTCGACTCGGCTTCGTCACCGGTCGAGATTGCTTCCGCCCGGTCTGCGGCCGAGGATGCCGGTTTGAAGCCCTCCATGCTGCTGGCCAGGACACACTTGGAACTGGGACTGGATGGGGCGGTCGACGATTACAGGAAGCTGATCGACCACGCCGCGGAGTTGGGTTCTGACTGGCTGCTGGAACTCGGCACGAGCAAAGAAGAATACTACGGGGATTATCCTGAACTGATGCGTCGAGTGGCTCCGCACGCCGCAGACGCGAAGGTCGGTATTTCCCTGAAACCTCACGGCGGGATCAGCCTGACCGCGCAGGAACTGATCGATCTGCATACGAAAGTCGATCATCCGGCGTTCAGTATTTCATACGATCCCGGGAACATCATCCACTATACCGTGGGGGAGATCCGACCTGAGGCGGAAGTCGATCGAATTGCTCCGTTGACGTCTACCCTGATCATCAAGGATTGCGAGGTGGTGGAGGGCAAACCGAATGTCATGATCACACCCGGTGAGGGGTGGGTAGACTTTCCGTTCGTGCTCGGACATCTCGTCGCGGGGGGATTCAGCGGTCCGATGTACGTAGAGTGCGTGGGCTCTTCGGAGCCGGACGAAGTCGATCGGGACCTGAAGCGCACACTCGGGTTCTTACAGGACATCATCGTGTCCCTCTGAGTGTCCAGAATGGGTGGCTGCGCCCGTCTGTCTATAGAGACGGGCCAAGCCCCAACACCAAGGAGGAATCCGTGTCGCGACACGAAATTCGATACCCGAACGAGCCGGAGGCGTATCGTTCCGCCCGCAATCAGCTTCTGGAAAAGGAAATGGAGCTGATAGCTCAGGTCGAGCAGGTGGCCGAGCTGCGTCGTTCGCTTCCTCGAGGCGGAGCGGTGCCGGAAGACTATGTTTTCGAGACGTGGCTGGACGGCCAAGCACAGCAGAGGAGGATGTCCCAGCTGTTCGAGAACGGCAAGGACTCTCTCGTATTTTACAGCTTCATGTTCGGTCCGACGTGAGATCGACCTTGCCCGATGTGTACGTCTTTTCTCGACAGTCTGAACGGAAGCGCCGCTCACATCTCGCAGCATATCAACCTGGGTGTCGTGGCCAAGGCGCCGATCGATCGAGTTCAGGCATTCGCTGACAAACGGGGCTGGAGCCAGCTCCAGATGTTGTCATCGTCGTCGTGCGACTACAACTCGGACTACTTCGCGGAAGAGCCCGAGGATGGAATCTTCCACTTCTACGCGACCGAACTCTATTACGTCCCGTTCTCGAAAAGGGCCACCCAAGACACGTCGATCTGGTGTGGCCCCTGTGGGCGATGTTCGACACAACACCCGACGGCCGCGGGGAGGACTGGTTCCCCGCCCTGGACTATGATGGGTAGACGATGGTTGCGCGCTCGGCCGCTGCAGTTAGCCCGCATCGATCTGGAGACGGTGTGACGCGTCGAACGCTCGGGGGCGAGACCCATTTTCGCACGAAGTTTCCTACCGGGAGAGAGGGCCTTGGCTGAACCGTCGAATCCTCAAGCGCTGACCACTGGACCCCACCACCACTGGTTCGGATACTACGACAAGCTTCAGTTCAGCCCATCAGGTAGGTTTGTCCTCGGTATGGAGGTCGATTTCGAGCATCGTTCGCCGATGCCCGAAGATGAGGTCACGATCGGCGTGATCGATCTCGAGGATCAGAATCGATGGATCGATCTGGGGCGAAGCCGTGCGTGGTGCTGGCAGCAGGGTTGTATGCTACAATGGATTCCCGGATCCGAAACGGAGATCATCTGGAACGATCGGGAAGATGGACGGTTCGTTTCGCACATCCTGGATACATCGACCGGGTCTGTACGGACGATCCCTTCTCCTGTCTACACGCTTTCTCCTGATGGGAAGACAGCGTTTGCCACGGACTTCGCACGTAACAACGACACCCGGCCGGGCTACGGGTACGCCGGTGTTCAAGATCCGAACCACGGCGTACTGGCACCCGAAGATTCGGGCATCTGGCGGGTCGATCTGCAGACGGGTGAGCCCGAGTTGCTCGTCACCCTGGCCGAGATCGCGGCGATCCCTTTCCCGCAGGGGGATATCAGCCAGGGTAAGCATTGGTTCAACCATCTGCTGGTCAGTCCGGATGGTTCTCGGCTGGAATTCCTGCATCGCTGGACCTCCGGGCCGGGCCGCCAGACCCGAATGCTGACGTGTTCGCCCGACGGCAAAGACGTTCGCATCGTGGACGACTGTGGGCTGACCTCACACTTCATCTGGCTGGACAACATCCATATCCTCGCCTGGTCCAGAGCCCATTCGGACGGGGGTGAATTCTGTCGTTTCGACGAGCGTACGGGCGATTTCGAGCCAGTCGGAAGCGGCCTGATGGAGGTAGACGGTCACGTCAACTGTCTTCCCGACGCCGAGTGGATCGTCAACGACACCTACCCGGACAAGAACCGAGTGCGTGGGTTCTATCTCTATCACCTGCCCACGAACACCCGCGTCGATGTGGCAGGTCTGCTTGCGCCGCCCGAGTACGACGGCGAATGGCGCTGCGACCTTCATCCCCGACTGAGTCCCGACGGCAGAAGCGTTACCGTCGACTCCGCGCACGAAGGCTTCGGTCGCCAGATGTATTTAATCGACATTGGAGAGTTGGTGGGCTGAAGACCGGAGAATAGGGCTACACGACGCCTCGCACGGAAAAAGTGGCCCCGGGGCCACTTTGGGGACCGGTTGACTCCCCAGATGGGTTGGAGGTCCGAAGTTTCCGCGTCCCCCCCCCCCCGCACGTCTAACAGTCCACCCCCTGGCGGACAGCAGCTCCACCAGCCGATCTCGATGATCGCCCTGGATCTCGATGGCGCCGTCTCGGACCGTCCCACCACTTCCGCATTTCGCTTTGAGCTCACGGGCGAGGGCCTTCAGGTCCTCTGATGGAAGGTCCAGTCCCATGATGACGGATACGCCGGCCCCCTTTCGGCCCTTCGTCTGCCGTCCGACCCGAACGATCCCGTCCGATGGGAGAGAGGTTTCCTTACTCCTTCTCTTCCCCTGGCGGGTGTCTCCCCCAATTCGCCCCTCTTCGGTTGTGTAAACCGTTCTGAGATTCCTGTTCACGTGTGCCTCATTGGATGTGGAAAACTTCGCCCTGCTCTACCTGGTGGAAGGTCGAGCGAAGATCGGGAGGTAGACGATCGGCAACTCCCTCGGGATACTCTTCGGTCCAGTAGCTTGTTCTCAGGGGTGACCTTATACGTTCCGAAGTGCTGGGGGAAGACGTGGCCTGCGCGGACGGCCTCGATGAAGCGCACGGATGCGTCGATGTGCGTGTTATGGAGGGTCGGGGATACGAACAGCACGTCTACCTCGGAGGAGTCCTCGATGTGCTGCTGGAGCAGGACGCTGTCGCCCGGCTGATAGACCCGCTTTCCCGCGAGGGTGAAGACATAACCGCAATCCTGGTCGTTTGCGCGCCGGTATACGGTGAAGTCGGTATGGCCGTGAAATGCGCGCTGCGGCTCGATGCGGATTCCTTAGAGCGTGACCGGTGCCAGCGTGGGTTCCCCGTGGGGACGAGAGTCCGGGACGGCGACCGTGATCCGGTCTTCGGGGATCTTGAATTCTGCGGCACGTCCCGCGCAGTTGGCCGGCAGGACGAACTGACAGGAGCCGTGCGAGGCCAAGATCTCAGAAGTGGGACCGCTGAAATGGTCTCTGTGTTCGTGAGTGATGAAGTGAAGGTCGAGATGGGGAGCCAGTTCGGCGGTCGGTATTGAGGAGGGGAACAGGCGTGACGACCGATCCAGGCCGAGGTCGTTCGCGATCAGCTTCCCGTCCACACGCCGCAGCCACCCGAGGTTGCCAAGCCAGCACAGACCGATGCCACTGTCGACGGTCAGTAATTGTTGCAGTACTGGATTCATGTCCGGGCTTCAGTCGGGTTCGTTGCGGATGTCATACTCTTCGAGTTCGAGCTGGAGACGCTGGGAAGGGGAGAGCTTTGCCTTGAGTTCGATCGGGGTCTCTTCGCGATCCTCGATCCGGACGTCGTAGATGCGCCGGCCGCGCCGTCGCATTTCGATCGTCAGGTCTTTCGAGCGTCGTCGATCGTAGGAGTAGCTGCGCCACCGAGGGAAGCTACGTTGGTAGCTAAGCCTGGTGGGGGTAATGACCACGCCGTTGTAGTGGGAGAAGAAGAACCAGAATTCGAACAGGAAGAAGACGCTGAACGCGATCAGTAACAGGGGAAACAGGCTGCCCCATACCCAGGCCCAGGTCGCACCCGTCACGCCAATACTGACTCCGAGCAAAACGAAGGGCCATTGTTCCCTCAGCCAGTAGGACGGAATCCGGCGGACCTGGCGCGTCCCGTCGTTCGAGAGACGCTCGTATTCCATGTATGCGCCCTGAAACGTGGGCGCGCAGGCTCCGGGCAGGCAGAACCACATCATCGGCAGGTCCTGCCAGGCGATGCTCAGCAGCGTCACGCACAGCACCGTGCCCAGCCCCAGATGAAACACGATGGCGGGAGCGAAGATGGGACCGGGAGAGAAGGAAATATCCGAAGAGGATCGGATCGAGCCCACCTCGATAACCGGGAAGGCCCGGTGGGTAGCCCGATAGACAGCGAATAACCAGAGGGCAAAGAAAGCGACCCAGAGCAGAAGACCTGTCGACATAGCATCAGTTTACGGCGATCGCATCGACGAGGAAAGAGCCTCCGTCGTTCGAAGCGGGCGACACGTCCAATAACTCACACATCAGATTGTACACATCGACGGCCCTTACGACGGGCAGAGATCGGGGGTCCGGGATTCGGGGCCCTGTCGCGATGAAGATGCCGTGCATGTCTGGATTGAGACCATCGTAGCCGTGGGCACCCTTGCTGCGAGTCCAATCGCGACGCTCGTGACTCCTCCTGCTAAGGACCTGCCAGCCCAGCTGGGGAAGAAGCACGAGTGGCGGGATCAGGCTGTTGCTTCGATAGTGAAGGGCCTCCGGGGTCTCCTCACGGTAGAAGACGCGAAGACGGGGGTGTGCGTTCTCGAGTGTCTTGTAGAGGGTCTCAAGGCGCGATTCGGGGGCCCTCAAGCCTCCGACAACGCCGGTCCGGACGAACGACAGGTCGGACAGATCGATGTGGTCATCGAGGAGGATGGTGCGGTCGGAGTCGACGGAGGTCATGCCGTGATCCGAAACAATGAGGATGTGTATCCGTGAGAGGAGGTCCCGGGATACCAGACCATCGACGAGATGCCCCAGGCTGTGATCGATCTGTTCCAGTGCCCTTACGACTTCCGCGCCGTCGGGTCCGTGCCGATGTCCGGCGGTATCGATGTCGGGAAAGTAGAGGGTGATGAAGTGAGGGCGGTTCTCCGGGGGCATGTCCAGAAAGCTCAGTACCTTCCGGATCTTTTTCCTGTGGGGCATGTGATGGTCGTAGGGCTCCCAGTAGGTTGGTCGTAGACCAGCTATCTCGGCTTCGGAACCCGGCCAGTGAAAGGGGGCAGCCTTCATCCCCGCGCGCTGGACCGTGACCCAGATAGGTTCACCACGCCACCAGCGCGAGCGGTGTAGTTCTTCTCGATCGTAAAGGGCGAAGGTTGCGTCGTTTTCAGGATCGTAGATGACGTTGTCGACGACGCCGTGGTGAGCGGGGTGCAATCCCGTAACAAGCGTGTAGTGACTCGGGAACGTCTTTGCAGGGAAAGGGGGCTGTAGACCTGCGGCGTGCAGACCCGAGCCCCGAAGCCGATCGAGCGTGGGGGTCTGAGCGCGTTCCAGGTAGTCGTGACGACACCCGTCGAGGGAGATGAGCAAGAGGGGGTCGGTCTGCCCTTCGACACGGTGGGTCACGACGAGCAGCGCCAGGCAGCCGCACCAGGCGATCGTCAAAACGTGATGGCAACGTGCCGAAATCTCGCGCACTTCGGCGGCTACCAGTTCGTGAAGGAGCCGTCTTCCCGGACCAGGCGCGGGCCGTGAAGGGGCTTAAAGGGGTACGCGGCCGCGGCTTCCTCGTTGAACTCGACGCCTAGACCGGGTGCGGTGGGTGCCAGAAGGTAGCCCGACTCGTAGGGGACCTGTACCGGGAACAGGTCCTCCATCACAGTATCCCCGACGAGGCCGGCTTCCTGGACGGCGAAGTTATCCGTCGCGATGTCGAGGTGGAGGCAGGCCGCCGCCGACACGGGGCCGAGCGGGTTGTGGGGGACGATTTTGATGTAGTGCGTCTCACACCAGTTGGCAATTTTCCGGCCTTCGGTCAGGCCGCCGACGATGCAGAGGTCTATGCGTGCGTAGTCGAGGAGCTCTTCTTCGATCAGCTGTCGGAACTCCCACTTTGTGGCAAAGTGCTCGCCGATGGCCAGCGGGACGGGAACTTGCTGCCGAACGAGACGGTAGCTTTGTGGGTTCTCGCACCTCAGTGGATCTTCGATGAAGAAGGGATCGTAGGCTTCGAGCTTGCGGCCAAGACGGATCGTGTCGGGCGGATCGAGTCGCGTGTGGACGTCGATGCAGATTTCGATGTCGGGTCCAACGGCCTCCCGAACCGCGGCGAAGTGCTCGACCGCGTCGCGGACGGCGACCGGCGGCTCGAGCACGCCGTCGCGATCTGTGACGCCGAGTCTTAAGTATCTCCATCCTTCCGAAACCCGCTTCTTCGCGGTCTCGGCCGCCGCTTCGGCCGTTTTCCCGCCGACGCCTTTGTAGCACACGACCCGGTCCCGCATCTTTCCGCCAAGGAGCATGTAGACAGGCTGTCCGAGTGCCTTTCCCTTGATATCCCAGAGGGCCACATCGATCGCACTCTGGGCAGCCATGTTGATACGCCCGGCCGGGAAGAAGTCGCCTCGGAGCAGCAGCTGCCACAGATATTCCGTGTTCAGCGGGTCCTGGCCGATCAAGTCCGTTTTCATGTGTTCAATGGCACCGATCCCCGCCTTCTCTTTCCACGTGATTCCGAATTCGCCCACACCGTAGAGCCCCTCGTCCGTTTCGACTTTCACGAACAGGTAGTTCCGACTGCCGTGGAAACACGGAAAGCATTTGACGTCGGTGATTTTCACGCTGCGCCTCTCAGTTGGAGTAAGAAACTGCGCCCTTCTCGTCGACCTCGAATCCGCCTTGCTCAATGTAGTAGGCGGCAGGCTCGAAGGGATCCCCGCGCTCGGCCAGCAACTGTTGGAGCTGGTCTTCGAGTGCGTCGCGGAGAGAGCGATGGGCGACGTCGTCGATGAGGTTGTTCATTTGATGCGGATCGGAGTCGTTGTCGTAGAGGAGCCAGGGACCGTCGAGTCGGCGGGCGTAGGTATACCGTGATGTTCTCACACCTCGCCAGGGGAGCCCCGTGTACTCCGCGAACGGGGTGATGCACATCGTGAGGGCAGTTCCGTCACCATCCGGCTCCTCGCCTCGTAGAAGCGGACCGAGGTCCCTGCCTTCGACAGTTTCCGGGGTCGGGATGCCGCACAGGCCGAGCAGTGTGGGCATCAGATCGACGACATTGATCGGTTTGCTCAGGCTCGTGCCTCCCTGCACCTGACCTGGGAACCGAATGACGAACGGAACCCGAACCGATTCATCCCACGGCTTCTGTTTTCGTTGCTCTCCCTGGGAGCCGACCATGTCTCCGTGGTCGGAGGTGTACACGAAGATGGTGTCGTCCATCAGGCCTTCCTGTTCCAGGGAATCCTGAATGCGACCGAGCTGTTCGTCGAGCGCGGTGACGTGCGCGTAGTAGCCGGAGAGGTCCTGTCGATCTGGATCGGGGCAATTGGGACGGACCTCGATGTCATCGCTTGGGTACTCGGCGAGATATTCGTCGGGCACGTCACGGTAGGGGTTATGGGGCGGCCCCCAGGAAAGCACCAAGGCGAACGGCTGGTCCTCTGCCACACTGCCGCGAATGAAATCGAGGGCCAGATCGGTCTGCGCGATGGCATCGTACCCCTCCCAGGTGCGGGGTGTATCGTCATCGTTCAAGTAGTAGCGGGAGTCGGAGTATCGATGCGTGCAGTTCAGGGCCGCCCAGTAGTCCCAGCCCTGACGACGCGGTCCAGGTGGGGTAAAGGCCGCTCTCCGGTTTCCGTCGAGGTGCCACTTGCCGATGTAGCCGGTTCGGTAGCCCGCATCGCGCAGGCAGGTGCCAAGCGTAGGTCGATCGGTCCGGAGGGTGAGGTCGTTGAGGAAGATGCCATTCGTGAGAGGATACTGACCGGTCAGGAAGGCAGCGCGCCAGGGGGTGCAGACGGGGATGTTCGAAATGGCGTTTCGACACACGACGCCTTCAGCGGCCATCCGCTCGAGATGAGGCGTTCGCACATCGGCGCCCTCGATGCTCGTCGTACAGGCGCGATGCTGGTCGGAAAAGACGAAGACGATGTTCATACGTTCGGCGCCGCTGGACTAGACGTAGTCCGCGATGCGCTTGGGCTGGCCGTCGAGGGTGGTTTCCATGGCGGCGATGACCATGGCGAAGCTCTGGATGTTGTCCTGGATCCGGGTGGCCGATGGGGGGCCGCCGTCCAGCCAGTCGAGGAATTCGGCGAAGAGATGGTTGTGATTGTCCCACTGGAGGGGGGGCGCCGTGTAGGGCTCGGGAGCGTCACCCATCCGGGTGATTGTCACCTGATCCCGATCTACGACCTCCACGGTGCCTTCCTCGAATTCGGCTCGGTAGTATTCGTTGTGCCAGCAGTTCGTGACACCGGCGGCCGAACTGTTTCCTTCGTAGAAGGTGTGTGTTCCGTTCGTCATTTTCATGAGGTACATGCCGCTCGAGAAATGATCGAAACTCGACCATTCCGGGTTCCAGCCGAAACCGGTGAGGGTTTCGCAATCTCCGCCCGAGAGAAACCGTAGCATGTCGAAGTGATGGACCGATCCCTCAAAAAGCAGGCCGAAGTCCATCGTGTGGCGCCATTCCTTTCCCCACGAACCCATCTTTCGGTAGTCGCAGGCGTAACGACCGATGATGTGCTGCAGCCGTCCGAGACGACCTTCGTCACGGATGCGGACAAGCTCCTGCTTGTTCGGTTCGTAGCGGTAGTTCTGGATCACCGCGCAGGGTAAACCCGTTCGATCGGCGGCAGCGACCATTGCCCGTGCCGAATTGAGTTCGTTGGAGATGGGTTTCTCCGTGATGACGGGCATCCCCGCTTCGAGGGCGGCGACAACAGCCTGTTCGTGGAACTGGGGGGGGGTCGCCACACCCGCGAAATCGGCTTCCACGGCATCGATGGCTTCGTCCGTATCGGTGAAGAGTCGATCGGGGGTCAGGCCGAGGGCGGCTCCCTGCTTGTCGAGTACGTCCTGGACCACGTCGACCAGGCCGACGATTTCGACACGGTCCCCGAAGTTTCCCGTGAACCAGTCCACCCATCTGCCTGCCATACCGCTCCCACCAAAAATCAACATGCGTCGTTTCGCCACGTGCGTCCTTTCGAATCCGATCAGTCCGGGTAGAGCCAGGGTACTCGCTTGATGATGTCATCCCGTTGTTCCTGGAGCATGACCTCGATGACGGTCGGCCCTTCCAGGCCGAAGGTGTCGTCGAACACGGTGTCGAACCGGTCGGGCTCGACACGGATCCCGCGGGCTCCGGTCGCTGTGGCTCCATCGGCGATTCTGGGTACGTGCATGTCGGTGTCGATGACCCGCCCGTCGAACGCTTTTGCCTGGGCGCCACGGATCGCGCTGAGACTCCCGTCGTTCGAGACGATCACGGTGAGGTCGAGTTGATGTTCTACAGCCGTGGCCAGCTCGAAGGACGTCATCATATAGCCGCCATCGCCGCATACGGCAACGACCTGACGGTCGGGGCACCCGAGCTTTGCACCGATGGCGGCAGGAAGGGCGAAACCCAACGTGACGGAGTGACTGGGGTAGAGGAAATCTCGCGGGCCGTAGATCGGAAGCTCATCGAAGGTGCGATACCCGATCGAGGTGACGTCGACGACGAAGATCGCATCATCCTCGACCTGATCTCGGACGTGGGAGACGAGTTCCAGGGGCGGGCGCGCATTGACCACGTCCGATCGGATGGTTCGTACGCGCTCGGTCCATTCTCTGCCGACGGCTTGCGTCCGGGGTAGCAGGCCTTCGAGGGACTTCGCTAGATCGCCAGAAACACCGCTCTCGATATCCAGTTCGCGACCGAGCTCGTTCGGGTCGGGGTCAAACTGGACGCAACGATTGGGGAAGGGTAGGGTCCAGCTGCGAGTGTCGATCTGCGTGAAGCGGCATCCGATCGCGATCAGGCCGTCGGCACTCTCGTAGATCGCGCGCGCAGCATTGCCCGCACAGTGACCGACGTTCAGGTCGTGGCGATCGGAGAGAGCGCCCTTGCCCAGGCGCGTGAGTGTCACGGGTGCACTCAGTTTCTCGGCGAAGCGCCGAAGGTCGTCACAGGCTCCGGCCTCGATCACGTTCTTACCCACGATGATAATGGGGCGTTCGAAGGTGCCGATCGTCTCTGCTGCGTGTGCCAGAACGGCTTCATCGGGATGGATGACGGGTTTTTCGACGCGAGCGGGGATGTCGGGATTCCCCTCCTCGGCAGCCACATCGACGGGGAGCTCGAGTACGGCAGGCTGGGGACGGGGAGATCGCAGCGCTTCGAAGACGCGGGTCACCGCATCTGGAATCTGGTCGACCGATGTGGGGCGCTCGAAAGCGCCCGTGATGGGTGCGAAGAATGCTCTCTGATCGAGTCCGTGGAAACACTTGCTCCGATCGCGAGCATCGTGAACGACTTCGGTTCCACCCGTCACGAGAAGTACGGGGACCGAATCGGTATGGGCGTCCACGATTCCCGTAGACGCGTTCGTCGACCCGGGGCCCGGTACGGTGAGCGCAACACCGACCTCTCCCGATGCTCTCGCGTAACCGTTCGCGATAAGGGTGGCACCCTGTTCGTTCCTGATCAGACGATGAGCGATCCCACCTCTCTGCAGGATCGCGTCGTAGATCCAGATGTTCTGGTTTCCGGGCATACCCGCGATGTCCCGAACTCCCTGGGCTTTAAGACACTCAATGAGAATTTCGCCGCCGGTCATGGATGTTCCGATCAAAGAAAAAGCGCGAGCTGGAACACACGCGCAGGATCGATAAATGCGGAGAGCTATGATGCAGTGTGCTACAGATGGTGTCAAGCGACAGCGGGATGAGCGGTAGCCCGCGGGAAGTGGGCGTGTTATATTCCGTGCCCTTTGATTCGAGACTGGAGGATGAATTGCAGGATCCCTTGATTACCACCGCAGAGGGACTGGATCGGGCGGTGGACGAAGGCCGAAGTGGAGGCGTGATCGGACTGGATACAGAGTTCGTCTGGGAACGCACCTATTACCCGCGTCTGGGACTGATCCAGCTTGCGACGGGAGTGGGTCAATGCTATCTGATCGACACGCTCGCCGTTCCTGATCTTGCGTCGCTGGGTTCGTTGCTGTCCGATCGGGCGGTCGTGAAGGTCCTGCACGACGCACCTCAGGACCTTACGATCCTGAAGCGCGCAACGGGCGGAAACCCGGTAAATGTGTTCGACACCCGGGTCGCCGCTGGCTTCTGTGGGTACCGGGCCTCCCTTTCGTTGCAGGAATTGCTGAAAGCGATGATGGACGTGATGCTCGACAAGTCTGAAACTCGAACCGATTGGGTGAAGCGGCCACTGTCGAGCCGGCAGATCGATTACGCGATCGACGATGTGCGCTATCTCATTGAACTTCGTGAACGTATCACGGAGCTTGCGATTCGTCTTGGCCGAGAAGACTGGCTGGTCGAGGAACTGTCGCTTCTGGATCGAGGAGAACTCTACGAGGAGCGCCACCCGAATGACCAATACCTGCGAGTCAAGGGGCTGGGTCGCGTTCCCTCGAGAGATCTGGGCGCACTGCGCGCGATTACGGCCTGGCGTGAAGAGCACGCGCGCAAGACCGATGTCCCACGTCGACACGTCATGCAGGACGAGGCCCTAGTCCGGCTGGCTCGACTTCGCCCACGACGAACAGGCTCCCTGTCATCGATCCGAGGGTTGCCATCCGGATTCGCAGATCGATACGGGGCCGAGATGATCGACGCACTGAAGGAAGGAGACCAGGCCGGGGTGTCGAAAGGCCCTCGCCCCCGACCGCCCTCACCTGAGGAAGAAGTGCGAACGGAGTTCGCGCTGGCCTACGTCAGGGGCAAGTCGCTGAAGGAAGGTATTGACCCGGCTCTGGTCGGGTCACGGAACGAAGTACGAGAAGTCGTGCTGGATAACGAGGGATCCGATGGGCTTCTGTCGGGCTGGCGGCGTGCGTTCGTCGGTGACGAGTTGATTCGTGTCTTGAGAGGTGAGCGATCCCTCCGGCTGGATACGAAGACAGGATTACCGCTCGTCGTCGAAAATACCTGAATCTCAGTGGAAGTCTTCCTGTGACGCCCGTTGCTGGATCTCGTCCTCTGCGGCAGTTCTTTGTTTGGCGTTGCGGATGGGGGTCACGTACACTCCGGGGCTGGGTTTGGGGTAGAGGATTCGGGTGGCTCCAGCTTCTCGAACCGCTGCAATCACCGGCTCCGGGTCCTCGGTCAGCGCAATGATTGTACCCCCGCCGCCGGCGCCTGAGAGTTTCGCACCGAGCGCGCCTCCGGCCAGGGCTGCACGGATCAACCTCTCGTTTTCAGGTCCCGATCCTCCCATGTCCCGTTGGATATGATGGTTCTCGATCATCAATCCTCCGAGTTCCTCCCAATCTTCCGCGAGCATTGCCCGCTTTCCCATCCGTGCCAGATGGCTGATCCGGTTGTAGTTGCGCACCACTTCCCGGTCTCCCTCGAGCCAGCGTTCGCGGATCGGTTTGTGAACCGTGGCCGAACTCCGCTGCACACCGGTATTGGCGAGCACGAACGGGAAAGATGATAGATAGGGTGTCAGGGATTCCATCGTCGTATACGGTTCCTCACCGAACGATCGATAGAATTGTTTCTCCCGGAAATCCATGTAGTTGATGCCGCCGAACGTGCACATGTAGGGGTCCTGGTAGCCGCACAGGACGAGATAGTGGAGTTCGATGTGTCTGGCCATCTCGGCGCGGTAGTAGAGGTTATGATCTCGGCCCTGGAAGGCCAGTACCGCGCTCAGAATCGAAACGATCATGGCCGATGAACTCGACAAGCCCGCTCCGAAAGGGACGTTACACCCCCACGTAAGACTGAACTTCGCGTCCGAAAGCTCGAGGAAGTCGCAGACCGCCTTGGCTACATCGAAGTAGCCGCCGTCGAGTTCCAGATGACTCTCATCTTGAACGACGTAAGTTTCTCCGGCAACGTTGAAGGTGAGCTTTCCGGCGGGCTCGATCAGGACAGCCGCCCTCTCCTGGGTGGAACAGGAGACCACGCTCCCACCGTACATGTCGGTCGGGTTTCCGATAATGCCGGCGCGACCTGGCGCCGTGCAGAAAAAGACTCCGGACATGTTCAGAAGGAGCGCAGACGCTGCTGGAAGTACTGTCTGATGCGGTAACCGTATTGCTGGTCGGAGATGGCGAAGTCGATAAAGGCCCGATAATAGCTTTCGGGGTTCCCGATGTCGTAGCGATGTTCGTCCTTCTTGAGACGGATGCAACGGACCGTATGTCCCATCTTGATGAGAATGCGAATCGCATCGGTCAGCTGGATTTCGCCCTGGTAGCCAGGTGAGGTTCTTTCGAGTGCTGAGAAGATTTCCGAGCTGAAGATGTAACGCCCGGCGACTGCCAGTCGGCTGGGGGCGTCCGAGGGGGAGGGTTTCTCCACGATCCCGTCAATTTCGAAATCCGTTCGCCCCCGGCCCACGGGGTGTACGATTCCGTATTGATTGACCTCGTCCTCCTCGACTTCGACGACGGCGATCGTACAAGCGGCGTCCTTCGCTTCGTGGGATTTGATCATCCGCCTGACGAGTCCCGCGTGGTTTCCAGAGCGAATGATCGTATCGCCGAGAGCGACGACGAAGTGTTCCTCGGAGACGAAATCGTGCGCCATCGCGATCGCTGCACCCAGCCCTCCCGGCGTCTGTCGGTCCTTCGGAATGATCTGCCGGGTATAGAAGAAACGGGTGTTCTCATCGTAGCCCGATCCGTTGAAGAGGCGCTCCTCCCCGGCCTGTGAAAGATGGGCCAACAGCTCGGGGTCTCGGTCGAAGTGATCCTCGATGGACCGCTTGTCCCTCCCCGTGATGAACATGATTTTCTCCAGTCCCTGATCGATCATCTCCTCGACGACGTACTGAACGACCGGTTTCCTTCCAACGGGCAGCATTTCTTTGGGTTGGGATTTTGTTGCAGGGAGGAGGCGGGTCCCCAATCCTGCGACGGGTATGACGACTTTTTCAATGCTCATGCGGCCATCCTGTAGGAGTACTACGGTTCCAATCGGCTGGGGAGAGGCGGTCGGGTATCTTGACAGGTAGAGGCGTAAGTCTTATCCTGTAAAGGACTTAGAGTTCTTAAAATAATAGGATTGGCCACCTCCCAAGGCAAGGTCAAATTCCAAAAACGGAGCCCATCCTTTGGCCGAGGAAGAAGAAGCTGCTGAAGATCCGGAAGGCGATCTAACTCCTGAGGACAGCGGACCCTCCCGATTGCCCCAGTTCATCGTACTGATTATGGTGATCCTGCTGGGGCAGGCCGCGGTCGGCTACGTGCTGATTACGCGCGTCTATTACCCGGGACTGATGGGCGAAGTCGAAGACGAAGAAATGGTCGAAAACCCGGATCAACGACCCGTTTTCGAGATCGACCAGCCCAACCTGTTTCCCCTCGAGGAAATGATCCTGAATCCTCCGGATGACGAGGGCATCCGATTCCTGAGCGCGGCCGTGACCCTCGAATTCGACACGCCAGAGACCCTGGTGGAACTCGAATCGGGTCCGTTGGGTGCCCAGATTCACGATCTCATTCTGGCCAAGCTTTCGCAGACGCCTTTCAAGTCGATGGACGAGGCGGAGGAACGAGCGGCGCTCAAACTGCGGTTGCGTGACGAGGTGAACGCCGCCGCCCTGGTCGAGTCGGGAGAGGTCATTCAGGTCTACTTCGAGCGCTTCATTCTGCAGTAGCCAGCCGTCGACATCGAATAAGAAAAACGGGCAGGCCCTCGTGGAGGACCTGCCCGTTCCTTTGTCTGTTCGTCCGACTACGCAGCTGCGGGTTCGAGAATTTCCTGAACCTTGTCTTCGAGCTGCTTTTTAGGCACCGAGCCCACGATCTGCTCCGCCACCTTACCGTCCTTGAAGAGCAGAAGGGTGGGAATGCTGCGGATGTCGAACTCTGCAGCCAGCTGCTGCTGTGCGTCGACGTCGACCTTACCCACCTTGAGCTTGCCGTCATACTGAGTGGCCAGATCTTCGACGACGGGTGCGATGGCCAGACACGGGCCACACCACTTCGCCCAGAAGTCGACGAGGGCGGGGACATCGGCGTCGATCACTTCGCTTTGAAAGTTCTCTTTTGTGAGTTCCAACGCGGCAGACATGAAGTCACCACCTTTCTATTGTTTTAGAGGACTTCGCTCTTTCCAACGCTCCAAGTCCAAGGAAATTTCAATCTACCGGTCGCCCGCTGCGCTGTCAAGGTAGGGCCCCGTTCAGCGCTTGCAGAGCTCCACGACGGTTCGGGACAAAGTGACGTAAGGTGTTCTCGATCGGGATTTTAGGCGATCATCCGTTTGTAGCAAAGAGTCGTAAGCCCGCCAGAGGAACGATTCGGACAGATGTTCCGCCTGCTCGACGTACTTTTCCACCGTAAAGGGGGAGACTTTAAGCTTCGACGCGTAATCTTTTCGGGGGAGGTTGCTGTCGAGTAGCCAGCGGGTCTTGCGCAGATGGCCGAAGTGACGGACGAGCATGGCCAGGGCCCAGACGGGGTGATCGCCCTGCTCGACCAGCCGCTGCAGAATGCCAAGCGCTCGTGCGCCCTCCGCCCTTCCAACCGCATCGACGAAATCGAAGACGGAGGCATCCCGCGAGGCCCCCACGATCCAGGCGACATCCTCAGCCTTTATAGTCTCTTGGTCGCCGGTGTGGATGTCGAGCTTTTCCAGCTCGTTCGCCAGCTCCCTGGGTCGGGGCCCGAGGGAAAGAGCCAGGAGATGAACAGCCTCGGGCTCGATCTGCTTGCCGATCTTCCCGGCCCGGTCCGTGATCCATCGAGGGAGCTCATTTTCGTAGGGCAGCCGGAATTCCACCTCGATGGCAGATTTCTTCAGCTCCTGGAAGAACTTCCGCCTGCCGTCGATCTTGTCCGCGGTGAAAACGAGGACCGTCGACTCAACTGGGCTGGAGACCACTGGGAGGAACCCTCGGGCGGCTGCCTCAGCCACCTCTTCGATCCGCCTGATGATGACGACGCGTCGTTCGGCCATCATAGGGAATGCCGTGATCCGGTTGACGGCATCACCGACGTCGAGATCTGCACCGATGAGGAGATCGTAATTGAACGTCCGCGTACTTTCATCGAGGACGGACGACGTGATCTTATCGACGAGTTCTTCGCGCTCGTAATCGTCGGGCCCGTGGAGAAGATAGACGGGGGCAGCCCTACCTTCGGCCAGCTGTTGGCGTAGCCACGTGGCGTCGGTTTTCTTTTTTCGCTTTGCGGGTTTTCGTCTGGCCATGCAGGTCGCCTACATCCGTAGATGAATCGGGTGTGGATGGTTCGGCGGGGGAGGGATCAGTGCGTGTAGCTGACGTGGCGACGGGCCCAGGAAAAGCCCGCTTCCTCGGCTTCGGTCTGGAAGTCGACCCAGTTGTCGCCGTAGTGCATCAGGGAGATTTTGTTTCGGAGTTCCTCGGGGAGCGTCATGAGCTCCGCCAGGCCCGTGTGGATGCCGCCTTCGAAGAACTGGACTTCGTGGTAGATGACATCGGCGCTGGACCCGTGCTCGGAAACCATGTCCGGGTCGAACCGTGTGTCCCCGGAGAAGTATACCCGGTCGTCGATCACCAACCCGCAGCAGAACTTATCCGTGACGTGGTTGGTTGGGACAACCCGGAACGAAACGCCTTCGATTTCGAACGTGTCCTGCACGACGACGATGTCGAAGTAATCCTCGAGACCGTGGGCACCGGCGGCCTCATCCTGCAACCCATTTCGGAGCGAACCTTCCCATAGCTGATCCGCCAGGGGAGCGGGTAAATTCAGCTTGGGTTTGCGCTCGCCGGCGACATAACGGTTGAAGAACGCGCACTCTTCCAGGCCGCCTATATGGTCGGCGTGGGTGTGGGTGATGAACAGATGGTCGATGTCGCCGAAATTTCGTCCCTGATCGCGGAGGCTTCGGGCCGCAGTGAACCCGCAGTCGATCAGGATATTGCTGTTGATGCAGAGGTTGTTGTGATAGTCGGTCTTGGTGAAGAAGCTGCCGACACCTAAGAACTGGAGTTCCATTTTTCCGGCCATCGGCTAGGAGTGAAGGTCCCGGAAGTCGGCATCCTGGACTCGATCTGGATCGATCCCCCCTGCGTTTTCCTCGGGCTCGTGGCCTCTACCGCGGGAAGGCGCAAGGAGGCGACGGATCGAGTTGATGAGCAGGACACTGCCCAGACCTATCAGGAACGCGCGAAACAACATCAATCCTCGAAGTGAACCTGCGAATCACCTGCACGCGGGATCGCTTCTCCGAGCACGCGTGCGTCTTCGCCTGATGCGATGAGCCTTCCGACGGCTCCGTCCGCCTGGTCCCTGGGGACGAACAGCGCAAAACCGATTCCCATGTTGAAGTCCTGGAACATTTCGGATTCGGGGATCTCGCCGATGTTCTGTAGAAGCTGAAAAAGTGGAGGCACTTCCCAGCTGTCGCGGCGAATGTTGACCGAAACCTCTTCGGGCAGGGATCGCGGTACGTTGTCGATCAAGCCGCCACCGGTGATGTGCGCCATACCTGTGACTTCGACGTCCTCCAGAAGATCCAGAACCGGCGCGACGTAAGAACGGTGAGGGGCGAGAAGCGCCTTGCCGACGGTGGCGCCTAACTCATCGAGGTGGCTGTCGGTTGTGTAGCTAGCGGTCTCGAAGAGCAGCTTTCTTGCGAGCGAGTAGCCATTCGTGTGAAGCCCGTCGGAGGCGATGCCGATCAAGACCTGACCGGGCCGAACTCGATCGCCAGTCACGATCTTTTCCCGATCGACCATGCCGACGATGGTACCGGCCAGATCGTATTCGCCAGGTGCATAGAAGCCCGGCATCTCCGCCATCTCACCACCCAGAAGCGCGCACCCACAGCTCTTGCAGCCATTGGCCACACCGGCGATCACGGCTTCCGCGACGTCCCCTTCGTGCTCTCCCATAGCAAGGTAGTCGAGGAAGAAAAGCGGACGTGCGCCCTGGACGAGAATGTCGTTCGCGCAATGTGAGACGAGATCGGCGCCGACAGTGTCGTGAACGCCGGTGATAAAGGCGATCTTGAGCTTGGTCCCCACGCCATCGGTGCTGGCGACGAGGACGGGATCTTGGTAGTCTCCCCAAGGTGCCGCGAAGAGGCCGCCAAACCCGCCCACATTGGTAAGCACCTCCGGGCCGAACGTGTCTTTGACGAGATCGCCGATACGTCGCTTGGTGCGATTGGCGCTCTCTATGTCGACCCCTGCCCAGGCATAGGCGTTTTGCTCAGCCACGGTGGCTCCGGCCATGCGAGATGTCTTTGGAGATTGTCAGCTTTCCTGAATGACCTCGACCTGGTTGCCTTTGAACTTGGCGTTGTCGAGGGCCTGGATGGATCGCTGGTAGAGACCTTCCTGGAGCGTCTTGGGGGTACCGGAGTAAGTCTGGATCCCGGAGATCCCGACGCTGACACTGAGGGACAGTGCGTTTCCGTTGACGTCGAAGCGGCGTGAGGTGAGCTCTTTGTGAATCACCTCTGCCCGTTTCTTAAGCTGGTGGACGGCCCCGCCCGGAATCAGAATCGCGAAGTTCACGCCTTCGAGGTGGGCAAGGCGTTCGCCATTTCGAACTTGCTTTTGAAGACACTTTGTGAATTCCTTGAGAAGCTCATCGCCCAGCGGACGTCCAAGCTTCCCGTTGATCTGGGCCAGGCCTTCGGGAGAAAGAAAGATGCAGCCGAGGGGCTGTCCCTTGGCCGCCGTCTGCTTGAAGATGCGGGGGAGCAGGACACGTGAAAGCATGACGCGGTTCGGGAGTCCCGTCAGTTCGGAGATTCCGGCGAGCCGCATCCAGCGCTTCGCTTCCTGGTCGAGCTGCTCGATTTTCTGCTGGGCAGCGCCGTTGGTCGGCGCCGCTCCCGCTGCGGGTGCAGGAGCTGTTGGAGAGGCAGGTTGCGCTGGCGCTGTTTCTGCGTCCTTTTCGGCCTCTTCCGCTGGTTTCGTTGCCTGCTGTGGCGTCGGTGGTGGTGGCACGGGCGCCGACTTGGGAGGCCCGTTCTTGTCGTACTCCTCTTTTAGTGCCCGGAGTTCGCGTCCTCGATCGCCTGCCTTCTCGAGCGTGTCCTTAGCGCGGTTCACGATGCCACCGACGATCGAATTGTCGTTGATCACACTCAGACACTTCTGCATCGACCCGCTGAAGAATCCTTGAGCCTTCGTAAAGTCGTCTTCTTCCCCAGTCAACTCGAAGAGCCTGTATCCCAGTTGCGCGATCAATGTCATCAAGCGCATTTCGTCTTCGACCCCGGCAGCCGAAGAGAGGGTGGAGAAGTTCCACTCGAAGAAGGACAGCGTGAACCGGAGCGCCTCGACTTCGCTCGTAGCTAGGCCGGGGAGGACTGGATATCCACTGTTCGGGATGATGCTCTCGTTCCATTCGTCCCGAAGTCCATCCATCAGATCCTTGACCTTGGAAGAGCCGCTGAATTCTCCATAAAGCCGTTCTTCATCGCGGTAGATCCACGCAACGCGGAGGTAGGACCGGGCAAGGACGGACGCGGAAGGTGTCGACTTAAGCGATTCGGAATAGATGCCCGCGAAGAACTGGCACAGGATCAGAGAGAAGGGATCGTTCGGATCGAGGCCCTTGGACAGCTTGGCCAGCGGGCCGATGCCGGAAGGGGATTCTGCTTTGAGTTTATCGAGGCTGCCCTCGTGAAACGCGTTCAGGAATTTCGTCGTGTTTTTGGTCTTCCACTGACGAAAATCACCATCGTCGACCTGGCCTGAGAAATGGCAGGTGCCGCAACTCCCCCAGAAAAAGGTGATCGGAGTGATCCAGATCGGGAATTCACCTTCCTCGCGCCAGCCATACTCGATCGGATGATCGTCAGGCCCTGACGTTTTCATGCGTAGGACGTCACGCTTATATCGAGGGAAGGCGTTCTCGGTCCCGCACGCGGGACAGGCGATGGTATAAACCCGGCAGAGTTGTTGGGTATAGGCTTCGACCATGGTTGAGTCAGCGTCTGCGTCTGAAGTTGTTCATGATTTCCGATGCCCGGCGCTCGGACCCGGTCATCTGGTCGGCGGCGGGCGGTCGGCCAAGGTAGCCAGTCGCCTCGTAGATCTCTTTGGGCGTGAATTGGCGAACCTTACCATCGTTGAATTCGACGAGGAGAAACTCCTCCTCGCCGTCTCGTATGATACGTGCGTCTTTGAAGCGAGCGAGCGACGAATTCATTCTACCTTCGACTCCAGGAGCGGTTCAATCACTGAGGCAGGGAAATCTATTCGGTGACACACACTTTGTCAAGCCGTAATTGGATTACGATTTTCCAATAATACAATGTAAATAAATAACTTATGCCGTTACTGGGGTGGCAGGCAAGCCTGGACCAGATTCACCGCACGAACCGTTTCTGCCACATCGTGTACCCGAACGATCCTTGCGCCGTGGGCAACGGCCAGAGACGCGGCAGCAAGGCTGCCTGCCAATCGGTCCTCGGGAGCCGCATTCGGGTCGACAAATGTCTTCCGTGAAGGGCCGACGAGGAGAGGAAACCCCAGTTTCGAAAAGTCCCACAGCCGACGGAGGATCTCAAGGTTGTGGGCCCGGGTCTTGCCGAATCCGAATCCAGGGTCTACGACGATCCTGCCCGCATCCACACCGCTGTCCGTACATCGGACAGCCGCTTTCCCCAACTCGGACGAGACCTCGCTGACGACATCGTCGTAGGTCGGGTTGTCCTGCATACTCTGTGGCGTGCCTTTCATGTGCATCAGGACAACACCACACTTCGCCTCGGCAAGGAGGCGGGTTGTGTCGGGGTTCTGTGTGACTCCGGAGATGTCGTTTACGATCGTCGCTCCGGCCTCCACGGCGGCTCGAGCGACGGCTGTCTTCGTGGTATCGATAGAGATCGGGACATCGAGAAGTCGAACGATCCGGGCAATGAGGGGTGCTGTGCGGGAGATTTCTTCTTCGGTGGAAACGGTCTGAGCCCCCTTGCCGTAGGGCCCTGCAGGGCGGGAGGATTCGCCTCCGACATCGATGATGTCGGCGCCTTCGGAAACCATCTTTTCGGCGTGCGCAACCGCCCGGTCTGGTGAATCGAATCGTCCTCCATCGTAGAAGGAATCGGGAGTGACGTTGAGAATGCCCATCACTCGGGGATGGGCAAGATCGATTCGGGAGGACCCGACGTCCCAGGATGAAGCGTGGTCGGTGGACATTTGTGATATCTCGATGGTTCAAAAAACAAGCGTGGCAAAACCCGAGGATTTTGA
>DJHM01000039.1:98576-99330 GCA_002433075.1 Latescibacteria bacterium UBA6620
GGGTCTCCTCGGGCTCTGCGCTGTCGGCGGGTTTGTCTTCGACGATCGGGTCAGTGGTGATAACTTCCTCGGCGTCCGAGGGTGGGCTGCTGTCGGCTTGATTGCGACCGTTCTTTGAGGGCGGCGCGAGTTTTTCCCCACGCATCAGGATGTCCAGTTGCGGGTCGTCCAGGACCTCGTGCTCGAGCAGGGCTTCGGCCATGGAATGAAGCAGGGCGGTATTGTCCTTGAGGAGTTTACGAGCCCTGTCGGCGGCTTCAGTGATGAGCGCCTTGATTTCCTCGTCGATCACCTCTGCCGTGCTGTCGCTGTAGTCACGACGATGGGCCATGTCGCGCCCCAGGAAGATCTCCTCCTGCTTTTGTCCGTAGGACATCGGGCCCAGACGTTCGCTCATGCCCCAGTCGCAGACCATTCGGCGAGCCAGCTCCGTGGCCTGAGCATAGTCGTTCGAGGCCCCCGTCGTTACCTCGCCGAATACAATTTCTTCGGCGATGCGCCCGCCGAGTGTGTAGGCCATTCGTGCGCGGCAGTAACTCTCCCGCAGCGTGTGACGCTCGTCGACGGGCAGGTAGGTCGTGAGCCCGAGCCCTCGACCTCTGGGGATGATCGTCACTTTATGAACCGGGTCGCTTTCGGGAATCAGCTTGGCGATGAGTGCGTGGCCGATTTCGTGGTAGGCGGTCAGCTTCTTCTCGTCGTCGGAGATCACGAGGCTTCGACGCTCGACGCCCATCATGACCTTGTCTTTGGC
>DJHM01000040.1 GCA_002433075.1 Latescibacteria bacterium UBA6620
TACATAGATGGGGGCAGGTCAAGTTTGGAGATGGCCTCGACATCGTGGGGGCGATCAAGCCATCCTTCGGGGATACCGGATCGTCCATAGAAGGCGCCGGCCAGCTGCCCTGTTACCGCGGCGGTCGTGTCAGCATCGTCCCCGAGATTGGCTGCTCGTAGAATGGCGGCCTCGAAGCTGTCCGTGGTTCCAAAACTCCAGACCGCCGCTTCAAGGCTGTGAACCACGTATCCAGACCCACTGATCTCACCCGGCTCTTTTCTGTGCCAGCTGCCCTGAACGATCGGTACCAGCTTCGGATGGATGCCTCGCACGGAACCAGCCGCGTCCAGTACACCTTCTAACCTGAGGTATGGGCGGCAAACTGCCACCGTGCAGACTCGGTACGGGACGAGGTGGTTTGGGACCAAAGAGGGCGTCAGAACAAGGAGGAAAAGACGTGGACCTGACCTTTTTCGTCTGGGCGGACACACACTACGGGTATGATCAGCGGCCGCCTGGCAGCGACCTGCGCGGTCGTATCATCGACCAGATGAATGATCTGCCCGGCTGTCCCTATCCGGCGACGATCGGCGGCGTCGTCGACGAGCCTTCCTTCGTGCTGCTGTGCGGCGATGCGGTCGATGGGGAGGAGGGCGCCGGTGAGCACGAGCTGGCCTGGTTCCACTATTACACCCCGCGCCTGCGGTTCGAACAACTCGAAGTAATGGGGAATCACGATCAGGACCTCGCTTACATCACCTACTTCCGCGGGCGGTATGGGGGTCTCTCCCATTCCTTCGACCGCCAGGGAGTCCACTTCATCTGTCTCAACAGCCGGTATGACGACGCGGAGTATTTCGGCGAGGAGGATCTCGGCTTCCTCAGTGACGATCTGTCACGTATCACCGCGGATACTCCGGTCGTCCTCTTCGTCCACTGCCGTCTCGATCGATTCACCAACGGCGATGAGGTGACGCGGATCCTGGCCGCCCACCCGGTCCTGCTCGTCTTCGCCGCCCACGTCCACAAGCCGGCTGTGTTCCAGATCGAGGGGATGGACTGCATCGACGTGGGCCAGTGCCGCGACCATCCGATCGACCCGGCCTATGGCCGCAATCTCTACGTGGCACGGATCACCGACGAGCGAATCACCGCCGTGCCGTGGCGGTGGGATCTGGGCGATTGGGAACGGGGCCAGCGATGGGCGGACCCGGCAGTCGCAGCCCGGCGTTTCGCCCTGGATCGGGCCCGGTAGCGCGGTGCGGAAGGGCACCGGATTGGGCCTGCCTGCCCCGCCATAGCGCGATAGCGCGAAGGAGGGTCGATTACCAAGAAGTTCGCGGAGCTGTTGGGCTGGACCATTGGCGTGGAGAGCAAAGTGGACAAGGAAAGTAGATTTACAATCAGGATTCCCGTGCAATACAGTGAAGGGATTCCTCCGTAGCTGGGGCTGCGTGCCCACCGTAGCGCGGTTGCGCGAAGGTGGGTCGATTACGAGGAAGTTTGCGGAGTTGCTGGGCGGGACCATCGGCATGGAAGGCGTGGGTACGACTGCAACGGCGGTCCTGCCGCTATAGCACGAGCCTCGACCAGACGGGTGTTTCCGCCCGCGGGTCATCCGTGCGTTAGCCGCCCTAAAAACGGAGGTCGCATCGAGATGAGCGTGCACGACATACCCAGGTTGCGACTAAAGGGTGAATTCACGGTCGGAGATCGAGATATGTGCTTCGTCACGGACGGAGAGGCCTGATCGTGGACGAGTGGATCTGGCAATCGGCCTCCTCATTGGCCCGGGCGATCCAGGAAAAAAAGATCTCCGCCGAGGAACTGATCAAACTGCACCTGGAACGGATCGAAGCGGTCAATCCAACTTTGAACGCGGTCGTTCAGCTCGTCGCGGACCGAGCATTATCCGAAGCGCGTAAAGCCGACGCCTCTCTCGCACGAGGTGAGGTGAAAGGACCGCTTCACGGCGTCCCAATGACGTTGAAGGATTCAATCGATACGGAAGGTGTGATTACAACCGGCGGTACGAAGGGACGGCAGAACTTCGTGCCGGAAAGGGACGCAACCGTCGCGGCTCGATTGAGATCGGCAGGGGCGATTCTACTGGGGAAGACGAATACGCCGGAGCTGACGTTCGGGATCGAGACGGACAACCTTGTCTACGGCAGGACGAACAATCCCTACGACCTGAATCGGACGCCCGGCGGGAGCAGCGGGGGCGCGGCAGCCATCGTGGCATCGGGCGGGTCCCCGTTCGATCTGGGCAGCGACACCGGCGGCAGCATCCGGTATCCGGCGCACGCCTGCGGCATCGCGGGCATCAAGCCGACTTCGGGGCGGGTGCCGCGAACGGGTCACATCATTCCGTACGGATTGGGCGCCGTCGATTCGAAGACGCAGATCGGACCGTTGGCGAGGTATGTCGAAGATCTGGCGCTTATCCTTCCGATCATCTCGGGTGTCGACTGGGAAGACCCGGCGATCGTTCCGATGCCGCTTGGGGCCGTGAGCGATGTTGCGCTGAATGAGCTTCGAATCGCGGTTCACACGGACTCCGGCGTCCGGTCGCCCACATCCGAGATCAGGAAGACCGTCCAGGAAGTGGCCGACTCGCTTATTGACACAGGCTCCCTGGTCAAAGAAGACGTGCCCGGCTCACTCGGAATCGCGGCGGAGATCAACAAGCGAGTTGGATCGGGGGATGGACGGGCGTGGTTCCGCCGGCTTCTGGATAAAGCGGGCACGAAGGAGTGTCATCCCTGGTCGGAAAGGGTCTTCGACAGCGCAACCCCTTCCAGTTCGATCGATTTCGCGGCCAGCCTCGAGGCGCTGGATGCATTCCGCAGCGACATGCTTTCGTTCCTCAAAAACTACGATGCGATCTTGTGCCCCGTCTTTTCCCAGCCGGCCACGCATCACGGTAAAACGCGAGAAGAGGCCGACCAGGGAGGAGGCTCCTACCTGACTCCGTATAATCTCACGGGTTGGCCGGCGGCGGTCGTTCGGGCGGGAACATCGGCTGAGGGGCTGCCGATCGGCGTTCAGGTCGTTGCTCGCCCGTGGAGGGAGGATGTCGCGATTGCGGTAGCCCAACACGTCGAATCGGCGTTCGGTGGGTGGCAACGGCCTCCGTTGTAGGGTCTACCTCGCGTCACAAGTCGCAGCGTGGTAACTATACAGAGCAGATCCTCATCGAACCGGAGTCATAAACAGGAACGCAATTCAGCGCGCAGAGGAGGCAGATCAGGAAGCGAGGGTCGCTTTTCTGCGTCAATCAAGACCAAAGGACTGAGAAACAGCTTCAGGTAGAGAACCCCCGATCCAAGATCGCCCCGCCCTGGAGGCAACTCCAATGCACGTAATAGATTCTCAGGTCCACGCGTATGAGGCCGACACCCCAGAACGGCCCTGGCACAGCGTCCCGAACTGGCCCGACCACGTCACCGGTGACGAAATGGTGGCGGCCATGGAAGCGGTGAGCGTGGACGGCGCGATCCTCGTCTCCCCCTTTTCCATGTACCGCTACGACGCGAGCTACACCGTCGAAGTACAGCGGGAGCATCCCGGCAGGTTCGGCCTCGTCAAGCCGGTCGATCCGAATGATCCGGCCGTGGCGGATGTCATCGCCGACTGGAAGGCAACCTCGGGCGCCGTCGGAATCCGGATCATGATACCCGCAGATGCGGAGCGTGAGCCGGACGACCCCGGGCTCGACCGGATTCTGCGCGCAGCCGTTCGCCATGACCTTCCGGTCAACACGCTGTGCTGGGGCAACCTGGATGTGGGCGCCGCGCTCTTCGCGCGCCACCCGGACACGCGATTCATCATCGACCACCTGGGCATCCAACAGCCCAGAACGCGGCCCGCCCCGCCAACGGGCTGGAGCGATCTGCCGAAGGTGTTGGACCTCGCGAAGCACCCGAACGCGGTCATCAAGGTCAGCGGGGCGTGCACCCTGTCAAGAGAACCTTATCCCTTCCCGGACATCTGGGACCCCCTCTACCGCGTCTTCGACGCCTGGGGCTTCGAACGCTGCCTGTGGGGGACCGACTGGACGCGCGCCTTTGCGGTCGTCAACTACGAACAGGCCGTAGAACCGTTTCGGGTGACCGATCGCTTGAGCGACAGTGACCGCGCCATGCTGATGGGGGGCGCCTGCGCCACGGCATACAACTGGTATCCCAAGAGACCGTAGTCGCCATGCCATGAGGTTCGGCCTGTTTGCGATCCCGATGATTGGTGCGCTGTTCATTCAACTAAGACGGACAGTGATGGGAAGGGCGGCGAGATACTGACATGGGTTTATGACAATACAGTTACCAAGATTCACCAGAACTACTTTACCGGCGACTGCGAAGTGAAAAAGACCGGCTGGGTAGCTACGCGGATGTTCTGGTTTGGACCCTTGGCTTTGCGCAGCAGTTTTTTCTTTACAAGAGATTGATTGGCGTCAGCCGATGGTTCGCCGTTTGGTGTGCGCATGCCCCGACTGGGCAAGGCGCGGATAGGAAGAATCACAACTGATGTACAACAACAACCCTGCGTGACTTCACTAAGCCACGTTTGCCACTATGGTAGACTACAGCAACGCACCGACACACTACCGAACGAGAGCTCCTTATGACCACCCATAAATTCAAGACCGGCATGTTCCTGAACGAGCTTCAGCTACCCTTCGATGAAGGGTTGGCCGTCGCGAAGGACCTCGGCGTCGAGTACGTCTGGTTCTCGTCGCTCGTCGATCGGCCACCCATTGCCGAGATGTTCGACGACGAGATCGACGAGATCGGCGAGAAGATCGAGGCACGGGGCCTTAAGCACATGATCGTCAGCGCCGGCTCGCCGTTCAAGTCCATCGATCTGACAACCTTGTCCGTCGATTCCTTCGAAGACGACGAGGATTTTCAGAAGGACTTCAGCGACATGGTCCGGTCGATGGAGATCGCCAATCGGCTCGGTGTGAGCGCGGTCTCGGTCTACAGCTTCGCCTGGCCTGGCGAGTACACGGCGGAGAAGCCGACGTGGCCTATGCGGTGGACGACGCGCGGCGGCATCATCTCTGACGTTGAGATGGACAAGCTCGAGAAGGCGTACACGCTCATGGTCGAGCAAGCCGAGAAGTATAACGTCGACCTCGTCCTCTCGATGATGCCTTGGAACTACACGAACACGACCGGCAATTTTCGTAAAGTGGCTGAGCGCATCAGCTCCGACCGCATCAAGGTCATGTGGGGTCCCGCTGACAACTACAACTGTGGCGAGAGCGACGTGTTCACGGCGGGGTTCCTGAACGTGAAGCCGTACATCCACTCGATTCACTCCAAGGACTTGCGCGTTAACAACGGCATCGCCCTCGATTTCGACTACCTCCCTTTCGGCGAGGGCCAGACTGACTACGCGACGGTGTTCCGCAGCCTTCGCGACAACAACCTCGACCCCGTTGTCTCAATCTCCACGCACTGGACCCCACCCAACGGCTCCCGCGTGGATGCCATGCGTACCCAGGTCGCGAACGTGTTTTCTCTTATGGAGTCGCTCGACTAAAAGCAGACAATGACCGACCAACTCAACGATGCAATCGTCGGTTGCGGTGGAATTAGCCGGCATCACCTGACAAATATCGAGAACACCCCTGCAATACGGCTTGTCGCGACGATGGATGTGTTTGAAGCCGGTGAGAAGGAACGCGGTGAAGAAGCTTGCCAGACTGCGTGAACTGAGTATCTGATCCCTTCCGATTAGATCTGCGACCACTTCCTGTGGCCCTGGAACGAGGCGATCTCGACTTGCGGCATTTGGCGCCAACACACGTGATAACGAACAAGGTTTAGACGAGGCGGAGGAATAAGAGCGGCGAGCTTCTCGATCAGTTCCAACGGTGAGAGCACGAGGTGCGTGGTCCTCCCTCGACGTCGCTCGGGACAGGCGCTGGACCAAGGCGTCTGGAGGCTGAAACTCAACGTCTCTTTATCAAGAACAGAGAGATTCGGAACCTGACCGCGGCGATAAAGGAAGGCGGGGCCATTTCCGAGTTGGTCAGTGAGCTCAAGGCCGCGAAGGTCAGGAAGGCACGTATCGAAACTGAGAGGGCGTCGGCGGAAAGCTTGAAGTCTGGGGGCTTAGAAGAAATCCGCGTCGAAGAAGTGAAGGGGGCAGTCCTGAACCTTCAGGAAACGCTGGCAGAGGCTACGCCCCAGGAACGAAAAGACCTGACCCGGGAGAATATAAAAGAAATCCGCATCCCCAAAGATGGAGATGCGGTTCTTGTTGCTGACCCTGATGGATTAGCCCGGGCCCTGGGTGTGCATTCATTTGGTGACCCCGAGGGGAGTCGAACCCCCGTTTCCTGAGTGAGAGTCAGGTGTCCTAGGCCACTGAACGACGGGGTCACCTAAGTGGCTGGGAATCTATGGGTTCGATCGGGTGGTGTCAAGTTTAGCCCCGGCATCTGTTCCTCTTTTGGTCGATTTACGCGGGTTTTACCGCTAACTTGCTCCGGCGTCGATTCAAAGAACCCCGAAGCCGGAGGTTTCTGTGAGAACCCACAGACCCGCAGTCGAGGGCACCCGCAACGCAATTTCGTCCACCCACTACCTCGCGTCGATGGGAGGCATGCGGATCCTCGAAGAAGGTGGGAACGCGGCCGATGCGGGCGTTGCAGCCGGTATATGCATCAACATGGTCGAGACCGGCTTCACCCAGTTTGGCGGTGTGGCCCCCATCATCTATTGCCCGGCCTCTGGCGGCCCCGTCGAAACGATCAGCGGCTTGGGACGCTGGCCGCGACTGGCCAGCATCGAATACTTTCGTGACCATGCGGGGGGCGACATGCCCGGCGGCATTCTTCGCTCGGTGACCCCCGCTTCACCCGACGCGTGGATCACGGCGCTGGCCCGTTTCGGGACGATGACGTTCGAGCAGGTGGTGCAACCGGCGCTTGAACTGGTCGAGCGGTGGCCGGAGCGCTATCCCGGCCAGAAGGATATGGTGACGACGTTCAACCGTCTGATCGAAGCGGAGTCGCGAGCGGGTGGGGATCGACACCGCGGTCTGAGGGCCGCACGCGATCTGGTGTACAAGGGTGAGATTGCCAGGGAGATCGCTGCTTTTTCCGAGAGGGAGGGAGGGCTGCTGCGTGCGGAAGACCTGGCGTCGTTCAGCGTTCGAGTCGAGCGACCCGAGCATCTTCACTATCGGGGTCACGACGTCTATACGTGTGGCCCGTGGTGTCAGGGGCCGTCGCTGCTGATGGCGCTCAACACCTTGCGCTCGTTCGATCTGGAACGAATGGGGCACAACAGCGCCGATTATTTGCACACCTTGCTGGAGGCGGTCAAGCTGACCTTCTCTGACCGCCACCACTACATCGGGGATCCCGACTTCGTTCAGGTGCCCATGGACGGTCTGTTGGAAGAAGCCTACGGGCAAGAGCGGGCAAGGTGCATCGATCCGGCTCTGGCCGCACCCGACATGCCACCGGCCGGCGATCCCTGGCCCCATCATTCCGAGCCTCGAGAAGCCGGGTCGAATGGTAGTGTGATAAGCGATAAGGCTTATGCTTCTGTGTGGGAGCGCGATACGGCCTACGTCTGCGTCGTGGATGGGGAGGGGAACGCCTTCTCGGCTACACCCAGCGACCCGATCGATTGGAGTCCGGTGATTCCGGGGTTGGGATTCAGCATTTCCGCACGGGGATCACAGTCCTGGCTGGATCACGATCACCCTTCCGCCCTGGCTCCCGGGAAGCGGCCGAGGCTTACGCCGAACCCTGCCCTGACACTGAAGGACGGAAAACCGTGGATGCCGTTCGGGTGCCCGGGGGGGGACGCGCAGGTGCAGGGCATGCTCCAGGTGTTCCTGAACGTCGTTGGCTTCGGCATGGATCCCCAGCAGGCGATCGAGTCCCCCAGGGTTGTATCACACAGCTTCCCCAACTCTTTCTGGCCCCACCATTCCCGACCTGGAGAAGCCGTCGCTGAAACGAGGATTGATCAAGCTGTTCGGCAGGACTTGTCTGATCGCGGTCACAAGGTAATCGAAGACGGTGAATGGTCCGGCGGCATGAGCCGGATGTGCGCTATTGTGATCGATCCGGTCACCGGGCTGCGCACGGCCGGTGCAGATCCAAGAGGTCATAGCTACGCCATTGGCTGGTAGTTCGTTCTTCATCGTTCCGAACGGGCAGAGGCCGCAGCGTAAAGCTGCGGCCTCTGCTTTTTGCAACTTCAGGACGGAGTGCTTACCGCCGTGTAAAGTCGCGAATCGATCCGGCAATGTCGCGCAAAGTTGCGATATAGTATAAGTCGTGTTAGAGCGGCTCTGGGATGATACACAATTAGTAGAAATAGCTGTTTATTTTTGATCAAAATAGAATATTCAATCTCTGGAATAAATTGTTGACCTGGCCTCATCTCTGTA
>DJHM01000006.1 GCA_002433075.1 Latescibacteria bacterium UBA6620
ATCGACGCTGATCGACAACCTGTTCAATCAGGTCCTCGGGTCGATCAACTTCAACCTCGGCCACCTCGCGACCGGCGTGATCCTGATTATGGTCGGCCAGAAGATGAAGACCGGCAGCTTCACGGTCGGCGACCTCGCGCTATTCGTCACCTACGTCGGCCAGGTCGCACGGAGCGGATCCCTCCTCGGCACCCTGCTCACCAACCATAAACGCGCCGAGGTCTCCTATCTCCGAATGGCCCGCACCATCGACGACATCCCCAGAGATCGGCTTTCGCAGGATTCCCCCGTGTACCTCAAGACCCTTCCTGAATTGCCCGAGCCAGCCTCGATTCAGGACGACCATCGACTACGCAACCTCCACATCACCGGGCTAAGCTACCTCTATCCTGGAACCGACAGTGGAATCCACGAGATCGACCTGACCCTGACCGAAGGCTCTTTCACCGTCGTCACCGGACAGATCGGCGCGGGAAAAACCACCTTGCTCCGCGTCCTTCTCGGCACCCTGCCACGCGACGCTGGAGAAGTGAAGTGGAACGGCAGCCCCGTCGTCGATTCCAAGACCTTCTTCACGCCACCTCGATGCGCCTACACCCCGCAGATTCCCCGTCTCTTCAGCGAAACACTCCGCGACAACATTTTAATGGGCCTGGACGACAACGACGACGACCTCCAGGCCGCTCTCCGTCAGGGCGTGATGGAAGCGGACGTTCCCACTCTCGAAGACGGTCTCGACACCATCGTCGGCCCGCGGGGGGTCAAGCTTTCTGGCGGTCAGATTCAGCGAACGGCCGCGGCGCGTATGTTTGTTCGCCCCGCAGACCTTCTCGTGTTCGACGACCTGTCCTCGGCGCTCGACGTAGAGACCGAACGGACCTTGTGGTCACGGGTCTTCGAGAATCGCCGCACTGCGTGCCTCGTCGTCTCCCACCGACGACCCGCGCTACGTCGGGCTGATCATATCGTCCTCCTAAAGGACGGTCGGGTGGAAGCCGTCGGCACGCTGGATGCGCTCCTGGAGTCGTCCGAGGAAATGAGGGCCCTGTGGTCCGAAGAGGAAGGATAGTGCACGGTCGCCATTCATCAACAACGGCCTTCTCGATCGATCAGAATCTCGAACCCGTCGGCCTTGAACACCTGTGACCCGCGTGAACAACCCCTCGGCCGATCCGGAATCTGCAGTCCGCCACAGCCGGCTGATCGATGCCTGTCCCATCTTCTACGGGTGGGTCATTCTCGTCGCGGCCACGATCGGAACGGTCCTGACCAGCCCCGGTCAGACCTACGCCATCTCCGCCTTCATCGATTCCTTCATCCAAGACCTCAACCTCAGCCGATCCCTCGTTAGCACGCTCTACACAGCCGGGTCGCTCGCCGGCAGCGTCGCGCTCACTTTCGTCGGCCGCCAGATCGATGCCCGAGGACCTCGTTACGTCGGCACCATCACCTGCATCCTGCTCGGACTGACGTGCGTCTATATGGGCTTCCTGCAGAATGCCGTCATGCTCGTCATCGGATTCTGCCTCCTTCGTATGCTCGGCCAGGGGAGCCTGAGTATGGTCTGCCGCATCGTCATCAACCAGTGGTGGAGCCGACGTCGTGGGATGGCCATCGGGATCGTCGGCGTGGTTTCTTCGATCCTCGGCAGCGGCTCCTTCCCCGCGTTGATCAAGTGGCTGATTCCGATGTATGGATGGCGTCTCGGCTATGTGATTCTGGGCGGGCTTGTGGCCGGGTTGATGCTGCCAGTCAGTCTCTTCCTGTTCCGCGATCGTCCGGAGGACTACGGTCTTCAGCCCGATGGCGGGGGGGGCGAGGGGGAGCAAAGCGGCCAGCAGTTCGAGGAAGACAACTGGACCCTGGACGAAGCAATCCGAACGCGCGCTTTCTGGCTCGTCAGCGCCGGTCTCTCCGCGATGAGCGCTCTCGGAACGGGAATGACCTTCCATTTTTTCAGCATCTTCGAAGACAACGGTCTTTCAACCGCCGTCATCGCTTCGATCTTCGTCCCCATCGCCGCCACCAAGGCGATCGTCCAGCTCGGCGGCGGGTTCCTGATCGACCGTGTCCCCATTCGGGTTGTCCTCGGGATCTCTCTCGCGATGATGGCCGCTGTCATGATCACCATCCCCCGAGTCACCACGGCCGAAGTCGCGCTCGCGCTGAGCGTCGTGATGGGCATCCGTACCGGCCTTCAGCAGCTGGTCTCCGGTGTCGTCTGGGCCCGGTTCTTCGGCCGTCGTTATCTGGGAGCCATCACCGGCGTGACCTCCACGATCGGAGTGGCAAGCTCCGCCCTCGGCTCGATGCCCCTGGGCATCGCCCGCGATCGGATGGGCAGTTACACCTTCGCACTCACCTGGCTCGCCGTCATTCCCTTGATCCTGTCACTTCTCAATTTCGCTTTTGGAGCACAGCCCGTCAAAAAAGAGGGGGTTCGTGGCGGACAGGCCTCGTAAGGCTCCCGCATCCGATCCGGGCAACCCTGAATTCGCTTCCGTGGAAACCGAAGATGATGTAGAGTGTTTGTGCCCGAGAGCGCGTAAACTTATGCGCTTTCCCGCTTCTCGCACAGGACCAAGGAGAGCATCCATGTTCGATCAGTCGTGTGATACGATGGTGGCGCTGCCGTCCGCGACGGCCAGTGGCCAAACGCTCTTCGCGAAGAACAGCGACCGACCTGCCGATGAATGTCAGCCGCTCGAACTCCACGCCCGGATCGAGCATCCTACCGAATCCGTTACGCACTGTCAGTTCGTCTCCCTGCCCGAAGCCTCCGTGGTTCATCGCCACGTCGGGTCCCGACCCTGGTGGTGCTGGGGCTACGAGCACGGGTTTAACGAACATCAGGTCGTGATCGGAAACGAAGCCGTCCATTCGAAGTTCGAGCCTGCGACCGAGGGCAAGCTGATCGGGATGGAAGTGCTGCGTCTCGGTCTGGAGCGAGGAAGCACCGCCCGGGAAGCCGTCAGCGTGATGACGGACGCGATCGGCCAATACGGCCAGGGCAAGTTCGAAAACGACGCCGGAGTCCGCACCTACGACAACGGTTACATCGTTGCCGACCCAAACGAAGCCTACGTCATCGAAACGGCCGGCCACGAGTGGGTCGTCAAACGTGTCGAAGACACGATTGGCATCAGCAATGTCCACAGTGTGGAAACAGACTACGAGGAAGTCTCGCCCGACGCGGAGAGAATCGCCGTCGAACGTGGTTGGTGGCAAGGAGACGGCAGGTTCAACTTCGCTGAAGCTTATTGCGGAACGGAACGGACCGAAGGAAGCGGTGTCTCGCGGCGTCGAAGGTCGTGTGCGCTTCTGTCCACCCGTGTCGGGGACATCGAACCGCGCACGATGATGGCCATCCTGTCCGATCATAGCGACGCCGTGAACCCCGATGAGGAGTTCCAGACCGACCTGCGTCAGGGCGGCATCTGCGTTCACTTCAACGAGAATGGAACCGGTGGAAACACCGCCGCGAGTCTCGTCTCAGACCTTTGCAACGACGGTTCCCGTCTTCCCGTCTACTGGTGCAGCTTCTACTCCCCGTGCCTCGGTCTTTTCCTCCCCACCTTCATCGAAGGACAACTACCGGGCGCTCTCGGCGTCGGCGGCGAGGAGCCCAGCGTCGAGAGCCCGTGGTGGCAGTTCCATCGGCTCGCTCACCTGGTGCGCGAAGACACGGAAAACCGCGTGGGCCTCGTGCAGAACCAGTGGGCGATGCAGCAGCGCGCCTGCTTCAGCGGCACGTATGCGGTGGCCGAAGAAGGCAAAAGACTGCTCGACGGTGGCAACACAGACGATGCCGAAGATATGCTGACCTCATTCATGGAGGACAGCGTCCGTCAGATGCTCGAAGCCACGGACGAACTCATCGCCTACTTCGCGGATGAGTCCGTGGTCGCATAGGAGATGAGTCCTCGGGCCAGACGATCATCTCGGAAGTCTCTGAGAAAAAGGGAAAGGGACGATGGAGTTACCCATCGCCCCTTTCCCTTTTTCCTTCTGATTGAAGCCGCGACAGGTCACCCCTCGCGACCTGAATGATCTCATCAGGTTCTTTCCGCCACTCCACCTCCCGAAAAACTACCCCTGGGGCTACTCGCCCATCCCGATGAGAGCGAACACCTTCTCGACCAGCTGAGCCGGTTCATACGGCTTGGCCACGAACCCGTTCACGTTCGGCCCGATCGCCCGATTGACGTGCTCCGCGTTGGGGAACGCCGTGAGGATCAGGAGCGGAAGCCAGGCGGTCTCCGGATTCTTTCTCAGGATCTCGCACGCATCCAGACCACTCGCGCCCGGTAGATTGACATCGAAGATCGCCAGATCCGGCGGTTTTTCCTGAATATGCTTCACCGCCGGCTCCGCCGAGGCGAATGGGACCACGTAGACGCCGCGATCCGTCAACGTTTTAGCGACCATCTGCAGGGTCGCTCGATCGTCCTCGACCACGACGGCTTCCGTCTGGCGACCCAGATTTTCCCGATGCAGAGTGGCCTTCAACAGGACTCGGAGCCGAATCGGGTCGATTGGCTTCGTAACGTAGCCGCTCGAGCGTGTGTCGAGAAGAATCGCCTCCGCTTCCTGAGGCACGTAGCCCGTCATCACGATGATGTGGGGGATCCGCGGGCGCGCCTGAAGCTGTTCGATCAGCTCCCATCCGTCCATCTCCGGCATCACCAAATCAGTGATCACCAGATCGACTGGATGTCGATCCAGGTAGGCCAGCACAGCCTTTCCGGACGTCGCTTCGTGGGCATCGTAGCCCGCGTGTCGAACCATCTCCGCCACGGTAAAAGCAACATCGGCCAGATCGTCCACCACAAGGACGATCTGGTTTGGCATCCTGTACCTCCTGCCTGTGGATGTCTACGGGACTGCCCCTCCGCGGCAACCCCTCCCGACCGATCGACTTCAGTAGGTGCGTTCCACCACGTGCCAGCCCAGTGCGGTGCGTAACGGGCCACCCACACGGCCCGGTCCCAACCCTCTTACAAGATCCTCGAATGCCGGGAGCAGGTCACCCGGATTAAAAGCACCGATGTCGCCGCCTGCCTCCGCCGAAGGATCGACCGAATGCGCACGTGCTAGACTCGCAAAGTCCTCACCTGCGCGTGCCCTTTGCAGGAGCGAACGCGCGGTCCCCTCTTCCTTGACGACAATGTGTCTGGCCCGCATCTCGCCCGCTTCCCGACGACGGACCTGATCGTCACGCATCTGGAGCACCTGGGCAAGATTGTCCTTCGCACGCTTCGAATCCGGCGAGATCCTCGTTGCCCGTTCAAGCTGCGCGATCGCCCGGTCCAGATCGCCCATTTCCGCGTAAACACTCGCCAGATCGGTATGGGCGTCCGTCAGATCGGGCTTCAGGGCCAGCGCTTTCCGGTACGCGCCTGCAGCGTCATCGAGACGCCCCATCATGAAGAGCACCCGCCCTGCGTTGATCCACGCCGGAACAAAGGTTGAGTCGATCGAGGTCGCCCGCCGGTAGCACTCGAGCGCGGCTTCCCCTCGACCCGCTCGCTCGTAGAGTGCGCCCAGATTGTTAAAGGCCTCGACGTGGTCCGGGTCCTGACGAACCGCGTGCTCGTAGGCCACCTGTGCGCTTCCGAAGTCCCCAACAGTGACAAACGAAACGCCTGCGTTGTAGTGAACTTCGGCCACCGTTGAATCTTCCCGAACCGCGCGACCGTAATGCTTGAGCGCGCTGTCGGGGCGCCCCATCCGTGCGTGCAGAAAACCGATGTTGTTCAGCGTGTTCACGTCCGTCGAATCCAGCGCCAGAACCTGGCGGTACTCGGCGATCGCCTCTTCGATCCGTCCCGCCGACCGATGGGCCTCGGCCTCTTCGTAATGAATACGAATCTCCCGTTCCTGACACGAGATGATGGTCACCAGTGTGAGTGCGGCAATCACCCGGCCCATCCTCGAGCTGCGGCAGCCTATCGGCAAGCACCTGACTTTCAATTCTCGATCCTCGATTTACCCATCATCGATGTCACGCTCCGACTTCGGCCGCCACACGAGGGCGTCTCAGCTTCCAGATCATCCCGTCGAAGATGAAGTGCATGAACGAAGTTCCGTAGGTGAAGACCAGGAACGCGAAGGGAACCAGCGCTTTCATCCCCTGGAGCAGACCGGAAACCACCGCGATGAACAGAAGAGAGTAGACCACGATGTGGCGTGCAGCAACCGCAAGCAGGGGAGCATCTTCTCCGTGTGAGCGAGCTTTATTCTGAATCGCGATCCCGCAGATCGCGAAATACTCGAACGCGTGGCTGAAGCTCGTGGCGATGACCACGGCGGACGCCGAAACGATCGGTCCGTACCCGTATAACAGCGCCACGGAGGCCATGAAGAGAATCTTGGGCCAACTCGGCCCGTTTGGAGACCGGAATTCGTGGACCAACCACACCGCGGTCAGAATACCGAACACGCAGTAAACGCCGTAGACCAGCAGCTGGCCGATCACGGGATCGATCGCGGACAGCCCGATGCCCGCACCCACGATCAGGAACACCACACCCAGCGCGACGATGGTCGAGCGATTCGTATCGTCCGACCCTCCCCAGAGTTCGTCGATCGTCCATACCGCAGCCACGATCGCCACCATCCCGTAGATCCACGCCGGGTTGCTGGCCAGGTAGTGCATCAGTTTGCCTTCGATCTCAGCCTGGAACGCCAGCATGTGCAAGAGGCCCGTCGCCCCCCAGCCATACGTCACCAATTCATCCAGCCGCTTGATGCCCCACTTTGCTTTGCCGGAATAGATCCGAAGAATCCCGTACTTCTGACGTACGAAATGGAAGTAGTTGAAGAACCACCAGAAGGTGAACATCTCCGGTTCCGCCACCCGCAATTCGTAGCAGAGCCACACTCCAGCCGGGCAAACCACCGGCACGATCAGGTAGGTCCATCGCCTGCGAGCGAACTCGACGCGATCCATGTAAACGAGCGGGAAAGTGAAATATCGATGCGCCACGAAGAACGTGATTGCGACGACGCGCGCATTTTCTTCCAGCCCGGGGGCAATAATCGGAAGCAGAAACAGGACCGCCCAGCCTGCAGAGATGCAGGTCAGGTCGACCAGCGGATTCACGATCCACCGTTTCTTGGGAAGAGTCAGGTCTGACATGAGTTTTTCTAGGTTTATTCGGGCCAATCGACCCGAGACAATTTACTCCAATCCCTCTCGTCGCCCAAAACCTCCTTCCGCCAATTAGGGCCGGCTGGGAACTTCGCACCTTGACCCGATACCGGGTCGATCCTTACCTTGTGCCCCGATTCGGGCGGCCGAGGCCGCCCGCTTTCACGCTCGCGACACTGGAAACACTCTTACACGGAAGACGTCTCTCGTGCTGTATGGCCTGCACTACCTAGACTTCACAACCCTCCTGATCTACCTCATCGGGATCACGATCGTCGGGCTCCTCGCCTCGCGTGGTGTAAAGAAATCGATCGACTACTTCATGGGCGGACGAAAGTTCGGCAAAGCCGTGCTCATCATGCACGCTTTCGGAACCGGTACGCACACCGATGCTGCGGTCAACGTCGTCGGCGCATCCTACAAACTGGGTCTAGCCGGCATCTGGTACGCCTGGCTGCCCCTGTTCGTCACACCCTTTTACTGGGTGATGATGCCCCTATTTCGACGCATGCGCTACATCACGACCGCCGATTTCTTCGACGAGCGTTTCGGAATGGGCCTCGGGCGCGTCTACTCCCTGTTCGGAATCTTTTTCTACATCCTTTCGATGGGCATCATGCTCGAGGGTACCGGCAAGATGGCCAGCGGCGTCACCGGCGGCGCCCTCAGCACAGAATTCTGCATCATCGTCATGTCCGTCCTCTTTCTGTTGTATGGACTCCTGGGAGGATTGCAGGCAGCGGTCTGGACCGACTTCGTGCAGGGGATCTTCATCATCGTCCTTTCCTTCATCCTCTGGCCCTACATGATAGATCAGCTCGGCGGTTTCAAAGGCATGCACGAACTTCTGCCCATTGAAAAATTCAGTCTGGCCGCTCCCAACGATCCGCCAGAGGGGTACGATCGCATCACTGTATGGTTCGTTGTCATCCTCACGATCAACACCCTCTTCAACATTCCGGGGCAACCCCACACGATGGAAATGGGCGGGTCGGGGAAGTCCGAAACCGAAGGCCGGGTCGGGTTCACCTACGGGAATATGATCAAACGATTCTGTACGATCGCCTGGGCCTTTATCGGTGTCGGCGCCATCGCACTCTACCCCAGTATCTCCGATCCCGAACTTGTCTTCGGTCAGGCCACCCGGGATCTCCTCCCCGTCGGCCTGGTCGGTATCATGCTCGCCTCCATGATCGCGGCCGTCATGTCCTCCTGTGATTCGTTCATGGTCGACGGCTCGGCCCTCTTCGTCGAGAACATCTATCGCCCCTACAAGAAGGACCGGGACGATCGCCACTACCTCAACGTAGGTCGTTTCGTCGGAGTCCTCATGGTCATTGGAGGCATCCTGATCACTGAATACTTCCACAGCGTCATCTCGTTGTGGAGATTCCTCGTCCCCCTTCCCGCGTTCTGGGGGATAGCCATTTGGGGCGGCATTCTCTGGCGACGGTCGAACGGCTATGGCGCGTGGGCCGGCATCTTGGGATCGACCATCATCTGGGTCATCGTGAACGACTACTATGGGCTGGAATTACAGGAGCAGGTGGTCTGGTATCTCACCGGAGGCGTGGCCGCACTCCTCATCGTGAGCAAGCTCTCGCCCGCGATGCCGAAGGAGCGATTGGACAAGTTCTACGCGTTCCTGCATACGCCGGTTGGAGAGGAGCAGAAGCTGGCCGACGCGGGGTATGAATTGAGGCATTGAGGCAGAGTAAGTGGAGAAGGAAGAAGAAAAGAAGGGCGATGACTTCGTATTGAGCATCGCCCTTCACATTTTACGGCGGGTTGCGAACGTCGGCAGTAGTCCTAGGTTTTCCACATCGACGCGAAGGATCGGGCGATTTCCACGTGATACCGGATGCCGAGCGGGACGGCGTCATCGTGAAAATCGTAGTCCGACTGATGCAGGTTCGGATAAGTCTCGCGATCCTTCGGGCGAACACCGAGCGCCACGAACGAGGCCGGGACCTTCTCGGCGTAGTAGGCAAAGTCTTCCCCACCCATCACGGGCAGGATCGGGACCTGTTCCAGGGCCTGCCCCAGGGCCCCTCCGATGACACGCTCCACGTAGGCCGTCGCCGACTCGTCGTTGTAGGTGACCGGATAGCCGTCTCGGACATCGACGATCGCGCGGGCCCCCATTCCATCCGCAACGCCGGTCGCAATCTCTTCCAACTTCCGATGCGCTGTCCTTCGGACGTCCTCGTCCAGGGATCGAATCGTCCCTTTGATGGCCGCCGACCGCGGAATGATGTTGTACGTCGTCCCCGCGTCGACCTGCCCGAACGTCACCACTGCCGCCTGCAAGGGATCCGTCGTGCGCGACACGATCGACTGCGCGGCTGAGATCACCTGCGACGCCACCACGATCGGGTCGACGCCGAGATGCGGAAATGCCGCGTGGGCGCCTACGCCTTCAATCCTAATGTCGAACGAATCGGACGCCGCCAGCAGAGCCCCCGCGCGCACACCGACCTCGCCCAGCGACAGCTGGGGCCAACCGTGAATTCCGAAAATCGCATCGACCGCGGGATCCTCCAGTGCGCCTTCCTCACACATCCGTTTTCCGCCAGCGCCACCTTCTTCCGCGGGCTGAAAAATGAACTTCACGGGCCCCTCGAGCTCGTCCGCCATCTGGCTCAGCACCCGAGCGGCTCCGGCAAGACAGCTGGTATGACCGTCGTGCCCGCACGCGTGCATCTTCCCGGCCACGGTCGATTTGTAAGGCACGTCACCCGTCTCTTCAATCGGCAACGCATCCATATCCGCCCTGAAGGCGACGCAGGGCCCTGGTTTGTCGCTGCCCAACGTGGCAACGATACCCGTTTCCGCCACCCCGGATCGGATTTCCAGGCCTTCGATCCGGTCAAGCTGGGCGAGAACGCGCTCAGCTGTACCGTGCTCCTCGTAGCCGAGTTCGGGGTGACGATGGATTTCGTGTCGGAGATCGACGATTTCGTTGCGGATTCCGTCTATCAAGGTGGTGATTTCAGGCATATAGGCTTCCATGGTGGCACTGGATCCGAGAACGTTCGACTCGGCGTGACGAATGCGCGAAACGACTCAATTACCCCACGATGCTACCGCCCACCGTGCCGGAATTGTGGACGATCAATCCCCCCCGGTTGACGATGTCACCACCAACCTGGCCATACAACTCGAGCCGGGTCCCCTCCCGCAGAATCAGGTCTTTAGCCACCGAACCCCGCAGAATCAACAACACGCCTGCGGCTACCCGTACCGTTCCCATCACCAACCCCTGCAGCGTGGTGTCTTCGGAAATCGAAAGGTCCTGTCTGTGGATGTTACCGTCAGTCTTCATGGACGCCCCTTTCGCCTTCTAGCTTTCGCCAGGGACCACACACCGGAACCCGGAGAACCGAAAGAAAGAGGAACCGGAGCGGAGACTTCGAGCCCCCGGTGAAGGTACTATTCGCTGTTGAGATGGTGCGCGTTGATCTTCGCTGGGTCCGGTTTCGCGGGATGGCCATCCGCATCGAACGGCTCTCTCAATGTGAAGGCGTGAGGGGAAGAGCCGCGCTCGTCGAGGTAAAGATGACGCGAGCACGCCTCCGACCAAGTCGGCCAGACGTCATCCTCGATCCACCAGGAAACGTGCGAGGGACTTGCACCTTCTTCTACCCACTCGCTCGCCCTGCGAAGCGCCTCGCTGTGAACGCCCTGATACCCGAACACGTAGACGGATTCGATATCCTCCCAGACGGATAGGGACTGGGCTGCACGACCGGGTGTGCTCTGCGCAAACGACGGCACCTCCCACTCTCCCCAGCGGCCGACTTCGGTCAATTGACCATCCGCGCCGATTCGGGAACGGTCGATGAACCCGCCGGCCCCCTCGACCGAGCCGAAGATCCCCGGCACCCGTTCAACGAATCCTTCGACGCTCGGATCGTCGAAAGAAGCACGTAGAACCCCGAATGTAAAAAAGGCCAGACGCATCCTCACTCCTAGTTTTCCTGACTCAATTCACCCTCTCGTTCCTTGAGGGTACCAACGTTTTCCGCCACCTTGCGGAAGGCGGTCGCGATCTGATCCATCAACTCTGTGCAGTCCTCGTACCATGCCGTACTGCCCAGGTTCATCTCCTGTTCCGCACATCGTCGTTCGGCGACCGGACAGTCCCCTGCGGCATACGTCACCTCTCTCTTGCCGAGAGACCAGGGTAAGCCGTTGCCCGAGAAGTATTCTCGCTCCTGGTAGCGACGACGCAAGTAGATCGGCTCCTTGACATAAGCCGAGACACCCACACCCTCTTCTGCCAGGGCCTTCACGTAGACCTCTCTCGACAATCCGTCCATCTCTTCTGGCTCGTAGGTCATCGGGTACATATGATAAACGTGCTCGCCCCCTTCGGCGACATCGGGTGGCGCAACCCCCGGGATCTCGGAAAGCTTCTCCGAAAGGTAGTCCGCGTTACGACGTCGTTCGGCGTTCCATTCGTCCAGGTGCTTGAGCTGCGACCTCGCAATCACCGAGGAGATCGGATGCATGCGATAGGTGTAACAGCAACTGTCGATATACTCCCTCAATTCCGGGTCCTCGAGCTGGCGACCCTGTCTCGACGGGTGATGGCCGAACAGAAGCGCCATCTCCCAGAGCCACTTATCGTTAGTCGTCACCATTCCTCCGTCACCAGCAGCGAGGTTCTTTCCGTTCCCGATGCTGAACGCGCCCAGATGGCCCCACGAACCCACGCGTTTGCCCTTGTAGGACGCCCCGTCTGCCTGGGCGCAATCTTCGATGACCATCAGGTTGTGACGCTCGGCCACCTCCATGATCGCGTCCATCCGTGCGGGCCCGCCGAACAGATGCACGACCACAATGGCCTTCGTGTGCGGCGTCACGTTCGCCTCGATCGACGCCGGGTCCAGGTTGAATGTATCCGGTTCGATATCGGCAAACACCGGGATCGCATTCGCCTGCAGAATCGGGGAAACCGTCTGGCCCCAGGTGTAAGGTGAAACGATCACCTCGTCTCCCCCTTTCACACCCGCAGCCATTAGAGCCACGTGGATCGCGGCGCATCCCGAATTGACGCTGACCACGTGCTCGGCGCCCAGAAACTTCGCGAAGTCTCCCTCGAACGCCTCAAGCCCCTCGCCCCCGAACGAGGCGGAGATGAAATCTCGTTTGGTTCGGGCCTCGTTCAGGGCCCAGGTCGCTGCATCGATGTCTTCGTCCGAAAACCGCGGCCAAACTGGCGCAGTCTCCGTCACTGTTTTTTTCCCACCGAATATTGCCAGCTGGTCCGACATGATTCACCTCTTCTCATTAGACGGCTCTGAACGATGGACAGGGCCGCGGATGCTGAATCACCTGGAATCGAGAGGTTGACCACTCTACCGAACTTCGACCGTCTCCCCCGCAGCAAGGTCCACAACCTGTTCCCTGAATCGAAATCCGTATCGTTCCACCTCGCCGTCCTCCGTCGGACCGACCAGAATCGTGGCGCCCGGCAGCGGCGACTCGGCCTTCAGCGACCAACCGGCCTCGCCCGGGGTCCACGTCGTTCGACGTCTTGCCCGTTCCCACGTATTGACCTCCGCAGCCGTCCACCACGGGATCCCCCGATCCTTCAAATATCCTACGATACCTCTCAGTCCCGCGCGAACAGGATCCCCATCGGTGTTTCCAGGATGGAACAGGTAGTGCGCAACACCGTAGTGATCCAGCACGCGGTCGGCGAACAGTTGAGCCAGGTTCATCGAGCAGCGACGGTTCAGATCCTGGACCATCAGCGGCAGTTCCATCACCTGGAAGTCGTCCCCGTCTGGCCGGTCGTCATCCATCGGAAAGTAGGGATGACAGGTTCCGAACGGGAATCCGTTCGTGTAGGGCGTGTTCGGTCCCCGGCTCTGTTCCACCTCGATCCCCAACTCATCACACCAAGCGAAGAACGTGAGCCGGTCCTGCCATCGAAGCGTGTGATTCTTGTTCGTGGTCAACGGTTGTCCGGACGCATTGAACACCGCTTCGAGCTGGAGTTTCATTTCTTCCAGACCCCACTTCAAGTGCTCCGCCTCCGGCTTTCGCTCGTCCGCGGTCACCTGAAAAGTCTGGGCGTCATAGTGAAGGGCAACTTCCGACCCGTGCGCGACCACCGCATCGAAGAACGACCGATCGTAGTGGCCCATCATCGTACACCACGTTGTTCGAATGTCGACTTCCTTCGTCATCTCCAACAGCGACCAGGCCTTCTCCGGGTCCCCCCCGTCGCTGTCGTGCGACATGTGGGCAATGGCTGGCTTTCCATCCGGCCAGTACCAGAGGAGGGGTACAGTCGTGCCCGTTCGAGAGAGACCCCACAGGATCGCCCGCAGGATCATCGTCCGTAGTTCGTCAGCGATCGGCTCCAGAAACGCCAGCGTTTCTTCTTCTCCAGGAACCGGCACTCGATCCCGATCCAGGTCAAGCGCCATCCCTTGAATGGCGTCGATCCGCGTCGGCCCGATTGCGGGTCTGACGGGGTGGCCCTGCTGGATGAGTAAGATGCTGTAGAGCAGGTCAGGACCAATCGTCAGCGACCACCCCTTGCCGGGCTCGGCCTCGACAATCGTGTCCCCCGCCCCCACGCCTCGTGCGATCACCCCACCTGTCGTCGAACGAAGCCGCCGTCCCTCCCAACAGTGCAGATTGCTCCGAAGGCCGCGCGTCACCGGATGACCGTTGTGCAGAGCGGTGAGATACGTCTCCTGCAGCTCCCACTTCTCTTCCGCCCCCACGAATCCGTCCAGTCCGGACGTGCCCCCCAGCGCGATCAGCGCCGCGCCCGACTCCACGACGCTAGCGATCGACTCCCGTTCGTCGTCGGTTAAATTCATCGACCACGGAAGCACGATAACCTGGCGATCGTTTAGTTCAGATCGCTTGAGCGGGCGAGCGATTTCGTCGAAGGGCAACCCGGCACGCGACAGGATTTCCGTAAGATAGAACCCTGCCCAATTGCGACGACCGTCGGACAACTCGTTGCCGTCGGCATCATAGATCACGGCGATGGGATGTGTCATAAACTCCTCGGTATCCATTACCCCTGAATCGCGACCGATCGCAGGATCGCGGCGTCGGTCCTCACTCCTGTTCTGCTGAGATCATTCCCTCGCGCCCATTTCCCTCAGCCGATTCACGACACGATGCATGCCGGCTTGTCGGGCGATTTCCACCGCGCTCTTTCTGTGACGATCGGTCGAGCGGGCGTTCGCGCCGTGGACGAGAAGCTTCAGGGCGGTGCCTCGATACTTCTGCAGTAGAGCGAGCACGAGAATCGGGTCGCCGTGACGATCGCGAATATTCACATCCATACCGGCCTTGACCAGATGCTCGAGCACACGATACTGTCGGGCGTGTTCGGATTGGCGCCCCCATCGATCAGCCGCTCGAGGAGATCTTCGTGTTCGGCGGGCAACGCGAGCACCGTGAGGGAATCGCCGTGACGACCCTCTGCGTTAACGTCCGCTCCCGCATCGAGCAACCGGTCGACGAGATCGTGCGCCCTGGCGTGAAGCGATAGCACGGTGAGCGGATCACCGTGTCGATCCTCTGCGTTCGGATCCACACCACGGGTGACGAGGTCCAGCACGAGTCGGTTGTGTTTTTGATGGAACGCCAGGACGGCGAGGGGATCGCCGTGACGATCGACGGCGTTCGCGTTCGCGCCCGACCTCAGCAGAAACCGAACCAGATTCGGCTCCCTCTGGTGAATGGCCAGCACGGAGAGCGGATCGCCGTACGCGTCCCTGTCCTTGACGTTGGCGCCGCGGTCCAGAAGCCGTATAAAAGAGGAACGATCCCCATCGACGATCGCATCGATCAGTGGCGTCCGTGAATCCGGTGTAGGTACTTGGGCGGAGCAGGCACCAATCGACAGAACAAGGCACAGCCATAGAGTTCTCGTGAGCAACGGGATCTCACCTATATAACGCCCTGGACAGGCGTCGTCAGGAGAAAGAACACCCCCCGGTCCGCCCTCATGCCATCATCAACTCCCTGATGCATCCGGGTGAGGAAAACACTGGATCCGTCGCAGGAAGGGGCTTCCCGGCCGCAAAATCCGAACGGCACCGAATTTGCCCCTCACGCCTTAGAGCCAGAAACCAAAGGAGTGATTCAGGATGTCATCCAGGCAGATCCTCACCAGCGCTGGCGCCCTTCTCTTCGTTGCCGTTGTGATCTGGACCACCATGCCCGCCTCGTCCGAGCCGCAGGGGGAGGCCGAGAGAGCCGCGTCCCCCAAACTGGCAACGCGTGACTATTCAGGAAAGCGGGTCTCACTCGCGGATTACCCCCAGCAGGTGACGGTCGTGAATTTCTGGGCCGTCAACTGCCACGCGTGTCGAATCGAGATTCCCCATCTCCAGTCCTTGTATGACGAATACAGCGCGAAAGACGTTGCCGTTATCGGGATCGACCGCGAAGTGGAACAGGTCAAACAGTTCGTCGAGCGCGCCGAGATCGACTATCCCGTTCTCGTCGACGGATGGGAAACCACGCAGGCCTACCATCTCAGAGCGACCCCAACGACGGTGATTCTGGACGCGCAGAACCGAGTCTACAAAAAATACGTGGGCGTTCAGCGCATAGACAGGTTCAGGAAAGACATTGATGCACTGCTTGGAGAGAAATCTTAATGGGAGAAGGAGAGTGACGGGAGGAAGGAGATAGGAGGAAGGAGAGCGCCCCACTGTGACCGCAGGGGGCGCTTTTCTCATCCCCTACACATTGGGTCCTGCTTGCTTCACGGCGTCATCCGTTTCGTCTGCATACTGTTCGAAGTTCTCGATAAACAGGGTGGCAAGTTTTCTGATCGTTTCGTCGAAAGCTTTCCGGTCGGACCACGAGTTCCAGGGAACGAGAATGTCCGACGGCACGTTCGGGCACTCGGCCGCGATCTCTACTCCGAAGACCGGATCCTTGATCGTCTTCGCATCGGCCAGCGTCCCATTGTGAATCGCGTCCACGATCGCGCGCGTGTAGGACAGTCGGATCCGGGACCCGACCCCTTCCGGCCCACCATTCCATCCCGTGTTGACCAACCAGACCTTCGAACCGTGCGTCTTGATCTTCTCGGACAGCAGTTCAGCGTACTTGTGCGGGTGCCAGACTAGGAAGGGTCCACCGAAACAAGGTGATAATGTCGCCTCCGGCTCCGTCACGCCGACCTCCGTCCCCCCCACTTTTGCCGTGTAACCGCTGATGAAGTGATATATCGCCTGCTCCGGTGTCAGCTTCGATACGGGCGCCAGAACACCAAACGCATCGCAGGTCAGGAAGATCACGTCCGTCGGATGGCCCGCCGTCGCAGGGATCTTCGCATTCGTCACGTGCTCCAGCGGATATGCGCCCCTCGTGTTCTCGGTGATCGACGCATCGCTGAAGTCCACGCGGCGGCTGTCCGGACGGTAGACCACGTTCTCCAACACCGATCCAAACCGAAGCGCCTGGTAGATTTCCGGTTCTGTTTCCCCTGTCAAGTTGATCGCCTTCGCGTAGCACACCCATCCTCGATGTTGAACACGCCCTTGTCCGTCCACACGTGCTCGTCGTCCCCGATCAACCACCGCTTGGGATCGGCCGAAAGCGTCGTCTTCCCCGTCCCCGATAATCCGAACAATAGCGAGCATCGTTCGCTGTAAAGCTCGGTCGTGGCAGAGCAATGCATCGAAAGCAGCCCCGCCTTGGGCATCAGGTAGTTCATCACCGTGAAAATGCCCTTCTTCATTTCGCCCGCGTATTCCGTTCCCAGAATCACCATCGACCGCTCTTCGAAATCCAGATCCACACTCGTCTTCGACGTCATTCCTTTCGTCAGTCGATTTGCAGGAAACTGTCCCGCGTTGTAGATCACATAGTCCGGTTCGCCGAAGGACTCCAGTTCCTCCTGCGTGGGGCGGATAAGCATCGTTGAAATGAACAACGCGTGGTAGGGGCGGGCGCAGATGATCCGCACCTTGATCTGATTGTCCGGATCCCACCCCGCGAAAGCGTCGACGCAATAGAGTTTCTCGCGCGTGTTCAGATAATCCTTCGCCCGTTCCTGATTGACCTGGAAAGTCTCTCCGTCCAGCGGAACATTGACCGAACCCCATCAGACGTCGCTTTCCGACTCGGCATTCTTGACCACGCGCTTGTCCAGCGGCGAACGCCCAGTCTTGTCACCCGAATAGGCAATCAACGCGCCCGAGTCCGAGATAGAACTTCGCGGGTCGGCCCGAATCGCTTCCTCATACAGAATCGCCGTGGGCAGATTACGGGCGATGTTCTCTACCGTGATGCCGTGAGGTTCGAGCGTAAATGAGCTCACGTGTTCCTCAGTTTCGATAAGTCAGGGAAGAGATCGGATGGAAAGAATCCGGTCGAAAGAAGGACAGAATGACGGGGAGAGGGGTTCGGGTTCCTGATGCGCGTTCAATCGAACTGCGTCTTGCTCTGGTGGTTGGGTTTCCCCATACCACGAATGACGTCTTCCTTCCGCCACAGTCGAGCCGCGCGTGAGATATCGTTGTCGCCCCCCAGCGTTTCGTCCAACTCCGACTGGGTCATCCACGCCCCGGCACCCTCCTTGTCCAGAGCGGCGAGGGAGCCGGCGCCATCCGAGTAACCGTAGACCCGACAGACGCCCTCCTCACACTCGATGTCTTCGATGTAGGAGACCCACGGCACGTCCACACCAAGCTGGTCTTGCACGTGCGACTGAACGGATGCGATCCTCGAACCGACATCCCAGCCGGCTTCCTCCTCTTCCCACCCTTCGCCCCCCGGCAGCCCCCAGGCGTCGTCCTTCACCTTCATCAGAAAGAACCGGGGCTCGGCTTCGGACGTATCCTCGATCAGCAGCTCAGTCGTCGCGATCGGTTTGTCGAATGCGACCGGGATCAGTCGCTTTCCTTCGTCGCTCAACACATCCCGCGAAGCAGGGCTGTAGGGATAGTATCCTGCTGCTGGAGGAGCGTTAACAGCGCAATACTTGTTGAAGAAACCGACCCGATCCTGTTCCGTCGAGCCGGCAGGTGGTAGATGCCACGTGTGGCCGTTCATCAGGAGGACGTCGCCCGCTTTCAGATCGGGATCGACGAACTCGGCCATCTTCTCACGATCGGGAGCCGTCACATCCCAGATGTGGGCGTCTCGATCGATCACACTCTCCAGTTTGTGCGATCCGGGTGCGACCATCAAAGGCCCGAAAGACTCGTCGAAGTCATTCAGCGGAATAATCGCGAACAGCCAGTTCATGGACGACCCCACGGGCCTCCATCGTTTGTAGTCGCAATGTGCGCCGCCGCCCGTGTCACCCGGTGAACGCAGATAGGCGACGAAGGCCGTCAGGTAAGCCGGCTGTCCCAGCAACGCCTCGACCGCATCCACGATCACGGGATGGTCGACGATCGTCGACATTTCCGGATCGGCCATCCGGTTGCCGCTCACGGTGTATTTCGCCGGCTCGGGATACTTAAGCTTCGCGGGAAACGCATCGCGTTTGACTTCCTCGATCACGTGATCCCGATACGCGGAGGCTTCGTCCCGCGACAGAACATCCCGGATAATGTGGTAACCGTTCTCGTGATAGGCTTCGATGTCGGCTTTGGTAATCGACATAGTGTGTTCCTAGTGGCTGAGGTTTGGGATGCGGACCGGTGTCACACGAAGATACAAGGCGAGGGAGGCTGCGGAAACCGGAACGTTTGGGCAACAGAGGATGCATAACCCCCTCCAATTACATAGCCCCAAGACTACATTTTAACGAACTCCCATCCCGAAAAGACGGGAAAGTGGTTCCAGCTTTGGGCGCGATCGTCGTCCCTCCTCAGCATCTCGTCGGTCGGCCGTACATCGGACAAGGTTCGCAGCAGAAACCCTGCGTCTCTGACGACACTGCTATACTCTTCCAGCGTTCGATGGTAATAGAAGACCTGGATACCCTAGCCTGAACAATGCCGTGGTAGACGACGGAGGTGCCGGAGTCGAAGTAGTCCTTGGCCTTTTCGCGGGGCACAGCCGAGTAGGGATTGTTCCCCATCAGGACAAGGCGACCGCCTTGCTTCGTTACGTTGCCCACCGTTCTGGCAAACCCGACGTGGTCGGGAATATCGTTAATCACAAAATGGCCGACGACGAGATCGAATGCAGCGCTGAATTCCGGGAGTGGCTTGCTCAGGTCGGAGACCCGGTAGTCGATCGGGTCGTCTGATTCTGCTTTCGCGAGTTCGATGATTCTTCGGGAAACGTCGATCCCTGTCACACGGGCTCCACGATCGGCCAGAATTCTGGACACGTAACCGGAACCGCATCCGGCATCGAGCGTATTCAGCCCGGTCGGATCCCCAACAAGGTCTAGCAGAACGGAAAGCGGAAGGTCGTCACCCATCCGCTGATCCTTTCTCATGCGCGACCACTTTTCTGCGAAATCATCGTAGGTGTTCGCACCGTCCTGAATCGACATCCGGAGGGACTGCCAGTTTCGAAACCCATACTCCTGCGCCACGACGGACTGGACCTGCTGGAGCGTAACTGCAGAGGTGTGCCCATCCTCACCGAGCACAGATGAGATTCTCTGTCGTGCAACGAGATCGTTGCGCCGGCAGGCCTGTAAAAGCTGTTTGGCCTGGTTCCTGAGATGCCTGAGGTCTGGATCGGCCGGAAGTTGCTTGAAGGGGGGTCGTACGGAGGTAGACATAGGAACCCTCTCTCTGAATGCGCCCGTTGTCCGCGATTCGGGCAAGAAAGAAGGCTGTCGGTCTGGATAGTTCGAGGTCGGTGGGCTTGTGCCCTTCCCGCGGACGTAGCGGCTCCCGTGGAGCACAAGGAAGGTATATCTTAGCACGGCGCAGATGTCAAGCCCTCTGCGCCTCATCGACCGAAAAGGACGCTCGCTGCGGAGTTCGTTTCACTCTCTCCGTGTGTCCGACGATACGTAAGCCAGCAGCCTGAAATGATCGGTCAGGTAGTCCGCATAGAACCGTGCCCGATCCTCGAAGGAATGTTCGAACGCCGTGCCCGTGAGATGCGTCTCGAGATCATCGATCGCACAGTGCCAGCCACCCGCAGGTCGATCTCTACCGGGATGATCCACCATTTGTCGAGGCCATCTTTGGTACTGATAGCTTCCCAAACCTGCTCCACCGGGACATCGAACCCACGCGTCCAGACCATCGCATGACGACCCACAAATCGTCCTGCGTTTTCGACAAGATCGTTGCGAGCCATCTCACCTCTCATTCCGCTGCACAGCTTAGACGGGCCTCATCCCGTCCCGAAGAATTCAGCCTCGGCAGCTTCAGCGCCCTGTAGTGCACAGGTCGGGGGCGCGTGATCCGCGGTCCACACACGAAGTTGGTTTTAGGGAAGAATGCGGACGAAAGATTCATCGACCGCCCCTTCGCCGCCTTTCAGTCGCGTAAGGTCCATCTCGAGGTGCCTCGCCAGGAACTCGTAGGCGCCGACCCGCTTGGGATAGCCATAGTCGTGATTCCCTTCGGGAAGATGAAGATTCTCCACATTTTCTTCCGACCCGAGCAGGCCGTACACCCGACGCAGATAGGGAAACTCAACTGCTGGTGTGTTGCACGACTAATCCTTACGCCGAGCGTCTACGGGGACCGGGGGACGTTCGTTGGGGTCATCCCGGGTTCCCTTTTCCAGCAAGGTTCGCCAGGTGACGGAGATAAGGAGCTGGGGTCGTGGCGCGGCCAGTGCGGCGATGTCTGCGTTGTTCGTCTGATGATCTTCGCTGATGTGAATCGGAAGACCGCTTTCGCAGTTGCACCCGCCGAAGAAGTGGGCGGATACCATCACCACCGGAATCGATACACGCTCGTCCACCGCCGCCAGGAGAAACGACTGTGTACCCCCACCCGACGCACCCGTGACCCCGATTCGGCGGTCGTCAACCTCCGGTAGCGAACAAAGGAAAACGACACCCCGGGTGCTGTTCCAGGTCTGCAGCGTCAACACATACGGGTCTGAATGCTTCATCTGATCGGACTCGCCCCAACCGATCCTGTCATACGTAAAGACGACGGCGCCCATTCTGGCCATCGAGGCGCAAGGAAGTTGCATGTCGTCTCGAAATCGACCGCCGGGTCGCCCCGGAATGGAGGCGAAATGTCCGAAGGGACAGAGAACACCTGCATATTTTCCATCAACTCTCGTGGAGAAGTCCGTCGGTCGGTAAAGATTGCCCGTGACGAAGTGACCTGCCCCCCGGGATTGTTCCCAGTCCTAATGTTAGGATGTGGGACACAGAAGGGGGCCCTATGGCCGGGAAGCGT
>DJHM01000033.1:0-158634 GCA_002433075.1 Latescibacteria bacterium UBA6620
GACCTGCCACCGCCCTGGCATCCTAACTCTGCGAGTGGATACATAACTGAGGGCAGGTCAGTTTCCTTCAACGGGCTACCAATCGGGCAGCTCGTTGAAGGAGGTCGAGATGGAGGCGGCAACGGAGGAAACACCGGCAACAGTCTGGGCGAGTAGAAGCCCCACTTCAGAAAAAGCGAAGCCGCCCGTTTCCTCGTGAAACGGGCGGCTTTTTACTTTGACGGTCGAAATATTTTCAAGGCGTCACGATCGTCTCAACCTCTTGGAAATGAATCATACCCAGTGGTAAGGAATTCTTCGGACGCCACGGCCCAGGTCACCCCCATTTCGGAGAAGAGCTTCCCCTCCTCCGCCCCTCGCCGAATGAGATCGTCCATTCCATCCACCACGCGAAACGGGTTGCCCTCCTTGTTAACCGTCCGGACGAAAGCATCCGGAATCGTCCGGACATCACCACAACTTTCGTGGGCACCGTTGATGCAGAGCGTCTGAGCACGGGCGATCTCGAGCGTGGAAACCACCGGGGCATCCGCGTGAATGGCCGCAACCATGTTGTGGAAAGACCGCACACGAAGCTCGGTCTTCGTGTCATCCTCGATCGTCTCTTCCGCCCCATCCCCGTATTCGATTCGAGCAGACCCGATCTCCCAGCTCACGGTTCCTTTCTCGCATTGCATCACGATGTAGGGGCCGAATCTGTTTTCTGTCACGTGCGACATGGCAATGTGCACCGTCACCCCGCTCTCCGTCGTCGCGCGGACGGATGCTGTATCGAGACTCTCAATGTCCCGCGCTCGATACAGCTCAGCCTGCACGGATGAGACACTTGAAGCTGTGTCCAGGGTTCGTCCGGCCAGAAACAGGGCGTTCGTCACCTGATGCGAGAGTGCGTTGTTGATCGGGCTGTCCAGCACCCAGTCCTCGCCGCGCTTCAGACGACCAGCCCAGCCATTCCGGGCGTAGTAGGCATCCCCCCTCGGCCATCCCGCAGAAACCCGAATCGATACGACCCGACCCAATCGCCCATCCATCACCCGGTCTTTCAATCCCTGAATCGTGTCGCTGTAGAGGAATTGATATCCCACGATCACCGCCTTGCCCGTGCGATCGCGTACTTCAATCAATCGATCCGCATCCTGGACCACCGCCGCGAGCGGCTTCTCGACAATCACGTGGAACCCTGCCTCAGCGCTCGCAATGCTCAGCGGAACGTGATCGTGAATCCCGATCGGAAGCGTCACGACATCCATCCCGCCCGCCTCCAGCAGGGAGTCCACGTCGTCGAAGACCCGCACTCCCTGCGACCGAAGCTCCACGCGCGTTTCCACGTGGTTTTCCGGATCGATGCAGACGACCGCGTCGAGCTCTCCGATTCCCGCTTCTTCCACACTTGCTACGCCCGCCAGATGTGACTTCGCGAACCCGCCCAGTCCCACAACTGCAAACTTCACCCGATCGTCACTCAACGTCCTGTTTCCTCCACACTCCCCGGATACCCTTCATTGCCCCGTCGCTGTTTTGAACTATGCTTTCTTCAATCTGCATTCTGCACCCTTCACTTCGAACCCCCAGGGCTACACCCCGGGCTATAGAATCTCGCCCCTTCAGGGCGGACTACCCACGACCGTTGCGCCGCTACTCGTTTTTCATTTTGCACTTTGCATTCTGCACTCACCCAACCCCACGCCTCAACTCATCAAGATGGCCCTTCAGCACCTGAGTACCATATCCCATCGCATTTCCAACGTTCATGAACCGATATCCCCATCCGAGTTTCTGTTTGATCTCGCCGAGATCTCCCAGCGTCGTGCCGGTGGCGATCCCCGTGCCTTCAAGCCGCTTCGGGACCGACTCCATGATATCCTGGACTTCCTTACAGGCCATGTCTGCCGTGTGTCCCACCGACGCGGACAGATCCATCGGCCCTACGAGGATCACGTCGATACCAGGCACCTGTTTGATCTCATCCAGATTGTCGTACGCCTCCTGACTCTCGAGCTGCAACACCAGCACGGTCTCGTCGTTCGCCGTCTTCACCACGTTGATCCAGTCCTCTCCAGCCAGGATGGGCCACGAGGGTGAAATCCCCCGCTGACCCAGAGGCGGGTACTTGGCGTATTCGACAGCCTGTTCGGCTTCGGCCTTCGTGTTGACCTGAGGCACCATCACCGCGACCGCGCCCACGTCATACGCTTTCTTGATCAGAGCGCCGTCGTTCGTCGCCACACGGATCATCGGAGCCACACCCTTCTGTCGCGCCATAACGGGAATCGCGCCCAGGGACTCGGTGCCGAACGGCGAATGTTCCGTATCGATCCAGATGAAATCCGGCTGAGTCGCGATGATCATTCCTGCGACCCCCGGAACGGGTGCGGAGAGAGAGGTACCGAGGATGGTCTCACCGGCCTGGAGCTTGGATTTAAGTGGATTGGGATACATAGGATCTCCTGAGTAAGGGTATCGTTCGTTGGACAGGCCGAATATACAACGGATGTTCCCCAGTCCCGTACAGTTACTCACAGGCGATCGAGCGCAGCGACGCAGGCGCCGAAAATCGACATCGGGTGTAACGACGGCACATCCCCGCAGGCGATGCGCATCTAACACACAGTTATTCAAACACTTGCCGTTCATCGGGCACGAAAATTGCGACCATAAACATCGGCTGTACAAAAAATGCCTTCACTCCGCCAATTCTGGAGGGTCGACGTTTGACAAACGAGCAAGTGCTTACTTAAGTGGGGAAATTCCTTCCCTGCCTGACCGGTCTCCAGGGTGCCTTCCAGTGACGACGAATCTCAAGATTCGACCCACATTTATCCTTCTCGTCCTCTCGCTCTGTCTCTCGCTCCCAGCGTGGACTCAGGATGGCCACGTCGTTCGGGTTACAGGCCAGACGATGTTCGTCGATCTCGGCCTGAATGGCACACCCGGTTCCGGCCGAATCTTGCATCTGGTCTCCCGAACCAACGGCCTGCTTGGAACGATCCGCGTACTGTCCGGATCCGGCCGTTTCGCTCGGGCGGAACTAGTCGAACTGGCCCCCGGAATCACCGAGCAGATGCTGAACCTCACAATCGATGAGGGCGTGCGTGTCACCGCCCAGACCTCCGAGACGAACGGTGAGAACGGCACTCTCGACGGATCGATGGCGCCACCGACCAGCGTCTTCGGTTCGACCGAAGGTCGCATCAGCCAGGTCGCACCCAATCTCGTTTACATCGAAGGCATGCAGGGTTCCGTCCCGCTCTGGAGCGAGGTGTCAACCGCATCGGGAGACGAATCATTCGAGGTCATCAAAGAACTGGACGACGAAGTCCTCGTCGCGCGTAGCCTCACCACCTCTCCCGACCTTCACGAGCGTGTGATTGGCGTCTCTCGCGGAGACGGCGATCCCGGTCGTCCACGACGTGTCGCCCACGCGACCCGGGTCGAGGATGGCCCCAATCTCGACGGAAAACTCGACGACCCAGCCTGGGCATCGGCGGAACCCATTCGGGGGTTCGTTCAACGGACCCCCGACTACTGGATGCCCGCCACCGACCTCACAGAAGCCCGCGTCGTTTACGATGACGACAATCTCTACATCAGTTTCGAATGCTTGACCCAGACGCCCGATCGAATCGTAGCCAACAACATGCGCCGTGATGTCATACTATCCGGCGACGACCACGTTTCCGTCCTGCTCGACACCTACAACGATCGTCAGAACGGCTTCTTCTTCTTCGTGAACCCCCACGGTACGCAACGTGACCTCCTGCTATCGAACGAAGGGCGAACGATCAACGACAGCTGGGACGCGAACTGGCAGTCGAAGACCCACCGCCACGGCAGAGGGTGGTCGGTCGAAATGCAGATTCCTTTCGATCAGCTTCGATTCAAAGAGGAAGCCTCGGCGTGGGGGATCAACCTCGGGAGAGGCATGGCCGCCAAGAACGAGGAAATCGCACTCGTAGTGGGAACACGGTCTTCCAGCGGCCGGGCGCGCTATCGGACGGCAGACATCGGGGAACTGCAGGGGATGGAGGGCGTTCGTTCGAAACGTCTGCTTCAGATCAAACCCTACGTGCTACCGGGAGTTTCCAGAGATCGTCTCGCGATCGATCCCGCCCGGCAGCAGTCATTCGAATCGGGCGCCGATCTCCGCTACGGTCTGACCTCGAACATCACGCTCGATCTTTCTTACAACACAGACTTCGCCCAGGTCGAGGGCGACCAGGAACAGGTCAACCTCACTCAGTTCAGTCTCTTCTTTCCCGAAAAGCGGGAATTCTTCCTCGAGGGTGCCAACGTCTTCGACTTCGGTGAAGCCGCCCAGAGCCGTGGTGGAGACTCGCGCCCCCCCACCCTGCTCTACAACAGCCGCCGAATCGGCCTGGAAGACAAGCGCCGGGTACCGATTACCCTAGGATCCAAGATCGCTGGAAAAGTGGGACGTACGAGCATCGGCGTCATGAACGCCCTGACCGAGGCCGCTTCGTTCCAGGATTCGGATGGCACCTTCACAGTGCCCCGAAGTAATTTCAGCGTCGTCAGGATGCGTCAGGATCTTTTCTCTCGATCGAACGTGGGGTTCATCTACGTCAACAAACAGACCAGCGTACCTGGAGTCGGATGGAAGGACTACAATCGTTCGGGAGGCGTAGACTTCAGCTATTCCCCCACCACCAGGTTCAACGTAAAGGGATTCGCTGCACGCACCTGGGACGACAGCTCATCCCCGGGGAACGCATTCTGGGGGACCATCGACTACCGTGGCCCCCTTGTCGACTGGCGGGCCATCGTCCTGGACATCGACGACTTCTTCGAGCCCGAAGTCGGCTTCATCAACAGACGAGGCGACCTGACAGGATTCCGCCGCTACGAGGGACGGATTCGTGCCGAACCCCAACCGCGTGCCTGGGGAATCCAGTCAGTCCGATTCGGGCTCGAGTCCCAGATGTTCACCGACCGGGACAATGACCTGAAGAACGCAGAGACAACCTTCGAGATCAGTATCGAGAACGTTCACTCCGACGATTTCGACTTGGAGATGATCTGGGAGCAGGACGAGGTGGTCGACCCGTTCACGCCGTCGGATCGCCGTCCCGATGTCGAGGTGCCTCCCGGAACGTATGACCTGGTCTCGACCAAAGCCGGTGTTCGTACGAGCCGGAGTCGAAAAATACAGGGCCAGGTTGATTTCGAAGGGGGAAGTTTCTATACGGGACGCAAATACACCCTCTCTACCGGCACCTCGATCAAACCTTCGGGTCGGTTCAACCTGGAGACCGAGTGGGAGTCCAACTGGCTGCGAATGCCGGAGGGAAACCTCAACGTCCAGCTCGTCAACACGCGCATGACCTATTCGTTCACCGTCGACTTCTTCGTCAAGCTCTTCGCCCAGTGGAACAACGAAGACCAGTTCGCCAGCTTCAACTTTCTCGTCAACTATCGCTACCGTCCCGGAAGCGACGTCTTTCTCGTCTACGACCAGGGGTTCGGCACCCTGGACGGTTTCAAGGACCAGAACCGCGCCCTGCTCCTCAAGGTATCCTACCTGCTGGGCTTGTAGCCGGAGCCCCTTTAAGCGCCTCTCCCGCGGCCTCTAACAGGACGCATTGACAGTCTCCACGCCAACCGTACGAAGAGCTTGTTCCTCGCGGACATGAGCACCGATGAGCTGGATGGAAATGGCAATCCGATCTACGACAAGATCAGGGTGTCGATGAAAGGCTGGCTCAAAGGCCACCAGCGCCACGGGGACGTGTTACCTGGTGAAGAAGGATTGGACGAGAACTGCGAACTCACCACCGGTCCCGTTGACCCAGAAGCCTTCAGGTTGCTTTAAATGTTCGCCTCGGACCCTGGGGGTGTATCTCACCTCGACCCGGCAGAATCCTTCACTTTTGGTCCTGACGGCGTCAGCATCGACCACGACAGGGATGTCGGACCCGGGCCCTGGGAGGAATCCTTCCTCGAATCGAGAATGGACGTGCCGGCAGCCGAAGGACTTGATCTGGATACCCAGGACTCCACCGCAACGGTCTCATTCGAGAATTTCGATATCGCACCACCCGGCTGACCTGCCCCCACCTATGTGTCCACATCCTAACATTAGGACTGGGAACAATCCGGGGGGGCAGGTCAAGGGAATATCGGGGCCGGCCAGATGGTTAGGCACCCGGCACGCGCTGATCAGACGCTACGGCCCTTTATTGCTGGGAATCCACTCACTTCAGATAGCGGTGAGCAACCCAACCTGGTCGTCCGACTCGATCCTGAGTAGAATCCCCCTCCCTATGGAGGGCGTCTACACATTCAGGATTGACGACGAGGAGTGCCAGGTTACGGTGTCCAACTATTGCGCGACACATTGGGAAGTCTACGCCACCAACGTCGACGGTGTGATTGGAGAACCCGTCCACCTGAAGAAGACCAGGTACAGAACCAAGTCTGAGGCCGCCGAAAGAGCCATCCGACACTTCCGCGAGTGTTAGCCCTCCAGGGCCGCCACACTCGCCCTGAGCCGCCCTGGCGTCAGGTGACTATAGCGTAACGTCATTTCAAGACTGCTGTGACCCACCAATTCCTTCACATTCCTCAAGTCCACTCCAGCCGCTACCAGATTCGAAGCAAATGAATGCCGCAGATCGTGGAGCCTGACTCTGGGTAGTCCTGCCTTGTCCAGGGCCGCCCACAGCCTCTTCCGAACATCCCGCCACGGTCCACCGTCCTCCCTGTGGAATACATGCGAGCTACGTATGTGACGAGGATGCCCCCTCAATGCTGCGACGACGACGCTGTTCACGGGGACCCGTCTGTACTTCCGACTCTTCGCCCTCCGTACGACAATCTCTTCCCGTTCCATGTCCACATCTGCCCACTGCAGGTTAAACAGTTCCATTCTTCGGAGACCTGTATGGAGCGCAAGGGTCAGCAAGGTGCACATCTGACCTTCTGCCGCTGCTATGAGACGCTCGCCCTCGGCAACAGTTAGGAAGACTGGCTCGTAGGTATCAACTCTGAGCAGTTTCACTCGGCGCATTGGATTGGTTCCAAGCAAGTGCCAATCAACGGCTCTGTTAAGCACCGACCGTATGACCCGAAGCTCGAGATTAACCGTAGCAGGTTTCACTATCTTGAGGCGGGCAACCTTATAGTCCTCCAGCTACCGCATCGTAATCTCCTGAAGAATCGGGTTGCCGAGAAATCCGCTGAGATGCCTGAACACCAAGGCGTCACGCGTTCTCGTCGACTGCCGATTGCCGCCGCCGTGCATCAGCTTGTAACGACGAATCAGTTCTTTCAGGCAAACTCGTTCAGGCTCCTGCAGGGACTCACCCCGGAATTCTCGAGCTTTGGATTCGCGCTCGTACGCCTTCGCCAGTTCCTTCGTTGGCGCCGTTCTCCTGACCCGTCTTCCCTCAGTTCCTCCCAAGTAGAAGTCAGCCACCCATTTCTTGCCACGCCTGTAAACCGCCACGCCATCCTCCTTGTGACCATATTGTGACTACAGCACAGTCACAAACGGCACTCCTGGCGGTGTACAAACGAAAGCGGGGTTCACGCCAAAACTGACGTAACCCCCGCCCCTACAATCTCTTGCAATCAATGCAATGGGGCCGCCCAGGAGACTCGAACTCCCGACCTACGGATTACAAATCCGTTGCTCTACCAGCTGAGCTAGGGCGGCATCCCATTTCGATCTGAACTTACGAAAGCACTCTGCCGGAGGCAATCAAATGGCGTCAATGATCCCGTTCAACGTTGTGCACGGGCGCATGGCCGCGCTCATCTTCTCCGTCTCCGGGTAGTAGTATCCGCCGATGTCCACTGCGGGCCCCTGGACGTCGTTCAGTTCGTCCACGATTTTCGCTTCGTTGGCTGCCAGTTCCTTCGCCACCGGCCCGAACTGAGATTTCAGGGCCTCGTCCTCGGACTGTTCGGCCAGGGCTTCCGCCCAGTACAAGGCCAGATAGAAGTGGCTTCCCCGGTTATCCAGTTCGTGCACCACTCGCGACGGTGATTTTCGCTCGACCAGGAACTTCGCCGTGGCCTGGTTCAGTGCCTCGGCCAGGATCTGCGCGCACTTGTTGTCCGTTTTGTGGCCCAGGTCCTCGAGCGAAACGGCCAGCGCCAGGAATTCGCCCAGCGAATCCCACCTCAGATGCCCCTCCTCCACGAACTGCTGCACGTGCTTCGGAGCCGATCCTCCTGCCCCCGTCTCGAACAGGCTGCCGCCTGCCAGCAGCGGAACGATCGACAACATCTTGGCACTCGTACCCAGCTCCAGGATCGGAAACAGGTCGGTGAGATAGTCACGGAGGACGTTGCCCGTCGCAGAGATCGTGTCTTTCCCGTCGCGTGCCCGCTCCAGACTCAGCCGCATCGCATCGACCGGTGAAAGGATCTGAACCTCCAGGCCATCGGTGTCGTGGTCCTTCAGATACCGGTTCACCTTCTCGATCAGATTGGCGTCGTGAGCGCGGTCTCTGTCCAGCCAGAAGATGGCCGCGGCGCCCGTCAACCGGGCTCGAGTCACCGCCAGCTTCACCCAGTCCTGAATTGGCAGATCCCGCGTCTGACACATTCGCCAGATATCTCCTTCCCCGACTTCGTGCTCGAGTAGCACTGTGCCCGACCCGTCCACCACCCGCACTCTGCCATTCCCCGCCATTTCAAACGTCTTGTCGTGAGACCCGTATTCCTCAGCCTTCTGAGCCATCAACCCCACGTTCGACACGTTGCCCATCGTCGTGACGTCGAACTTCCCGTTCTCCTTGTGGAAGTCGATCGTCTCCTGGTAGATACGGGCGTAAGACCGATCAGGAATCGTGAACTTCGTATCGTGTTGCGCCCCATCCGGCCCCCACATTTGACCCGATTCGCGAATCGCCGCGGGCATGGAGGCATCGATGATGACATCGCTCGGAACGTGGAGGTTCGTAATCCCCCGGTCCGAATTCACCATCGCAAGATCGGGCTGGGATGCGTAGGCGGCTTCCACATCCGCTTTGATCTCTGCCTGCTGCGAATCGGGCAGACTCGCGATCTTGGCATAGACCTCCCCGATCCCGTTGTTCGGATCCACCCCCAGTTCTTCGAACACTGCGGCATGCTTCTCCAGCGCTGCACGGAAGTACACGGACACCGCGTGCCCGAACAGAATCGGATCGGATACCTTCATCATGGTTGCCTTGAGATGAAGCGAGAACAGCACTCCATTCTCTTTCGCATCTCTCATTTGGGCTTCGTAGAAATCTCGAAGGGCCCCGCAGTTCATCACGGCCGCGTCGATCACTTCATCTTTCTGAACCAGGGTTTCTTCCTTGAGGACCCTCGTATTCGCGTCTTCGCCCACGAATTCGATCTTCAGTACATCGTCTGACGACACCACCGCAGACTGTTCGCTGGAATAGAAATCCCCATCCTCCATGTGTGCGACGTGAGACTTCGAAGACGATGTCCAGTCTCCCATAGGATGGGGATTCTTCTGCGCGTACTCCTTGACCGGCGAAGCCACGCGACGATCTGAATTGCCCTCTCTAAGAACGGGATTGACCGCGCTCCCAAGGACCTTCGCATAGCGATCCTGAACCTCCTGCGCCTCCGGCGAGTCCGGTTCTTCCGGATAGTCCGGCAGGTTGTATCCCTTTTCCTGCAGTTCCTTGATTGCGGATGTCAGCTGGGGGATCGATGCGCTGATGTTGGGCAACTTGATAATGTTCGCTTCGGGTGTCTTCGCGAGCTCTCCCAACTCGGCCAGGGCGTCCGACTGTCGCTGCGCTTCCGTCAGATGCTCCGGAAAATTGGCAATGATTCGTCCCGCCAGGGAGATGTCTCTCGTCTCGACCGCGATCCCCGCCGCCCCGGTGAAGGCCTCGATGATCGGCAGCAAAGAGTACGTGGCCAGAGCCGGGGCCTCGTCCGTTTTCGTATAGATGATCTTTGAAGTCGTTGACATGAGGTTTTCCTCGATGGGGTCGTCCGTCCAGAATGGATCGGTCAGGCCGTCAGTTCGACCCGTTGCGATGACTCGAAGGCATTCGCCATCAACAGCGAACGTTTGCTGATGTGTCAATTTAGCCACTTTAATCCATTATAAAAGCGAATGATTCGACTGAATCATATTCCACACAGGACTTTAGTCGTTTGGGTCTCACCTGAACCTGGCTTAACATAAGAGCGCCGTCCGGGGAAAGGACGGCGCTCTGGAGGAGTCACGGTGACCTGGGAGGGGTTGGCCACATTGGGGGTATGTAATTGTATCTTATAACTTTAGGTTTAACTCAATTTCGATCGAATCTCCCGGGTGACATGGCCCGGATTCGTCGATTGAGCTTACCCAGGCTGAAGGGCTTCTCAATGTTCTGAAACACGAGATCGTATTGGGTTCCCGACCCCTCGACCGGGCCCGGCGCGGTCGTTACGTCGAATCCTTCTCCTGACAGGCGATTCGCCAGGAAATCCCGGAGCATCACGTCGTCATCGACGACAAGTACGCAACTCTTTGCCATTTTCTCCTCCATCGGTTCGAATGGAAGCGCGTCATTCGAACCAAGGGCAAAGCCCGTACCAAATCACACCCCCCCACACAAGGGTCTCTTGCAAACGGTTTATAAACAGTCAGTTATAACCTATGTGTCGACGATCACACAGGTCGATGGAGTAATAAAAGTACCATTTTCGCGATGGAAGCTGGCACTTTCGACACATCTCCTCTCATCCGTTCCGACAGGGCTGATAGCCACCCGGTTTCGAAAAACAGAAGGGGCGATCCTTGTCGGATCACCCCCGAAATAACCTCAGGTTCTGCTTTCGCTATCGACTCGTCTTCAGTTTCACGTCGCGTTCGTGTCGGTCGATCGCAAGCTGCACGACACGATCGATCAACACCGAATAAGGAATCCCACTCGCCTCGAACAGCTTCGGATACATACTGATTCGGGTGAACCCGGGGATCGTGTTGATCTCATTCAGCACGATTCGATCGTCCGGCGTCAGGAAAAAGTCAACCCTCGCCATCCCTTCGCAGCACAGCACCTGGAAGGTCTCAATCGCCAGATCTCGAGCCCGCTGAGCTTGCTCTTCTGTCAGGTCGGCCGGAATCTCCAGACCGGCGCCCTGTTCGTCAATGTACTTGGCTTCATACGAGTAAAACTCGTGATGGGGGATCACCTCTCCCGGCACGGACACGATCGGTGACTCGTTTCCCAGAACTGCGCATTCGATCTCTCGACCGGGGATGTTCGCTTCCACCACGACCTTCGTGTCGTATCTGAAGGCTTCGTCCAGCGCTGCCTCGTACTCCTCCGCATTCGCGACCTTGCTGATACCGACGGACGAGCCGAGGTTGGCTGGCTTCACGAACAGGGGCAATCCCAGATCGTTCGCGACAGACTCGAACCCGACTCGATCCCGAGTGTGCGTGTAGACACAGCGGAAGTCCCCGATCGGGATTCCCGCGTCTCGCAACAGCCGCTTCATCACGTCCTTGTCCATCCCCACTGCGGATCCCAGCACGCCCCCTCCGACATACGGAACGTCGAACAGCTTGAGCATTCCCTGTACGGTTCCGTCCTCGCCGTAGGGACCGTGTAGAATCGGAAATACCACATCGACCGTGCCCAGATGCGCGTTGTCGGATGTACGAACCAGTTCTCCTCCGCCAGACTCGGATACGAGGGTCACGCGCTGATCTTCACGCCCCTCGAACGAAGGTAACCCCGCGTCCCCTGACTCGAGTAAGGGGAGCGCTCCGTCGTTCAGCGCCCATCGGCCCTGCTTATCGATCCCGATCAGCACGATCTCGTATTTATCCTTGTCGAGCGCGTCCACGATGTTTCGTGCGGACTGAACGGACACCTCATGTTCGGCCGACCGGCCTCCGAACAGCACGCCAAGTCTGATCTTCTTACCCATTAAGCCTCTCGCTGAGAAGGGCCGACAGGTCAACTGTCCTCTGGCGATTCACCCGAATCTCCGTCGTTCGACTTTGCTCTGGTTCGCTGCGTGTACTTCCACCCGAAGTAGATCGCCGCTCCGGTCGCCGCCAGAATGAGGAGCGTCTGATTGTAGAGGCGCAGCACGTCGACCACAATCTGCCAGTTTTCCCCCACCTTCAGTCCGAAGTAGACGAGCAGACTGTTCCACAGAAAGGTCCCGATCGCCACATACAATGTCATTCTGACCGGATGCATGTGGATGATACCGGCCACGATCCCTACGAAGGCTCGCACCGTAGGCAGGAACCGGTTGAACAACACGACGTGGCTACCATACCGTTCGAACCAGGATTCGGCCGTCGCCAGATGCGACTCGTCGAAGAAGCGTGCTTCAAGCCTGAGAAAAAACTCGCGGCCCGTCGCGTAGGCCACTGTGTAGACGGTCAGGCACCCCGCGGCGCTTCCGACCCACATCGCAAAATAAGTGGGTACAACCTCGATCACCCCAATACCTGCCAGATACGCCCCGAAAACGATCAGCGTATCGCCCGGAATGGGCGGGATGATATTTTCCATGAAGGCGCCCACGAACAGGAAGAAATGGATCCAGTTCGGGGGTGCCGCGCTCAGGTAGACGAGGAAGGCGTCCCACTGCTGTCCGAAATATTCCATCACCCGACCAATCGACAGTCGACCGCAGCCCTCCCGTCGCCCGACGCCCGCTGCTCAATCGACAACCGTCACCATCGCCACGGCCTGCGCGGCGATCCCTTCTTCTCGCCCGACGAACCCGAGCTGCTCCGTCGTCGTCGCCTTGACGGAAACGGCCGACGAAACCACCCCGAGCACCCGCGCGATATTGGATTCCATCCTTGATATGTGATCTGCAAACCGCGGCCTTTGAGCCATCACCGTGGCATCGACGTTCACCACGGATGCGCCCCGCTCCTTCAGGACCGCAGCTGTGCGGTCGAGGAGATCCAGACTCGAGATGTCCTTGTAGGCAGGATCCGTGTCTGGAAACAACCTGCCGATGTCGCCCTCGCCCGACGCGCCCAGCAATGCGTCGATCACCACGTGGGTGAGTACGTCGGCGTCAGAGTGTCCCAGCAGCCCGCGCTCGAACGGAATCTCCACGCCTCCCAGGATCAGGGGCCGCCCTTCGACAAGCTGATGAACGTCGTACCCCATGCCGATTCGGGATGTGGTCGTCGTCCTTCTCCTCCGATTCAGGATGTCTTCGACACGTGCGAGATCTTCGGGTACGGTCACCTTGATGTTATCCCGGGGCCCTTCAACGATCGCGACCGGGTGTCCGATCCTTTCCACCAGGACCGTGTCGTCAGTGCCTATAAAACCGTCCTCGAGCGCCCGCGCTTGCGCCTCCCGCAACACCGAAGCCCGAAACGCCTGCGGCGTCTGGACGGACCAAAGATTCGACCGATCGAGCGTTTCTTCCACCTGATCCCCCGCCACCCGCTTCACCGTATCGGACACGGGCGTCCCGAGAACCGCAGCCCCGGACGCATCTGCCGCACGAACGACACGCGTGATGTCGTCTGGTTGCACGAGCGGTCTCGCCCCGTCGTGAACGGCAATGACATCGACCTCGGACGGCACGCGATTCACGCCGCAGAGCACCGAATCCTGTCTCTCCTTGCCCCCGGCCACGACGTCCTTCACTTTACGACATCCCATCTGCCGCGACAAGGATGCGCACGTATCCAGTCGATCCTCGGGCCCCACGATCACGGTTCCATCGACCGCATCGCAAGACTCGAACGCCGCCAGCGCGTACGCCAGCACCGGTCGCCCCGTGACCCTCATGAACTGCTTGGGTTCCTCGCCTCCCATTCTCCTCCCCGCCCCTCCTGCAAGAACAACCCCGTAGCAAGTCATCGCCCCTCTCCCGCTCTGCCTTTCACCGCTACCCCTTGCACTATGCACTTTGCACTCTGTTCGATTCTCGCTCTACAGAATCAGCATCGCATCTCCATAACTATAGAAACGATACTCTTCTTCGACCGCCGTTTCGTAGGCTTCGAGCACGAACTCTCTTCCCGCGAACGCGGACACAAGCATCAGAAGTGTCGATCTGGGTAAGTGGAAGTTCGTGATCAGCGCGTCGACCGCTCTGAATTCGAACGGCGGATAGATGAAGATGTCCGTCCATCCGCTACCTGGCGCCAGCCCTTCCTCGCCGCGGACTGTCTCGAGCACACGAACGGTGGTTGTCCCCACCGCGATCGTCCGCCCGCCCGCCCGCCCGGCGTCCTGAATCGCACCGACGGCTTCGGTGTCCATCTCATAGTATTCGCTATGCATCCGATGTCGAGTCGGATCGTCCGACTCGACAGGCCGAAAGGTGCCGGGCCCCACGTGCAGCAGCACCCGCGCCACGCCTACCCCTTGCCTCACGACCCCTTCGAACATGGCTTCCGTAAAGTGAAGACCCGCAGTCGGTGCCGCCACCGCGCCCGGCCGTCTTGCGTACACCGTCTGGTATCGGTCCGCGTCCTGCGCCTCTTCCGATCGATCGATGTAGGGGGGGAGGGGAACGTGACCGCGACTTTCCATCAGGGCTTCAACATCTCCGTCGAAACGAAGTCGTCGGTGGCCGTCCGGGAAGACCTCCTCGACTCGCGCCACGACCGGGACGCCCTCGAAAACGATCTCCACGCCCTCCCGAAGGCGGCGCCCCGGCCTCACCATCCCCTCCCACGTACCGTCCTCCAGAGGCCGAACCAGCAGAACTTCCACCGCTCCGCCTGTCTCGCGCCGATGACCGAACAGACGGGCCCGTCGAACTCGTGTTTCATTCACGACGATGCAATCGTCCGTTCGAAGAAACTCGAGCAGATCCCGAAAAAGGTGGTGCGAGATCTGTCGCGTCGAACGATCCAGCACCATCAGCCTCGAACCGTCGCGCTGGTCTGTTGGACGCTGCGCGATCAGTGAGGGCGGCAATTCGTAGTCGAAGTCGGAGAGTTTCACCAGTCCGTCATCCGATCCCGATACCGGGAAGGCAGGGGGGTACTGATGGAGGTCACTTACAGGAGGAAGATTTTAGCAGGAGAAAGTGCCATTCGAGCGTACGTGGGTTCATCGCTTGTTGAAGAAGTTGAGAATAAGGGTGGCGATCACGCTGACAACAATGCAGGTCACGATGGGGAAATGAAAAGAATACCCTTCACCCTCGACGTGAACATCTCCGGGCAATCGACCCAGCGGAGTCCGGTCCAGGTACGTCACGCAGAGCCCCCCGATAAACAGAAGGACTCCTGCGATCATCAACCACTTACCCAATGCCGAGACTTCCCATTTTGCATTCTTCACTTTGCACTGCCCCTACCTCCCCATCCACCCCCCGTCCACCACCAGAACGTGACCGGTCACATAGTTCGACGCATCCGATGCGAGGTAAACGACGGCCCCCTTGAGATCCTCTGGCAATCCCCACCGATCGGCGGGAATCCGTTCCAGAATCTGGCGTGAACGCGTCTCGTCGTCTCTGAGTGCGCCCGTCAGATCGGTTGCGAAGTAACCCGGTGCAATGGCATTCACCTGAATGTTGTATCGAGCCCAGTCGTTCGCCAGGGCTTTGACCAGCTGGCCTACGGCACCTTTACTTGCCGCGTAGGCGGGCACGGTAATGCCCCCCTGGAACGTCAACAACGACGCGGTGGCCACAATCTTGCCCCGCTCTTGATCGATCATCAGCCTCCCGACTTCCTGGGCCGAGAACCAGACCGCGTTGAGATTCACGTCGATCACCCGCCGCCATTCCTCTTCGGGGAAATCCTCAGCCGGCGATCGGTAGGTCGTCCCCGCGTTCGCCACCAGAATGTCGACCGAACCCGTCACCTCCTTTGCTTTCACCACCATGTCCCGGATCGCGACCGGATCTCCCACATCTGTTGCAATGGCCTCGCAGGTCCTGCCCATCGCCCGGATCGCGTCCCGCACCGGCTCAAGCCGCTCCACCGACCGACTCACCACCACCACGTCGGCCCCCGCTTCCGCCAACCCTTCCGCCATCCCACGCCCGAGCCCCGTACTGGCCCCCGTCACAAGCGCCGTCTTCCCCTCCAAACTGAACGCCGAAAGCATACTCATTTGATCCGGACCTCTTGTTGTTGTCTAGAACAAACCTCACCGAAACACAACAGTCGCCCGCCGCACGGCTCCGCCCACCGTCCACTTATGGGAACCCCAGCTTGAACAATTGCGGTACGCTCAGGATTGACAATCAATCATGACCTTCATGACATCCCTCCCATTCTTCATCTGCTCGAAGCCCCAGCCGATCTCCTCCATCGGCGTCACATTCGTCACGATCTTGTCGACCGGGACGTGATCGGCCTCCGCGATTCGAATGGCCCGTTCGAAGTCGATCGACTCGTAGACTCGACATCCCGTCAGGTGCAGTTCCCGCGCGAAGAACTGTTGAAGGTTTACGGGAACCGGTTCGGCGTGGACGCCCACCAGAGCGATCGTCCCACGGACCCTCACGATCTCCGTCATCACCTCCGCCCCAGCCGGATGGCCGCTCACCTCGAACACAAGGTCGGCCGCAGCCCCGTCTGTCCATTCGTTAACGTGGTCGACCAGGTTCGTTTCCGACGGGTTGACCGTGTCGAACCCACACGACTCCGCCACGCCGATCCTGAATGGATTGACTTCGCTGATGATGACATCGGCCCCGTCAAGACGCGCGGCGATCGCGACCAGCAACCCGATCGGACCGCCGCCGATCACGACCGCCCGGTCGCCCACCTCGACCTGTGCTCGGCGCACGTCGTGCACAGCCACAGCAAGGGGCTCGATCAGGGCGCCTGCCACGTCGTCCAGCGTGTCGGGCACTTTGTGCAGTCGATCCTGAGGCACATTCCAGTAGTTTGCGAAAGCCCCCGTACTGTCGACCCCCATGAAGTTGAGATTCTGGCAGACGTGGGTGTGGCCTCGACGACACGCGGCGCAGCGGCCGCAGAACACGGTCGGCTCCACGACCACGCGGTCGCCTTCGCGAAAGTCCCCTTCTTCGGGTGCTTCGACGATGGCACCCACCATCTCGTGACCCAGAATACGCGGGGGCGTCACCCGATGGGCCATGTCCCCCAGGTAAACGTGCAGATCGGTCCCGCAGAGACCGGCGCGAGCAACTTCGATCGTGACTTCGTTCTCCGCTCTAGCCGGTCGGTCGACCTCTTTCACCTCCATCTGCTCGACACCGGAAAAAAGACAGGCCTTCAAGGGGACTCCTTTCTGACGTTAAATCCGTAAAAACAGCACCCTACCGGTGCTTGAATTGGCCATCGACGTACCATATTATTGGTCTAACCACCCGACTCCGGCTATGATAGAGGGCGGACTACCCTTTGTCAACGCGGAGGCCCCTCATCACGCGGCTGCGGGGGACAGCAGACTCTTCCTCATCACTTTTTGGCCTTGGATACCCGGGGCCGGGGTTCCCGGCTCGCGGACGAGGGTCCAGGACAACACTCTTGTCACTGCTCACCGAATTCGTCACCATCGACATTGAAACGACGGGCCTGAATCCACGCTCCGACGAAATCATCGAGATCGGCGCGGTCCGTGTGGAAGCGGGTGAAATCGTTGAGCGTTTCCACAGCTACGTCCGACCGATCGGCAACGTGCCCGAGGACATCGCGCGGCTTCTGGGCGTCACCCCTGGCTTGCTGGACAAGGCCCCTCGCAGGGCCAAAGCCATCGACGAGTTGCTCGCCTTCACAGGTCAGACGCCGTTCGTCGCGTACGGCGGGCGGTTCGAATACCGTTTTCTCGACAACGCGCACCCCCGCCTCGTCGAGAACAGCGTACACGGCCTCAGGGATCTTGCCCGCGCCCTGCTACCTTCGCTCAACGACCACAAGGCCGACACCCTCGCGTCCTTCTTCGAAGCCGAATCGGACGACGAACTCAAGTCCCGACGGGAAGCCTCGGAACTCGCCGGGATTTACCTCGGACTGGTCGAGAAGGTTCGCGCCCTCCCGTTGAACATCAAACAGCAGATGCTCCGGCTTCTCACTGGAACGGACTCGGATCTCTTGCCGATCTTCGTCGAGATCGGCAACGAATCCGCTTCCGAAGATGCGCCGCTTCCCGGTGCATCCTCCTCGCACGACCTCTCACCCCCAGTCTCCGAACTCTTCAACCTAGGGGGCGAACAGTCTGCCGAGGATCGTGTTTCCAGCCTGCCCGTCGATCTGGAAGCGATTCAGGCCTGCTTTCAACCGGGCGGCCTTCTGGACAAGGAATCGGACGACTACGAATACCGCGTGCAGCAGGGCGAGATGGCCGAAGCGGTGGCTTCTGCCTTCAACGACAGTCAGATCTTGGCTGTCGAAGCTGGAACCGGTGTCGGCAAGTCCCTGGCCTACCTCATCCCGGCCATTCAATACGCGGTTCAGAACAACGCGCGCGTCGTCGTTTCGACGAATACGAAGAACCTGCAGGAGCAACTTTTCTACAAGGATCTCCCCGCGCTCGAAGGCACCCTCGATGAGGCCTTCCAGTACGCGCTTCTCAAGGGCAGGGCAAATTACATCTGCCTGAATCGATGGTCGGCCGCTCTCGCGAATGCCGAGGCGACTTTCACGAACGACGAGCGTGTCTCTGCCCTAGGCCTCGTGCTCTGGGCAGCCACGACGAGGACGGGCGACATCTCCGAACACGCCGGATTCGATCTGTCCAGATCGGGCAGCCTCTGGGGCAAGGTCTGCAGCGACAGCGGCTTCTGCCGGAGCCAGAAGTGTCGGACCAATGGTCGTTGCTTCGCCAACAATATTCGGAAGTCGGCGCAGAAAGCTCACATCGTCGTCGTCAATCACTCGCTCCTGTTCTCCGACCTCTCGACCGAAAATGGCATTCTCGGGGAGTACGAACACCTGATCGTCGACGAAGCTCACAATGTCGAAAAAGTCGCCTCCCAATATCTCGGACGGGAACTCAACATCTGGCGGGTCCGCAACCTGTGCGATCAACTGCGCAGCCAGGGGTTCACGAACGCCGGTACCCTCCCCGGGCTCAAACACTGGATCAAGGTGGGCGAGTTGAAGGCTACGGAGCTGAAGGGATTCGAATCGGGAATCGCTGCGGCCGAGGCAGCCGTCGAAGATCTGTGGCTCCACACCCAGGCCTTCTTCCAGGATCTGACGGACCGGTCGCGCGAGCGGGCGGGCGGGAAGCGAAATGCCTACGTGGAGAAGCTACGGTATAAGGCCGACGACGCGCCCTTCCAGGATCTGCTCGATACACTGACACCGTTCGCCGACGCCGCCCGGGAGACGGCCGAGAAGCTCCAGTTGATCTCCAACTGGATGAAGGACCTGAAGGACGATGCCTTCCCCAACCAGGAAGACCTCAAGAACGAAATCGACGCCCGCACGACTGACTGCGTGGAACTCTTGAGCGACATCGAACACCTTACCGACCCGGAATACGAGGGCACCGTCTACTGGATGGAGTTGCCCTCTCGGGAAGGGAGCGCAGACACAAGGCTCCAATCGGCCCCGCTCCGGATCGCCGACCATCTCGAAGAGTTGCTCTACGAGCGGATGCAGACCATCGTCTACACCTCCGCCACGCTGGGCATTCGGGGCCGACTCGTCTACTTCCTTCGTCGAGTCGGTCTCGAGGGTGCCGATGAGGATCGCGTACAGAGCCTGTGCCTCGGTTCGCCCTTCGACTACGAGACGCAGGCCCTCGTCTGCGCACCGCGGTTCGTTCCTGTACCCAAAGACCCCGCCTTTCAGGAAGCCGTTGACAGCGTCATCCGCGATGTCGCAGTTCACGCGAAACGGGGAACGCTCGGGCTCTATACGTCGTACAGCATGCTCAACAAGACGTACCACGCCGTAAAACTGGAACTGCAGTCCCACGGCGTCACGCTCCTCGGCCAGGGCATCGACGGCCCACGAGCGCAGATCACCGAGCGGTTTCGCGCGCACCGACCGGCCGTCCTGCTCGGAACGGACAGTTTTTGGGAAGGGGTCGATCTCCCCGGTGACGTTCTTGAGGTTCTGGCCATCGTTCGGTTGCCGTTTGCCGTACCGACCGATCCGCTCGTCGAAGCCCAGATGGAGGAATTGCAGAAGCAGGGGAAGGACCCGTTCATTCATTACTCCGTCCCTGAAGCCATCCTGAAATTCCGACAGGGCTTCGGTCGCCTCATCCGCAACACGACCGATCGAGGAATCGTCCTCGTGCTCGACAGCCGCGTCCTTTCTACTCGCTATGGCAAGGCCTTCCTCGACTCCCTGCCCGCCCCCGCCCACACTTTCGAATCCCAACCGGAGATGGTCGACGCCATTCGTGGCTTCTTCTCCGACACAGGCTCGGCAGAGAGCGACAGCCCCGATCCCGTCATCGAGCGGAAAGCCTCGTGAACCCGGACGGCATTACACAGGTCAGGGATCCCCTTCGGCGTCTCCTTGCCAGGGTACCTCAGTCCGAACACCCGGCGGTCGGACAGGCTTATCATATCGCTTTCGCCAGTCACGAAGGCCAGCACCGAGACACGGGGCAGCCCTTCATAATCCATCCCATCGCGGTTGCCCTGCTCCTCGCTTCGGAAATGGGATTCTCGCGGGACACCGAGATGATGACCGCCGCTCTGCTGCACGACGCGGTCGAAGATTCCGCCCTCGACTTCGAGGACATCGCCCCCACATTCGGGCAGGCCGTGGCCACCCTCGTCCGGGGCGTCACCAAGGCGGAAGCCAGTCACGCGCGGAACCGGTCCACCCGCCGTGCGGCCACCCTCCAAAAGCTGTTCTCCGCCGCACGCGAAGACCCACGCGTCCTGATTCTCAAACTGGCCGATCGCGTCCACAACATGCGCAGCATCGGCGGCATCGAGGATCCGAGCAGACGAGCGCGCATCGCCCGAGAAACAATCGAACTCTATGCCCCGATTTCTCACCTGCTCGGAATGGGCCGCACCACACGGGAACTGCAGAACGCGAGCTACGCGTGCCTCGAACCCCAAACCTGTGAACGCATGGCTTCCGAGCTCGAACAAGGTCCGCCCGACGCATTCTGCGACTTCGCGGACTCGATCACGGAACGTCTCCGCCAGCAGGACATTCGCTCCCGCACGCGCATTCAGGCCAAGAGCCTGAGGAGCATCCACAACAAGATGATCGCGGCACAGGCCCCGATGTCCAGCGTTTACGATCGATACGCCATCGAAGTCCTCGTCTCGAGCCGCGATGCCTGCTATCGAACCCTGGGCACGATCCACGGCCAGTTCGCGCCCGTCATGGAACGCGTGAAAGACTTTATCGCGCTACCCAAGCGGAATCGGTATCAGGCCCTGCACACGACCGTGATCCACGCCGGCCAGCGCTACGAGGTACACATCCAGACGCCGGCAATGCACCGGATGGGGGAGCTCGGCGTGGCCGTCCTCAAGGGCGATCGTATCCAGGAGGCCTCGCGTCGACGGTGGCTCGAGGAATTGTCCGACTGGCACGATCACGACGTGCCGTCGCACCATCTCCTGGACGAGCTTCACCGCATTCTGTTCATCAAGGAGATCGTCACCTTCACGCCGGATGGAGACGCCATCGTTCTGCCCGAAGCAGCGACCGTCCTCGATTTCGCGTTCGCCGTCCATACCGACCTCGGCACGCAATGCCACGCGGGATCGATCAACGGCAAAACCAGTTCCCCGTTTGCCGTGCTGTCGTGGGGAGACACCGTCCGGATCGAAACGAACCCGAGCAAACGCCCGCGCCAGCACTGGCTGCGCCACATCAAGTCTTACCGGGCGCGACGGTTCGTCAAACACTACCTTCACAAGGCTGACGCAGACCTCGAAATATCGGCGAAAACAGTCGGCAAGTGACCCCGCTGCAGAAAGAAACCACCGTCGCATCCTCAATCAGGAGCCGCCGATGAGCAAGGTCTGTCGCTTCGTTGTCCTGTTGTCCCTATCAATCGCATGCTCGCCTGCCAACGAAGGCAGACGTCGGTTTCTCAGCGTAGGGACGGCGCCTCCAGGGGGCGCATTCTTCGTCGTCGGAGGCGCGATCGCCTCGGTGGTCGACGAGCACACCGACTGGCAAGTTTCAGCTGAAGCCACCAAAGGCACACAGGAGAACATTCGGCGACTGACATCGGGCGAACTCGACCTGGCGCTTGCGAACGCCGCGATCTCCTACTTCGCCGTTCGCGGTGAGGGCGCTTTCGACTCCGAGCAGAACATTAGAGCCGTCATGACCCTGGCACCCAACGTGGCCTTGTTCATCACGCCTTCCTCATCCAGGGTCGAGCGGATCGCTGACCTGCGAGGGCGGCGGGTCGTGGTCGGTCCAGCGGGGGCCGGATTCGAACACTTTCTCGAGCCCATCCTGAGTGCCCACGGACTCGACTACTGGGATTTCACACCCCTTCATTCCACCCAGGCCGGGGCAGTGGATATGCTGTCCGATGGCTCTGCGGTCGCCGCATTCCTCGGAGGTGCGGTGCCCACCGCTTCGATCACACAGGCCACCGCCTCCCAGGACATTTATTTCGTTCCCTTTGACCCCGAATCGCGAAAGGGACTCTTCGCGCAGTATCCCTTCTTCGCCCCGGCGACCATCAAGGCTGACACCTACCGGGGTCAGTCCGAGCCCTTCGAAGGCATGAACGTCGGCAACATGCATCTCATCGTCCACGCGAACCTCGACGAAGAAACCGTCTACGCCTTCACCAGGACGTTATACGAGGGTCGCGAGGACGTCGTGAAACAACATCCCGCAGGCAGAGCGATCAACCCGAAGAACGTCGTTCGGGATACGGGCACCCCTTTCCACCCCGGTGCCGAACGCTACTTCCGCGAAATCGGCATCTGGCCGGGTTCCTGAGACGTCTCCGCCACGAATGCCCGATTCCCCCCATAGACACCGGGTCGTCCTGGCCGTCCTCCTGACCGCCTTCGTCCTGGCCGAGGTCAACTACCCTACCTTCGGGCCGCAAGCCCAACTCGCGGTTTTCGCTGGTATCGGTTTACTCCTTGTTTTCCTGGACCCAAACCAACATCCCATACTCAACATCACGGCCGCCCTCCTCACGATCTTCTGCTTCAGTTACATCGTGATCCAGAGCGAGCCGATGTTCGAGCGTCTATGGCTCGAGGGCCAGCCCCTCGGCAATCGTGCGGGTGCTGAGGTCGCGCTCGACAACCTCGTTGGTTTCCTCGGCCTCATCCTGGTGCTCGAAGCCACTCGCCGGGCGATCGGGGTCACGCTTCCTATTCTGGCTCTTTGCTTCACGCTCTACGCGAACCTGGGAGCCGCTGTTCCCGACTTCCTGTTCCCCCACCGCGGATACGGGTGGGAGCGCATCGTCAGCCAGACCTTCCTCCACACCCAAGGCGTATTCGGCATCGCCCTCCGCGTGATGTTCACCTACGTGTTCCTGTTCGTCCTGTTCGGCGCCCTGCTTGAAAAGACCAGGGCCACCAACTTTATCATCCAGTTTTCCTCACGTCTCTTCCGGTCGAGTCGTGGGGCGCCCGCCAAAGTAGCCGTACTCAGCAGCGGAATGATGGGATCGCTTTCGGGCAGCGCGGTGGCCAACACTGCCACGACCGGCACCTTCACCATCCCCCTCATGAGGTCGGCGGGTTTCAGCCCCGCCGCCGCCGCCGGAATCGAAGCGGCCGCCAGCTCGGGTGGAGCCCTCGTACCGCCCATAATGGGGGCCGGCGCCTACATGATGCTCGAGATCGTCGACCCGCCGGTGACCTTCCTCCAGATCATCCAGGCGGCCCTGATCCCCGCGCTACTCTATTACGGCGTCCTCCTGCTCATCGTACATCTCCAGGCCGCGCACCTTAAGGACGTACCGAATCCTTCGAGCGAGCGCACCACGGAGATCCCCCCGGTCGCGGGTATCGTCTTCCTCGCTGCCTTCGTGTCGTTGATCGGGCTGCTCGTCGCAGGCTACACCCCGTTTCGCGCCGTCAGCGTCAGCCTCGCAGTCATCGTCATTGCCGGGATGTGTGATGCCCGAACGCGGCTTGGTGTTGGAGATGTGTTCGATGCCTGCCGCCGGGCAGCGAACGCCGGGATCCCTCTGATCGCCGCAGCTGCCTGCGTCGGCGTCATCATCGGAATCGTCACGCTAACCGGCGTCGGCAGCAGACTCCCCGGCGTCATCCTACCCCTCGCACAGCAGAATCTGGTCCTCGCGCTCGGTCTCCTCATGGTCTCCACCATCATCCTCGGCATGGGACTGCCTTCCGCCGTGTGCTATCTCTTGATGGCTACACTCGTTGGCCCCGTACTCGGCGAACTGGGCGTGGTCCCACTCGCCGCCCACCTCTTCATCTTCTACTTCGGGATGATGTCGATGGTCACCCCTCCGGTTGCGCTGGCCGCCTACACCGCTAGTGCCATCGCAGGGTCCGGCATCATGAGCACGGGGCTGGCCGCGTTTCGCTACGCCCTCGTCGGGTTCGCACTCCCCTACTGTTTCGTTCTCCGTCCAGATCTGCTGTTGCTCGCAGACGGAAACGGGGCAGCCGCAACCCTTGCCACTACGGGTGTCACAGTCGTCGGTCTGATCCCACTCGCGCAATCTGTAACCGGGAGATGCTTCGTCCCTTACCCACCCCTCGAGCGCGCCCTGCTGATGCTCGCCGCGTTCGCCATTCTTATCCTGGGCCCCGCCATGGACACCCACGCCCTTGTCGCGATCGGAGCGGGCGCCGCCGTGCTCATCACCACGCTGAACTTCCTCCGCTCCCGAAGGTCGGGTCCTTGAAGAGCGTCGCGATCGGGATCGCTGTTCTCTTGATCGGCTGGGTAGCCATCCGTATGGTTGCGGCCCGTGCAACGCCTCCCACTCCGCTCGGTCTGCAGGACGGTCGTCTGCCACCGTGTCCGGGAACACGCAACTGCGCGGATTCACTGGACCCGGATCGTACTCCGATTTCATACACCGGTTCGAGAGAGGACGCACTTTCCAGGCTTGTGGATCTACTCGACGTCGTACTCGAAACAGAACTCGGACGGGTCGAACCCGACTACGTCCATGCCTTGACCCGATCGCGCGTTTTCGGCTTTATCGATGATTTGGAGTTCCATCTACCTGAAGGCGAGAATGTCATCCACTACAGATCGGCCGCCAGGTCGGGCAGGTCAGACTTCGGCGTGAACCGGCAAAGGATGGATCGTCTAATCGCCGCATTCGAAGAGATACCCGATGGCGATCGGTAGGTATGTCGCCCCTTGCCTGCCGAACGCATAAACAGCATCTTGACGACCGAAGTTCACACCAGTCAGCTCATCCTCGGAGGGAAACCGTGGCAACGGTTCAGGAACACGTAGAGCGGATTCACGAGCGTGGGTACGATGTGGTCGCGGGTGTCATCCCCGAAGATGTGGTCGGTGACGTTCTCGAGGAGATCGTAGCCGTGCAGGCAGCACACAACGCCGAGTCGGAAGCCAGACAGGCGGCCACCCGTGCGAAAGGTCACCGGATCGGCGCAAAGGGCGTGGGTGTCAGGAAACAGGTCATCAACGATACGCAGATCTTCGCGCCCTACCTGGCCGATGACACCCTCGTGGGCATTGCCGAGGCCTTCTTCGGGGAATACGTTCGGATCTCGTGTACCGACGCCGTCGTCAACCACCCCGGCAACGAACGCGGTTACTGGCACGCGGACTGGCCCTACAACCAGACGAACGCCTCCCATATCCGCGCACCTTATCCCGACGTCATGGTGCACATGTCCACCATCTGGATGCTCACGGACTTCAGCGCCGAGAACGGAGGCACCTTCCTGCGTCCCGGCAGCCATCGACAGTCCGTCAATCCCTCGATGGGCGAGATCGACGGATTCGACCCGGACGGTCCCGCAGACGACGAGGAGCGCGCGGAGGGCAAAGCGGGATCGGTACTCATCTACGACAGCCGCCTGTGGCATGCCGTCGCCCCGAACGAGAGCGACGCCGACCGCGTCGCGCTCATCGTGCGCTACGCGCCGTGGTGGCTCAACCTGAATCCGTCGATGGTCGGTGCGCCGGAGCATACGCAGATGGTCGTCGAAACCGGCGGAAAGAACTACGAGTCCGTCCCCATCGACCAGAATGCATTCGATCGTCTCCCCGAGAACGTGCAATCGTTGTATCGGCACTTCGTCGCGCAGCCCGACTAGAGTGTCCGACCCGGCTCCATGCGAATGACAACCACCGCCGGGATCTCGGAGAACGTGGGACCCCAGCTGAGTGGTTTCGAGCGCGGTTCCCCCTCAGCCGAAAACGCACGCTCCTCGAGCCCCGAGATCACCAGGCCAGCCTCGAACCCCTGTTGAAGCAGGTCCGTGAGCGACCTGTGGAAATACAGATGCGGCTTCAGGCCGACCTTGGACAGGCCCCGCTGACTGTAGGATGACATGTATCGCTCCACCTGCATCGAATAGCGTTCTCCCGAGTCATCATCTCGCTCTCCGACGAAGCGTATCGACGGGTTGTTGAAGCACGGGTGCATCAGCGAGAACACCAGCCGGCCGTGCGCCTTCAAAAGACGCGGCATCACCTCGAAAAACGGACCCACATCAGCGATGTCGAAGAGCGCCATGCCACAGTGGACGCAGTCATAACCGCTTTCGTACGCAAGCAAGTCCTGTTCGGAAGTAGCATCGGCAACGCTGTAGTCGATCCGGTCGACACCTCTCGAACGGGCTCGTTCGTTCATGGAGGCTCCCATATGAAGGTGAACCCTTGAGACACTCGAAATACGTCATCGGTTTCGCACTCCTCCTGGCTGGCCAGCTCCTGTTCACGGCCTGCAGGGATAATGCGGCCAGCGTACCCGCGCAGATCGAAAAGGTGGAGCAATCCCGTAAGGCATGGGAACGGGAACAGAAAAGGCTGGAATCCATGCGCGACAGTCTGGAGATCAAGGTTGCAGGAAACAGGGAACTCGGAATGCCGCCCGATCGGGCCCGCCGCCTCGAAACAGCCTTGATCCAGAGCCAGGAAGCGATTGTTCAGGCCAGTAAAATCAACTACGAGGCGCAGGAAGAAGTCCTGAAGCACCTGCAGGGCAGGTAGCACGAACCGTGACAAGCGCCAAACGTTTCGAACCATTCCTGTCGACCGAGGATTGCCCGGCGGTGACCCCACTGGGATATTTCGCAGGCACGTCCTTTGCAACGTCATAACGCATGGACTTCGAACCAAACTCCATTGGAAAAATCTATAAATGAGAGCTGACGCCCTCGGTCCCGCACCCAAACTTCAACGCACCTCGGCCGGGCTGGAACCCTACGTACCCGACGCTACCCAGCCCTGGGACGAGGTCCGGGCTTCGCATCTCTTGCGCCGTGCCGTCTTCGGCCCGACCGCCGCTGAAGTGGATAGCGCCATCCGCTCTACGCCTCAAGCCATTGTATCCCAGCTCTTGGAGGACCAACCGGAACCCGATCCACCAGGCGACTGGGTCGACGACCAGCCGTTCGTACGTCCCTCTTCTGCGGAGAAGAAAATTCAGCGTGAGCAGATGGACGAATTGCGTCGCTGGTGGATGCACCGCCTCTCGAGCACCCCGCTCTCGCTCGTCGAGCGGATGACCCTGTTCTGGCACAATCATTTCGCCACGCAGGCCAGCGAGGTCAAGCGTCCCCAGTTGATGTTTCACCAGAACCGCAAGTTCCGACAAAACGCTCTCGGGAACTTCAAGAGCCTGGTGCTGATCATGAACACCGACCCGGCGATGCTCTACTACCTGGATGGTCGCCTGAACAAGAAGGGCAAACCCAACGAAAACTATGCTCGCGAACTGCTCGAACTCTTCACCATGGGAATCGGGCACTATACTGAACAGGATGTAGCCGAGGCAGCTCGAGCACTTACCGGGTGGGTCGTTGAAGGGCAGAAGGCGATCTTCGACCCCGGTCGTCACGACAACGAACCCAAGGAATTCCTCGGGACCCTCGGCAACCTGAACGACCTGCGCATCACCAACATCATCTTCGACCAACCTGCCACCGCCGAATTCATATGTCGCAAGCTCTACCGGGAATTCGTCTACGCCCACCCTGATGAGAACATCGTGCGGGAACTCGCGCACATCATGCGGGACAACAACTACGAGCTCAAACCCGTTGTCCAAACGCTGCTCCTGAGCGCCCACTTCTTCGACGCTTCTACCATCGGCGCGCGCATCAAGAGCCCCGTCGAGCTCGTAGCCGGAACCGCCCGGACCCTCGGCCTGAGCGTCGCCGTCGGCGGCCACGTAGGCGCCGACTTTCTGACCGATCAGGCTGAGCTGCTGGGTCAGCACCTGCTCGATCCGCCGAACGTAAACGGATGGACAGGACATCGGACCTGGATCAGCACCGCCACCTTGCCCAAGCGCCACCTGCATACGGACCGACTGGTCGAGGGGAAATCGCACGCCGTCGAACGAACCTGGTATGTCATGCAGCAGCCCGACCTCAATGCCTTCATCAAGTCGTTCCCGAACCCGTGGGATGCGACCGCACTCGTCAGGTCAGTCGGCCAATGTCTGACGCCCTTCTCCGTCGACCCGAAGAGAGATGAACTTCTGCTCTCCGTACTTCTGGAAGGGGCCGAAGTCTACGACTGGAACCCCGACGAACCGGGCGCCGACCTCCGGATCGCCAACCTGCTCAAGGTCCTTTTCGAGCTTCCAGACTACCAACTGGCCTGAGGATGAACCATGAATCGTAGGGACTTTCTAACCAAATCGACGCAGGCCGGAGCCGGGTTCGCCCTGGGAGGTTTTCTCGCCAGGGCCTATGGCAACCCGTCCGCAGTCGGCCCTCTCGCCGCGACCGCCATCAGCCCGAACGACCGCGTCCTTGTCATTGTGCGGCTCGATGGAGGCAACGACGGGTTGAACACCCTGATCCCCTTCGAGTCAAACGACTACTACAACTCCCGACCCAACATCGCCATTCCGGCCGGACGAGCGAAAATCAACCGCCTAACCGAAACGAACGGCCTTCATCCAGCCTTGAGCGGGTTCAGACGCATGTTCGACAGCGGGACCATGACCGCCGTGCAAGGCGTCGGTTACCCCAACCCGAACCGAAGCCACTTCCGGGCCACCGACATCTGGCTGACCGGCTCGGAGTCTGACGAAGTCCTCAACACCGGATGGCTGGGAAGATATCTAGAAGCCGTCCACCCCGATTTCCCGAACACGCTTCCCTCGCAGCCGCTCGCCATCGACATCGGACCCGTCCTTTCCCTCTCGCTCCTCGGGCGCAACGGAGGACTGGGCATCGCGTTGCGTGACCCTCAGGAATTTTTCGACCTCGTCAACCTCGGAAACAAGAATGTCGAAGGATCGAACCACCTCACGCCCGCGGGTTTCGAACTCGATTTCATCCGTCAGGTCAACATCGAGTCGATTCAGTACTCGTCCCAGATCCGATCGGCCGCCGAAAGGGGTCGCAACGCCGTCGAATATCCGGACACGACACTGGCCCAGCAGCTTGCCATGATCTCCAGACTCATCGCAGGCGGACTGAGATCACGCATCTACCTGGTCTCTCAGCGGGGTTACGACACCCATTCGAACCAGGATGGGCGACAAGAGGATCTGCTCAAGGACCTGGACGAGGCGATTTTCGCATTCCAGAACGACCTCGATCGGCTCGGACAGGCCCATCGAACCCTGGGAATGACCATCTCCGAGTTCGGGCGACGCGTCGCCGAGAACGGCAGCGCCGGAACCGACCACGGGACCGCCGCGCCGTTGTTCCTCTTCGGTCCCGAAGTCAAAGGCGGCATCGTCGGCCCCGATCCAAACTTTCGCCACACCGACAGCCGTGGAGATTTCCATCACACCTACGACTTTCGGCAGGTCTACGCTTCCCTGCTCAAGTCCTGGTTCGAAGTCCCTGCGGACCTCATCTCCTCCGTCCTGCCTGGACAGTCCTCGTTCCTGCCCCTGCTGAACGAAGCCCCCGACCTGGAGGCTGTCGACTTCACCGGCGACGGAAAAGTCGACTTCTCGGATTTCCTCTCCTTCGCACGAGGTTTCGGACAAGAGGATCCTGCCTACGACGTCGACGGTGACGGACAGACCGGCTTCAGCGACTTCGTTTCGTTCGCCCGGGGGTATGGGAAGCACCGCTAACCGAAGCACAACGATCAGAAAAAAGAGGCCCGATCGTATTCGCGATCGGGCCTCTTCCTGTCAGCTATGGGTAGGTCGGTCGCCCCTTGCTATTCCCCCCTCCATGTCGGGAATAGCTCGTGAGGAATCCCGAACAGATTCAGGATCCGGCCCGCGATGAAATCGGCCAGATCCTCGAAGCTCTGGGGCTCTTGATAAAACGCCGGCGATGCGGGAAGGATAACGGCCCCCGCTTCGGCCGCAGCAACCTGGTTCCGAAGCTGAACCAGGTTCATCGGTGTCTCGCGCGTGACCAGAACGAGACGTCGGTGCTCCTTCAGCGTCACGTCCGCCGCTCGTTCGATCAGATTGGTCGAAGTCCCGTTCGCCACCCCGGCCAGGTATCGCATCGAGCAGGGCACGATGACCATCCCCAACGAATCCACGGAACCGCTCGAAATGGGCGCCGCAAAATCTGCCTGCTGGTGGACTTCGAGGGAACCGACCAGCCCGTCTTCCTCAAATTGGGATTCCAGATATGCCTTGAAGTCGTTCCGTTTTCCATCGAATCCGCCCTCGTCACGCAACAGCATCCATCCCGTCTCGGACACAATCAGGTCCACCCGCAGATCCGACATCAGCAGGGCCCTCAGGGTGCGGATCGCATAGATCGCGCCGCTTGCACCCGTGAGTCCTACCGTAAGCCGATTGGCGCTCGCCGAATTCATAGCAGGACATCCGCCAGCGTGAATGCGAAGTAGACACAGCTGATGATGGCATTCAGGTTCATGAACGCCATCGCCGCCCTCGAAAGATCGTTCGGGCCGACCAGTCTGTGCTCGTAGACAAGCAACCCCCCGATGGCGAACACTCCCACGAAATAAATCGATCCCAGTCCGAACACCCGACCCACGACCAGCATCAGTGCGAAAGAGATGACGTGCAGCACTCTGGAGATCCAGAGGGCACGTGCGATACCGAATCGCTGGGGGATCGAGTAGACTCCGAACGAGCGGTCGAACCTCTCGTCCTGCGTTGCGTAGATAATGTCGAAACCAGAAACCCAGAACATCACGGCGCCCCCGAGCAGAAGGACCTTTGGCGAGAGATACCCCGTCACCGCGATCCACGCTCCGATCGGGGCCACTGACAGGGCAAGACCAAGGAACAATTGGGTCGCCCACGTGAATCGCTTGGTGTAGGAATAGAAGAAGACGATGAAGAGAGCAAACGGTGACAGGGCGAAACAGAGCCGGTTGAGCTTGTAGGCCGCGAACACCAGGATCAGAGACGAAAGCACGACCAGTGCCGTAACCGCCACGGGTGAGATGACGCCTTGCGGCAGTTCGCGGCCGGCTGTGCGAGGATTCTCCGCGTCCATCTGTCGATCCACGAGACGATTGAACCCCATGGCCGCGCTGCGCGCTCCGACCATGGCCACCACGATCCAGAAAACCACCCGGGGAGTCAACGAAGTCTCGGTGGCCGCCAGCACCGCCGCGCTGAACGCGAACGGCAGTGCGAAGATACTATGGGAGAACTTGATCATCCTCCCGTAGGCGATTACGCGATCGAACAAGGTGATCCTTCTCGGCTGGAGGCCGCTCCTACCCTGGCTTGCACAGTGATGGAAATCAGCTCGTCTCCGGCATAAAAGTGGGCATCACCACCCCCTGCGGCTCCACCCACTCCCCTCGACATTGCGCTACGTGGAGCTCGCAATTCCTCGCCCCCCACGAATACATCGTTTGTACCAGACCCTTGGAAGTCGCTGGCACCAGAAACACCGGATTTCCGCCGCGATCCGTCTGCAACTGGTTGGCGATCAGCGACTGGGCCGTCTCCTCTTCCACCATCACACCGGGGCCCAACAGCCGAGACCCGGCGTGATCGATCGAAGCCAGAACGCCGTTCACCGTCCCACCGGCCTCCTTGACGACAACCCGCCAACCGTGATCGTCCGTCAGAAAGTAATGCCAGTCCTTCTCGCGCCGGATCCCGCTGACACGTTCTTCCAAAGCTACGATTCCCGGCAGATCGTCCAGGATGGCCGAACGAATGCCGCTCGCTGGCCTCGGGACCCGCGAGACGTCTTCGATCACCATATCCTGGAAGAAACTACGTGGCACAAACCCCGCTCGCGTGTAGAGCGAGTAGGAGTCGAGATTGAGAGCGCTCGAGACGAGACGCAACGGTTTGCCGTCCGCATCGGCGACCCGGCAGACCTCCTCGAGAAGAGTTCGCGCAACCCCGTGACCGAACCAGTCGGGATGAGCATTCATGATCCCCAGGGAAACATGGGTCTCCCGGGGATGGTAGAAGCACGACCCCATCAACTGATCCGTTTCGCGGTCGACGGCGACCAGACAACATCCCGGATCGAGAGCCTCGTAGACCTCGAAGAAACAACGAGGTCGTCACCGAAGGATCTCCCTTGAAGATCGGGCCAAGGCCTCGCGATGTGAACCATTCGTTCGTCGAGGCGTAGATCAGCTCGGCAAGTTCGGACGCATCCCGCGCCGTGGCCGGTCGGATGTCGAACGAGGAGGCCACTCAGGCAACGAGGGAATCGCGCTCGCTCAGCCGGTCCATCGTCTCCCTCACCTCAACCCACTCTACTTCGTGCGGCAAGCGACCCGACCCGGAGGCAAGCGCCGCCGTCGTGCCCGCCGCCTCTCCCATCGCGACGGCATTCCCCGTAACTCGGTAGCTCGAGTGTGCGATGAAGTCCCCGCTGATGCAACGACCGGCCATCATCAGCCCGTCCACATCCTGCGCGATCAGCGCACGCAGGGGAACATCATACGGTCGAGATTTATGGGGTTTCTCCTCGACGATCTTCGTCTTGGCCGGATTCGTCGAGTGAACGTCGATGCCCATCGTGACCCGACACACCGCATCATCGAATCGCGCGCCCTCCAGCAGATCCGCGGCCGTCACCTCGTAGCGACCGTGGATCCGTCGTCCCTCCCGAACACCGATCTGGGCCCCCGTCGAAACCACGCGCATCTCGGACCAGACGCCTCCGAGTCCGCGAAGCGCGTCGACCTGTGCGTGGATTTCCTTGCGACCTCGCAGCGTTGCGGCCGTCAGCCCGGCTGCGTCGTCGCACTTCGTGTCGTACTGGTGATTGGCCATCATCGCGAAGAGGTCGTCCCGAATCCGGAAGAGCGTCGGATTCCCGTAGGATGGCGGCACCCCGATCTCTGTCATCAGCGCGCCCAGCCGCTTCTTGGGATCTCCGAGAGAGCCGCCGACATACGTCTCGATCTCTTCGAAGCGCAGCCCCGTCACGATCGCCATCAGGCTCATGGGCTGGACTGCACCCGTCTCGGGGTTTCCCATTTCGACTCCGCACCCCGCCACGAACCCGAGATCGCCGTCACCTGTCGTATCGACAAACACATCTGCCGCCCAGGCCTCACGCCCCGATTTCGACTCAGTCACGACGACAGCCAGGCGATTCCGGCTGTCCCGTGCGGCGGCCACCACGCGCGTATGGAGTCGAACGTCAACCCCAGCCTCCCCGCACATCTCCTCGAGCAGAAGCTTCATGGCTTCCACATCGTAAGCGTAATTGGCGCCTCCCTCGACACGTGTTCGGCGGGCACCCCGCTCGTCGAGTCGACTCGTCAGCTCGGCCATGAGACCCGGTTTGTTCGCCGAATCGATGATCCAGCTCAACGCCCCGGTCGTCCAGACCCCTCCAAGCGAACCGTGAAGCTCGATCAATCTCGTCCGGGCGCCCGAACGAGCGGACGCGATCGCAGCCGCAATCCCGGCCGGTCCCGCTCCGCAAATGACCACATCCGTCTCTTCGACAATCGGTACATCGCGAGCAACCTCTCGATGATTCACGTCACCACCTCGTTACGTGTCACGTAAACACCTGGGAAACGCCTACACCCTCACGAACTTCTGAAGTCTCGCGTCGGCTTGGACCTCCGATACGTAGATTGATTTTTCGGAGTCCAGCCAGATGCCGTGCGGGCACTTTATGAATTCCCCCGGCCGGGTGCTCGGCTCGCCGCCTCCCCATTCCGTGATCTTCTCACCGTCCAGCGTCCAGATGCTCAACCGTTGGTCGAGTTCGGCGATGTAGACCGTCTCGTCGTCGATGTAGATCGTATCCGGGTGGTGAAGTCCCGTCCACTCGTGAAGGAACTCACCTTCCGTGTCGAAAAACTGAATCCGGTTGTTCGCTCGGTCCGCAACCAGAAGGCGGTCGTGCTTGTCGACGCGCACACAGTGCGGCAGGTCGAACTCGCCCGGTCCCGACCCAGGCGTCCCCCACGACTTGATCAGCTCGCCGTCTCCCGTGTACTTGTGGACACGCGCATTCCCGTATCCGTCGGTCAGATACATCATCCCCGCCGAATCGAAGGCTACATCCGTGGGCAGGTTGAACGGTTTTCCCTCCGCGCCGACCTCATCAGGGATCCCGACAGTCATGAGTAGTTCGCCGTCAGACGTGAATTTTCGCATGCAGTGGACTTCACGTTCGACGCAGAAGACGTTGTCGTCTCCGTCGATGTAGATGCCGTGTGCGTCTTTCAGGACATCGTCACCCCACGACGTGACAAAGTTTCCCTCCTTGTCCAGCACCACCATCGGATGTTCGCTCCGACTGTAGACGTAAATCAGATCCTTCGAGTCGACCGCTACGGCCGGGATCCAGCCGAACGACCAGCCGGGCGGCAGCGTCCACCAGTGCTCGACAACTTCATATGTGAATTCACCGGATCCGAATGCCATTCATCGCCTCCTCATTGTGACCGAGCGTGACTCACTTTTGCGCCCGCCAATATAGTCCACCTTCACCATCGGGCACAAAAAAACCCACCGCAATGGTGGGCAATGGACTGCACCTCTTCCAGAGAATCAACTCGCCGCTTCGCTCTCGACCCCCTGCGTCTGCTGGGCTGTCGGCCGACCGGTTGCCTCCAGCGACCCGTCCTGCGCCATTTCCACGAGTTTCTGCTGAACCGCCTCGATCACTTCCTCGCTGTTGTTCTTCTTGTCCAGATCGATCAACTGTTTGATCGCCTTCGTAACTCGCTTGAAGTGCGAGTCTCTTCGCGCCGTCGGCCCGCCGAGCGCCTCCATCACCACACGCTCCAGCGTCAATTCCAGTTCCTTCTGACGTCGCTGCTCCTGATTGGAAGTCGAAATCTGAATCTGCTCGAAGTGCTGTTTAAGGTTGGCGAACCGCGTCTTCAGCTGGCTCAGCCGGGTTCTTAGCGCCCCCCTCGGCCTTCACTGCGATCACATACTTGCGTCGCGACGTGTCCAGGTCCTCCTGGAGATCCTGGATCTTCTTGGTGTTGTTCCGGTATTCGACGTCCTGAGCACGAACTTCCAGGACGGTCAGCATCTTCACGATCAGAAGAAGCGCAAGGAAGCTAAGTGTGAGGATTCCCCAGAACATAGCGACCGGTCGGAGAAAGGTGAGGGTCGTACTACGATTGCGAATGTAAGCTACGTGATAAGGGCATGAAACCGACAGGTCAATTTCACTTTACCTAACTGCTTGTTCCACATCCTGTTATACATTTTACAGATGCCTTTGTCGCAGCTTCCCAGGAAAGACGCGATACCGGCAATTTGTACAGAATCAGGAACTCAGGCTACACGTCGTCCGAACAGTTCCGCGAAACGGAGGAAATCTGCAAAGCCGATCTGACCGTCCCCATCGAGATCGAAGCGGGATTCGAACGATGGCTGTCCGTCGATCGACCCGAACCCCGCCGCGAACAGAACGAAGTCGGAGAAACCGATCAGGAGATCTCCGTCGAAGTCGGCCTGTGCGATCTCGTCCGTTTGAAACGGTTCAAGAAACGGGGTGATCCGAACTCCGATGCCCCTTGGTCCATCGCCGATCCGATAGGTCTGGATGACCGAAAGGGTCTGAGCATCGAACACCACTAGGTCGTTCGAATCCTGATTTGCCACATAGATCCTGGATCCGTCTTTCGACACCGTTAATCCACGCGTGTTCTGCCCGGTGGACAGGACGGGTAGCGTCTGCGAAACCAGTCCCGCGATCGGATCGATCACGAGCAGATTACCGTTCTCGTGGCTCGTCGCATAGATCCTGTCGCTCGTCGGAGACGCCGCTAACCGGAAGATCCCTCCCTCCGTCGACACGGTCCTGACCTGTTGTCCACGCTCCAGGTCGATCACTCCAACGCCGCCGTCGAAACCCGACACGAAAAGCAATCCACCGTCATTTGAAATCGCGAGCGACCTCGGACTCGACAAGACGGGGATGATCGAGGTCACCGAGGCAGACGCCACGTCGATGACCAGTACCTGGTTCCCATCGATGTCCGTCACATACGCGGTATCGCCATCCGCCCGGGTGGCAACGCCAAAGGGCCCATCGACGACCGCCGTAAGGTTGATGCGCTTGACCTCCCGAAGCGTCAGCACATCCACGACCGAAAGACTCCGTGCGTCCGAATTCGTCACGAACAGCGTTTTCCCTGCTGCGTCCACCGCGAGATCGAGCGGGCCGAACCCCACATCGATCTGCGCCAGCGTCCGATGCGTGGCCGTCTCGATCGCTGTGAGGGTGCGTCCCGACTGGTCGGGCGTACCGGTATTGGCCACGAACAGGACCTCCTCATTCGGGGTCATGGCGAGGCTGTGCGGTGTGTCCCCCGTCGGAATCCTTGCGACCTCCGACCCCGTCCCCGAGTCGACCACCGAAATCAGCCCCGAGCCAGATTGCACGACGTAGAAAACCGGCGCGCCCGACATATCCAGGACCGTGAATTCGCGAGCCGGTTCGGACTCAGCCGGAAAGCTGCTGGTGTTCCCCACCGCGTCCGTCGCCCTCACGCGATAGCTCAAGGTCGTGCCAGGGGGTTGAGCCCCGAGATGCCCTTCCCAGATGTCCCCGCCCGTGTGTTGCAACGGGCTCGTCATGAATGCGCCCGATCCGTTGACCTGGCAGGAAACCTCCGCCGAGACAATCCCGTCATTGTCCGTTACCTTCATCTGCACGAGGTAGGGCCCACGGACGTCTGGCGTGTTGACTGGCAGCGCCTGCTCCACGAGAAGGGGAAACCCCGGAATCGTCAGCCCGATCGTAAAATCGATCCCGGCCGCGACCCGTCCCGCGCCCACCCGGACCACACGGGAGCCATCGAGCGTCGACACGTTGTCGTAGAATTCCACAGGGAACCCGTGCTCCAGGTTGCTGAAGATTCCACCGAGATTCTCTTCCGAAACTGAACCCGATACCGGCGCGATCGACAGGTGGTAGTCTCCCGGGGGCAGGCCCTGAATCTCATATCGCCCATCTCCCCCTCGGCCCCGGTTGTCACCCGCCGATCCGGAAAGCGAACTGGCCACGGGAAGCCCCGTCGTTCGGCTGTGGGCCACAACGTGAACGCCGAATGCCGCGTCCCCGTTCGCTCTGAACACCTGCCCGGTCAGTGTTCCTGTTTCACTCGCTCGCAGACCCGGATAGAGATGGGTCATCGCCGCAATGTCATCCGACGCGAGCGTGCGCCCTGTCCCCTCGGGCGAGGCGAACGGATGCATGGTCGGCCGGATGGTGGAAATGCCGTCCAGCGGCGTGTGATCCAGTCCGAGCAGGTGACCAATTTCGTGCGTCATCGTGTCCTGCAGATCCACCACCCCGCCACGCGTGTTTATGACTTCCGAAACCGAAAAATTGAAATCCCTGCCGTTGAAGGTGATGTCCGTGTCCGTGATGTTGCCGAAGGAGTCCCAGTTGATCGTCGTGATTGCGATGATGCCCGATCCTCTGGGCGCGCCGATGTCGAACCCCGTGGCGTCGAATAAAATCGTGTTCCGCCGGTCCGTGCTCGACTTCACGAAAGACCCTGTACCTTCATCCACAAACGACAGGTCAGACGTGGCCACCCCCTCCCACGCTCCGAAACTGTCCCGCACGATCCGCAATACGGCCTGGCTGTCGAAGGGAAAGCTTTTCACGTTCACGGAAAAGGCCACTCCGTCACGAACGGAGGATGCGGGCCATTTCACCCTTACGATGCGCCCGAACTCGTTGAAATCGATCTGTGGCACGTAGGCGCCCGCTGGCGCCAGGCCAAGAAGTAGAAGAGGAAGGATGAAAAGGGTGCGCTTCATGCGTGGTCGCGTTGAACGAATCCCTCAATCGGGATGAAGACGTACAGGAATCGGATTCGAGGGATCGACGTGCCAAACTTCGCGCTGACCGTCCCCATCCAGATCTGCGGTCGCACGAGCGGAGTAAGTGCCGTAGTCGGTCTCGACCGCGTAGCGAAACCTTCCGGGCACGTCGTCCCACTTCAGAACATCACTCGTATTTGCACGACGTGAGGACAGATAGGTTCCAAACAACGCGTGGTGATTCTGTTGCAGTTTGTGAATGCTGGTCAGAATGACGTGAGCCCGCGCCCTCTCTTTCTCATCGGACGTCCGGGTCGTGAACTTCACCGCCAGGAGACTGCAGATCGCGAAAAGAAGCACGAGGACCACCCGGGACTGGCTGTAGAGCATCCTTCCGTCCAGATTATCCATCAGGACCTCCTGCTTCTTGGACCACCGTCCTCAGCACACGTTCCAACGCCGACTCCCATCGTGCGGGCACCTCCACCGTGTCCACCCACGCTGTCACCGGCTCCGCGGGCCGGAACGGGGAGACCTTACCCGCGTCCCAGACTGAATCTTCGTCCAGGTCCCCGAAGGCGTCGATCGCGTACCGACCCGCCTGCAACCTCTCGATCACGAAAACCGAATCTCTCGCCGCGACCCGTACCCTTCGCTCGCTCGACGTGTCCAGCGAGCGGCCCCGAACTACGGTCGGATAGGTCGTCGCCCGCAGTCGACCGAACAGGGATGCCTCTTCGGATCTCCCCGTCACCCTGAATCGGAATCGTGGCGGAGCCTTAACCGCATTGCCAGCCAGGTCCGCGATCCCTGCCCCCAGCTCCAATCCATAATCTCCCTCTGCCCAGGGCTCGGTCGACTGGTATACGAGTTCATTGGGACGTCGCCATCGGGCGACTCCGGACGGAACTTCAGCACGCACTTCGGGTTCAGCGGATCCTTCGTCGACCTCGACTTCCTGGAAGAGCGGCGAGGGCAGGTTCTCTCCCATCGCCTCGTCGAACACGATTCGTAGGACGACATCCGGTGACACAACCGCTCCGTCGGCCGGATCGATCGTGGAAACCCCCGGGTCACGGGTATCCGGGCGGCCGTCGCCTTTCACTTCCACGGAGGATTCGACCCCCATGTTCCCGGTAGAATCCCGCGCACCCACAACTGCGATCCGATAGACTTCTCCCTCGGTCTGCGGTGAAGTCGCGATCCACATCACCGTCGCATCCTCGGGATCGAAGGTCGTCGCCCGCACATCCAACCCTGTCACGCTCGTCGTGCCGGGCTCCGCCACCGCCTCGTCCCACCAGATACGGACGTGCGTGCGATCCCGTGTCGATGCCGACACCACCAATGGACCCGTCGTATCCCTCACGACGGGTCGGATTCCGCCGAGTAGAACACGGGATGTATCGGAAACCAACTCGACGGTGGCCGGCGCGATTCCCAACCCATCCAACTCGGGAGTGTAGGTTCGATCCCGATCGACATCGGTAAACGCGAACACTCTGTAGCGTCCCGCGCCCAGCCCCGGAAAACGGAAAGTTCCGTCCGTCCCGATCTGAGTCACGTAGCTGGGCTCATCGCGCCCGGGATCGGGATCTCGGTCCCCCAGGTCAAACGCCCATACGTAAACCGCGTGGCCTTCCCCTGAACGGACCGCGCCCCCGATCTCACCCCGGCTGATTCGATCCCCAGTCGAGAAGGCGAAATCGTGGGAAGCCGCCATGCGATTTCGCTCTTCGTCCGCACTCTCGGCCCCGATGCTCACCCGGTAAGTTCGATTCGATCTCAACGAGGGAGATACGTCGATGATCAACCGCCGCCCTTTCCATTTCAGCCGAGGCTCGGACGCGTGGCGCGGAGTCACGAACACCGATCGTTCCACGCTGCGGCGGTGCATCGGTTCGCTGAACGTGATCTCGATCGACACGTCCTCGGCGACCCCGACGGCCTGGGCGGCCGGCAAGGTCGACACCACGCGGGGAGGTACGCGGTCCGGTGGCCCTCCGGGCGGAGGCGCCTGATTGGCGCACCCCAGAAACAGAATAAGCGCGGCCGTCGCCGCGCTCATCGATCCGTTATCTCTCATCAGAATTCCTCAAGCGCGGGGGTGCGCCTGCCGGTAAGCCCGCTTGAGTCGTTCGACACTCACGTGTGTGTAGACTTGGGTCGTCGACAGACTCGCGTGGCCCAGCATCTCCTTCACGGCGTTCAGGTCAGCCCCCGCATCCAGGAGATGGGTCGCGAACGTATGCCTCAACGCGTGGGGGCCCAGCTTTCGGCCGGTTGCGCGTGACAGATGACGCACCACCCGGTCCTGAGCCCCGCTCGCGCTCAACGGCCGACCCGTGCGCGTCAGGAAGACGTGTGTTTCGTCGCCTCGCGCGGGTCCCCGATCGCTGAGATATCGGCCCAGGGCGGCAGCTGCCTGTCTCCCGATCGGCACGATACGCTCCTTGTTTCCCTTGCCCACCACCTTCACGACCCCCGCGTCGAGATCAACCCGATCGAGCGTCAGCCCTACCAGTTCTCTCAGCCTCAAACCCGATCCATACAGAAGCTCGAGCATGGCCTGATCCCGGGCTCCAAGCGCGTCCGTCGGGTCGACAGATTCGATAGCCGCCCGCGCCTCCTCCAGTGACAGGTGCGATGGAAGGCGTTTCTCTACCTTGGGGGGAGACACCTGCAGCGCCGGGTTCTGGTCCAGGTCGCCCACCCGACACAAGTGTGAGAGAAAAGTACGGACGGCCGCCAGCTTCCGTCCGATCGAGCCCCGGCTGAATCCTTCCTGGTTCAGGTATCCCAGGAACGCGCGGATGTCGTTCCGCGTGAGGTCGTTCCAACCTTTGCGTGGGACCCGGTCCTTCAAATACGTTTCGAATTGGGACAGATCGGTGCCGTAAGCTCGGCAAGTATGGGGGGACAGATGGCGCTCTCGACCCAGAAAGTCGAGAAAGCCCGATGCGGCCGATTGCAGACCCTCTGCCGCGGAGACCATCGCAGCACCATCAGGTCGAGCGGAATCGGCCCGGCTCAGCTGGCTGCCCTCCGACGTCCCCGGCGACGCGTCGGTCCGTTCTCTTCCATCAGTTGTTCGCACGTCTCCAGATCGAGCGTCGACGGATCGGTGCCCTTGGGGATTCGATAGTTCTCCCCGCCTTTCTTGATGTAAGGGCCGTATCGACCATTCAGCACCTGCACTTCGCCGAAGTCCTTGATCACGTTCTTTGTCTTGTTCTCCCGACCCTCTTTTATGATCTGGATGGCCTCATCGAGTTCCACGGCCGTCGGATTGCGTTCCTCGAGCGAGAAATACTCGCGTCCAATCCGGACGTAGTAGCCGTAGCGGCCGTGGTTGACGAGCACTTCCTCCCCATCCATCTCTCCGAGCGTTCTCGGGAAGGCGAAGTAGCCGAGTGCCTCGTCCAGCTCCACCTCATAAATATCCTTGTCGTTGGGTACGGAAGCGAACAGGGGTTTCTCCTCATCTTCGCGGGTGCCGATCTGGACCATCGGCCCAAACTTGCCCAGACGCACACTCACAGGGCGACCCGTTTTCGGATCGTCACCCAGAACGCGAACCGTCCGTGCGGTCGTCGGGTCCACGTTCTTGTCCTTGTCGGTCACCGTGTCGACGAACGGTGGGTAGAACTCGCGCATCATCTCCTGCCAGCTCTGCCCCCCCTTGGCAATCTCGTCGAACTCATCCTCGATCTTGATAGTGAAACCGACGTCGACGATGTCCGAAAAGTGCTCGACGAGGAAGTCGTTGACCACCTCTCCAGTGGCCGTTGGGCGCAACTTCCGGTCTCTCGTGCGTTCCACATAGCCCCGATCCTGGATCGTCGAGATGATGGGTGCGTAGGTGGACGGACGGCCGATGCCTTCCGACTCCAGCTTTTTGACCAGAGACGCCTCCGTGTAGCGTGGCGGAGGCTTCGTGAAATTCTGATCCAGCTCGAGGTCGGACAGGTCGAGAATCTGCCCCTCTTCCACTTTGGGCAGGATCACATCCTGGTCTTCCAGCGCGGCATCCGGATCATCTGAGCCCTCGGTGTAGGCCTTCAGGAATCCGGGGAACAGGATTCTCTGCCCCTTCGTCTCGAACAACAGCTCCTTTTTCTCTCCGGCCTCGATCTTGAGAGTCGTGTGCAGAATCCGCGCTTCTTCCATCTGCGTCGCCAGCGTCCGTTTCCACACCAGATCGTAAAGCTTGTAGAGTTGTGGAGTCAGATGGTCTTTGACGTCGCTCGGCTTGATCGACAGTTTCGACGGCCGGATGGCTTCGTGCGCTTCCTGCGCGCCACGACCAGTTGTCTTGAACGTGCGAGGCTCGTCGACCGCGTACTCGTCGCCATACTCCTGAACGATCACATCGTGCGCCTGAGACAGAGCTTCATCCGACAGGTTGACCGAGTCCGTCCTCATATAAGTAATGAGTCCGCCCTCGTACCCGGGGATCTCGAAGTTCCCCTCGTAGAGCTGCTGCGCGACGCGCATCGTCTGGGCCACAGAGAACGACAGCTTCCGGGACGCCTCCTGCTGAAGCGTCGATGTGATGAACGGAGCGACCGGTTTCCGCCGTCCCTCGCGTTCGGCCACCTCCTTGACCAGAAATGTGCCTGCCCGCGCGCTTCGATCGATCTCCTTTGCCGCCTCTTCGTTCGGCACCTTCTTCTGCTTGCCGTCGATCCGTGACAACTCAGACTGGAAGGACGGCGATTCGAACATCGCCTTAATCTTCCAGAACTCGTCCGGCTTGAACGCGCGGATCTCGCGTTCCCGCTCGACCAGGATGCGAACGGCCACGCTCTGAACGCGTCCGGCGGAAAGCCCGCCTTTGATCTTCCTCCACAACAGCGGCGAGAGGTTGTAACCGACCGCCCGATCGACCAGTCGCCTGGCCTGCTGCGCGTCCACCAGCGACTGATCGACGTCGCGAGGATTCGCCAGCGCCTCCTCGATCGCGCGCTTCGTGATCTCGTGGAAAACGATTCGTCGAATCGGGTTCTTCTCGATCTTCAAAGCGGAAATCAGGTGCCACGAGATCGACTCTCCCTCGCGATCTTCGTCCGTCGCAAGGTAGACCGTCGTATCCTTGTCGATTTCCTTCTTGAGCTCCCGGATGATCTTCCTCTTTTCGTCCGGCACTTCGTAGTTCGGGACGAAATCCTGCTCGGGATTGAAGCCCAGCTCCCTTGCCGGGAGATCCCGAATGTGACCCATGGACGCCACCACCTTGTATTCCTTGCCTACAAAGTTAGCGATCGTCCGCGCTTTGGCCGGGGACTCAACGATGATCAGATTCTTCGCCATACCCTTCCTTCCGCTCCAGCCGAACCGGCAGAGCCCATCGAGATATCCATTCAGGTCTTACTCGGGGACGCGAGAAGCGGATTGAACCACCTACGACTGGCATTGAACCACGGGGAGAAAACCGTGGTCGATCGACATTAAATCGGGTAGGGCCCCGATCCGGAGAACCGGCAGAGCTGGTTCGGTGCAAACATAAGAGCGCCCTTCAGTCATGTCAAGGTAACGGCCGTTTTGCGCCCTCCTCGCCTTCCCGGCTACGCTTTTCGCCACCCACGATCCACAGTTCCAGGGCCAGGATCGCCAGTGCTGCGAGAAGGATGGGCTTCCAGATTTCTATTCCCCGGCGATGCGCTCGTACGACCGACCCGAGAGTCTCCTCGGCAGCGACCTCGACGACTCTTGACCCCGGCAATCGCTCGGAGAGCGCGTCGATCCCAAGCCTTGTTGTCTCCGATTCTTCTGCCGCGACGTTGACTGCCAGCCTATCCGCGCGACGCCCTCTGGATCGGATCTCGTAGACCCCCGGAGTGTCGAGGATCCCCGCATCCCAGATTCTTCGTTCGCCCTGATCTTCAACCCAGATTGCGCGCACTGTGCCATCGGGCTGAACGAGCTGTCCTTCTCTTTCCTCCGTCTCCGCTGCAGGGCGCGTGACTGACCTTCCCGCAACGAAGTCCGATCGCCCAAAGCTGCCCGATGCGAGGTAGCGCGATGCACGATGCACAAGCGGTACGAACAGCCCCGACAGCGCCAGGTCGCTCCACTCCGGATCCGTGTTGGAAGTCAACAGCAGGACGCGTCCGTCGCCGGCTGTCGATTCGGCGAGTGCAACCGCTCCATCCGTATACGACAGAATCGCACCTACCCCCGGCCCGGCCTCCAATCGATATCGAACCTTGAACTCGGGGCTATTGAAGGCGTTCGGATCCACCAGCTGTCGCACAACGACGTGCCCATCTTCGGGCGGCTTGAGTTTCACGTGCGTCAATCCTCCCGGCCGGCCTTCGATGCCGACTAAGCGGCCCGGCAGAATCCGAGGTAGAAAGCGCTCGTTATAGATGCGCGTATTCACATCCGGAGGCAGAAACATCAACAGCCCACCCCCCGTCTCCACGTGCTCCGCCAACACGTCGATCTCCGATCCCGGATTCGACATCCACACCACGATGACGTCGGACTCCGCCACCGACTCCGACGTCAATCGGTCGACAACCCCGACGTCGACGGCGTCTCCCTCCGCTGCCAGCACCTGCTCCACGAAGTGACGATCGTTGGTGGACCCGACAAGCGTCACCCGAATGCGGTCCGGCACGTGCACAACCGATCTGCGAACGTTGTCTTCAACCAGGTCGTCGCTCGCCTCCAGTTCGGCGCGTATCACGAGGTCGCCCCCCGTCTCCGGAGTAAACGGCACATCGACCGAAAGTGTCTCTCCGGCAGAGAGGGAGACCAGCCGCCGTGCGACCCGGCGCTCGTCGACCGATACGTCGACCCCGACCTCGGGGCGTGCTGTCCGACCGTGATTTACGAGGGTCACGGTCAACGATGTCCTCGACCCGACTCCGAGCAGGCCGCCCGCAACACTCAACTCAGCCACCGAAACGTTCGCGCCAGCCCGCTCCACCGGACGCACAATAAAAACCGTCGAGGCTTGAAGCCCATCGATCGAATCGCGTATTCCCAGCCACCCGCCCGCAACGAAGTCCGATAGAATGAAAACCTCGCGGTTCAGTTGCTCGACACCCGTGAGAAGCCCTCCAGCCATCTCCAGCGCGGGAGTCACATCGGTTGCCGCGTAACCTGGCGCAAGATCCCGGATCGCCAGTCTGACATCGGCCACCGTACCATCTCCCACAAGCTCGGCACGTTCATCGAACACGATCACCCGGACGTCGTCCTGCGAATCGAAAAGGGAAAGCGTCTCGTCGAGTCTCTCCCGAATCCCGTCGAACACCCCCGTGTACCTCATACTCAAGGACCGATCAACGAGAATGACCGCTGACGTGTGAGCCCCACCCCCCTGTGCCGCTTCCTTCAACGTAGGACGCGCAAAGGCCAGCGCCAGGAGCGCAATCAGCAAGGTGCGCAGCAAGAGCAGTAGCCATTGCTTGATGCGCACACGACGCATGCGATCGTGTTGCAATGACTGAATCAGGGCTACGTTGCTGAACGGCACGGTTACCGTGCGGCGCCGGTTAAGCAGGTGGATCAGAATCGGCGCGAGCGCGACCCACAGGCCGTGCAGCATCGCGGGGTTGGCAAAGGACAGTCCAAACAAAGTCTTCGATCACCACCTAACCAGGTACAGAGGGTTTTGAGATGTTACGGAGACCATGAGAGAAATTGAATGTCACCGTGGTACGCTCTCTGGCCTGGGCTCATTTTAACTTTCACGAAGATCAGTACGGGTACCGATGATCCACCTTCGCCAAGGCTTCGGTGAGACGGGAATACACGCCGGAAGGTACTTGCCCCGCTTCCTAGGTCACCGTTTCAACAAAAAAAAACTGCTCACGAAAAGATCGCGGGCAGTTCCTTAGGCTGATCCTTCATCCACCTCAGTGGCGCTTTTCCTCTTCTTCCAGAATGTGGATGGCGGCCTCGCGGTCCGACGCTGATATCAACTCTTTTCGGAAGTCCTCTCCCTTGAGCAGTCGAGAGATGCGCGCCAGGGCCTTGATGTGCGGTCCCGACACGTCCATGGGAGAAACCAACAGAAAGAAAATGAAGGTCGACTGCCCATCGAGGGCATCGAAGTCCACACCTTCTGATTTAATGCCCAGGACCCCACCCAGTTCCTTCACGTATTCCGACTTCCCGTGGGGGATCGCGATCCCGTGTCCGACCCCCGTACTCATGATCTCTTCTCGCTGAAGGACCGCCTCCAGCACTTTCTCACGATCGACGATTTTGTCGCCCACTTCCAGGACGTCCACAAGCTCTTCGAGGATCTCCCGCTTCGTCTGTCCGGCCAGGCCGACGATCACCGACTTGCCTGACAGGATTTCCATCAACGTCATCTAACCCTCCACCGGGAGAACCTTCGGAACTAACTGTTTCGCAGTGACTTATCACACGTGTTCCCGAACGTAGAAGTGCGGAGGTGGCAAGTCAAGAAAAAACACGCCACTCTCGCGCTCCCCCATCCTCGGACCTGGTTTGCGGGATGGCTTACAGCCATCACGGCATCGAACGCGGGAATTTGTTATTCTTACGTCTGCACGTATCGAGATGGACGAGACCGTCGGATCTGCCACGGCTTCGAACATCTGATGCTGAGATCCATCCTCCAACAGGAAGCCCATCGTGTACAGATCGTTCATCCGTCCTTGCCTGTCCGCCCTTGCGATCACAACGATCTCCTTCGTGAACGCCGGAGCGCAGGACATCGAAGCCCGCATCGATTCCATATTCGCGACGCCCGTCAAGGATCCTTCCGGTGCGGCGGCCACTCTCCTGACGCTCAGACCCTCCGCGCCGGACACCGGGCACATCGATGCCCTGATGGGCGCCCTCTACCTTCACGCGGGCTCGGTCGATAGCGCAAGAGCGACTCTCGAGCGCGCGATCGCCGCCCGTCCAGATCTGGCCGGACCTCCCTTCGGAATGGGACGTGTCCACCTCGAACTCCGGGAGAAGCCGAAGGACGCCATCCCGTTTTTTCTGAAGGCCATCGAGATCGATTCGACCTACGCGGACGCCCACAGCCGCCTGGCCGCCGCCTACCGCGAGACAGACCGAACGCGTGAGGCTCGGCGAGCGGCCGACACTGCCATCACCCTCAATCCCAGGCTCGCCGATCCATATCGGATCCTCGCCGAGATTTACGTCGAAGACGGAAACACGGGCGCCGCCGGAATCTTCTTCAAGCAGTATCTGAACCTGAACCCCGGCGACCAGGACACCGCTTTTGAATTCGCGAACAGCCTGTTCGAAGCCGGCGCATACGACGCTTTGATGGAAATCGCCTCGCGACTGACCGAGCCCAGGTCCCTGCCCCTCCTTGGATTCGCACTCGTTCGTCAGGGTGATCACGAAGGGGCGCTCACCGCCTACCGGGACTACATCGCCACCCTCGCCCAGGAAGACCGCGCTCTTTACGACGACATTACCCTGGTCGCCAACCGCCCGGAGCTCCGAGCCTGGCGAAGCCTGGCGCCCAGCAAGAAGGAAGCCTTCCTCGATCGGTTCTGGATGGTCCGTGATCCCTTCAAGACTTCAGGAGGCGCGTTCCGCAGAGCGGAGCACTACCGTCGTGTGTGGGTTGCCCGAACGAAGTACGGGAAGCGCAAACGGCCGTGGGACCGACGTGGCGAAGTTTACATTCGCTTCGGCGAGCCCAACTGGAAATCCAGTTCCCGTGACCTCAACGCGATCGTCCCGCCCGCGGTCCAGACGGTGCAGAACCGAATGGCGCATCAGCTTTACGGCGATCAGGGCACGGACTTTTCCTACGTCGGCCCGGTCTACCCGATCAAGAGCCAGCGCGACATGGGACGCGACCTGGGTGATTCCGCCCTGCCCGGTGGCGAACTCCTGATGCTCGACAGCTTCAAGCCCATCACGTCCGGGCACGACTGGTCAGCCATCCCCTGGGAGGTATGGGTTTACACCGGCCTCGGAAATCAGGGCATCGAGATTGCCTTTACCGACGACTTCATCTCCGGCAACTTCGACTACGCTCCCATCCCTTCCATGTCGGAAGAAGACATGGAGCGGATCCGAAACCACTCGATCGGATCTCCCGTAAGGTTCCTCGGCCTCCTGACCGACCTCTCCCCCTCCACCCGGGTCCAGGATCTCATCATTCGCACACCCGAGCGCTACGACCTCAGCTTCCTGTCCCCGATCGACTTCCGTTACGAAGCCGTCTCCTTCAGGGGCGAAGACGGACAAGCCGAGCTTCAGGTCAGCATCGCGCTGCCCATCGACGAAGTCGCCATAGAGGACGACCGCGATACTTCTGTCGTCGTCGAGCGACGTATTGTCCTCTTGAAGAATCTGAACGAAGTCTATCGATCCGTCGATTACCTCGGGATCGGCATCAGCGACGACACCCGGGGACGCGGCATGCTGGCCGTCGACGTGCACAGACTCCAAACCCGACCCGGTCACTACGAACTCCGCGTGCAGGCCAAGCGCACGAACACGAATCGAACGGAAGTCTTCCCCCAGGCACTCGATCTCCCTGACTACTGGGGCAAAGACCTTGTCATGAGCGACCTGCAGGTCGCTCACAGTGTGAGTGACGCAAACCCGTCCAGCCCGACTCAGTGGACACGAAAGAGTTTCGACGTCATTCCCGCGCCGACACGCCAGTTTCGGAAGGGCCAACCTCTCTTCATTTATTATGAGATCTACAATCTGTTGAGGGACGAGTTCGGGCAGACACGTTTTCAGGTTTCCTACGAAGTACAGGCACAGACTTCGGAAGGAAAGATCAAGATTCCCTTCCTCGCCAAGCTGCGGAAACAGTCAGGAGAGTCGGTGGGATTCGAATTCGAGCAGACCGGAACGGCGGAGACCGAGAACGATTTCCTCGAAATCCAGCTCGCGGAAGCCAAACCCGGTCAGTATGAAGTGAGGATGACGATTCAGGACCTGAACGCCGGAACAGAAACCGCTCGACAAGCCGCGTTCACGGTGATCCCGTAGAGGGGGGGATCCAATGTTCAATGTTCCGTGATCGACGTTCACTGAACTTTGATCACACTCGTGTCGGTGACTCGGTCGTGGGGGGCGCGTCCGTCGGGGTGGCGTCGTGTGGCGATGGCAAGATACCCCAGGACCGCGAATGCGACGAACGGGATCATGGCCACGACGGGATGGGGGTCGGGTGGTGGAATGGGCGAGCCGACCGTCGCATCCTGGAGTGTCATGGGGATCGGGAGCGTCACCGCGATCAGGAACAGGGGAGCGTAGATCGGCGACCACTTGAGGACCGACCGAACCAGAGCCTGCCGCTGGTTTAATCCACTGCCGTCGACGCTGATCACCCGAAGGGACGCCATCGTCTTGCCGGGCGTCTGACCTCTCGACCCCAGGAACACCGTCGAGTAAACGATGGCGATCCCATAGGAGATCAGGGTCAGGAGTGTGGGCGACGGGGTGATTTCGCTCAGCGCCTGATCGATCGGAATCTTCGCCAGGAACAACATCACGAAATCAATCAGGACGGCGATCACGCGACGTCCTACGCCTGGGATTTCATCACGCATCAGCACGAAGGGGTTCTTGTCCTTTCAGTTCCACAATGCGTCCTCCGTCCATCCATCCTCGAGCAGGATCGCGAGGACGAGAGAGAGGCGCAGTGGGTTTCTTACAGACATTTCGGAGGTCGTTGTGAAGATCGTTCAGTTTCAGGAAAACAGGAATTCTCGACTCGGGGTCATTGATGGCGAGACGCTGGTCGATCTCACTGCGGGAGGCGATCGACCAGAGTCGATCCACGATCTCTACTATCGATGCGGGGGGGCGGACAACGGGTTTCCCGCTACACTCGACAAAGCCCTCGAGAACGGGACGTCTTCAGACCTTGGCGACCTTCTCTCTGGCAGCGAGGACGACCGCCGCCTCCTTCCCTCCGTCACCGCGCCGGCCGGTCGAAAACACCTGTTGCGCATCTGGCTTGCTGGAGTCACTCACGAGGACAGCGCCAAGCTCCGTGAAGTGGAAGCGAAACAACATACGGGGCAAGCCATCAACGTCTACGATCAGAAATATCGGGAGTGCGCGGAAGGAGGGATCCCTGAGCTGTTCGCAAAGACCGATCCCGACAGTTGCGTCGCCCACGCGCAGCCCGTCTCGCGCCCCGACACGACGCTCCGACTCGTTCCCGAAACCGAGCTCGTCAGCGTCTACGGCCTCCGCACCAACGGCCAGGTCGAGCGGCTCGGCTTCACCGGCGGCAACGACTACACCGACAACGGGATCGAGGCCGCCAATCCGCTCAACCTCCCTCAAGCGAAAAACTGGACGGGCGGTTGCGCAAGCCTGGGGCCCCTTCTCGTAACCGACGACGCCTTCGATCACGCGAACGTCGAAGTCTCCTGCGACGTCATCCGGAACGGCGAAAAGGTCGCCGGAAAATCGGGTCACACGGGCAGTGCCAACCTCAACATGCCCGATGGGCTGTTCCACCTCGAACGATCACTCTTCCAGCGAGTCCCCCTCGAGCCCGGCGTACTGCAGGTCTTCTACTGGGGTACCCCGATCGTCTTCTCAGACGCCGACCTGGCTGACGGCCTGCTCGACGGAGACCTCGTCAGAATGACCTTCTCCGGTATCGGAGCACTGGAAAACCCCGTTCGAGACTGGTCTCCCCCCTCCCAGTTGGAAAACCTCCAGGGGTAGTGATCGAGCGGGGCACAGGCCGCATACTGTGAAACGAAATTCGAACGCATCAAGCCCCCTGTGGCCCGGTTGTGGGTGGACCAGTACCGCGCCCACCATCCCCTATCCGTGCCCTTCTCGCCCTCGTGCTCCCCACGAGGACGTATTGCCGTGATTCTCCACTGCAATCACAAGATCCGATCGTGCCCCCAGGGGTCTGCTCTTACCACCTTGTATTCACGCTCCTCCCCCTCCGGGGGGGGCTCGTGGACGGTAACCGGGTCATAGGAAGCTCCAGCCAGTTTCAGCAGATCCTTGATCTCGGCATCTTCGGTTCCAATGCCTTCGATTCTGAGAGAATCACCGTTGATGTCGAACACCACGATGTGCCCCGTCCCGACCCGAATCCTTCGCAGGGCCCTCAGTTCGTAGCGCTCCACTTTAAACACCCGAAGCGCTGCCTGGGCGTCGGGCGCAGTATGTGTCATCTCTGCCATGCCGAGGAATATAAGACAAACGCGAATCGGAACGAGGCCGAACGGGCGTCGCCCAGCTATTTCTGGATCAGAACGTCCAGAAACCACACTCTCACTCCGGGAGGTCATGGTTTGCGCCCGAACTGTCCAGTGTCAATAGGTTGGTACCGATCCTCCACGTGGAGTTTTAAGACCCAAAGCGTCCAATTTAGGCGGATCTTCAGCGGATACACGGAGTCCCCTCGGGCAGGCAGGAGGGAATTACCCCTTGCAAACAACCCCCGTTGCTCCTACCTTTAGTGAGTTGAATAGCAATCCACACTTTATCTTATAAGCTTCGCTTAAGAAGTCCCATTGCAACCTATAAGCTTCGCTTAATAAATTCCAGCTTTCCCGCGGTGTGACTCATAAACGGTAGGAGAGGCCTACGTATGTCAGCAGAAGCCATATCAAAAGCCCTGGCTGCGGTCCCGTACCCAGGGATCCCCGACGTTGGCGATGGCGGCGACGCCGTCGTCTGGGTCGAGAAGAACATCAGTCAGGCGGCGTGCGCCTATCCCATCACTTCTTCGTCGATCCTGGGCGAGAAGTACAGCGCATTCGTCTCCAACGGCGCCAAGAACCTCTGGGGCGACACGCTCATCTTCATCGAGCCCGAATCCGAGCATAGTTCCGCCTCCTCGGCGGAGGGATTCGCCGTCGCCGGCGGCCGTGTCACGAACTTCACTTCCGGCCAAGGCCTCGTCCTCATGAAAGAGGTCCTCTACACCATCTCCGGCAAGCGCCTGCCCGCCGTGTTCCACATTGGCGCCCGTGCCCTTACCTCCCAGTCGCTCAACGTCCACGCCGGTCACGACGACGTTATGGCCGTCGCCGACTGTGGATGGGGCATGCTGTTCGCCCGGAACACACAGGAGTGCATGGATCTGGCTCTCATCTCGCGCAGAGTGGCCGAAGACTCCCAGACACCGTTCATGAACATCCAGGACGGGTTCCTCACCACCCACACGGTCCAGAACGTTCACGCCATCGAGCCCGACATGATGAAAGACTTCGTCGGGAAGCCAGAGGACAAGATCCGGAACCTCTTCCATCCTGACACCTCCATCATGAGTGGTGTGGTCCAGAATCAGGACAGCTACATGAAGGGGAAGATCGCGCAGCGCTACTTCTACGACGTCATACCCGACCTTCTGGACACCGCGTTCGAAGAATTTTACGGTCTCACCGGCCGCAAATACGGCCAGATCGACTGTTACCGGACGGAAGACGCCGACTTCATCATCGTCGGTATGGGCAGTATGCTCGAAACCGCTCTTGTCGCGGTTGACCACCTGCGCGACAACGAGGGCTTGGCAGTTGGCGCCGTCCACGTCACCTCCTTCCGTCCGTTCCCCGGCAAGCAGATCATCGAAGCCACGAAGCACGCCAAGGCCATCTCGATCATCGAGCGGATGGACAATCCCCTCGCGCAGTCGAACCCCCTCACGGCAGAAATCAAGGCCGCCTATGCGGACGCCATGGTCGGCATTGACAACTACCCGGCGATCGACAACATCCCGCTGATCCAGTCGGGTGTGGCCGGTCTCGGCAGCCGCGACGTGCGCCCCGGCGATTTCGTTGCCGCCGTCCGCAACTTGATGGCCAACGGCACCTCCCGATCCTTCTTCTCTCTCGGCATTCAGCACGAAACAGCGCTCGAGCGTGAAGAGGACCCCGACGTCCGCCCCGCCGGCGAATACGCCATGCGCGGGCACTCCATTGGCGGTTATGGGTCAGTCACAACGAACAAGGTCATCGCCACGCTCCTGGCCAACCTCGGTCTCGACGTTCAGGCTTACCCGAAGTACGGATCGGAAAAGAAGGGCCTGCCCACGACCTACTATCTCACGGCCGCGAACGAGCAGATCCGCACACACTCCGAGCTCGAACGCGTGCACTTCGTGCCCGTCAACGACATCAACGCCTTCAACACGTCCAATCCCCTGGCCGGCGTCGTCGATGGTGGCATGATCTTCGTCCAGAGCAACCAGCCGGACGCAGAAGAGGTATGGACGCGAGTCCCAGCCTGGGCCAAGAAGATGGTGCGGACCCGCGACATCAAGGTCCTCGCCCTCAACGCCGTCCGCATCGCCCGCGAAGAGGCCCCGACGCCGGACCTGGAGCAGCGCTTCCAGGGCATCGTTCTTCTCGGCATCTTCCTCCGTCACACTCCCTTCCAGCAGGAGCTGGACCTGAATGACGAGGAGCTGTTCGTGAAGGTCGAAGAGGCCGTCCGCAAATACTGGGGTCGCAAAGGCGACGATGTCGTCGAGTCGAACCTCAAGGCCATCCGGCGCGGTTACGACGAAGTTTTCGAAGTCCCCCGCGAACTGATCGAAAGCACGATCGATCAAGAATCAGACGAGCTCCCCGCCGGTATGGTATCCGTCGGCTGCTGATCCACCTTTTTCGGAGAGATTCATGTCAACGAACGCACCCAACCTCGACGAACTGCTCGACATCGAGGACTTCAACGAGAGAATCGTCGGGGCTTACAATACCGGATCGGCAGAAAAGGGATTGCCCGCCGACGTGTCCGTCGCCCGAAGCCTGATGGCCCCGGGTAGCGGCGTGCTCCGCGATTTCAGCTACATCGCGCCGGAGATTCCCGAATTCATCATGGAGAACTGTGTCGGATGCATGGACTGCGTCACCGAATGCCCCGACACAGCCATCCTCGGAAAGATCGCCACGAAGGAACAGCTCGAGGAAACCCTCGCGAAGACCGAGGACCCCGACAAGCGCGAGTTCCTCCGCAAGCAGTTCGTCGAAACAACCAAGTATCACAAGAACTTCGAGAAGAAGGGTCAGGAAGGCGCCTACTTCGGCATCTTCATCGATCCGACGAAGTGTAAGGGCTGCGCCGAGTGCGTCGAAGTCTGCGCCGACAAAGACGCCCTCAAGATGATCGACAAGACCGAAGAAAATTTGGAGGAGTTCCGCGATACGTGGCAGTTCTACAACGACCTGCCCGAATCGCCCAAAGAGTATTTGATCGAAAAGTCCGTGCAGGACATGATGCTCACCGACCGCTCGCTCCTCTACGTGGGTGGCGCGGGTTCCTGCATGGGGTGTGGCGAAGCGACCGCCATCCGTATGATGCTCGCCGCCACTGGCTTCACCTACGGTGAAGACGCCGTCGGCATGGTCGCCTCGACTGGCTGCAACACCGTCTACACGTCGACATATCCCTACAATCCTTACACGATCCCCTGGACCAACTCCCTGTTCGAGAATGGCCCAACCGACGCCATGGGCGTTCGGGCTCGCTGGGATCAGATGGGGTGGGAAGACAAGAAGCTGTGGGTCCTCGGCGGCGACGGCGCCATGCTCGACATCGGCTTCCAGGCCCTCTCGCGAATGCTTATGTCCGGCATGGACATCAACGTTCTCGTCCTCGACACACAGGTGTACTCGAACACGGGCGGACAGGCCTCGACAGCGACCTACATGGGTCAGAACACCAAGATGTCGGTCCACGGATCGGAGGTTCCAGGCAAAACGGAGCGTCGGAAAGAGCTGGGCAACATCTGTATGGCGCATCCCGACGTGTTCGTCGCGCAGACCATCTGCACCCTGCCCAACCATTTCTACAAAGCCATTATGGCGGCCAACGAGTTTCCGGGCCCGGCCGTCATCAACGTCTTCACCACCTGCCAGCCCGAGCACGGTGTTGCCGACCACATGGCCGGCCACCAGGCCAAGCTGGCGATGGAATCCCGCGCCTTCCCGATCTTTATCCACGACCCGCGCGAAGGCGAGCGCCTCAAGGATCGCCTGTCGCTCCGTGGCAACCCGGCCGTCAACGACGACTGGTACAAGATTCGGAAGACCGGCGAGGTCGTTGACTTCGTCAACTTCGCCCGGACCGAGGGCCGCTTCGCCAAGCACTTCGACGAAGAGGGCAATCCGAGTGAGGCCCTCCTTGCCGCGCAGGAAGATCGGCTGCAGAACTGGCGGACGTTGCAGGAGATGGCGGGGATCATCTAGAAGGCAGTGGACGGACAGTAATTGAGCCCCGGATGCGAAACATCCGGGGCTCTTCGTTTATGTGAGGCGGTCAGTAGAGTATCATGATGCGCGTCAGTTCGAGAACAAGCCATCGATAACCATAGATTGCATCGTGTACCCAGGCTGACTATGATTCTCGCTAGCGCACTTCAGCAGGCTCGCTATGATCTGACGCGTCGCTGAAGTGCCTTGACCAGTTGTGGATCTTTCGTTCGCAGTAACATCTAAGCGGTATCTGCGAACAGGTTCGGGACATATAGTTACCTGAAATCAGCGCGAAGATCCTTAAGGGATTGAGTGCATGGACAACCCCATTACCGATTTCGATCAGGTGTCTTCGGAGTGGATGACAGGTAGAGTGAGGGCGAGGGCCCACCTCGGGCAGGAGGAGGCGCTTCTGCGGGAGGTGTTGGTCGAGCCAGGGTTGGAAGATCGCGTGGCCCGCTTCGAAGTAACGTATTCAGCAGAAACAGATCTACCGACACGGTTTATCCTAAAGAAAGGCACGGGGAAGGCATGTGTGGACCGGGAAGTCGGCTTCTGGGAAGCGACGGTCTCGCTGGGTGGAAAGCCACCGACCGCCCTTTGCTTCGACGCTTTGAGGGATGTGACAACAAAGTATGCACACCTGCTATCCGAGGATGTCAGCACTACGCACTACACGCGGCGGGAAGGCGACCCCACCGGTCTCCGAGAAGACATAGAGCAGGCCATTGATTGCCTGGCCAAGATCAACGCTTTCTGGTGGGATCATCCGGACTTGGGCAAGAGCTTGGGTTCTTTCCCCGCCGAAGACAATATCCTCTTCTTCGGCCGGCGTGAAGACTTCGAGAGACAGTTAATCCACGCAGTTGATGTAGGGGGCGACTGGTTTCTCTCGGAGCGGCGGACTACCTTGGAGCGGGCCCTTCGCTCATACCCGTACAAAGACCTCAAAGGTCGAAGTCGCCTCCTACCTGGGAATCACCTAACCGCGATCAACGGCTATTTGGATTATGACCATGTGTTCTTTCCGGTCTCCCGCGGAGCGCAGCCAACCTACTTGATAGATTGGGGCCTGTGGGAAGTGCGTGTTGGCACGGACGACATCGCTCAGTGGGCCATCTGTGATTTTGCCATCCAAAATATGGACTGACAGTCGATTTAGTTCGACGGTATCACGAAGGACTGCTGCGGAAAGGCGTGCTGGACTACTCGTGGGAAGATTGCTGGCATGATTACCGGTTGTCCACGATTCGGGGTTTGTTCAAGGCAATCATGCCGTTCAGAGATGAGCCAAGACGCTGGGCAATTCTTGATCGTGCATTCGCGGCCTACGAGGCCCTATGGTGCGGTGAGCTTCTGAGTGCTTGACCGGATGATGATCGTCCAAATTGGCTCTGCGCATAGTGGACGCGCCAAACTCCAGGTAACTACGCGTCCACGAACCCTACTCGACAGCCATCCACTCACATCTGCCGTCGGCAGTCGTCATGGAACGCTTGTCCGTTGATCGAACTGGAACATTTCCACAATCATAAGTAAGAACAGTGACTAACCAGACACCACCACCCATCTCTGACGGGACGCCCTTTCACTTTGGGGAACACGAGTTTCTGTTCGGGGGTCAGATCGAGGAACTCGTTGACTCAAGCCCGATCAAGAAGGACGTCGTCGCACTGAAGTCGAGAATGGCGGAGGAGGGCTACCTGTTCATCCGTGGCTTCCATCCCCACGAAAAGGCCGAAGCTGCTGCGAGGTGGACTTTAGGGGCCATCGCAGACCGAGACGGGTTGCGGGAGGGCACCCCAATTTCGGACGGCATCATCGGTCCCGAGAATCAGAACTTTTCTTTTTTTCGGCAGATCGAAGTGGCCCACGGCCAGCCGATCCTCGACGTGGTCGACAGCGCTGAAACCTTCGCATTCTATGAAAGGATGTTCGGCGGACCGGTGCTCACCTTCGACAAGCGCTGGCTGCGTTGCATGGCTAGGGACCGGAACAATCACTTCCATTACGACAACGTCTACGTCGGGCGGGGCACGCCCAATCGCTACACCATGTGGAGCGCGCTGACCGATATCGGTCTCGAAAATGGGCCGCTCGTCCTCTGCCTCGGATCTCACCGGCAGGAAAAATTGAAAACAACCTACGGCGCCACCGACATGGATCGCGACCTGACCGAAGCGGTTTTCAGCCAGGACCCCGTGGAACTCGTCGAAAAGTTCGGTTTTAAGCTCGCCACCGCCCACTTTCAGCCGGGTGACGTCGTCCTGTTCGGAATGTTCATGATGCATAGCTCTGCGCCCAACCTGACCGATCGTTATCGGATCAGCATCGACACGCGTTACCAGCCGGCCGACGAAGAGAAAGATGAGCGCTTCTTCTTCCGCGAGGATGGCGTATGGATGGGCAACTTCTACAACAAGGGGGCGACCTACAGATCGATGGTGGATTTTCGGAAGGAGTGGGGGCTGGAATAGATCAGACGTCCTTTTCCAAAGGAATGGGCGCCATACTTCGATAGAACGATCACCAGGCAGTCCCGAACCAGCGCAGGTAGATCTCGTGAGAGTTGGGATCTAGCCCAACCCATCTGAAGGGCCAGTCTATTTCTATATCGCTTATTCTCGACTTCGCTCGAACTGAAGCCCGAGTCCTGTTAGTCAACTTTGGGCTACGAACTCTTCGTAGCGCGTCCTGACCCACTCTTCTTCCCTCGCTGATGCGCTGATGCAAGTCTCACCGATCTCACCCCTGAACCGTGCCGACCCATCGGCAATGTGACCCATCGCAATGTCCTCCACTTGCCCTAGAAGTCTCCCCCTCGCCGGCCCCGACGCGAAGATCGCTCCATCCACATAAAGCGTTACAGACGCCCCATCGTAGACTCCCGCCAGGTGATGCCACCCCGTATCCAGAGCTCTTTTCCCTCTCGCCGTGAACGGCCCCGCATCCGTGTTCACGATAAAGCTCGGCCCGCCTACCGCGCCCCCCAGCCCTCCGTTGTGGCCATACTCACACGCTCTTAGGCTGAATCCTCCCCGATTCCCGATCGTATCGCAGAATCCGCCCGTGCATCCGCCCGTCGCTGGCTCCCGCCGTGAAGGCCATCGTGTAGAGCCAGTCCGTAAACCCTGCGTCTCGCACCGCCCAGTTGTCCGCATCCTCGAACGATCCTGCCGAGTCGTAGCGCAACACGTTCCCGTGAAATGGACTCCTTGACGACCCCACACTCACCTCCCCGCGAAACGGTGTGAAATAGACGAACCGTCCGTCGAAGAAACCTCCCTTCCAGCCGGCCGGCTCGAACTCGTGCGCAGCGGCCGCATCCATTGCCGACCAGGCCTCGCGATCTTCGAAATCACCCGTCGTGTCGAACCTCACAACACGCCCGTGCCCGAACGCGACGAAGTAGAGGAATCGGCCATCGAAGACGGCCCCCACACAGGGGCCCAGACCAACCGTCGTTCCATTGAACACCGACCAGCGGTCAGGATCTTTGAACTCACCCTCCGTGTCGAAGCGCAGGAACCGGCTGTGATGGGCGACGCCGTCATCCCGGGGAATGAAATGAATGTAGCGACCGTCGAAAATCGCGCCGTAGAACCCGGCTGTCCGCAACCCATCCGTCTCGCCGGCGTCGTAGGCCGCATACGATGCCGGATCATCAAACAAATTGTGAGTGTCGTATCGCAGCACGTGCGCGTGGAAGGACGTGCGCTCCTCGTGGCTTCGTGTCGGGCAGTAGTAAACGTATCGCCCGTCGAACACCGCCCCGTAGAAACCCTTCGTGACCAGCCCGTCGATCGTCCCAGCATCGAAAGCGCTGAACGCATCAAAGTCTGCCCTCGGGGTCCATTGCGAGACCAGCGGCTGTAGCCCCTCGGATCGTCCCGTCTCGATGCGAACCCAGGCGTCCACTGTCACCGACGCTCGTAGTTGCGGAGCATCGGCCGCAGGTGCGATCATGTGGGGCGACTGCCCGTCATTGCGCCAGATCACGTCATCGTTCACCTGAACCTCACCAGACCACCTTAGAGACTGAAGTCATTCATGTCCATGGAGCCGGTTGCCATCCACTCCGACCGCCAGCTGTTTGTCGACGATCTCCTGATCGACCGTCTGGATAACTTGCACTTGAAACAGCACGAGCCTGTTCGTCGGAACAGGGTAATCACACTCGATAAAACGTGGGAGGGAAACACGAGCTGGTGTCCGGTCGTGCTCAGGACGGACGACCGATTCAAGATGTGGTACCGGGCACAAGGTGCGCAGGAAAAGCCCGGCGACTACAGTCACACGTTCACCGCGTACGCGGAAAGCGACGACGGCGTCACGTGGCGCCGCCCCAACCTCGGCCTGTTCGAATCCAACGGCTCCACCGACAACAACATCTGCATCGACAACTCGAACACGAAGAACGTCGCCATCTTCATCGACACCTGCCCGGGCGTCCCCGATTCGGAACGCTACAAGGCAGTCGGCCGATGGAGCAGCGGTTCGCCGTCACGGATCTACGGACTCGCCTCCCCCGACGGCATCCACTGGCAGGACGCGCACGACGGTCCGCTCATCGTCGCAACCGAAGCAGATCCTCACTTCGACAGTCCCCTGAGTGCCTTCTGGGACGCGCCCAACGAACACTATGTCCTCTACATCCGCGGCTGGTATCCCGACGGCCCGGAGCCGCGTATCAGAGCCATCCGAATGACCACCTCCGAGGACTTCATCCACTGGACGCCCTGGCAGTACATCACGATCGACGGCAACACACGATATCCCCACCATCTCTACACGAATGCGGGCCATCCCTACGAGCACGCGCCGTTCTACATGATGTTCCCCAAGCGGTTCCTTCCCGACCGTACGCCTGAAGGCTGGGACCACGAGGGTCTCTCCGACATTCTTTTCCTCGCCAGTCGCGACGGCCTCAACTACACGCAGCCCTCTCCAGAACCGTATCTACGTCCTGGCCTTGACCCGAACAACTGGCACGAGCGATCCATCTTCATCGGCCCCCGGGTCCTCACGACCGGGCCCGGTGAGCTCTCCTTCTACTCCGTGCAGAATTACCGCACAGAAAAGAACCACATTCGAAGGTTCACCCTCCGGCAGGATGGATTCACCTCCCTGCACGCTGCAACCCCCGGCACCCTCGTCACCCACCCTTTCACGTTTGAAGGCGATCGCCTTCAGATTAACTTTTCTACGAGTGCGGCCGGATCCATCCGGTTGGCTTTACTCGATGCGTCCGGAACGCCGATCCCAGGTTTCTCCATCACCCCCCCGATTTACGGCGATCGAATCGACCACACCGTCGATTGGGATGGGAAGGCCGACATCGGTGCCTTGTCGGGACGTCCGATTCGAATGCAGTGTGAATTGCAAGAAGCCGACCTCTACAGTTTTCAATTTCGGAAGAACTGAGTCGATACTTACGGATACCTTGAGCGTCATCACGCCCCGCATTTGCTTGTTTCTTGAGGCCATGCTGCCCCCCGATACACACGCCGCTTGGCGGTGCGCACCCTTCGTCAGGCTCAGGACACGGCTCGGGGACACGGTGTTATTCCGTGGATGCAATGGTCTCTGGAACATTGACATCAGGCTCCAGTTCTGGCCTCCCTGACACCAAACCGGGTAACCCCTTCCGCCCTTTTAGATTGGGAAAGGACCTCCACTTGCCTCCCGACATCACCGACTACGGCAACTCCTACGTGCGTTGGACCGGTATCCGCCGTACCGATGACACGCGCAAACCCGGGCACATGCCTGGGGACAACACCGTGCGCATCCTACTCGACTCGCGCTGCTGGATCACGGATGCATCGGGAGAGACGCGCGAGTACAACATGATCTCCCCTTGCCGTACGGAGTGGATGTACCGGACCGACACCCTGTGGCAGCAGCCAAATTACGAATTCACTGGCATTTACTCCGCCACGGAATGGATGGCCGGGCACGTAAGAGCCGGCGACGTGCAGGAATTCGGCGGAGACTGGCGTGTTGAGCGCAACATCGGCGAGCTCTTCCGAGAGCTTCGAACTGATGTCGTCCATCATCCGAAAGTCGAGGAACTCGAAAACGATGAGGAAGTCGTGGAGGCCACTCTGACCCCCAGCCCGATCGTTGCCCGCACCGAAGTGTGGAGTTCAGACGAGAACACGCGGGCGGTCATCGAGTACCCGATCAAGACCATGAACATACAGTTGGAGCGGCGACAGATGCAGGTCGACACCGGTCCGCTCATCTACCCGGATCTCGATGCGGACGAAGAGAGCGAGATCAAGAAACTCCACTTCGCGTTCGTCTGCTTCAACGCCAACGACATCGCCGAGTTCATCCTTCGCTGTCCGACACCGGTAATGCGCGACGGCGAAGAGGTCGGAAGTTACATCGATTACTCTGACGTACGCCGGGTACCGATCAAGAACACGTTCTACGCAGCACGGCCGTAGAGGGCGCGCGGCCCGTTTGGGTGTAGAGGAAGATCACCCCAAAGCGGGGCATCGGCCCATCTGCTTGGGTCACCAGGAGGAGAGGATGCGTTCGATTGAACTGGCCGTCCGCTACGGCCGGGAGATTGCCGATCCAGAGGTAGAATCGCACGAGAAGAATCTGCGCTACGGCGAACTCAACTGGCGGCTGCCCCTGGCGGAGACCGCGCTGGTGCTCGTCGATTGCTGGGAATACTTCCCTCTCGAAAGCTTTGTCGCGCGCGCGGCGGAGATCTGCAAGGGGAAGATCCGGCCCGTACTCTCAGTGTGCCGCGAACTGGGGATTACCGTCGTCCACGCGCCGAGCCCGATTTGGGCTGCCAACTATCCCCAGTTTCACTATCGGCTGGAGCCCCAGGGAGCGTCAGACCCAGCGGCCCCAGACTGGCCGCCACCGATCGACGATGCCCTGGCCATACCCAGGACGGGTTCCGAGCCGGTCTACAAAGCCTGGTGGGAAAACGTCTTTCCCGATGGATTGCGCATCTCTCCACATCTCGAGCCCGCGGGAGATGACGTCGTGTTGTCCACTGGCGAGGAGTTGCACGCCCTGTGCCGCGAGCGCGGAATCAAGCATCTGGTCTACGCCGGTTTCGCCACCAATATCTGCGTGCTCTTCCGAGACTACGGTGTCCGCGCAATGAGTCAGAGGGGCTATAACATCCTCTTTCTCCGCGATGCGACGACCGGGGTCGAAGGGAGCGAGACGGTCGAGGATCTGGGGGCGACCCGATCGGCAATTTTCTTCATCGAGACCAAAGTCGGCGCAAGCACGACCGCCGAGGCGTTCGTCGAAGCCTGCCGCGCCTGAGCTAAGCGGGCCCAGTCACAGGCCGATCCATCAATAGCCGATCATGGCTGGAGGTCCCCGCACCTCGCACGAAGGGATGACTCCTGCCCTTGTCCCCAAAAGCAGGGGCGAAAGGAGCCGCTACAGCAAGTAATCACGATGGCTGCGGCGCATTCGTATTCTGGTAGCAGATCTTTGCGCTCAGCTGAAACGTGATGTATGGTCGCCCACCGAACACCTTATTCACCGACACGGCCGAAGGAGAGCACAGGTGAAACTCGAAGACACCCAGATCGAAACCTTCGATGAACAGGGCTACCTGTTTTTCCCCGGTCTGTTGGACGAGGAGGAGGTGACGATTCTACAGGAGGCAATTCCACAGGTCGTGAATCGCCAAGGGCCAGAAGTAATCCCTGAGAAAGAAGACCCATCGGCGGCCAGGCTGGCCTTCGGGGCGCATGCGTACAGTGAACCGTTCCAGTATCTCTCTGTGCTCCCCCGCGTGTTGAACCCCGTCCAACAGCTATTGCGAGACGATGTGTATCTTCATCAGAGCCGCTTGAATTCCAAACAGGGCTTCGGCGGAGGTGCATCTTGGGACTGGCATCAGGATTACCCACCCTGGCATAGCATCGACGGAATGCCTGAGCCAAGATGCATTATGGCGTCCGTGTTCGTCGACGACTGCACGGCCGTCACATCACCGTTGATGATCGTGCCAGGTTCGCAACGCCACGGGCTTCTCGACGCCAAGCTTCACAAAGACGCGAAGGGAAAAGGGTATGCGCTGCATCATATCGATCGCCCCACCTTCCAGCGGCTCGCAGAGGAGAACGGAATCGAAGCGCTGATCGGGCCGGCGGGATCGGTCGCTTTCATCCACTGCAACGTGGTGCACGGATCGGCCAACAACGTCTCGCCGTGGCGGCGAGCCATCCTCTACCTGATCTACAACGCCGTCAGCAACGCCTGTACGGGCACGGAGCGTCCCTGGTATCAGAACAATCGTGACTTCACACCCCTTGAGCCGCTCGACGACGGATGTCTGAGCGCGTTGGCGTAGAAGTCGAAACAGTAGGCACAGGTTCTCGGCTTCCCAAAGGGCCCCATGACCTGACCTCCTCAGGATTCCTCGTCACTCTGCTGGATCCCACGACAGCAAGTGAGACGGAACTGACCATCCTCAACGCCTTCGAGAACACCATCCACTCTGAGGTGTGGTCAGATGCGGGAACACTCCCGCTGGAGCAGACGATCTCGCGACTCCGGTCCTCCCCACCGCACTTCCACCACTATCTCTGGACCGTCACGCGTGGAGACAGAAACGCTATTCTGGCGATAGCGAGAACCATTCACTTCGAACACGACACTCACCTGATGCATTTCGACGTTTCGGTCCTCCCGGAAATGAGGGACAGGGGACTGGCCCGAATGCTTCTCGGCCAGGTTGCCGAGACCGCCGGCCGGATGGACCGACAGCTCTTGCAAGCCCGGACCTTCTCTACCGTGCCATCGGGCGTCGCTTTTCTGGAACATCTAGGTGCCCGTCTGGGGCGCACCCGGCATATCAGCCAGTTGGAAATCGCGCGGCTGGACCTAGACCAGCTCCGCGTTTGGAAAAGCGGCCACGGGATGGGCTCATCTTTCGAGATCGGGATGTGGCAAGGCCCCTACCCCCGAGGAAGATCTCGTTTCCATGTGCGCACTTCACCAGGCGTCTTCGAATCCGTTCGAAGAGAAGACTCTGAAACGCGAAGAAACGACAGTCACGGCGGAAAGATTGCGGCATCAAGAGGATGGTCTGCGAAAGGACAAGATCGATCGTTGGACGACCTTCGTTCGAGAACGGAAGACAAACCGCCCAGTGGGCTACACAGAGATGCTCTGGATCCCGTATGAGCCTGAAACATTGAATCAGGGGATGACGTGTGTCCTGTCGGAGTACAGAAACCGCGGCCTGGGTGCTGGATAAAGGCCGCGATGCTTCTAAAAGCCGTCGGGGAACGGCCGGGAGTACGGGTGGTTCGAACCGGGAACGCAACTACCAACGCACCCATGTTGAAGATCAATCGTGAACTCGGGTTCAAACCGCATATGACCCGAAAAGACTGGCAGATAGATCTCGAGCAACTGGTGGGCTTTCTGAGAGGATATCCAGCCTCTACCAGCGTGTAGCGGAGGTTTACCTCACGAGCCCTGGAACTGACACACAACACCAGATGCAAGCGCAGCGAGTGACTACCCGGGTATCCTGTCCGCTTCCCTTCGACCCTCCTCTGCGATATCGGCGACAGACCGGTCTGAGTGAATCGCTTCCATCATCATCGCATCGATGACATTCGCCAGTCGCGTCCATTCAGGTAGACGGGGCATATCACGGGCTTCGCTTTGGAGCGCCTCTAACCCACGATAGAACGGAATCTGTCGATTCAGCTGTTCGTCCTGCCAGGTTGAACGTCTGCAGCCGTTTCCGCCTTCCAGCGTGAGCACGCGATCCATTTCCCTGCTGGCGCAGTGACGGATAAACCGGTAGGCCAGATCCTTCTTGTCGCTTCCAGCAGCGATTCCCAAAACCCAGTACACATTGAGTGAAAACCCGGGTTGCCCAATCTCGTTCGGCAGATGGGCGACACCGACCTTCCCTTTGACCCTGGAGTCGGACAGGACCTCACACTGCGCGGCCCAGCTGTACCAGTTCATCATCATCGCCGCTTCACCTCGGACGAAAGCCATCCCCGACTCCACGGCGTCAAACGTCCGCGTATGGGATAGGGCAATCTGGGGATCGTTTACCATTTCGCGGTAGAAGGCCAGCGTTTCTTCCACGAGTGGATGATTCAGAGCGAAACTCCCACTCGCGTCCGCCAAGATTCCCCCTCGCGACAACAGGTGGATACAGAAATCGCAAACCGTGTTGTACCCATCCTCGCACGCGAAAAAGACCACTCCCGACAAGGCTTGCTGCGGCCGATTGAAGAACCGGGCAAACTGTGCAAACGTATCCCACGACCGTGGTACCGTAAGAGGAGCGCCGAATTCTCTCTCATAGGCTGCCTGTTCTCCCGGGTCGTCGACAAGATCCTTTCGATAGATCAGGCATTTGTGTCCTGTGTGGTATGGCAGACCATATACTTCGCTTCCAAACGTCTGGAAGCGAAACAGAGCGGGATCCCACCCGTCAGGGTATCCTTCGGGTGGCAACTCCTTCAGATAAGGCTGCAAATCCGCTAGGTGACGCCCGGCAGCGGCTTCAGCAATCCAATCCGTCACGACAAAGGCGACGTCGAAATCCCCTCGTTCGAGTCCCTTTTTATCGAAAAGCGCCTCGTGCAAGTCGGGAATGTTGAGGGGCACGATCTCCAGACCCAGATTCTGTTGTTCGGATCTGCGGAAGTCAGCCCATTGTTTTTCGATCGCGCCCTCGAACGCATCCAACTTCCTCACCGCGATTCGAAGGCCCTCTTGCTCTGACACAGGTCCTCTCCATCGACATCCACGTGCGCGAACGGCCGCCGCCGTTTTCCCGTGGACGAGCCTGATTCACCTGCAATATTGACCGTACACTCGACAGAATGAACAGCGTTCTCACCGTTCCGAGCAACAGGATCCGACCGGGGGTCCACTACGCGTGATCGTCGCAGCGGATGGGATTGCTGATTTCTGAACCGTCCTCGGGATCCACCTTCTTCAAAAGCTACCTCTAATGGCTATTCACTGGCACTTCCCCTCGGCCTTACCGGTGATCTCTCCAAGTCAGTTGCACGGCGACCTGGACGCTCGCAGAGCGGGCGCCGGACACGTGCTCCACGTGGGGAACGAGTACTGGATGTACTACTGGGGGACCGATACGGACGGTTTCCATCGCATCCTTCTTGCGAAAACGAGCGTGGACCGGCCTACGGGCTGGCAGCCCCATGGGGTCGTTCTCGAACGCCAGCCGGATTCGAACTACAACTCGGTGGGACCGAGCTTTCCCTGGGTGGTCCCTTGTGAGGACGGGCCCTGGCTGATGGTCTTCTGCGGATGGGGAGAACCGAGATCCGACGGGAAGCTTCCGAACACGACAGGTGTTGCCCTCAGCGAGGACGGCGGATTGTCGTTTCAACCAGCGCGGGATCATCCCGTATTACCTCTGGACAGCGACTACGACTGCGAAGGCACGGGAAGCGTGTGTGTCATCGAAAAGGGTGGAGTGCTCGGGATGTACTACACATCCCTCGGCGCGTATTTTCAGAAGCCCGACGGCGTAGAGACAGGTCACAGCGACACGATCCCCAGAATCGGAATCGCCTACGCCGAATCCAACGACGGGTTGACCTTGGAAAAGCCCCTCGACCGTCTGCTAGTCGAGCCGAGAGGACACGCTACAGAGCCATACGAATATATCTGCTCCAAGCCGTTCATTCTGCAGGAGCCACGTGGGTACCGGATGTGGGTCCACACTTTCGGAACGGCCTACCGGGTCAGGAGCCTGACAAGCAGCGACGGATCTGAATGGACCTGGAACGAGAGTGGTCCAGAAGGCGAGTTCGGCACGGGACGACAGGGATCGTTCGACGACAGGCAACGTTGCTACGTCTCGGTCGTGAAGCACGAAGACGAGTATCGATGCTGGTTTACGGGCAATGGGTTTGGTCAGACGGGCATGGGGTATGCAGTGGGACGTGGAACATAGAAGATTGATCGTGTGAGATAGAACATTGATCTTGGCATCCCCCAGACTTAGGTCCGCATAACCTATGTTTCGAGGGCTATGCAGGTTGTTGATTGGTCTGTGCCCGGGTACCTCACTGGCACGGTCGTTCGCTGGCTCGGATCCAACAGGTCTCGCTTTGCGCGATGCTCACCAACATGCCATTCTAATTCGTCTCGGAGCGGTCCTTGGGCTTCTGCTTCTTTGGGGCGCCACAACGTACGCCACTGAAGCCGAACCGGATTCCACGGAGATCGAACGTCCGTCGTTTTCGATGACGCCTACGTGAGTGGGCTGACCGGGCGAAGGCGCACCCCTCCGTGGGAGTGGGATACACACCAACTGGACGTTCTCGGCACGATTCGTCGACACGGCTCTGGACCGGCCGCGATGGAGATTCACCGGGAACTACCGAATCCATCCTCGGCTGCAGATCGGGGTCGAACTCAACCCGAAGGCGGAAGAGATCGGTCCGCTCTTCACCTTGTTCTTTCTCACCGAAACGGACGAGAGACCCGCCCTTTTCGTCGGCACCAGCTCCGACCGGATCGGATCCCCGCCAGGCAACCAGTCCTACTTCGCGACAGCTAGCAAATATATCCCAGCCCTACGGGCGTCGATCTACGGGAGTGTCAACTATTCGGAATGGGATGAGGCCATCAACTTCCCCGCGGGAATCAGCCTCAAGATAGGAAACGGGCTTTCGATCCGACCGATGTATGACGGCGATCGCGGCCACCTGATGTTCAACTACTTCGCCCACCGGGTTGGCGTCAGCCTGATGCTCGTGTGGTTCGACACCGTGGCCATCTCTCTATCCGCCGGAATCTAAGGAGGTATCTCGTGTACGGCATCCTGCTGTTCATCGCTACGATCCTGGCTCTACCGGCCACGCCACGGGCGGATCAGGCACCGAAGAAAGCACTGTGCCCGGTCTGCGCGATTCGAGGTGAAACCGAAGAAGAGAAGGTCAAGGCGCGCGCTGAGCACGACGGTAATGCATACTACTTCTGCTCAAAAAGCTGCAGGGAAGAATTCGAGGCGGACCCCATCGCCTTCATCCCACCCCCACTCCCCCGGGGCGCGCCCGCGTTCTCCGTCGAAACGCTGGACGGTGAGCCTGTCGATCTGAGCACCCACTACGGCAAACTCATCGTGCTGGACTTCTGGGCGACCTGGTGCAAGCCCTGCGTCGACCTGATGCCGAGTCTCCAGGGCATCCACGAGCGCTATGCGGACCGTGGTCTGGTCGTGGTCGGCATTTCGATCGATGAAGGCAAGGACCGGATCAAGAAGATTCGAAAGTTCGTCGAACGGGTCGGTGTGGATTACTCCATCTACTCGGACGCACGGCCGATCCCCGCCTGGCACACGTTCAAGGTCAAGGCGATCCCCGCCCTCTTCCTGATTGATCGAGACCGACAGATCGTGGCGCAGTGGCTGGGAACGATCGACCACCAGTCGTTGGAGAGTGTGATTCAGGCGCATCTCCCACCTTAGGGCGACCACACCCTCGCGTATTTCGTCACACCCTTTACTGATGAATCCAATCGAGACAACGGTCCGTACGATTGCCGAAAGTGAATTCAGACCACAAAGGAGTATACCTTGCTGATCTTTGACGGCGATTACCCGATGGCCTACGGCGCGCTCGACCTCAACCGGGATCTCACGCTTCCGCTGGAGGAGGTGCGAGCAGCCGAGCCGGATTCGAAGAACGTTCCGTTCGCGTGTCTGCCCGAAATGCGGAAAGGCGGCGTCTACTGCGCCCTGATGAAGATCACGGCGCGGCGGCAACGCGAAGGAAGCATCCTTCCCGGGTATCGCGGCAAAGCTGCCGCTTACGGTGCAGCGAAGGGCAACCTGGCCTTTTATCGCGGGCTGGAATCAACCGGTGAGGGGGCTGTCATCACGACCGGCAAGCAGCTCGATGACCTGGCCGGGCAATGGGAACTGAAGGTCGATCGAGCTGCTCTGCCGGTCGGCCTGCTGATTGGATTGGAAGGCGCCGATCCCATCCTGACACCGGATCAGGTGCACGAGTGGTTCGCCGAAGGCATTCGCGTTGTGAGCCTCACCCACTACGGCGCAAGTCGATACGCGCACGGAACGGGGACAGGAACGGAGAAGGGTCTCTTGGGGCCCGGACCGGAGCTGCTTCGCGAGATGGGCCGATGCGGCATGCTCCTCGACACAACACACATCTCCGATCGCAGCTTCTGGGAAGCGCTGGAGCACTACGGGGGCCCAATTCTGGCCAGTCACCAGAACTGTCGAGCCCTCGCGCCCGGGGAGCGCCAGTTCAGCGACGAGCAGCTCCAGGCCGTCATCGAGAGGGACGGCGTTATCGGAGCTTCGATGGACACATGGATGCTACGGGAGAAGCAGGACGTCGACTGGGCGTCGACAGGAGGCTTTTCACGCCGGGATTTCTTTCCCCGTGACGAAGTGACGCTCGAACACATCGCCAATCACGTCGATCACGTCTGCCAGTTGGCCGGCAATGCCCTGCACGCGGCGATCGGTGGTGACACGGACGGTCAGGGTGGCGTCGATGGCGCGCCGCTCGAGATCGACACCGTGGCCGACTACCAGCAGATCGGGCAGATCCTCGAACGGCGGGGATATGGCGATGAGGATGTGGCCAACGTGATGTATCGCAACTGGCATCGGTTCTATACGAAACATTTACCGACGGAATGACGTTTGTGCGGGTGGATTGAGCCTGGTGGGAGACGACGGCGTCCTCGTGCACAGCACGAGGACGAGAGTGCTTGCTGAGGGGGCTGCTGGGACCCGGTACAGGGAGTTGCTACAACCGGGCCCGGACAATCGGTCCCCACATCACGGCCTATGGCGCAGAATCACGAAAGGAGAAACGATGGCATACTACTCGGTTCTAGCAGTCACCCCAACCAACGAGGACTGGATTGCGGACTACATCGAGCCCGCGAACACGCTCGTCGCTCACTCAGCACGGGGGAAAATATCTCGCCCGAACGTCTAGCCACGAACGACTCGAAGGGGACGGCGACGCCGCCCTGCGCGTCATCATCAAGTGGCCCCCAAAGGAGGCCGCAGTCGCCTTCATGAACGATCCTGCCTACAAGCCTCATCTCGAAGCCCGGACGGCTGGCTCGGACAGCCACCACTACCTCATCGAAGGCAAAGACGACCTCGCGTGACTTTGGGTCAGGGCAGGCCTCGGGCGTAGGCAGCCCCGCACCGGTCGAGGTTGATTCAAACTGTTGGTTGATGAAGAAAGGGCGGGACGTGACAGCGCGCCGAGGGATCCCGCGTTTCGGAATGCACTTTCGACGGCGGCGCGAGGGGTTCCCGTTTCAGGGCTGCAAGGCGCAATCCACCAACGCAAACTACTCCAACTGGATGGTTGGTTGTTTACAGCAGGTCAGGTAACGACTTCATCGGACGCAGGATCCATCATGACGGCGTGAGAGTCGGAGTGGCGACTGCGACGTCGCGGCCCTGCAACTGTTCGGCGACATACTTGTAACAGTCGTCGACGGTATCGAACGGCGAGTCGGGGGTGGCTTCAAGGCTGAACTGGAGGTCATTCGGTCCAAAGCTTACGTAGTCGATACCGGGCCTCGCGATTTCGGCCACGTTCAGAACGGCATCTACGCACTCGATCTGAATGCCGAGCACCCCGGTCTTGTTCCACCACGCCGCATATTCAAGCCGGCTCACCTGATTGTCGTGTGCACGCACACCTCGCCTGGCCGCCCCTCCCCAACTGCGACGCCCGACCTGTGGATAGTAGAAGAACTGAATGGCTTCTTCCGCCACCTCGGCAGTCTCGACTTCCGGAACCATAATCGAAGAAACCCCCAGATCCAGATAGCGACCGATCAGGTAGGTGTGTCGTGTATGTGGAATCCTGAACATGACCGGAAGACCCATGTCTTCGGCCGTTCCCGTAAACGCGGCAAGCTGTGTCTCGTTAAAGGCCGTGTGTTGACCATCGACATAGACGTAGTCGTAATCACCATCGCCCACTGCGTCCTTCAGCTGATTGCCGTCAAAATTGACATCCACCTGAAGACTCGAGTACATCTCACCGGCCTGGATACGTTGTTTCCGTGTGTCATCTGGGAACATGGTTGACCTCATTTCGATAAGGGAGATCGGCGATCTCCTGATCCCTGCGTGATTCTTCGCTCTGGCTAGCAGCTTACATCCTTGCCTTCACTACCGAACGTTTCCAACCTCAGCCCCTCGTCCACTTCGCGGGCATCTCTCGGGATGTAGTGCAACTGCAGCGCCCATCGCTGTTGCTCGGTGCGATTAGTCGGCGTGCCGTGTGGAAGCTTGCCGTCGAACAGAAGGACGTCTCCAACCGCCATCGGCACCGCCAGACGGCGCTCGCGCACCACATCTGTATCGCAGATCTGCCAATCTCTCCGCATAAAATGGATCCGGGGGCCCGTGCGGTGACCGCCCGGCATCACGTGCATACATCCGTTTTCAATCGTAGCGTCGCTCAGCGCCACCCAAGCCGCCACGACCGGCGTGTCCAGCGGCAGATTAAAGTAGGCGTGATCCTGATGCCAGGGCTTCTCGCGCCCTTCCGGGGGCTTGATCATCGCCATATCCTGAAACAGCCGCAGCGGCGTCCCTGCCATTCGCTCGATCGTCCGCAACAAAGGCCCGTAGTGCGCGACCGCAGCCAGAGGTGGATGCGTCACCACGAACCCCATGAACTTGCGCACCAGATCGATGCGTGCTTCTCGCGGTAGCTCCGCGAGTGAATCGACCGCCTCGCTCATCGCCAACTGCGTGAGTTGGGGTGTATCGGGCAGGTCTGGATCGAACGACGACAAACCCAACCACCCTCGTATCAGGCCCTCGAAGTAGACCCCCTGACAGTCGGGATCGTCCGCTTCTCGCATCCCCTGCAACTCCGCCACCGCAGCCTCCACCACCTCCCGTGGGATCGCATCCCGCACCAGCAGAAAGCCATCTTCTTCGTAGCGCTCCACCGCGGCCTCATCGACGGCATCCCAGCCGCTCACACCCCCCGCAACCCCCTCCGAGGCATAAACGGCGGAATCGTGAGGCGCCATCATCTTTTCGACAAAGATCTTCATCATCAACCTCACCGTGAGACTAACACGGAGGCGGGATTCGTCCCCGACGCGAGTCTACAGAGAAAGAATGAACGACAATTCTGCCGAGACTCACAATCGCCAATTCTCCAACCATACCTTCCTCCGTGCCCCTCTGCGCGAAGATTCCTCGACCAGTTCCCGGTTCAGGTACGTCCGGGGTTGCAATAGAGCCACTCTTCTCTCCCTGCTGTACCGACAACGGACCGCTCTGGACCTTTTCAGCTGTCGTCGAATTCATTTCGCCTTGGCAGAGTCGGAAATAGAGGGGTTCTAAATGTGGTCTTGATCGGCTGGCTCGACATCCCTACGTTTTCCTTGGCCGATTCGGCCATCTGGCTTGATCAGTAACCCTTACAAGAACCGGAGGTCGGGCCGTTCCAAGGTCACGACAGGAGACTTCGCGTGTATCCAGACAAAGAAGCCAAGCTACTCAGCGCGTTTTCGCCGTCCGATCCCATCTACACCCTGGACACCGACTACATCAAGCGGGCGCGTTCCCTGTCCAGGCAGGAAGGGAGTCCGTGCGCCGAGGCCCTCAAGGCGCTGCTCGAAAGGGCCGATGCCGCTTTGAAGCAGAGCCCAGTCACCGTCGTCCACAAATCCGCGCTGCCGTCCAGTAATGACAAGCACGATTACACGAGTACGGATCGCCCCCTCCTCGAAATACTCGTGGCAACCGTCAGGACACTCGGGTTTGCGTACAGGTTTACGCAGAGAGAAGCCTGCGCGACACACGCCTCACTGCTGTTGCGCACGTGGTTCCTGAATCCTGAAACCAGGATGAACCCAAATCTCCAGTTCAGTCGGGCCGTTCCCAGCCTGGGCGAAGGACAAGGGCGTGGGCTGTTCGAGACCGCTGGCTTTGCACGAGAGATGCTGCCTGCCGTCAGTTTTCTCGGCGCCTCCGAAGCCTGGTCCGATGAAGACACGACAGGTCTGCAATCCTGGTTTCACACCTTCCTCGGGTGGATGATGACACATCCTCACGGGAAGGAAGAAGCCCATCGTGGTGACCATCACTCGACGGCCTACGATGTCCAGCTTGTAGCCTACGCATTCTTTATCGGACAGTCCGATCTCGCGCGTAGAATTCTCCAAGACGTGGGAGAAAGACGGATCGCCAGCCAAATCGAGCCGGACGGCAGCCAGCCGCTGGAGTTGGAACACACCCAGAGCATCGAGTCCGCCAGCCTGAATCTGAGATATCTGTTGGAGCTCGCGGAAATCGGCCGCCAGTGGGGGATTGATCTGATCAATTTCGAGTCCGATGGCCGATCTATCCGACGCGCCTTCGATTGGCTACACCCCCACTGGACAAGCGATCACAGGGAATGGGCGTTCGAATGCGGGCGGCTCGCCGCCTACCACTATCTCAGCATGGATTTCGAGCCTGTGAAAGCGGAACTTTCGGGCATGGATCAGGCGGAGAAAACCGAACAGATCTACAATCTTACCGTGCCCCCCTTCGAGGGATCTGGTCTGCACGCACTTCCGATCGGAGAGGATGTCGTGCTCCGCGATCCCGATCCCCTATTCGACCCGGACTTCACGAATGGAGATCCCACCCTCAGCGAAGCCGAGGTGGCGTTTTTCAAAGAGAAGGGGTTCCTCGTCAAGCGCGGGCTCCTCGACGAAACGGAAACCTTCGCACGCATCGTCGATTACGTGTGGGAAAATGTTCCTCGTGACATCGTAAAACGGGAAGATCCCGAAACTTGGATCGATGCGCCGCAGGAAGAGTGGACAGCGGCAGATGCTGAGAATCTCGGCCACTTCAGGCGCGGATCGTGGAAGATGCGGTCGCGTACGATCGGTACGGAGTCCTTCTTCGTCGACAAGATCGCCAACCATCCCCGTATGCGGCAGTTGGTGACCGCATTCATCGGCGGGCCCCTCAAGCGCGCAAATCGGGTACGAGGAGTTTACTGCACCTTTCCGAAATCACCGGACAGAGAAGGGCGGCTGGCTCCCCACGGGGATCATACGGGAGCTCAGCTATCGGCCATGGTCTTCGTGGACACCGTGCCCCCACACTGTGGTGGCTTTACCATCTGGCCCGGTTCCCATCACATGAGTCATGCGTATCACACGACGGTTCACGGCCCCCTCGATCCCGATCGTGCAGATCAGTACGTCAAGGACCGTGACGATGTCTTGAGAAAGGTTTCGCCCGTGTCATTTCAGGGCAAAGCGGGAGATGTCGTTTTCTGGCATCCTCGCCTCGTTCACGGTCCAGGCGTGAACTACTCCGCTGACCACGAACGACCCGTTGTGCGATACATCGTGCCGTGTGAATACCAGAAGGATGGATTGACTTCGTATTTCAACCTGTCGCACGGTCCCGCGCCGAACCGTCAGTGGTGGGTAGATACGAAGAATTTTCGGGAAGACGTCCCCGCGACGGAGGACAACGTGTGGGACGCGTGGGCTTTCACGAGCGGGACGTAATCCTGATACGGTAGAGAGCGGATAGAAGTTCCCACGATGGAAGGCCAGTTGAGCGCATTCAGGGCGATCATCCCCCCATCGCCTGATGTAACCTGTCGAGGAACGCGAGTTCTCGCTTCTTTTCTTCGATCCGGCCCTCATCCTGATGGCGTTGATCCTTGTCGAACCCGTGATTCGCACGGATCTCTTCACTGAAAAAGGGTTTGGTGTCGTCCTCGGCCTCGATGTCCTCTCGAAGCGTCTTCTGGAGTTGGGGGATCCGTCCCACCAGATGCCCCGTGTCTTTCGGCTTGAATCCCTCCGCAAGCTCCAGAAACTGAATTCCGTCACCTACTTGGTAGAGATCCTCCAGCCCCACGCCCGACAGATATGTCGCCAGGACCGTACGACGCGCATCCGTATCCCAGATGGCGCGGCGCGCGATGGCCTTGAACAGCTTGCGATCCTCCGCAAGAACATCCTGATCGAGCAGACCCCAGACGGGCTCGGGGATGGATCCATCCAGGCGGAGCCGATAAACGTAGCGTTCGAGAATCACTTCCAACAGCGTGACGCTGTAGTCTCCGTCGCGCGTCACGAGCTGCGCGACCGTCGGTCGCGCTTCCAGCTGTTCAACGAACCCCGCCCATTCCGACTTGGGGACGGATTCACCCCCCAAGAGTTCTGCGAACACAACCTGATCCGTCAGCTTCGGGGTAAACAATGGCGACAGGATCAGCTCATATTCGTGTTCCTCCAGATCCGACATCCCTGTCTCCAGAAACTCCCCTACCGCGTCACGGTCGATTTCGTAGATGCTCCAGATGTTGTCGATGATCCGGTCGGGGACATCCCGGGGACGTTCCAGTTCATTGGCGAGCGTTTCGATCAATTGTGACACGTATGCGTTTCCTCTCAAGAGTCCATGAACCAAGCGATCTCGTGCGACCGTGTAAGGAAAAGGGAACCGGTCGGTCCCGCAAGTTGGTGTTGTGGCCCGATGGGAGCATTCCGTGACAAATCGAGCGCATTGGATTTTCCGATAGCGTGACCGGAGAGCCTGCGCTGAGCCCCTCGACTAGGCTCAGGACAAACTTGGCGAAGGGTCGCTCCTACCCTACGCGCACAGCTGTTTGGCAAAGGCGGGGTGGCCTAGTATGTTCGACCGGACTATGGCCCTCGTACCAACCTTCGTCAGAGAGAACTCATGTCCGACAACCCAATCCCTCGGCCGAAGAACATTCTCTACATTTTTACCGACGACCAGAGCTTTCGGTCTGTCAGCTGCTATCCAGGCGCACATTCCTGGGTGAATACGCCCAACATTGACCGTCTCGCCCGAGAGGGTGTGCGTTTTACCAACTGCTACACTGGCGCCTGGTGCGCTCCTTCGCGCGCCACCTACCTGACCGGCAAGCTGCAGCACGGTATCACCAGCATGCATCTGCCGTCCGGTTACCCGAACTTCGTCCGTGATCCTGATCGGTGTCCCTACTGGCTCGAGCATCTGCGCAATGACGGGTGGTACACGGGCGTCATCGGAAAATGGCACACCGGACCCGATCACGGACACGGCCGCTACTGGGATTTCTCCGCTATCTGGGACCACAGCCAACCGGAGCTTTACGGTCCGTACTACACCAACCAGAAAATGAGCATTCAGGGCGGTCCTCCGGAAGAGGTGGGCGGCTACTCGACCGACAACTACACTGAATTCGCTCTCGACTTCCTGCGAGGGCGAGAGGAGGACCCAGAAACACCGTGGCACCTCTGGCTGTGTTACGACGCCGTGCACGGCCCGTGGACCGTCGCTGACCGCCACCTCGAAGACTACCAGGACGTCTCACCGGTCCCGACCCCAGAAGATATCTATCCCCCGCGTCCAACCAAAGCCGGGCACATGCGGGCTTATGGCATGTGGCGAGAGGATGACAACGGAGACCCGGTCTTCATCCTCGACGGCCGAACGCTGACCGACTGGGTCCAGCAGTACAACCGTGCTGTCCGCGCCCTGGACGAAGGCGTCGGTCGCGTCCTCGATGCTGTCGAAGCCATGGGTCAGTTGGATGAGACGCTGATCGTCTTCACCTCGGACCAGGGGTTCGCGTGGGGCCAGCACGGCTTCCGCCACAAATTCGCGCCCTACGACGCCAACATCAAAGCCCCCATGATCGTGAGGATGCCGGGCCTGGTCACTCCCGGCACGGTCTGCGACGCACCCATCGGAGGCCAGGACATCCCGCCCACCTTCCTTTCCCTCATCGGGATGGAACAGCCGTGGCCCATGCACGGCCACGACATTTCCCCGTTACTCGCGAATCCTGACGCTGAGTGGGAACATCCGCTGTTGCTGGAAAACACGCGCTATTGCTTCGGCGAGTACACCGACGTCGGAACCGGCGAGGCAGAGGGCGGGATTCCGTGGTGGGTGTCCCTGAGAACGGAGCGACATAAATACATCCGCTGGCTCGTCTACGGCGAGATCGAGGAGATGTACGACCTCGAGAACGATCCCGAGGAGCTGGTGAACCTCGCGCTCGAACCGGACCATCACGAACAGTTGGCGCGACTTCGCCACATGACGATTGACGAGCTTCGGCGAACCGAAGCGGGAATGGCGGACCATCTTCCGCCTGTTCTGGTACTGACGAAGGAACAGCTGTTGGGTGGTGCTCCTGTCGAAACCGCGGGTACGTAGTCCGTGCGCTCGACATCGTTCGCTAATCGCTATCGCACCGATCCGGGTTAACCCCGATCTCCCGCGCCGATCGCCAGCCCATCGTTCGCAGACCCTTTGACGACCTCCAACCGAGGAATACTTAATGCCCGCTGTCCACCCGGAGCGAATGACCGCCGAGATCGAAGGAGACTTTGTCGTCTTCCTCATCGGCATGCGAGTCAAGAAGCCGTGGAAGATTCACAAGTGGTTGCCGGTCGCGTTCGCCATGCCACGAATGCTGAAGGAGCTTGCTGCGAATCCGGAGAGCGGTTATCTGGGCTCCTTCAGTGGATCCAAGGTCATCGTTCAGTACTGGAGATCGTTCGAGGCGCTGGAGGCCTACGCACGAAATCAGGACCAGGAACACTGGCCCGCTTGGGTCGCCTTCAACAAGCGAATGGCGAAGAGCCGTGGTGATGTCGGGATCTGGCACGAGACTTATCTGGTTCGGGCTCGGGAATGTCGCGAACCTGGTACCTGCATCCGAGCGGCGTGAGACAGCGAGGGGGAGGCTGGTTGGAGCGGAGGATTCGTAACCACAGTCGTTAATGAATGTCCCAGTAGAGCGATTCGTGATCAGGGGCCGGGATGGGGTGTCGAATCGCGACCTGAGGTCCCTCCTACCCGAGAGCATTTTTCACAACAAAGGCGGGCCACTTTCCCACCTAAATTTAATTATTACAAACCCTTATACTCTGGAAAGTTTGACACATCGCTGCCTGTCCAGTAGATTAGGTCGTCTCCAGCGCGGGAAGTCCCTCCTTCTACGCGTCCCTTCTTTTCCAAGGTAGCTATGTCTGACAGCATTGCGGTTACCCCCATCGTCGACGACGATCCGGACGAGACCCACGAGTGGCTCGAATCGCTGGAGTATGCAATGGCGAAGGGTGGGCCCAAGCGCGTGCGGTATCTCCTCGACCGGTTGGAGCAGCACGCTCGATTCCATCAGGTCGACGTGCCCTTCGACGCCAACACTCCGTACGTCAACACAATCCCCGTCGACCAGCAACCCGCGTATCCGGGCGATCGTGAAATCGAACGTCGGATCAAGAGCATCGTCCGCTGGAACGCCATGGCCATCGTCGTGCGCGCCAACCGGATAGATCCGACTCTCCACGGTCACGTCTCCTCCTTCGGCTCGTCCGCCACACTCTTCGAGGTGGCACAGAACCACTTTCTCCGCGGTAAAGAAAACGCGCAGACAGGAGACCAGGTCTACTTCCAGGGTCATACCGCCCCCGGTATGTACGCCCGCGCCTTCGTCGAAGGCCGTCTCAATGCCGAACATCTGGAGAATTTCCGTCGTGAGCTGAAACGACCGGGCGGGCTTTCATCCTACCCACATCCGTGGCTCATGCCCGACTTCTGGGAATACCCCACGGTCTCCATGGGCCTTGCGCCCATCATGGGCATCTACCAGGCCCGGTTCAATCGCTACCTCGAAGATCGCGGCCACCGTGAAACGTCAGACTCTCACGTGTGGGTCTTCATGGGGGACGGCGAAACCGACGAACCCGAATCGCTTGGCGCCATTACTCTCGCCGCCCGCGAGAGGCTCGACAACCTCATCTTCGTCATCAACTGCAACCTCCAACGTCTCGACGGTCCTGTTCGCGGGAACGGCAAGGTGATCCAGGAGCTCGAACGCGCTTTCCGCGGGGCCGGCTGGAACGTCATCAAAGTCATCTGGGGTAGTGACTGGGACCCGCTTCTCGCGAAGGACACCGACGGCGCCCTCGTCGAGCGCATGAACGAAGCCGTCGACGGACACTTTCAAAAATATTCTGTCGAGTCCGGAGATTACATTCGCAATCACTTCTTCGGAGAGAAACTCCAACACGTCGTCAGCAACTTTTCGGACGAGCAACTCCAGAAGATGCGTCGCGGCGGGCACGACCCGGAGAAAGTCTACGCGGCCTACAAGGCCGCCGTTGAGCATACGGGGCAACCCACAGTCATCCTTGCGAAAACCATCAAGGGCTACGGACTGGGCGAAGCCGGGGAAGGCAGAAACACGACCCATCAGCAACATGAGTTGAACGAAGCCGAGCTTCGCGAATTCAGGACCCGCTTCGACATCCCCATCACGGACGAAGCTCTCAAAGACGTGCCGTTCTACCGCCCGCCTGAAGACAGCCCGGAATCCGTCTACCTTCGAGGGCGTCGCAACGACCTGGGCGGATTCGTTCCCAGTAGGCAGGTCCTCGCGGAACCGCTCCAGGCCCCATCCCTCCGGGAATACACGGAGTTCTTTGAGGACACCGGTGATCGCGATGTCTCGACCACGATGGTCTTCGCCCGTCTGTTCGGTCGTCTCGTTCGCAACGAAGAGATCGGCAAGCTTCTCGTCCCGATCATTCCTGACGAAGCGCGCACGTTCGGGATGGAGCCTCTCTTTCGTCAGATCGGAATCTACTCGCACGTCGGCCAGCTCTACGAACCTGTCGACGCGGGCAACATCGCCTACTACCGCGAAGCCAAAGACGGACAGCTCCTCGAGGAAGGCATCAACGAAGCCGGCGCCATGTCTTCGTTCATCGCGGCAGGCACCGCCTACTCCGCCCACGGCGTCAACACGATCCCATTCTTTACCTACTACTCCATGTTCGGTTTCCAGCGGATCGGAGACTTGATCTGGGCCGCCGCCGACTGTCGCTGCAGGGGCTTCCTTCTCGGCGGAACGGCCGGGCGAACCACGTTGAATGGCGAAGGCCTCCAACACCAGGATGGTCACAGCCACGTTCTGGCCTCGACGGTCCCGACTTTACGGGCCTACGATCCTGCTTTTGCCTATGAGATCGCCGTCATCATCGAAGACGGCATCAAGCGGATGTATCAGGATCAGGAAGATTGCTTCTATTACCTGACGCTCGGGAACGAGGCGTATCCCATGCCCGCCATGCCGGAGGGTGTCGAAGAAGGCATTCTGCGCGGAATCTACAAACTGAGCGAGGGCGGTAAAGGCGCCCACAAGGTCCAGCTGTTCGGGAGCGGCGCCATCCTCAAGGACGTCGTTCGCGCTCAGGCGTTGCTCGCCGACCGATTCAACATCTCGGCCGACGTCTGGAGCGTCACCAGCTACAAGGAGCTCAGGCAGGACGCCCTCGCCGCCGAGCGCTGGAACATGCTCCATCCGACCGAATCACCGAGAAAGCCCTACATCACGGAAGTCCTCGAAAACGCCGAAGGCCCAATTATCGCTGCTTCGGACTACATGAAAGTGTTGCCCGACATGATCCGTCCCTGGGTGCCCGAAGACCTCCTGGCCCTCGGAACCGACGGGTTCGGTCGGAGCGAGACGCGGGAGGCCCTACGCCGTCACTTCGAGGTCGACGCCGAATCGATCGCCCTCGGTGCGATTCACGCCCTGGCCAAGCAGGGACGTGTCAAGCAGGAAGATGTGAAGAAAGCGATCGACGAACTGGGCATCGATCCGGAAAAGGCCGATCCTGCGTCGGCCGGTCCTGTCTTACAGAAGGATTTCTCGCCCGCGGAAGTCTGACGGGTTCCTGAATCTCGAACACTCGACGGGGGCGAAAGCCGCCGGAGGACACATGGCTCAGCCATTCGCTCTACCCGATCTAGGTGAAGGTATCGAATCCGGTGACGTCGTCACCGTCCTGGTTTCCGTCGGCGACACGATCGAAGCCGAGCAGGGCGTCATCGAAATCGAAACCGACAAAGCCTTGATCGAGGTACCGTCCGATTTGGCAGGAACCGTTGCCTCCGTCGAAGTCAGCGAAGGCGACTCGGTCAAACCCGGTGACGTCCTCGTCACTGTAGAAACCGGGAACGGAGCCCAGACCCAGACGGAAGAAGTGGTCGCCGAGGTCGCTCAAGTGTCCGATCCAGAGCCTGAACCCTCCCCACCTGCCGTGGAAAATCCTCAGGCGGAGCCCGCACAGACGGAACCATCGACCTCCCCGCCACCCACTGCCGCACCACCCACACCGGCTCCCGCACCGGCAACTCCGTCGACCTCCCGCAGTGACGGCCCAATTCCGGCTGCTCCCGCCACCCGGCGCTTCGCACGAGAGCTCGGGGTCGATCTTGCTCAGGTGACGCCGTCGGGCGAAGGCGGACGAATCACGAAAGAGGACGTCCAGGAACACGTCAAAGGATCGATCACAGGGGGCGGAGGGCCGCGCTTCGTTACTGCCGCGGCGGCCCCACTCCCCGATTTCTCCAGGTGGGGAGAGATCGAACGCGAGCCGCTTCCGAAAATTCGGCAGGTCATCGCCGCCAACCTGTCGCAGGCGTGGGCGGAGATTCCGCACGTTACCCAGTTCGGGTCGGCCGACATCTCCAACCTCGAGTCCCTGCGTCAGCGAAACAAGACCGCGGCCGAAGCTCGAGGCGTCAATCTAACTCCCACGGTCCTCGTCCTGAAGGCCGTCGTATCCGCGCTCAAGGCGTTCCCCCAGTTCAACGCCAGCCTCGATGTAGCCGCACAGGAGCTCGTCTACAAGCGCTACTACCACCTCGGGATCGCTGTCGACACCGAACGCGGCCTGATGGTGCCGAACATCCGGGACGCCGAGCGGAAAGACATCTACGAACTCGCCGCCGAACTCGCGGACCTCGGAGAACGCGCTCGCACGAACAAGATCTCTCCCGACGAGCTGCAGGGTGGCACATTCTCGATCACGAACCTGGGCAGTCTGCACGGCGGTCCCTTTACCCCGATCGTCAACCCTCCCCAGGTTGCCATCCTGGGCGTCGGGCACGGAAAGGAAGAGGCGGTCGTTTGTGAAGGCCGCATCGAACCTCGCCTGATGATGCCCGTGTGTGTGTCCTACGATCATCGGGTCGTCGACGGCGCGGATGGAGTCCGCTTCCTCAACGCCATCATCGCCAGCCTCGAGGCACCCGAACAAATGCTCCTGGGCGGCTGACCATGCCTACCCACAAGACCGACATTCTCGTCATGGGTGGTGGACCAGGGGGGTACGCCGCGGCCTTTCGCGCTGCCGACCTGGGGTTCGATGTCACCATCGTCGACAACGACGAGCGTCTTGGGGGGACCTGCCTGCTGCGAGGCTGCATCCCGTCCAAGGCGCTGCTCCACGTGGCTGCCGTCCTGAGCGAAACCCGGGAGGCGGAGAAGCTCGGTATCACCTTCGGAAAACCGAGAATCGATCTCGACCGCGTTCGAGGGTTCGCGACCGGCGTCATCGACAAGCTCACTTCGGGGCTGAGCGGTCTCGCGCGGCAACGCAAGGTCACCCACATCCGTGGCCGTGCAGAGTTCGGAAGCTCACAACGGGTTAAGATCCAGGGCAGCACGGAATTCGACGGAGTCGCGTTTACCTACGCGATCGTCGCGACCGGATCGCGCCCGTCCCATCTTCCCATGTTCGACCTAGGGTCGAACCGGATCATGGACAGCACCGCCGCCCTCGAACTGGAGGAGATTCCGGAAAACCTGCTCGTCGTGGGCGGCGGATACATCGGTCTGGAGCTGGGGACCGTCTACGCTGAGCTCGGCAGCACGGTCTCCGTCGTCGAGATGACAGACGGTCTGCTCCCGGGGGCAGACCGCGACCTCGTAGCGCCCCTGCAAAAACGGCTCGGCACCCTGTTCGATCGTCTCATGCTCAAGACCGCCGTTCGCAAGGTCGTCCTGAAAGACGACCAGGTCGCCGTCACCTTGGACGCAGGAGGCCGAGACGGCGTCAGCGAACAGATCTACGACCGTCTCCTCGTCTCGATCGGCCGCACCCCGAACAGTGACACTATCGGCCTTCGAAACACGAATGTAGAACGGGACGAGCGCGGGTTCATCGTCATCGACGAGCAGCAGCGGACCACAGACGATCGGATCTTTGCCATCGGGGATGTCGCCGGGGGAGGTCTCGCACACCGCGCCGCCCACGAGGGCAGGGTTGCGGCCGAGGTCCTGGCCGGTCATTCTTCCGCCTTCGAAAAGGTCGTCCCTGCCGTCGTCTTCACGGACCCTGAGATTGCGTGGGTCGGCCTGACCGAAACGGAGGCCACCGCGGCCAGGCGCTCTGTTGAGGTCGCCAAGTTCCCCTGGGCCGCGTCCGGCCGGGCCGCTTCCCTCGGCCGCAGCGACGGTCTCACCAAACTGATTCTCGAACCCGGAACTGAACGCGTTCTCGGAGTCGGCATCGTCGGCCCGGGAGCCGGTGATCTCATCGCCGAAGGCACCCTTGCGATCGAAATGGCCGCGGTCGCGACCGACGTCGCCGAAACGGTCCATCCACATCCCACCCTCTCCGAATCCGTCGGCCTCGCGGCAGAAGTCTTCAAGGGCACCGTTACGGATCTCTACGTTCCGAAGCGGAAATAGGCGCTCCCTTTCGCGACCGGAGGCCGCTCCTACCCATCGGACTCCAGGACCGCCGCCGCAGGCTCCGCCCACTGCCCACCGTCCACCGTCTACGCACTCCCTCTACTTCGCATCGACTCCCCCTCGATCGAGCCAGCCTGCCGGACTACTATCCTGGCTCCCCATCACGGATTCTATTGCCCTCCCACACCCGCCCGTCCTAAGGTTGGGCGTACGTCAGACCACGGGAGGCCAGGGACGTGCGAGCGATCGTGGGTAAAGACATCTGCCGGGATCTGGATCAGGCCATGGTACGTGAGTGGCTTGACACCAACGGCTGTGGGGGGTTCGCGTCTTCAGACCGTGGGGGGTCTGAACACCCGTCGTTATCACGGTCTGCTCGTCGCAGCCCTCGACTCTCCGGCCGGCCGGGTGGCCTGTCTAGCTTCCATCCAGGAAACGGCGACGGTCGGGCCCCAGTCCCTCGAACTCGGCTGCAACGTCTACAACGACACCATCCATCCCCGCGGGTATCGCTACCTCGAACACGTTCAGCTCGAACCCTATCCCATCTTCACCTACCGGATCGACGGTGTTTCTCTCGAGAAGCACGTCTCCACGCTCTTCGGTCCCAACGCAGTCGCTGTCGCATATCGATCCTCGAGCGCGATCGACCTGGCGCTGCGACCCCTCGTGGCCATGCGAGATTTTCACCACGTGTCCCGAACCAACGGGTTAATCGACGGTACGCCCACGGCGAAAAACTGCAGAACGACATTCAACCCCTACAGCATCCTCCCCGAAATTCACTTCGACCTCTTGAGCGGCACCTTCGACCCTACCGCCTACTGGTATTACAATTTCTCCTATCCCTTCGAAGCTTACCGTGGACTCGACCCCATCGAGGATCTCTACTCGCCCGGAGAGTGGCGCTGCCACGTCACTCCCGATACGCCCGTCGAGTTCGTCACCAGTGTCGGTGAGGCTGTCCCCCCGAACGAAGTCTTCTCCCTCGCCAATGTAGAGAAACGCCGACGTATAGAGTCGCATCAGAGTCTGACCGAACAGATCGAAGACGACTTCGAGCAGGCGCTCACACGGGCGTCCAGGTCCTTCGTCGTGCGCCGAAAACAGTGGGCTCTCCACCATCCTAGCGGGCTACCCCTGGTTTGGGGACTGGGGCCGGGACACCACGATCGCCCTTCCCGGTCTGACCCTCGTCACCCGACGATTCCCTGAAGCGAAGGAAATCCTGACCACCTTCGCGGGAGCCTGCAGCCAGGGCATGATCCCGAATCGGTTCCCCGACCACGGAGAGATCCCAGACTACAACAGCGTCGATGCATCGCTCTGGTTCGTTCACGCCGTAGACCGATATCTCGCCTACACTGGGGACGAGAAGGGCGCGGGATCGGACATCTGGAACATCATCAGGGAAATTATCGAAGCCTCCAGCGAGGGAACCCGTTACGGCATCCAGGCGGATGACGATGGACTGCTCACCGCGGGCGAGCCAGGCGTCCAGCTGACGTGGATGGACGCGAAGGTCGGAGATTGGGTCGTTACCCCTCGATCGGTTAAGCCGGTCGAGGTCAATGCCCTTTGGGTTCACGCGTTGTCCCTCGCATCGACTCTCGCTGAAGTCTTCGACGATCGCGCCTTCGCCGAAACGTGCGCGGGTAGAAAAAAGAAAGCGGCCGCCTCCTTCGAGACGACCTTCTGGAATCCCGAAACCGCCTGTCTCTACGATCTCGTAGACGGCGACCATCGAGATGAATCGATTCGCCCCAACCAGATCCTGGCCCTGAGTCTACCCGGTCGCCCGCTAAGCCGTGGACAGGAACTGTCCGTCCTCCAGGTCGTGGAGGAGAAGTTGCTCACGCCTGTTGGCTTGCGGAGTCTGGCGCCCGAAGATCCATCTTATCAGGGTCACTACGGTGGGGATCCGCACGCACGCGACGGCGCCTATCATCAGGGCACGGTCTGGACTTGGCTTCTCGGTCCCTTCGTCACGGCGTGGGTTCGGGCTGCACGGCGGGCCATCAAAGGCGGGAAACCGTGCGCGGTCCTTCCTCAGCGCGACAAAACGCCACAAGCATGAAGTCGGTCTGGGAAGTGTGTCCGGGATCTTCGATGGCGACCCTCCGCACACCCCGCGCGGCTGCTTCGCGCAGGCCTGGAGCGTGGCGGAAGTCCTCCGTGCCTACGTCGAGGACGTCGTCGGCCGCAGGCCCACCGACTACCCCGTCACGAAAGAACGCGCGTAAGCCATCCCCGCCTCGATCTCCTCGGAGGTCACGTCATCGTGACTGACGGCTTTTTCGATCCCATGGAGCAGGACAAACCGAATCACACCGTCTCGCGTTTTCTTGTCCGAACGCATCAGATCGAACAGTTTCTCTGACGTCGCTCCGGCCCACCGCGCGATGCCCAGCCGACGGAACAACGCCTCCTGCCGCTCGCACGTCGTCCGGTCGAGAACGCCCTTGTCCACCGCAATCTTCCCGTTTGCCACCATTCCCGCGGCCACCGCCTGTCCGTGCTTGAGCTTGAACCCCGACGCTGCCTCGATCGCGTGTCCAATCGTGTGCCCGTAGTTCAGGATTTCGCGCAGCCCTCGCTCGGTTTCGTCGGCCTCCACGACGCTGGCCTTGATCGCACAATTGCGGGCGATCAGCCAGTCCAGCCGCTCCGCCCCGATCGTGCGATCCACCAAGGTGTCGACGTGCTGATCCAGAAAATCCACGAGCTCCGAATCCCGAATCAACGCGTGTTTGACAACCTCTGCCATTCCCGCCAGGAATTCGTCGTCCGGAAGCGTCTTCAAGGTTTCCGTATCGATCCACACCAGACCTGGCTGATGGAAGGCGCCAATCATGTTTTTTCCGAGTGCGTGGTCGACAGCCGTCTTCCCCCCCACGCTCGCGTCCACCTGCGCCTCCACGGTCGTCGGCACCTGAACGAACGGGATCCCGCGCATGTAGGTCGCCGCGACGAATCCGCCTACATCGCCCACCACACCGCCGCCGAGGGTCACGACCGCCGACCCACGATCCAGCCCCCCTTCGATCAGGTCTCCGTGCAGACGACCGGCCGTCTCAAGGGTCTTATGCTCCTCGCCGTCGGCCATCGTCGCGACAGAAACCGAAAAGCCGGCCGCGCCCAGACTGCGCTCGACCGGCTCGAGGTAAAGATCGGCGACCGTCGGGTTGGTGATGATCGCCAGTCGCTGCCCTAGCCCGAGGTCCTTGCAGGCCTGACCCACGTCCTCCAGACATCCGTGGCCAACGTGGATCGAGTAGCTCCGATCTCCCAGACCGACTCGCATCTCTTTCACGGAGCCCCTCCGAAGTCACGCAGGAGAGAGATCACCTCGACGGCCGTCTCCTCGGGCGTCTTGACATCGTCGGAGGTCACAAAGAGATCGCCTCTTGCGTAGGAGGGTTCGCGCTCTTCGAGCATTTCGGCGATTCGTGCCCTGCGGCCTTCGTCATCCAGCCCCGCCAGAAGCGGGCGCTCCGCAGCCTTTCGTGTCACCCGATCGAAAATCGTGTCGACCGTAGCCCGGATGCACACGCACAGACCCGTCGTCCCGATGACGTCCCAGTTTCGGTCCTGGGTGACGGCCCCGCCTCCCAGCGCAACGATCGCATCTTCCATTTCGCCAGCGCGCTGAACGCACGCGTGTTCGAGGTCCCTGAAGACCGATTCGCCGTCCGCTTCGAAAATCTCGGGGATCGATTTTCCGGCTGTCTCGACGATCAGATCATCAGTGTCGACATAGGCGCGGTCCGTCACGTGGGCGACCAGAGGCCCCACCTTGCTCTTCCCCGACGCCATAAAACCTGCGAGGAACACCGTCTTGCCCGGGACCACCTGCCACGGGCCTTCGGCGAGACGCATCGTGCGCTTCTTCCGATAGCAGGCCTCGCAGTTCCACATGGGCGGCTTGAGCATCGCATCGTAGCCTGAATCGAGAACATCCCTGTGAAGATGCTCCGTCTCGACCCCGCACGTATCGCAATGCAGCACCCGCTTTTCGCCCGTCTCGCTCATTCGTTCCTCACAAATGGCTCAGCTTTCGCGGTCGGGTGACCGCTCCTACCCGGTACATCTCTGCGAACTGATTCCGCCTGCCCGACAGTCTCGCTCCACTACATCTCCTCTGGCGCCCGGATACCCAGCAGGGCCAACCCGTTCTTGAGAACGACTGTGATCGCGTAGACCAGTGTGATCCTGGCCGCCGTTACCGACTCATCCTCGGACACGACCCGATGCGCACTGTAGAATCGATTCGCCGCCGTGCAGAGATCGATCAGATAACTCGCGATGTAGGAGGGCTCGTGACCCTCGGCCGCGCGAACGATCGTATTCGGGAACGCGCCCAGCTGCTTGATGACCTCCGCTGTTTCCGGTTCAGTCAACAGACCAAAGTCAGCGTCTAGAGGAGGGACCTCTTTCCCGTATTTGCGAAGCACACTCGCGTAGCGTGCGTGTGTGTACTGCACGTAAGGACCCGTCTCCCCGTTGAAGTTCAGGATCTCGTCCCAATCGAATTGTACATCCTTGATCCGGCGGGAGTCCAAGTCGGCAAACAGGATGGCGCCGATCCCGACCGCTTCGGCCACCTCGTCTTTCTCGGCCAGGTCCGGGTTCTTCTCTTCGATCGTGTCCCGGACAAGTTCGACCGCTCGGTTAAGAACGTCCTCCATCAGGACAATCTTTCCACGCCGCGTCGACATGCCACCGTCCTTGAACCGGAGTCGACCGAACACCACGTGCGTGCAACGATCGCTCCACTCGTGGCCCATCAACTCGAGCACTTTGAACAGCTGCCGGAAATGCAACGACTGAGCGACGTCAACGACGTAGAGCATTTGTTCGAACTCGTATTCCAACCACCGATGCTCCGCCGCCGCGAGATCGCGCGTTGCGTAGAGGGAAGCCTCATCACTGCGGTAGGCCAGGAACGGAGCCATGTCCCATTCCTCCAGATCGACGATCGTCGCCCCTTCGCTGATCTTCACGAGCCCTTTCTCCCGCAAACGCTCGACTGAATCGTTCATGCGCCCGATGTGCGTGCTTTCTCCGGCCACCACATCGAATTCAATCCCCAGGCGGCCGTAAACCCGCTCGAATTCTTTCCAGCTGATGTCGCACGCCACCTGCCACATGTGGCGCGCTTCCTCATCGCCGGACTCGAGCCGGCGAAACCAGGCGCTCGCTTCGGCCTCCGCCTCGGGATTGTCGTCAATCTCTTCGTTTATGCGCACGTAGAGATCGAGCAGCGTGTGGACCGTGATATCTTCGGTCAACTCCCCCTCGCCCCACTTCTTCCACCCCAGAATCAGCTTCGCGAACTGCGATCCCCAGTCCCCCAAGTGGTTGATGCCGACCGCTTCGTAGCCGAGCGTTTTGAAAATCCTCCTCAACGCCCCGCCAATCACCGTCGATCTCAGATGGTGGATTCCGAACGGTTTCGCGATGTTCGGATGCGAAAAGTCGATCACGATGCGTCGGCCCGCCCCTTTTTCGCTCCGGCCGTAATCTTCGACCTTTTCCACAATCTGCTGGAGCACGTCGCGAGCGAGGTCATCCCTCGACACGAAGAAATTTAGATAGGGCCCGGTCGCTCGTGCCTCTACGATCCGTTCGTTCGTTTCGAACCCGCTCGCCAGTTCCTCCGCAATCAGGTTGGGCGCTTTCCGCATCGTCTTCGCGAACGTGAAGCAGGGCAGCGCGTAGTCACCCATCTCCGGATTGGGCGGTGTCTCCATCAGACCCGCAAGATCCTCGGCACCGAGTCCGGTGACCTTCGTCAGCTGTGCGAAAATTTCGTCGATGTATTTGTTCTGCAAAATGTCCTCACGTGCATCCAGCGTAGATCGTGGCAATCCCGAAGGACAGGGGCTGGCGGGTTACATCACGGAAGCCCGCCTCCCGCATCCGGCTGCAGAACACCTCCCCTTCGGGGAACTGCATGACCGACTCGTAGAGATAGCGGTACGCCGTGGAATCCCTAGAAACCAGGCGACCGATGTTCGGCAACACGTTCCGAAAGTAAAAAAGGTAGGGCGTGCGCATGAACACGTTCCGGGGCTGGGAGAACTCGAGAATCGCAGCGCGCCCCCCCGGCTTGAGCACACGGACCATTTCGGACAACCCGAGATCGAGCTCGGCTACGTTGCGAATCCCGAAACCGATGGTAAGCGCATCGAATGTCCCCGAGGCGAACGGCAGACATTCCGCATCGCCCGCCAGAAACGACATCCTCGCCGAACGATCCCGACTCTTGCGCCATCCGCGGCGGAGCATACCGGTCGAAATATCCGCCCCTGTCACCACGACATCCGGGTCTCGCCCCGCGACCTCCAGGCCCAGATCCCCTGTTCCTGTCGCGAGGTCCAGGATGTGTTCTCCCGATTCCGGGGCCAGCGTATCGATCGTCTTCCTACGCCAGACAACGTCCGTGCCGACACTCAACAGCCGATTCAGAACGTCATAGGTACCCGAGATTCCGTCGAACATCCGCCGGACGAAAGCGCGCTTTTCGTCGGCTTCGGGCAACACGCTCGTCTTTGGCGACGCGCTCCGCGCAGGGGCGTTCACGAGAAGCGACCGATCAGCGCCTGCTTCATCACATCCGTCGGCGGAAACGTCCCCGTCCACAGCTCGAACGAGCGTGCGCCCTGGTAGACCAGCATATCCAGACCGCCGAAAGCTCTGGCCCCAGCCGATTCGAACTGCACCATCATCGTCGTGCGGAGTGGATTGTAAACCGTGTCGTATAGAACCAATTCGGGATGAATCTCTATTCCTTCAGCCAGCGGGCTCCCCTCGACCTGCGGGTGCATTCCAAGGGACGTCGTGTTTACGACAAGCCCTGCGTCGACCAACGCAGATTGCTGTTCCGCAGCCTCCATGCCCCCCGGAAGAATCGACTTGCCCGTGATCTTCTCCATGTCCAATGCCAGAGCTTCTGCCTTTTCCGTCGTTCGATTCAGCAGCGTCACGCGCTCGACCTCATCCCGCGACGCGAGAGCATACGTCACCGCCCGGGCGGCCCCGCCAGCTCCCAGGACCACGCACTGTGCCGGCAAAGACACAAACCCGGCTACCCTTTCCAGGGACATCAACACACCGAAGACGTCCGTATTGTAACCCGTCAGTTCACCATCTTCGTTGTGGATCGTGTTGACCGCACCGACCGCGAGGGCCTCTTCGGAGATACGGTCCACGTGCTCCATCACCGCCAGCTTGTGAGGAATCGTCACGTTCAGCCCGAGAATGTCCAGCCCTCGAACTCCCGCCACCGCCTCGGCTACCCGTTCGGGCAGTACGTGCCACGCCACATAGCAACAGTCGATGCCGAGGGCGTCGATCGCCGCGTTGTGCATGTCGGGTGAAAGAGAATGCGCGATGGGATCGCCGATGACTCCCATCACGCGGGTTGAGGAACGAATGGTCAATGGGCGCTTTCGGCTTCCGCCGTCGGACTATCCCAGCAGATCTTCGATAAACTGATCGGCAATGTCGAAACTCTCGGCCCAGCTGCACCCGTAGACATAGCGAATGAACGCCACACCTCCGAGGATGCACACAATCGTCATGAACGCCAGCTTGAAAAGAACTCTCATCGCCTATCTCCCCTTGACCTGGACCACGGATGCAATCCGTCCCAGGATGCCCGGATAGGTCGCCTCGACCGGACCAGGATTCACGATCTTGGTCTCTCCCTCGGCAGCGAGTCCGGCTACGACCAGGGCCAGCGTCACCCGGGCGTCCCCTCCACCGTCCACCTCGCCGCCCTGCAGTGCGCTCGTGCCCTCGATGACCAGTCCGTCCGAAATCTCCCCTACGCGGGCGTCCAACCGTCTAAGGTTCTCAGCCATCAGTCCGATCACGTCGGTTTTCCCTTCCCTCAGCCCTGACACATCGCGGATCACCGTTTCCCCTGTGGCCGCCGAAGCCAGCACCGACAACAGGGGAATCTCTTCGAAGAAGAGCTCACTGTATTCTCCAGCTACCTTGATCTTCCTCAGCTCTTCTTTCGATTCGACGCGATAAGTCCGCGAGGCAATCCCCGACTCCGTTCGGGTCTTCTCGATTTCGATCCCCACGTTGAATCGTCGAAGCAGGTCGATCAGTCGTCGTGTCTTCCAGTCCGTGTTCGCGTCCCGGATGGAGAGATCGGATTCGGGCAGCAGCGCCGCGAGTCCCATCAAGCAGCCAGCTGCTGTCGCGTCCCCGGGCAGGACATGATCGGACGGATGTAGTTCCTGCGGGCCTTCGAACACGATACGGTGACCATCCGCGTCCTCCACACGCCCCTTGTCCAGACGTCCCTGTGCCCTCCGGAACAGCACTTCAAGATCGTCCTCGCCCGCCAGATCCTGGATCATCTCGAATGTCCCGGACTGTCCGAGCGCGGCCAGGAAAACCGCCGCCTTGATGGCCGAATCGGGTTCGCCTAACGCGTAGGATCCTGGCTTGGGAACGTTAACACCGATCTCAGCCTGGTAGGGAGGCTCTTCGGTGGCTCTCACGACCACTCCGAACGACTCGAGCGCATCCAACGCGGAGCGGGCCGATCGCAGGTATCCCTCTTCGATCGCCACCGTGCCACCGAACGGGGAACCTGCGAGCACTCCCGCCACACACGAGAAGGCCGTCGGCGTCCGTGCTTCGAGGACCGACTCGGTCTTCTGAAGACCACCTCCAGAGATCGTCGCCGTTTCTCCCTCGAACGACACCTCGGCGCCCAGCATCGAAAGAGGCTGGGCGATGGCGACTACCTCGGGACGTTGCGAACACCGGGCGACCGTCGTCTCCCCCTCGACCAGCGCCCCGAAGGCCAGCGCCACCGTCGACAGCTCGGGGTCCCCCGGCAGGTCACACTCGCCCACGAGTCCCCTGCAATGTGTCAATGCGCTCAGATCAATTGTTTCGACGGCCAAAGGCTCGGCCACAACCGTGTCTGCCATGCTCGCTCCCGTTATGTCAGAACGCGCAGTCCGCGCGCTTCGAACAGCCGGGTGGCCGATGCGAGATCCTCCCCGCTTCCGAACCCCAACCGCAGTGAACCTCCCTCTCCCTCTCTGACCTTCATCACCTCAATGTCCTTGATATTGATGCCCGCTTCTGCCAGCGCCGAACCGATCTCGGCGATCACGCCCGGCCTGTCCTCCACCATCAGCCGAAGCTCGTGCAGGGGCGAAAGGAACCCCTTGGAGTCGGTCGGAATCTCGGCGCGTGTCGACTGGGCGAAAGCGAAATCCGTGGCCAGCTCGTCCTCCTCCAGTCGCGACACCACATCGTCGAGGGCGTCGCGGAATCCAGAGACACACTCTCGAATGGCAGATGCGTTCGTTCGACAGATGTCACGCCACATCTCGTAAGGGCTCGAAGCGATGCGCGTCATATCGCGAAAGCCGCCCGCTGCCATCTTTAGAGGAATCCCCTCGGGCGCGTCGAGACGCCCCACCATCCCGACCAGCGTGGTCGCCATCAGCTGGGGCAGGTGGCTGATCGCGGCAGCTACCCGATCGTGCGTCTCCGCATCCAGGATGAGCGCGCGAGCCCCCGTGGAGGAGACCACTCCTGCCAGCCCGTCAACCGACGCGTCATCCGCGTCGTCGTCAGGTGTCAGCACGTAGATCGCGTTCTGAAAGAGGAACGGATCGGCTGCGTCGACCCCTCGCCACTCCGATCCCGCCATCGGATGACCGCCGATGAAGTGAACGTCCGCACGACGATGTGCGCGCGCTACATCAGAGATCGCCTGCTTCGTCGATCCCACGTCGGACACCACGCTTCCGGGGGCGGCCGCCCCCATCACCATCGGTAACAGCTCGATGATGCGCGAGATAGGCGTGCAGAGAAAAACGTAATCCGCCTCACCGATCCCGTCCTCCAGAGCTTCGTACGTCACACCCTCATCGATGGCACCCGATGAGAGCGCCCGATCGATCGTCTCCGCGCGGCTGACCCCCACGACACGTGTCACCGCACCCGATCGCTTGAGGGCAAGACCCAGCGATCCTCCGATCAGCCCAACCCCGACGACGGCGATGGTGGTCCCTTCGCTCACGATCGAATCGGGTCAGACACGCTCGGCCAGCTCCTTCACGAAGCCATCGGTTGCCTCCCACCCGAGGCAGGGGTCGGTAATCGACTTGCCGAACACACCTTCCTCCACCTTCTGCGTTCCCTCCTCAAGGTAACTCTCGACCATCAATCCGCGGACCATCTCCTTGAGGATTCCCGCTTCCGAACGGCTTCGCATGACTTCCATGATGATTCTGGGCTGTTCGGCGAACTGCTTGTTCGAATTGTTGTGGTTGGCATCGACGACCAGCGTCGGATTGTCCAGATTGCGTTCCGTGTAGGCTTCGGCGATATGGAGAAGATCCTCGTAATGATAGTTGGGATAGCTCTGTCCACTCGAGTCGACCCATCCCCGCAGAATCGCGTGAGTCAGGGGGTTCCCTGTCGTGCGAGCCACCCATCGATTGTAGTTCAGCTCGTGCGGGATCTGTGCGGCGTAGACAGCGTTCAACATCACTCCAATGTCGCCCCCGGTCGGATTCTTCATCCCCACCGGGACGCCCACACCGCTTGCCGTCAGACGATGCTGCTGATTCTCTGTAGATCGGGCGCCGACCGCCACGTAGCTCAGGATGTCTTCCACATATGGGAAATTGCCGGGATACAGCATCTCGTCCGCCGCTGTCAGGTGTGACTCGGCCAGGGCTCGGATATGCATCTTGCGAATCGACTCGAGTCCCTCGACGATGTCCGGGTCCTTCTCCGGATCGGGCTGATGTGCCATACCCTTATAGCCTTCACCGGTCGTCCGAGGCTTGTTCGTGTAGATCCGTGGGACGAGCACCAACTTGTCGCGTACCGTTTCCTGCAACTTCGCCATACGCCCAACGTACTCACACACCGCGTCCTCATTGTCCGCCGAACACGGTCCGACGATCAACATCATCCGATCGCTCTTGTGCTCGAAAATCTCCCGCAGTTCTTCGTCACGGGCGACCTTGACCGCAGCCAGATCCTTCCCCACAGGATATCGTTCCCGGATCGCTTCTGGCAGGGGGGCCTCACCGATCAGTTCGAATGCCATCGCCTACTCCGCTTCTTCCCCGACGTGTTCCTGCTCGAGTCGTCGAGCCTCGTCGATAATCTGCCTGAAAATGCGCTGGACCGCCTCGTTGCTCAGGGGCCCCTCGTTGAGAGACTCCAGTTGACGCAACACGGCTGTTTCCCGTTCGGGCACGTAGATGGGCTGGCCGTTGGCCCGTTTGATCTTACCCACTTCGAGCGCGCACCGAGCCCGCTCGCTCAGGAGTTCGAGCAGCTGCCCGTTGATTTCGTCGATTTTCTTTCGCCAGTCCTCGAGGTCCATCCGTTTATCCTTTGAGGGGGCCAGCAAGTTCGGCGGCAAACTCACCGATCTTCTTCGCGAGGTGGGGGTCGCTACCACCCTCGCCGATACGACGAACGATAGCGCTTCCCACGACCGCCGCGTCGGCCAGTTCAGCGACCGCGCGCGCGTGCTCTGGTGTCGAGATCCCGAAGCCGACGGCGATCGGGAGGTCGGTGTGCGACCGGATCTGGCCGACCATCGGCCCCAGACTATCCGACAAGGAATGCCGCTCGCCCGTCACACCGGCACGTGAAACATAATATACGAACCCTGTCGAAGCCTCGGTCACCGCCTTGATGCGAGCCTCACGACTTGTCGGCGCGAGCAGGAAGATCGTGTCCAGACCCGCGTCGTGCATCGCTTCTTTGTAGGCAGACGCCTCTTCGGGCGGGAGATCCGTAAGCAGCATTCCGTCGAGGCCGATATCCGCGCACGCCGTCACGAAATCCTTCAGACCGTAGCGATAGACCGGATTGCAGTATGACATCAGGATCATCGGAACAGTCGACTGTCTGCGGACGGCTTCCACTGTTTTGAGCACGTCGGCCACGGTCGTCCCGTTCGCCAGCGCCCGCTGCCCCGCCGCCTGAATGGTCGGGCCGTCTGCCAGCGGGTCAGAGAAAGGCATGCCCAGTTCGATCACGTCCGCGCCGGCATGTTCGAGCGCGAGCACGAGATCCACGGTCGTATCCAGACTGGGGTCACCGGCCATGATGTAAGGAATGAATCCGGAATGGCCCGCCGATTTGAGATTCGAGAAACGTTCGTCGATCCGCCCCACGGTCAGTCTATCCCCTCAATCATCTCCGCCGCCTGTGTCACGTCCTTGTCTCCCCTCCCCGAGAGATTAACCAGAATAATCTGATCCCGGTCCATCGTGGGCGCCCGCTTGACGACTTCGGCGACCGCGTGGGCGCTCTCAAGCGCGGGAATGATCCCCTCCGTTCGACTGAGCAACTGGAACGCTTCGAGGGCTTCTTCATCCGTCGCGTAGGAATACTCGATGCGATCCTGGTCACGCAGGTAACAGTGTTCGGGGCCCACACCCGAGTAGTCGAGCCCGGCCGACACCGAATGCGTCAGGGCGATCTGCCCGTCCTCATCCTGAAGCACATAAATCTGCGACCCATGCAGGACTCCGAGAAGCCCGCCCTGGAAGCGCGCCGCGTGTTCGCCCGACGCGATCCCGTGCCCGCCCGCTTCGACGCCCACCATCTTCACATCATCATCCAGGAATCGATGGAACAGACCGATCGAGTTGCTCCCACCGCCGACGCACGCAATCAGGCAGTCAGGTAAACGGCCCTCTACCTCCAGGATCTGCTCGCGCGCCTCGACACCGATCACACGTTGAAAGTCTCGTACGATCATCGGATACGGGTGAGGTCCCAGCACCGACCCGAAGATGTAGAACGTCGAGTCGACGTTCGTCACCCAGTCACGAATGGCTTCGTTGATCGCGTCCTTCAGCGTCCGGCTCCCTGAGTCGACCCCCGTGACCGTCGCGCCCAGAAGGCGCATCCGAAACACGTTCAGGGCCTGGCGCGCCATATCCTCGGTGCCCATGTAGATTTCGCAATCGAGACCGAACATGGCGGCCACCGTCGCCGTCGCCACGCCGTGCTGGCCAGCGCCTGTCTCAGCGATGATGCGGGTCTTCCCCATCCTTCGGGCCAGCAGAATCTGCCCCATCGCATTATTGATCTTGTGGGCTCCCGTATGTGCTAGATCCTCTCGCTTCAAGTAGATCTTCGCGCCCCCAAGTCGCTCTGTCAGACGCTCGGCGAAGTAGATGGGCGTGGGACGCCCCACGAAATTCTTCAAGTAGCCGCTCAGTTCTTCCTGAAACGCCTCGCTTTCCCGAGCCTCGCGATAGGCCGCCTCGAGATCGTCCAGCAGCGCCATCAGGGTTTCGGGCACATAGCGTCCTCCGTAGGACCCGAATCGTCCTCTCTCGTCCGGAAGCGTATCGGTCGTCGTCAAATCTCAGCCTTTCTGTTTACGATCCTGTCGGAGCAAATGATCGGTGATCGCTCGAAACAGAGACCTCTTGTGTCGGGCATCGTCTGAACCCGCTGCGAAGCGGTTGATGGTGATGACCAGCTGGTGTTGCGGAGCGACTTTCAACATCGTGCCCGTGTCGCCATCTCGCCCGTAGGCGTCCGACCCCAGGATCTCGTCCGCCGTCGACACGATGCCGATTCCGTCTCGGCCCTCATCGGTCAGGAACATCTGGGCCGTTTCAGGCTCGAAAAACAGAAAGTCTCCGTAGGACCCGGCGTTCAGCATCAACTGTCCGAACCTGGCCAGATCGAGCGATCGGCTCCAGGCATCGTCGAACGTGCCGAAAATATCCGTCCCCTCACACTCGAGCGGATCCAGGAGTCGGTCACGATAGAATTCGTGAAGCGGTTCACCGGTGATCGACTCGATCACCTTCCCCAGGAGCGCGGTCCCCGTCCGTCCGGCCCCTTCACTCCACACGGCGTCGTATTCTCCCCAGCCGGCCACTCGTTCCGCAAGGTCGTTGACCTCGTCTCCGAATCCTAAGCCCGCATCACCCGAATGGGTCAAGAGTCGACGCACCGTCAGAACCTGGGACGCACCGAAGGGCGCCAGGTACCGTGAAAGCGGCGCATCCAGATCGACCCGTTTCTGATCGACCAACGTCATCAGCGCAAGCCCCGACATGACCCGCGTCACCTTCCCGATCGGCGTCGACTTTGCCAGCGTCATCGGACGCTCCCCCACGCTCCCGAACGCACGGTAGTAGAACACTACGCCGCCCCTCACCAGACACACGGATATAGGGTCGCTGGCATCCTCCTGCCACACCCGGACCACCGAGTCGACGGCCGCGATCACTCCCTCGCGCATCCCCGCCTCCGACGGAGATCCGAAGGTCAGCTCCGTCGCACGGCCTCTGTAGACGGCGATCGGGCAATCGAACGGAGCGGCGGGCTGCTGGTCATAGAGCCTTCGCTTCATCCCCACCCACCAGGCGCGGTCTCTCTCCAGGTAGGCCGTATTCCGAAGGTTCGTTCCTGGAACCAGCTCGTGCAGCCCCGCGAATAGAGCGCCCGCGGAGGGATCGGACGTAAGCCCCTTCACCATCTGCCGGGTCACGAATCCCGCCAGAGCAGATCTCTGCTCGTCCGCAACCGTGGGGTCGATCGCAAGCTCGGGAGGCAGGTCGATCAGTGGCACCGTAGCCCCGGGATCCCACAGTGCGGGAATCGCGTGTCGATAGAGCGTCCGGTATTGTCGGTACGTCGTCCCAGAACTCGCCGCTACAGTCACGACTGCCCCGTAGCGTCCAACATCTGTCGGCGCCGTCACCGGCTGGTAATTTCGGTCGTAGAACGACGTCTCGATCGTGAAGGGTCCGATACGGTCTTCCGCGAGCGACGGATCCAGGAAGTCGCAGGGTGGAAATGCATTCCACGAGAACACGTGCGACTCGAAGACCAGCGGCTGCCGGGAAAAAGCAACCCTCTCAGCCGGCTGGGCCTCCACGAGAGCCCCCGCGCCCAGTACCACGAACAGAAAGGCGGCCGACCACCCCTTCACGTTATCGATCCCACCGAACCAGGAAGTAGTTCCTCTTGCCGCGACGCATCACCAGAAACTTTCCGCACAGGGCATCACCCGGCGTCAGCTCGGTCTCGACCGCAGTAACTCTCTCCCCGTTGATATAGATAGCCCCGTTATTGACGTCCTCGCGGGCCTGGCGTTTGGACTGAGAGAGCTTTCCATCTACGAGCAAGTCAATCAATCCAACGTCCGATTCGCCCTGCAGCGTGTGGGACGGCACATCACTGAACCCTTCTTCCACCTCACGCTCCGACAGGCGTTTCAGATCCCCGCTGAACAGCGCTTCCGAAATGTTCGTCGCGCGTTGCGTAGCTTCGTCGCCGTGAACGATGCGAGTCGTTTCCTCCGCCAGCACGCGTTGGGCCTCCCGCTTCTCGGGCGCCCTCTCGACGCCCCGAGCCAGCTCGTCGATGTCCTCGTGCGAGAGGAAGGTGAAGATTTTGAGGAACGAAACCGCATCTGCGTCGGGCACATTCACGAACCATTGATAGAACTGGTAGGGAGACGTCAGTTTTTCGTCCAGCCAAATTGCCGAACCCTCCGACTTGCTGAATTTCTTGCCGTCGGATCGCTCCAGCAGCGCGTTCGTTAACCCGAAGGCCGTTTTACCTGTCTCTCTGCGAATCAGCTCGGTTCCCGCCGTGATGTTCCCCCACTGATCACTTCCACCGATCTGCAGTTCGCAGTCGTAAGACCTGCGTAGTTCGAGAAAGTCGTAGGCCTGAAGAACCATATAGCTGAACTCCGTGTAGGAGATTCCGCCTTCCATTCGTGCGGAAACAGACTCCTTCGCCAGCATATAGCTCAGCGGAAAGTGCTTTCCCACATCCCTCAGCAGATCAATAGCTCTCAGCTCGAACAGCCAGTCATGGTTCGATACAATCCGGGCGGGATTCGCCCCGTTGAAATCCAGGAACCGCTCGAGCTGGCTCCGCATCCCAGCCGTCCACGCTTCCACAACGTCGGCCGTGTTCAGCTTCCGCTCCTCGTCCCGCCCACTCGGATCTCCGATCAGCCCCGTCCCGCCCCCCACAAGCCCGATCGGGCGATGCCCCGCCAGTTGGAAACGTCGCAGCACCAAGGCGGGGATCAGGTTACCGATCGTCAGACTCTCCGCCGTCGGATCGAACCCCGAGTAAAGCGTGATCGGCCCCTTCTGCAGGCGATCCTCGAGCCCCTCCGTCACCTGGAAGACGAGTCCCCGATAGTTCAGGTCTGTCAGTATGTCCACGAACACTCTCTCCGTTCAGATGGTGCGCGCGGCTTCGATGAATGCGCGGACCTTGTCATGATCTTTCTTGCCGGGTTGGGCTTCGACGCCGCTGCCCGTGTCGACCGCATACGGCCTCACGGTACGAATGCACTCGGCCACGTTCCCCGGGCCCAACCCTCCCGACACGATCACCCGGCCGACCGATTTTGCGGCCACCGCGTGGTCCCAGTCGAACGTCTCCCCCGTGCCCCCGTACAATCCTTCCTTTTCCGTGTCGAGCAGGAACGTCGTCACGCCCAAACCTACATAAGGCTCGAGGGACGCGGCCTCCAATCCCTCTCCGACTCGAACCGCCCGAATGACAGACCCCGCCACCGCCGCGCACTCATCTGGGGACTCGTCGCCGTGAAGCTGCGCACAGCGCAAGCCTGTCTCCCGCATTCTACTCCTGACCGCATCTGGTGTTTCGTTCACGAACACCCCTACCGTAGTCACCATTGGGGGCAGCCCAGCCACGATCTCCGTCACCGTTTCGGGCGAGACATAACGCGGACTTCCCGGGAAGAAGATGAACCCCAGTGCATCGGCCCCCGCCTCAACCGCGGCTGCGGCGTCTTCTGCGCACGTGATCCCACAGATCTTAACACGCACCGACGACACTCACGCATCCTCCCCGAGCAGTTCCCAAACCTTGGTCCCGATGTCCGGCTCACGCATCAGCGTCTCCCCTACCAGGACCGCATCCGCCCCTGCATCCCGCACACGGACCACATCCTCGCGTGTCGCGATGCCGCTCTCGCTGATCACAAGGACATCGTCGGGCAGCACTCTGGCCACCTCCTCTGTCGTTTCGAGCGCCGTCGTGAACGTGTGAAGATCGCGGTTGTTGATCCCGATGATGTCGGCCCCCGCATCGACGGCGCGGCGCGCTTCGTCCTCCGTATGCACTTCCACGAGTGCATCGAGGTCGATCGACCGTGCCACGTCCAAGAAACAGCCCAACGTTTCGTCGTCCAGCGAGGAGACAATCAGCAAGACAGCCGACGCACCGATCGCCCGCGCCTCGTAGATCTGGTAGGTATCGACCGTGAAGTCTTTTCGCAGCAACGGAAGGCGCACCGCATCTCCAGCCGCAGACAGAAACTCGTTAGATCCTTGAAAGTACTTTTCATCGGTCAGCACCGAGATCGCCGACGATCCGTGCGCCTCGTAGATACTGGCGATTGTTACTGGATCGAAATCCTCCCGGATCAGACCCTTCGATGGTGAAGCCTTTTTGATCTCCGCAATGAGCGCGATATCGTCGCCGGACGTGAGTGCCTCGAACATCGACGCCGGCTGACTTGCGGCCTGCGCCCGGTTTATGACCTCGTCATCGGGAACAGCCCGCCGGGCGTCGGCCACGACCGTCCGCTTATAATCGACGATCTCATCCAGAATGCTCGACACGTCAGGCCTGACTCGTCTCGACCAGAAGGTCCAGTTTTTTTCCAGCAGCACCCGAGTCGATTGTCTCCGCGGCCAGAGTCGCCCCAGCCTTGAGGTCGTCGGCAAGACCTCCTGCGACCAGCGCGAACGCGGCGTTCACGATCGTGATGTCTCGCCTTGCCCCCTGCTCTCCTCCCAGGATCGACCGGAGAATATCCGCATTCGTCTCAGGGTCCCCGCCCGTGAGATCCTGCGCTTGTGCCGTCCCAATCCCAAGGTCACCAGGCGAGACCTCATAGGTGGTCACCGTCCCGTCTTTCAATTCGCTCACCCGTGTGGGAGCCGTCGTCGTCGCCTCGTCCAGCCCATCGGCGCCGTGCACGACGAACGCGTGCTCCGCCCCGAGTTCACCCAGAACGGTGGCCATCGGCTCGGTCAGGTCCGGGCTGTAGACCCCGATCACCTGACGGGTGGCCCCGGCCGGATTCGTCAAGGGTCCCAGCGCGTTGAAAATCGTACGAGCGCCGAGTTCCCGCCTCGGACCGATCGCGTGCTTCATCGCCCCGTGGAGCGAGATAGCGAACAGAAACCCGATCCCCGCATCGTCCAGACATCGCCCAACCGTCTCTGGGTCGGCCTCTACGTTCACACCCAGCGCCTTCAGAACGTCCGCGCTGCCGCATTGGCTCGTGGCCGCGCGGTTGCCGTGCTTCGCGACGCACAGCCCTGCACCAGCCGCGACGAAGGCGGCCGTCGTCGATATGTTGAACGTACCCGAATGGTCGCCGCCCGTACCGCACGTATCGACTACCGGCCGGCGGTCCGTCTGGATGCGCGTGGCTTTCTCCCGCATCACCTGCGCAGCCCCTGCGATCTCGTCAACACTCTCTCCCTTGATCCTCAACCCCACCAGGAAGCCCCCGATCTGAGCATCCGTGGCCTCTCCCGACATAATTGCGTTCATCACCTCGACCATTCCCGGACGGGTCAGATCGTGACCCTCGATTACTTGCGCGATCGCTTCCTGTATCGTCATAGCAGGCGACTCCGTGTTGCTGTCAGGCATTCAGAAAATTTCTCAACAGATCGTGACCCGTTTTGGTCAGGATCGATTCCGGATGGAACTGGACCCCCTCCACCTGCAGCGACTTGTGACGAAGTCCCATAATGACTCCATCCTCCGTCTCTGCCGATATCTCGAAACAGTCGGGCAAACCCTCGCGCTCCACCATCAGCGAATGATAGCGGGTCGCCGTGAACGGCTGGGGTAGCCCTTCGAACAACGTCCTACCATCGTGCGAGATCTCCGATGTCTTTCCGTGGACGATCGTCGGGGCCCCCACTACACGCCCCCCGAAGGCCTGCCCGATCGACTGATGGCCCAGGCAGACACCCAGGATCGGTAGCCGTCCCGCGAAGGCTTCGATCAGCGGTACTGAGATCCCTGCTTCATTCGGTGTGCAGGGCCCGGGTGAAACGACGATTCGATCCGGACCGAGGGCTTCGATGTCTTCGAGGGTCACGCGATCGTTCCGCTTGACCTCCAGCGACGCCCCGAGTTCACCCAGATATTGCACGAGGTTGTAGGTGAACGAGTCGTAGTTGTCGATGACCAGAATCATCGCGCTCGCTCCGAAAGGAAGGCGCCCTTCTCAGCCAGTTCGACCGCCCGAAACTGTGCACGGGCTTTGTTCACCGTTTCGTTGAACTCGTAAACCGGCTCTGAATCGAACACGATCCCCCCGCCGGCTTGCACGTACGCCTTGTCGTCCTTCAGCACCATCGTGCGAATGGCGATGCAGGTGTCCATATTCCCCGAAAAATCGAGATAACCGACAGCTCCGGCGTAGGGACCTCGTCGTGTGGGCTCCAGCTCGTCGATGATCTCCATCGCCCGAATCTTCGGAGCACCCGACACCGTGCCGGCCGGGTAGCAGGCGAACAGGGCGTCCAGCGCGTCCACGTCCTCCTTCAGTCGGCCTTCCACGTTCGACACGATATGCATCACGTGGGAGTAGCGTTCGATGATCATCTGCTCGGTCACCCGCACAGTATCGAACTCTGCTACGCGCCCCACGTCGTTGCGCCCAAGATCGACGAGCATAATGTGCTCCGCCCGTTCCTTCTCGTCCGATAGAAGGTCTTCGGCCAGGACGCGATCTTCCTCTTCCGTCTTTCCTCTCCAGCGCGTACCGGCGATTGGCCGAACCTGAACCAGGCCGTCCTCCACACGCACGAGCAGTTCCGGAGACGCCCCGACGAGGCGACAGTCGCCAAGGTCGACGTGGAACATATAAGGTGATGGGTTCACCGTGCGCAGCATCCGGTAGATTTCAGTCGAATCGACCGTCACATCGGTCTCGAACCGTTGCGACAGAACGACCTGAAAGATGTCACCAGCCACGATGTAGTCGCGGCATCGCTCTACCTTCTTCAGGTAGGCGTCTTCCGGTGTGTTCGATCGGACTTCGCAGTCACTCGTGCCACCCTTCAGTTGTGCCCGGAGCGGCTGGGCGAGGACCTCCTCCAGCGCGGCGATCTTCTCCATCGCCATTGTAAATGCGGGTTCGATTCCGTCTCTCACGTGGACGTTGCTGATCAGGTGGATCACGTGTTCCACGTTGTCGAACGCCAGAAGAGTGTCGAAGAACATCAGGACCACGTCGTCCAGCGACAGATCATCGTCAGTCTCGTCCGGAATGTTCTCGACCAGCCGAACGGCATCGTATCCGACGTAACCGACCGCGCCGCCCGTAAATCGTGGGAGACCGTCCACCTGCGGAGCTCGAAATCGCGCCAGCTCATCCCGGAGGAGGTCAATCGGATTGCCGTCGACCTTGCGTCGAGACCCGTCCCGAAGGTCGTCTATCGTCACCTGTCGGCCCCGGCTACGGAACACCTGGAACGGCTCCACACCCAAAAAGGAGTAGCGTCCGACGGTCTCACCACCTTCGACGCTCTCGAAAAGGAACGACCGGGGCGATCGCTTCCTCACCTTCAGGTAGGCGGAAAGCGGCGTCTCAAGATCACCCAGGACAGTCTTGCTCACCGGGACAAGATCGTAGTCGTCGGCAAGATCCCGGACAGATTGGAGAGAAAGCTGATTCATCGTCAACACATGGGCGCTGGAACGGACAAAAGCGCTCTATTATGCTGTTTTTCTGTCATTTGTCAAGGTTCTCCCAGCACCGGAAAGGCGTGACCGGGATTTGGGGAAGACCACAAAAAAGGCTGTGAGCGCGAAGCCCACAGCCTAAGAATCTTCTTATTGAAATCGACTCAGACGAGCGGACACACGGCAAGAACCATCGCAAACCAGAAATAGCTGCGACGCCATGAATACCGTCGATATCGAATGTCGAGAGTCGTCTTCATCAGTTTACCTCTGCCAACGCAGATAACAGTATCACATCCCGCGTGGTGTGTCAACGTTCTTTCTTCAACTCGCACCGTTACTCGGCGTGACCGTCGATCGTTCCGACCTCGATCTTCAGGTCTTCGCGGTTGATGATGCGGTCGACCTGGCCATCACGAACCCAGACCACGCGGTCAGATACCGTCAGCATCTTGTGATCGTGCGTCGCCGAAATCACCGTCACGCCCGATTCCTTGTTCATCAGTCGGAGAAGCTCGATGATTTCGGTCCCTGTGTTCAGATCCAGGTTCCCGGTCGGTTCGTCGGCGAGGATGATCGCCGGGTCGTTCGCGAAGGCCCGGGCCACGGCCACACGCTGCTGCTGGCCGCCTGACAACTCGTATGGTTTATGCGAGATGCGTTCGCCGAGCCCCACCTTCGTCAGCAGGTCGACCCCTTTGTCCCGCGCCTCGTCGCTCGTCAGTCCGGCGAAAACCATCGGGAGCGTCACGTTTTCGAGAGCGGTCATCACAGGGATCAGATTGAAGGACTGGAAGATGTAGCCGATCTTTCGACACCTCAGCCAGGCCAACTCGTAGGCGTCGAGCTGCGCTACGTCAACATCATCGATATACACCTTGCCTTCCGAAGGTTTGTCGAGACCGCCGATCATGTTGAACAGCGTACTCTTCCCCGAGCCCGACGGACCCATAATCGAAAGGTATTCCCCCTGCTCGACCTCGAGGTCCACGCCTTTGAGTGCCTGGAGACTGAAGTCTCCCATCTCGTAGACCTTCTTGACTTGTTGCGTACGAACAACCGCCATGTACGAACCCTCTCTTCGACTGTTTCGCCGGCGTCAGATTCCGAACTAGACTTCGAGACGCATCGCGTCGACCGGCTCCATCTTCGCCGCTCGGTAGGCGGGAATAATTCCGCCAAGCAGCGACAGCACGGATCCGATCACGATCGCCAGTATTGAACTTTCGAGCACCGAAGGCCACGGCGTGTGCGTGAAGGTCGCCATTCCGAAGCTCGCCATCGTCAGAAGAAGGGTCAGCGCCAACCCGATCAACGTCCCGATGATCGTCCCAGCCGTACCCATAAACGACGACTCCAGCAGGAACAATTTGATGATGAACCCGTCCAGAGCACCCATACACTTCATCGTGCCGATTTCTCTGAACCGCTCCGTGACTGACATCAGCATTGCGTTGGTGATTCCCACAAGACAGACCAGCAGGGACAGCACGACGAGCCAGGTATTCTTCGACGCTTCCTGCATCGACGCTGCGCTGTCGGGATCTGTATCGATGCCCTTCTGTTGGAGGATCAGGTCGAGCTTTGGATCCCCCGCCAACTTGATTCCATTGATGATGTCCGTGTTGACCCAGATCGACATCAAGAAGGCGATCGCAAGAACGATACCGCTCACCGTAATCAGGGATCTCCCGAATCGAATCTTCACGCTGTTAAAGCTGATCTCGACCGCTTTAGACAGCGGGAGATTGACCTGCGTTCCGATTCGGGTGTCCTGCTGCTCTGCCATTCCTGCCTCCAGATCTTCTTACCGCACGTTCTCGAAAGCCGGGTCGGTCCCCGACCCCGTCGCCGGGCTCGTGCCACGGCGCATATCATGGAAAGCCCTACTGTCCAGAAGAGCAAGCGCTTTGTCAAACAGCGAAATCGACTGCTGAACCACGGGGTCGTCCTCGACGGCCACACGCCCCGCGGCAGCAGTGCCCCAACGAATCTGGGCAATCTGCCGGCGCAACCTTCGCTTCACGAATTCGGCGCTCTGCTTCAGAGATCTCTCCTGTTCAGAACCGAACTTCGGATCGGTGTTCTCCAGAAACTTCCGAAACTTCGTCAGCTCTCTCTTCCCGGGTTCGAAGCCGGTGAAGAAACTGTTGAAATCGACGTGGGCACGGGTGATGGACTGCCCGTGTTTCGTCGCGAATTCCAGAACCAGAGACTCAGAGACGATGTGGCGCTCGAACACCGTCAGGGAATCCGGATGAAGGGCGATATCTGGCGTGATTCCCCCGCTCCCATAGACTTCGCGGGCCAGAATTTCCGTGTAGTAGATCGGCTTGTCGAGCGTCGCGTCGGCATTGGGATCGTAATCGTCGTGAGCGGCTTCGAGGTAAGCCATCCGGTCGTCCGAATACGGGCGCTGAATCGGTCGACCGCTCGGCGTGAAGTAGCTTGCTACAGTCAGAAGCACCGCGCCTCCATTCTGCAGCCCGTATTGCTTCTGAACCAGCCCCTTCCCGAACGTTGTATGCCCGACAATCAGACCTCGATCGTAATCCTGGACCGCACCGGCTACGATCTCTGATGCGCTCGCGCTGCGACTGTTGACCAGGACGATGACCGGAACCGCTTCCGGTACCAGTGGCTTCTTTCTCGAAAAGTGATCTTCACGCGACCCACGCCGGCGTCCCTCGGTATACACCACGAGACGACCAGGATCCAGCAGCTTATCGGACACGGCCACCGCCTGTTCCAGGTAGCCCCCCCCGTTGTTCCGCAGGTCGAAAATCAGTTTGGCCATCCCCCTGCTGCCCAGATTCTCCAAGGCCGCACTGAGCTCCTCGCTCGTGCGCCCGGAGAAGCGGTCGATCTTCACGTAGCCGACCTCATCATTGAGCATAAACGCGTATCGGACGCTCGGGACCCGGATTTTTCCTCGAACGATGTCGAACTCGAGCAACGCGTCGACGCCTTCGCGCTGCACGGAGACGTGGACAGTCGTGCCCTTCGGACCCTTCAGACGCCCTTCGACCTCGTTGATCTTGATGCCCACTGATGATTTCCCGTCGATCTTGATGATACGGTCGCCAGGTAGCAAGCCAACTTTGGCCGCCGGGGAACCTTCGATCGGTGACAGAACCGTCAGGAAACTCTCAATGATCTCGAAATAGATACCGATGCCCTCGAAGGATCCCTCCAGTCGCTCCTGCATCTCTCGAAAATCTTCAGCGCTGATGTATGTCGAATGGGGATCCAAACGGGACAGGTAGCCTTCAATTGCGCCATCGTAGAGGGCGGCCTGGTCTACTTCCTCGTAGTAGTAGCGGCGAACCAGGTCGTTCAAATCACCGAACGCCTGCGCCTGATCGACGATGGAGGGTCTCCGAGCGGGCTGGGCGTCGCTGCGCCCGGAGGAAATCACCAGGGCAGCCAGAAGAGAGATCAAGTAGGGCACAAGACGTCTCACAGGAAAAATAAAATCCAACGTAAGTATTTGAAGAGTTGAAACTTAACGAGCCTGAAGAACCGTGTCAAGCCGGGAACCGATTCGGGCCTCATCCCGAAGTGCCAGCCGCCTTCATCGTCTCCAGATGTTGTCGATAAGGAGCTCCGATCGAACCCAGGAGCCTATCGACACAGTCTGTTCGGAGCCCCGCCCTGAGGGGCCTGCGTGCCGCCTGGCCGAGGTCGGCGCTCCGTACGGGTTTCACGAGGTCAGATCGCAATCCGAACACATCACAGAGCGCCTCAACCATCTCGTACCGGGTCAGGTAATCCCGCCCGGCTACGTGGACCACTCCCGTCGCGCCCTTCTCCGTCAATCCACGGATCGACGTCACCAGGTCGGGCAACCAGGTCGGGTTCGCCCACTCGTCGGTCACTACCTGGATCGATTCACCCTCCTGCAGTGCGCTCAGGGCCCAGGTCACGAAATTGGGCCGCACTCCGGACTGGAATCCGAAAAGGACCGCCGTCCGAACCACACAGGCTTCGCATTCTGACAGAGCGACTGCTTCCCCTTCCAGCTTCGTTCGACCGTAGACACTCAGCGGATGTGCCTCATCTTCCTCGCCGTAGGGGCCGGCTTCCCCATCGAACACATAGTTCGTCGACAACTGGAGCAGTCGAATACGACGCTCCCCACACGCTTGCGCCAACTTCGAGACCGCGTCGACGTGGATGCGCCGCGCAAGTGCCGGATCCTTTTCGCACCCGTCGACACTCGTGACCGCCGCCGTGTTCACGACCCAAGCCGGATCGACCTCATCGAGTGCCCGTTCGACGGTCGGGGAATCTTCCAGGTCGACCCGAACCCAGCCGGTCGCATCCTCTGGCTCCCGGGCGGCCGGAACCATTTCCGATCCCGATTCAGTCAGACCACGGCCGAGGAACCCCGTGGCCCCTATCACCAGGATGCGTCCCGGCCGATTCACCTTTCTTCTCCCACAAAAAGACGCAGTGCGCCGGCCAGGGACCCTGCGTGTGCGGAGTCGTTCAGGCTGCGGGGAACCCAGACCGCCAGCAGCTGTCCCGCCCGTGACGCATACACGGGATTGTCCGTCTCCTCGGCCAGCCGAATCAGGCATTCGGCCAGGACTCCGATTGCGCCGGGTTCGTGGCGATCGAGGGAGGATTGGTCCTCCCCCGCCCGAATCCTGTCGCCCTCGCCATCCGGCGCCACGAAGGTCGCCCAGGCCCGATTCAGGATTCGCTCGGCGATTCCCTGAAGGCCGCGACCGCTGTCCAGCCGATCTACATCCAAAAGCGCTCGAGCGATCAGCGCCGCGTCAGCCAACGTCTCCGCCCGATCGACAGGCGCGCCCCTCTCGTCATACCCCGCCACCAGCCGCTCCGTGACCCAGGACCACCGGTCGGTCGACGCGTTCAGCCCGATCTCCATCGCGTGAACCGTCGCTGAAACCGCCTGGGCGTTCCAGCGAGGAATCCATCGCGCATCGACAGGTCGAGATCCTTCCCCATAAAGAGAGGGCGCGAAAACGCTGTCCGGCGTCACGAATCCTGCCAGGCCGGCCGCGAAGTAAGGACCGGTCTCATCCTCCACACCCAGCACCCGCTCCACTGCATCCAGGAGGCCCTGGGCCCTGTGTCGCCAGGCATCGTCACCGCTACGTGACGCGAGAACTGCCGCTGTCATCAAAAGGGCCGCATTGTGGGTAAGGGTCATCTCCTCGTCCTTCAGAACACCGTCCTCCGTAACCAGACCGACCGAGAACAGGCCCTGCTCGTTCACCTGCCTTTCATCATACACCTGGTCGATCTCCGGCGTGTCGAGCGCTCCGAGACGTTCCAGAAAGAGCAGAATTTCAGCCGAAGGGGAGGTTGCGTTCGCGATCTGCGATCGTACGCTATCCATGAACGTCCTCAGAACACCTTCGTCGACGACATCCAGCGGAAGAGGGGTCGGCCGGCTCCTCGCAACCAGCCGATTTCTGCTACGCTCGATATCCTCCATCCTGTCGGGGATGTCGTAGAGAAGGTGTACCCGTCGCATCAGACGGCCCAGATCATCCGAATCGATATACTGGGTTCCCGTAATCCAACCGCGATGGGGATTGATCACAGCCAGACTCGGCCAGGTGCCCAGCCCGTACCGTTCGAACAGATCGGGTCGCTCCGTCGCATCGACCGCAACCGGATGGGTAACGCGTCGGATTTCGCGAACGACCTGCGGGTCGCTCAGCACGCGGGACGCAAGTGCGTGGCACCAGAAGGATCGACGATTGTAGAGATACAGCAGGATCGGCTTGTCGTTCGCCTCGGCCTTGTCTTCCCAGGCCCCCCAGGGCACCGTGCCCAGAGGAACCGCTGACAGTCGTGGGACTACAGTTTGGCGACCATCGGAGTTGCATCCCGCGAGGCTGAGCAACAGACCCGTCGCAAGCGTCAACGCGACGGGGGCGTACACGAAAACGGCCGCCCCGATGGACCGAATCGAGTGGCCGTTGAATTCGTTTCCAAAGAATGGAACCCGTCTGCCGTATGGTCGTTTAAGTCCTATGCTTCAGCCCGGGATGCGGCCTGGCGAGCCCAGAAACCCAGAAAAATCTTGACACTTATTTGCCCCAGGCCATACATTTTTTGCTGTTTGACCGGCAGGATTTGCCGATGGTTAGGATGAAGGCCCGATGCCTTCGAGGGGAATGGCTTCAGCAATCAGCATAATCGGGATTTCGTCCTCGATGGGGTAAAGATACTTTCCGTCCTCGCGGACGAGCCCCCCGTCGATCGGCTTTTCAAGGGGATTTCCGGCGCGATTCTTGAGCGATCCGGCCTCGATTCTGCGATTGATTTCGGCCACTAAATTGTCGTCGGCCAGCTTGACCGGGGTCTTGTCCTCCGGGCAGGCCAGAATATCGAGCAATTCCTGATCGATCATCGTTTTCAGCCCTTATTGGAACGGCGTTTGCCTCACCTGTCAACGCCAGAATATAACACAAGGCTTCTTCCAGACAACACTGGTTCACGATTCGCCCCAAAAAGGACAGCGCCTATCGTCACTCGCTAACGGGTTTGGCTGCAACACGTTTCACTGACGTTCACAAGTTTAGACAGAAATCAGCTTGCGCATCGGGGCGCACCCACAAACGGGGCCGTCCTGGTCGAGCGTTGCAGAGCCAACTACCGTTGGGAGTGCAGGCGGCTTCCCCTCTGATCGCACCCTACGATCGTCCCAGGCCGTGCAGGTCATCAAAGTCGCTCCATCCCGGCCAAACCACCCTCGGTTTTCTGTTCTGTCGCGCCCAATCCAGGTCGTGCCTACTGCGGCAAGGTTCATTGCCGTGCGAATTACTGGAGGAGAATTATGCTGAAGTATCTCTCTCACCGAGTCACTCTGGCGACGCTTGCCGCGGTCTGCGTTTTCGGGCTCGGCGCCAGCCAGGTTGACGCGACCCCGGAGAGCCGGGCGGCGGCCAACTTCCTGCTCTACCAGCCGAGTGCACGTTCGGCGGGTCTGGGTGATGCCTACGTCGCGATTGCGGACGACGCGAACGCCACCTTCTTCAACCCCGCCGCGCTCGCCGACGACCACGGTCGATCCCTCAGCACGACGTTTTACAAACCCGTACCCTCTCTCGCCAACGACATTTTCACATCCTTCGGTTCCTACACCCAGCCAATGGAGGGCGTAGGCAATTTCGGGATCAGCCTGATCTACACGTCGCTCGGGACACAGTTCCGTACGGGGGAACAGGGCGAAGAGCTGGGCGAGTTCACAAGTTTTGGAATCGCCTTCGGTATCTCCTACGGCGCGCACCTTACCCGGACCATCTCCCTGGGCATCACGACCAAGCTGATCCACGAAAACCTCGCGGCCCAGGGCGCGGGCGACGAAGCCGGTAGTGGAACAGGCACTTCCTTCGCCGGCGACATCGGCTTTCTGTGGAAGCCCGGCGACCGCTTCTCCCTCGGGTGGGCCCTTCGGAACGTCGGCCCCAATATGACGTTCATCGACGCCGACCAGTCCGACCCTCTGCCGCAGAACTTCACGATCGGCTTCGGCTACGACCTGATGCAGCGCGACAACTACACCTTGCTGCTTACGAGCGACATCTACAAGCCGCTGGCTGACGAAGGCTTCGGCTCCTTTCTGAGCGGGTGGACCGACGGAAGTGGTGAAGAGGAACTGAAAGACATCGACTACCACGTCGGTGTCGAATGGGCCTACAATCTGTCCGACCTCTCCGCTTTCGCCCTCCGTGCCGGGTATTCGCACGACGAGGACGGAAACCGGAAGACGCCGACATTCGGATTGGGTCTCAAGTACGACTGGGCGACCTTCGACCTGTCCTATTTCGCGAACTCGAATGCGGCCGTTCGAAACGTCTTCCGCTTCAGCGGCGGATTTTCCTTCTAGGGATACCACCGGATTTGATGCAGGTCTCTCGTTCTAAAGAGCGTCCGGCCGGTTCGCGTATCGGCCGGACGCTTTTCTATGCCTTCACCTGCTGTGTGCTCGGGCTCCTTCCAGGGTCCCTGGACGCTCAGTTGCCAATCGAGCCCGCCCTCGGCACGCATCGGGTTCTGGCCCTTCGCGTCTCCTTCCCTCCCGAAGTCCCTGACGACGAAACCACGAGCGGAGACGGCACCTTTGACCTCCGTCCGACCGAAACCGCCCGATCGGAATATCGTTTCCCGTTCGATCTTCCTCCCCACGACCGAACCTACTTCGAGTCCCACCTGGAGGCTCTGTCCAACTACTACCGCGACGTCTCGGGAGGCCGGCTCGAGCTGACGTATGAAATTTTCCCCAGACAGAACGATGCCGGCTACGTGATGGACCAGCCCCTGATCGACTTCGGAAACGGCCGAACTCGTCAGGAGATCAACGAACGCATCGTGCGGCTGTTCAGGGACGCCCTCGTTACTGCGGATGCGTCCGATCCGGACCTCGACTTTTCCGAATTCGACCACGTCGTCGTCTTCCACGCCGGTCTTGGAGGCGAGTCGTCCAACGCTCTCAATGACGTCCTTTCCGCGTTCATCGACCGCGAGGACCTCGAGACCTACGCCGAAGGCGTCCTCGACCTCGATGGTGTGACCGTCTCGAGTGGAATGCTGCTCCCTGAAGCCGGGAGCCTCGACGGTCGTGGCGGCCTCAACGGTCAGCTTGCCCGGTTCTACGCAAACCAGCTTGGGCTCCCCCGCCTCGACAACCCCGAGGACGGTCTTCCCGCCGTTGGAGACTGGTCGTTAATGGACACGGGCAACATCACCATCACTTCCTCTGCACGTCTGGGCCTGTCGAATCTCTCCGGCGAGCCTGCGGACACCATCCTCGTCGGTTTCATTCCCAGCCGGCTCCTTGCGTGGTCTCGTTCCGCACTCGGGTGGCTCGACATTCCCACCGTCGCGAGAGACGATACAGTCCGAATCGCGGCCCCGCACATCGACGACGGCACAACTCACGCAATTCGGGTCCCCATCAACGCTGACGAGTACTTCCTGATCGAAAACCGGATGTCGCGTCTTGCCGTAGAGGGACGTAAACCGACCGTCATCCTCACCCCGCAGGGCGTCTGGACGTCGATCGACGACTACGACGCGTTCATACCGGGTAGTGGCATCCTCATCTGGCACGTCGACAATGCCGTCATTCGGGCCAGCACCTCCGGCCGGGCCGTCAACAGCCATCCGGACTTCAGACTTCACTTCGATGGCTTCGCAGGGATCTATCGCAAGGGGATCGATCTCGAAGAGGCGGATGGTCTTGAGGACATCGGTAACGCCTCGTCCAGCCGGGTCATCAGCAGCGGCGTCATCTCCTTCTCCAGCATCAGTGGGAGCGCGGTCGATCCCTACTACGTCGGCAACGTTTCCCGTTTCGGCCCTGACACCGAGCCGAGGAGCGAAAGCAACCTCGGCTACCCTACTGGAATCCAAATCGAAGTCCTGAGCGCCCCAGGTGAGGTGATGGAGGTCGCTGTGCGATTCCTGCAGCAAACCGACGAGTGGCCTGTCACCGACCTTGCGCCCGACCCGGAGACGTTTCCCAGAGCCTTCAGCGATCCAAGCAACTCGGCAATTCTTCGCGGAAGCGCCTCCGGATCGGCAGCCTGGACCCCGAGTGGCCTCGCAACCAACCTGATCTTCGCCGCTACGCACCCCATCGCGGTCGGATCCCTGTCCGGTTCGACAGCCTCCTTCATCTACCCTACCGCCGATGGCGGCGGTCTCCAGGAAGCGGGTCAGACCCGGTCGGTCATCGCAGGTCCCTCCTCCATCGCACCGTCCATCGTGCCTTTTCCCATCTTGCCGACAGATCTCTGGGGACTCCAGGACGGGACCGTCGAGTGGGGACGGTTTGCAGCCGGAGCCGGCAGAGCCACACTGTCTTCCGGACCCATCAGCGGGATGGCCGTCGCGAACTCCGACCCGGATATCGATAACGAACTGGCCGTCCTGACGGAATCGGGACGACTCTTCGCAGTCGAAGGTGAAGAGACGTTCCACGAGCTCGCCGCATTCCCCGTCGACGTCACGGGACCGGTCACTGCCGATCTCGACGCGAACGGACTGGACGACATCGTCGTGGTCTCGAACGAGGGCGCGATCTTCACTGCACAGCACGACGGTTCGCTCACGGAGAGTCGTCCTGTTGATGGCGGCGCCCGCTCGTCCCCCGTCGTCGCCGATATCGACCGGGACGGATTCGTCGAAGTTCTGTTCGGAGGAGTCGACCGAATCTGGATCACGCGATTTAACGATGTGCTACAGCAGGGCGCGCCCGTCGCCCTGCCCCTGAAGGACCGGGTCGGCGCGATCCTGGCTCCTCCCGCCGTCGCTGATCTGGACGCTGACGGAAATCTGGACGTGCTTGTCGCCACGCAAGGCGGGCTCATCTACGGGATGGACAACCGCGGTGCGCTGCTGCCGGGCCTGCCGGTCGCCACCCTCGGTCCCGTCTCCGCTTCCCCGCTTCTCGAAGACATCGATCGGGACGGAAACCTCGAGCTCGTTGCCTTCACGATCGACGGGTCCGTCCATCTCTGGCACCTCGAGGAGATCGATTCTGCCCTGACCGGAACCGAGGTCGTGTGGGGACAACAGGGGGGCGACGGAGGGAACAGCGGACACCTCGCCCAGACCACCCCCCAGCCCGAACCCCCGGATGAAGCCTCCTCATTGATGCCGCCCGACAGAGTCTACTGCTATCCAAACCCGGTTCGCGGAAACGAAGCTTTCTTCAGGTTCTATCTGGTCGAAGCCGCAGATGTAAACATCACAGTCATCAACCCACGCGGTGAAGTCGTCGAGCGGATGGTCGCACCGCAGACCTTCGCTCTGACCGACAACGAAATCCGTTGGGACACGTCGGACTATGCCAGCGGTTTTTTCATCTGTCGCGTCGAAGCCCTCACCGCATCGCAGTCTGAAGTGAGGTTCGTCAAGGTGGCCATCGTCCGATGATTCGCCGACGCTTTCCCTTCTGGCTGGCCGCCGCGTGCCTCACGATCGCCGGGCTCTTCCCGACCGACGCCCGAGGTCAATTTTTCAGCGACATCAACCATCCCGAACTCGACTGGTTCGAGATCGAGACGGAACACTTCTTGATCACTCATCACAACGGGGCGGAGGCGTTCGCAAAGCGTGTGGCCGTCATCGCCGAAGAGGTCTACGGGCCCATCACGGACCTCTATGACTTCGAGCCCGACAGCAAGCCGCGCGTCCTCGTTCGCGACATCGATGACGCGAATCGGAGCGCTTACTACCCAGGCACGAACACCATCGACTTCTGGGCGACCTCGCTCACCCACGATTTCGAACTCAGGGGTGCCAAGACCGACTGGGTACGAAACGTCTTCACGCACGAATTCACGCACCTCGTGTCGAGCCAGGTCGCCCGCAAGACATCCTCCCGCATCCAGGGCGTCTACCTCCAGACCTTCTTCTATCAGGAAGAAAATCGACGGGAGGATGTCTCCGTCACCGGACTCCCGAACGTGATTGCATCCGTTCTTCTCCCGTCCGAGATCCTTCCTCCCTGGTTTACCGAGGGCACCGCCCAGTATATGGCCGCCGCAGCCCAGCACGATACCTGGGACTCCCATCGGGATATGATCCTGCGCCAGGCCATCCTCAACGACCGGCTCCTGACTTATGACCAGATGAGCGTGTTCGGTGCGAAATCGGGGCTCGGGTTCGAACAGGTCTACGATCACGGCTATGCGCTCACCCTCTACATCGTCAACCGCTTCGGAGAAGGCGCGCTCGGCCGTCTCTACAGGGCGATGAGCCGAAAGTGGCGATACGACTTCGACGGCGCCGTCCGAGAAGCGCTCGGTCTCAGCGCGCGCGCCCTGTACGACGACTGGAAAATGTCTCTTCAGGAGCGCTACGACCTGCAGATGCAGACCCTCGCAACGGACTCCGCAGTCGGTGAAGTCCGTTATGACAAGGGTTACGTGAACCTGCATCCTCGATGGTCACCGGACGGCGAAACCCTCGCCTTCCTCAGCAACGTCGGCGGCGACTATGGCCGAACCAATTTGCTCACCCTCGCCGCTGACGACACGACGGCAGAACTGATCGCCCCCGGGGCCCGCACAGCCATCGACTGGTCCTCTGACGGATCGCACCTTCTGTTCGCCCGTCGCAGCCGACGGAACGAAGACGGCTCCGTCTTCTGGGACCTCTACACTGCCGACCCCGCCGACTCTTCGGGCGTCGGCCTCTGGCGAACCGCGAAGGGGCTCATCGGCTTCGACGGAGGTCTCCGCCCCGGTCGCGAGCGACTGACTCAGGGTGCCCGGGGCATCCATCCTGCCTATTCGCCCGACGACCGCACGATCGCTTTCGTCCAGAACGGAGGGGGTAACAACCACCTCTCTCTCCTAGACATCGCAACGGGCGACATCCGTCGCCTCGCTGAGTTCACCGACGGTACTCAGCTGCACACCCCCGTCTGGTCGCCCGATGGGACGCGGATCGCGTTTTCTCTGTTTGGACTCGACGGTGATAGAAGCATCGCGTTGATTCCGACGGCTGGCGGCCCTCACAAGTATCTCGTTCGTTCGGACGGAACCGACCGGGATCCTTGCTGGGACACCGACGGAAGCCTCGTATTTGCCTCGGATCAGGATGGCGTGTTCAACCTCTACAACCTGAACGTCGGGACCACCGAGGTCCATCGGATCACCCGGGTGCCGGGCGGGGCGTTCCACCCTGACGTGCACCCGACGGAAGACAAGATTGCCTTCGCCCACTACGGAGATGACGGGTTCGAGATCCGGACCGTCGAACGAAAAGGCCTCTGGGAACCCGTGCCCCCCGGTATCTTCAGCACGCGTGCCCCGGTCGTCGTGTCCGCTGATACGACCTCGTCCCCAGCATCCAGACCATACGAGACCGATCTCCTGGGTCTGCTCATTTCGCCCAGAGTCGCCCTCGACGTCGGGAAGCTCAAACTCGGATTCTACGCCTTCTCAACCGAAGCGCTCGGTAAACAGTCCCTGTTCGTCCAGGGTCTGGTTTCCCACGACAGAGACCTCGAAATCTTCGCCACCTACGAGTACAAAGGCTGGAAACCGACCTTCTACTTCACCGGTTTTCGGGTCACCCACCACGTCGAAGAGGACATCCTCGACCGCGACAGGGACGGCCGCGTGTTCAACCGGACATTCGCCCTGAACGGCCTGATCCTGGGTCTACGCCATAGCCTCCGGGGCGGGGGCGTCCTCAATACGAACATCGAATACGACCGTTTCGGGAACTCCGTGGACCAGGCGCAGTTCAACGGACAGAACCGTGCGGTCATCGGCGCGACGTTTCTCAATTCGATCAACTTCGCCGCGTCCTATCGCTACAGCAATATCGCCCCGGGGATCGATGCGCAGATCAGCCCCAGTTCGGGCCGCAGTCTTGACGTGCGATACAAACGAAATTTCGACTTCTTCCTGAAGGGGTTCGAGCCGAACACGACGATCGTCATCGAGCAGTTTCAGAACTTCTTCTACGATCAGGTCACGGTCGACTGGAGCGAGTATCGAGGCGGGCCGGGCGACAGCTCTGTCGGGCTCCGCGTCTACGGCGGATGGATGGGCGACGTCGTCGATGACCCCGAAGCCGACGGGTATTTCGACTTCCGCCTTGGCGGTCTACCGTTTATGAAGGGCTATACCTTTTTCAGTATGGAAGGTCGGAAAGCAGCGATGCTACGCGGAGCCTGGCGCTTTCCCCTGTGGCGGAAAATCGACCGGCAAACCGGACCGGTTCACTCGGATCACTTGTTCGGATCGATCTACGGAGGACTCGGGCGCGCCTGGGACGGCACGCCGGAGGACGACCTGTTGCTCCGCAGCTGGAAGAAGGATGCTGGCATTCAGCTGAGGTATGAGGGTACGACCTTCTACGAATTCCCCCTCGCCGTCAGTCTGGATGTCGCCTATGGTTTCGACGACATCCCCTTACAGGAGATCACCGACCCGGTCGAACGAAGCGGCCTGAAGCTCTACCTGACGGTCCTGTTCGGCTTCCTGGGCAACGTTGGATCTCATTGAAGAAGGCAACCGATGAAACGGATCATCGTCATCCTGATCGCACTCATTTTCTCGTCGCCGGCGCTCGCCGGCCCGCTCGGAACACCCCTTGCGCCGGTCAACGCACCGCGTACGCTCGCCTACGACGCGTCGGACGAAGCCAAGTCACCGGGGAAGGCTTTCCTGCTTTCCCTCCTCCTCCCCGGTCTGGGCGAACTCTATACGGGGGCCAGATACAGAGCCGCCGGGTTTATGACCGCAGAGGCCGTGACGTGGGTCGCCTACGCTCACTGGCGCAGCAAAGGGACGGACCTGAGAGATGAGTTCAGAGCCTACGCCGATCGCAACTGGAGCCTCGCGCGCTACCGTAATTGGCAGGCTTTCAACGCCGCGCTGCCCCAAAGCCAGCAATACATCGAAACGGAGACGCTGCCCGAAATCCAGGCAGACGAGCAGCAGTACTACGAGCTCATCGGCAAGTACGACCAGTTCATCTTCGGATGGTCCGATGTCGCCGACGAGCCGCTCGGGTCGAACAACCACAGCATCATCTCTCCGCTCCAGACGGAGTACGAGATTTTGCGAAACGACAGCAACCAGCCCCTCAAGCGAGCGTCCGTTGTCATCGGGCTGACCGTCGTCAATCGGATCGTCAGTGCAATCCACGCATCCTCTTACGCAAAGCTCAAGAACCAGAGTATGGACAGACGCGTGCGGTTCGAGTGGTCGCCCACATCACCCGGGGGCGGTCACGGACTCACAGCCTCTGTCGCCGCCTCGTTCTGATGACCTTCCTTCCACTCGCACTGGCTTTGGTCCTGACCCTCGCGACTGCGGCCGAGGTCCGAGCCCAACCCACGCCGACAAGAAATCCGAAGGCCGCCGCCTTCCTCTCGATGCTCGTGCCCGGTCTCGGCGAACTCTACGCGGGCGGACATAAGTCCAGCCGTTTCTTCCTGTTCACCGAGGCCACGTTCTGGACCGGATTGGCCACATTCAAGCACCTCGAGTCCTCCCGCGAGGACAACTTCAAGGCCTTTGCCGCGGAGCACGCCGGCTTGGACACGGCGGAGAAATCGGACACCTTCATCGACAACGTGGGCATCTACAACAGTATTTACGCCCGCAACGCTCGCGAGCAGTTCGTTGCAGGAGATGCTGCGGAATTCATCGAAGAAACGCCTGTCAACATCTGGGAATGGAACTCGGACGCCTCCAGGCGTCAGTTCCGTGAGCTTCGCAGCAAGTCCACCTCGGCGAGGCAAAAGAGTATGCTGTTTGTCGGAGCCCTTCTCTTCAATCGTTTCGCCAGCTCAATCAACGCCGCCCATATCGCGAGGAAGACACAGCCTCGAGCCGTCCAGGTCGGCGCGGCGCCCGATGTGTTCAGGGGCGGAGCCTACGGCTTCATCCATGCCCGCTTCTGAGATGGCCCTCCGTCTCTGGGTAGTTCTCCTCCTCTGGTCCGGCCTCACTCACGCAAGTGAGCTTCGGCCCATCTCCGGCACACATCTGATCCCCCGTTCCACGGCCGCCTCGGCGCCGTCGACCAAACGTCAGACCCAGACCTTTCAGGTCGGCGACCCCCTCACTGTCTCGGCCTTCAGTTTCCAACTCCTCGGGGGGGGTCACTACACCACGACAACCAAGTGCCGTTTCGTAGGCACGAACTGTTATGTTTTCGTGGAAGATGTCGTCTGGGGGACTTCCCACGTACCCGAGTCCGCCATCGAACCGCTCGCAAACGCTTTCGACCTCGCCAGCGCCGCAGACCCTTCCCGCGGAATCTACAACATCACGACCACGTTGTTCGGCCCCGCACCCGACGTGGACGGTGACCCCCGTATCATCATCGTCCTCCTCGACATCCTCGACTCGCCGTTCACCGGCACGACCGTCATCGGCTACTTCGACGTCGATAACCAGAGCCCGCCCGCAAGTCGTGAGATCGTCTATGTCGACGTAAACCCGCTCGACATCGAAGGTACGCTCGCCCGGGCCACGCTCGCACACGAATTTCAGCATATGCTGCATTGGCATGCCGACCCCGATGAAGACAAGTGGCTGGACGAAGGGTGCTCGGAGTATGCCGAGCTCGCCTGCGGCTACAAAGACACGACCGAAGCCGTCGCCAACGCCTTCCTCGATGTTCCCAACACCAGCCTGACCGTGTGGGAAGACCTCCCCTTCGACTTCGACCAGGCTTTCCTGTATATGACCTACTTCGCTCAGCGGTTCGGAGACGACGCGGTTCGCTCGCTCGTCGGAGAGACCGCCAACGGGGTCGAGAGTGTCGACCTCGTCCTGTCCGAGCTGGGCCTGGCCGATCGTTTCAATGACACCTTCGCCGAATGGACGGTCGCCCTCTTCCTGGATGGTGACGGCAACAACGGCCTCTCCCGTGTCGACGTTCGACGGCCCCTGGCCACAACCGTGTCCCTTCCGGCCGACAACATCAACCGAAAGGCGCGACTGTGGGGAGCCGACTACCTCGATCTCGAAGGCAATCTCGACGCGCTGTCCGTCAGTGTCGGAAGCACCGGTGACAATCCACTCGTCGCCATCCTCATCGGACAGGACGGTGGAGCCTTCATCGAGATAGCCGCAGGCCAGACCACAACAGTGAACGTGTATCGGGACGACATTCAGTCCATCGCCCTCACGTCGGCAGGAGGTACGAGCGAGGACTACGTGTTGACGCTCGGCGCGGCTCCAGACGGTTCGAGCTTCGCTGCCTCGGACTTCACGGCTGACGGCTTCGTGAACTTTGCGGACTTCCTTCTTTTCGCCGCCGGTTTCGGCCGGACCGGCCTCGACGTGGGATTCGTGACCTCTTACGACCTCAACGGAAACTTCGCCGTCGATTTCACGGACTTCCTCATTTTCGTGGGTCATTTCGCAACAGAATAACGTCTTGTCACCAAAGAGTGGCCCCGGGGCCACTCTTAAGCCGCCCTCGTACGACTTTATATAAATACCTGTTTATTATCTAGATGACGACCTTCACCGCTCCAGGAATCACCTCGAGCGCGACGGGCGTCCTCCCCACCAGTTCCCCATCCGCCACGACGGGTCGACCTCCCGGAGCCGCAAATGCGCCGGTCTTCGCCCGAAACATCCGTACGGACTCGTGGTCGACGTGGGCCCCTCGGGCGACTTTCCCGAATAACCGGACCGCATCCCAGCTCCCGACCGAACGGACGACACACACATCGAGCCGTCCATCCGTCAGGTCGGCCCCCGGCGCGATCGGGAGTCCGCCCCCGTAGGATCCTCCGTTGGCGAACGCGGCGATCAAGGCCCCCTCTGCCCGGTCTTCGTCGATCTCGACGTCCTGCAGCGGACCGAGTCCTCGCGCTATCTCTGCGAGCGCGCCCATCCTGTAGCCCAGTCGTCCCAACGCCCGGGCCCGCGGTTTCATCGCCACACGAGCATCCAGTCCTGCGCAGGCAACGGTCAGGAATCGAACATCGCCGACGAGTCCGACATCGACCTTCCGAGTCTGGCCCTCGGCGATTCGCCGTGCTGCCGTTCGGGCGTCGGGGGGCACGCCGAGCGCCCTCGCAAAATCATTCCCCCGTCCGGTGGGAACGATTCCGAGCGTCAACGCATCCAAGTCGACTCCGTTCACCACCTCGTGAAGACTGCCATCGCCACCGCATACGATCACGCCCTCGCCCCGCTGTGTCGCTTCCCGCGCCAGTTCACCAGCGTGTCCGCGAAATTCCGTGAAGACCGTCCGGACGTTGGAACCCGATCGCACGATCTCCGCGTCCACACGTGCGGCCGCCCGCAGAGCACTCCGCTGGCCACGCCCACTCCGTGGGTTAACAATCAGTGTCCAGTTCAACTCGGCCTCTTCACAAAAAAAGGGGGCCATCACAGGCCCCCTGGACAGATCACCGATCGCCCCTCTCAATCCTCGTCATCCTGCGCCTTCACTGCTCCGGACACGATGCGATCGAGCGTCCCGGGACTGATCAGATTGAGCCAGGGCAAGGCTCGAAGTTTCCACGGCACGACAAGCTCTCTCTTGCGTTTCCGGATCGCTTCGAGAATCGCCTCGCTGCACGCTTCGAGCGAAATCGACTCCCGGCTATGACTGCGGCGTCCCTCCCCTACCGCATCCCCATCCTTCGCGTAGGCATTGGCTCTCAGATCCGTCCCCCGAAGCCAGTGCGGCATCACCGTCAGAATGTTCACCCCCGATCCCTTGAGCTCCTGACGGAGGGCGGCAAGGAAACCGACCACGGCGTGCTTCGAGGCCACGTAACCCGAATGCAGAGGCACCCCTATCTTACCCTGGATCGAGGAGATCGCCACCAGCGTACCGCTGGAGGTCTTGAGATGGGGAAGCGTGTGGTGAAGCGGGTAGACCACACCGAGATAATTCGTCTCCATCAGCTTCGCGTAGACGGAGGGATCTTCGATTTCGTCGAACCGCGCCCACATACTAACCCCCGCGCTCGCGACCAACAGGTCGATCCCTACGCCCCCTTCCGTCGCGGCCTGAACGAGGCGTTCGCAATCTGGCAGGGATGTAACGTCCCCGACCACGGGCTTTGCCGACCCTCCGTGTGCTCGACAACGGGCTGCCACCTCTCCCAGCTCGGCCTCCCGTCTGGCGAACAGGGTCAGGTGGGCCCCACGCACGGCCATCGCTTCTGCCAAGGCCGCTCCCAGCCCGGAGGAGGCACCCGTGATGATCACCCGCAGGTCTTTGAACGCGTCGCTCACGAAGTTCGGTCTTCGTCGAACGCCCCGTTGCGCGCCCCAAAAATGTTGGCAGGATCGATCGCCCGTTTGGTCTCTCGCAACATCTGAAGTCCCGCGTCGGTCTGAACCTGCTTCAGGAAGCCCTGTCGGATCTTCCCCACCCCGTGGTGATGGGAAAGCGATCCCCCACGATCCAGGATCACCTGGCGGAGTGCGTGTTCGATTCGATGGTATACGGCAGCCGGATCGTCGAGCCCGCGTCCGCTGAAAGCGAGTGTGAAGTAGATGCAGACACCCGTGTGGTACGTCTGCGTCACGCGATACGTCAGGTAGGGACGCCCCTCTACGCCGTGCTCGGCCAGCTGACGATCCAGCTCTTCCCGGACCCCGTTACAGACGTCGTGGATCCGGTCCCACGGTACCGACGTCTCGAAGGTCTCCCCGAGGATGCCGAAACGCGTCACGAAATCTCGAATGTAGGCGATCCCGAAGGTCAGCGAATAGCCCCGCTTCCCGTTGCTGGCGCCCGCGCTGATCGCCCCGAATTTCTTGGCCAGCTCGAAGATCGTCTTCTGTTGCGCCTTCACCTCCGCTCGAGAACCTTCCATCACGATCGTCGACGCCACCATCTTTTGCAGATCGAATTTCTTCACCTTGAACAACGCGAAATGCTGAATCTTCGACTTCAGCTTTTCCGCCCCAATGGTCGCAGGCTTCAGGGCCTGCCCCATTCGGAATTCCAGATTGTTCACCAACCGGATGCTGGCGGGCAGCGTACCTGTCCGCCGCAGGGTCCTCAGGAAGTCGACTCCTTTTTCGAAATCGGGAAACACCAGCGCGCCATACTCCCGTGCTTCAGGCAAGGGATGCACTTTCATCACAGCCTTCGTGATGATTCCATAGTTCCCCTCGCTCCCGAACAGCAGACTCCGTGGCTGAACGCCGATCGAATTTCGCGGCGTAACGGCTCGGGTCTCCACGTCACCCTTCGGCGTCACGAGCGACGCTTCCAAGACGATATCCTCGATGTTACCGTACCGGTTCTTCTTCATTCCGCTCGCATTAGTGGAGACCCAGCCACCAAGCGTGGAGAACTCGATACTGTCCGGATCGTGACCTGTCGTGTAGCCCTTCGCCCCCAGATCGATCTCCATCTGTTTCCCGGAGATCCCGGCCTCGATACAGGCGAGTTGGTTGATTTCGTCGATCCACAGGATGCGATTCATTCTCCGCATATCGACCGACACGATCATCCGCGTCTCGTCGGGCGGGCAGGCGAGCGCGCCGCTGACGTTCGTGCCACCTCCGAACGGAATCAGACAGACGTCACACGTGGCTCCCGCCTCAACGATGCGCCGCACGTCCTCCTCACTGTTCGGGTAGACCACCCCATCGACCACACGGTCCAGCTTTCCGCCTGTCATCAACCTGTAGATTTCATCCACGCTCAACTGACCGTGGCTGTGGCTCAACCTGTCCCGCGGTTCCTGGGACACCTGATCGCCCGAAAGGTCCTTCCGGATTCGAACCAGGAATTCTTCCCCGGCAACGGGTGCGGGTAGATCGTAGTCCACCACCTCGTCGATCAGGTGATCCTCCGTGAATGGAACCTCCAGCACACTTTCGACGAACGGAATCAGGTAGGGCATACTGAAACCCGAAATCGGATACCGATCGCCGGTCACTCGTACGCTCTTCGGGCCGTCGAACTCAAATCGGGTATCGGTGTAGCCCCATTTGTGGAGGTGACGTTCGCCCTCTCGCGGGTCATAGTAGGTTTCCAGCTCTTTCACGCTGACGTCCTCTCAGACGGATCGGAATCTCCGGGGTCGAAAAGGGCTTCGATGTGGATGGCCTGTAGCAGCGCCGCCGCCTCCGCCTGCACTCTCAACGAGCGACGTCGCGGCAACAGCGTCGTTTCTCCTACAATGGGAGGCGAAACGTGAACCTCCACCTTGCCCGGACTCAGCTGCTTGTTTCCCATCGGGCAACGGGGCCAGAGGGCATAGATGCCACGATAGGCAAGCGGCACGATAACCGAATCGGGGGGAATCAGGGCAAACATCCCGTGCTGCAACGGAAGGCTCTGCAGGTCGAATGCTGATGTCGTCCCCATCGCGTAGATCACACCCGGCCGCTTCTCCATCGCCGATGTCATCTCCCTTGTCGTGTGTCGCCCCGGGCCGGATCGGTCGAGCATCACGTATCCGTCGACCTCCCGCTGGTAACGGTCGAACTTCTCGGTCGACATTCCGAACATATTGACGTTCCTGCCCGCAACCCGCATCCCGGGAATCAATCCCGTCTTCGACAGAATCGAGCAGGGCCGGGAAGCCTTCCAACCCATCGCCTCCAGCAATGCGGGATGCTGCATCACGTGGTAGAACACGAGGTGGTCGAGCAGGTTTCGATGGGTGGGCGAAAACAGGATCGGTACCCCTCCCGGTCCCAAGTCGAGGTGACGTGCGATGCGTCCAAACGATGGGTCGACCGTCACGTCCACTTCGATCCCGAGAAGGCCGAGAGCGTCGTTCGCGTAGTCAAGCCAGCGAGCCCACGCCTCTTCGTGTCGCTCCTCCTCACCCAGGTCGGTCCGGGAGGCAAGACCCTTCTTTTCGCGCCCGTAGCGCAAGGACCGCCACACCCAAGCCCCCAGCTTGCGCTTGCCCGTCGATCCGGCCGTTTTCCCAACGTGTCCGTACTCCGCGAAGGCGCCCCGAGTTTCATTCACGATGAGCGGCGGAATCTCGGCCGGTCGTTCTTTCGGCAGATAGCGGGCAACCAGGCGATTCACGATCCCGGCGAGTTGAACGCTCCCGTCGATCATCCCACGCGTCAGGTAGCTGTATTCGGACCCGTACCAATAGTTGCGCGGTCTGATGCGACTCGGGTCTTCCTGATGCGCCTGCACCCACTCGATCATCACCGCTCGGGCCCGGGGGAACTCGGCCCGGATCTTCCGTACCAGGATGCGCCCCCGTCCGGCCTGTTCGAGTTTGGCCAGCAGAAGTTCGGCTTCCAGGAAGACGCGCCACACACTGCACCCGAACCAGGAGAAATTCGTGTAGACATTGTATCGTGTGGCCACGAGCCCACCCGCAGCCACGTAATCGAGTGTCACCCTGGCGACGCCTGTCAGAGCGTCTCGCAACGTCAACGATTCACCTTCGATGTCGAACTGGAGATTCCACAAAGGCTCGTCAGCCGCATCGACTGCCTCCAGCGCCTCCGCCACCGCCTGCGCGTGCGAGAGGGGAACGTGCGTCACCCCGACCCCACCGAGGGCTGCCTCCCCAACGTCCGGGGAGAACAGGTCGCCCTTCGCCAGCGCCTCCAGGTAAAGCGACTGATACATCTCCAGAAGTGTGTCGGAGGAACCGTGTCCTCCCTCCTCGAACCGCGCTTTGACCTGCAGATAGAGTTCTGCACCGGCATAGTAGGCGTCGGCGAGGTCGGCGAAGTTCCGGTGCGCCTCCTTCAGCCGGCTTTCGCGACGTCCTGGAATCCCTTCCTCCAGCGCTCGCACCAGTCGGACCCGATGTGATAGATCCTCCATCGTCGGAGTCGACCCGTCAAGCGGTGTAGACGGCCAGCGAACGTCCTTCTCAGGCCAGCCCGCATAATGACCCTCACGGCGTCCCACTTCGAGAAACGCCTGGGCGTGCTCGTCGTACGTCCGAATCAGGGAAACAGGATCGTCCAACAGTTGTTCGTTGAGGGGACGTGTGTCCGGATCGGGCATCGGCTCGTCCTCGAGACGGTGCGTCAGACCTGAGACGTCGGGGCGGGATTCGGATTGGAAGCGTCGGGGGTCGGATCCCCGTATTTCAAAACGTGACGGCGCAACCCGGGAATGTGGACTTCTTGAACGTACTCGCGCCAGTCGATCCGGTTCACGTCGGTGTTGAAACGCGACCGGTCGTCTTCGCTCAGTCCATCGTAAACGCGTTCGATGTTGCTCGTTTCGAACAGGCAATTCAACGACGTGTAGGGACCGTAGATTTCGCTCAGGGACAGAACACGGTCGACCGTGGCCTCCATCCTCGTCAGACGACGACTCCACCTGCCGATCCGGTGTGTGGCCGGAAGACGTTCGATCACCCACCGGGCCAGGGACAGAGGCAATTGGTATCTCATTTTCAGCCCCCGGCGAAAGGCCCCCTGGGTCGGGAATCGCCATCGATGAACCGGGATCGCTCTGCCGTCGCGGCCCACCTCAGGATGGTCGCGATAATACTCGTAGACGTATTCGAACATCGCGCCGAGCCGGATCGGGTTCCGTGTGCCCGTCCCGACGTGATAGATCTTCACGTCCTTCTCGCCCCGCAGGGTTGGCAGAATCGAAAGCGCCGAGTTGGCCACGACGTCGACCGGGATCACATCGAGAACGACATCCGGGTCGGCGGGGAAATCGGTCAGCCTCCCTTTGCTGAAGTGAGCGATCAACGGGTCGGCAACCTTTAACCCGTCGAGCCACCCGGGCTCGGGATCCTCCAAACTGCTCTCGATGATCGACGGTCGCACGATCGCGGTTGGGAGGTCGCCGCGCTCCCGCACGATCAATTGCTCGCCCATCGCCTTTGTCATCGTATAGCTGTCGTGCCACCCGTGCCGTTTCCCGCGCCGGACGCCCTCCCCCACGAGTCGCTTCCAGATCCATCGTTGCTTCAACGCATCGAGTTGGTGGGCAAGCCGGTGTTCGGTCACCCGCTTCCCGCGGTTCTGGCGGTCCAGCATCCGCTGGAACTCGGCCTGCCGCGCTCGCGAATCCGCTTCCTCCCGAACCTCCTGACCCACCTTCTGGATGGCCGAGATCTCCTCGTCCAGGTCGTAGGCCGGCGCGCGACCGTCCAGAACGCGCTTCGCGATCGTCTCGTTCGGTTCGAACGCACGTTCCGGAATTTCCCCCGTCATCTGTCCGTTCACATAGGCCGTCGAAAGGTGCACGAAAACGGCGTCCCGGCATCCTTTCGCGAATTCCAGAACACGACCCGCTCCGAGGGTGTTCTGTTCCAGGGCAAGGTCGATCGGCTCGTCGAAAACCACGGTCGCCGCGCTGCTGACCACCACCTCCACCTCAGCCTGTAGACTGGCAACGACCTCGGGATGCACCCCCAGCCCGTCGTAGGTCAGTCCCTTCCACTCCACTGGCACCAGCAGGTCGCGAACCCGGTCCTCGAACCCCTCTCCCCAGGACTTCCGGAGGCCGTTGAACGCGCTCGACTCGATCACTTCTTTCGACAGCCGCTCATCGACGGACACGACGGTGCCGTTGGACAACGTTCGAGGGCGCGTCGGCAGATAGATCCGCTTCACATCGGGCGCGTGACGAAGGATCTGTACCACGACACCCTTCCCCACGAACCCGGTGGTACCGGTGACGAACAGGGTCTTGCCGCTCAGGAAATCGGTGATTTCAGACATGAATTTGGAAGGAAAACGCCGTGGAGGGTGCCTCGAACGAGATCATTCGACGGTGCCGGACACAAGGCCCGTCGGGGAGTCGGGCACGATCGAGGCCAGCGGAAGAATTAAGGCACCCGGTGTCGAGAGTGTCAACCGATTTCTCCGAAACGGCCGCACCGAAGCCGTTAGGGGACTTTGATATTGACACCCTTTCGGGCAACTTTTAACTTTTTGATCTTCAGTCTGATACGACCATCGCCCGCTCTCGCACGACCTTGTTGAGCGGGCGTCTCAACTGTACCACAAGCAGGAGCGCGGGGGCGTCGACCGCGGAAAGGATCTATGGATCGCACGTTGCTGATCGTCAAACCCGATGCCGTAAAAAAGAACGCGATAGGGGATATTATCCGAAGAGTCGAAGAACGGGGATTCGTCGTCCGAGACATTCGAATGCTCATACAGACCTCCGAGCAGGCTGGTGAATTTTACGAAGTCCACAAGGAGCGACCCTTCTACAACGACCTCGTCGAGTTTATGACCTCCGGCCCGTGTGTGCCGATGGTGCTGGAGCGAGATGACGCCGTGCCCCTCCTCCGGAAAGTTGTGGGTGCCACGAATCCCGAAGAGGCCGACGAAGGAACGATTCGGAAAGCCCACGGCGCCAACGTCCAGAACAATGCGGTTCACGCGTCCGACTCTCCGGAGAACGCGGCGAACGAGATCACTTTCTACTTTCAGTAGGTGTGGTGACAACGGTGAGCGTGTTGACGATCGACCTGAATGAACTCGAAGAGGGTGGAACCACCTTCACGTGGAACAGTTCGGCCGAGGACCTGGACCTGTCCGACGCCGAGGTCGAGTTCTCCGGGCCGATCCGTACCGTCGCCACACTGCACAGGCTGGCGGACACGCTGTCGGCGCAGGGTCAGACGACGTACACGATCGGCGTCAGCTGCGCGCGTTGCGACGAACCGATCGAACTGTCTTGCTACACCACGTTCCACTTCGTCTTTCAAAAAGACAAGCCGAAGGGCGTCGAGGGTGATGAAGACGAAACCCTCGTCTGGCTCGATGTGGACGCCGATGAGTTGGATCTCGGCAAGGAAGTCCGCGACTACGTGCTTCTCGAGATTCCGATGAACCCCGTCTGCAAGGAATACGAATCCGGAACCTGCCCCAACCTAGTCGATGTCGAAAAAGCGGAATCCGAAGCCAGCGACCGTGGGAAAGCAGACCCGCGTTGGGACGCTCTCAAAGCACTCAAGAATACCTAATCACCTCAGGAGACCCCGATGGCCCATCCAAAGCGCCGTAGCTCGAATTCACGAACGGGAAAGCGACGCGCGAACTGGAAACTTCGCGCCGTCAACGCCTCGCCCTGCCCCAACTGTGGTGCGAGTCGGCTGTCCCACCGCGTCTGCGCCAACTGCGGCTACTACAACGGCCGTGAAGTTACCGAAGGCGAGGGTCTGTAGCTCCCTGCCGGACCCGCGTCCTCTCTCCGTGGAGCTTCCCCAGGGTTCCTTGGCTCCCCCGGAATTGCCTATATTCTGTCGGAATTTCCGAAAAGCCGACTCATGCCCAAACTGAACGCCGCAATCACAGGTGTCGCTCACTACCTTCCTGAGCGTCGGTTGACGAACGCCGACCTCGAAAAGCTGGTGAACACGTCCGACGAGTGGATCCAGTCCCACGTCGGGATCCGGGAACGTCGAATCCTCGACGAGGGTCTCGGCACTTCCTATATGGGTACCCGGGCCGTCCAGCAACTGCTGGAAGAAAAGGGCCTCGACCCCAAAGACATCGACCTCATCGTCTGCGCGACGATTACCCCCGATATGATCTACCCGGCGACGGCCTGCCTCATCCAGGACGACATCGGTGCGACCAATGCCTGGGGGTTCGACCTCGCCGCCGCGTGCGCGGGCTTCGTCTACGCCCTGATCGTCGGCGCCCAATTCATCGCGTCAGGCGCACACAAGAAAGTCGTCGTCGTGGGCGCTGATAAGATGAGCGCCGTGATCAACTATACCGACCGCAACACCTGCATCCTGTTCGGAGATGGGGCCGGCGCTGTCCTGCTCGAACCCGCGGAAGAAGGATTCGGCATCCAGGACTTCATTTTCCACGTCGACGGCAGCGGCCGCGACTGCCTGTGTCAGCCCGGCGGTGGAAGTCTGCATCCGGCTTCCCACGAAACTGTCGACAAGGGTATGCACTTCGTACATCAGGAGGGTCAGGCCGTCTTCAAGTTCGCCAGCAGCCAGATGGCCGAAGTCTCCGCCCGCATTCTCGAGCGGAACGGCCTGACCGGCGACGACGTCGAGATCCTCATCCCCCATCAAGCCAACAAACGCATCATCGCTGCGTGCGCACGGCGGATGAAGATGCCCCTGGAGAAAGTCCTCATCAACATCGACAAGTACGGCAACACGACCGACGCCACCGTCCCCATCGGAATCTGGGAAGCGGTCAACACCGGGCGGGTCAAGCGCGGCGACTACGTCGTTCTCGCGACAGCCGGCGGGGGCTACGCCTGGGGCAGCGCACTCCTCAAGTGGGCCTATTGATCGATGGCCACGGCATTCCTCTTTCCAGGACAAGCTTCCCAGTATGTGGGGATGGGCAAGGACCTCTGCGATGCGGAGCCCGAAGCAAAGACCGTCTTCAGCCTCGCCGATCGCATCCTCGACGTTCCGCTCAAGACCTTCTGCTTCAACGGGCCCGAAGAATCCCTACGGCAGACATCTGTCACCCAGCCCGCAGTCTTCACCCACAGCGTCGCTGCTCTTCGACTCCTCGAACAGCAGGGACGACGCCCCGACTTCGTGGCCGGCCACAGCGTGGGTGAACTGGCCGCCCTCGTCGCATCCGGCGCCCTCGATCTCGAGGATGGCCTCCACCTCGTCGACGCCCGGGCTCAAGCGATGTCCGCCGCGGGAAAAACGCGGCCCGGCACGATGGCCGCAATCATCGGACTCGACGATGACGACGTGGTCGAACTCTGCGAGGAGGCCTCTGCCGACGGCATCGTCGCCCCCGCGAACTACAACTCGCCCGCGCAGGTCGCCATCTCCGGCGACGAGCGCACGGTAAGGAAGGCGATGGAACTGGCCACGGAGCGCGGAGCCAAGCGGGTCGTCGAACTGGCCGTAAGCTGTGCTTTCCACTCTCCGCTGATGGGGCCCGCCGTCGATGCGCTTCGTGCCGCCCTCGAAACCATTACCTTTGCGAAGCCCACGGTGCCCGTTGTGCCAAACGTAACGGCAGAACCGACGGAGGATCCCGATCGTCTCAAGCAATTGCTCGTGGAGCAGGTCGTCGCGCCCGTCCGCTGGACCGACAGCATCGCAGCCCTCGCCGCCCAAGGCGTCGACAACGCCCTCGAAGTCGGCCCAGGAGCTGTGCTGAAGGGACTCGTGCGTAGAATCGATCGGAGTATCAAGGTCGCCACCTGTGGGACGCTTGACGAAATTCACGGCCTGGTGGAGGCCTGACCGTGTCACTCGAAGGAAAGGTCGCGCTCGTAACGGGCGGTTCTCGGGGGATCGGTGAAGCCATCGCCCTTCGTCTGGCAGAACAAGGCGCGGACGTCGCGGTGTGCGCCAGCCGAAGCCTCGAGCGGGCGCAGGAAGTGGCTACCAGAATCGAGACCACAGGGCGAAAGAGCCTGGCGCTTCAAGCCGATGTCGCCGACGAGGAGGCCGTCACCGGACTCTTCAAACAGATCGAAGACGAACTCGGCCCGGTCGGCATTCTCATCAATAACGCCGGGATCAACCGGGACGGCCTGATGATGCGTCTCAAACTCGAGGACTGGGACGCCGTTCTGAACGTCAACCTGCGGGGCGCCTACCTGTGCACGAAGGTCGCCGCTCGCCCGATGATGAAGGCGCGCTCGGGCCGCATCGTCAACATCTCCTCCGTCGTCGGTCTTCGTGGAAACGCGGGGCAGGCCAACTACGCCGCATCGAAGGCCGGCCTGATCGGGCTGACCAAATCGACAGCACGGGAGTTCGCCTCGCGTGGAATAACCGTGAACGCCGTCTGCCCCGGCTATATCCCCACCGAGATGACCGAGGGCATTCCGGAGGACGCCAAAGAGGCTTTGCTTGCCCAGATCCCGCTCGGGCGAATGGGATCTCCAGACGAAATCGCAGCCGCCGTCGGCTTTCTGGCTTCCGATGACGCCGCCTACATCACAGGGCAGGCGGTCGTCGTCGACGGCGGTATGGTGATGTAAGAGAACCCGGCCACACACGGCCACACACGGAGGATTCGTAATGGCGGAAGACATTCAGCAGAAAGTGATCGACCTCATCGTCGACCAGCTCGGCGTAGACGCCGACAACGTGGACCCCTCGAAGCATTTCATCGACGACCTCGGCGCTGACTCGCTCGACACCGTCGAACTCGTGATGGCATTCGAAGAAGAATTCGAAATCGAGATTCCCGACGAGGATGCCGAGAAGCTCGAAACCGTCGGCACCGCGATCGAGTATTTGAACGGAAAGCTCGCCGAATAGTCGTCGTCGATCTGGAAGGAACGGAACTTGGAACGTAGCAGACGCATCGTCGTCACCGGTCTCGGCGCGCTCGCGCCGAACGGTTCAACGACTGAAGACTACTGGGATTCCCTCATCCACGGCCGGAGCGGAATCGGCCCGATCGAGCGCTTCGACACGTCGGAGTACCGTGCGCAGATCGGAGGGGAGGTCAAAGACTTCGACCCCGAGCGTTACGGAATGGACCGAAAGTTCGTCCGACGCGCGGACCTCTACACCCAGTACACGATCGCCTCCGCGTATATGGCCATCGAAGACGCCAACCTCGATATGTCCGCCGAAGACCCGGAACGTGTGGGCGTCGTTTACGGGTCCGGAATCGGCGGCATCGATACCTTCGAAAAGCAGCACACTGCCCTGATGAAGGGCGGACCCAAGCGCATCAGTCCCTTCTTCATCCCGATGATGATTGCCGACATCGGGACGGGACAGGCTTCCATCGTTTTCGGAGCGAAGGGCCCGAATTACGCGACCGTAACCGCCTGTGCGTCAGCCACCCACGCAATCGGCAACGCCTGCCGCGAAATCTGGGACGACGAGGCCGACGTGATGATCACCGGGGGCGCGGAGGCTGCCATCACGCCGATGTCACTCGGAGGCTTCGCTTCCTTACACGCCCTGTCGACCCGAAACGACGAACCCGAGCGCGCCAGCCGCCCGTTCGACGCCGAGCGAGACGGCTTCGTCCTCGGTGAAGGCGCCGGCGGCCTCATCGTCGAAGAAATCGAGCACGCCAGGGCGCGGGGCGCCACGATCTACGCCGAAGTCGTCGGCGCCGGCTACACGGGAGACGCCTACCACATCACCGATATGGCTCCCGGGGGGGAGGGCGGTGCCAGGGCCGTGCGACGGGCATTGAAACAGGCTGGTCTCGAGCCCTCCGACGTCGACTACATCAACGCCCACGGCACCTCGACCCCCGTCGGTGACAAGAACGAATCGTCCGCGATCCGAACCGTCTTCGGCGATCACGCCGAGAAGCTGGCCGTCAGTTCGACCAAATCGATGACGGGCCATCTCCTCGGGGCTTCCGGAGCGATCGAATCCATCGCGTCGATCCTCGCGGTCCACCACGGAATCCTGCCTCCCACGATCAATCAGGAAAACCGAGACCCCGAGTGCGACCTCGACTACGTGCCGAACGAGGCTCGGAAGGCTGACATTTCCGTGGCCGTCAACAATTCCTTCGGTTTCGGTGGGCACAACGCGGTTCTCATCGTCAAGAAGGTTGAAGACTGACAAGGAGGACGGTGATCGGCATCCTGGGCAAGCTGAGCAGTTGGTTCGCATCGAACGGAACAGCGACCGAACTCCGTGCGCTCGAGAACCGCATTGCCTACTCCTTCCGCCGACCCGCGCTCCTCGACCAGGCCCTCAAACACCGTTCTCACGTGTATGCCCACGCCGGCGAGGGCATCGCATCGAACGAGCGGTTGGAATTTCTGGGCGATGCCGTCCTCGACCTCATCGTCACCGAGCATCTCTACCGACGCTATCCAGACCGTCATGAAGGAGATCTCACCCAGGTCAAATCCCTGCTCGTCAGCAAGACCATCCTCGCCGACACCGCCCGCGCCATCCAGATCGGCGATTACCTGCACCTGAGCAAGGAGGAATCCCACGCCGGCGGCCGAGCCCGGACATCGATTCTGGGCGATGCCTTCGAAGCCGTTCTCGGCGCCGTCTACCTCGACGGAGGTCTAGCCGCGGCAGAAGCGTTCGTCGATCGACATCTCCTTTCGAGTCTCGACGACATCACCTCCGACGGCAATCACCTCAACTTCAAGAGCACCTTGCTCGAACACACCCAGTCCGAGGGTCAGGGCCACCCCCGATACCTCGTTCACGCCGAGGAAGGGCCCGACCATCGAAAGACATTCACGGTCGAGGTCCTCGTGGAGGGGGATCAATTGGGACTCGGGCGCGGCCGTAGCAAGAAGGAGGCTCAGCAGATGGCGGCTCGCGAGGCGCTCACGAAGCTGGGAGTTTCCTGACGTGAGCGAACGGCAGCCTCCTCGCCGATGGCGTTTCCTGAACACGCAGTTCGGAAACGCCTTTTTCAATATGGCCGTCGATGAAGTGCTCGCTCGTTCGGTGGCAGAAGGTCGATCGGACCCCACCATTCGCGTATTCGGCTGGCAGCCGCCCGCCGTCTCCTTCGGCTACGCCCAACGGGTAGGTCGGGACATCGATCTGGATGCCTGTCGACGCGCGGGTGTCGACATCGTACGCCGTCCCACCGGAGGGCGTGCCGTACTTCACTGGAACGAATTGACCTATAGTGTCGTCTGTTCAGAGGAGGATCCCGACGTAGGCGCCACCATCCAGGACGCTTACCGCACGATCAGTCGATGCCTCGTCGCAGGCGTCCGGACGCTCGGCGTCGACGCCCGGTTCGAACCTGGCCGCCGCCCCACGCCGTCCCCCCTCGGCAAAGACCTCGCCACCCCCTGTTTCTCGAGCACGTCCCAATACGAGGTCATCCTCAAAGGCAGGAAACTCATCGGGAGTGCCCAGCGCCGATTTGCCGGGGCCACGCTCCAGCACGGCTCTCTCCTCATCGGCCCCCAGCACAAGCGGCTCGTCGAACTGCTGCCCAAAGGGCACGATCGGTTGCGGAAAGCGTTCGCCGATCAGCTCGAAGCCCACACCATCAGCCTCGAAGAGGCCGGCCACGAAGTCGCCTTCGAGGACGTCGCCAGTGCCATTCGATCCGGTTTCGCCGCCGAACTCGGAGCTCGTCTCACCGATCGGCCTTTGCAGACGGACGAACAACGAGCCGTCGATCAACTCGCCCGGGAGAAGTATTCGACCGATGCGTGGAAGTTTCGCGACCTCGCGCGTACGGCACAGCCGACCTGAGGAACCAGAAAAACGTTGATTCCGAGCCTCAAATCGTGAACATTCGCGGGTCCCGACTTCGGACGATTCTCAGCCGTCTTCGCGCCGAAGTTTCGCACGCATTCGCCGTGAATCCTCCCGAAGAGGCCCTCACACCCACCGAGATCGACCTGGCCGAACGTTTTGCCCGGTTCATCGTGAGCCGGGATCTGGCGGCCCCGGCCACGGCCGCCCTGGAAGCGGGTCGTCCCTACAACTTTCTGGGGAGCCAATTCCTGACCTTCTTGTCCCCCTTCATCCACCTCGTCTTCGACCGGCGCGACTACGATCGCTTCGTGCGCTTCCTAGAAAAGCGGCAGAGCGTGGACGGGCTGCTCGACGCCTTAGAGAGGGCACAGAATGAGCGGTGAGCTGAACGTCGTCATCGCGACCGACTGCGGGAGCACGACCACCAAGGCCATTCTGATCGAAAAAGGGGAGGATGGTTACCGCCAAACGTTCCGTGGCGAAGCCCCCACGACCGTAGAGGCGCCGATCGAGGACGTGACTCGCGGCGTCCTCAACGCCATTGAGGAAGTCGAAGAACTGTCAGGCCGAAAGATCCTGGAGGGCGATCGTTTCATCTCCCCCGCCACACCCGACCACGGCGTCGACCTGTATATCTCCACCAGCAGCGCGGGTGGCGGTTTGCAGATGATGGTCGCCGGCGTAGTCGACACGATGACAGGAGAGAGCGCGCAACGTGCGGCCCTCGGTGCCGGCGCGATTGTGATGGACGTCCTCGCCTCGAACGACGGGCGGCAGCCGCACGAGAAGATCGAGCGTATCCGTCACCTTCGACCCGATATGATTCTGCTCTCAGGCGGAACGGACGGGGGCACAGTCAGCCACGTCGTCGAGCTGGCCGAATTCATCGCGGCCGCCGACCCGCGACCCAGGTTCGGGTCTGAGTTCCGCCTCCCCGTCATCTTCGCCGGTAACCGGGATGCGACGCCCGAAATCGACGCCACCCTTGGCGAGAAAACTGCGTTGACCCCGACGGAGAACATCCGACCCGTACTCGAGCAGGAAAACCTTGGACCCGCCCGCCACGTCATTCACGATCTTTTCCTGGAGCACGTGATGGCGCAGGCCCCTGGCTACTCGACGCTGATGGACTGGGCGGGAGCGCCCATCGTCCCCACACCCGGCGCAGTCGGACTGATGATGCAGAGCGTAGCCCGCCAGCAAGCCATCGACATCGTCGGCGTCGACATCGGTGGAGCCACGACCGACGTCTTCAGCGTCTTCGACCAGACTTTCAACCGAAGCGTGAGCGCCAACCTCGGAATGTCATACAGCGTGTCGAACGTCCTTGCCGAAGCGGGCCTCGAAAACGTTCTGCGGTGGATCCCGTTCGACATCGACGAATCGGATCTCAAGGACCGGATCAAGAACAAGATGATCCGGCCCACGACAGTCCCGCAGACACTCGAGGAGCTTCAGATCGAGCAGGCCATCGCCCGGGAGGCCCTCCGCCTCGCCTTCGACCAGCATCGGGCCCTGGCTGTCGGTCTGAAGGGGGTGCAGAGCGAACGAGGGCTGTCCGACGTGTTCGAACAGCCAGCCACCGGTGAGAGCCTGATCCAGATGATGGGTCTCGACCTGCTCATCGCCAGTGGAGGCGTTCTGTCTCACGCTCCTCGGAGGCATCAGACCGCTGCGATGTTGATCGATGCGTTCCAGCCTGAAGGGGTCACCCGGCTGGCCGTCGACAGCATCTTCATGATGCCTCACCTGGGCCTGTTGTCGACCATCGACGAGCAGGCCGCTGCAGACGTGTTCGATCGCGACTGCCTCGTGGACCTGGGGACGTGCGTGGCCCCCGTCGGCCGTGGATCGATCGGGACGCCTTGCCTGTCCTACGAGCTGACCCTCGAGGGGGAGACAACGAGCGGCGTCCTGGAGACCGGCAGCCTGCACCTCATCCCGTGCGAACAATCCGCCACTCTCAGCGTGACGCCTGAAAAAGGATGGGATGTCGGCGCCGACCCGGGTCAGGCGCTCGAAACAGTCATCCCCGGGGGGAAGGTCGGTCTCATCCTCGATGGCCGCGGAAGACCGATCGAGTTCACAGCCGACGAAATTCGTCACCAAACCGTCTCAGACTGGGCCGAGGCCCTGAGCCTCTACCCGTAACCTTGCGATATCGCGACGGAGCTGTGGTTCCGTCACTGGAGGAATCTTGAACCGAACACGAGCGTTACTCGTCTTCGCCCTCGCGCTTCTCGTCTCGTGTGGCCAGAAAGAGGAAGCGGCGATAACGCCCGAGATGGCGTGGGAGAAGGTGTCCGCGATTCTCGCACAGACGAAGGACGTCATCGTCCTCGACGGCGTCGAGAAAACCGACCTCAAGTACCAGGGCAGCGAAGCGCCGAGTCGCGGAGACTGGGTCGTCCGGCACTTCCTTTCCGACCCGGAAAATTTCAACCCTTACACGTCGAACGATGCGGGGGCCTCACGGGTAAATCAGTACATTTTCCAGACCCTGCTGTATGCCGAGGACGAGCCACCGTTTGCTCTGAAGGGCGAAATCGCAAAGGGCTACCCGACCGTCGTCAAAGATGGATCGAGCTACGAGTTCGAGATCAGAGAGGGAGTTCGATTCGCCGACGGAGAGCCCCTTACTGCCGCAGACGTACTATTCAGCTTCAAGGTCGTCGTCAACCCCAAGGTGCTCGCCCCCCACCTGCGTAACTACCTCAAATCGATCAACAACGTCGAGATCATCGACGATGGCACAAGGGTTCGGTTCAGCTGTGCCGAACCCTACTTTCAGAACGACCTTGTGATCGGGGGATACGTGGAAATCATCCCTCGCCATTTCTACGATCCCGACGACCTGTTGGCTGACGTCTCCGTGACCTCACTCATCGACGGATCCTGGGAAAACGGACCCCAGAAAGAGCTCGTCGAACAGTTTGCCGAGAGCTTCAACACAAAGTTCAACCGGTCTTCCTTGGGATCGGGCGCCTATCGGATCGCGGACTGGGAATCCGATGTGGTCACCGGACAAAAGGTAGCGATCACCTACAACGACGACTACTGGGGGGAAGGAGTCGAAGGACTCGGAGCATCCGGTCACGTCGACAAAATCGTGTTCAACATCATCAACGACAGGGATGCGGCTTTCATCGAGCTCGTCAACGGCAACCTCGACTACTTCGGCCTCCGCGCGCTCCAGTTCAAAAACAAGAGCTGGTCTCCGGAATTTATGGCTCGATTCAACAAGGGCGTCTATTACCCGGGCGGATACACCTACATTGGGTGGAACAACGCCCATCCCATCTTCCGCGATCGGCGTGTCCGGCAGGCAATGAGCCATCTCACCAACCGGGAGTCGATGGTCGAGAACCTCCTCTTCGGGCTCGCCGAAACGGTCGAGGGCCCGATTCACCCCTTCAGGCCGGAGTACAATCCGAATTTGACGTCCTATGCTTTCGACCCGGATCGAGGGCTCGCACTCCTGGAAGAGGCAGGGTGGCAGGATTCGGACAACGATGGCGTCCTCGACAAGGAGATCGACGGCGAAAAGGTCGATTTCGAATTCGAGTTCCTCGTCAATTCCGGGAACCAGCTCAGGAAGGACGTGGCCCTCACCCTCCAGAGCGAGCTTCAGGACATTGGCGTTGTCTGTGAAATACGCGAACTCGACTGGACGATTTTCCTCGATCGGGTCAAGAACAAGGACTTTCACGCGCTCACCCTCGGATGGACGGGTAGCCTGCGCTTCCCGCCCGACGCCTATCAGATCTGGCATTCTTCGCAGGCAGAGGGTCGCGGGTCGAACTTCGTCAGTTTCATGAACGACGAGGTCGACGACATCCTCGAGGCCTATCGCAATGAGTTCGATTCGAACAAGCGGATCGCCATCTACCGGCGCTTTCAGGAAATTCTGAATGCGGAACAGCCTTACACATTCTTGTGGAGCCAGAGAGGAGCACTGGCCTACAGCCGTCGATACAAAGGCGTCAACTGGTATCCGGCCGGTGCCGAGATAAGAGAATGGTTCGTCAGCCCCGATGATCAGGTTTACTAGGAAGGGAGCGATTCGCGACCGGCGATTCATCTAATGCTGCTTTACACGATCCAGCGCACCCTTCTGGTGATCCCGACCCTGATCGGGATCACCATCATCTCCTTCGTCATCATGCACCTGGCGCCGGGGGACCCGGTCGACCTCTTCCTCGGTGGCGCAGCCGGCTCGGACGGTATCTCAACCGAAAAGCGAGCTGACGCCGAGAGGGTGCGTGAAGAGCTCCGTCGCCAACTCGGGCTCGACCAGCCTGTGCACATTCAGTATCTGAGATGGATCTCCAAGGTTGTTTTTCACGCACACCCTCTGACCGACTACGAACGGGGTGCTCGTGCGGCTGACCGGCTCCTGGCGAGCCTGTCCGAGAGCCAGCGCGAAGAACTTTCACGATATGAAGGGGAAGAAAGAAAGCGGCAATTCCTGGAACTGGTGCCGCGGGACGAGGCACGAGCAATCTCGGCGTCGACATTCTGGCGTGCGAAGCGCCTCAAGCTGGTTGGAAACTACGAATATGCCGGCGCGGGCTTCCTCCTAGGACACATCGGCTATCGACGCCTCACCACGCTCGATTTCGGCCGGTCGTTCAAGGACCAGCAACCCGTCATCGCCAGAATCGCCGAACGCCTGCCTATCACGATCGAAATCAACATCATCAGCCTGTTCATCGCTTACCTGATCGGGATCCCTCTCGGCATCTTCCAGGCCACCCGTCAGGACTCCACCGCAGATCGGGCCCTGACCGGCGTTACATTCGGCCTGTGGTCGGCGCCCTCGTTCTGGGTCGCCCTACTCCTGCTCGTCTTCCTCTGCAACCAGGAGTTTCTCTACCTGTTCCCGGCTTCCGGCATCCAGTCCCTCGACGCATCGAGCGAGTGGGGGTTCTGGCGGCTGTTCACCGACCACGCCCACCACATGGTCATGCCCGTTGTTGCGTCGAGCTACCACAGCTTCGCCACAATCTCCCGATACATGCGAACCAGCATGCTCGAGAACACCCGACTCGACTACGTCCGGACCGCCCGAGCCAAAGGCCTGTCCGAAAAGGTCGTGGTTCTCCTTCACGTTTTACGAAACTCGCTGATCCCCATCGTCACGATGATGGCCGGATTGCTGCCCGCCATCATCGCCGGATCCGTATTCATTGAGACCGTATTCACGATCCCCGGAATGGGATTCCTCGCGTTCCAGGCAATCCTCGCGCGGGACTACCCCATCGTGATGGCCATATTCACCATCGGTTCGTCGCTCTCTCTCCTCGGGATCCTCGTGGCGGACTTGCTGCTTAAGGTGGTCGACCCACGCATCGACTTCTCGAAGGTATCGGCCTGATGGCAGTCGCCACACAACCCATCGATCCCGACCTGGACGATGCGACGGCCCCCGTCAGCTTGAGTTACCGCCAGCTTCTCTGGTCTCAATTCAAGAAGAACCGACTGGCCCTTTCGGGACTCGTGGCCATCGGCCTGCTCGCGGCTGTCGCGCTCAGCGCGGACTTGATCGCCGGCAACAAGCCCTACTACATGGTCTACAAGGGGAAAACCTACTTCCCCGCGTTCCGCCAGTATCTGATTCACGTTGGACTTGTCGATTGGCAGCCGGAACTCAGGCGGCGGAGAAACTTCAAGCGCTATCGGCCCACGTCGGCTGTCTATCCGCCCATCCCCTACTCTCCGGGGGACGTCTTCCTCGGCTCCGTCTACGAGCCCCCGGGCAACGAGCACTGGATGGGCACGGACCGGCTCGGGCGTGACGTATTGTCCGGCCTGATCCACGGTTCCCGTTACGCGCTGACGATCGGAGTCGTCTCGGTTGGAATCTCCCTCTCCGTCGGCATCCTTCTGGGCGCCATCGCGGGGTATTTCGGTGGTTGGTTGGATCTCGCCCTTTCCCGGTTCTTCGAGCTCTGGGCCGCCATACCCTCGTTCTTCCTGATCCTCACCGCGGCCGCGTTCTTTCCCCCAAGCCTGTGGACCATCATGATCATCATCGGACTCACCAGCTGGGTGGGGATCGCCAGGTTGACCCGCTCCCAGTTCCTCCAGGTTCGGAGCTACGACTTCGTATCGGCCTCGCGGGCCCTTGGTTACTCTTCTTCGCGGATCATGTTCATCCACATCCTGCCCAACGCGATCGCTCCCGTGCTCATTCCTGCGGCCTTCGGGGTCGCCGGCGCCATCCTCGCAGAATCGGGCCTGAGCTTCCTCGGTATCGGAGTACCCGCCGACGCCATCACCTGGGGCTCGCTCCTGGCCGGGGCGCGAAGCAACGCTGCCGCGTGGTGGCTCGTACTCGTCCCCGGTGTCGCCATCTTCATCACGGTCACGATGTACAACCTCCTCGGCGACGGTTTCCGCGACGCCCTCGATCCCAAGATGAAAGTATGACTCCCATCCCCCGCTCAGTCCGGATCCAGTTTCGCGATTCCCTAATTTCTTGATTCCCTAATTTCCAATTTTCCCATGCCCCAGGCCTACACACCCGGCTTACGCGTTACCCGACACGCCACCCTCATCAAGCAGCGTCGCCTTCCACTCCCGGGCACGGTACTGGTCTCCGTGGGCGATCCTGTCGAGGGCGATCGTGAGGTGGCCCGAACGGACCTCCCGGGGAAGGTGACCGCGATCAACCTCGTCAATCGGCTGAGCATCACCGCCGAAGAGTTGCCTGACTACGTACTCAAGCAGGTGGGGGACCCGATCGAAGCGGGTGAGGCGATCGCAGAGACACGCCCCTGGATTAAGTGGTTCAAGACAACCATCGAGTCCCCCATCACAGGTACGATCGACAGCATCTCCACCGTCACAGGTCAGATCCTGCTCCGTGAACCGCCTCGTCCGGTCGTCGTGAATGCGTTCGTAGATGGCACGGTCGTGGCCGTCCGCGAAGGCCAGGGTGTGGACGTGGAAACTGGCGGACCCTATATTCAGGGGATTTTCGGGGTTGGGGGGGAGACGCGAGGTATTCTGAAACGGGTGAGTAGCGGGCCTGACGAGGACCTGTCCGCGGATCAGATCGAACAGGCCGAAGGCTGTGTTCTCCTATGCGGCCGGCGGATCGACCTTGCCGCCATCGAGCGCGCTCGTAAGGCCGGAGCTGTGGCCATCATCGGAGGTTGCATCGAAGATGAGGTCCTTCGTGCCGTGCTCGGCTACGATATAGGCGTCGCCATTACCGGGACCGAAGCCATCGGATTAACCGTGATCGTTACAGAAGGATTCGGGACGATCTCGATGGCAACGCGCACGTTCGATATCCTGAGTGAAAACGACGGGCGTGTGTGTTCGGTCTCTGGAGCCACCCAGATCCGGGCGGGCGTGCAACGCCCCGAAGTCATCTTCCCCACAACCACACCCCACGCGGCAGGGTCGGATTCAGCATCTGTCGGCCTGACTGAAGGAGCCCCGCTGCGAGGGATTCGGGCGCCTTATTTCGGGAAGATCGGACGGGTCGTCGCCCTTCCGTCGGAGCTTCACCAGGTCGAATCCGGTGCCAGGGTGCGCGTCCTCGAAGTCGAATTCGACGATGGCACGCGCGCGCTCGTTCCCAGAGCCAACATCGAACTCATCGAGTCCTGAGAGGCCATTTGCATCACCTTTCCCATCTCATCGCTGCGATCGCCACGCTGCTCCTAATCCTCACCACCCCCGCGTTTGGCTCAGACGAGTGGTTCGACACGGAAGCACTCGACAATTTCCTGACCGCCATCGCGTTTTCGATTCTCGTAATCGTCTACATCAGTCTCGCCCGACGACGAGACCTCACCATTCGACGACTCGGCGGTCTCGAAGCGCTCGACGAAGCCCTTGGCCGTGCGACCGAAATGGGCAAGCCCGTCCTGTTCATTCACGGATTGCACGACATGAATTCCGTGTCGACGATCGCGGCCGTCAACGTCCTCAGCCAACTCGCGCGGAGAGCGGCAGAATTCGGCACCCACCTGATGGTCGCAAATCGATACCCTATCGTGATGTCCGTCAGCCAGGAGGTCGTCAAGGAAGCCTTCGCGGACGCTGGCCGACCCGACGCCTACAACGAACAGGACATCTTCTTCGCCGCTGCCGATCAGTTCAGCTATGCGGCCACCCTCGACGGTCTGATCGTTCGTGAAGAACCGGCCGCCAACATCATGATGGGATACTTCTACGCGGAGTCGTTGCTCCTCGCAGAGACCGGGGCGTCGACCGGAGCCATCCAGATCGCGGGGACCGACGCCTACACCCAGCTGCCGTTCTTCATCACCACCTGCGACTACACGCTGATGGGCGAGGAATTGTACGCGGCCAGCGCGTATCTTTCGCGCGACCCGAAGCTGCTCGGCAGCCTGAAGGCTCAGGACATCGGGAAAGCCGCGATCACCGCGCTCCTCATCGTAGGGACCTTCCTCGCCACGTTCGGTATCTCCCTTCCGTTCCTCGGGGCCTCCTGACCTATGCCTTTTCTGCAGCGCACGCTCCCGCTCATCCTTGCCTTCGTCGCGGGAATCGTTGGGATCCTCACCTTCTACATCCCCGCCGCCTCGGGCATAGAGACCGAGGGCGCGACCTGGTATCGGATCATCTTCGCCTTCTCGATGATCCTGGGTATCCACAGCCTGCTGAGCATGCACTGGCGTCGCATCCGTCGTCGGCAGGCCGGATGGGGCTACAGTGCGGTCACGTGGTTCGGCTTTCTCGCGATGTTCATATTCGGTGTCTGGAACAACAGTCACGGTCCGGGCGCCCCCATTGACCTCCAGGGCGGCGGCATGGTCTGGCTCTACGATCACATCCAGGTCCCTGCCGGCGCGACGATGTTCTCACTTCTGGCTTTCTTCATCGCCTCCGCCGCTTACCGGACGTTCCGGGCGCGAACTCCAGAGGCCGCCATCCTACTCGTGGCCGCGGTGGTCGTCATGCTCGGGCGTGTTCCAATCGGCGTCTACCTGTCAGAACACGTCCCCACCCTCTCACAGTGGCTGATGGCCACGCCGAACATGGCTGCCCGGAGGGGTATCCTGATCGGGGTGACTCTCGGAGCCATCGCCACCTCTCTTCGAATCATCTTCGGCATCGAACGGGCTTACCTGGGTGAGGAGCCCGAGGATGTGTAGACGCTTGGAAACCGAGCGCTAATCTATGGCCAACCTCGCCAACATCGACCGCCGTTGGATTTTCCTCGCGGTCTTCATCAGTGTCCTGGTTCCTTTGCTCGTAGGCTTCCGCCTCCCAGTGAAGGCATCTCCGAACGTTCGGGCCATTTACACCAGCATCGACGCCCTCGACGCGAAAGCCGGGGACACGGTCCTCATGTCCTTCGATTTTGGGCCGAGCACCCTCACCGAGCTTCAACCGATGGCGAAGGCCGTCTTGCGGCACTGCTTCCGAAAAAAGCTCAAAGTGGTCGGCGTAACCCTGTTGCCCGAGGGCGTGGGGATCGCCGAAACGATCCTGAGCAATGTCGCGGCCGAGTTCGGGGCAACCTACGGTGAGAACTATATCTTTCTCGGATACAAGGCGGGCAACGAAGTACTGATCCTCAACATGGGCGAGGAGCTTCGTGCCGCGTTCTCGACCGACGTCAGAGGGACCCCCCTCGACGATCTCACGGTCACCCGCCCCCTTCGCTCGCTCGGTGATATGGCATACGTCCTCGACATTTCCGCCGGCTATCCGGGTGTCGAGGAATGGATTCAGTACGGCCAGGAACGCTACCGCTTCAAGCTCGGTGCGGGATGCACCGCCGTGATGGCTCCGGACTTCTTCCCGTTCCTCCAATCCGGGCAGCTCGACGGCCTGCTGGGCGGTCTCGCAGGCGCCGCAGAATATGAAACGCTCATCGGGCAACCCGACGCCGCAGTCAGCGGAATGCGCCCCCAATCAGTTGGACACGTCGTCATTATCCTGTTCATCCTCTTCGGAAATGTCGCATACTTCGTAAGCCGGCGCGGGGGCGGATCGTGAACAGAGATCGACTCGTTTTCCTCGTTTTCGTCGGCCTTTTCGCCGCGGTGAACCTCGGGCTCTTCCTTTCCGGACGCCTTCCTGCAAACGCCGAGGGTGTGGGAATCCTCCTGGCCGCGGGTGTCTCGCTCGCACTCTACAGCTTTCTCTACAAGGACAACCCACTCTTCAAACTCGCCGAGCACCTCTACGTCGGCGTCGTAGCCGCCTACGAACTCGGACAGGTCTGGTTTCAGAACATGCTGCCCGATGTCCTTCCGCGTGGAGCAGCTATCTACGAGGCCGTGCGTCACCCCATCGACGTCGGATGGGCCCTGCTGGGCGATCCGAGACAGATCGTCACCATCGGAACCCAGGTCGTACCCGTCATCCTCGGGCTCTTTCTGATGACCCGCTTGACCGGACGCTCCGTCTGGTTGAGCAGGATTTCTTTCGCCTTCATCGTCGGCCTCGGTGCAGGGCTCGTCATCCCGCGCCGGATCTCCGCCTACGTCCTCGATCAGCTCGGGCCGACCATCCAGCCCTTATGGACCGAGGCAGGATTCGCTTTCAGCCCCTTCCTGATTCTGCTCGGCGTGGTTTCGGTGCTCATATATTTCTCCTTCTCCTTCGAGCACACGGGCGCGGTGGGCGCGGTCTCTCGAGTCGGTATCTGGTTCCTGATGGTCTCTTTCGGGGCCTCCTTCGGCTATACCGTAATGGCTCGACTCTCCCTGCTCATCGGCCAGCTGACATTCCTCCTGGAAAAGTGGCTGACGCTGAACTTGCCGCTCTGGTAAGCCCAGAAACCCTCTAACCATCGACGCGTATAAGGTCAGTATCGCCCGTTTCAGGGAACCTCCATGTCCGAACCTATTCTGAGCGTCCGGAATCTGCGAACTTACTTCCAGACCGAAGGCGGCCTTGCACGTGCGGTGGATGGCGTCTCTTTCTCTGTGGACCGTGGTGAGACCCTCGGGCTTGTCGGAGAATCTGGATGTGGGAAGAGCGTGACCTCCCTCTCCGTCATGCGCCTGATCCCGTCCCCGCCGGGACGCATCGAGGAAGGCCGGATCGACTTCAACGGAAAGAGTCTGCTGGAACTCTCTGAAGAAGAGATGCGTAAAGTGCGCGGCAACGACATCGCCATGATTTTCCAGGAGCCCATGACCAGCCTCAATCCCGTGTTCACGTGCGGCTACCAGATCGACGAGGCGGTCGCCCTCCATCAAGGGTTGGGCCCCGACGCAGCTCGGGAGAAGACGATCGATATGCTGCACCGCGTGGGGATCCCCGATCCCGAGCAGCGGGCAAACGAGTACCCGCACCAGCTATCGGGCGGCATGCGGCAGCGTGTGATGATCGCCATGGCCCTGTCCTGCAACCCCGGTCTCCTGATCGCCGACGAGCCCACGACCGCCCTCGACGTCACAATTCAGGCTCAGATCCTCGACCTCCTCGAACAGCTTCAGGAAGAACTCGGCATGGCCATCCTGATGATCACCCACGATCTCGGAGTCATCGCCGAAGTCGCGGATCGAGTTGCCGTAATGTACGCGGGCAAGATCGTCGAGAGCGGACCGGTCGAGCGGATCTTCAGCGATCCGAAGCACCCGTACACGATCGGACTCCTCAGGTCGATTCCGAGTGTAGACGAAGCCCGTGATCGGCTTGAAGTCATCGAGGGTACCGTCCCCGATGCAACACGCTTCAGCGAAGGGTGTCGGTTCGCACCAAGATGCCCCAGGGCGGAACCAAGTTGTTCCGATGCGACCCCGGAACTTTCGCAGATTGAGGGATACGAAGACCACCACGTCGCCTGCTGGCTCGCGGACGGGTATCCGCTCCGATCGGAACAGATCTCCTGAGGGCCTGATCCCGCGTCGATCCATTGTCCTATCCGACACACTGACCTATGTTTATGCATCTGTTAAATAAGGACTTGTATTGCCAGAACCCCTGTTGACCGTCACGGGACTGAAGAAGCACTTCCCCATCACGAAGGGCCTGTTTTCCCGAACTTCGGGTTACGTGCGCGCAGTCGACGGGGTCAGTTTTTCGATCGGAAAGGGCGAAACCCTCGGCCTGGTTGGCGAATCGGGATGCGGGAAGACGACCGCAGGCCGATCGCTCCTTCGGTTAATCGAACCGACGGCGGGTCAGGTGACCTTTGACGGTCTGAGTGTGTTGGAACTGTCCAGAGCGGAGTTGCGCACCATCCGTCGGAAGATGCAGATCATCTTCCAGGACCCTTACAGTTCACTCAATCCGCGGATGACCGTCGGCGGCATGCTGACGGAGGCACTCAAGATCCACCGCCTGGCCGAAGGCGCTGCGCGCAGCGAACGGGTCGACGAACTCCTCGACCGGGTCGGCCTGCGTCCCGAGTACGCGGGTCGATACCCGCACGAGTTCAGCGGCGGACAGCGCCAGCGGATCGGAATCGCGCGCGCCCTCGCGGTGGAACCCAGTTTCATCGTCGCCGACGAACCCGTATCCGCGCTCGACGTATCGATTCAGGCGCAAATCATTAACCTTCTGCAGGACCTGCAGGAAACGCTCGGGTTAGCCTATCTCTTCGTGGCGCACGACCTGAGCGTCGTTCGACATATCTCCGATCGAGTCGCCGTCATGTATCTCGGCCGCATCGTGGAGATTGCCGACAGCAAGACCATCTACGAGCGCGCCCAGCATCCCTACACACAGGCGCTCCTCTCGGCCGTGCCGGTCCCCGACCCCACCCGTCGCAAACCCAGAACAATACTGGTCGGGGACGTACCGAGCCCGGCCAATGTGCCGGCGGGTTGTCCGTTCCATCCACGATGTCCTGAACGAGAGGAATCGTGTACGAAGATCGTTCCCGATCTTCTCGAGATCGAAACCGGCCACAGTGTCTCCTGTCTTCTTCGAACCGGGCAGGAGAAATCGTCTGGTTGACCCCGGCACACGGGGCGCCATCGATCGTCATGTCGCGGTGGTGACGATCCTCAGAAAGGAAGACGTGTGAAGTTCCTTGATTCGACCCATCGTCTCTTCAACGCCCTCATTTTGGCGACGGTCCTGACGGGTAGTGTGCTCGCCCAGACCTTGGGCATCTCCCCACCGTCGCCCATCGGGATCACAGACCTGGCGACCGTTCACCTGAATCGCCCGACCCTCGATCAACGACTCGCAGCCGATCAGGAAAAATTCTTCCCGGCGCTACTCGGGCTCGGGCAGTTCGCTTCCAAAGCCATTCGCACTCGCCACTTCGACATCTACTACATCAATGCACCCCGCACGGCCGCCCGGATCGCCGAAATCGCCGACGAAAAACTCGAAACACTGGCGCGGTTCTATCCCGGGTTCATGGACAACTACCACCGCCTGACCGTCCTGGTCCTCGACGACTTGGACGTGCTCGGGAACGCCTTCGCTGCCACCACGGACAACCTGATCGTCTTCTGGGCGACGCCCTACGACATCACTGAACGTGGATCCAGCCGTTGGGTGGAAAATGTGTTTGTGCACGAACTCACCCACTCCATCACCCACCGCGCAGCAACGAAGGAGTGGCCGTTCCGCATCGGCATCCTTGGAACAGCTCGATCCAACCAGAATCCTGATTTCGTTTTCAACATCCCGCTCTACAACAAGGTCTTGCCGAGTTGGTACTCGGAGGGCATAGCCCAGTTCGAGGCGACCGCCTACGGTGATGAGACGTGGGACACACATCGCGACATGCTTCTCCGAATGGCCGTGATAGAAGACGACATGCTCTCTATGGACGGAATGAACTTCTTCGGTCACGACGCCCCGATGGTTTATAACCAGGGGTTTGGATTCCTCAACTACATCGCCGATCAGTACGGCCCCGACAAGGTTCGGGCCATGAACGACAAGAAGCCGATTGTCAGCTTCGATTCAGCCGTCAGACAGGCCACGGGCGTGGGGGCCAACAGCTTGTATCGAGAGTGGGTGAACCATCTTCAGGGCGAGTATGGCGATCTGGCCGATCGAGTGCGTCGGGAAGGCACACGTGAAGGGGAGCTGGTCTACGATGATGGCTCCATGGACTACCACCCCGTCATCTCTCCCGATGGGAAAAAGATGGCGTTGTTGAGCAACGAAGGCTCCGACTTCGCTCGTGCAACTTATCTCAAGGTCATGGATCTGACGACCGGGAAAGTCCGCAAGATCGCCGACGATGGCCGGTTTGGGAAATACGTGTTCAGCCGGATCACCTGGTCGCCGGACAGTGAATCCCTCTACTATACCAAGGGCGGTCGCTGGGATCTCTTCAATTTCGACCTTCTGACCCGCAAGGAGCGGCGTGTGAGCGCCAGCCTTAGAGGAAGGGATCCGGCCGTATCACCCGACGGCAAGCTCATCGCCTACGTTCACAACGAAGACGGGAGCAACAGTCTCGGTCTGGTGACCAGCGGGGGCGTCGTCCTTGACCACCTCATCAGTTACAATGATGGAACTCAGATTTACGGCCCGAGGTGGTCGCCTGATGGCAAGAGGATTCTCTTCTCCCTGTTTCACGGTGAGGATCGAGACATTGCCGTGATCAATGCGGAAGCCACTCGGGTGCCGGACAAGATTGACCGCTTCTACCTCGACAAGGAGCGAGAGGCCTGGGAAAAGGCCCGGGACGAGCAGAAGGCAGAGGATGAGGAAGAGAAGCGAATAGAGGCCGACGAGGACGAAGACCTGGCCGGAACCGCCGCCGCCGAACCCTCTGACGGAGACGACGACCAGGAGGAGGAAGAATGGGTGGAGGCCGTTCCAGACACGATGGCCTACGCACTCGACACCGAGTTCACCGCGGTGGTGGCTTCCGAGGCAGATGAGAGGGATCCGGTCTGGATGCCCGATGGGAGCAGCATCCTCTACAGTTCCGACCGGAGCGGTGTCTTCAACATCTATCTCAAGAACCTCGAAACGGGTGAAGAGAAGCAGGTCACGAACGTGCTCGGCGGCGCCTTCGTACCCTGGCCGACCCCCGACGGCAACCACGTCGTTTACGCGGGCTACCACGCATCCAACTACAGCATCTATCGGCTGCCAATCCAGAGCGCGGTCGCAGTCGCCGGGACGGAGAACGTCGACCGAGACTACCGCGGTCTCTACACCGGGCCCGAGATCGAGGACGTCTGGACGGAAGGGAGGGGCCTCAGCCGGCTGCAATCCCGGGGATTCATTCCCTTCGTGAACGTGGGTCCGACCTTCATCGGGAACCGATTCGGGTTGGACGAAGTCAGCGGCGGCGTCCAGGCCGCCTGGGGCCAGCTTCTCGGGAACGACCAGTTGACGGTCTGGGGCTCGGTGGGTAAAAACTTCCGTCGTGGCATCGACCTGAATAACGAGATCGCTGCCTTCTACCAGAGAGGGTTGACGAGCGTCCACAACGAGAGGGGCGCCATCTCACCTTCCATTGTCATCGGGGCTACCAGGCAGACCATCAATTCCCTCGTCGACTTCGGCACCGTGGCCTCCCAACGGGACACGATGACCGGTACGCTGCAAGCCGTGATCGATTCCCAGACCGTCCTCATTCCGAACGCCACCCAGTTCCTCAATCTGACTCTCGACCAGACCGACCGATTCAAAGACGTGTTCAATGATTTCGTCGTCGGGACAGCTTTCGGACTGGGACGCAGCCAATCCGTCCGACTGTTCTATACCTACCGGAGCTTCAAGGAAAACCTGCGCTCCCTGCAGACCGTTCGCGACAGCTCCCGAATCACCGCCGCCGATGGGAGCGGCAACATCATCGACATCACCGATCAGATCGGTGGAACGAACACCGAATCTGTCGTCCTCGATGACTTCATCTACCAGGATCTCAGGTTCTTCAAATCGCACGACTTCAGTCTGAGCTGGAACTACACTCGGTTCAAACCGACCTACGACCGACGGCTCAACCCGACGGGAGGACGTTCCGTGTCGTTCGTCTACCGTCGTGTCAACGCGAACGTTACCGATTCGCTCGCGCTTTCCATCGACCTCAATCAGGACAACATCCCCGACCCGACTGCGGGTGAGGTGTCTCCCACCCTGTTCCGGGAGGACAACGCCAGCCTCGCCCTCAGCGAATACATCGCATCGTGGAATGAGTTCATCGATTTCCCCGGTCGGTCGACCCTGTCCTTCCAGGGGTTCGTGGGATACAAGGATCAGCCCATCAAAGAGGTGCAACAGGGAGGAGGCACGTTCGAAGGCGTCTTCTACTACCCTCTGCGATACTACCTTGGCGGGCTCGGGACGCTCCGAGGCTACCCTTACTTCACCCTCTCCGGAGGCAAGGTCGTCTTCGGGCGCGCGAATTTCACTTTTCCTTTCTTCACCAAAAAGAGCAAGGAGCTGGCGCCCTTCACGATCAGCAAACTCTACGGCAGCCTCTTCTTCGAAACGGGTGCCACGGGCAACGCTCCACGTCTCTCCGATATCGATTTCAGCACAAAGCCCTTCCTGAGCGATGTGGGCGTGGAGTTGCGCTTCGAGATCATCGCCAACTATGTCATTCCGATGTTCGGGTTTCTCCAGATCGCCTGGCCCCTCGACACGACCGTCCCCGATCGGATCGACCCCACCATCACGAACGACATCGACAGCTTCCGGATTTACTTCGGTCTGTCTATTTGACCTCACCAACGCGTTTTCTTCCCTAAGCGGCGATCCGATGGGTCGCCGCTTTCGGCTTGTAAGGAGGAGCCCCTCGCTCAACTGGACTCCCGCGCCGATCCGGCGGATATTATCCGCATGCCCAGACAGACTCTTGTCGCTTTCCTCATCGCGGCTTGTGTGTGCTGTGGGGAAGCCGACCTCCGAGACATCAAGCACGAGCGGACACGTGACGCGGACGGGATCGTCCAACTCTATCGGAACGAGCGGCAGGGGGATTGGACGCTCAAGGGCAAGGTGATCCTCGTTACGGGGGCCCAGGTTGCTGCCGTGAGAACAAGTGGGGGCCGCGTGGTCGTTGAAATGACCGGCTTCGATACCTTGTTACCCACCGATCTGCGCTGCACCTTTCATAAAAGCCAGACCCGACGTCTCCGGACACTCCTGCCGGGAGACGTCATTGCCTTCAAAGCCATCTGTGACGGCCTTGAAAAGGCGGTCGTCTTCAGGGACGGTGTGCTCATCGGTGTCGAACGCCCCCTGGAGTGACTCGCGAATCCGTGGATGTCGCCTCACACCGAGGTACGGTCCGACGGATGCATTTCGAAAGGTTCCACGTGATTTTGCATCTTCTCAAGGCGACGCGTCCACACGAATGGATTAAGAATCTCTTCGTGCTCGCGGCGTTGGTCTTCTCCGGGCATCTGTTCGACCTGGATTACGCCTCCCGTGCTGGACTTGCCCTTGTCGCCTTCATCCTGTTATCCGCGGCGATCTATCTCCTCAACGACATCTGCGATCGGGATCGCGATCGGGAGCATCCCCAGAAACGTCATCGGCCCATCGCCTCGGGAAACCTCCCGATCCCCGTGGCGATCGTCGCCGCGATCCTCTTTGCAACCATCGCGATCTGGCTCGGTTTTCGGCTCGACGCGAGACTTGGGTGGACCGCCTGTATCTACGTCATCCAGAATCTGGCTTATTCCTTCGCTCTCAAGAACGTGGTCATCCTTGACGTCATGATCGTGGCCACAGGATTCCTCCTGCGGGCCGTCGCGGGCGCGTTTGCCATCGACGTCACCATATCCTCCTGGTTCATTCTCTGCACGATGCTGATCTCCCTCTTTCTGGGGTTCGTCAAACGTCGTCAAGAGGTCGTCCTTCTCGCCGACCACGCAGGCCAGCACCGAAGCATCCTTGTCGAGTATGAGCCCAGGTTGCTCGACCAGCTCATCTCCGTCGCAACCGCCGGAACCCTGGTGAGCTACGCCCTGTATGCGATGTCCCCCGACGTCATACAGAAATCAGGCACGCCCCATCTGTATCTCACGATTCCGTTCGTGATTTACGGGCTGTTCAGGTATCTCTTCCTCGTCTACACCAGGGATGGTGGAGGCAATCCCGCCGTGACAATTTTGAACGACTTTCCGATGCTTTTGAACGGCGCACTTTGGGCAGCCACGTTCGTTGGCATTCTCTACTTCCGGTAAATCGAGACCTTATCGTGTCCAAAGTCGCCATCCTCAAGACGTCGCCACAAACCATCCTCGAGGACTACCACAGGCTACTGAACCTTGCCGACTACCAAGCGGTCGTGGACAGGGAGGTCGATACGGCCCTCAAGGTGAACATTTCCTGGCACTTCTTCTTCCCGGGATCGTCCACCACCCCCTGGCAACTCGACGGAGTCATCCGCGCCATGACCAGGGACGGCTACAATCCCGATCTCATCCACGCCTGTCATAACCGCACAGTCGTCATCGACGCCCATCTCGGCGAGCGGGAGAACAAGCAGATCGACGTCGTCGAGAACCACGGAATCCGGAACGTCCACCTCTACGAAGGTGAGGAGTGGATTCACATCAGGGACGCCGTGGGAGATCTGTGCGACGAGTTCTTATGCTTGAATGAGGTCTACAAAGACGGTTTCTCCATCCCCAAAAGGTTCATCGGCGAGAACATCATCCATCTCCCCACCGTCAAAACACACGTCTTCACGACCACCACCGGCGCCATGAAGAACGCGTTCGGAGGGCTGCTCAACGAGCGTCGGCACTGGACTCATCCGGTCATTCACGAAACGCTCGTCGACCTCCTGATGATCCAACAGAAGATCCATCGAGGCGTTTTCGCGGTCATGGACGGAACCTTCGCCGGCGACGGACCGGGCCCCCGATGCATGATCCCCTATGCGAAAGACGTGATCCTCGCCAGTGCCGACCAGGTCGCCATCGATGCAGTCGCCGCGAAGCTCATGGGGTTAGACCCGCTCGAGAAAATTCGTTTTATCCGCCTCGCTCACGAGCGCGGTCTGGGGTGTGGCGATACTGGGGAGATCGAACTGGTGGGAGACACGGAGGCGGCCGAAGAGAAGTGGGGATTCGTCGGTCCCTTCAAGAAGATGACCTTCGCATCGAAGATGCAGCATAAGATTTACTGGGGGCCGCTCAAGCGCCCGATCGAGTGGTCGCTCAAGACCATCCTCGCACCGTGGGCCTACGTGGCGAGCGTCCTCTACCACGACACCTTCTGGTATCCTCTCAAGGCCCGGGCGAAGATGGCCGAGGTTCTGACAAGCGACTGGGGAAGGCTCTTTCGAAATTGGGGCCACGCCCGGCCTGACGCCACCGGTTTCCCAGATGTCGGCGACGTGGGGGCGGACGTTCATCGATCCGGCGTGGGTGCGTTCGTCCGTTCGCTCGGCATCCTGGCCACCTGTCTGACCGAGGCTCCCGAGTTCGTGAAGAAGAAACTATCGGGCAATCAGGCTCTGTCCAGGCCCAGCCCGTCTTCCGAGGACTGATCCACGATCCCGTCGACCAAACGGGCCTCGCCTCACACGATGCTTCCATCTGAACTCGCGGAAATCTACGGTCCTCTTCTCAGAGTCGGCCCGATCCACGCACCCGGCGGTCCTCATCCCTCCGTCCAACGTCTCCTCTTCGCCGATGGCACCCACGTCATCGCCAAACGATATCTCTTCTACCCCATGACGGCCGGTCACCCCCACGACCTGCTGGAAACGGAAACAGAGGTAACGCGGCAGCTCTCAGAAGCAGGGTGCCGCACCCCGGCCGTCCTGGCCACCGACCCCGCACAAGGCATCATCTATTTCGAGTATGTCTCTGGACCGACCCTCGACGACGCGATGCAGACATCAGATCCGGTCACAAGAGCCCGCCTTGCCGACCGGGTCGTGGACGCTTTCGTCGCGATGCAGGAGACCTTCGTCAACGCCGAGGACACGCTCGAACATAGAGTTGCACCCGGCACGGACCCCGAAACGGTGCGGTCAAACTTCGTCGATGCAGTCGAAGGAATGGGCTTCCCCGTCGGGACGAACGCGGTAGACCTTGCCCGCGAACTGGCCACCCGCCCCCTGCAGCTCGGCCCCACTGACTACAACGCCCGGAACATCCTCATCACGAATGACGACACGCCGTGCTTCATCGACCTCGGGAAGGTCGGCTATGACTGGCCCGAGCGCCGTCTCGTTCAGTACGCGACCAGCCTTGGCGCAAACCGTCCCGGCGCCCGCGTGAAGTCCCTCCTTGATCCAATTGCGGTTGAACGATGGCGAAGACACGGTGGGGCAACGACGACCCTGGATGGGCACCACTTCCTGCTTCACGCAATCGCCGCAGCAAGAGGATTGCCGCAGTCTCGTGCGTTGCTCCTGACGAAGCTGTCAGAGGATGAGCGAGTGGGTGAACTCAGGCGGCTGGCTGGGAAGGGATGAATTCAAGGGGCAGAGGCGGTCAACGATATAAGCTCCATCGACGATCGCCGGTTTCCTCCGTCCCGCTCAATTCGATCCCGGCAACACCCCTGTACTCGTCGGCGGTCGCTCGCGCGTCCTGAATCCGATCGAACCAGCCGACGGCGTAAGCAGCCCCGAAGCTCTCTCCCGCCGCGACCGGCCTACCGCCAATCTCTTCGATGAAGCACACATATCCGCGTTGATGACACCAGGCCTCGGACACGATGCCCGGATCGAGCGTGATTCCCGCCAGCCACGGGCCCTCGGCTCCCTCCTGACGAACCTGATAGGCCCGGATCATGTAGTCGGGAATCGTGGAGTCGTTCCGTCTGTAAAGATTGCGGGCGTCAGGCGGGAAGTCTTCTACGAATGCGGCAGCCGGTGACGTGCCACCGTAGCTCAGGTAGATGCGCTCGAAGCTGTCTCCTGCATCGTGCTTCAGGTGGCCGGGCATATCGATGCGGAGCGTCAACTGCGGAACCGTGTTGACGCTCGTGATCCGGTCCGAGGACAGGAAATATCGAAGGCCGTCCTGAAACACCATCGTCTGTTCCCAAAGCGACCCGGGCCGGCGCCCGTAGGTCGCTTCTGTGTATCGAAACCACTGACGGACAGCCACCCAGCCGTCGCCCTCGCTGACTTCGAACGCCAGCTTTCGAGCCTTCGTGCAAATCTGAGGAAGCTCTACGTACCGCTTGACGATATCCCCGTGCGTGACGTCTCCGTGGTGATAAGGGAGGGAGCATCCGGGCTCGTCCTGGAGAGGTTCGAGCAGAAAGTCGACAATGTGAAGCCCGTGCCCGAGATCTCTGACCCCGGTCGTTTTGTCGAGCAGAGTCTGGGCTTTGATTCCACTGACGTAGCCCTCGGTGTGGACTTCCGCGCTCAGGAGGTCGGTATCAATAATAACGGTCGAACCGTCGATCGTGCAGGACGCCATTGCCGAAGTCAGCTTGGCCGAATCCGGTACTCGACCAGAATCGGCTTGTGGTCCGACGCGCAGACCCCGTCGTCATTATCGTTCACGATCTCGTAAGAAAGAACCTCGACGTCCCCCCTCGACAGAATCCAGTCGATTTCGTCTCCTCCGGCAGCGCTATCCTTCAACAAACCCGATTCTTTGGACTCAGGATCTCCGACGAGCGCCCTGTGCACTTCGCCACCCGGTTTCGAGTTGAAGTCCCCAAGCAGAAACACCGGACGCGCCGAGGTCCATTCTCCAAACCGATCGAGCACACGGATTCTCTCCGCGATGAGCCGCGCGGCGTTGAGCCTTGCAAGCCTCCGACCCTCACCCACGAACAGGTGGGTGTTGAAGACGTAGAATTCCTGTGTGTTTTCCCAGTGCCCACGGTAGTCCACGGGGTAGGGACCAGGACCTCTATCCGTCGGGCGATGGATCGTGGCCAGGCGGACCCAGGTCACCATACGGGGATTCTTCTCTGGACCGCTTCCAGCGACTTCCGGCGTTTCTGAAAGCTGGAAGCTGCCCATCTCCCGAAGACGAAAGGCATCTTGCCTGAAGAAGATGGCCATGTGCTCGTCATCATCGCCCCCCTTACGACCCTCCCCAACCACCACGTAATCCGGCAGATGATCCGCAAGGTAGTCGATCTGTTCCTTCAGACCTTCCTGCGTTCCGATGATGTCCGGGAATCGCCGCTGAAACATGCTCACCTGCATTTCGCGGCGGACCTCCCACGCCGGCTCGAAGCTGGGACTTGCGTACTTCAAGTTGTAGGTCATAAGCCTGATTGTCTGGTTTTCACCCATAACAAATTCCATCCATCGTTTTTTGAACGAGCCTGGACCCTACCGACCGAAACGCGGTGCGCATCAATCTATACTCTTTGCAGCTTCCCAGCCAGACTGCCAAGGAGATTCGAAGGATACCCGCTGAGATTTGGAGCGTGACAATTTTTCGTTTCGTCCAGGGCCGTACAAAGCGAAGGGACCGGCAGTCGGGTACTAATTCGGGGGTTTTCGTTAAACCACCCCAGAACAAGGAGATGGGTCGGAAACCCCCTTTTCTATTGACCTGCCCCCCAGGATTGTTCCCAGTCCTAATGTTAGGATATGGGAACAATCCTGGGGGGGCAGG
>DJHM01000033.1:158949-159765 GCA_002433075.1 Latescibacteria bacterium UBA6620
AACAATCCTGGGGGGGCAGGTCAAGACTGTGGCTGTTTTTGTATAGCCACAGTCTGGTCTTCTAATAATTCTCGTTTTTTCCAATCTTTAGGCGTCTATTCCACGGGTTGGCCGAATACAGCTGCGAACGAGAGGAAGTCAGTGAAACCGACAGACCCGTCTTTATCCAGATCCAGCCGGGAATCGTAGTTGGCGTCTCCTTCTGCAGCTCCAAAACCGCTGGCAAACTGCAGGAAGTCCCCAAAACCGATCGTGCCATCACCATCGAAGTCCGAGGCCTGCTGGGGTGTCAGAGGCACATCCCGATTCCCACCGATCACCACATACGCCGCACCTGGCCCAATTGTCAGGTCGTTGGACCCCAGTGTCCCTGAAGCCAGCGTAATCTGAGCCTCACCGCTAAAGGTTTCGGCAACCTCGAACGTGGCCAAACCCACAGAACCGCTATCCTTACTTGCAAACCCCCCGAAGAGAGCGTTCGAAAGCGTCCTCTTTCCATCACCGACAGTCTCAAGAGTCATCGCTCCCGCAAAAACATCCTGTGCGATGAATCCAGAGAAGGACAACTCCTGGACGTCCCAGATAAATTCAGCCTGAAAACCGCCCTCGCCATTCGCACCTTCCGTGACGAAGATCTCAACCTCGATCTTGTCACCTGCAACCGGGTTCTCCGGTGTCTGCCGAAGACCCTGATCACCAAACGTCGTATCCAGGTCCAATCCCATAGGCCCCACCTCGCCAGACGGTAACGTTACCGTATCACCTGGGCTGTCCCCACTGTCCGTGCCATCATCATCGCTGTCATCGCTGTCATCG
>DJHM01000033.1:160090-162472 GCA_002433075.1 Latescibacteria bacterium UBA6620
GCTGTCATCGCTGTCATCGCTGTCGTTCGCGAAAGATTCCAGAGCCTCGACCATACGAATACGTTGGTTTCCAGTGGATATATACAGGTTTCCACTGTCATCCAGGGCAAGACCATAGATCGTGGCAAACAGTGCTTCTACTGAACTCCCGCCATCACCCGAAAACCCTGAAGCCCTGTTGCCATTACTATTGAGAACGCCCCCAGCAACGGTAACGATGGTATCGTTTTGAACGCCACGTACACAATAACCGTACGACTCTCCTATATATACGTTGCCGGCATCGGAGATCGCCAACGCCCTTACACCGTTAAGCTGAGCCTCAGTGGCAGGGCCATTGTCACCCGGGTAATCAATCTCACCCAAATCGCCACTTCCGGCGAAGGTCGTGATTACGCCATCCGTACCAACCAGACGTACCCGAGCATTGTAGTAGTCCGCTATGAATATGGAGCCATCAGGACCAATGGCAATATCCCTCGGCTGATTCAGAAGCGCTTGAGTTGCGGGACCGCCATCGCCATCGAATCCGGCAGCACCCGCACCTGCGAAAACCGAGACCGAACCTTCAGAATCCACGCGCAGAATCTGGTGGTACTGTGGCTCGTCATCGTACTGTGGAAACGTACCAATGTACATCGTCCCATCGTCGTCAACGGCAATGCAATAAGGCTTAAGTGATACCTCGAGAGCCGAACTGGCGTCAGAGGGTTGGCTGGTACCGCCTCCCGCGACCGTCGTGATAATACCTGAAGTGTCGATCCTTCGGACACGCCCGTTACCGTGATCTGCTATATAGATTTCGCCGCTGCTGTGGGCGAAAACGTCAGTGGGATAATAGAGCCGCGCTTCCGATGCCGGACCGTCGTCTCCTGAAAAACTGTCAAAAAAGTCCACACCAATCCCAGCTACCGTGCTGATGTTGCCACTCGTGTCAATTTTACGTATCCGATGATTCCAATTATCGGCAATGAACAGATTACCCTCACTGTCAACCGACAAGCCATAAGGTTGATCTAAGGCTGACTCCGTAGCCGGACCACCATCTCCTTCAAACCCATTAGCATTTCCATTCACGCCTCCAGCGACGGTCTGAACTATGGGCGCATCGCCAGGAAACAGGTCGATACTGTCATCGCTGTCTGCGTCATCGTCACCATCGTCGTCGGCCTCTGAAGTGGATTCGATCCCCTCGACCATACGAATGCGCTCATTACTTGTGGATATGTAGAGGTTTCCGTTCGAATCCAGGGCAAGACCGTACGGTTGTCCGAAAAGGGCGTCTGTTGCTGGACCTCCGTCGCCAGTAAATCCGTCTGTAGTTGAATCCCAACCATCAAGAACTCCACCTGCGACGGTATTGATGATGCCGTTAGGCCCAACGGCCCGCACACAGTAGTTGTCTGAGTCTGCAATATATACCGTCCCCTTATCAGAAACGGCCAGAGCTCTGACTTGGTTCAATACCGCCTCGGTAGCCGGGCCTCCGTCACCAGAGAAATGGGTGCCCCACTTGGTTTCACCCGCATCGCCACTTCCGGCAAAGGTTGTGATCACTCCGTCAGTATCAACCAAACGGACCCGATGATTCTTGTTGTCCGCTATGTATACCGAACCATCAGGACCGACGGCGACATCGTAAGGCTCATTCAAGAACGCATCTGTCGCAGGTCCTCCATCCCCATCAAACCCTGTATACGTTTTGACAAAATCACCTGAGGTAGTTCCCGCAAAAACAGTGATCGAACCCTCGGTATCCACACGCAGAATCTGATGGTGTGGTGCGTCGTCATCGTATCCCGGGCGTGTTCCTATGTAAATCGTTCCGTCATTATCGACTGCAACACAATAAGGCGTAAAGAAGGCCTCCAAGGCAGAACCGCCGTCAGACGGTGGGTTGGTGCCTCCGCCAGCTACCGTGCGGATAACACCGGACGTGTCAATTTTTCGGATACGGTTATTACCCCAGTCGGCGATGTAAATCTCCCCGCTGGAATGAGCAAAAACATCGGTTGGGCCAAATAGCCTTGCATCCACTGCGGGGCCATCGTCTCCTTCGAAATCCGGCCAACCCAAACCGACCCCAGCAATCGTACTGATGTTGCCGTCCGTATCAATTTTGCGTATCCGATGATTCTGCTGGTCGGCAATGAACAGATTACCCTCACCATCAACCGACAAGCCATAAGGTTGATCTAAGGCTGACTCCGTAGCCGGACCACCATCCCCAGAAAAACCACCGGCTTCCCAATCAGTTTTACCATTAACACCACCAGCAATGGTCGTGACGATAGGCGACGAAGCGGTTAACGCGGTGCCCGAGAATACAAAAACAGAACAGAAAAAAAGTGTAACCTTGCTAAGCATTTAAATCCCCTTGAT
>DJHM01000033.1:162706-241967 GCA_002433075.1 Latescibacteria bacterium UBA6620
GTTCCCAATCATCTCCAAGCCGGCCAGTTCTTTACGCCAAAATAATCTTCACCCAGACGACATCCATTGCACTCTCAAGTTTGGTCCTATTTGATCTTTGAGTAGGGAGTCCCACTAAGGAACCGAGACTTTATACTTTTCGTCATTTCACTGAATTTTATACTGACTTTTTTCCATTCCTCACTGGTTAGTAAGCTCACCCTTGCTTCATGGTATGCGGCCATACTTTCAAACTCAGCAACCATGACCACTTCCTCGATTTCCCCCACAATTGTTTGCCATGTGGCAATGATACGGTAACCATGATTCTCCATTAGGGGGTTCATCTCTTTTTCCGCAAAGGCGTGGTATTCTGAAAGTTGTCCAATAGACACTTCCGTGACTGCCATCCAATAGACGCGCTGCCCTAATTGCTGGGACTCAGCATTCGACGACAGCAGCAACAGACCAAAAAGTACGGGAAGCAGTTTCATTGTTTGCCCTCGCATCTGGTTGAAAGTCTCCATCGGGTAGTGCTGCCGATGTGCTACCATCTCGCAGAGACGCCCCCTTCAATCGGTCTTATCGTCACGTGTGGTGACGCGGCGTCCTACTGGCTGGGGTCGCACACAGATAGCCCCCTTCGTGCAAGCCTTGGCGTTCGAAGTACAAGATGGGCTGGTGAGGGAAGGCGCGCAAGGGTGGGTGATGGGGACGATTAGGTGGGCACGACAAGGCCCCGGCCGAGGATGGCCGGGGCCTTGGTTTTTATCGATCGGTCGTCGCTCGATGAGTGGCGCGTGAAGGCCCTCAACGAGGTCAAGCCAAACACGGTAAACGCGTACTGCCGCGCTCTCAGAACAGCCTGGAACCTTGCCATCGATCGCGAACTGACGGCCAAGAACCCTTTTTCCAAGCTGGGTGAACTGAAGGACAGCACCATCGACGAACGACATAAATACTTCTCCGAAGAAGAGGTGGAGCAGGTGCTGGACGGCTTCGATACCAGCGAACTTCCCGACTACTTCAGACCAGCAACAGAGCTATCACTCTACTGCGGACTTCGACTAAGCGAAGTCCTCACCCTCACATCCGATGACATAAAGGCCGGGCAGCTCTGGATCAGGGGCAAAGGCAACAAGGTTAGGACAGTGCCCCCTCGCCGAAGAGCGCGGCACATCGCTGTATCGCGAGTCAACGGTTCTCCGTGGCTGTTCCCGACCGAAAGAGATCACAGCCGCCATGTTGAATCCACTCGGTTCACCAAGCAGTTCTCCTCCCACTGCCGTGCCGTTGGCTGTCCTCGGGGACATTTTCATATGCTCCGTCATACATTCGCGACTCGACTTCTTACCAGCGGCGTACCGATGATTGCTGTGAGCCGCTGGATGGGGCACTCATCGGTGAAGGTGACCGATCAGACGTACGGCCACCTGATCCCTGGTGCACAGGACCACCTCATCGAGGCGGTCTTTGGGTAGAAAACCTTTCCACTTTCGGCTACTTTCACCGACATTTCTGCACACTTCCGAAACAGAAAAAGCCCGCACAATCACGCTTTGTGCGGGCTTTTCATTGATTTACGCGTATGTCCGTAGCTGCTTAGAAGGCAGTTGCTCTATCCAGCTAAGCTACGGGAGCTTACAAGGGCCGTAGATTCGGAAAACGCGGCCTTTCAGGCAGTAGATACGAATAGAAGTCCCACTCATCGCTGTCAAACGAAAAGCCCGTAACGAGCGCTTCAGGCCTGTCATTTGGGAAGGGTTTTGACGAAAGCACACGAACGCCGCAACGGACAATCCAAGCATCCTGGATTGCGCGCCGTACATAAATCCTTCCCAAAATCGATCAGGTTCATATGAAACACACGCGCCTTGCCCCTCGGGATGAGCGGGCGAAGCTCCTCGTGCGCTTTCTCCCTCCCACAGGTCGGGCCGATCAATGCCAACCGCGTGAGAATGCGATGGACGTGCGTGTCAACAGCGCACAGGTCCTTGCCACAGGCGAACGCGAGTACGATGTACGCGGTTTTCAGTCCGATCCCTTTATGCTGGACCAGCAGGGCGATGCCCTCGTCCGTGTCCAGATCGCTCAGAAAGGACAGATCGAGCACCCCACGCTCGGTGTCGAGCCACTTCAGGAAGTTTCGAATCGCAGGCGCCTTCGTTTGAACCAGACCCGCCACCCGAATCAGTCGTTTCAGCGTGCGGAGATCGGTCTCCAGCACCTCTTCCCACGACGGGCACGCCTCCCTCAGAGATGCGAAGGCACGATCCCGATTTTCATCCGTCGTGTTCTGGGACAGGATCGTCCGAACCACATCATCGAGAGGGTCGGGAACACGACGAGTTGCGTCCCAGGACGTCCCATCGTAGCGGGCATCGAGCACGTCGAACACGCGGCGCACGAGTCGGCGTTTCTGAGCGGGAGATTTCTCGACAGAAGTCATTTCGGGCATGAAAAAAGCGGGAAGCAGGCTCGCTACCTCAATCCTCGGATGAATCGTTCCTCATCAGATTGATCCGACGAAAGCGTCGAGCCGCTCTTCCGAGTCCCCCTCGAAACGAAACAGAAGCCAACCGGTCGCAAGCTGGCCGTCGTCGGTCCTCACCGCCCAGATGGGTTCGCCAAAAACCTTTACGGGGTCGGGGTCGGGGAGTTCGATCTCGAGGGGGACCTCTCTGCTCCCGCCAGTCAGGTCTGCCAGGGAGAACTGGCGACCGATCTTCATCCGAAACCCGACGGCAGAAACGTCCTCGGTCCAGTAATGCTCAGCGTGGGCGCCGATTGTCACCCGCAGTCTTGCCTCTACGCGAGGATGCCGACGACGACGACCGAACAGTTTAGACAGAAAACTCATCGAATCTCGACTGGTTAGGGCATTGTTGACTCCGAAGACCAGGAGCTGGTCAGCCAAACGCTGGGCAACATACTACGCCTGTCAGAGCCCTAAATCCAGCCAAAAATCGCCGCAAGCCCCTATCCTGTCGGGGATTAGGAAAGTCTCGTTTCTTGACACGAGGTGCACGGATCGCGATATTCGACGGGTCGGACCACAATTCTCAGAATCGAGTTGCGATGGGTCAGAAACGAATGCCACACGATGAACGGCGACAGCAGATCATCGCCGTTGCAACCGAGCTCTTCGCGAGCAAGGGGTTCCGCGGAGCAACGACGCGGTCCATTGCAGAGACGGCCGGCGTCTCTGAAGCCATCATCTTCCGACATTTCGCCACCAAAGAAGACCTCTACGACGCAATCATAACCACCTCGCTCGAAAAACGACGCGAAGGCTGGGATCGGGACGCTCTGATCGCCGATGCCCAGGACGAGGACCTCGATTCGCTGCTACTGCGATTCGGCCGCTCGGTCATAGAACGACACCGCAAAGACCCCACCTTCATCCGCCTGATGATGTACAGTTCCCTCGAAGATCATAAATTCAGGCAGCTTTTCTTCGAGTCTCGTCGATCTCCATTCCTCAAGATCATCCGACAGCGCCTGGCCGAAGGTGTTGAATCAGGTGCCCTGGGCGACATCGATCCCGCCCTGACCACCCGCACGTTTTTCCGAACGCTTCTACAGTACTGTATGTCGAACTTCGTCGCATCAGACACCCCCCCCGACCCTGCAGATGACGAGGCTTATGTTGTGAATCTCGTCAAAGTCTACGCAAAGGGCATCCACGCCCGCCCCGCCGAACAAGTCACAGCCTGATCGGTCGAACACGCCGTGCCCCTCAAGCTCGACAAGAACACCAAACGGTTCATCGGCATCCTGGGCAAAATCCCGATGTTCCAGCGACTCCTTCCGGTGCAGTCTCTCGAAATCCTCAAAATCTGCCGCCCGCGAACATTCGACAACCTCGAAGTACTGATCGAGCACGGCAGCAAGAGTACCGAAATGTATATTCTCCTTTCGGGGCAGTTGACCGTACGGCCTACCGAAGGCACAACGATCGCTACCCTCACCCCCCTGACTTCCGTAGGCGAAATGGGCATCATTACGGGTCAACCCAGAACGGCCACTGCCGTCTCCGTCGGAAAAAGCAACGTCTTCGAGATCAGCAAGATCAAGTTCGAGGTGATGCTCAAGAAGTTCCCGGACATCGGATTCGTCATCTTTCGGAACATTATCCTCACCCTGCCGAACCGCCTCGATACGACCAACCAGCAGCTCGCCGAAAAAACCCGCGAGATCGACCGGCTGAACATCGAAGGACAACCGGTCGGATAGGCCTTCGTCAATGGCGATCGATCTCTCATTCCTCGACACGGGTAAGGCCATTCGGGATCCCATCTGGGGTTACATTCACGTACCAGACGATCTGATCGAGTTGGTCGACTCTGAAGACTTCCAGCGCCTCCGCGACATCTCCCAGCTTGGCCACGTTCTCCTCGTCTATCCGGGTGCCCGTCACTCGAGGTTCGAACACTCTCTCGGCGTCTATCATCTCACGGGGCAATTCGTAAAGCAGCTCCTGCGATCCGACCCGGGCCTCGACCTGTCCTACGATGATATCCGCGTCCTCCTTGCGGCCAGCCTCCTCCACGACCTCGGGCACTATCCGTTCTCCCATCTCCTCGAGGAGATGCAGAAATTTTTCATTGACCACGAGACTCGGGGGCGACAGGTCATCCAGGATCCCTCGACCGAAGTTCACGGCGCCCTCAAGCGTGCGGGGATCGACCCCGCTCGGGTCGCCAACGTGATCGACTATCGGAACACCGCCGTGGACATTCCGCGCGAAGACCTGAGGCTTGCCCACATTCTGAGCGGCACACTAGATCCCGATAAAGTCGACTACCTTCTACGGGATGCCCGCTACTGCGGCGTTCCTTTCGGTGAGAGCGTAAATCGCGATCGTCTGATCGGTTCCATCACTTACGACGCGCAGACCGATCGCCCTGCGATCAACTACAAGGGCGTTTCTGCAGTCGAAGCGCTGGTCTTCACGAGTTACCTGATGTACCGCAACGTGTATTGGCATCACGCCGTTCGATCCGCCAACGCGATGTTCAAGAGAGGCGTTCAGGATCTGCTCGAACATCCCGACTGCGGTCTGTCCGAGACCGATTTCGTTCGCTCGACCGAAGCGAATCTCGTTCACCGCCTGGAGCAAGAACTGGGTCGCCTGAAACTCGACATCCGTGACAGTATGGTGGGGCGACTCAAGCGCCGGAAGCTCCACAAAGTCAGCCGCGTCTTCGTTCCCTATGGTCGCCACGAACCCCTGTTCGAGTACTTCGCCGGCCTCTACGAAAATCCCTATGAGCGACGAGCACTCGAGCAGGATCTCTGTCGCCATTTCGCAAAAACTACGGGGCTCGACCTTAAGGGGGACGAAATTCTCGTCGACATTCCACGGTTCACGAAGAGCCCCGAAGTCGACCTCAAGGTTTTCTTCGGACCTCACATCCCCGTTGGAAAAGATGATCCGCTTTCCTTCGACGATCCGGAGGTGTCTCTGCTCAAGGAATACCTGATCGGAAACTTTGAAACCCAGGCCAAGGTCGTTCGGGTGTTCGCGGTCGACGATCCCGTCCTCCACAAGGCCCTCCGGCACGAAGTCGGAGGACGCATACAGGCCGCGGCAGCCTAAATTCCCCCAAGCCATTGTTTTCCTGTGCCTTAAACTTGACACCGAGAAACTCCGGTCGTAAATTCATTTGGTTGCCAAAGACCCAAACCAGTAGAAAAGGCGGTTGTTCCGCGACGTATGGCACGTAAGTTCATCACGTTTATGGTGATCCCGCACAACGAAGACCGCGTGCGGGAAGTCAACTGCTCCAGACTGATGCTTTATGGTTCCGGAGCCGCGATTCTGGTCTTCCTCGTCTCGTTCGTGGTGCTCGGATACGGGTTCCTCGCCACCCTGGGGGTCGAAACTGCCCACAAGGCGCTTGCCGTCGAAAACGCCGAGCTCGAGACCCACCTTGGACGCATTCAGGGGAGTCTGACAGAACTGCGTGGGCAGATCGAAGATCTGACCCGGTCGGATCGCCAAATGCGGGCCTACACCAGCCTCGCCGAACCCGGAGGCGAGGTTCGTCAGATGGGCGTCGGCGGTGTCGAAGCACCTGACGCACCTTGGGAGAACAGAGTCTCCCTCACCAACGCGATCCGCCTCGAAGAAACCTACACCGATCTCGATCAGCTCGTACGTGAGGCCCGGTTCCTCGAATCGAGCTTTGACTCCATCCTGGCCACACTCGAACGTAACGAAACGATCCGGCTGCACACCCCCTCTATCTTCCCGGTAAAAGGGGAAGGGTGGCCCTCTTCTTCGTTCGGTTACCGGCAGGACCCCTTCACGGGGCAGCGCTCCTTCCACAATGGAATGGACATCGCGGGACGCAACGGGACACCCATCGTTGCCGCGGCCGACGGCGTCGTCGACCAGGCTCGTTACGATCGCAGACTCGGGCATTACGTGAGCATCGCGCACGAGGGTGGCATTCGCACCGTTTACGGCCACCTCATCGGCCATAAGGATGTAAAGAAGGGGCAGCGGGTCGTGCGCGGCGACGTCATCGGAAGAATGGGCAAGTCTGGCAGGACGACGGCCACCCACCTCCATTATGGAATCAGCATCAACGGACGGGCCGTCGATCCGTCTCGCTACATTCTCGACACCCGTCGAACCCGCGTGTTTTGATTCGACCGATATCAAGTAAAAAGGGGCGGCGTCTACAAAGACGTCGCCCCTTTTTTGGTTCAGGTTCGGGAAAAACGGCGTGCTATTTGTGCGCTCTCCTGAACATCAGGATGCCCACAGCCAGGAAGACCGCATTGGGCGCCCAGGCGGCGACCACCGGGTCGAGGATGCCGTTCCAGCCCATCGCCCGGCTTGCCTGGATGGCACCGTAAAAAACGAAGCTGGTCAGCAGGCATACGCCCACCTGGAGGGGCCGGCCTGCCCGCCGGGTGTAGGACGACAAGGGTACTCCCAACAGCACCATCACGAACGCCGCGCACGCAAAAGATGATCGCAGCTCTAGATCGACTCTTTCCCGAAGCGCCTCACCGCCATTCCTGACCCGTCGTTCGATAAGTTGCACGAGCGCCTGATGGCTCAGCTGATCGGCCGACCTGGACTCGCGTGAAAGATCGGGCGGCTTCAAGGTGAGAGCGGGAACCGCAAGGGAGTCGAACGGCACAACCATCTCCCTCTCGCGAAACGTGCGTGTTTCTCCCCGCACGAATACCCAGACAGAATCCACCCACACGATTTCCTCAGCCCGCACCTTCCGACTGAGTGCTCTGCCTTCGTAGCGATCGAGCGTGGCTCGACGACCAAGAGTCTGCTCTGGCAGATATTCCGCGAGCGTGAGAACCCGTCCCCCCACATCCCGGACCACAACCTGAGCTCTCCTTCCGGAGGTCACTCGCTGCGCCCCCTCGTCGAATGAGGCCCGATGTCGATTGGCAAACGGGATCGCGTTCAGTGAGAGTCCGAGCGCAATCGCACTCACCAACGCGGCGAACGCCAGTACAGGCGCCACGATACGGAGCAACGGAATCCCCGCTGATTTCATCGCAACCAGTTCGTTCTGTCGAGCAAGCCCGCCCAAGCAGAACAGACTGGCCAGGAGACTCGCCATCGGCAAGGTCACGAGCGAGAAATACGGAATCGACCAGGCGTAGTAGGCGGCGATCGAGGCCAATCCAACCTCGCGGTCGAGAAAAGCGCTGATGCGGTTCGCCAGGTCTGCGACGATGAATATTGCCACGAACGCCGCCGAACTGAACACCATCGGCTGGACGTAGCGCGAGAGGACATAGCGACTGAGTAGTCTCACCCCGGCCTCCGACCGAGGCGCAACATCGAGATTCCGGTGGCAGCGATCAGCAGGTTGGGCAACCACATCGAAAGCCACGGCGCGACATATCCCCGATCAGCCAACTTCTCTCCACCGATCAGGAATAGCCAGTAGACCAGGAAGAGCGCGATGCTGATCGCGGCGGCGACGGTAGGCCCTCCGCGTCTTACCCGGAGGCCTACAGGTGCCGCAATCAACACAAAAACCAGACAGGCGACGGGGATCGAGAATTTCTTGTGCACCTCGACCCGAAGTCGGTCGGCCTGGCGGCGTTTGTGTCCAGCTAGGACTGCATCAGCACGAGCCCGTGAAGCGACGTATCGATAGTCTTCCGGGCCACCCGCCAATCGTCGCCCGCCTTCCTCTTTCTCCCCCAGTAGGGCGCGCCGGGTAAAAGCCCCCCATCGGGCGTTGCCGTCCGCTTCGAGTGCAGCGGCCTCCCGATCGTATTCGGCCACACGGTCCCACATCGTGGCGACTCGCATTTCCCGGTCGTTTCGATAGCCCGATACGGTACGGGAGAGCTTCTGCCCCGCTTCCCCCAACCTCATCCTCAACGATTTGAATGCACCGCTCACGTAAACGTCCGGGGAGGCCTCATCCACCCGATCGATCGTCCCCGAACGCAAATCCAGGAACGCCTCATCGCGAATTTCAGCGAAGGTGAGTTCCCCGTGGTCTGCCCGGATCGTCGTCGGGTAGCCGCTGGCATCGTACTTGTAGATAAGCACGTCTCGCAGTGTCGAAGTCTCCCCCTCGATTTCGCCGATCAGGATATGGTAGTTCGAGAAGTCCTGGATAAATACACCCGTCCGGCCTTCGAGTGAAACCGTCGGGCGTTTCCGGTGAATGTCCATCATCAGAAGGCGGGCCGCGTGGTTGAAGTCAGGCAGAACCCGATCGTTGAACCACACGAGAGCGAGGGCCACGACGACCGCCAGAGCAAGAGCGGGCCAGAGGAGCTGGTGGAAACCCACGCCAAGAGCGCGCATCGCCGCAATTTCGTTGTCGCCACTGAGACGACCGAACGCCATCAGGCTCCCGACCAGAATCGACATCGGTACGGCCAGCGCGATCTGCCAGGCCGAATGCAGAAAAAACAATTCGGCCGCAACCCTGACAGAGACCCCGCGTCCCAATATCATATCCGCGGCCTGGAGCATCGTGTCGAGAACCAGCAGGAGCATGATCACCGCAAAGGCGAACAGAATCGGTAGAAGATGCTCCTTCACCACGTAGATACCCAACACCATCGAGGACCCAACCCGTTGAAATTGATTCACTTAGACTATCCCCTGGGATCTCTGAATATAGGCCATCCCCCTGCAGGGTGGGAAGCAGGCATCCCCCCTTTTCCCTTGCCCGGCCAGAACCCTTGGACTATTTTTTCGATCGTTCCCGCACACGCAAGTCTATACCCTCCCTTGACTTCCGTCATTTCCCGTACGTCGCCTCAAAGGTCCGGCATTTGAGCTCGAAGCGACTTTGGCAACGCCTCCGACAACGCGGAATCCCCTTCGCAGCCCTTCTCCTGGCCGTTCCTCCTGCGCGCGCCGACATTGGTCTCGACGTGCCGGACCCGCTTGCCCTTGATCGTTTCGCCACCGCCCCGCCTCGCAATTTTGCTCCCAAGAAACAGTGGCCACCCGCCGTCGACGCACGGGCCTCCCGGTTCCTCGAGGTCGGGTCCCGCCTCCTCGACGATCGTTCGATGCGCATTATGGTTTTCGAGCAGATTGCGGGCACCCCGCAAGGTCTGCCCGTCGTGATGTCCCTGAACGAGTGGAACCGACTTCGGCATGACCACGACACCTCCCGGTTCCTGACATCACAGCTAGGGCGCGAGATCAGAAGACGCGATGGGGACCGTGGCGGACTCGTCGACATCAAAATCCCGTTTAGGGTTCCCAGAGGCCTGAGCGCCATCACAGGCGAGGGTGAAACACGACTGAACATCACCGCGCGTCAGCGTATGGACCTGTCCGGCGTCAGCCAGTTCACCGACGGCGAAGCTCAGTCCGCGGCTACCCAAAACTCCAAGTTTCCGACCATCGCCTTCGAACAGGAATCGCAGGTCAACGTAAATGGCGAAATCGGCGACAAGATCACGGTCAACCTCGAACAGAACAGCAATCGCCAGCTCGACCTGAGCGAATCGTTGCGTCTTCGCTATACGGGCGACGAGGACGCCATCATCCATACCATCGAGGCAGGGAACACGAACCTCAACCTCCCCGGTACTCGGCTGATCGGATTCAACGCCGGACGCGGTGGCCTGTTCGGAATTAAAGGCGAGGGCACCCTCGGAGGATTCGACCTGACCGTCGTCACCACACAGGACAAGGGGTCGAGCAACCGGAAGACCTTCCAGGGACAGGCCGAGGAGTTCTCCGACGAAATCCGAGACTTTGCCTTCCTCGAGAACGTCTACTTTTTCTTCGATCAGGTGCATCGCCGGGCCTTCCCCGACGATCCCACTCAGCGGGACCTGATCGACATCAACAGCGTTGACGTTTACATCAACGACTTCAACGACCTCAACGACATCGAGGATCGCGCGTTCCCCGGGCTGGCCCTGGCCATCTGGTCGAGTGAGGGCGTCCCCGACGAGGAGACATCGCGAGAGCACCCCGGGGGCATCGAAGAGGGCGCGTTCCACCAGTTGGATCGCGCCAGCTACCAGATCGACCCCAGGGGGTATCTCGTCCTGACCAACACGCGCGTGTCAGGAGGAAGTGCGCTGGCTGTCGCTTACCGTACCGTCGACGGCCGCAGGTTCGGCGATGTCGGGTTCATCCCCGGACCCAACACCACGCGAGTGCAGCTCAAGTTGCTCAAATCGAAAAACCAGACCAGCAGTTCCGTCACGTGGGACCTCGCCTGGAAGAACGTCTACAGTCTGAGCGGAAGGAACATCGAGCCTGAAGGATTCGACCTGCGCATCCTGAAAGAGATTCCGGGGCAGGAAGACCTCGACAGCGAAGGTGGGAAACCCTACATCCAGATCTTCGAACTCGACACACACACCAACAACTCGTCGGCCTCCTCCCCGCCTGACAACCGGGTCGACACGGATAACGGCAACAACATTCCGGGGCTCAATCTTCGGGACGGCCACCTGGTTTTCCCGTTCCTGGAACCGTTCGGCAAAGCGGGTTCGGACAGTGCTCCGATCGCCGAGCCAGTGCCCGACCTCTATACAGAAAACAACCGGACCACCCGCGCCGAGAAGAGCAAGTATTTCCTTCGTTTCACATCCCGTAGCCGTGCCACACGCTTCAATCTCGCCGCCGGAGTCATTGAAGGCAGCGAGGTCGTGCGGCTCAACAACCGGCAGCTCGTCCGAGGTACGGACTACACGATCGAGTACAATTTCGGCACCATCTCGTTCATCGGCGACGCCGCGAACCAGGTCTCCGACCCCACGGCGAACCTCAAGATCGATTTCGATTCGAAGGACCCGTTCGGTGGGTTCGGTCAACAGAAGAGCCTCCTCGGTATCCGGCTCGAGCACCCGCTAGACGACCAGTTTTCTTTCCTCGGCATGACGATGCTCTACAGCAGCCAGTCCACGCCGGCCCAACGCGTCAGGGTGGGGCAGGAGCCAGCCAGGACGTTCATCTGGGATGCCAACGCCCGGCTGCGATACAAACCCGAAATCCTGACCGACATCGTCAACTGGATCCCATTCGTCAATTCCTCTCAGCAATCCCAAATGGACATCGACCTCGAGGTCGCCCAAAGCATCCCCAATCCCAACACGAAGGGCATCGCCTACATCGACGACTTCGAAGGATCGCAGGAGGAACTTCGCTTCCCCATCTTCAAGGGGTCGTGGTCGCAGGCCAGCACGCCGGTCCGGGGCGGTCGCAAGCTCAACCCCGACGTCACCCGAAAGGGCCGTTTGACGTGGTACACACCAATCACCCGTGACCGAATTTCGCAGCTCGAGATTCAGCCTAACCGGACCGATCTGACGACAGAGAAGGCCATCACCGACATCCTGCAGCTCCGATTTGAAGCTGCGCGCACCCTCGGGAACGGTCTTCCCGGATTTCCCGACCGCATTCGCGACAACACAAGAGGCCGCCCTGAGGAATCCTGGGCGGGGCTGATGACCAACCTTGGAGGCTGGGACCTTTCGCGGTCCAAGTTCATCGAAATCTGGATTAAGGGCGCCGATGGGAGAATGCATATCGATCTGGGAGAGATCTCGGAGCGAATCGACCTGCCTCTCGGCGAGGACACCAACCAGTTCAGGACCGAGGACGAACCCATCGGTGGCCTTCTGACCGGCGACGGCATCGCCACCTCGGCCGAAGACCTGGGCCTCGACGGCTTGACCGATTCCGAAGAAGCGGTGCTTTTCAGGGAAAGGTGGCCTAACGCACCTGTCCCGGCAGACCCGGCCGGCGATAACTTTGCCGACGTGAACCTGGACGCCCCACGTGACGATCCGGATCGCTATCCCTCCGGAGTCAACGGGACGCAGGGAAACAGCCCCGAGCGGAACTCCCTGCCCGATACCGAAGACCTGAACAAGAACGGATTCCTCGATCAGGAGAATAACTTCGTCCGCTACAGCTTCGACCTATCGACCAACCGCGGATTCAACCCTGAATCCGGGTCCTACGTGGATGGCATCTCCGTTCTCGTCGACGGAACAAAATCCGACAGTACCAGCAACCCCTGGCGGCTCATCCGCCTTCCGCTTCGTGGCCAGCGAGCGCCACGCACGGTCGAGGGCACTCCCGATACGACGTTTTCTACACTCATCGACTTCGCCAGAGTGTGGATCGAACACGATGCTTCGAGGGAAGAGATCTCGATCTGGGAATTCAAAGCGGTCGGTAACGACTGGCAGGAGGACGACCAGCCCGCAACAAATGTGTCCGGAGATTTCGAGGTCTCCAGCATTGGAACCGATAACGCCATCTATATGCCCCCGCCCAACCTCGACCTCGAACAGGATCCCACGACGGGCCTGATCCTCACGGAACGCTCTCTGGCGTTCGACTTCGAAGAACTCGCCGTCAACGAAACCGTTACCGCCTCACGCACGTTCGTTCAGGGTGAAGATTACACACGATACGGAACGATGCGTCTATTCGTGCACGGCGGCGACAACACCACCACGTTTCCAGCTCCGGAGGACAGTCTGAGCGGTAGGCTTACGCCGCTCGAGTTGTTCCTGCGATTCAGTCCGGCCAAGGACGATACACTGAACATCTATGAGTTCCGACTCGGGGTCTACCAGGGCTGGGAAGCCAACACGCTCGAAATCGACCTCGAGTTGATGACTCAGCTGAAGGGACAATTGCTCGACCTCCGTACCGCCCAGGCCGAGTCCGACACCCTCTCGCTCTCCCTTACGGCGGGCGACATCCCGGTCGACTACAGCCGCGAGAGAAACCAAATCCGAACGATCGGCCCCGAGCCCACGTATGTCGTCAGAGGAAACCCTTCCCTCAACCGCATTAAGTCTTTCACGCTCGGTCTGCACAACCGGACTGACAGCCTCCAGGCCGAAGGGGAAGCGCTATCGATCCCACAATCCCTGTCGGGTCAGCTCTGGGTCGACGAACTGACCGTGGATGGTATCCGCAAGAACAGGGCTCTCTCCGCCCTGGCCAGTATGCGAACCGTCCTGGCCGATCTCGGTAACTTCAACATGGAACTGGAGCGCAGAAGTGGCGACTTCCAGGATCTACAGGGTGTGGCCTCCGGGAACACGACGTCTCGAATCGTGCTCAATACCGACATGAATCTCGATAAATTCCTGCCCAGCCAGTGGCAGACGTCGATTCCGATCCGATACAGCTACAATCGAACCACCTCGGTACCTCGCATCCGCCGGGGCTCGGACATCGTGCTGACCTCGGACCAGAAGAACAACGAGAGCGACATCAATTCGCAGAGCCGGCTTAACCTGACCTTCCGTAAGCGCGCGGCCAGGGAGAACCCGAGGCTGCTCTCCAAAATTTTCTTCGAGCGGGTCGACGCCTCGATCAACCTCGTGAGCTCGAGCACCACGAACGGTGCCATCACCAGAAGAAGGTCGAACACCAACGACCAGCTGACGGGAACATTCAACTACAACCTCAACCTCCCCCAGAAGCAGTCGGTAAAACCGTTCAAGTGGGTGCCCCTGTTCAAGTCGCTTCGAGAAACCGATTTCTTCTATCTACCCTCTACCGTCCGCTACGGAATCCGCTTCAACCGAAACATCAGCGACGGAAGTGACTTCTCGGCCGTCGTCGAGGAAGATCCGAATCGAATCGACACCCATACGGAAAACTTCACCCTGAACGAAAACTACGACATCAAGCTTCTCCCCTTCCGAAGCCTGACGACCAACTACAAGCTCGGCATCGACCGAGACCTTCGTGGCGCCCTCAGCGTCCCAGGGCTCCAGTTCGGCCACGAAACCAGCCGCACGCAGAACTTTACCGTGGGCTACACACCCAAAATGTTCAGATGGCTGACGACCAACGCGCAGTATAGCGCCGGTTATCGAGAAAACCTCGAGACGGGTGGCCAGCGCACGCCGATCGGCAACCTTCGCCGGGGGTTGACTGTCAACAACCAGAACCAGGCGAGCCTTCGGCTCGGCTTCAACTTTGCATCGTTCTTCCGAGGGCTCTCCCGACCCAAACGGCACTTCGCGCTTCGGTTCATCGGTCGCGCGGGAGCCACCGTCAACAACGTGAACGCATCTGTGGCTCGCACGAAAAACCTCGGACTGTTCGGGCTAAGAGAGCGCCCCTCTTTGTCGTACCAGTTCGGCCTCACCGACACGACATTCGTCGAAACCTTCGAGACAGGTGGCCTGACCCGGACCAATTCAAAACAGATTCAGGATCGTGCGGACCTTGGCGCTTCCCTCCGGCTTCCTGCCGGCTTCAGCGTGCAGTCGAACGTCAACTTCAGCCACAACCGGACGTTCAACAATGCCAACGCCGAGGAGAAACTCACAACCCTCCCCGACCTGAGCTTCAGCTGGCGCGGCATCGAACAGCTCCCCATTCTGAGATGGTTCTGGACGAGCACCAATGTCAACTCCAGCTACAAGCGCACCAAGACCCGCCGCGGAGAGCCGGCGTCCCTGGACGGCATCTTCCACGCACTGGACACTCTCACGATCACCAACGATATTCGAGCCACTCAGATGAGCCCGATGGTCTCCCTGTCGACACGATGGCGGAACGGCATGTCGACAACGCTTCAGACCAATCGCACCAAGCAGACAGACCTTCGGTTTCAGCGAAACATCCAGAGAAACGAGGAAGGCCGTTTTCCGACACAGGCCGAACGTACCATCGGCACCACGTTCACGGAGTCTTCCAGCCTTCGTGCACAGCTCAGATATTCGATCAAGCCCAGCCTTTTTGGCAGTCTGGAAAGCAATATCGACCTCGACCTGACCTTCGACACGAGCGGGAACACCACGCTCGAGATCCCGCGGGACGTGGCCGTGGCGGCACCCGATCCCGCACCAGGGCCCGATCCAGGGGCAGATGGGGCTGCGTCAGATGCGACCGACCCGACGATCGACGAATCGGGAGGTCAGTTCCGAAGAAACGAGAGCACGTGGGGCGCGAAGATCGGCGCGCAGTATCGCTTCAGCAGCCACTTCACCGGGGGGATGTCATTCGGTCATCAGCGGAGGCGCGACAAGCTCCGCGAGTTGACAAACCTTCAGTTCGAATTCCGACTGTTCGGCGAAATCGAGTTTAACTGATCCGGAGGTCGTGTGACCTTCAACCGCAACGAACGGATCGCGCTGCTGGTTCTATGTGGAGCCCCCCTCCTCGGGTCGGGCGTCAGCCTCTACGATTATCTGTGGCCAGCCCACATCGAAGACTTCCAGGTTCACCACGGAGCGGTACCGGTACCCGAGACGAACGAAGAGACGATTACCGTGGAGCCCGCTGTCGGCACCACCCACATCGACATCAACACCGCGTCGATAAAGGAACTTCAACGACTTCCACGGGTGGGCCCGGCCATCGCTCAGCGGATCATCGACTATCGAACGGCCAACGGTCCCTTCCGGGCTGTCGACGACCTCACCTCCGTCCGTCGCATCGGCCTTAAGAACCTGACTAGGCTGAAACCACTTCTGACCGTCTCTCCGCCCTGATGGCCGTCGTGGGACTCCACCTGGGCGATCGAGACGTCGTCGCCGCGACGCTCGACGAAAACCTGATATCGCACGCGACGACTGATTGGGAAGGTCCGTCCGGCAAGGTCGGAACCTTCGCCGATCGTCTCGTCGGGGCGCTTGAAAATCTGGACACATCCGAGGGTGATCCCATCTGGATCTCCCTGCCACCGGGTTACATTCACCTTCGACGCATCCCACTCGAAATCGCAGGGGAACGCGATCGCAGGACCCACCTCGGCTGGGAGGCCGCCCAGACTCTGGGACAGGCTCCCGAAAACCTGACGTTGCGACATTGGGCGAGCGGGAGTGTGGCCATCTGGGAAGCCGTCAGGGCGGATCTGGTCGCGGGCATTGATCAGCGCCTCGAAACGGCGGGATTCCACCTCGGTGGGGTATGCGCCGAACCCGTCGCACTGTATCAGGCCATGCTGGAGGACCCCGAAACGTGGCAGGCGGGCGTCGCCCTCTCCGCGGACTGGGTTTCGATCGCCGCGGGTTCCAGTCGGGCCCTCGTCCTGGCGGAGTCCATTCGCATGGACGCCCCGGACAAACAGACCCTCGAGGATGTCGCCGACCTCGTCTCGAGCCGAATCCGGGGACGAGCGGAGCGCTTCGCCTCCTTTTCTGTCGCCGGCAGCGCGCGCGGCCAGGTCGATGACTTCGCACGACACCTTGCGATTGCAGCCGGCATAGAGGCCCCGCTACTTCAGGCCCCGGGCAGCACCGTTTCCGACGACCCCGAATTCGGCACACGCGTCGCCCTGGCCGCAGGGGCCGCCAGATCTTCAAAAACAGGACTACCCTCATGACCACCGCACTCTATCCCGGATCGTTCGATCCGGTCACCTTCGGTCACATCGACCTCATTCGTCGAGCGCTCGAAATTTTCGACCAAGTAGTCGTAGCTGTCGGGGAGAACCCGTCCAAAAGTCCCGTGTTCACGGCTGCGGAGCGGGTCGCACTGATTCGACAGGCAGTGCAGAAACCCGAGGTCGAGGTCGTCGACTATCAGGGGCTGACCGTTCACTTCGCACGCGACCGGGGGATTCACACAGTCATCCGGTGTCTGCGCACGGCCGGTGAATACGAAACAGAACTCGGATGGGCCTCGGCCAGTCGCCGCCTGCTCCCCGATCTGGAGGCGGTATATTTCCTCCCCAGTCCCGAGTTCGCTCATCTCAGCTCCACCGTTGTCAGAGAAATCGCCCAATTCGGCGGCGATCTCTCTCCCTTCGTGCCCCCCCACGTTCAATCAGCGCTCGAAGAAAAATTCCCACCACGCTGACGTAGTTTCCACCCGCTTCTTGGCACCAATGCCCCAGACTGACTATACTTGGGCCAGGGAGATCCACGAGTGTTCGTCGACGAAGTCACCATACAGGCCCGGTCGGGCGACGGGGGAAACGGCTGCAGCAGTTTTCGTCGTGAAAAGTTCGTTCCGAGGGGAGGGCCCGACGGTGGGGATGGTGGCGACGGCGGTAACGTCGTCCTCCAGGTTGACCCCCATCTATCGACTCTCCTGGACCAGCGCTACCAGCAACACGCGTGGGCAGAGCGTGGCGGCCACGGAATGGGCAAGAACCGGACGGGCACGCGCGGACAGGATTTCGTCATCCGGGTGCCCCCAGGCACCGTCGTCCGCGACGCCGAATCGGGGCGTATCCTCGCCGACCTGACAGAACCGGACGAGTGCGAAGTCGTCCTTCCCGGTGGGAGAGGAGGCCGAGGAAATGCTCGGTTCGCCACTGCCACGAACAGGGCCCCAGAACGGGCAGACCCCGGCGGACCCGGTCAGGAGAAGGCTCTCGACCTGGAGCTCAAGCTTATCGCTGACGTCGGGCTCGTCGGTCACCCTAACGCCGGGAAGTCGACGCTGCTGTCCCGGGTCTCGGCAGCCCATCCCAAAATCGCTGACTACCCGTTCACAACCCTGCAGCCCAACCTGGGCATCGTGCGCTGCGGCGACTACGACACTTTTGTGATGGCCGACATTCCCGGCCTCATCGAAGGCGCCCACGAAGGCCGTGGTCTCGGTTTCCAGTTCTTAAGACACATCGAGCGTACACGCGTCCTACTTTACGTCGTCGACACTTCGGCACCCGACCCGGCCGCGGACCTCGCCGTCCTTCGTCGAGAGCTCGAGCATTTCAGTTCCGCCCTGCCCCAGAAGCCCTCTCTCCTCGCCGCATCCAAGGTCGACGTTCTTCCCCCGGAGGATCGCCCGCACGTCACGGTTGGAAATGAACCCGCCTTCCCGATCTCTTCCGTCACCGGGGAGGGGCTCAACGAACTCATCCAGGCAGTCGGCGATCGGGTCCGTCAAAGCCGTCAGGACGAGCAGGATCTGTAGTCTTGGAAGGCGACACTGCCCGTCACGCCCTGACCCTGCCCTCTGCGCCCGGGCTCGGTCCCTCGAGCTACCGGGCCCTGATTTCACACTTCGGCTCACCAGAATCCGTCCTCGAGGCGCCCTTCGACGCCCTATGTGCAGTCGAAGGCATCGGTCTGGAAACCGCGCAGGCCATACGGTCGCAGGTCGACTCTGACTGGGCGAGTCGCCAGCTTGATGCTTGTAAACGACTTCAGGTTCAGCTCCTCCACTTGAGCGGACCAGGTTACCCCCATCTGCTTCGCCAGACCTACGCTCCGCCCCCATCCTGTTCCTTCTCGGCGATCCCACCCTCTTTGAGCGTCCCACGGTCGCCATCGTCGGCTCTCGAGCGAAACTCCCCCTACGGCAAGGATTCTGCCCGCCAGCTGGCGGGAGGGCTTGCGCGGGCGGGGGTTGTCGTTGTAAGTGGGCTCGCGCTCGGGATCGACGGTCACGCCCATCGGAGAGCACTCGCGGCCAGCGGAGGGACCGTCGCCGTGCTCGGAAGTGGCCTCGACCGGCCAACGCCGCCCAGCCACCGCCCCTCTACGACGAGATCGTTCTGAAAGGCGCCGTCGTCAGTGAGTTCCCCATAGGCACCTCTGCGGATCCCGTTCACTTCCCCCGTCGCAACCATGTCATCAGCGGATTAAGCCCGGGCGTCATCGTCGTCGAAGCCGGACGCAAGAGCGGGTCTCTCATCACCACGCGTATCGCCCTCGAACAGGACCGCGACGTGTTCAAGCTACACGGCCCCATTACGGCCAGCCAAAGTGAAGGTCCGCACGCACTCCTCCGCGACGGCGCAACCCTCGTTCGAAACGTTGAAGACGTTCTGGACAAACTCGGACTCCCCACCCCGAGCAAGCGTGAGCGCGCCACAGTCGTCCTGTCACTGCTTCCCGAAGAACAGAGGATCGTCAACAGCCTGTCCTCCGACCCCATCCACATCGACGCTCTCGCCCGTCTCGCCGGGCGCACACCCGCCAGCCTGTCCACGTTGCTGCTCGGCCTCGAGCTCGAAAATCAAGTAACACAGAATCCGGGTCAGCGATACACGGCATAAAAAACGGCCGGGTCTTTTTCCCGGCCGTTTCGTCCAAACGATGATTGATGATCAGGAGGGCGATGCCTCTGCGCTTGTCTCTGCTTCCGCACCCTCTTTCGATGACTCCGCTTCAGAGCCTTCCGTCGACTCGCTTGTTGGCGCACTCTCGATCGCCGCAGTGATTGCCATACGCACGTCGGAGAGCTTGAAGGGCTTCTCCAGAACGCGGGTCGCCCGGGGGTGATCCAGAGAGCCCTCGCAAACTCCGGGCGATCCAGATACGCAGATATGACGATAACGGGGATGCCCTCAGGCACGCGGTCCAGAAAAGCAATGCCATCAATGTGTGGCATATTCAAGTCCGTCATCACCACGTCATAGCTACGCGCCTCTTTCATCAGTCGGTGCAGCCCTTCCAGGCCATCCGTCGCCCCATCGATCGCATAGACTTCGCCGAGAGCGTCGGTCAGGAGTTCCCGGAGCTCGTTGTTGTCATCGACGAGCAACACGCGGGGCCTCTCGTCTCCTTCGGGGCTCTGGGCCTCCTGCGCTGGTTCCTGTCCTCCAACCGTCTGCGCCACGGAGGATTCCGACGGTACGACAGCTGCGGCATTTTCCACCTCGTCATCGACGGCTTCTTCAAACCCATCTTCCCCTTCCGGGGCACTTTCTCAATCCGTCAACTCCTGCTCGTGTTCGCCCTGAACAGGATTCGGCTCTACGTGAGGGGCTGGGCCTACCGGGCCGGGCCTTGCGTCCGAAAAATTCCTCGTCCGTAGGTGCCTCTACGGGGGTCGCCCCGAATTTCTGGACCGCCACGAGCAACCTGTCCTTTTCGCTCTCTAGCTGCTGGAGCTCCTCTTCAGCCGCCTTCTTCTCACGCGAGAGCTGGCGCTCCGTAGCCTCCAGGGCGGCGACTTTGGAACTGAGTTCCCGGTCCTGGGTCGCGGCTCCTGTTTGTTCAGGGCCATCGCGGTGAAAGCTCTAACAGAAACCACCAACCCGAGGGCGACCAACACGACCGCGTACTCCATCAGGCCTCCTCCTCCCCGGACCGGACGGCTTCAATGTGCCGTTCCACCTCACCCAGTGCCGGCTTCGACAACGACTGCAGACGCTCTGTCTGGGCTTTCAGTTGCTCAATCCAGCGTCGAATACGAACCGATTCAAGCTCCATCGAGGGCTGAGCCTCCTTGAGCAACTCGACATCCCGCTCCAGATCTTCCAGCCTAACCTTCTTCTGCAGGATCGATTCCGCGATCGTGGCTGATTCCGCGCGAAGAGGCGACACTCTCTCCTAGTAACCGACAAGGCAATAGACGCAAAACAGCAAACTGCCCAGAATCACGATACCCAGTAGTGCGAACGTCACAGACGTCCTCCTTCTAAACGCGCCCCACTATTATGCGTGTAAGTCCCCTATACTCTTACAGATAGATGCCGCATTCGTCAATCACAAGCCCGTAAACAGATAGGCCGTGCTCCCTGGATGAGAGCACGGCCAAAACACTGAGAAGTGGTCCAACTCACCGGCGGAGTCAGAACCGCCGCATCAAACTCACGACCTTTCCGGCAATCCTGAACGCCTGGAACTGGGGATCTACCACGATCGGATCGTAGTCCTCGTTCTCGGCCTCGAGGCGAACACCGTCTCCATCCACGAAGTATCTCTTTACGGTAGCCTCATCGTCGACCACAGCGACGATGATTTCGCCCTGGTGGGCCGTAGACTGCTGCCGCGCAAGAACATAGTCACCATCGAGAATACCGACATCTTTCATGCTGTCGCCGTGAACCTGCAGCGCGAAGACATCGCCTGACGGCACGAACGACGGGTCGACTGTGAGCGTCTCTTCGACGTGCTCGATAGCCAGAAGCGGCTCACCCGCAGCCACACGCCCGACCAGCGGAATTTCTCGAACATCCGGAAGGTTGGATGCAACTGATTGTATATCATTGGGTTCTGTCAATTCGATTCCCCGCGAAAGCATCGGTCTCCGCCGGATGTAGCCCTTCTTTTCCAGCGCGGCAAGCGTCGTCCGCACGCCGTTCGTGGAAGCGATGTCGAACGCGTCCATCATCTCCCGAATCGTAGGCGGGTAGCCGTTCTCGCGGATGCCGCGAGCAATAAAATCGAATATTTCCCGTTGCCTGTCCGTCAGTTCGCGCTTCATACGTGCCCCTTTGGCGCGGGTTGATATCGTTCATACCTGCACATCTGAATATAGTGCACATTAGTTTATCCGTCAATGTTCAAGTCGGTCTTCTTGACACAGTCGGAGCGGCCCAGTATCTTCACAAGACCTTGAATTTCAGTCACTAACGAGCACTGCAATGAAGCGACTTCGATACGACAAGTGGCAGAATCTGGCTTGGTACGGTGTCACCATCGACATCCCAGACGAGTGGAATCCGGGACAGCTCGTGGGAGATGCCCGATCGGGAAACGTCCGCCTGGACGATGCACAGATCGTACGCGTCGAGGTGGAATGGAAGGAGGCCGGCGGAGACCCGGAGGTTGCCAGAATCGTCGACCGCTACGTCGAGGGGCTCGCCAAAAACGCCCAGAAGGAGAAGCAGACCCTGAGCGTCGAACGGAGCGTGCTGATCGAAGGGTTAGACCTGCCCGGGCTTGCCGCCTGGGAATGCTTCCGGTGGAAGGGAGTACACGAGGTCACAACGCTTGCCGGGTACAGCCCCGTCAGCGACCGTCTGTTCTTCATCCGAGTCATGACCCGTCCGGATGAAGACGCACAGGAACTGTTGTCCAGACTCTTCGGTTCACTGGCTGACACGCCTGCGGAGGCGTGGCAGCCGTGGGGGCTCTACGGTCTCCAGTGTAGTACGCCGCCTGACTTTCCATTGGAAGAATATGACCTGAAATCGGGACATATTCGTCTTCTCTTCAAGAAGGAAAAATCGTTACTCCGAATAGACCGACTCAGCCTGGCGCGCACTCTACTGGCAGGGAGTTCCCTCTCCGACTGGTACCAACAGTTCTTCGCGAAGGATCTCCGCTTTATCGACACGCGCGTTGACACGCTCGACGACCAGGCCATATCAGTTCAGGGCGAGCCCAAAGGCAGGGTCCAGAGCTTGCTCCAGCCCTTGCCCTTTTGGAATACGCGGCCAAGACTCCACTTGAGAGGGCGGGCTTGGGTATCGGACGAAGAAAACAAGATCTTTGTCGCGCAATCCTTCTACAACAAAGAAGAAGACGCCCTCGATCTTGACACGATCCAGGACGCTATGCCGGGCCCTAATCGCCCCGCTCCCGTTGAGGCAACGTCGTGAACTTCAGGCGCAGCCCCAAAATCGGACGAGACGCCATGTTGAAGTCCCGTCCCGCACGTAACGACGCGCTCGACTGGGAAAAAACGGACGACGACGAAGTCTCGATCACCCTCACCCGCGGAACGGATTGGAAAGCCCGGATCCTTTCCAAGATTTTCTGGATCCCCGAACGTCGAACTCTCTTGCTCGACCAGATCGGAACTCAGGTCTGGGAAATGTGCGACGGAAAAACCTCCGTCGATGCGATGATTCGCAAGCTGAGCGAGGAGCACCAGCTGAACCTCAAAGAGGCCGAAGTGTCTCTACTGAACTACTTGCAGAATTTGGGCAAGAAACGCCTCGTGGGATTCTTGGTCGACAAGACCGACCTCCCTAAGGCAAAGAAGAAAGGCCCCAACGCGAGCGGAAAGGCGTGGGGCGCGTGAAAAAGGTCCTCCATTTCAAAAAAGGCTCTGCCGAGAATTCGGCAGAGCCTTTTTCATCTTCTGTTGAGTAGACTTACCTGAGCATAGCCTGTGCAGCCGCCTGAACGGGGGCGTAGAGTGTGGTCGATTGGGCCGTCAGGTCCGACAACGGTCCAAAGTAGATGCCAAACACTACCGTCCCGGCGAACAGCACCGCCAGGGTCACCGTCGCGATGGCCGGGATCCCGAGAGGCTCAGCAACCGCAGGATCTTCGAGATACATTGTACGAGCGATGCGCCAGTAGTAGTAGAGTGACACCGCGCTGTTCAACACACCAACAACGGCCAACCACCACAGGCCCCCTTCCACCACCGCGCTGAACAGATAGAGCTTACCTGCAAATCCGGCTGTCGGTGGCAGTCCCGTCAGCGAGGCTAGGAAGAACGTCATCACGGCCGCGATGAAGGGTGACCGCCAGCCCAGCCCGGCAAAATCCTTGATGTCCTCACTTCCCGTCCGGTCGGCTACCAGGAGCACCACGAAGAAAGCCCCTAAATTCATGAACAGATAGACCGCCGCGTAGAACATCACACCCTGCAGGCCTGCCGACGAAAGCATGACCACGCCCATCATCATGTAGCCTGCGTGAGCGATACTCGAATAGGCCAGAAGTCGCTTCAGATTGTTCTGCCATATCGCCGTCAAGTTGCCCAGCGTCATCGTGCAAGCCGACACGATGGCCAACAACTCGGGCCATTGTCCGGCAAGCGACGTTCCCAAAGTACCGTCGTAGGATGACAGGCCGACGTAGAAAAATCGGGCCAGCATCGCGAATCCAACCGCTTTGGGCGCGACGGACAGGAAGGCGGTAACCGGGGTCGGTGCACCTTCGTAAACATCTGGACACCAGAAATGGAAGGGTACACAGGCAACCTTGTAGCCGAAGCCCGCCATTGACATGGTCGCGGCCAGGAAGAGGGTCAGGTCAAGTCCGCCCTGCGCCGCGATCCGGCTCGACACCTCGAATAGGTCGAGTGTGCCCGTCAAACCGTAGATCAGGCTGAAGCCGTAGAGCATCACACCAGACGACACACCGCCATAGACCACGTATTTAAGAGCCGCCTCGTTCGAACGCTGCACGTGCCGCTGGTAGCCCGCCAGAATGAACGACGGGAGGCTCACGAGTTCGAGAGTGAGATACATCATCAGCAGGTTCGTCGAAGACGCCATCAGGAACCCACCGAGGACGATCGTCAGCAGAACAGCATAAAACTCCGCAAGCTTTTCATCGATGTCAGTCGACTGGATCCCGAAAACTACGACGACCAGTGTGGTTCCCGCCATCAAGAGTTTGAAGAAAAGGCCGAAATCATCGAGCGCCATCATGCCGGCGAACAGGGACCGTGGCTCCGTACCGTAGAGCCCCACGATCGACCAGACCGCCCACAAGAGACCCGCAAGGGTCAACCCCGTCATCAGGGCGCGCTTTTCACCTGAGTAGACCAGGTCGACCGTGACGATCACGAGAATCGAAATCGTCAGCGCAAGCTCAGGTCCAGCGAACTGAAGACTCTCCAGGTTTGAGGCGATCGCCGCTTGTAGCAGATCCGACAAGTAGACGCTCCTTAGAACGCGTTCGCCGCCATCCCCGAGTGGGCGGACAACGTGTGCGAGAGGTCGCTCAACGACGCTGCGATCAGGTCGAGTACCGGCGCGGGATAGATTCCGAGAACAATGACGACCACAGCCAGGGGCACGATCGTGGCGATCTCACGACTGTTGATTTCGGGCAGGTCCTTGTTTCGTTCGTTGAACGAGCCCATAAACAGTCGCTGGAACGCCCAAAGCATGTATCCGGCACCGAGCAGGACACCCAGGGTTCCAATGATCGTCAGTGTGCGATGCACGGGGAACGCCCCGAGGAAACACAGCGCCTCGCTGATGAACCCTGAGAGACCGGGCAGTCCGAGAGCCGCGAAATACGCAATCATCGTCAGACTTCCGTAGATCGGCATGTGGGTCCACAGCCCTCCGAAACCAAGCTGGCCGCGCAGTTCCGGCTCGTGATAGTCGTTTGGGAAAACGATGTAGCGATGGTGCGCCCGGTCGTAGATCACGCCGACAAGAAGGAAGAGCATCGCAGTGATCGTTCCGTGATTGAACATCTGGAACACCGCGCCGTTGATTCCGTGTACTGTGAACGCCGACATCCCCAGGATGACGTAGCCCATATGGCTGATACTCGAATAGGCAACCAGGCGCTTCAGATCGGTCTGGGCAAGGGCACAGAACGCTCCGTAAACGATGTTGACCACCCCGATCACGGCCAGGAGGGTGCTGAAGTACTGGGAGGCGTCAGGCAACATCTGGTAGTTGAACCGCAGAATGCCGTAAGTACCCATCTTCAACAAGACGCCCGCAAGAATTACGCTGATGGCCGTCGGCGCCTCGACATGAGCATCTGGCAACCAGGTATGGAACGGGAACAGCGGAACCTTGATGGCGAAACCGATAAACATCGCCATCCACAACATCAGCGGCGCCGAACGTCCGAAGATCGTGCCCGCGCGCAGCCATTCGCTGTGGTTTGCCTGGTCCATCATGACCAGCATGTTAAAGGTGTTCTCGCCCGTCGCCGGATCGGTTGTGTTGAAGTACATGGCCAGCATGGCGAGCAGGAGCAACACACTCCCCGCCAGCGTGTAGAGGAAGAATTTGATCGCCGCGTATTCTTTCCTCGGACCACCCCAGATCCCGATCAGGAAATACATCGGCAGAAGCATGATTTCCCAGAAGACGTAGAACAGGAAGAAGTCGAGAGAAACGAACACGCCCTGCATTCCCGTCTGAAGCAGGAGCAGCAACGCAAAGTAGCCCTTCACGCCTTTTTCAATCGACCACGATGCAGGAATGCAAAGTAAGGTGATGAGCGCCGTCAGAAGCACCATCGACACACTCAGACCGTCCAGACCGATGTGATACTCGATATTGAAGGACGGAATCCACGGCACCTGGACGACGAACTGCATTGCTGGGTTGGCGCGGTCGTAGGCATTGAACAGCCACACTGCCAGCACCATACAGATCCCGGTTGTCAGCAGGGCCAGCCACCTGATCGTGTTCTTCTGCTCGCCCGGCACGCACAGAATGACAGCCGCGCCAATTACCGGGACGAAAGTGAGAAGTGTCAGAATCCACTGATCCATCCGTCGAGCTCCTCCCGCTCAGTTTCTCAAACAAGCAAGTCGTCTTAAATCACGAAGTGCACGCCCGCGACAAAGCGCCGTCAGCCTTGGGCGTTGGGCCGCCCTACTCTCAGACGACCATCCTGGCGATCATCAGAACGATCATTCCCGCAAGGAGCAAAATTACGTAGGTCTGTATTCTACCGGTCTGGACGCGTCGAAGCTGGCCACCGGCCTCGATGATCGAGTCCGCGACCAAGTTGACCAGCCCGTCGACGATCTTCCTATCCGCCAGGCCTTGAATCCACGCCAACGCCCGTGCGAAGTAAGCCGACAGGTTGACGATGCCGTCGATAATCCAAGTGTCGAACCAGGAGAGCGCCGAGCGCAGAGCCATCGTCCCCCGTATGAAGCTCGCCGAATACATTTCATCGAAGTACCACTTGTTATGCAGGGCGCGGAACAGCCACGACGTTTCGAGAAGCTTCGCCTCGTGCGCCATCATGGCTTTCTGATTGTTGTAGTATCTCTTGTAGGCCAGGAAGATTCCGCCTGCAGCCAACAGGATCGAAAGAGCCATGGCCGGGTAGTGAGCACGATGGGCGGGATCGTCGTGACTACCCCCTGCCGTCATCATTGCCGCTTCCGTATTCGGAGTGGTCGCAGGCAATGACACCTGGGCATCCATCAGAGCCACCTGCGGGGGCTCCTTGACCAGATCATAGAACCATCCCTGGCCCACTGGATTCAGACTGTAGAAAAACCATAGGCTGAGAGAGGCAAGAACGACCAGCGGGATGGTCATTGCCCGTGGGGATTCGTGCGCGTGCGACACCCGTTCATCGGCAGGCTCACCGTAGAAGGTCACGAAGACCAGCCGGAACATGTAATAAGCGGTCAGGAAGGCAGCAGCGAACCCGAAGAGCGGTATTAAAAAATGCTGCGGGTGGGCGAACCCGCCAAAACCCAGGGCTCCCGCCAGAATCGCGTCCTTACTCAGGAAGCCTGATGTCAGCGGGACCCCCGCCAAAGCCACGGTTGCCAGCAGGAATGTGGCAAACGTGACCGGCATCTGCTTTCTCAGCCCGCCCATGTTCCGCATGTCCTGCTCGTCAACGTCGTGATCGCCGTGGTAGGCGTCGTGCATGGCGTGAATCACGCTTCCGCTACCCAGGAACAGACAGGCCTTGAAGGCCGCGTGTGTGACCAGATGGAAGAACCCGGCAACATAGGCACCCACACCAAGTCCCATGATCATGTAGCCGAGCTGGCTGATCGTCGAATATGCCAGCACTCGTTTGATGTCGTACTGGGCAACCGCGATCGTCGATCCTAGCAGCGCAGTAATGGCCCCGATGTAGGCGATGACCACCATCGCGTCGGGTGTCAGGATTGGGAACATCCGTGTCACCATGTATACGCCCGCAGCCACCATCGTGGCCGCGTGAATCAGCGCGCTGACCGGAGTCGGGCCTTCCATAGCGTCCGGCAGCCAGACGTGCAGCGGGAACTGAGCCGACTTTCCGATGGCGCCGCAGAACAGACAGAGCCCGGCCGCCGTCAGCAGCCACCCGCTGACTTTACCCGCAGCGATGCCGTCATACACACTCTGGAAGTCGAATGCCCCGACCTTCCAGAACAGGATCATGATGCCGACGAAAAAGCCGAGATCACCCACCCTGTTCGTGAGAAACGCCTTCTTGCTCGCATTCGCCGGAGCATCCCGCTCAAACCAGAACCCGATCAGGAGATACGAACTCAGACCCACGAGTTCCCAGAAGACGTAGAGCAGAAGAAAGTTGTCGACGATGACCAGACCCAGCATGGAGAACGAAAAGATGCCCAGGAAGCCGAAGAACCGGCTGTACTTCTCGTCGCCGTGCATGTAGCTAGTCGAATAGAGATGAACAAGGAAGCTGACGACCGTCACAACCATGAGCATGACGGCCGTGATGTTGTCGACGAGGAGACCGACGCTGATCTGGTGCGACTCGAGGTCGAGCCACACGAACGGCCCGAACAGCATTTTCCAATCCGCGCTGTAGGCGGTCAGCGCCTCGATAAAGATGCGCAGGGACAACAGGAAGGCGATCCCGATGCACCCGAGGGGTACGAAGTCACCCCCTCGGGGCAAACGCCGGCCGAAAAACGCTTGAACGGCGAAACCCAGCAGAGGCAGAACCGGAATCAGAATAACAGAAAGCATAATTCCCCAGTGCGAATCAAAAAGACGGTGCTACTGAGTATCGGACAAAGCCACGATCCGTCTGCGGCAATCTTTGGTTTCGTCGAGCGAGATCAGCCGCTTAGCGAGTGGAGTCGATCCACAGTGACGGTGTGATGGTTGCGATAGATGTTCAGGACGATGGCGAGAGCAACTGCGGCTTCCGCCGCCGCCAGGATGATGACGAAGAGGGCGAACAGTTGCCCGCTGATTCCCACATCCGAGAACTTCGAAAAAGCCACCAGGTTGATGTTCCCCGCGTTCAGGATCAATTCGACGCCCATCAGAACGCTGATCGCATTGCGACGAGTGGAAACGGCCAGTACGCCGAGCGAAAACAGGATGGCGGCAACGACGAGGTAGTGCGTCAGACCGATCAAAGGTCACCCTCCTCGTTATCCCGACTCGCAAGCATCGAGGCACCGATGAGGGCGGCCAGGAGCAGCATTGCGGCGATCTCGAAGGGAAGGACGTATTCACTCATCAAGAGTCGACCAATGCTCACCGTCGTGCTGGCTGGCTCCACCCCCTCCACCATTTGCCACGGGGTCCTGAAAATGATCGTTGCCAGAAGCGCGAACCCTACACCGACTACCGCCACGCTTCGTTTGAAGTGCACCCGCTCAGCCAGAATTTGAAGGTCGTAGATTCTGTTCGTCAGCATCACACCGAACAACATCAGTACGAGAATGCCGCCCACGTAGACGAGCACCTGAGCGCCGGCAACGAAATCCGCCCCAAGAAACACATACAACCCGGCCGTTCCGAAAAACGTGAACAGCAGGGCGAAGACGGCGTGGATGAGTCGGTTGGCGAACACCACAACCACGCCCGATCCGACAGTGATCAGGGCGAACAGATAGAAGGTGAGCGTCGACAGGGCCATGTCAACCGGCCGTGGCCGCCTCCTTGTCCGTGTCCTTCGATGCGTCAGCCGATTCGAGGTCGTCGTATTCCCAGGGCTTCGCGTACTTGTAGAGCAGGTCTGTACGATCGTAGACAGAGGCTTCGTAGTGAGGCGTCATGATGAGGCACTCCGTGGGACACGGATAGGTGCACAGCCCACAATAGCAACAAAGCGACATGTCTATGTCGAACCGTAATACTTTCAGACGCTTCTTGGTGCCTTTCGAAGTCAGCCCCAGATCGATGTCCTCACCGACCTTCTCGGTTTCGATATAGATACAGTCAACCGGACAGGCGCGGGCACATTGGTCGCAGCCGATGCAATCGTCGATGTCGTTGAACAACTGGTTTCGAGCGCGCTCCGGCATCTCCCATCGCTCTTCCGGGTACTGGAGCGTAATCGAGGGCGTGAACAGATGCTTCAGCGTGATATTCATGCCCGTCCAGATCGTTGAAATCGACTGCACGATGTTAGAAAAATAACGCCCCATGAAGTAGCCTCGATAGAACGGAGATCAGGCCGCCTGTGTGCGCTGAGAACGGCCCTCGGAGAGACCTCGAGCAGCCGACCTGAAGAAGAATGCGAATATGACGACGGTAGCCACGATCGCCAACGTGGTGCCCAATACCCGCAACCACTCGGGCGCGGCGAAGTTCCAGACAACCGAACCGAGAATACAGACGAACGCGCCAGGCGTGAGCACTTTCCACCCTACGAACATGAGCTGGTCGACGCGAAGACGCGGTACGGTCCAGCGAACCCACATTTGAACGAACACGAGCCACATCATCTTGACGATCATCCAGAACACGCCGCCGGGGAAGGTGCCTCCGAAGGGCGAAGACCATCCGCCCAGGAACACGGCGGCGGTAACGAAGCTGACAGCCGCCATGGCTGCGTATTCCGCGATAAAGAAGTAAGAGAACCGCATACCGCTGTACTCGGTATGATACCCCGCAACGAGCTCCGATTCTGCTTCCGGAATGTCGAACGGCGTACGGTTGACCTCGGCAAGGGTCGAAATGTAAAACAGGAAAAATCCAAGGAACGTAAACGGGTTCCTGAACACGAACCAGTGGGTGACACCGCCCTCCTGAGCCCTGATAATGTCCTGCAGGTTCAGGGAGCCCACGAGAGGAACGACCGCCAGAAGCAGCAAGGCGACTGGAATTTCATACGACACGACCTGCGCCGCGGACCTCATCGCCCCAAGAAGGGCCCATTTGTTGTTCGAGGACCACCCCGCCATGAGAATACCAATCACCCCCACGGAAGAGATGGCCAAGATGTAGAAGAGACCGATGTTCAGATTGCTGACGATGATCGACTCACTGAAGGGGATGGCTGCGTAAACCGCGAAGGAGCCGACGAACACGAGCAACGGCGCAAACTTGAACAGAAAAGAATCCGCGGCAGCGGGGATAATGTCCTCTTTGAGCAGCAGCTTGATTCCATCGGCCAGGGTTTGCGACCACCCGTGCCATCCCCCGACGCGCATCGGCCCTACACGGTCTTGCATGTGGCCAGACACCTTGCGTTCCAACCAGACGAGCACCATGCCAAGCACGGAGATGAATCCAAGCAGGAGGGCAGCGGAAAGCAAACCGAGGAGCGGAGACAGATAACCCAGCGGCACATCGGCCAGGAAGGGGACGTTTGCAATCAGGTATTTGGCGAACTCTTGCATAACCGATCGCCGCGCTTAGCGGTCGACCTCCCCAAGAACGATATCAATGCTTCCAATAACGGCGATGATGTCGGCGACGTAGTGACCACGGGTGAGGAAATTCATGGCGCTGATCGCGGTGAAACACGGGGACTTGACCTTGACCCGGTAGGGAACGTTCGAACCGTCGCTGATCACGTAGATACCCATCTCCCCGCGGGGCGTCTCGGACCGGGTGTAGCACTCGGCGTCCTTCGGTGGTCGCACGTTGCGCGGTACGGCCTTGTGCACATCGCCATCAGGCATCTGTTCGAGCGCCTGACGAATGATTCTGACGCTCTCCCCCATCTCGCGAATGCGGACCATGTAGCGGTCCCAGCAATCGCCCAGCTGTCCCATTTCACCAGAACCGACCGGAATGTCGAACTCGAATCGGTCGTAGATGGAGTATGGGTCGTCTCTTCTCAAGTCCCATTTGACGCCCGACCCTCTGAGGTTCGGACCCGTCAAGTTGTAGGAATACGCCTTGTCAACCGGTAGCACGCCAATGTTGGCCGTCCGCTCGATGAAGATCTTGTTGTACGAGAGAAGATTGTTGTAGTCGTTTATTTTCCCTTCGAACTTGTCGAGGAAGGCAGTGCACTTCTCCACGAAACCCGGTGGAAAATCGTGTGAAACGCCACCCACCCAGATGTAGTTATAGAGCATCCGGGCGCCGCAGGTCATTTCGAACAGATCGAAGATGTCCTCTCGTTCACGGAACGCGAACAGGAACGGCGTAAAAGCACCGATATCCATGCCGTACGTTCCGAATGACACGAGGTGACTCGCCAGACGGTTGAGTTCACAGATGATGACCCTAACGTACTCGACCCGTTCGGGAATTTCGATTTCGAGAAGACGTTCGACCGCGAGACAATAGGCCAGGTTGTTGTTCATGGCCGCCAGGTAATCCATACGGTCGGTAAACGGAATGACCTGAGGGTAGGACAGGCTCTCCGCGTGTTTCTCGAAGCATCGATGGAGGTAGCCGATGTGCGGGCGGACGTGTTCGATGATTTCGCCGTCGGTCTTGAGTTCGAGTCGAAGCACGCCGTGTGTGCTCGGGTGCTGGGGACCCATGTTGAGGGTCATCAGCTCGCTCTCGATGTTGTCGTCTCCTTCGAGGGCTACCTCGTCCGGATATCCCGGACGATCGACGGTCACATTCGCGTCCGGAATCGCGCCTTCGGGTCGATCGACCTGTTGCGTATCGGTGTCAGCCATCTGTCAGACCTCCACCTTGATGCCGCGATAGAATTCCTGCACCTGGTAATCCTTGCGCAGGGGATGGCCTTCCCAATCGTCCGGGCACAGAATCCTTCGCAGATCGCTGTGGCCGTCGAACACGATCCCGAACATGTCGTAAGCTTCACGCTCGTGCCAGTTCGCCACGAGCCACAGATGCTCGACCGTAGGGACGTGCGGATCGTCCCGTGGGACTTCGACTTTCAGCGTGATGCGGTGCCTGTGAGAGGACGAACTCAGGTGATACACCACGCTCAGGTGTTCTTCGTAGTCCACTCCACTCAGACACATCAACGATTCGAACTTCATCGCCTCGTCGTCGTGCAGAAACACACATACGTCCGCGATCGAACCTGGCTTCACACGGATCCAGGTGTCGACGTTTTCCGTCAAGTCGATGATCACGTCACCGAATTGGGATTTGAGTGCGTCGAAAATTTCCTGAGGCGTCATGCTCATCCGACTTTTGCGATGGTCTGGTGGCGAATCTTTTCCTGCAGGTTCATCACACCCTCGAGCAGGGACTCTGGGCGGGGAGGGCAACCAGGAACGTAGACGTCAACCGGAATCACTCGGTCGACCCCCTTCAGGACGTGATAGCCGTGTTGCCAGTAGGGCCCTCCTGACGTGGCGCAGCACCCCATCGCGATTACATATCGCGGTTCTGCCATTTGGTCGTAGAGCTTCTTGACCCGGGAGGCCATCTTCAACGTCACCGTGCCGGCCACAATCATCAGGTCAGACTGACGGGGGGATGCCCGAGGGATCATGCCGAAGCGGTCCCAGTCATAGCGCGACGCCCCGGTGGCCATCATTTCGATCGCACAGCACGCCAATCCGAACGTCATGGGCCACAACGCCGAAAGCCTCGCCCAGTTGATAAAGTAGTCGAGCGAGGTCACGATCACGTTGTCGTTAAACTGTCCTTCGATCCTCATATTCGCCTCAAGCCGCCTCTTCAACTAAAGGGCGTGTCATCGTATCCCGGAATCGGTCTACCTTGGGGCGGACCCATTCGAGGGTCCCCTTCTTCCAGGCGAAAGCCAATCCGAGCAGAAGAATAAAGATGAATACGAAGGCCACACCGAATCCGTACCACCCAAATTCCTGTGCGACAACCGCCCAGGGATAAAGCAGCACGACTTCGACGTCGAAAATGATGAAGTCGAGTGCGACCACGTAGAACCGGATGTTGAACTGAATCCACGACCCGCCGACGGGTTCCTCGCCACACTCGTATGTGCTGAGCTTTTCAGGATCGGGATTGTCTGGGCGAAACAGGCTGCCCAGAAACAGGTTGAACACGATGAAAAACGAGCCCACAGAGAGGAACAGGAGCACGTTCGCATAGTCAAGAAGCATCGGGGTACCCACCTAAACCCTTAAATATCAGTATATTAACTCTACCCTCAGGGCTCGCCTCGCAGTAGAGCGTGACAAAGATAGGGAATATGAAATGGGGCGTCAAGTGAAAACCCCCAACCCAAAATCGACCCCAAACTTAATATTTTCAATGACTAACGCCTCACTCAACGACGCCCTAAACCATCCCCGGTGATCGGTGAATCAATCAATACATTTTTATCAAAATTAATCTTGACCTTTTTGTCAGCAAAGGATATGTTTTGCCCCAACAGAACGGCATAGAACACTCTCTGACTGCCCAAACTTAAGGATGCCCCTATGAGCGCGGAGACCACCGAGCTCGAATCCCTCGCAAACCAGGAATACAAATACGGTTGGACGACCGATATCGAACAGGATTCCGCTCCCCCGGGCCTGGACGAGGGTACCGTCCGATTCATATCGGCCAAGAAGGAAGAGCCGGAGTGGCTCCTGGAGTGGCGCCTTCACGCCTACCGGAACTGGCTCAAGATGACCGACCCCACCCAGGTCCCCGGCAGCGAACAGTGGGTCATGGCCGAATATCCCGAAATCGATTACCAGGACATTATATATTACTCGGCCCCAAAGAAGAAAAAAGCGCCCAAGAGTCTCGACGAGGTCGATCCCGAGCTTCTGCGAACGTACGAAAAATTGGGCATCCCCCTGGAAGAACAGAAGATGCTCGCCGGCGTCGCAGTTGACGCTGTTTTCGACAGCGTGTCAGTCGCCACCACGTTTAAGGAGAAGCTTTCGGAAATGGGCGTGATCTTCTGCTCGTTTTCAGAGGCCGTCAAGGATCATCCCGACCTGGTCAAACATTACCTCGGCTCGGTCGTCCCGCACAACGACAACTACTTCGCTGCGCTCAACTCAGCCGTTTTCAGCGACGGTTCCTTTGTCTACATCCCGAAGGGCGTTCGTTGCCCTATGGAACTGTCGACCTATTTCCGGATCAACGCGGCGAACACAGGGCAATTTGAACGCACCCTCATCGTCGCCGACGAGGACAGCTACGTCAGCTACCTCGAAGGTTGCACAGCGCCCATGCGCGATGAGAACCAGCTCCACGCGGCTGTCGTCGAACTGGTCACGCTCGACAACGCGCAGATCAAGTACTCGACCGTTCAGAACTGGTATCCGGGAGACAAGGACGGTAAAGGGGGCATCTACAACTTCGTAACCAAACGTGGCGCGTGTCGCGGGGCGAACTCCAAAATTTCATGGACTCAGGTCGAAACCGGGTCCGCGATCACCTGGAAATACCCCAGCTGTATCCTGCAAGGCGACCATTCAGTCGGTGAGTTCTACTCGGTTGCCGTCACGAACAACCGTCAGCAAGCCGACACAGGCACGAAAATGATCCACCTCGGCAAGAATACCCGGAGCGTCATCATTTCCAAGGGGATCTCAGCCGGGCGCGGACAGAATACCTATCGGGGTGGCGTCCAGGTCCTAAAGGGAGCCCGGAATGCCCGCAACTTCACCCAGTGTGACTCCATGCTCATTGGCGACCAGTGCGGTGCCCACACGTTTCCTTACATCGACATTCGAAACACCACATCCCAGGTCGAACACGAAGCGACGACCTCCAAGATCGGCGAAGATCAGATTTTCTATTGTAACCAGCGAGGGATCGACACCGAAGAAGCCGTGTCACTCATCGTGAACGGCTTCTGCAAGGAAGTCCTCTCCGAACTCCCGATGGAGTTCGCGGTTGAAGCACAAAAACTGCTCGGCATCAGCCTCGAAGGCTCTGTCGGTTAGCCCTCATCGGAGAGAGAATCCCCTTGGCACTCCTCGAAATCAAGAATCTGCACGCAAGCGTCGAAGGCACCGAAATTTTAAAAGGCGTCGATCTCTCGGTTAACGTCGGCGAGATCCACGCCATCATGGGACCCAATGGGTCGGGCAAGAGCACGCTTGCTCAGGTGTTGTCCGGCAACGAAGCCTATGAAGTTACCGATGGGTCCGTCACCTTCGACGGTAAGGACCTGCTCGACCTGGAAGCGGACGAACGCGCAAAGGCGGGTCTTTTTATGGCCTTCCAGTACCCCGTCGAGATCCCCGGAGTCAACAGCGCCTACTTCATGCGCACGGCTCTGAATGAGGTGCGCAAGCATCGAGGTGAAGAGGAACTCGATGCTGTGGGTTTCCTAAGCCTCGCCAGGGAGCGCATGGCCCTCGTTGAAATGCCCGAGGACTTTCTCAAGCGCCAGGTCAACGAGGCCTTCAGCGGAGGCGAAAAAAAGCGTCACGAGATTTTCCAGATGGCCATGCTCGAACCCCGGCTCGCCATCCTCGATGAAACCGATTCGGGTCTCGACATCGATGCCCTACGGATCGTCTCCGAAGGCGTAAACCAGCTCCACAGCCCCGACAAAGCCGTCATCGTCGTCACCCACTATCAGCGGCTGCTGGAATACATCGTCCCCGATTTCGTCCATGTAATCCTCAACGGCCGAATCGTCACCTCGGGCGACAAACACCTTGCCCTCCGGCTCGAAGAGGAAGGCTACGACAAGATTCGGGCCGAACACGAGGAGCAGGCCATCTCGGCCTGACTCCCTATGGCAACGACAAGGAACGACACCGTAGACCACTACCTCTCGGCCTTCGAGGCTTTCCAGAATGATCTCAATGGCCAGGCCAGTTCGCCGCTGAACGAAGTACGTAAACGCGCCCTCGATCGGTTCGCCGAACTCGGTTTCCCTACTTCACGAGACGAAGCGTGGAAGGCCACAGACCTCAGCCCCATCACATCGACTGCTTTCATACCCCATGTGGAGTTTCCTCGTTCGGTCACGGAGACCGATCTGGCCCCGTTCCGATTCGGCCTGAATGGACCAACGCTGGTCTTCGTGAACGGCCGCTACGCACCCGACCTTTCGAATCCGACCGACGAAGACGGGGTCACCGTCACCGCATCTGACGAAATCGATCCCGAGTTCGGTCGTATCGCCCCCTTCGACGCACACGCGCTGACCGCACTCAACACGGCGTTCCTGCTCGACATCGCCGTCATCCGCATCGCACCAAAGGTTCGGGTCCCAGAACCGATTCACCTTCTGCACTACACACTGCCGGGGGAGGCGCCGCAGCTATCCACGCCCCGTGCTCTGATCGTCGTGGAAGACGACAGCCAGGCGAGCGTCGTACAAACTTTCTCCGGCCAGGAGGGCGGCCCCTACCTCAACAACGCAGTCACCGAGATTCGCATCGGCGAAAATGCCCGACTCGACCACGTCAAGATGTCGCTGGAGGGCCCTGAAGGCCGGCACACGAGTAACCTTCTGATTTCCCAGGGTCGCACAAGCCGTTTCACCTCCCACACCGTCAGCGTCGACGGCGCATTTACCCGGAACGACATCAGCTCCGTCCTCGCCGGTGAAGGTTGCGAGTCCACGGTCAACGGATTCTACATCCTAGAGGGCGATCAGCACTGTGACAACTACACGCTGCTCGAGCATCAGCAACCCCATTGCCCGAGCCACGAACTATTCAAGGGCATCCTCCAGGACCGATCTCGCGCAATCTTCCGGGGGAAGATTCACGTCCACCAGGCCGCGCAAAAAACGGATGCCTACCAGCAGAATCAGAACATTCTCCTGTCCGATGACGCGCGCATCAACACGAAACCTCAGCTCGAAATCTACGCCGACGATGTGAAATGTTCACACGGCGCGACCATCGGCCAACTCGACGAGGACGCGCTCTTCTATCTACAGTCTCGAGGCATTTCGCGCTCGGACGCCTACCGCATTCTTCTTCGTGGATTCGCCGAAGACGTTTTGGGCCGAATCGAACTCGAGTCTGTTCGAGACGAGTTGACTCGAAGAGTACTCGCCAAGGTCGACCGGAACGGAGCCACCCGATGAGCCTCCCCACGGTGTCCACGGAAAAGTCGGCGGCCGCAATCAACGAGGATCGGCCTACCCCTTTCGACGTGAAAAGCGTCCGAGCCGATTTCCCCATCCTCAACCAGGAAGCCGCGGGGAAATCCCTTGTCTACCTTGACAACGCGGCGACGACGCAGAAGCCGCAATCCGTGATCGACTATCTCAATCGGTACTACGCCCTGCAGAACTCGAACATCCATCGAGGCGTCTACCGCCTGAGCGAAGCGGCCACAGAGGCGTACGAGGGAGCCCGTCATAAAATTCAGCGCTTCATCAACGCCGCCGACCATCGCGAGATCGTCTTCACCCGCGGGACGACCGAAAGCATCAACCTTGTCGCGGAGACCTTCGGGAAGATGCGCGTCGGCCAGGGCGACGAAGTGGTCGTGACCGAGCTCGAACATCACAGCAACATCGTACCGTGGTATCTCCTTTGCCGGGAGCAAGGCGCCGTACTCCGTCACGCCCCGATCGACGATCGTGGCGACGTCGACCTCGACGCCCTCGAAGGGCTCATCACCGACCGAACCCGGCTGATTGCAATCGCTCACGTCTCCAACAGTCTGGGCACGGTCGTTCCGATTCGAAACGTTGTCGATATCGCGCACGGCAAGGAGGTGCCCGTTGTCATCGACGGCGCCCAGGCTCTCCCCCACCTACCTGTCGACGTTCAGGATCTCGGATGCGATTTCTACGCATTCTCCGGCCACAAGGTCTTTGGCCCCACGGGGATCGGTGCGCTTTACGGCAGGTATGACCTGCTCAAGGAAATGCCTCCCTACCAGGGCGGCGGCAGCATGATTCAGAAAGTCACGTTCGACGAAATCACCTTCGCCGACCCACCCACTCGATTTGAGGCAGGCACCCCCGACATCGCGGGCGCGATCGGGTTCGGCGTCGCCATCGATTATCTGAACGCCCTGGACCTCGAGGGCGCTTTCAACCATGAACACGATCTGCTCGATTACGCCGCCCGAACACTCGATGAGATCGACGGGCTGCGCATTATCGGAACAGCGGAACACAAGGCTGGCGTGCTCTCGTTCGACCTGGGTGACATTCACCCCCACGACATTGGCACGATCCTGGACCAGGAGAGCATCGCCATCCGGACCGGCCACCACTGTGCCCAGCCGGTCATGGCGCACTACGACATCCCGGCCACGGCCCGCGCGTCGTTCGCCTTTTACAACACCCGCGAAGACATCGACCGCCTGGCGTTGGGAGTACGCAAGGTACTCGACCTCTTCCGCTGATGCTCGATCGTCGCGAAATTTATCAGCAGCTGCTCCTCGATCACAATCGCCACCCGAGAAACTACAGAGCGATCGAAGGAGCGACAGGAACGGCAGAAGGTTACAACCCTCTTTGCGGCGATCGGTACTCGGTATATGTCACGATCGACGGCGATCGAATCGACGACGTAGCTTTTCGGGGCGCCGGCTGCGCGATCTCTAAAGCGTCGGCTTCCGTGATGACCCATCTTGTGCGTGGCAAAACGCTGGGCGAAACCGAAAAACTGTTCGACGAGTTCCGTCAGATCGTCACCGGGAAGGCTGGGTTGTGCGGGGAGCCAGGTGATCTGGCTGCGTTTGCAGGGGTTCGAGACTACCCCTCCCGTGTAAAATGTGCCACACTGGCCTGGCATACACTGAAGGCCGCACTCGAAGGCAGAACAGAAACCACGACAGAACAGTCGATCGACCACGACTGAATCGGAGGAGAAGGATGTTCGAGCGGTTTTTTGGGAAACGGAAGAAGGAAGATCCGACGGAAACGACCGAGATCGAACCTGCTTCATCGCCGGCCGAACCGGCCGAGGCCGTCGACCTGAGCGCTTTGCAGACCTTCACATGCGAAAGGGAGAACGAGAAGACCGAGCGCAGAACGGAGATCGAGGCTGCCGCTGGTGCATCTGGGGAGACGGTCGACAAGGAAGAGCTTAAGGGTCGCATCACCGACATGATCAAGACCATCTTCGACCCCGAGATACCTGTCAACATTTACGACATCGGGCTCATCTATGAAATCAACCCCCAGGACTCTGGCATCGTACACGTCAAGATGACACTGACTTCCCCCAACTGCCCGGCCGCGGGGATTCTGCCCGGCGAGGTCGAGAGCAAGACCCGAAGTGTCGACGGCGTCAAGGACTGTGAACTCGAACTGACTTTCGATCCGCCGTGGAATCCCGACATGATGTCGGAAGCCGCCAAACTCGAACTCGGTATGCTGTGATTTTTCTTGTCGAGAGATCTTATGAAACTATCGACCCAGGAAGAATACGGCCTCCGCTGTCTCCTCCAGATCGCCCGCCTCGAGTCGACGAGCAAGCAACCGGTCACGATCGGTGAGATCAGCAGAGTAGAAGGGCTGAGCGTCGCCAATGTCGGTAAGTTTGTTCGTGCCCTGAGGCTTGGAGGTTTCGTGGACAGCGAGCGTGGGCACACGGGTGGCTACAGGTTGGCTAGACCCGCGACCGAAATCTCCGTGCGCGACGTACTCGATACCCTGGGTGGAAAGCTATTTGATGCCGAGTTCTGCGAGGAGCACAGTGGCGCAATCGGTGCGTGCACACACTCCGTCGAATGCTCCGTCCGGTCGCTGTGGAATTCCGTTCAGTTCCTTGTCGACCGTCTCCTGAACCAGATCTCGCTTCACGATATGCTCGGTGGAGAGCGGGAGTTCGCGTCGTGCCTGACTGAAAGGGCGGAGGGACTCCTACAGGTTGCGGAAGTCGAACGTGATTCAGCAGGACCGAGCCTTGCCCACGAGCACCACCCCCCGACCCCCTGAAGATCAAGGCGCTCCAGCGCCGACTCTCAGGGGCGACCGAAACCATCGGAGGCTGAATGATCACCGTCACAGATGAAGCGCATGTAGAAATCGTCAAGCTCATGGAAAAGCAGGAGCAACCGGTGCTTGGCGTACGCATCAAGGCAGAGGCGGTTTCCCCGCTCCAGGCCAATTATCGACTACGCTTCGTCACCGACGAGCAAGTCGAGGAGAACGACAATACGATTGCTTTCGAGGGCTTCAACATTTATGTCGACCCCGATTCGATGGGCTACGTCGAGGAGGTAACAGTCGATTTCGTCGAGAGTCTGGCCGGAAGAGGATTCAAGATCGACAATCCCAACCGGGTTCCGCCCCATCTCAAAGGAACGGTTGCGGAGAAGGTCCAGCAGATCATCGACGAAAAAATCAACCCTCAGATTGCCTCGCACGGTGGGACGCTCACGCTCCTTGACGTCAAAGACAATCGGGCATTCGTGAAATTCGGAGGGGGTTGCCAGGGGTGCGGCATGGCCGATGTCACCCTCAAGCAGGGCGTCGAGGTCCTGATCAAGGAGTCGTGTCCAGAAATCGAAGAGATTCTCGACGTGACCGATCACGCAGACGGCCGCAATCCCTACTTTCAGGGCGCCGCCCATTAGGACTTGGCGCCCAGAGAACACAAAAAGGCCCGACTCGTTTCCCTGAGTCGGGCCTTCGTTTTTTCGATCCGCCTGTCGCGGCTCAGCTCTCTTCCGTCTCCTCTGAATTCCCATCGTCGTCTGCGCTCTTGTCCTTCTCCCGTTTTTCCCTGAACTCCTTCACCTTCTTGATGACGTCCGGGGCCATTCCGATCAGCTTGCCAATCGACATCTCTGATTCCTGGAGCGGCATGACCTGCGCTTTTCCCTTGTGAATCACAATAAATCCAACAGGCTCGACCGATCCGCCCCCCCCCGTTCCTGCCCCGCTATCTGTCTTGTCGCCCTTACCCCCACCCGCACCGAACCCGAACGAGATCTTCGAGACCGGAACGATCACCATCTCCCCGAACGCAATGGGCTTCCCCACGACGGTTTCGGTCTTGGCAATCTCTTTGAATTCCTGGAGCACCGTCTTGATGATATTCTCTAGCGACATACGTTCTCCTCAGACAGCCTGGGCAACGGATCGTCTCCTTTTGCCGTAGCGGCGGGACACAATCATGACCAGATAACGTACTCCCAGACTCACAGCCGCGCGCAGTGCGGCCCGCAGGAGGCGGGCAAGGTGCACAGTAAGTTCGGCTCGCACTGAGCCTCGAAAGCCCGGCATCAAGAAATTGGGGGTGACATCCAGATCGAGCCGATCGGACGACGCTGCGTCGATCGCTTCGACGTACCCATAGAGGCATCCTGTCGATTCCGCGGTCTCCGCACCGTACTGACCCCTGACGGCCAGGCTTCGCAGTCTAAGGACGCCCGGGAGACACGAGAGAAACCGAAGGACCGTCTTCCGGAAACGACGATCGTACTCGAGGATGTCATCAAGCTTTTCTCTCCACCCCTTACCCGGAGACAATTCGGGGTCTTCCTCTTCGGTCGACTCTGCCTCGTCGTCGTCCTCATCGGGTTCTACGTCATCAGGTTCGGCGGTCTTCTCCCCCGGCCTGATCGTCCAAACGGGAATGCCCAGAACAAGTGGACGCACCACTAGTCGCCCATCCGACCAGTCCGCCTTGACGGCCAGTGTTCCGAACCCAAGGGCCACCCGGCCCCTCGCATCGATACGATCTTCGAGTTGCCCGAACAGGCGGATTCGAATCGGAACCAGAAGCACGAAGCCAAGGCCCGCCGGAATCAGAAGAAGCAGTTCCATAGTCAAATGCGCTACAATATGGACCAGGGGGTCCCGGTGTCAAGCACCGATCGCCGCAAGTTCCTGTAAAGCCTTGACATGTAGCACTGTTTGTTGTATTTGACGCGTAGGTGACGGACCGGATTCAACAATCGAGGAATGATCGGGTGGAAGCGCTCAAAACCTGGCTTGACGAAGGCCGCCTGTCCAGCTCCGCAGTCGGCGCCATCGAACACTGGATGTCGGCGTCTGGCTTTGAAGAGTTCGGCGATCCGATCGTCGACCTCATCGAAGCACGCGACACCGAAGAGCTGGAGGATGCCTTCCGCACTCATATCACGTTCGGCACGGGTGGCATTCGTGGCAAAATGGGACCGGGGCCAAATCGAATCAACACACGAACGATCGGTGAGGCCGCACAGGGCCTCGCTCAGTACATTCTGAATGAATCCGGTCAGAACGGCGCGAATCGCGGCGTCGCCATCGCCAACGATACACGGAACAACTCCAACCGATTCGCACGTGAAGCTGCATCCATCATCGCCGCCACCGGAATCACCGCCCATCTTTTCGAATCACCGCGATCGACACCCGAACTTTCCTTTGCCGTGCGAAAATTGGGTGCCGTCGCCGGCATCGTCATCAGCGCCAGCCATAACCCGCCTCAGGACAACGGATTCAAAGCCTACTGGAACGACGGCGGGCAGGTCGTCCCCCCACACGATACTGCCATCATCGAACAGGCCGATGGCGTAACCGAGATCCTCAGGACAGACTTCGAGAAGGCCCTGGACAAAGGCCTCATTCGATGGATCGGCGAGGAGATCGACACGGCCTATGTCGAGGAAACCAGACTCGTTGTGACCGCCGCCCGCGGGGGACGCATCGTGTTCACTCCCCTCCACGGCGTGGGCGCCACTTCCATCGTGCCCGCCCTCACATCTCTGGGTTTCGACGACATCCACGTGGTCGAAGGCCAAAACGACGGCGACGGCAACTTTCCAACATTGCCAGGAGGGGTGGCTAACCCGGAATCGCCCGATGCCATGACTCAGGCGATCCGGAGCGCAGCCGATATCGGGGCCGACCTCGTGATGGCCAGTGACCCTGACGCGGACCGGCTCGGGTGCGCGCTGCCTCTTCCAAACCGAGGCTGGAATGCCGATCCCGCCGAGCTCGCGCTCAACGGCAATCAGATCGGAGCCCTTCTCTGCCACTACCTGCTTTCTGCCCTGAAACGTCGAGGGGCGCTCCCCGCCCGCCCGGTCGTCTGTGAGACCATCGTCACGACCGACCTCACCGGGATAATCGCGCGCGCCCACGGCGCTCGTGTCGTAGACAATCTGCTCGTCGGTTTCAAATACATTGCCTCTGTCATCGCCGACCTCGCCCCTGGCGAGACCTTCCTTTTCGGCACAGAAGAGAGTCATGGATACCTGGCGACGGACATCGTGCGCGACAAGGATGCGGCCTCTGCAGCGATGCTCCTCGCCCAATGTTCGGCGGACGCCGTTGCCGAGGGGCGCACCGTTCGTGATGTCCTCGATGAGGTCTACCTAGAGCACGGCTACTTCTGTGAACTTCAGAAATCCGTCACGCGAACAGGTGCATCTGGGAACCAGGACATTCAGACGATCATGCACACCCTGCGTCAGGATCCGCCAGACGACATCGGCGGCTATCCAGTCGTCCGCGTCGTGGACCGACAAGACGGAAGCTGCCGTCATTTGCCGACAGGGCGAACCGAGGCCATCAAGGGTGACAAGGGCAACGTCCTCGCATTCACCCTGAGCGATGCGGGACATACACGTGTGACCGCACGCCCTTCAGGCACCGAGCCGAAAATCAAGTATTACGTGTCTGCATCTTCACGAGACATCGAAGGGACCACCCACGACAACCTGGAGGAAACCAAGGAGGCCGTCGACGCGGCCGCCCACCGTATTTTGAATGCCATGGCCCAACTTGCAGAGAGCGCCGTGGCATGATCGGTTTTTCGAGCAAAGGACCCCGATGGTGAACGAATCGAGGGGCATTTATAGCAATCTGACGGATTACGGGGATCCCGAATTCAGCCGGTTCATCCGTCGGGCCTTCATGTCCGCCACAGGCTACGACACAGAAGATCTCGAACGGCCAATCGTAGGCATTGCGGATACCTCCAGCGACTACAACACGTGCCACGCACGAATGCCCGAACTCGTCGAGGGGGTCAAACGCGGGGTGCTCGAAGCGGGCGGCTTGCCCCTGGTCTTCCCGACCATCTCCCTTCACGAAATCCTGTTCCATCCCACGACGATGTACTACCGCAACATGCTCGCGATGGAGACGGAGGAGATGATTCGGGCCCAGCCCATGGATGCGGTTGTGCTCCTGGGTGGATGCGACAAAACCGTTCCCGCCCAGTTGATGGCGGCGGTCTCCGCGAACGTTCCGACCGTGTTTGTCGTGACAGGCGCCATGCGCACGGGCCAATGGAGGGGAAACCGGGTCGGTGCGTGCACCGATTGTCGAGGTTACTACGGGCGGCATCGAGCGGGCGAAATCACCTCCGAAGAACTGGACGAGGTGCAGAGCGTGCTCTGCTCGACCCCCGGCACCTGTATGGTCATGGGATCCGCATCCACGATCGCGTGCGTAACAGAAACACTCGGGCTCACGCTACCCGGGGGCGCGACGCCGCCTTCCGGGACCGGCGACCGAATGCGCAACGCCGTGGCCTCAGGCCGCTGCGCGGTCGACCTCGCACGCCAGCCCATCCGTCCTCGGGAAATCGTCACCCGGCCAAACCTGGAGAACGCTCTGAAGGTCCTTGTTGCGCTCGGAGGTTCGACCAACACGATCGTCCACCTTACCGCCATTGCCAACCGGGTCGGTATCAAATTGGGCATCGACGACCTCCAGGAGATTTCGAGCCAGATTCCACTTCTGGTTGATTGCAAGCCATCAGGCGCTGTTTACATGGAGGACTTCCACCAATCCGGCGGGCTGCCCGCTCTTCTCAAGGCTCTCGAATCGGAGCTCGACCTCGACCCCATCAATGTCGAAGGACGCCGATTGGGTGAACGCATCGATGCGACAAATCCCGTGGGAAATTGGCAAACGGTCATTCGGACTCTGGACCAGCCGCTCGGACCGACAGGCTCCCTTACGACACTCCGAGGCTCGCTGGCTCCTGACGGGGCAATCATCAAGACATCCGCCGCAACACCCGAACTTTTCGAGCACACGGGACCCGCCATCGTGTTCGATGGGCCGGCCGATGCTGCGGAGCGTCTGGACGACCCTTCTCTTTGTATCACGCCGGACCACGTTCTCGTTCTTCGCAGTGCGGGACCCATTGCCGCCGGCATGCCCGAGGCAGGTTCCCTCCCCATTCCTCGGTATCTGGCCCAACAGGGGGTCAAGGATCTTGTCCGTGTCTCCGATGCCCGAATGAGCGGAACCGCATTCGGGACCGTAGTACTGCATTGCGCTCCGGAGTCCGCTGCCGGCGGACCTCTTGCCTTCGTAGAAGACGGTGACCTGATCCGCCTGTCCGTCACGGATCGATGTATCGATCTCCTCGTCGAAAAAGACGATCTGGATCGCCGCCAGGGTGGATTCTCACCGCCCCCGCTGCCGTCACGCGGCTGGGCGCGTCTCTTCGCCCAACACGTACTCCAAGCCAACGAAGGCGTCGACTTCGACTTTCTGGCCGGTCACGAATAGTTCAGGGGACCTCCTTTGACACTCAAAGCCTCCGACATCATGAGCAAGCCCGTCATCACCGTGAACTACGTCACCCCCATGCACGAGGTCATGGCCCTCTTCCAGCAACACGAGATCACGGGGGTTCCCGTCGTCGATCAAGGGGGGCGCACTCGCCGGTGTCGTCTCCATCACAGACGTCCTTTCCGTCAACGAGGGCGACGGAGAGATCGATGATCGTATTCCCGACTTCTACACTTCGCCTGCGATGGACGGACTTGCCACAATCAACCCTCTCCTCAAACCTGATGAAAGCATTCAGGCCACACCGGTGGGTACTCTGATGTGCCACAACATCCTGTCGGCAGGAAAAGACGCTTCGATCCACGAACTCTTCGGAATCCTCGTCACGCGACAGCCGCGTAGAGCAAACGAGATCCTGCATTACGTCAAGAAGGCCAACGAACTGGCGAAGATCGCGGAGGAAAACGAGCAGACCGAGAAATCGCTGCGAGACCAGATCGAGCAAACGAGCAAAGACGACACGCTCGACGTCTCCGACGTCGCCCACGAACACGTGCGGCTCAGAATCGGTAATCGAGAGGTTGGACTCGACGCGGATCGTCAGGGTGTCCGCTACTTCACCAGCAAGAAAGACGACGGTCCGGAGATTACTTACGCCGCACTGACTCCCGAAGGCTCGGAATCCGAAGAATCCACATAGGTCATCAAAAAATGTCTGCCCAGGAGTAGAAAAGCGGCGGACACGGCCCCAACCTGTCCCACCATACCGTATCCCGGTCTTCCGTCAGGGCGCAACCAAACAGCACTCGCCAGAAGCTGTCCGTGTCCGATCTGCTCTTCGGGGGAGCGGGGCCGATGTCGACACCCACCGAGCTCAGCCGGCTGTCCAGCCGGGCCCAGTCGGTCATCTTCACCATCATCTCGTCGTGTACCGACCACGACATCTCGCTCATCTGCCCCAGACACGCCGCCAGCGGGTTGTCTCTCCTCAGACTCCCCTCGATCGCCCCACCAGATGCCGCGGAAACCACCGTTTCGGCAAGCGTCACAATCGCAGCCCCGCAGCCTTCGATCGCGGCCGCCTCCGTGACCCAGATTCCTTCGGGTCGGTCTTCCCAATTTGCGTACGCGACGAGACGGCCATCCACTTCCACTCCCGTCCTCGGGAACATGCCTCGGAGTCGGGCCGGACCGTCATTCCAATAGGTCGCCGTACGCTCACAACTTCCGGTGGACGAGTCACATTCCACCCGGTGTATGTTCCTTATGACGTCCAGATGATCGTCGAGGTTCAGGTCGACGCCCCGACCCACCCTCTCCTCGACCAATGGGGAATTGGGTGTTGCGGAAAACGTAGGCAATGGAAGGGGCGTCCAGCCTCGGTTGTCGTAGTAGGGCGTACCGATGATCGTAAACAACAGACCCAGGTCATACCCTTCCTCAAGGAAAAACCGCTCTGCGTCGGCCAGCACCCCACTGGCGATCCCCCTGCCCCTGTACTCGGGCAGACACAACAGGCTTCCCACACCGCCGGCTTTCAAAGTGGTTCCACGCACGTTCAGCACGCGCTCCCAGATTCGGAGGTGACTTACGATACGACCCTCGACGAGGGCCACCCGACTCAGACCCGGCCGATAGGATGGATCGTCCCGCACGTAAGATCGATAGCGGTCCGGGGCATCGTCCTCGTGGGGCCGAAAGACCTGGTGTTGGAGCTCGACGCACGCCTCGATCTCGTCGTCCCGAGCCGCCCTGTATTCGGTGTGATCCTGGTCCATAGATTCAGACAATCGGGGCGAGCCACCCCCCGTCGACCGGCAATGCGGTCCCCGTTATCCATTCTGCGTCGTCCGACGCAAAGAACACGCAGGCTCGTCCGATGTCGGAGGGCAACCCGAGCCTGGGCAAAGGCGTCTTCTCCATGGCGGCTTTGATCTCCTCTTCCGTCAGGTAGTCCTGAATGGGAGTCTCGATGTAGCCGGGACAGATCGCGTTGACTGTCACACCGTCCGCAGCAACCTCCACGGCCGTGTCCCGCGTCAGATTGACGACCGCAGCCTTCGCTGGCGCGTAGGCCGGTCCGCCTCCTCCGTGAAAGGCATGCACAGAAGCGATATTGATGATTCTTCCCGCCGGCGAGCGACGGAGATGGGGGACCGCGAATTTCGTGAGCAGGAACAGGCCACGCAGGTTCACGCCAACGACCCGGTCCCAATCAGCCACTGAAAGAGACTGACTGTCCCCCGGAATGTGAATACCTGCGTTGTTGACGATCACATCCAGCCTTCCGAATTCGCTGATCGTCTGTTCCACCAGCTTCGACACAGCCCCATTGTCACCCATGTCCGTCCGCACGAACAGGCTGCGACGACCCGCCGCATCGACCTCGGCTCCGGTCGTCGTTACAAGGTCTTGATCGTGGTACTTCCCTCGTTTCGGTTCTTCTTGCACGTCTGCAATCGAGACGTGGGCTCCTTCCTGCGCCAGTTCGATCGCGACGCCCCGGCCAATCCCGGAGCTACCACCTGTCACGATCGCCACTCGATCCTCAAGTTTCACGTTTCGCCTCCTTCAGCGCCCAGGGGCATACTCGCATCGTCCGGATCCGATCCACATAGAGCTCACCCTTCCTTCGTTCTGCTGGATCCCGATCGGCTCCAGCTACCCAGGTGTCTCAACAGGCAAGGGCCCGGGTGGAAACCCGGGCCCGGTAATTTTGCGGTCGTGTCCAAGGTTACAGGACGTTCACAATACTCTCGCAGAGATAGTCTACGTTCTCCCCAGTGACACCGGCGACATTGATGCGCCCCCCCGTCTTCACGATGTAGATCGAGTATTCTTCCCGAAGCGCGTCGACCTGTTCCGGCGTGAGCCCCGTGTAAGAGAACATCCCCTTTTGCCGAGCGATGTAGGAAAAGTCTCGCTTGGCTCCTTTCCTTTCCAACGTATCGACCAGCAGTTTTCGAACACCGTTGATGCGGTCGCGCATCGACTTGACCTCGTCCTCCCATTCCGCGCGCAGATCGGGATCGTTCAGTACGGTCGTCACAATCGAGGATCCGTGTGCTGGAGGATTGGAGTAATTGGTCCGGATGGTGATCAATAAGTGGCTGAGTGCACGTCCCGCGTCGTCTTTTGAGCGTGTGACCAGTGTCAGAGCACCGATACGCTCTCTGTAGAGGCCGAAATTCTTGCTGAAGGAACTCGCGACGAACATCTCATCGATGACCGCAGCCAGGGCCTGAAGACCTCGGCCATCTTCCGCGAACCCATCTCCCAAGCCTTGATAGGCAAAGTCCAGCAGCGGAATGAGCGACCGATTCCGTACGATGTCGGCGACTTCCTCCCACTGGCTGGCAGAAGGATCCATGCCGGTAGGGTTATGACAGCATCCGTGCAGCAGAACCACGTCGCCTGCCGGAATCTTCGAAAGCGCATCCGTGAACGCTTTGAAGTCCAGTTTATTCGATTCATTATCGTAGTAGGAGTAGGTTTCGGTGGCCAGGTGGGCGGCAGCGAACACTTTGGGATGATTCGCCCAGGTTGGATCGCTCAGCCAGAGCGTCGCGCCTGGGTGGGCGGTATGGATGAAATCACCCGCAACCCTCAGAGCACCGGTGCCCCCTGGCGTCTGTACTGTCGCCGCACGCCCCCCGGATACAATGGGGTGGCCGTCCCCAAACAGAAGGGACTGAACGGCGGCTCCGTAAGCAGGGTCCCCCGAAATCGGGAGATAGCTCTTCGTGTCTTCATCCGCTAAGGCACGAGATTCGGCCGTTTTGACGGCGTTCGGGATCGGCGTATTCCCATCGGCGTCTTTGTAGACGCCCACGCTCAGGTTAATTTTCTGGGGGTTTGGATCTTCGGCGAACGCAGCGGCCAGACCCAGAATCGGGTCGGGTAGCGCCTGCTCAAGCTTGTCGAACATCTATCATCCTCCGGATTGGGAAACCAATGGCTCGTGAAAGATACAGGCCGAGACATTCTGGAACAAGCCGAGAGGGATCAGGCGACACATCCTTCGATCAGCCCGATTGACAGACGCTTGTGTTCCACCTTCAGCAGATTGTCCAACATATTGTTTGGCGGTCAGATGGGTGTAGCGCGGAAACTTCGGGACGGTTTCCATTGCCAAAGATGAAGTCGTTTCGACAAAACATTTGTCAGCCACGCACAGGACCTTGGACGGTCACCTCAACCCCGCTTTTCATTTTCCCGGGACTCCGGCCCATCTTAACTTCCAGACCCGTCCGACTATACAAGGGAGCAAGAATGACCCTCTGGCTGCTGATCGCGACCCTCGTTTCGCCTGCTATCGCACAGCCCCCTTCACCTGAATCCGTGCTCGGCTTTGGTGTTGGGGAGGATTTCAAGATCGCAGGATGGACGCAAATCGTGGACTACTTCACCCGTCTTAACGAAGCTTCCGACAGAATCCAGGTGGAGACGCTGGGCGAATCGACGAACGGTCGCCCGTTCATTCTGGCCGTCATTTCGGATCCACGAAACCTGGCGCGACAGGAGGCCATTCAGGTCGATCAACGCAAGCTGGCCGATCCCCGGCGTCTGTCCGAAGGCGAAGCGGAGACAATTGCCGCACAGGGGAAAACCGTCGTCCTGATCGGGTGTAACATCCACGCCACCGAGATTGCCTCCTCCCAGATGTCGATGGAACTCGCCCACAGTCTTGTCACGGCCGAAGACTCGCTGACCCATTCGATTCTGGAGAACGTCGTGCTCCTGCTCGTGCCGTCGCTCAACCCTGACGGTATCGACATCGTCCGCGACTGGTACCAGGAAACGCTGGGAACTCCCTGGGAGGGCTCTGATCCACCCCATCTCTACCACCCGTACACCGGCCACGACAACAACCGGGACTGGTTCATGCTGACCCAGGTCGAGACCCGGATCATGACGCGTCTTCTCTACAAGAAGTGGTTCCCACAGATTGTCTACGACGTCCACCAGATGAAGAACAACGGCGCCCGTTTTTTCGTGCCTCCCTTCTTCGACCCCCTGAATCCGAACGTACCCCCTTTGTTGCAGCGTCAGATCATGCTCGTCGGTTCCCACATGGCTCACGATCTCCAGGTCGCCGATAAACCGGGGGTTATCACTTCGGCTGTTTACGATATGTGGTGGCACGGTGGATTTCGAAGCACCCCCTATCGTCATAACACAGTCGGCATCCTCACCGAAGCAGCCAGCGCCAGAATCGCCTCTCCGATATTCCAGACACTCTCGGACCTGGAAGGGAGCCACCGCGGGCTCCGAAAGTACTGGGTCCAGTCGAATTTTCCCCAACCCTGGCAAGGCGGTTGGTGGCGTCTCAGAGACATCGTGGACTACGAACTGATCGCGGCACGCTCCTTGCTCAAGCTTGCCTCGACCCATCGTCGCGACTGGCTCGAAAACCAGGTGCTCCTGGGCACGCGAGCTATCGAACGTGGCACCAGCGAGCCCCCTTTCGCTTTCGTGGTGCCGGCGGGACAGAACGATCCCATCGCCACGTACGAGATGCTTCGAATTCTGCACGAAGGAGGCGTCGACATCCATCGTGCAGACCGGGACTTCGAGGCCGATGGCGTGAAGTACGACAGAGGGACACACGTCGTCCTGATGGCGCAACCTTACCGGGCCCACGCCAAGGATCTACTTGAGCGGCAGCGCTATCCGGATCGGCGTGTGGGTGACGAAAACGGCCCCCCGGAACGTCCCTACGATGTGACAGGATGGACCCTGCCCCTCCAGATGGGCGTTCGGACGGTCGAGGTGATCGACGCCTTCGACGCAGAGCTGACCCGCATCGACCCCGCCCTGCCCTCCCACCCGGCTCCCCAGGCCGACGCTGGCTACTTCCTCGCGAACACCACCAACCACGACATCGTCGCCCTCAACCGGCTGACGAGCAAAGGCTACAACGCATACTGGACGAGCGAGGAGCGTCGTGCGGGGTCTCGCCGACTCGCCCGTGGCGCTCTCTTTTTTCCCTCAAAGGGAGGCCTGACAAGCGAAATGGCTCGTCTTGCCGCCGACCTGGGCATCCAGCCTTTCACGGGTAAGAAACCACCACGCGGCTACCGGCTGCGGAAACCCCGCCTCGGTCTCTATCAACCCTACGCGAGCAAACTCGACCGCGCCTCCGGCGCCGAAGATGAGGGTTGGACACGATGGGTGCTCGAGCGCTACGAAATCGACTATTCGACAATCCACGACGCCGAAGTTCGCGCAGGTGACCTCGAGTCCCGATACGACGTGATCCTGCTCCCCAACGTCCGCACCGATCTATTAATCTCGGGCAATACGGCCGCCGAGATGCCACCCCGCTACACCGGAGGCATCGGAGAAGCCGGAGCCGACCATCTGGCCGCATTCGTCAATCGGGGAGGAACATTGATCTGCATGGGCAACTCCACGACCTTCGCCCTGGATCGTCTGGATCTGACCGTCGACGAGGTTGAAACCACGTTCGCACGCCTGAATCTGTCAGACACGATCGACGAAGATTACGAGCCGTTCTACGCCCCCGGTTCGATCCTCCAGGTTAATCTGGACCCGTCTCATCCGATCGGATTCGGCCGGCCCACGCCCCTCCCGATCTACTTCGCTCAGAATCCGGTGTTCGACGTTTCGGGATCTGCCATACCCGTCGCTACCTACCCCGACTTCAACCCCCTCATGAGTGGCTGGATTCACGGCGACGAGTTGATCCGAAGAAAAACTGCTCTCGTCGATGCTCAGGTCGGTGAGGGACGGGTCATCCTGTTCGGATTTCGACCCCAACACCGTGCACAGCCTCACGCGACCTTCAAGTTACTGTTCAACGCCATCTACTACGGAAACGCCCAACCCAACGCCCGCATCAATTGACCAGGAGCATTCGACGTGCCCGACATCCTCCAGATCAGCGACCCTGTCACACCCCCTGAATGGGCGCTCCTTCAGCGCGCCCTGATCGATGCCCAGTCAGAGGCGATTGTCGCCTTTTACGAAAAGTACTTCGATGAACGTGGTTACCTGCAGTGCGTGCCTCGATGGGGCGGAAATGACGGCCCAGACGACGCGGCAGAGAATATGCTCAACTGGACTCTGCTCCACGCCCTCGGGGCGCCAGATCACGTTATAGACCTCTACAAGATCGCCTGGGACGGCCACCTCAAGCAGTATACCGAAGCCAAAACCGTCGATGTCGAGCTCGGACGAGAGGGCATGTACTACAAGGAGTTCCCGACGATGTTCGACTGGTTTCACCACGGCGAATGGCTGTCGGCTTTTGTGCTTCAAGGTCTGACCGATCCCGATGACGAAGTCTACCACGCTCGCACCCGGCGCTTCGCCGGTTTCTACAACGGCGAGGACGTCCAGGCCCTCAACTACGACAGGGACCACAGGATCATCCGCAGCATGTTCAACGGGAGTCGGGGGCCTCTGCTGCGGAAGGCCACCGCCCTCGACTGGGCGGGCGACCCGATCGAGATCGAGGGGCGTTTTCGGCCGGGGCACGGAGAGGCCACTTTCGAACAGATGCTCGATCACTTTAAGGGCTATACCGACGTCGTGGGCGACCATCCCCTCAATCTGGGGTCTACGACCCTCGGGTTCAACGCATATGCTCTGACAGGAGAGGCAAAGTACCGTGACTGGGTGCTCGAATACGTCGACGCCTGGCTCGAGCGAACCGAAGCTAACGAGGGCATCGTCCCCAGCAACATCGGACTCGACGGAACCATCGGCGGAGAAACGGACGGAAAGTGGTACGGGGGGTGCTACGGTTGGGCCTTCAGTGTGTTGAACCCTGCGACTGGCCGTATCGATCACCGAAACGCGAGTATGGGAAGAACGCACTACGCGTTTGCGAACGCCTACCTGCTGACAGGGGACCGAAAATATCTCGACCTGTGGGGCAACCTGCTCGACACCATCAACGGCAACTCCAGGGAAGTCGAGGGCAAAACCCTTTACCCACGAGGATACGGAGATGACGGGTGGTATGAATACCAGGAAACACCCGTGAGCTACGGCGCCCTCGAGCTCTACTTCTGGACGCAGGACGAGAAGGACCGGTCTCGCGTGCCAGATTCACCCTGGGTCGACTACATCGAAGGTCGAAATGACAGCTACCCGACCGTCGCATTGCGGCGTGATTTCGATGTGCTACGCACCAAGCTCGAGGGAATGCGAGAGGATACGTCCGCTCCCGATATGCGCATGTCGGACGACATGAACCGCACCAACCCCGCCACGACGGATGCGCTGATCCAGACGATGCTCGGAGGCATCCCCACCGGTCGGGTGGGATACCCTCTGCACTGTCGGCTCCGTTACTTCGACCCGGCCGGGCAACGAGCCGGACTCCCCCAGGACGTGGGCGCACTGATCACCCGCTTCGACGACACGACCACCGAAGTCGCCCTCGTGAACATGAACCCCACACACGAACGCCGCATCACTGTCCAAGCCGGAGCCTACGGAGAGCACCGGATCCTGAAGGTGAGTACAGCGGCCAGCTCTCTCGAGGTGAACGACCGAGCCTTTTCCGTCAGACTGGAGCCGGGGTGCGGGGCTACCGTTTCAATAGAACAGAATCGCTACGTTAACCAACCCACGTTCGCGTTTCCCTGGTAGCCCGGTTAGTCATCTAACGGTCAACCCTCGGACCAACCAGAGCGACCACGCCACCGAGATCGCCGCCAGGACAAAGAGGCTCGGGTGTCCGACCGCCTCGGCAAGTACGCCGCCGAGCGCTGGGAAGAGTGACGCGAACCCCATCATCGTGTTGCTGATCCCGATGTAGGTCGGGCGACGTGCCTCCGGCGCGATGTCCAGAAGGTAGCTCTTGAACCCCACGAAACTACCCGATACCGCTGCCCCCATCAGAAAGAAGATCGGCAGGAACAGTGTAACGGCGTCGATTCCATCGCTCGAGCCCTGTCCGACCAGCACCCACAGGGTATAGAGTGGAACCGACAGCTGGCAGACCGTGGTCCAGCGAACAACCGACCTGTTCCCGAACCTTGTGGATATCCATCCCCAGACCGCATTCGACACCACGACGCCCGCCGTCTGAACGGCAAGGAAGAGTCCGGTCGTGGCCACGTCTACGTCGAACTGCTCCCTGGCCACCACGATGTAGAAGGGCATCGCCAGCCCCCCCCCTGACGCGAACAGCTGAACTCCGAACATCCTTCGATAGTTGACATCCTGCCTGAGGATCGATGGAACTTCCTTCAGTACCCCAGACCACGATCTCGGTTGTGTCTCCACTTCGCCCGGCGATTCCCGGAGGAAAGAAAGCGTCAGGTAGCCAGCCATCATCAGGGCCGCAGCAAGACTGAAAATCAGGACGAAATTCGAGGGGAACGGATATATCTCACCAGAAGCCAGGATGTGTCGGATGATGATGCCGGCAAGGATGCTGAACACCCCGTGCCCCAGCATGAACCGAAGCGCGTAGAACGTGCCCCAATGCTCTCTCGGAATCGTCTTGCCCACCAGGTCCGAGAACGGAAGCCCAGCCACCCCGCCCGCGAGATGTGACACCGCGTACATCACGAGGAATATCTTCAGGACCAGCCCGGGCGATTCGGCTCCGTAGAGACCCAGGATCGGGATGAAACTCCAGAGCAGAACCATTCGGACCGTGTTCGCCTTGAGGTAGATGGGCAGCCGAAAACCGTGTCGCTCGACCCACCCTGCAATGAAGAGCTGAGGAAGATGCCATCCCGTACGGTGAATCGAGCTGGCCAATCCCACGAGAAAATCCGAAGACGTGAAATGCTTCACGAATACCGGAATGACCGTCGTAGGATCCATGAACGCGACCCCGAACATGAAAATCGTGCCCTGAATCACCCCCACCACATAGTTGTAACGGCCGTCGCCCTTTTGAGGCAACATCACGATCCTCCACGGCGTGCGCCACCGTCCGTGGAGGTGTATATTTCGATTCGTTCGATCATCTTTTCGAGAACAGGAGATTGGCTATGGAGTTGTCACTGGCGGGCTGGAGTATTGTAAGGCGTTTCAAGGACGAACGTGCCCCTTTACCGCTACTCGACTTTCCGAGCGTAGCGCGCGAAGAGTTCGGAATCCGCGCGATCGAGCTGAACAGCCCGTTTTTCGAGTACGTCGACCCCGACAACAGCGCTTCGAGCCCTATCGTCGACGGCTACCTCCGTAAACTCAAGCAACGCGCTGATGACCTCGATGTGCGATGCCTTAACATTGCTGTTGACGGCCACGGCGACCTGTCGTCCGTCGACGAAGCTGAGCGCCTCGCCTCAGTCGATAACCACAGGAAGTGGATCGATGCCTGTGTCGCCCTCGGTTGCAACGCCTTTCGTGCCAACAGCGGCGGAAGGGGCGACGGCGATGAGGAGGCCAAAATCTCCCAGTGCGTTCAAAGCTTTGGCGAACTGAGCGAAGAGTCAGGCAAGGCCGGCGTTCGCCTGATGATGGAAAACCACGGCGGGATCTCCTACGACCCGGACGTCGTCGTCCGAATTATGGATGAAGTGGGGAGTGACTATTGCAGGGTCCTGGCCGACTTTCTCAACTGGCCTGCCGAAGACGACAAGCTCGAGAACCTGAAGAAGGTCGCCCCCTATTCCTGGGCCATTCACGGCAAGTTTCTGACCTTCGACGCGGACGGGGAATGTCCCGAAATTGATTGTGGTGCGGCCGTGCAGATCCTGCGGGACGCCGGCTACGACACCCCTTGGGGAATCGAGTACGAGGGAAAGACTGACGACCACGAAGGCGTATTGAAAAGCAAAGCCCTGCTTGAAAAACACCTCAGATAGAAGCTAGCCACATGCCTATGGCAAAAACCCTCTACCTCGCCAGTCCCTACGGCTTCAGCCCACACTGGAAAAGCGAGCTGCTCCCCCCCTTCGTTCAGGCGCTTGAGGCCCTGGGGGCTGAAGTCTGGGAGCCATTCGCCCGGAACAACCAGAAGGACTTCTCCAAAGCGGGGTGGGCCTATGAAGTCGGCCAGGCCGATCTGCGGGACACCCGCGAAGCGGACGCAATCTTTGCAATCGTGAACGGCACCCCTCCGGATGAAGGGGTGATGGTCGAACTCGGCATCGCGATCGCGTTGGGAAAGCCGACGTTCCTCTATCGGGACGACTTCAGGCGGTGTACCGACTGTGAACGATACCCACTGAACCTGATGCTCTTCACAGGCCTTCCCGAGACCGGCTGGGAAGCCTACTACTATACTTCGCTCGAAGAAATCGCTTCCCCTGAAAAGGCCATCGTCCAGTGGCTCGATGGAAAGCTCGAGACACCCTGAGTCCTGTCATTGCGACGAATGGATGCGAGCGCCTGACTCGCTTGCAGTCGTTACCACCAGTGGAGGTGACTTCGAGTACAAACGAAAGGTCGGTCCAAAAGGGCCGACCTTTTCGATTCGCTATCTCTACGCCCTACCCTCCGGCGAGCACCCGATCCATCATCTGACGACGAGCGGCCGGATCCGCCCAGCGGGCCTGTGCCTCTTCGGACAAACCATCGATCGGGTCGAAGTAGAAGAACCTGCGCCCCGGCCTCACCGTCGGACTCGTGAATACAGCGATTCCGTTTTCCTCGTCGTACGTCTCATAAGAATGGCAGTCTCTCTTCCCCCCGCCGCCCAGCGTGTCGACAACGAACGTCGGCGTGTTGAAACCCGACGTCGTACCGCGCAGCCCCTTCTCGATCTCGATCCCAGCCCGAAGTGTCGTACGAAGATCCTCAACGCCGGCGACCAGGTCGTGAAAGAACACGTAGTAGGGTTGAATGTTCAGGTGAGAGAGCCGTTTCGTTAACGACTGCATCGTCGCGAGATCGTCATTGACTCCACGCTGGAGCACGGCCTGATTCCGGACCGTCACACCCAATTCCGCCAGAAGATTCATCGCGTCCTGGGTAACGCCCGTCATCTCATTCGGATGGTTGAAGTGGGTATGCAGAACCACTTCCTTATGCATCGACCGGCCTCGTGACACCACTCCGACCAGCGCCTCCCGCCACGCATCGTCGGTCAGAATCTTCTGTGGCATCACGGCTGGCCCCTTTGTCGCAAATCGCATCCGCCGGACGTGATCGATATCGAGCAGGGTATCTCCAATGAATCGGACGTGTTCCGGGCGAAGCTGATAGGTATCCCCGCCGCTGATCACGATATCCTCGAGGTGGGGCGTTCCACTTACGTAGTCGAACACCGCCTTCCATCGCTCGAGATTCACATTTAGATGGAGTTTTTCGACCTCCTCGGTATCCAGGCCGACCGCATAGCTTCGGGTGCAGAACCGACAGTAGACGGGACACGTATCGAGCGTCAGGAACAGTGCCCGATCGTGATAGCGGTGCGTCAACCCGGGGACGGGAGAGTCTTCCTGCTCGTGGAGAGAATCCAGATGCAGCTCGGGGTGATCCCGCCGCGCCCCCGAGCCGAGGGGGAGAAACTGCCTGCGAATCGGATCGTTGTAGGGATCTTCCCAGTCGATCAAGCTCAGGAGGTAAGGAGACAGCCGAATGGCCATCGGGGCGTGACGCAACCCGTCGGCCAGATCCCGGTAGAAGCCTGGATCAACTCTCTCCCCGAGCAAGGCCATCAGCTTGCCCACGGAGGTGATCGAATTTCGAGTCTGGAAGGTGTGCGTGTGGAAGGTTTCGGCGTCGACGTCAGCGAACCCGGGGAGGGCACGCCAGTACTCGTCTCGGCGGAACGTCCGATGATCGGCGACCTCGCTCGTACACGGAGGGTCCGCAAGTTGCTCGTGCGTCATCTGTAGCCTCTACTCCATCGAAGTCACGGGAACGACGTTGCAACCTATCGTAGTCCCTGGACGCTGTCAAGCCGCAGGAGGCGAATCTCCACCCGACACGGCGGTCTGGATTGCCATCTTTCCTTGCCGGAAACCATTGACAGCTTTACTTTTGCATCCCTTCTCACGAACATCCGCCCTTGGCGGGAGTCCACCTTCCGACAAACCTACAACTCGATCCGGCCCCTGACCTTATGAATCGCGGTTTCTTCTTACTTGCCACCTTTGCCCTGGCCCTTGTCGGCTACACGCTTGCCAAGATCGGGGCTCACGTCTACACCGACTACCTGTGGTTCGAAACCCTGGGCTACGGCGCGACCTTCAAGACGATCACCCTCGCCCGATTCGGAAGTTTTCTGTGCTTCGGGTTCCTCTTCCTTGCCATCGCCACACCGAACCTCGTTCTGGCTCGCAAATTCGGACAACGTACGCGCGAGATGCCCCTGGAGGTGCTGGTAGGAGACGAAATGCCGCCTTCCGGGCTGCTCCGTTTCCAGCGCCAGCGGGTCGCCTGGGCGGCTGTTCTCCTCGCCACGGCCACTGTGATGGGCATCGGAGGAACTGCCGCCTGGACCGCCGTCTTGAAATTCTTCAACCCTACCGCGTTTGGAATCAACGACCCCATATTTGCAAACGACATTTCGTTCTACGTCTTCCGCTTGCCTCTCCTGAGCTTCGTCTACTTCTGGCTGATCGCGACGTTGCTTCTGACCGCTGTCCTGGTGGCCGTCTCCTACAACCGGGACCGGTCGATCCGTCACGAAGACGAAACCTGGCAGACAACCCCGTTCGTCCGCGCCCACTTTTCCGGAATCGGGGCCGCCCTTGCCCTGATCCTCGGCTTCGGCTACTGGATCAAGGGCTACGAATTGCTCTACTCCTTCAGAAAGAGCGCGTTTTTCGGGGCCGGATACACCGACGTCAGCGTCCAGCTTCTGGCTTACCGCCTAATGATTTTGCTCTCCCTCGGCCTGGCGGGCCTCTTGATTTACAACCTGCGTTTCAAGGGGTGGCGATACCCGCGGAACGGTGCCATCGCCTATTTTGGCTCGTTACTTGCGTTCAGCTGGATCGTTCCAATGGTCTTCGAACAACTGGCCGTCCGACCGAATGAATTGCGGCTGGAGACGCCCTACATCGAAAATTGCATTCGCTACACCCGGATGGCGTATGGACTGGACCGGATCAAAGAGCACGACTTCCCCGCGACCGACGGCATTCAGGAGCGCGATCTGGCCGAAAACGAGGCGACCGTCAACTCCATCCCGCTTTGGGATCGAAGACCCCTGATGGACACCTACGGTCAATTGCAGGAGATCAGATCCTACTACAACTTCCCCGGCGTCGACGTGGATCGGTACGCCATCGACGACGAGTATCGACAGGTCATGCTCGCCGCACGCGAGTTCTCCGTCGAACAGCTCGCCCTGCAGGGCGAAACCTGGGTCAACAGACACCTCGTATACACGCACGGCTACGGCGTCGTGATGAGTCCAGCCAACGAGATCGCCAGCGACGGGCTCCCAAGCTTCTTCATCAAAGACATCCCGCCCGTCTCGCCTCACTTCGACATCAGCCGACCGGAGATCTACTACGGCGAGGACATGCGTGACTATGTCATCGTCGGAAGCAAAACCCAGGAATTCGACTACCCCCGGGGAGACGCCAACGTCTACACCACCTACGAAGGCCGGGGGGGCGTTCGGATCGTCGGCTTTCTCAAGCGCCTGGCCTTCGCGTTACGATTTGCAGACCCCTTGCTGCTCGTCACCAACGACCTGACGGAAGACAGCCGCATTCTCTTCGACCGTCATATCGGAGTTCGCTTCGGCGAGACCGAGCCCCGACGATTCTCGAAGCTTGCGCCCTTCCTCCAGTTCGACTCCGATCCCTACCTCGTGGTGGCGGACGGCAGGCTATACTGGATGCAGGACGCCTACACCATTTCAAATATGTATCCCTACGCGGAGCCATACGGGCGTCCCTACGTGCGAGAGCTCAACTACATTCGAAACACCGTCAAGGTGGTCATGGACGCTTACGACGGAACCGTTCATCTCTACGTGTGGGACGAACAGGATCCGATCATCCAGACCTACCTGTCGCTGTTCCCCGAACTCTTCAAAGACGCCGACGAGATGCCGGAGACGTTACGTGCTCACGTGCGATACCCCTCGGACCTGTTCCGTGCCCAGGCCGAACTCTACAACTCCTACCATATGACGTCCCCGCAGGTCTTTTACAATCGCGAAGACGTCTGGGAACCGGCGACCGAGGTTTACGGCATCGGCGAGCGCACCCGCGAAGTGACGCCCTACTACATCGTCATCCGTCTCCCCGACAGCGAATCCGAAGAATTCGTCCTGATGCAACCCGTGACTCCGCGTGGCAAGGACAATATGATCGCGTGGCTGCTCGCCCGTATCGACGGCCCCGAATACGGACGGTTGATCGTGTACAAGATGCCGAAAGAGAAGCTCATTTACGGCCCGATGCTCATCGAGCGACGGATCGACCAGGACACCGACGTCTCGCGAGAGATCACCCTGTGGAGTCAACGTGGGTCCGACGTCATTCGTGGAAATCTGCTGGTCGTCCCGATCGGACGGTCGTTTGTCTACGTCGAGCCTCTCTACCTCCAGGCCACTCAGAGCGGAATGCCCGAGCTCAAGCGAGTACTTGCGGTCAACGGAGAAAAGGTCGCGATGGCCGAAAACCTGGCCGATGCCCTGGCCGAGGCTCTCGACGGCGCTGCCCCGGTCTCTCTTCCCCCGGAAAAAGAAAAAGTGGTCGACCTCCGGTCCCTGTCCGCGTTAGCGATGGAAGCCTACCGCGAAGCGATGAGTAAATTGCGTGAGGGTAACTTCGCAGCCTACGGGGACCGAGTAAAGGACCTGGGCGACGCCCTCGAATCCCTGCACAAGGAGATCGGACGTGACTCCGCCGACTGATTCCTCCCACTGGGCGAAGCTCACGACGGAACAGCGAAACCCGCGTACTCGGAAAATCGACACGGCGACCACTGACGAAATCGTCCACCTGATAAACGAGGAGGACCGGCGCGTACCGGAAGCCGTGAGTCGGGTCGCAAAGCACGTCGCTCAGGCCGTCGATCTGATCGTTGATCGATTCCGCAAGGGCGGACGACTCTTCTACGTCGGGGCGGGGACGAGCGGACGTCTTGGCGTCCTCGATGCCGCCGAGTGTCCCCCCACCTTCGGCACCGACCCGTCGCTCGTGCAAGGTCTGATCGCGGGGGGGGACGAGGCCCTCGTCAGGTCCAAGGAAGGGGCTGAGGATGAACGGAACGGATCGTCCAAACTCGACCGAGTGGGCTTGACCGCCATCGACACGGTCGTCGGAATCGCGGCCAGCGGCGTTACCCCGTATGTCACTGCCGCTCTGGTCCACGCGAGAGACCTGGGCGCCGGGACCATCTTTCTGACCTGTAATCCTCAGGCCGCATCCAGCCTGGATGTCGACGTGGTCATTGCCCCCGATGTCGGGCCCGAAGCGATCACGGGTTCAACACGTCTGAAAGCGGGCACCGCGACCAAGCTCGTCCTCAACACACTGACAACGGCGAGTATGGTGCGGCTGGGGAAGGTCTACGAAAATCTGATGGTCGATCTCACACCTTCGTGTGACAAGCTTCGCGACCGATCGCGACGCATCCTGTGTGACATTGCCGGTATCGCACCCACAGATGCGGATGCCGTACTCGATCGAGCGGACGGCGAACTCAAGACCGCGATCGTCATGCAAAAGCGGGCAGTCTCCGCAGAGACCGCCCGCAAGTTGCTGCGCGACCACGATGGGGCCGTCAGAAGCACCCTCGAAGTCAACGACTGATCAGCTCTTGTTGTAGAACGTCTTTACAAGGTCGTCAAGGTACGCCTTGGGAGCCTCGACGGCGGACGCTTCGATGGTGAACCGACCGTGCCCGAGTAGTTTCAGACCGTGGCCGTAGTCGTCGAACATCGCGGAAGCCATCGCGTCCACCGAAACCCCCTCCTTACTCGCCTTCTCCGCAAGCAACGCGAGCGCTCCCCCGTCGAACGCCAGCACGATGCCATAGGCCTCTTCGAAACGAGCGACGAAGTCCTTCACCTCGTGGGACTCAAGAAGTCGCCCCAGACAGCCGACCGGATCCTCGACCAGATCACGCGTCACCGTGAGGGACCGAACGTCAGTAGAAGGAAGCCGCTTCTCGAACTGGAGCAGCACCCTTTCGGCCACACCGACAAGACTCCGAGCCCCGGTCTGCTCTTCGACGGCCCGCTCGGCCATCAGGCGCAAAGCATCGTCCTCGAACGAAAGGTCGATGCCATAAGCTTTGAAGTCACGCTTCTTTCCAACCGTGACGGAGCAGTTCGGATTCTTCAGAATGGCATCTAGATCTTCTACCGTCAGCGCAGCCAGGCTGGCTACAACCGGAAGTCGACCGACGAATTCCGACTCGAAACCGAACTCGATCAAATCTTCGGATCGTAATGCCGCCAGGTGGTCGGCTTCGTTCTCAGTTCGATCCTCGTCCGCACGGAATCCGACCCGCGTCTGGTTCAGCCTGCGCTGGACGATCTCCTCAAGCCCGCTGAAGGCGCCGCTTACGATGAACAGAATATTCCGGGTGTTCACCTTTTTCCGTTCGACCTTACCGCTGCGCTGAAACTGCATCATCGATTCCATCTGCGAAGCCAGGTCGTTCGGAGACTTCAGATCGACATCCGTCTCTTCCATCATCTTGAGCAGATTTCGCTGGACACCTGTGTGCGAAACGTCTGGACCCGCCGTATTCCGTGACGACGCGATCTTGTCGATCTCGTCGATGTAAATAATCCCATACTGGGCCTTTTCGATGCTGCCGTCCGCCTCTCTCACCAGATCGCGGACCAGGTCCTCGACGTCCCCTCCGACATAGCCCGTCTCGCTGAACTTCGTCGCATCCCCCTTCACAAACGGCACGCCGATCCGATCGGCGATCAGCTTCACGAGATACGTCTTCCCCACACCGGTCGGGCCGATCAGCATAATGTTGTTCTTGATGTTCCCGACGAATCCCCCCTTGAACGATTCGTCTTCCCGATCTAACTTCATACGGTTGTAGTGCGTGCAGATCTTGGTCGCCAGAATCGCCTTGGCCTCATCCTGCTGAACGACATACTCGTTCAGGTGGGCTTCCAGTTCTTCCGGTTTGAGGTCGAATTCGATGTGATCGTCGACCGGTGTAAGTTCCGCTTCCTCGCCCGTTTTCGTACCATCCACCTGCACATCGGGGAAGACGACCTGCGCGCCGTACTTATTTTCTATAAATTCCTTGAGGTCCTTCTGGAGGTCCGCCGGATTGACCGGGCGCTGCTCAGACATACGAACTCCTAAATCAGTGTAATACAACAGGTTGTGTAACACCGGGGACCACCACCGATAACGATACCCGGACACACGGCCGCTGTCAAGCCGCCCTTGGGCGCAAAAAAGGAAAAGACGGAGAGCCACGCAATGGACAAGAATCAACAAGCCGACATCATTCGACGCATCCCCATCCTCAAAGGGTTCAGCGAAGAACAGATCCTGAAGGTGCTCGCCCTCTGTACCGAAGAATCCTTCTCCGAGGGCGATCTCCTCTTCCAGGAGGGCGCGGACAGCCGGAACATCTTCATCCTGCTTTCCGGGATGCTTCAGGTCCAGACTCCCACAGGTGGCGAAATCGCCACCATCGGGAAAATGGGTGTTGTCGGTGAAATGGGCGTGCTCACCGACCTTCCCAGAGCCGCAGGGGTGCTGGCTCTAAGGGACTCTCAGACCCTTTGCCTGGGTAAGGAGGCCCTGTTCGGGCTGATCCTCCAGGACCCCGACATGGGGTATCGCATCTACCGCAACACAACCCATATCCTCGCTGAAAGACTCCGGGACAACAACATTCTGCTCGAACAACAGTATCTCGTCCTCGACGACCTCGTGGGGGGCGGCCGCGGCGGAACGTGAACCTCAGTTACTTCACGATCCGACGCCTGACCGATGACCTGCAAGGGCTCGTCGGGAGCCGCGTCGAGCGTGCCATCCTCACCCCCTCCAACAGCCTCGTGCTCGCGTTCGATCGAGGCATCGAAGAACGATCACATCTCCTTTTCTCGGCTTCCCGTACGCAGGGCCGTGCGTGTCTCGTGCCCGACCTTCCTCCGGCCGGGCCCAACAGACCCTCCTGGCTCGATCGGCACCTCGAAGGCGCCGTTCTCAGGAGTGTAGAGCAGACGACCGGCGAGCGCATCCTCACCTTACGGTTTGAACGACGTGACCGGCTCGGCGACACCTTCAACACCCACCTGATTGCCGAGCTCATCGGCAGGGCGGCCAACCTGATCGTCCTGAACCCGGATACCGATCGCGTACTGGATGCTTTGCGACACCTCAAGGGCGAAGGTCGGCGAATCCTGCCCGGAGGCACATATTCACCACCCCCTCCTAGAGACCTCGCCCACCCCACCGACCTCGAGGCAAACGCACTGGCGGCAGCGTTCGAACGGAACGACACCAGAGTCGGTGCCCTGATCGAGACGGTTGCCGGAATGGACCCGCTCACCGCTCAGGAGCTTCTGTATCGCGCCGACACCGAAGCTCCCGAACACGTCCTGGCTACCCTCCGGGAATTCTACGCGACTCCGCCGTTCGCTTCCGAAGCCTACGTCCTCACGGGCGAGCGTGGGGGCAAACCGGTCACGCCCTTCCATTTAACTCACCGCGACACTTCCGAGTGGACAGCGTGCCGGACCATCAGCGCCGCCATCGAAGCGGCAGCGCAGGGAGAACAGCAGAAATCGACATCGAAGGGGAAGGCCAAAGACCTTCGACGTCTTCTATGGCGTCGTCTGAAGTCGATTCGTTCGCGATGCGAAAAGATCGAGAACGACATCGAAGCCGCCCGAAACGCTCACCATCTCGAGCGCGCAGGCAGTCTCATCCTCGCCCAGCTCGACTCCGTCTCGCCGAACACGACCTCGGTCGTCCTGAAGGACCTCTTCGCCAACGGAGAACCGGATGTAGAGATCGAGCTCGATCCGAAACGTTCCCCGGTCGACAACGGACAGGGCTACATCCGCCGAAGCAGGAAACTCGCAAAGTCCCTTCCCATCCTGGAACGGAGGCTCGAGAAGAGCCAGGCCGAACTCAAGGACCTCGAAGAACGGCTCGAAAATCTCGCCGGCATCGAATCCGAAGACCAGCTCGAGAGCTTCCGCAGCCGGTTGATCGACGATGGACTGTTGCGGCCCCCAAAGAAGCGACCGGCTCAGGGTCGTAAACGAGAGCCCGGAGCCATTCACCCCCGTCGCTATCTGACGACTGATGGGTGGGAGGTCTGGGTGGGTCGCAACGACTCCGAGAATGACCGGATCAGTCGCGTCGTCCCGAAAAACGACATCTGGATGCACGCCCAGGGTTGCCCCGGATCCCACGTCGTCCTGAGACGGAAAACACCGAAGTCCGAACCCACACCCGCTTGTCTCGAGGAGGCCGCCGCTCTGGCCGCCTACTGGAGCAAGGCCCGGGGCGCCCGTACGGTCCCCGTCAACTACACGGAAGCCCGGTACGTGCAAAAACCCAGGGGCGCTCCCCCGGGCCTGGTGACCATACGAAATGAGAAAACAATTTTCGTTCACCCGCGCGAGATCCGAAGGGCAGACGAATAGCGGACGCCTTTCGTCCGCTTACATTGGAGCTACGTAAACCACCCGCACCTCCCTGTCCGGTCCTGTCGCTCCTGCATTTTCCAGAAGGTTCCTGAGGTCGAGCTCCAGACCCAGACGCCCCCCCACGGTCCATCGTATCGCCGCGTTGAGATATCCTCGTCCCGAAGCGACTGCCCCGTCATTTCGGGCGAAATGATGTTCCAGCGCCAGCCAACCCCGTCGGCCCAGGTCCGTCTCCACACCCAGATAGAAAGTCAGGCCGCCATCCCCATCGCCGTCCTCCAGACTGCAGTTGAGTCCGAAGTGCAACCCTCCCTGCCCGAGAGGATGCCGATAATTCTTGCTGAAAGCTCCGTAGACGCCAAGCGACTTCGTCTCGTAACGATCCACCCCGTCGTCGTACCGCCCGAACCCCTGAGAACGAAAACCGGCTGCTAACGCGGGACGCCCCTCGGTCTCGTCTAGTACTCGTACCCGAAGGCTGACCCCAGGACTCGGATTCCACGCGGTATCGCCGCGACCCAGTACCCCCTGTCCACCGAACGAGGTTCCCACGAGAACCCGGCCCCATACGGAGGCGGCTAACTCCGCCAACATCCCGTCTCCGCCATAGAATCGCACGTCCAGTCCGAGCGTCCGATTCGGCAGCATCCCCGCCGTCGGTGCCTCGATCAGCCACCTCGGCTGATGCCCTCCCTGGGACGACGCCGGTTGTGAAAACCCCAAAAGAAAAAGCCCGCTCCACATCACCGCCTTTGCGGCCCTGCGAAGCAGGCTCACGTTCTTCCTCCCGTCAGGAGAAGTCGTCTCGTCGCTTCGTCCACCGCCTCGATCTGGATCCGTAGCGTGCCGGCCGGGAGTTCTTCTTCAGCGCGGGCCGCCCACTCGACCAGACATACCCCGTCACCGTAAAAGTAGTCGTCGCATCCCAGATCGATCAGATCCTCGCCGCCGGCCAGACGGTACAGATCGAAGTGAAAGATCGACAGCGGCCTCTCGTCCCTTCGACCTTCATACTCGTTGATGAGGACGAAGGTAGGACTCGTGACCGGCCCCTCCACCCCGAAGCCACTGCACACACCTTGAATCAGACACGTCTTCCCCGCCCCCAGGTCACCGTCCAGGCCTACACAGTCCCCTGGGCCCAGACGATCGGCGAGTGACGCCCCGAAGCGCTGTGTCTCTTCTGCCGACCTCGTCACGATCGACTCGATGTGTCCTTCACCAGCCACGCTCACCTCCGTGTCGCGTCACCGACCCTGCATCACGGCCACCGGCAGAATCATTTCCTCGAGCGAGATCCCGCCGTGCTGGAAGCTGTTCGCGTATTGACGCTGATACTCGTGGAAGCGTGTCGGGTAGACGAAGTAGTGGTCCTCTTTCGCGAAGATGAAGTTCGTTCCCACACCGACGCTCGGAAGCCCATAGGTATCGGGATCCTTCAGAAAGACTGCATCCTTCAGATCGCACTTCAGACTCTTGCCAAATTTATACCGCAAACTGGTCGACGTGTCCCGGTTCCCACGTACCATCGTTGCCTTGTTGCTCATTACACAACCGTGGTCGGTCGTGAGCACCACGACCGAATCCGTGGCGGCCAGACGCCGCAACATCTCGAACAGCGACGAATGCGCAAACCACGATCGCATCAACGAGCGGAAGGCGGGCTCGTTGGGTGCCATCTCTTGCAGCAACTCCGATTCCGAACGGCCGTGCGTCAACATATCCAGGAAGTTGTAGACAACCGACATCAGCGGGAAGGCCCGGTACGAATGGACCTTCTTCACCATGTGATTGCCCTCGGCAATATCGAGGACTTTCACGTAGCGGGTCTCCAGCTTCAGGGTCGGATCGATTTCCTCGAGTTGCCGGTCCAGCAGCTGATGTTCGTGTCGATTTCGGCTCTGATCGTCATCGCGGGGGGATTTCCACTCATCCGGGTAGAGCTTGGCGATGTCGCACGGGAACAACCCACCGAAGATCGCGTTTCGCGAATAGGGCGTAGCTGTCGGCAGAATCGAATAGTGGTAGTGCTGTTCAACGTGGAACAACTCATTCAGCATCGGCAGGATCGCCATATAGTGATCGAGCCGCAGGCAGTCGAGGACGATGAAGAAGACCTGCCGCCCTTCCAGCAGCCGGGGTGCCACGAATTCCGACACGATGTCGACGGACAGGAGGGGCGAGTCCTCCTCGTCCTGGATCCAGCGACCGAAGTGCGCTTCAACGAATCGGCCGAACTCGTGATTGCACGTATGACGCAGATCTTCCTGCATTTTCAGCAGACCCGGGTCGAAGAAACGATCGAGTTCGAGATCCCACTCGGAGCATTTCACGTGAATATCGATCCAGTCCTGCCACGACGTCGCTTCGCGCACCTGCTCCCGAACACGGGTGGCCGCCCCGACGAAATCCTGACCCATCCGATCCTTCATGATCTGTCGAGCGTCGAGCAGCTTCTTGCACGCCATCAGAATCTGACTCGGGTTCACAGGTTTGGTCAGATAGTCATCGATCCGCTGACCCAGGGCCTGTTCCATCAGCCGCTCTTCCTCGTTCTTCGTAATCATAATGACGGGAATGTGCGGATTGATGTCCTTGATCGCGGCCAAGGTTGAAAGTCCATCCCTCCCGGGCATCATTTCATCGAGCAGCACGACGTCTGCGCCTTGTTTCTGTACGTGAGAGATCGCATCGTCCCCGTTCGTCACGGGCTCGACGTCGTAGCCACGTTCCTTGAGAAAGATGATGTGTGGACGCAGCAGATCGATCTCGTCGTCGGCCCACAGAATTCTCTTGGCATCGGTTTCAACGGCTGTGGTCATCCTGAGTGTCCTTCGAAAGTCATTAGGGTTCGGCCTTCGAGTGCTTCGGGGTCGGAAGACAGATCAAGAAGGTGGTGCCTTTCCCTGGCGCACTCTCCTGGATCGAGATTCGACCGTTGTGGTAATCCTCGACAATCCGCTTTACGAATGCCAGCCCCAGTCCCCAGCCACGCTTCTTCGTGCTGTAGCCGGGAATGAAGACCTGTTTCAGTGCGTTGGGGGCGATCCCCTTTCCGTTGTCCCGGATGGACATATCGACCCACTCGCCTTCTTCACGAACCTTTGTCGTCACCTCGATACGGCCGCCGGACCGGCCTTCGATCGCGTCGGCCGCGTTCTTGAACAGGTTTTCGAGCGCCCACCCCAACAACTCCCTGTTCATCGGGACTGGGGGCGTGGGGCCAGGAAGATACTCGAACGACACCTCGCTCGGCAGCCTGCGCTTCAGGTATGTGGCCGTTTCCATCACCACGTCCCCCACCTTCCCCATTCGCAATTCGGGGATCGATCCGATCTGGCTGAATCGGGAGGCGATCTTGTTCAGGCGGCTGGTGTCCTGTTCCATTTCGACGGTGATCTGCTCCAGCCGATCCACGAGCTTCTGATTGCCCTCCTCCTCAGTCGTCTGAATCTGGTCCTTCAATAATTCGGTCCAACCGGAGAGTGATGACAGGGGTGTTCCCAGCTGGTGGGCAGTTTCGCGCGCCATGCCCACCCACAAGGCCCGCTGCTCGCTGTTTTTAATGTGTCGGAAGCCCGCATACCCGACCCCGATAAAGAGACCCGTAGCCGCCAACGCCAGCCAGGGCAACCAATAGAGTCGACTGACCAGGGAAGAATCACCGTAATGAAGAATCCGGTCGCCAATGTAGGGAATCGTCATTCGGAGGGGCGGATTCTGCTGGTCCAGACGGCTGACCGTCGACCGAACCCGCTGAATCGTCTCCTCCGACGGATTGTCCGGAGACACGGAGATTCCCTTCCAGTACTGAGGGATCCCGTCGGTGTCCGTGATCACGACTGGAAACTCGCTGTCCTTGATCATTTCGAAGATCGTCGTGAGGTCGCCGCCTGACTCGGCCACGACGATCGTGTCCTGCGTCGCCAGTTTGTAACTGAAGGCGTAGAACTCGATCATCTGTCGCGCAACCTGGCGCGCCGGTCGGACGACGAAGACCTGTGTATAAACGAGGAAAGCGAGGATGAGAACGACTGCCGACAGGAAGAAATACGCACCGAATCGGCGACTGTTCGAAACGACCACGGACCAGAGATCGACCGTCCGGCGTCGCGATGTGTTCCGGGAGATTGGAGATGCGCCAGGTTCAGCCATAAAGATCACTCACGTTGTGGGCGTTGACTCGGATGCGTCACCTGCTGTGGTCGTGAACCCAGACCGCAACAACACGACGCCCCCGATCAGTACGGCAAACCACAGAGTACATACCCGGATGACGAAGGTCGCCGCAACTGCCAGCTCCAGACCGACCCCGTGGACGCCGAGTAGTGCGGCCATACTTCCTTCCGTCGTACCCAGTCCGCCTGGAATAAAAGTCAGAGCCCCGAAGATCGTCGCAAACGCGTAAATGAAGGTGCTCGCGACAGTGCCGATGTCCTGGTCGAACCCGAGCAAAACGATTTGGAAAGCCAAGCACTCCGCGAACCAGGCCACCAAGGCCAGGCACAGGCCCCGGATGAAGGCTCTGGTGGAAAGTAAACGTCGAGCACCCTCATAGGCCGGGGAAAGGGGGATCGCAAGCCGACCGATGCCGGGGAGTCGCCCCACGAGCTCGAGGCTCCAGCGCAAGGCCCCCGGCCAGAACACCAGGAGGAGCAGGGCGAAGGACCCCACGAGGGCCACAGTCAGGGTCAGTACTCCCTGCCTGAAAGAGAGGATGCCGACAAGGCTCAACAGGGTCAGCGCCACGAAGTCGGTCAGTCGTTCGGCGAAAACTGCGGCTGAAGTAACGCCCACTGGCGTACCGACAGCCTGCCTCACCAGTACCGCCTTCATCAGTTCCCCTGCCTTGCCGGGTGTTACAGACAGAACGAGCCCAGAAAGAAAAACGCGCAGGCTCTCTGACCGTTCCATCTGAATCGACAGCAGGTCCAGATAGTAGTCCCAACGCCAGAACCGAATGCCGTAATTCACCAGCGCGAGGAGCAGGGCAGCTGCAACCGCCCACCAGTCGAACCCGTGGAAAGCACGAGCGAGGGGGTCGACAGCAAGATAGACCGAAAAGGCCAGGAAAACGAGGGCACCCAAGCCAATAGATAAGCAAATCTTCTTGTAAATGGATGTCAAATTAAGTGTAGTTGCTGAATTTCAGGGGCCTGATCCGCCCTGAGCCCAATACTCGAATCTGAGAGAAAAGCCCCGCGCTGCCTTTCAGCTATTATAGTACAAGAGATTGATAATACGCATGTTATGTATTGTTTTCCATCCCTGAATATTCGTTTGCACATCCCGACACATTCATTTATATTTATGTGTCTTATGTGAAAACCTTGCTTATTATGGTGGACGAACTGCACCTCAAGGAATTCTAAGAAAGAAGCACTTCCCTGTCAGAAGATTCCACTGCTGGCAGGAAAATCCCAGTGGAAAGGAGGGATACCCGGTTATGCCAGGTGTCCTCGTAAGAGACGACGAACCTTTCGAGCGAGCGCTCAAGCGGTTCAAGAAGACCTGCGAGAAGGCGGGCATCATTTCCGATATGAAGAAGCACCAGCATTTCGAGAAACCCAGCGAGCGGCGAAAGCGAAAGCTGAACGCTGCCAAGCGCAAACGAATGAAGCTGGACTCGAGCCGCTACTAGCCGGGCCGGTAGAATCGATGGGCCGCACCAACTTTCGGTTGGTGCGGTTTTGTTTTGCGCCAAACCTCACCCTTCCGAATGGGGTATATTCTGGCTGTGGACGCAAACCTACTCGACGCTTTACTCGTCATCGGACTGGCCTGGGCAGCCTTCCGTGGCTGGCAGACCGGTCTGATGCGTAGCGTGGTCGGATTGGCCGGCCTCCTCTTCGCCTACTTCGGCGCGTTTTACTACGGCAGTTCGGCGGGCGCACTACTCGACGACGGAACACTCGGGGCGATCGCTGGCATTGCCATCGTTTTCACCCTCGTGTTGCTCACGTTCTACTTTATCGGCCGTATCGGCCAGGCCTTCCTGCAGACCACACCTCTCGGCATCGTCGACACCCTCTTCGGAGCGCTCCTGGGAGCCCTCAAGGCCACGCTCGTCTTCGGCCTGATCCTGATTCTGATCCAGAACGAACCTCTCCACAGCCTGATTCCTGATACGATCGAAGGTTCCTCCCTAGCACGGCCGGTTCAAAAGACATCCCTTTATCTGATCGACCAGATTCGCATCGCGGCGCCTGGGGTCGAGGCGTTCCTGAGCGACGCCGACATCCAGCTACCCGGAGAAAGACCTCCTGTGATCGAAACCCTCCAGGAAGGCACGGGCAAGTTCACGCAGAAGATCGGCGAGATCGTGAACGAATCGAAGAAACAGCTGGAAGCCGGAAAATGAACGTCGGTGCGGACACCGCCCTCACGCTCGAGTTCAACAAGGTCGTCGACAGCATCGTTCAGCGCGCCGGATCATCGCTGGGGAAAGAAATCGTATCCGATCTTCGACCGGTCGACAATACGGTTCAAATCGAACGTCGCCTGCGCCCCATCCTCGAAACGATGGACCTCATCGCATTCGACGATCCACTCACCGCCTTCCACATTCCCGACGTCCGCTCGGCCCTGCGCTCGACATCCACACCCGGCACCCTACTCGACATCAGAGAGTTGCTCGACGTCAACGAGGTCCTGCTCGCCACCGAACGGGTCCGGTCCTACGTCGCCAAACGGAAGGCCAAATACCCGCGTCTCCACGACCTCACTGGCCAGCTTTCGCCGCAACCCGATTTATCGGAGGAACTGAGCCGCATCCTTGACCCCGCCACGGAAACGGTCCGGGACAACGCAAGCCCCGAGCTCCGGAAACTCAGGCGCCGGATCGAGCAGGCCAGGGACGCAATCCGAGAGCAGGCGGAGGGGGTTCTCCGTCGACTCCCCGATACAGTCATTCAGGATCGCCTTCTTACGATTCGTGACGGTCGATACGTGATCCCCGTACGCGAAAGTCAGAAAAACCGGGTAGAGGGCGTAGTCCACGACCAATCGGCAACCGGCCAAACCGTGTTCATCGAGCCGATGGCCTCCGTCGAGAGCAGCAACGCACTTCGCCAGCTCGAGCTTGCAGAACGCCAGGAAGTCCTCCGCATCCTTCGTCAGCTGGTTGAAGCGATTGCCAAGGTCCGTGATGACATCACCGCCAACCTTACTCTTCTGGGCAGGTTCGACGCGATCTACGCACAGGCCGGCTACGCCCGTGACATCGACGCATCGGAGCCGTTGTTCAACGACGACGGTCTGTTTCGGCTGAACGGGGCTCGCCATCCGATCCTCGACCAGCGAATGCGGCAAACGGAAGACCAGGAGGCCGTCGTCCCGCTAGACCTTCGGCTTGGCACCGAAGCTTTTTGGACCCTGATTCTCACTGGACCGAACGCGGGTGGAAAAACCGTCGCCCTCAAAACCGTGGGACTGCTCGCGATGATGGCACACGCGGGGCTTCCCATACCCGCGCAACCCCGATCGGAAGTCCCCCGTCTCTCCGGGATTTTCGCCGATATCGGAGACGCTCAGTCGATCGAGAACGACCTCAGTACTTTTTCCTCCCACGTCGCAAATCTTTCTCGCATCGCCCGCGAAGCCGATGGCCGGTCACTCGTGCTCCTCGACGAAATCGGATCGAGCACCGATCCCGATCAGGGCTCCGCGCTGGCGGTCGCCCTCCTGGCCGAGCTGACTGGACGTGGCGCAAGAACCATCGCCACGACCCACCACGGGGCGCTCAAAGCCTTCGCCCACGAGACCGAGGGAATCGGAAACGGCTCGATGGCATTCGACGCCGAGACGCTTCAACCCTCCTTTGTCCTGAGACTCCAGGTGCCCGGCAGCAGCTATGCCTTCGAGATCGCCCGTCGTTTCGGGCTTCCCGACGCGATCGTCGATGAAGCCGAGAAGTTGGCCGGCGAAGATATCGGGAAAGTGGAAGCCCTGATTCAGAAGCTCGACAACACGCACCGCGTTTACCAGGAGCAGATCAACGCCGTCAAAGTCGAGCGCCGGGAAATCGCGGAGACCCGGGCGGATTTCGAGGACAGACTCGAACAGGTCAGCCGGCGCGAGCGAGATCTTCGGAAAAACGCGGAGGAAGAAGCCCGGCGGATCCTGAGCGACGCGAACGCCCTGATCGAGCGCACCGTCGAAGACATCAGGAATTCGGGCGCACAGAAGAAGACCATCCGCGAAGCTCACGCGGCTGTCGGAGCCGCACGGAAACAGCTGGACGAGCGGCTTCGGGAGGACAGCCCCCAGCGACCGATCGTACACGCTTCGACAGGTGATGTCGTTTTTATTCCGCGGCTGAATCAGACCGGTACCGTGATCACGGAAGGCCCGCGCCTGATGGTCGAGGTGGGAGCGCTCAAGGTCGAGGTATCGCCCCGCGAAATCGAATTGATGCAGAAGCCGGCAGAGCCCAAACCCGAGGGTCGCGAGGCCGTAACCCGCTCGGAGAAGACCGAGGTGGGCCTCGACATCGATCTTCGCGGCTTAACCTTCGACGAGGCCGCCGATGTCGTCGATCGATACATCGACGACCTCCAGCTCGCCGGAATGGAGCGAGCCGCCATCATTCACGGAAAAGGCACTGGGGCGCTCAGGAAGAAAATCGGAGACTACCTGCGCAACGATCCCCGGGTCAGGAGTCAGCGACTCGGGCACCACAACGAAGGTGGCAGCGGCGTCACGGTGGTGGAACTCGAGGTGGACTGATGCTCATCGATGAACTTACCCAACCCCAGTACTGCGAGTCCTTGACCGAATATCGGCGTCTGCCCACCCGGGTCGTCGACATCGGTGGCGTACCTTTGGGTGGGCAGCACCCGATTCGTGTCCAGTCGATGACGACCACCGACACTATGGACACTGCTGCCACGGTCGACCAATCCATCCGCATCATCGAAGCTGGAGCCGACTACGTACGGATAACCGCTCCCAGTCAAAACGAAGCCCGCAACCTAGAACCGATCAAGAACGAACTACGCAAGAGGGGCTACACCACCCCCCTTGTCGCCGACATTCATTTCACCCCCAACGCCGCCGAGATCGCCGCAAGAATCGTCGAAAAAGTCCGCGTCAACCCCGGGAACTACGCCGACCGAAAGAAATTCGATGTCCGAGAGTATACGGACTCGGAATACGAAGCCGAGCTGGATCGTATCCGGGAGCGGTTCAGCCCCCTGGTGGAAATCTGCAAAACCCACGGCACGGCGATGCGAATCGGCACGAATCACGGGTCCCTGTCAGACCGGATTATGAACCGGTACGGGGACACCCCGCTCGGGATGGTCGAATCGGCCCTGGAATTCACCCGGATCTGCAGGGATCTCGATTACCACCACATCGTCTTTTCGATGAAGGCCAGCAACCCACAGGTGATGATTCAGGCCTACCGACTGCTCGTGAATAGGATGCAGAACGAGCAGATGGACTACCCCCTCCACCTCGGTGTCACCGAAGCCGGCGACGGAGAAGACGGTCGGATCAAGTCGGCCGTGGGGATCGGGACTTTGCTGGAAGACGGTCTGGGCGATACGATCCGCGTCTCCCTGACAGAAGAGCCGGAGGCGGAAGTCCCTGTCTGCATTCGGCTTCTGGATCGTTACATGCACCGCGAAGATCACGCACCCATCCAACCGCTGGACACAAGCCCTGTCGACCCGTTCGTCCACTCGCGCCGGGCTTCGCGCCTGGTGGATCGAGTCGGCGGCGACGCCGTTCCCGTTGTGGTCGCGGCATTCGACGCCAGTGGCGGGCCGAGGGCCCTCTCTCCACTCGGTTACGACTACGACCCGGGTCTGGACAAATGGAACATCGGCGATATGGCCGTCGACTACGTCTTTCTCGGCGACGACGACATCGATTTCAGCCTGCCTGGTACTCTTGGGCGGATTCTGAATGCGCCCACGTGGTCACGTCTCACCGATCGAACCAACGCCTACCCTATGCAATCCCTGGAGACGTTCCTGCAGGACGGCCCTGCAGTCGACGGCGTACATTTCATCGAGGCAGACGCAGCCGCCATCGACCACTCAACTGTAAAGTCGCTCTCACAAGATCCCGAAGCCGTTCTTGTTCTGGTCACCCACAACACTCACGCGATGCCGCAGCTTCGGCGGGCTTTCGCAGCCCTCACTCAGGCCGAAGCTGAAATTCCGGTCATCGTTCGGCGGACCTATGCCTCGGGCGACGAGGACCAGTTGATGCTCGACGCGGCAACGGACATCGGCGGCCTCCTTACCGACGGCCTAGGTGACGGCATCTGGATAGAGTCGCCGTCCGCGTCCTCTGACCTGATCAACCGAACGGCCTTCGGCGTCCTCCAGGCGACCCGTACCCGCATCTCCAAGACCGAATACATTTCCTGCCCGTCGTGCGGCCGAACCCTGTTCGGCCTCGTAGAAACCACGGCGATGATCCGGGAGCGAACGAGTCACCTCAAGGGCGTCAAGATCGGGATTATGGGTTGCATCGTGAACGGGCCGGGAGAAATGGCCGATGCCGACTACGGCTACGTGGGATCCGGGCCGGGACAGATTACGCTTTACCGGGGCCAGGAGATCGTGAAACGGGGCATCCCGACGGACGATGCGCTTGAAGAACTGATCGAACTCATCCGGTCGGACGGGAACTGGCAGGCCGAGCCAGTGGATCAGTAGGGAATTACCGTATTCAGGAATAGACGAGATCGACTGGCAAGCGGGCCACGAAATCGCTACCTTCCTTCAGGAATTGCTGGATTTCCTGATTTCATAGTTTGTCCTAACCATTTCTCCCCCAGAAATGGCCCTCCGCGTTGCCCCGCATTCCCGAAGAGACGATCGATCGCATCCGCGAGGCGGTCGACATTGTCGACGTCGTTTCAGAACACGTTCAGCTCACCCAGCGCGGACGCAACTACGTCGGCCTCTGCCCGTTCCACGACGACCACGACCCGTCTTTCAACGTTTCGCAAGAAAAGCAGATCTACAAGTGCTTCGTCTGCGATGCGGGTGGCAACGTCTACTCCTTCCTGCAGAACATTGAAGGCATCAGCTTTGTCGAGGCGGTCCGGAAGGTCGGCGGTCTCGTCGGCATCGACATTCCCCAGGCCGGGCGCGACCCCGCACAGGAGGAGGCTTTCGACGCCATCTACAGCGCCGTCGACCTCGCCAGAAAGTACTACCATCACCTCCTGACCAAGGATGCCTCCGGCGGGTTCGCCAGAGAGTATCTCGCTGGCCGCAGCGTCACCGACAAGAGCATCGGTCATTTCTCTCTCGGCTACGCCCCCAATGCCTGGGACAGTTTCCTCCGGGTCGCCACCAAACGAGGCCACGATCCCAAGGTTCTGGAAAAGGCCGGACTCGTCGTAGCGCGCAAAGACGGGTCAGGCTACTACGATCGATTCCGCCATCGCGTCATTTGGCCGATTCGGGCCCAGACCGGCCGCACGATCGCCTTCGGAGCGAGGGCACTCGATCCGGACGAGCAAGCCAAGTATCTCAACTCACCTGAAACACCCATCTACCACAAGAGCAACACCCTCTACGGGCTTTGGGAAGGGCGCGACGCCATCCGAACCGAGAAGCGAGCCCTGGTCGTCGAAGGGTATATGGACCATCTGGCGCTCGTGCAGCAGGGCTTTCAGAACGTCGTTGCCACCTCGGGAACCGCGCTCACGCCCCAGCACGCACGCCTCCTCAAACGATTCACCGAACACGCCGTACTCGTCTTCGATGGCGACACCGCAGGATCCTCGGCGGCGGTACGCGGGGTCACCCCCCTAGTAGAGGCCGGCATCGACGTCCGCATCGTCTCCCTGCCCGAAGGGGAGGACCCGGACGATTTCGTACGTACTCGCGGCCGGAGCGCCTTCCACGAAACGATCGACAACGCGCTTCCCGCGATGGACTTCCTGATCCAATGGGTAGCTACGTTGGAGGATCTCACGACCGCCGACGGCCGAGCCCGAGCCACACGGCGCGTCGCCGAAATCATCAGTCACGTCAGCGACACCGCCCTCCGCCAGTTCCTGATTCGGGATGCCGCTCAGAAGCTCGAAACCGATGAGTCCGTCGTCATTCAGGAGGTCAAGAAGGCGTCCGAGAGGCAGTCGTCCCAGGCTCGACGCAAGGAGCCCGAGCAACCCGTCCCGGCCATCGAACGATTCGATCCTCGCCCGAGAGCCGAACGGGAACTCCTCATTCAGATGATGTCTGACGACTTCCTTTCCGACACCGTTCTGGCCGAGATCAAGCCGGAAGACTTCACGAACAGCGTCTACAGGTACCTCGCCAAGCTGATCGCCTATCAGCGATCGTCCGGGCTCAGCGCATCCGTCGCGCATATGGTCGACTCCTGCAACCATCCGATCGTGGCGCAGATCATCTCCTCGATGTCACTCGAAACAGGGATTTCCAATCCGGACCAACTGGAAGCGCCCATCGACCACTACGTCCTCAGGTTCACTCTCAATAGGCTCAATACGAAAATCGCCAAACTGCAGGACATCCCGAGAGACCTCCCCGATGAGGAGCAGATCAGACTGGCCCGACTCTGCAACGAAGCGGCACTCGAACGGGATGAACTGCTGAGGAACGCCCCGCCAGGATCGATCGGGGCCAACGCCCGGAGAGCCACCGCTTAGCCAGGTCGTTACCGTAACTCGCTTTCGCTCGATTGGCCGCGCGTGTAGATTCAGGTAGCCGCAGTCGGGGGCAACGATGGACTTCTATCCACTGCCCAACGTCTACTGCATAGGGCCCATAGCTCAGTTGGTTAGAGCAGTCGACTCATAATCGA
>DJHM01000033.1:242305-242729 GCA_002433075.1 Latescibacteria bacterium UBA6620
GGTTCGAGTCCTGGTGGGCCCACCTTTAACTTGCTGTAATTGCTGTCCTTGCAGAGCCGTCAGAAGGACGGCTTTCTGCGTTCTGGGACAAAGTCTCCAAAAAATCTCCATCGTTGTTACCCAGGGTTGTTCCAACCCCGGGCTTTGAGTCACAACCCCTTCGGGGTTGGGCAGCCGCTACGTGAGGTCACCTGATGAGAAAATCGCTGACTGCAGAACAGAAGCAATCCTGGGCAGATGACGGGTTTCTGATCCTGCGCGACACCTTCGCCAAGGCGGAACTCGATCGCCTCGCAGGAGGCGTCCTGCGAGCGGTGAAGGGCGGAAGCTGCTACTCGGGGCGTGGTGGATCACTTGTGCCGATCGACAGTGACAGGCCGTACCCGGCGCCAGAAACGATGTACACCGTCGAGGGCCAGTACCA
>DJHM01000048.1:0-239 GCA_002433075.1 Latescibacteria bacterium UBA6620
ATTCTGCACTTTGCACTTCGCTTCACCACTCCACAGTATGATCTACCCCCAGCTTGATCCCCGACCCTGGATCCTCGTTCGCGTGCATATACGCCTCGCTCGTCTGGGAGAACGGTACGACCGGATCTATCAATCCATCCGCTTTCAGTCGTCCCTCGAGCAGGAGTTTCGTGGCTTCCTCCGCGATCCTCCCCCGGTCCCAACCGAAGTCTGGATTCGGCTCGCTGTCGGATCGGCTC
>DJHM01000048.1:556-1496 GCA_002433075.1 Latescibacteria bacterium UBA6620
CGGCTCGACACCACCTCAATTCTGTTGCGATGCCATTCACCCGACAGCAACCCGTCCACCTGTCCCTTGTAGTAGGCGATCGACGAAATCCGGCCCAGATACTTTACCGATCGCAGGGCGTCACGCAGGCCGTGATACGACCCGCTGACCTCAACCGCTGCGTCGACTCCGAGTTTGTCCGTCATCATCTTGACTTCGTATCCCACATCGACTTCCGTCGGGTCCATCACCAGGTCGGCCCCGTGGCGGGCCGCTGCATTTCTTCGGTGCTCGAACGGATCGACACCCACGACCAGGCGCGCCCCCTGCAGTTTGCACAGTTGCACAGCCATCTGCCCGATGGCCCCCAGACCGTGCACGGTCACCCGGTCCCCCACGCACACCCGGGAATCCCGCACACCGCCCAGCGCGGGATGGGCAGGATCCGAATAGCAGATCGCCTCCCACCCGACGCCCTCCGGCACCGGGTCCAGCCGCTCCGCCTCAACCGTATGCGTCTGACGAACCGGGCCGTGCCCGTAGACTTTATCCCCAACACGAAAGGCATCCACGTCGCCACCCACTTCGGACACTTCTCCGACGAACATATTCCCCAGGGTCTTGGGAAATCGCAACTGGGCTTCACCGCGGACGTGAATCCTCAATTCAGGATCGAATCGATCCGTGGCGTCTGCCGAGTTCGCCTGAAACGCCCGAAACTCCGTCCCGTGTTTCACCGAACTGTAATGGGTGGTCACGCGAACCTGGCCTGGCTCGAGCGGCTTTTCCTCGTAGGATCGAAGAATGGCCACACCCGGCTCTTCTGCAGCGAGTTCTCTCGGCATTACGCCTCCTGTCAGCTCTGGTTGGATGATCGTACAAGGAACGGAATGCCCCGTTCCGGCACAACTCTTGGGGGAGACCGGTGCAACCAGGAACGCAGCCTAAAAGTGGCCCCGGG
>DJHM01000048.1:1811-21102 GCA_002433075.1 Latescibacteria bacterium UBA6620
CCTAAAAGTGGCCCCGGGGCCACTTTTAGGCTGCGTCAGTCATTCGACCCCGTGGCTGGCAAGAAAGCTCTGCAGCCCTTCCAGAGACTCGAACAGATGCGACGCGATCCCCATCTGCTCTGCACCCTTCACATTCTCCATCTTGTCATCCACAAAGAGCGCCGTCGACGCCGAGGCTCCGGAAACGCGCAAGGCGTGTGCGAAGATATCCGGCCCCGGCTTCATGAATCCCACCTGGCTTGAATTCACGATGTGGTCGAAGGTCTCCGAAAGTCCGAGTCGATCCAGATCCCACGGCAATCGACTCGTCGCGTTGGTCACGAGCGTCACCGTGATCGAAGGGCGACACGACTCGATCACGCGCAGCGCGGAGGAATCGATCTCGCCAGACGACTCTGACCAGGCTTCGACTACGGCCTGACCATCCACAGGGGAATGTGCAAGTCCGATGCGTTCGGCGACGTTGGCCCTCCAGGCTTCGTCGGTCACCGACCCGGAGACCGACGAAGCCACCAGTTCCGGAGCGAAAGCGATTCTCGCGATGGTCCCCGGAAGCAGACCGAATTCCGCTTCCACGTTGTTCGCGTGATCGTCCGGCCAATGCCTCAGCACCCCGTCGAAATCGATCAGGAGGGCGTTAATCATCGGATCACGATATCCACAGGCCCCGACCGAACCCGTTCTTCACCGACCCCATCGAAAACAACTGCCACCAAGTCGTAGCTACCCGGTTCTACTCCCTCCCATCGGATCCGGCTCTGGCCCTCATTCGTTTCCCCGATCTGGCGACCGTTCGCGAAAAAACGGACCGTAAGCCCTTCGATGCGGCTCGCACCCGAAACCGACGCACGGACGTGAATGGCTTCGTCGAGACCGAATACGTCCTTCGGACTCGTCACGAGCGCAAACACGGGCGACTCATCGATCTCTCCCGGATCGAAGTCGGGTTGGGTCAGCCTCCGGAGCGTTCGGTAAACGTCCGGATCGTCGTCCGCGCCGTCGAATTCGAACGGCGCGTATTGATTCTTCGCACTGTGCATAAATCCCCATCCTGCTCCAGCCAGGATATCGTAAAGTCGCCCGCTTCGGCTACGGGGTCGAACGTGGTCCCGCTTCCCATCCCGCTCGTCGTCACAAGCAGATCGGGCCCGGCTTCCTTCGCCACCCCGATCAGCTCGACCTGACCCTCCGGCGACCGCAACCATTTCCCTTCCGGCCGGTTCTCATACCCTCCGTGCGCGAACTCATCCGCAATCTTGATCGCGACGTGCTCGTAGCCTTGAGAACACACATACTCCACCGCATTCCTGATCGATGCCCGGTCTCCCAGAGCACGAACGTGGCTGTGCTGACGCTGGTAGAAACAACTCAGAACGATCGCGCAACCATTCGTGTCCGCAGCCTCGATCACCCGAGCCACCCGAGCCAGATATCCGCCCCGCAGCGTTCCGTCGACGTTGAATGCGGAATTGACCGCGCCTTCGTAATTGGGGGCACCGCCCTGGAGGCTGATCGTGAACGCCTCGATTCCGTGTGCCGCATAGTCCGGAATCCTGGAGATGAACCGGTCCGTATTCGCGTCAGACTCGAAGCGACCCGGAATCTCCGGAACGGTTTCACGATCGTCCTCGAACACCGAGTTGACCATTCTGACGTTCGTCAGCAGCCCTTCCGCCGGACTGCCCGGATACAGGACGTTGCCGTCGAACAACCAGTTCGTCCCTTCGATCGAAACTTTCACGTTTTTACTGCCTCCCGTACCCGATTCGGGGAACGACCTCGAGATCCTGCTCCGCACGCCGCGGTAGGCATCCGGCCTTCCCATCGCTACATTGACCCTGCGCGCCCGCAGCGAGTACCTGCCCTACACCAGCTGCTTCAGGATCGCCAGATGAGCACGCTCATTCATTCCGGTCGTGTCTTCGACGGCACAGGCAACCCGTGGTTCCACGGTGACCTTCTCGTGAAGGACGGCCGCATCGCCGCGATCGAACCGCCGGGGAAGATACCACCGGAATCCTCGAACGACGTCATCGACGCCGCCGGCCACATTGTTTGTCCTATATTCATCGACATCCAGAGCCATTCCATCGTCCCGTTGATGCGAGATGGTCGCTGTTTGTCCAAGATCACCCAGGGGATCACCACCGAGATTATGGGTGAAGCCTGGACACCCGCGCCCGTGGCCGCCGGATCCACACTCTCCGGGCGCATCCCCGACGACTGGAAAGATCGTGCGGCTTCTTGGATGCGTTTCGGCAACTGGCTCGATGCGACGGTCGACGCCGGGGTAACTCCCAACGTAGGATCCTTCCTCGGCGCAGGCACGTTACGGTCGCTCGCGATGGGAATGCGGATGGGCGCGCCGTCATCCGACGAACTCAACGCAATGCGTCAGACGATGGCCGAGTCGATGGAGGATGGTGCCTTCGGCTCGTCCTACGCTCTCATCTATCCCCCGGACACCTACACCACCACCGACGAGATTGTCGAAGTCTGCAAGGTCGCTTCGGCTTCCGGAGGCGTCTACATCACCCATATGCGATCCGAAGCGGACGAAATCCTCGAAGCAGTCGGGGAGCACAACTATGACAAGATGCATCAGGTCATCGAACGCATCGAAGCCGTACGCGATGGCGGACAGGACGTCACCGCCGATATGTATCCATATCCCGCGAGCGGCACCGGTCTTTCCACCGTGCTTCCGACCTGGGTCGCCGCAGACGGTGAGTTTTTCGACAACCTCCGCGATCCCTCGGTCCGTGCGCGGATCGTTGCCGAGACGCGGGACGTCGGCGGAGAGATCCCCCGCCGTCCTGACCAGATCGCCCCCGTCGCGTTCAAGAATCCGGAGAACCAGCAATACATCGGGAAGCGACTGGATGAGATCGCCGAGATGCGTGGGCAGGACTGGGTCAACGCCACGATAGACCTGCTCCTCTCCGAAGAGGATCGCATCTTCACAATCTACCACACGATGTCCGAAAACAACGTCCGCCTCCAGTTGCAGCTTCCCTGGGTCAAGATCTCGACCGACGCGGGTGGAATCGACCCTGCCTGGGCGAAAGCGAAGGACCCCTCCATCCGAGAGCCTATGGAACCTACCCACGTGTTCTTGGGCGTTACACTCGGGACGAAGGTCTGATGTCATTCGAGGAATGCATCCGGAAGATGACGTCTTCCGTTGCCAACCGGCTGTCCCTGTGGGATCGCGGAAGATTGCAGCCAGGTTGCTGGGCCGACGTCCTGGTCATCGATCCCGCAGCCGTCCTCGATCGCTCTACGTTCGACGACACACATCAGCTCTCCGTCGGAACCCGGGACGTCTTTGTCAACGGAACGCGGGTCCTGGAAGACGGCACCCACACTGGGGCGACCCCGGGGAAGTTCGTCAAGGGACCAGGTACGTGAGTCTATGATGAGGAAGTCCATCGCCACGCCTGGTCCCTCGACGAAGCTTCAGCGAAGGCGGGCTCGCCCTCCCACCTGCTCAGGAGTGAGATGAGACGAGTCATCGATCTTGGGGGACCCCTTGTCGAAAGCCCCCGGGGAAGTGATCGTGGTCCCGTGGACTCTCAATCCTTCCTCACGGAGATGTTCGGGAACTTCGAACGCCGTCTGGCTTGCCCCGAAACGAAAAACAAGGATGACTGGAGGAAGTGGCGGCGGCGGCTGAGAGGCGCTCTCAAGCAGAGCCTGAGTCTCGACGTGCTTGGCGCCGTACCGACACCGAACCCAACCGTCGTTGAGAGCGTCGCTTGCGACGGCTACCTCCGGCAGAAGATCGTCTACGAAACGATTCCCGGAAACCGGGTCCCCGCTTACCTCCTCATCCCTGACTCACGCGGGCCACATCCCGCCGTCATCTGTCCCCACGGCCACGTCCCTGGCGCCAAGGAAAACGTCGTCGGATTGACCGAACCGGTCGGGGTGGCCTACGCGCACGAGGTTGCTCTTCGGGGGTGCATCACCCTCGCACCCGACAACGCCTTTATGGGGGAACGCGACCGACGGGACGAACGGAACGGCAACCCCGTATCCGGTTGTGCCACGGGGTGGGCACGTCTGAACCAGATGGGGCTCGATCTGACCGGCCTCCGCATTTTCGATTTAAGGGCCGGGTTGAGCCTCCTCCGCAACCATCCCGATGTCAACGCACGTCGTCTTGGTTGCGCGGGGCTGTCCGGAGGATGCTGGCTCTCTCAGGTCCTGACCGCCCTGGACCGTCGCGTGAAGGCTGTCATTCTAAGCGGTTTCTTCACCACGTTCGTCCAGACCACCTGGCACGGTCACTGTGTCTGTCACCACCCGTTCGGCATCGGCCGGATCTGTGATATGCCTGACATCTCCGCGCTGATTGCGCCGCGTGCACAGTTCGTGGAATCCGGGATCTCCGATAAACCCTATCCGCACGAGCCCGCCTACAAGATGGTGAAGCGAGCTTATGAATTGAATGGGGCTCCCGATCGCTTGCAGCTTCACCGATATAAGGGCGGACATATGTTCAACGGCACGAAATCGATCCCCTGGCTCGTCCACCAGCTGACGACGTGACGCCTCTATACAATGAACTTGAGGCACGATGACCTAGAAATTCATCGATGGAATAGAGAAGTCATCCCTATCCCACCGAAGCCCAGGCGAAGGTGGATTGGCCGGGCCCCATCTTAGTTTTCGCGTAGAAAAATGGATCCCGGCCTGATACCTACCGGGATGACAGGTGGTTTCACCATTGGTATGAGTTTAGAGACACGTTGAAAGAAAGTTTGTCACCCCCGGTAGCCTGACCCGGTTCGCGTCTGGCCGGGGCTTCTCGTCCGGGGCCCATTTTGATCTTCGCATAATTTAATGGGCGGGTTCCTGTGTCGGTCCCTCTCGGGACACTAGCAAGTGAAGAGCGAAAATGATATACCGGGTTGCTACTCACCGCCTTAACGACCCTGAAGGGGTCACATCCTGCAGCCCCGGGCTAATAGACGACACCACACACCCCCGAGCTGTGAGGAATCTCGATCGGCCAACACATCGGCCTTTCTCGGAGCACTAGCCAGGCGTAAAAATGATGACCACACGCGTAGGTGCCGTACAACTCATCTCCGATCAGAGCGACGTCGACGGCAACATCGAGAGATCGCTCGCGTTCTGCGACCGAGCGGCGAAGCGGAAGGTGCAGATCCTCTGTTTCCCGGAAGGGGCCAGCACCGGTTTCGACTGGGTCAGCGAAGGAAAGGTCTCCGATTGTCCGTACGCTGAACCCGTACCGGGCCCAATGGTTGAAAGGTTCAGCGCGAAGGCCGCCGAAACGGGGATGTACATCATCTACGGGATGCTTGAACGTCCGAAAGGATCCCGGCAGATCTACAACACAGCATTTCTCGTGGGACCCACCGAAGGCTACATCGGCCGCTTCAGGAAGGTCCACGCCGAAGACGTCTTCGCGAACGGCACGGATGCAGAAGTCTTCCACACGAAGCACGGAAGAATTGGTATCTTCATTTGCGCCGATATGCGGTCACCGGAGCTCTCACGCCTGCTGGCGCTCAAGGGCGCCCGGGTCCTCTTTCAACCCACGAACTATTTTCACGCGGACGGAATCGACATCGCCAATCGCTACCGTGGAAAATGCACGGCCCAACGTTCCCGGGCGATCGAAAACGGGGTTCACCTTGTCATCGCGAACGCCGGTCGGCGGGAATACGTGAACAACAGCCGGATCCTCGGCCCCGGAGGCCAGGGGCCCGAGCCCAAACTCGCCTACGCCACGCGCCGCGAACAGCTCCTCGTCGCCGACATCACCTACGACCTCGACGACAACAAGGCCCTCACCGCCGCGAAACGAACCCCGTGGCTCTTCGAGGAACTCTCTGAAGAAATGATGAGGGCAATCCGAAAATGAACGAGCTGAATCCGTTTCTCTCCGCCGGCGGCCGACAATCGGCTGCCGGAAACCGCTCCTTCCCGGCTTCACCGCTTCTCAGATGACTCGCCGTTCAGTTCTCCTCGGCCTCCTCTTCTCCCTCCTCGCCGCCTCCTGGCCGGCCTGGTCGGAGTACATCATCCGGTCTTCTCGAGCGGACTACGGCCACCTGTCGGCGGCCATCCTCATTCCGTTCATCATCCTGATTGCCATCAACAGCCGATTCGCCGGCGCTCGTGGTCTGAACGCCTCCGAGCTGATCGTCATCGTCTCGATGGGAATGATCGCCTCCCTCGCGCAGGGGGAATGGGTCGCCGGATATTTCCTCGGCACCATCACGTCCCCCACCTACTTCGCCACGGTCGAGAACGGATGGGAAGAGGCGCTGCTTTCGAACGTCCCGCACTGGTCGATCATCGCCGACCGCAAGGTGGCAACCGCCTTCTACGAAGGCCTCCCGCTTGGAGCCGACTTTCCGTGGGCCGTCTGGTGGCCGCCCCTGATGTGGTGGGGCCTCTTCCTTGTCCTCTTTTTCATCGCAAATCTGAGCGTCGTCGTCATCTTCCGTCGTCAGTGGATGGACTACGAACGACTTCCATTCCCGATCGCGGTCGGTCTCCTTGAAATGACGGGCCAGGGCTCGGAGCGAGGAACGCTCACTCTCCTGGCTCGGAACCGTCTCTATTGGATCGGCTTCGGGATTCTCTTCGCCATCTTCGCTTGGGATCAGGTCGCGTGGTTCAGCGAACTCATGCCCGAACTCGAACCCCAGCGCGATCGCATCATCAACCTGATGCGTGGATTCCCTTTCCTCCGGTTCAGCCCGAATCCGATGGCGATGACCTTCGCGTGGTTCGTCAAGTCGGAAGTCCTCTTCAGCATTTGGGCGTTCCATCTAGTGATGGTCCTGCAGGTCGGAATTATGAATCGGCTTGGATATGAGATGGGATCGCCGGAACCTCTCACCTCTTTCCATCCCGCGATCGGCTGGCAGAGCTTTGGAGGTCTCGTCGTCTTCGTCGTCTGGGGACTCTGGGTAGCCAGACATCACCTAGTAGCCGTTCTTCGCCAGGCGTTCCTAAACCGGCGCGAAATCGACGACTCCGAAGAATTGATGTCCTACCGTACCGCCGTCTTCCTGCTCATCGGATGTGGACTGTTTTCGGTGACGTTCCTGTGGCGATGCGGCCTGGCATTGGGCCCGCTCGCGGTGTTCTGGGTAACGACGATGATCCTCTACCTGGGTTTCGCGCGGATCATCGTCGAAACCGGGCTCGTCTTCCTGCGAGTCCCCGTCTCCGGCCAAGGAACAGCCTGGCACCTGTTCGGCATCCAGGGCATCGATCCGGCGAGTGCCGTGGCCTTGAGTCTCGCCTATACCTTCTTCGCCGATGGCAAGACCCTCTTTACGACGACGCTCGCCCACATACCCCGCCTGGGGATGTCGCTCGACAAGCGTGCACGTCGTCGTTTGCCGACCGCCGTGACGGTCGCCCTCGTGGCAGGACTGACGGCCGTGTGTGCGTTCACGATTCTTCACGGGAACTACGGGATGGGCACCCGCAACTTCAACAGTCCCAGCTACAACGGCGGGAACGCCGGGGCCATCTGGGGTGTAACGGCCACCCGCATTCGGGCAGGCAGCCTCGTGCCCGATATGAAACGCGTCTTGTGGCTGATCGTCGGCATCATCTTCACGACGGGCCTCTACGGGATTCGCTATCGGTTCCCCCGGTTTGCCCTGCATCCCATCGGCTTCGTGATCTCTGGCTCCGACGTCCTCCGGACCGGGGTCTCGTCCGTCTTCTTCATCTGGCTCGCGAAGGATCTCGTCTTCAGATTCGGCGGACTGAACCGCTACCGCAGAACGACACCGTTCGTAATGGGCGGCTTTATGGGCTACCTTACCGCGGTTGCCACGGGAATAATCGTCGACGCAATCTGGTTCCCAGGAAAGGGCCACCTGCTGCACGGCTGGTAGATGGGTAGGTGACCCAGTCTGAGGCCTTTGGAATGATCATCGTGAATCGCAATTGGCCCGGACCCACCCCTCTTCGTTTTCTACTCCCGTTCGCCCGCTCCCCCCGCCTGCCTCACCGAAGCTGCGTAGCAGCGCAGGTGGGTCTCCCGCTCTGTTTCTCATGACTCGGCGTTCCTTCGGCATAGGCCTCTTCCTGTCGATCCTCGCCGCAGTGTGGCCTGCGTGGTCCGAGTACATAATCCGGTCCTCTCGCGCCGACTATGGCCACCTCTCCGCAGCGATCCTCATCCCTTTCCTTCTCCTCATCGTCATCAACAGCACGCTTTCCAGAAAGGGAAGGGGCCTCAGCGCTTCGGAGCTGATCGTGATTGTCTCGATGGGGATGATCGCCGCACTGGCCCAGGGCGAATGGGTCGTCGGTTTCTTGCTCGGAACCATCGCGTCACCCACCTACTTCGCGACGGCCGAAAACGGTTGGGCGGAAGCCCTGCTTGCGACGCTACCCAGCTGGTCTATCGTCGCGGATCGGCAGGCCGCGACAGAGTTCTACGAAGGTCTGCCATTCGGGGCCGCGTTCCCCTGGTCGGTCTGGTGGCCCCCCCTCCTCTGGTGGGGTGGGTTCCTCCTGGCCTTCTTCCTCGCAAACCTGTGTGTCGTCGTCATCTTCCGACGACAATGGATGGACCACGAGCGTCTTCCCTACCCGATCGCCGTCGGTCTCCTGGAAATGACCGGCCAGGGCGAAGCGCGGGGCACTCTCACCCTCCTCTTTGGGAACCGGCTATTCTGGATCGGGTTCGGGATCACAACCTTTTTCTTCGTCTGGGATCAGATCGCCTGGTTCAGCGTACTCTTGCCGGAGATCGACCCTCAACGCGACCGGGTCATCACTCTCGCCAGGGGGTTTCCCGATCTACGCTTCAGTCCGAACCCGATGGCAATGGCCTTCTCGTGGTTCGTCAAGTCGGAGGTGCTCTTCAGCATCTGGGCGTTCCATCTGCTTATGGTCGCGCAGGTGGGCGTGATGACCCGATTCGGTCTGGAGATGGGCGCGCTCGATCCCTGGGATTCGTTCCACGCTGGCGTGGGGTGGCAGAGCTTCGGGGGTCTGCTCGTGTTCGTGGCCTGGGGACTCTGGATCGCCCGCGACCACCTCGTCACCGTCGTCCGTCAGGCGCTCTGGCAAACAGACGAGATTGACGACTCGGAAGAGCTGATGTCCTATCGGACGGCCGTCCTTCTGTTCGTGGCCTGTGCCTTCTTCAGCGGTGCCTTCCTCTGGCAATGCGGGCTCTCATTCGGTCCCCTTCTCGCCTTCTGGGGGGCGACTGTCGTATGCTACCTCGGCTTCGCCAGAATCATTGTCGAAACGGGGCTTGTCTTCCTTCGTACCCCCATCACCAGCCAGTCGTTCACCTGGCGTCTCTTCGGGATTCCCGCCATCAGCCCGGCCAGTGCCACAGCATTGGGTCTGACGTATACGTTCCTTGCGGATGCCAAGACCCTCTTCATCACCACCCTCGCCCACATTCCCCGTCTCGGCCTCGCCATCGATCGAGAGAGTCGGCGGCGCCTTCCGGCAGCAATCACGGCCGCCCTCATCGCGGGGTTGGCTGCCGTATGCGCCTTTACGCTCTACCACGGCTACTACGGCGTCGGCACGATCAACTTCGCTAGCCCCAGCTACAGTGGAGGCAATGCAGACGGTGCCTGGGGCTACACTGCATCGCGCATCAGAAGCAGCGGCATCCAGACCGATTGGCGGCGCCTCAACTTCATGTTCGGCGGCGCGATTTTCACGGCCTGCCTCTACGCCATTCGGTATCGCTTTCCCCAATTCAGCCTCAACCCCATCGGCTTCGCCATCTCTGGCTCCAACGTCCTGCGAAGCGGGATCACCTCCGTCTTCCTCATCTGGCTGGCCAGGAACCTCATCGTAGGTCTCGGTGGGCTGGAGAGCTACCGACGCGCGACACCCTTCGTAATGGGAATGCTCCTCGGATACCTCAGCGCGATCACCACGGGAATCCTCGTGGACGCCATATGGTTCCCTGGCAAAGGTCACCTCCTCCACGGCTGGTAGACCCGACTTTTCTTGGCACCGCCTGCGGAAAGGGTCGCGGGTCTTTTCTCACGTCGGCAAGAACGAAATATCGTTACTTAGGCCGGGGCTCTTCAATGATGACATTCATTCTTTATTTCCTAAATGTAATATTATCAATTCTATAAATGATATGTTGTTCTACGGGCACGAGATTTGATTGTGGAATAGGATGACCCTAATTCACGCCTCAATCTCGGAGATCCCAATGGCCAAGCCTATCAGCGACATCACTTTCACACCCACCGTAAAAGCCATCCAAATCCGGAAGGGCTCCCGTGGCTCCTACTCGAAAGTCGAGCAAAGTGGCGGCTGGAACCGGGAAGTCACCGATGGTCTGGAGGGGTTCCTCGCCGACCTCGATATGTTCTACCTGGGAACCGCCAACGCCGAGGGGCAGCCCTACGTGCAGTACCGGGGCGGAAGTCCCGGATTCCTCAAAGTCGTAGATCCACATACCCTCGCGTTCGCCGATTTCTCCAGAAACCGCCAATACATTTCCCTCGGCAATCTGAGTGAAAACCCGAATGCCTTTATCTTCCTGATGGACTATGCAAACAGCCGACGGATCAAGGTGTGGGGAACCGCGAAAGTCGTCGAAGAAGACGAGGAGCTTCTATAGTCACTCTCGGACCCGGATCCTTCGGGCAAGGTCGAAAGAGCCATCGTCTTTACCGTCGAGGCCTGGGACACCAATTGCCCGCAGCACATTCACAGAAGGATTCTTCTCGAAGACGCAGAGACCATCATCGAGGAGCAACGAATCCGAATCGAACACCTCCAGGAGAAGCTGGCCCGGCTTCAAGCAGGAAACCTGAATCCCGATGAATCGAGCCTCAACGAAGATCAGGTATCCCTGCAACTGTGATAGAACCCGCCGACACGGTGACTTGATTGGAGTCCGAAACCGGACGGGGTAGGGTCACGGCATGCCGTGACCTTGCGCGATAACCCAATCTGCTGCTTCGATCTGATTCGTAGAGGGACAAGCGAAGTCTGGAGTTTACCGTCTGAAACCTGATCGAGAGATCGCCAGTCTACTTCGACTGAGGGCTTGATTCGGAACGTGGGACGCGCAACCATTCGTGCGTCCCACAATTGTGTTCACCCACCTCATTCACGTGATGACACCGACCTCCCAACAGATCCAGGATCGATCATCGCCACGCCATCGCCGACCGACTCGCCGAAATTCGAGAATCGCTTTAACCTGCCCGCTTGACCCGGGCACTCGATCGCCCCATCCTACCGAATCTCCATTCCGTCGTTCGCCACAAAATCCCGACCCTAGACGACAGCATCTTCCAGATCGAAACCCCTGACCTGCAATGATCATCGACAGCCACGCATACTGCTTCCAACCGGGCGATTCATCTGCCGGCTATGCAACCGTCGCCGAGCACCTCGCCTGGCTCCAAACCGCGCAGACCGGCCATCATCAGCCTGCCTTTCGCACCCTCGACCGAGCGGCTGGATCGTCCACAATCCTCGGGCCCAAAACCCCCACCGATTGGTCGAGTCTCCCTGACGTTGACTTTCGGATCGATCACGAAAAGGGCCGCGTCGTTTGGACCGTGGATGGAGATGATTACACCAAGCATTTCTTTCCCCCCAATCTCCGAAATCTCGAGTTCACGCCCCACAGCCTGATTTCCGAAATGGACTATGCGGGTGTCGACTTCGCTTTTCTCCACACCAACCCGATGCTTGGACGAGATGCCGCGTTCCTGGCAGAGTGCATCCGTCTCTATCCCGACCGCGTCGGATCAATGGCGCCCGTCGACGAGTGGAAAATCATCTCCCAAACGGACGACGTGATCGCGGAAACGCAATCTGCCATCCGCACGCACGGCCTTCAGGAGATCAAGTTCAACACCCGGGCCGCCTTCGGTGAGGATCCGATGGCGTGGGACGACGGCCCCTATGGCCCCTTCTGGGAAGCCGCGACCGAGCTTGGCGTCCCCATCTTCTTCACGTTGGGCTGTGGGCCCGGCAGCTTCGCAGGCGCATCGACCGGACGACAGTTCGAGGCGGGCTACGCCGGCGAGCAACGCATCTTGATCGACTGGATGAATCGCTACCCCGACTCCGTCTGCAGCATCACCCACGGGTTTCCCTGGCGCGTGTTCGTCGACGGTGATAAGATCGTGTTGCCCGACGATGTCTGGATCCCTTTCGACAACCCGAAGCTCAGTCTCGAAGTCTGCTTCCCGGTGCGCATCGGAGACCTCTTCGACTTCCCCTATCACGAGGTCCATTCCACTCTGGAGGCGATGGTCGACCGCATCGGCTCAGACCGTCTTCTCTGGGGCACAGATATGTCCTTCCAGAATCGTTTCTGCACCTATCGCCAGTCCCGTCAGTGGATCGAAAAGTATTGCGACTTTCTATCCGAGGATGATCTCGCGAACATCATGGGCCACACCTGCGCCCGCATCCTAGATCTGTAGGTACCGCTCGGATGGCAATCGTGAGCCACGGACAACCTATAAGAAGAACTCTATTGTCACCCCGGTAGCTTCCCTGCTATCGACTACGACGCACGAATCCACGAAGATCCTCACTTGTCACTGGTTATTGGTCACTGGTCACTGAATGCCTTCTCTATCCATCGCAGTCATCGGCGCGGGCAACATCGCCCAACAGCACCTCCCCGTACTGAGGGATCTCCCCGAGTGCAACCTCGATTCCATCGTCGACACGAATGCGAAGACACTCGCCGACTCAGCCGACCGCTTTTCCATCCCCAATCGTTACGCCACCGTCGACGACCTGCTCGACGCACGACGTCCGGATGCTGTCTTCGTCCTCGTCAGCGTCCTTCGCGTCGCCGAGGTCGTCACCCGATTCCTCTCCGAGAAGATCCCGACGTTCACCGAGAAACCAGCCGGTCTCTACACGCACCAGACACACGCTCTCCGCGATCTTGCCCTCGAAACGGATACCCCGGCGATGGTCGGTGTCAATCGCCGCTTCTACAGCACGCTCCAGGAAGGCCGCCGGAAACTGTTGGCAGAAGGCCCGATCCGCAGCGTGACGATCGACGCCCACGAAGACATCGAGCGACTCCGTGACTGGGACAAGTTTCCCGACGAAGTCATCGCACGATGGAGCGCCGCCAACGGCATTCACGCACTCGATCTTCTTCGCTTTTTCGGGGGCGATGTCGCAACCGTCGACTCATCACAGCAGGTCGTCGAGGGCCCGATGCCAGACGGCGTCAGCGCAACCATCGAGTTTGAGAACGGCGCCCACGGCCGTGCGGCGATGGACTGGTTCGCGCCCGGTGACCATCGGTTCGAGGTCAGAACTGAAGGCGCAACGCTCACTTCGAACCGCGGTTACGGCACCGTCCTCCTGCGACGCCGAGGCCAGGATCCTGAGGAACTGTGTCTGACCGATATCGACCGGGAGTACAAAGCCGGCTTCTACCAGCAGGACCAGACCTTCCTGCGATCCGTCCTCGACAGCGTGCCGTTCCCCGATCCCGCCTGCACGCTCGACGACGCCCTCAAGACAATGGAAATGATCGACTTGATTTGTGGTAACGAGGATGGATGAGGTCACGATTAGGTCTGCCGGCGTTGAGGACGCCGACGTCATCCACCACATCCAGTTACGCTCCGTCGGAGCGCTCTGTTCGAAGGCCTATTCGGACGAACAGATGACGGCGTGGCTGACGAACCGGTCCCCACAGATGTAAGTGCCCGTCCTGGAGAGCGGCGGGATTTATCTCGCGGAGTGCGAAGGAAAGGCAGTGGGATTCGGACACGCCGAGAACGGCGAGATTCACGCCGTGTTCGTCGATCCCGATTGGGTAGGCAAGGGGGTCGGCCGTCGACTCCTCCAACGAGGAATCGATGGGATTTCCGCAGAGGGTGCCGGCCAGGTATTCCTCAAGGCCACCCTGAATGCCGTCGGCTTTTACCGAACCTTTGGTTTCATCGAGACAGGCCCCACAAGCTTCGACTGCAACGGTGTCGACATCCCCGCAATCAGAATGACCCTCCAAAGCCCTTCCTCCCAACCGTGACGTCGTGATAACGCCCTCGCTGGTCGCTGGTTACTCGCTTCTTTCGAATCGCCTCTAAAGTTATCTTTCAAAAGGTAAAGGAGGCGTCCAGACCCTGGATCGCCTCCTCTACGCTGTGCTATTGAATGTTTCAGGGCGGCCAGCTGATCCCTCTCGCCGCGCACATCTTCCGCAACTTCTTTAACGCCCCACCCACTGCTTTTTCATCACGCTGTTTACCATAGAGATGTTCGCTCACGACCTGTTGTGAGATGCCCAGTTCTTTCCCGATCTGGCACTGATTCATCGCCTCGAAGAAATAGAGCTCGACCACCACGCGTTGACGGTCTGTCAGCACCTCAGCAATCACCATTTCCAGTTCACGTCGCATTGCCTGAGCTTTCTCGTCGCGCGCGTGGCGGTCTTCCAGGTCCTCGTCGCACTCATAGTACGGATAATCCTGGGTGGTGAATCGTCGCCACCCCGCATCGCTCAGGGTCACTTCCCAGAAATCCGGATTGGACCTGGACGAACGGGTGTCTCGTTCCTCCTGAATCTCAGCAATCTCCTCGAGGGCAGAAAAGTGGGCTGGAGATCCGGTTGCGAAGAGCTCAGCCTGCCGTTCAGCGCTCAATAAGAGACCCAAGTACCGACTCCGGAAACTCGATCATCACCAGGCCCCTCGCTGCCGCTCCGCGCCCCCAGCCGTTTGGCTGCCACTGGGGATAGGCCTCCATCGGCTTGGGAATACCATCCAGCAGAAAGTCGACTGGCTCCATCGAACCCGTGCCCAGATAGACGAATCCCGCGGCAGCGTAACACGCCGCCAGGGGTTTGCTATGGGGTTTGCCTCGGACAGGCTTGGAACGAATCGACAAGATTACGGAGGGTCTCGAAGACATCGCCGCGACCCGAGAAAAACAGCACCAAGGGTGAAAACGTCACAAGCGATCCGGATTGCCCGGTTTCTTGTACAGGCGCTACTCAGGTAGGGGTAGAGATACTCGAGCGCCCGGGGATCGCCCGTCCGGCGGAATCGAGCCGTCACGTAGTCCGCCCAGATCGCGTTGGCCAGACCCTGGCGGGTCAACGCGTCCCAGGTTCGAGACTGCTCTTCCAGGTTCTTCCACAGATCGTTCATAGGTCGCCTGCTAAGAAAGATGCGTGACGCGCCATTCCATACGCAGGGGGCGCGCCACGCAAAAAATGTCAGTCGTCCCACCAATTTACACACGTTCTACCCTTACACACTTTCACAGGCACTTCTTCAAATTTTCTCTCACTTGCCGAACACCGTCACCTCAGTACATTGCCAACTCTGCCCAAAGTTGGGTTTTTGGTTACCGGTCACTGGTTATGGGTCACTGAAAATGGTCTCTGAACGCGAGCTTTTCCTTTTCGACCTCCACGGCTACCTCAAGATCCCCAATTTTCTCACCGAGACCGAAGTAAAGGCGCTCAACGAAGCCTTCGATACCAACTGGGATCATCGCGTCGACGACCCGAACCATCACCCTGACGGGAATCTTCACGGCCCCGTGCGTCGCGGGATGTTCACAGGAATGCTCACCTGGGACAAACCGCACTGCCAGCCCTTTCGGGATCTCCTCGTCCATCGGAAAGTCATCTCCTACCTCGACGCCTTCCTGGGCCGCGGCTGGAAGATGGATCATTCCCCCTTCATGCTCACGGGGGGCAAGGGCACCGAAGGGCTTCGCATTCACGGCTCCACCAGCCACCATTTCCACGGAGCGCAGTACCATACCTACAGCAACGGGATGATCCGGTGCGGTATGATTGTCTGCCAGTATCAGCTTGCCGACGTGAATGAAGGCGATGGTGGTCTCTGCGTCGTCCCGGGCAGTCATAAAGCCAACTTCAAGGCGCCCGAGGAGATCCTTCTCTGGAAAAGTGACCCGGAGGTCGTCTACAACGTCCCCGGCAAGGCCGGCGACCTCGTCATCTTCAATGAAGCCACGCTCCACGGCACGTTGCCCTGGACCGCCGACCACGAGCGAAGGTCTTTGCTTTACAGATACAGTCCCAAATACCTCCACTACGCCGGCGGAAGCTATGAAACCTCCCAACCCGACTGGGTCTCCGAACTGACCGAAGCCCAGCAGGCCGTACTCGAACCTCCTTACATCTATCACCGCCCCCTCGTCGAACCCGACGGCCAATCCGTCGTAAAACCCCGCCGGGATATGCCGTGACAGCTTTTGTCATTTGTCATTGGTCACTGGTCACTGGTCGATGATCTCCGTCCAATTCATAGGCGTCTCCGGTTCCCGTGTCGGCCCCGGTGAAGAGACCGCCTGCTATGTCGTCAACGGATCCATTCTCATCGACACCGGATGGAACGCATCGGTTTCGATGCAGGAAACCGGTATCCGTCCGACCGACATTGACACGCTCTTCATCACCCACTGTCATCAGGATCACATCCTCGGACTGCCCGGTCTGTTCTTCGCGAACAGCCAGCGAAAGCGGGTTCGTCCCGACGCACCCGATCTCCAGATCTACGGTCCTCTCGATCTCCCTCTCAGTATCGAAGGTGCCAGAGCCCTCCTTCGCGCCAACCAGTATCCTCAGTGTGTGCCCGACCATCGGGTCACGCTGATCTACCCGGGCGAGTCCGTAGATCTCGGCGACGTGAGAGTCGATGTCGGCCGCGCCTTCCACCCCCTCGACGCGCGTGCGTACAGGTTTACCGAAACCTCCACCGGGGGCAGCGTCGTCTTTACCGGGGACACTGCGTATCACGAATACCTGCCCGTGTTCGCAAAAGGGTGTGACGTCCTCGTGCACGAGGCTTCCTCGACCCCCGACACAGAGCTGTCCGCCAGACAGCGAGTCCTCCATTCCACCCCCCAGGACGCCGCAAGGGTCGCCAGTGAAGCTGAGGCCGGAGAACTCGTTCTGGTTCACACCGCATCAGAAAACCGTCAGGCCGTGCTCGAACACGCCAGATCCAACTTTTCCAACGTCCAACTGGGCATCAAGGGCGCCCGTCTCGAGATTCTCGGCCCCGGCAGGACCCAGTGGATCTACCCGTAACCGCCAGTTCCTGATCCGTCACTCGTCACGAACTCGGAGGTCGCACCGAACCTTGACGAACATGCCACAATTCTCGATTTTCGATCGTCGATTCTCGATGACACATCTTCAATGATCAATGTCTGAGGTAACGTATGCCACGTAACGTCGACAAAATCGGATGGAAAGCATCGAGTGAGAAGGGCGCGGTCGCAGCGGGAGGCGCAGGTGCTGTCGATGCGGGGTTGCAGATGCTCGAAGCCGGCGGCAACGCGGCGGATGCCGCCGTGGCCACCATCTTCGCACTTCAGGTGACCGATCACGGAGCGTGTTGCATCGGGGGCGAGGTACCCCTCCTCATCTACACCGCAAAAACCGGACGCGTGAAATCTCTGTCCGGAATGGGCAGGGCCCCACTCGCCCAGGATGCGATCGATTGGTATATGCAGAACGGCATCCCCGGAACGGGGGACATGAAAATGGCGCCCGTCCCCTCCGTCGTGGATCTCTGCATCACCACCCTCCTGCACTATGGCACGATGAGCCTCGAGCAGGTCGTCACACCCACGATCGCCATTCTCGATGCGGGAGACCAGGAGTGGGAGCCCAAGCTCGCACACACCCTCCGCAGAATGGTCGACGAGGAGAACACCGCACCCGGAACGCGCAACGAAAGGCTCCAGGCGGCCTGCGATCGATTCTACGGTCGAAGCGAGCGGAACAACGACATCGCACAGGAACTCGAGGCCGAATTCATCAAACACGGCAGTTTCCTGCGAATCGCCGACCTCGCGAATCATCGGACGCGCATCGAAGACCCCGTCACCATCGATTATCGCGGCTACACCGTCTGCAAATGCGACACGTGGACCCAGGGGCCCGCGCTTCTCCAGGCGCTGCGCCTGGTCGAAGGATTCGACGTCAAGAAGATGGGTCACCTGTCTGCCAACAGCATCCACCTGGCCGTCGAGGCGCTCAAACTCGCGTTCGCCGATCGGGACGCCTATTACGCGGACCCCGAGTTCGCGGAGGTCCCGCTCGATGCCCTGCTTTCCGACGAGTACACCGAACTGCGACGTCCGCTGATCGATCGGGAAACAGCGTCGCCCGAAGCGCGACCGGGCGATCCCTACAACATGATACCGGTCGTAGAGAACGGCGTTTTCCGCCCGGGTGGTGACGGAACGACCACCTGTGTCGTTGCCGATCGATGGGGGAATATGGTCGCCGCCACGCCCAGCGCGAACGTCGACCGCACGCGGATGGATGGGGGTGAAGCGGGTGTGACCTACGGGAACCGCCTGCGGAGTCTGAACACGACGCCCGGTCATCCCAATTGCATTCAGCCCGGCAAGCGACCCCGCATCACCCTGACCCCCACCCTGGTCCTCAAGGATCGCAACCCCGCCTTCGCTCTGAGCGTCGCCGGCGGCGACCGACAGGACCAGGCCATGCTCAACCTGATCCTCAACGCCATCGACTTCGGTCTGTCACCCGACAAGGCGGTTACCGCACCCCGGTTCTGCACCTTTCATCACCAGAACTCGTTCGAACCCAATCCCGACCGGTCTCAGACCTTCCTCAACGCCGGCGCGCTCGAAATCAGTTCGGCCATCGACGAGTCCATCCGGAACGATCTCTCCGGTCGCGGGCATCCCCTCGAGGTGAAGGACGGCCCCATCTCCACACCGGTGATGCTGAAAATCGAGGACGGGAAGATTCTCGCTGCCGGCGATCCCGAAGCCAAGCGCCACGCCGCGGGGCTGTAGGAAACTTCGCCAACACGTTTCGTATTCCCTTGTCGCTCCTCACGTTTTCAGACGTCTCCCAGTCCTACGGATTGGCGCCACTCCTCGACGCAGTCGATCTCCAGATCCAGTCCGGCGAACGTGTCTGCCTGCTTGGCCGGAATGGATCCGGAAAGTCTACGCTTCTCAAGATCGTCGCAGACGAACTCACCCCGGATGACGGGACGGTGTCGCGACAGAAACTGCTCCGGGTCGCTCTCCTTGCCCAAGAGGTACAGGACGGACTCTCGGGATCGGTCACATCGATCGTCTCGGAGAATCTCGACCAGGCAGAATCGGGGCCGCCCATCGTCGATGTCGTCCTCACACGAATGGGCCTCGACGGCACCGCCGACTTCTCGAACCTTTCCGTCGGACTCAAACGACGCACCCTCCTTGCCCGGGCGCTCGCGGCCCAACCCGATCTCCTTCTTCTCGACGAGCCGACCAACCACCT
>DJHM01000048.1:21413-182494 GCA_002433075.1 Latescibacteria bacterium UBA6620
GAGCCGACCAACCACCTCGACATCGACGCTATTACGTGGTTGGAAACTTTCCTGCTCAAGCGGAAGGGCGCCCTGCTCTTCGTGACCCACGACCGGTCACTCACCCAGGCACTGGCCACACGCATCGTCGAGCTCGAGCGTGGGAGACTCAAGAGCTGGACCTGTGACTACGAGACCTATCTCCAGCGAAGAGCGGCCAGTCTCGGAGCAGAGGCGGAAAAGGATCGTCAGTTCGATCGCAGACTCGAACAGGAGGAAGCCTGGATCCGACAGGGGATCCGTGCACGACGAACCCGCAACGAAGGCCGAGTCCGGGCACTCGAAAGAATGAGGGAAGAACGACGACTGCGGAGGGAAGGACTGGGAGCGGCCAACATCTCCCTCCAGCAGGCCGAAAAGACCAGCCGCCAGGTCATCGAGGCCGACGACATCACGTTCGCATACGACCGGGACCCGATCGTGGATGGGTTCTCGACCACCGTAATGCGTGGAGACAAGGTGGGCCTAATCGGCCCCAACGGATCGGGAAAGACCACCCTTCTGCGACTTCTCCTCGGAGACCTCGATCCCCAGACCGGAACGGTCAAGCACGGCCTGCGGTTGCAGGTCGCCTATTTCGACCAGCTCAGAGCCCAACTCGACGGCACGAGAACCGTCGTCGAGACCGTCGCCCACGGAAGCGACCACGTGACCGTCAACGGCAAGGTCAAGCACGTCTACGGCTACCTACAGGATTTCCTGTTCGATCGTAGTCGGGCTCGAAGTCTGGTCCGTACCCTGTCGGGGGGAGAACGGAACCGTCTGCTCCTCGCCACGCTCTTCACTCGACCTGTGAACGTGCTCGCCCTCGATGAGCCCACCAACGATCTCGACACCGAAACCCTCGAGGTCCTCGAATCCTCGCTCGTGGAGTTTACGGGTACCGTGCTCCTCGTCAGCCACGACCGAACATTCCTCGACAACGTCGTCACCAGCACGATCGCCTTCGACGGACCGCGCCCGACAGAATACGTCGGAGGCTATTCGGATTTCATCCACCAATCCACGAAAGTGGATGCTCCGCCGTCCCGGCCTTCTTCGAAACCACCGGAGCGGAAGCGAACGCGGGAAAGAAAGCTGTCCAACCGGGAACGAGAAGAACTTCTCGGTCTGCCCGATAGAATCACTACGCTCGAGACCGAACGGGACACGATTCACGAAGTGATGTCCGATCCTTCGGTCTACGACGACGCCAGCCGGATTCCGGAGCACCGGGCCAGACTCGAAGCCATCGATGCCGAACTCGAGGAAGCCTACAGCCGGTGGACGGAGCTCGAGGCCATCGGATGAACGCATTCAATTTCGACTTCTAACTAGGAACAATCGTGTCCCGAATCCAAGACCTGTCCTCATCCGTTTACGAGTCCTTCGCGATGCTTGCCAAAATGCGGCTCGACCTGTTTACCCACTTGGCCGAGTGTCCGCAAACCGCCGAAGACCTTGCATCACAACTCGACGTGCGTCCGGACAGACTCTCAGTTCTCTGCTACGGGCTCGCCGCCGCTCACGACTTCTCTCCCTTCCAGACGATGCTCGACGTAGGAGCAGGATCTGGTGGGTTTTCCCTCGGCCTCACCGAGAAGTGGACGCACCTCGACGTGACCCTCGTCGACCTCGCCTCGATCACTCCCGTCACCCGACGTTTCCTGGAAGAGGCCGATGCCGCGATCAAACCGACCTGATTCGCCGGCCACTCCGCGAAGGAACTACGGCGGATGGTCCACCTGTTCAACCACGTGCCCTCCGTTCACCTTTGCCACAGAGTCCGGAAGTGTCAGAACCATCCCTCTTTCCTGTCGAGTCATCACCCTGAACCCGTAATACGCGTTGCGATGCTTCAGTTCGCCTCCGTCGTCCAAACGGGTTTGGACAAAGAATTGGTGTGCGGCGAGTCGTGTCGTCACTTCCGCACGCCCGCTTTCGACCACACCGTCCATCTGTGCGTCGATCGCCTTCTCCAACGATGCGTCCAGTTCGAACCCTGCGCTATGTCTTCCCACCATCGCCGATGCCGCCGCCGTCGTTCCCGTTCCGAGGAAGGGGTCCAGCACGACGTCTCCCTGCACGGAATACATATATATGAGTCTTTGTGCCAGCTCGAGTGGAAAGGCCGCGCTCCGGGACCGGGTCCCCCCGGGCCCGAGCTCCTGGGATGTCCCCCGAAGATCCACCCACACGTCCGAAAACCACTGGTTTCGCTCTTCCCAGAAGATCGCGCTCCTTTGTCTGAGGCTTCGGGCCTCTTCGGTCCTGAAATTTCTCTTCCCGCCCTTTCTCAAGATAAGAATGTACTCGTGCTCCAGCGTCACGTAGGCCCCGGCCGGCAGCATTCCCGATCCCATGAACTTCGTCGGTGCGTTCGTCGGTTTGCGCCAGATAATCGCCGGCAGCGGCGAAAACCCGATGGAAAGAACCGCGCTCAGAATCCTGGCGTGATTCGGGTAAAGCTGGAAGGTCCCCCTGACCGTGCGAACGGCATCTCCGATGTTCACGCACGCGAATCCACCCTCCCGCAACACGCGCCAGCACTCACGCCAGACCGGGTCCAATTGCTGATGCATCGACTCGAAAGCCCCCGGCCCGTCTTCTTCCGACAACAGCTTTCCTGTTCTGGAATCTCGTCCCGCCAGGGAGGCATCCCACATCGCGATCATCGGGTAGGGTGGGGACGTCACGATCAGGTCGACGGATTCATTCCCGATCGGGGACATATCAGCCGCGACATCGAAATGCACCGTGTGCGTCGTACGAAACACGCCCCATTCTCCACTTTTAATCCGCGATGGCTTCTTTAGCTTACGTACACCTTCGTGCTGTGTCTAGTGCCATCATAGTCGGCCACGAAATATGGATTTATCTCGACAACCACCAAGACGTCCCTCCAGCCTCTCCGTCGCAGGCATTGCGGCGGTCGCTCGTCTGACGGACAAGGCACGCGCCCACGCGAACGAGACTCTCGGAAACTTCGTCTACGGTAACGATTCAGGGCTCGACCGGATCACGCTCGAATTTCTGGGGCTGGACGCAGAAGATTTCGCGGAAGCTGCGGACCGGTACACCGACGCGGAACTCGCAAACTAGATCCGACACGCGACCGACCTCGAGGAGGGGGCGATCGCAGCGTTCAACGAGCATCACCTGCGTCGTCAACCTGATGAGGCGGGCAGAGGAAGACTGGAGGATCGTATTGCGCGGTACCAACCGGCGGAAGTGCCTACCACGGTCTTCGGATCGATCGAACTCGATGACTGGGGCACCTTCCGCGAGTGCGACCTCGTCGCCCACGCGCCTCGCTCGCCTTACGATCGTTTCGTGGCCGGCATCTACGGCCTCGCACGAATGGCGGGCAAGGCGCGTGCCGACCGAAGCCGAAAGCTCAACGACTACATCTACGACTGTCCCATCGATCAGGCCATCACCGCGTTCACAGGGTTCACCGCCGTCGATTTCCAGAAAGCCGCGTGGCTCAACCAGAACGATATCGAGTGTACCGAATGGGTCGATGCCGCCTGCGATAGATCCGACGCAGAGAGAACGGCCTTCAACGCCGCCATCGCCTTTCGGGCGCCCGCTGACGATCACGAGCGCGACATCTTCGATCGAACGCTGGCTCGAGTCGCGCCGGGACGCATCGATGTCACCGCCTGGTTCGATCTGCTCGATCTCGACGACGAATCCAGCTACGGCACGACCGACCTCACTCGACACCCTCCCCGAAGTGTCTTCGATGACACCGTCGGGGGGATCGATCATCTCGCCCGAATGATCGACAAGGCTCGGGCGCTCAACGATCACACCCTCGGTGACTTCTGTACGGAGAGGATTCCGGATTCGATCGAGCCCTTCTCGATTACCTCGGACGTACCCCTGACGACTTCGCCGCTCTCGTAGCCGGCGCATCATCCGACGAGGACGTGGTCGCCGCACTCGATCTGAAATCAGAATCCGACCGAGAAGCATTCGGACACAACCTGCGTCTGCCTCGCCCCCGACTCAGACGCAGGAGTCGATCGAATGCGACGCCTCGTCGAGGCCCTCGATCCGTCCAGATCCGACATCACGACCTCTGCCGCCTTAACACAACTCGACGACGCCGTCACCTGGTCTCGTCGAAAGGCCGGCATCTAGCACGTAACCTAACAGGAATGTCCGACCCGAATCCACAACTCGTCCAACTCATCCGATCTTCCTCGCGGATCCTCATCTTTACCGGCGCCGGCATTTCTACGCCTTCGGGAATCCCCGATTTCAGGGGTCCTCAGGGAGTCTGGAAAACCCGTCGGCCTGTCTACTTTCAGGATTTCCTGAGTAGCGAAGAAGCCAGGATCGAGTATTGGGACCAGAAACTCGAGGGCTGGGAAGCCTTCCGTGACGCAGAACCCAACGCCATCCACGAGGCCGTCGCCCAACTCGAACGCTCGGGCAAGGTCGAAGCCGTCATCACGCAGAACGTCGACGGCCTCCACGGCAAAGCGGGGACTTCATCCGAGCGCCTCGTCGAGATTCACGGTTCGAACGCAGAGATCGAATGCCTGGATTGCGGTCGTCGCTCCCAACCCGATCTCTACTACAAGGCGTTCGCCGAAACCAGGAAACCACCTCAATGTGGATGTGGGGGCCTCGTCAAGACCGCGACCATCAGCTTCGGCCAGAATCTGCGCCCCGACGACATCGAACGGGCGATGGTTTCCGCGGGCAGAGCCGACCTCGTTATCGCGATGGGCAGCACGCTCTCCGTCTACCCTGCAGCCGGTATCCCGGTCGAAGCCGCCAGGAATGGTGCGAAATACGTGATCATCAATCGCGGTGACACGGACCACGATATGCAGACCATCGTCACCCTCCGAATCGAAGCGGACGTCACCGACGCCTTTCCCCCCGCCGTCGCAGAAGCACTCTCGCCCACCTGAATCTTCCCCGGAAAATCGCTTCGTATCGACCGCGATTACATCCGACCGCTCCGCGTCCCTCTTGATCCCCGGCCGTAAATTGGGTTTCATTCCCATCGGAACCAGCGCCTCGGTCCGTTCCGTCTAATCTCTTGCTTAATTCCGCAATCGCATCCAATGGAACCTCTGCTCACACAGGTCGAAGCTCACGTCGTAGGATCGTTGATCGAGAAGGAAGTGACGACGCCACAGTACTATCCCTTGACGGTCAACGCCCTCACCAACGCGTGCAACCAGAAGTCCAACCGCAATCCGGTCAGGACCCTCGAGGAGACGACCGTCCAGCGTGCGCTTCAACAGTTGATGGACAAGGGATATGCTCGCCGGATCATCAGCGACGACAGCCGGGTGCCCAAGTATCGTCAACTCTTTACCGAAGCCATGGATTTCGACGATCGACTCAGGGCGGTCGTTGGGGTTTTAATCCTGCGAGGCCCACAAACGGTGGGTGAGATTCGAGGTCGTACGGAACGGTTGTACAAGTTCGAGTCCCTCGACGAGGTCGCCGGCGTGCTCGACACCTTGATCGACAGAACTCCCGATCCCTTTGCCAGGCGCCTGCCTCGTCAACCCGGCACGAAGGAAGCACGGATCACCCACCTGTTCTGTGGCGAAGTCGACGTCGAGGAGACCGAACCCACCGATACCGCCACCGTGGCCGTTCAGGCCGAGAATGAGCGGGTCGATCAGCTCGAGAAGGAAATTTCCTCCCTCAAGCAAACGGTCACGGACTTGCAATCTCAGTTCGCCGAATTCAGGAAACAGTTCGAATAATTCGCCTTTCAATTCTCGATTCTCGATCTTAAATCCTCAATGTCCGACCTCCCCCACATTCTTCTACTCCTCGACGATCCGTCCGAATCTGTAAGGTCGGCCATTACCGGCGCCCTCAGGAGTTACGGTCCCGAACTCGAATCTGAGCTCGACGACCTCGATCCCGCACCCACACCCTCTCAGCGAGCCCGGATTCGACAGCTGTTGGGTGATCCTCCTGCGCCACCCCCGTCGGAAACGCCACGGTTCGAAATCGGACAGCTCGTCCGCCACAAACGCTACGGCTATCGCGGGGTCGTCGTCGACATCGATGACTCCTGCCAGGCCGATGAGCAGTGGTATCAGCGAAACCGGACCCAACCCGACCGAAATCAGCCCTGGTATCACGTCCTCGCAGACGACTCCGATCAGATCTACTACCCGGCCGAGTCCAGTCTGGAACCGGATGAGGAATCGGACCCCGTCGAGAATCCCTACATTGCCCACTTCTTCACCGACTTCGCCAACGGCCGTTACCTTCGGAACGATCGGCCGTGGCCCGGCCGCGAAGCCTGATCTTCATCACTCCCGTACACGAGAAAGCCGGATCAATGATTCGATCCGGCTCCGCTCGTCTCTTGAGTTCGCGCTAGTATTGTCGGGACGCCTTCCACCCCGTGATATCATCGACCGTATCCGGGATCTCGCCGGCCGGCTCGTGCTCCCTCGCAAAGGAGAGCACGGTCCGCATCCGGCGTGAGTCTACGCTCAACGTGGCCTCCAGAACCGATGCGACCCGATCGCGGGTCAATGCGTTCAGGGCCGCAATCGTTTTCGCTTCGTAAGCAAAGTCTCCACTCTTCACGTAGGCCTGCTCGTTCAGCTCATTCGCACGCTCGCTGATCGTTTTGGCCCTCTGCCGAATTTCCTCGATGGCAGCCGCACGAATACCGTCGAACGTCTCATCGTCCATCTCCCTGAACAGATCCGGGTAGGTGGCGATCTGTGCATCGGCTCTCCGCTCGACTTCGTCAGCCGGATAATCACCCGATTGAATGATGTAATAGAGGTAGGTCTGGACACGGCGGCGGAAGTTCCCGCTCCACACGATGTAGCCGAGCTGCTGGTTGGTCCTCATTTCGGTGTAGAACGGCTGCTCAAGAGCCAGCGCGATCATGGACGTGATCGCTTGTGTTTCAGGAGATGTCGGGCCGAGAAGATACTCACGCCAGAAACAGGAGTTGTTGACATCCAGGTTGGCAACCTGTCGGATCGACTCGGGCGCGGGCTGTTTCAACGATGTCTGTGTAACCGTGGCTCTGGCGCCGATCGGTGTTGACCCGAGAGAAGTCTGCATCCTTCTCGTCAGGGCCACCGCCTCGTCTGCTGGGAGGTTGCCATACACGAGGGCCTCGATGTGGATCCTGTCGTAGAGCGTCGAAGCGAAAGTCCGCACCTCCTCGAGCGTGAGTCCCTCCAGAACCGTCAGCCGTTCCTCAGGAGAAAAGTTGACCGCGTAAAGTAATGCGTCCTTCCGCGTCATCGTGATGCGCCACGCATCCTGTTTGGCGAAATTCCGAATCTCTCGTAGCGCACCCTCCTTGAGAATGGCGAATCGCTGTTCTGAGACACTCAAGTCCTGCATGTGTGAAAGAAAGCTCTCGAACAAAAGGGAGGCGGATTCGTCATAGCCGTTGATCTGGAAGTAAACGCCCTCGTAACCGTTGGAAAAGTTGTAGTCCAACCCCGCGAGTTGTGCAGGATAGGCCAGTTCATTCAACGACTCGTTCACACAGCTCGTGTAGGTGTCCAACAGGACCTTGAAGCGAAGACTCATCCTGTCAGCAGGGAACCGAAGCTTGTAGCGAAGCGATACCTTGGGCCGTAGGAATTCCTGGTCGAGCGCGTGATAAAGCCGAACGCCCGGCTCATTCAGAATCTGCATTGGTACGATGTCGGATGCCTGTGGCCGATCCGGCATCTGGGTCGTCGTCGGGATGAAAGGGTTTGGATCCGGGAGTCGAAGTTCCTCGACGGGTTCAATCGTCTGCAGAGTAGCGTAAAGTTCCTGGTCTTCCATGAACCCGTACTTCGCCTGGTAATGATGTTCCGTATCCGTCGTCGGAACATCCTTTGCAGACATGGTGACCAGCATGTTATCGGGAGTCAGATGGGACAGAATCGAGAAGTAGGCGTCCGGATCGCCTTCCCCATACAAAAATGAGACACGCTCACTGATGTCCAGCGAGTAGCGCGAAATATTCCGTGCAAGACTCGTCGAATAGCCACCGCCCTCTCCTCGGTCAGAATAGATTTCGTCCAGACTCGCCATCTTCCGCTCTTCCTCGAAGTGGTAGGCCGGATAGGGGCTTTTCTTCAGGATGTCGATGTAGGCCATACACAGCCTGACGACCTCTCGGTAGGCCTCGAGCCCTTCAGGCGTCATCTCGACTTCGATCTCGAACGCTCCATAGCTGTCCGTCGAATGATAGTGGCGAGCGATAAGGGCCGAGGCAAGATTTCGCTTCTTCAGCAAGGAGAGCAGGCTGCCTTCCCCCTCGTGACCGACGAGGCTCGCGATCAGCTCAACGGGCTTGCTTCGAAGCAGCTGCGTGTAGGCCGGAAGATCGAACATCATCTCCATCGTGCGAATGTCTTTGATCGGATCGATCTTCAAGGTTCGGACCGCCTCGAGCGACGGCAGGTAGTCGGCCGGGTAGGTCGGCTTGGTGAGATCGCGATCCACGATACCGGAGAAGTATCGTTGTGCCCACGTCTGCAGACTGTCGGTTGAAGCTTTCCCCAATAGTACGAGGACCATTCGGTCCGAGCTGTAGTAGGACTTGTAGAAGGACACCAATTCCTCTCGGGTGATGCCTTTCAGTGTCTCGAGTGAGCCCGTACTGAATTTCCGTTCAGGATGACCCTCCCGGAAGAAGAGCCGCTGTATATGGCTCAGTCGTCGACTGTCATTCTCGAGATTCTTCTGATGTTCGGAATTTACGGCGTTCATCTCACGTTCCGTGTATTCCTGGGTAAACAGCGGAGCGACGAAGAACTGGGAGAACCGGTCGAGGGCGCCCTTGAATGCGCCGTGATTGATCTCGAAGTAGTAATTTGTATGGTCGCTGCTCGTGTAGGCGTTATCGTAGCCGCCGTTCTCTGTGATGAACGTCCCGTAGTCGTCTACACCGGGGTATTTCTCGGTACCGAGAAACAGCATATGTTCCAGAAAGTGGGCGAGGCCTTGCCGTTCAACAGGATTGTCCAGCGATCCGACCTCGACCAGCATCGAGGCCGAGGACTTGTTGAACCGGGGGTCGGAAACCGTCAGAACCCGCAGCCCATTCTCCATCACGAAGCGGCGGTATTCGGACTTGTCCAATGGATGTTTCTTCCGAGCATCCGGATTCGCCTTTGTGACGGGCTTTTCGGCCTTGGCAGCAGGCTGGTTCGATGTGGCGCAGCCCGTCAACACAAGGGACACAAGGATCAGCGTGCGAAGGAAATGCATAGCTACCTCTACGGTATGGTGAACAATCGAGTTCCTAAGTAGTCGTCGTCCGGCCATCAAAGGAAACCGAAAACGGCGGGTCGGGCAAGACGCCGCCTTACTCGGCTGGCGGCACCATCGGCCTTCACCGTCCCAGGGACGTGAGAAATCAATGCGACACCTGTCCCACGACTCCCACAGAAAGGTCGCTCCGTGAGGAGGGATGACCTGCGTTTCCTCCGGTCAGCCAAGGGCCGCCAGTTGCTCGATGAGGCCGCCGGATTGCCCGACGATCTGCTTCTCAGGCAGACCACGCTCCGAAAATCCTACTCGGCCGACGCTGTTCGTGCGGCGACGGTCCTCCTCGAACTGCGTGCTCGTGCCCGACCCAAATTCACGAAGGCCGACTGCATGTTCTTCGATCGTCAGGGCCTTGAACAGGCCTCTGGCGACGTCATCGCCGAGCACCGGGCCCAGCGATACCGCCCATACGATCGCGTAGCCGACCTCTGCTGCGGTATCGGTGGCGATTCGGTGGCGCTCGCGGGTGTCGCCAACACGGTCTCCGTCGATATCAGTGCCTCGCGTGCCGCCATCACCCGGGTGAACGCACTCGTTCTGGATCGCTTCGTCGCCGTCGTCTGCGCAGACACCATCAAGTGGGTGCCAGAGGCGGATGCTGCCTTTCTCGACCCGGACCGTCGGGCGACAGGCCGTCGGGTTTTTCACCTGTCCGACTATGTCCCCCGGATCGACGCCGAGCCTCTCGCGAACATAGAGAACCTGGGCATCAAAGTTGCTCCCGGTATCGACCATAGCGAGATTCCAGAAGGCTATGAGGCCGAATTCATCTCGGTCGCCGGCGAATGCCGGGAAGCCGTCCTCTGGCGAGGAGCCTTGAGGTCTGACGCAGACATCAGAGCGACCGTACTCCCGTCGGGAGATACGATCACCCGGACAAAGGTGGAGGCGGCTCCGGTCACGAAGGTGGGAACCTATATATATGAGCCCGATCGGGCCCTCATACGTGCGCACCTGATCGACCAGATCGCCCACACGCTTCAGGCGGGCAAACTGAGCGATCAGGTAGCCTATCTGACTTCGGATCGCCACCATCCGACCCCGTTTGCCAGAGCCTTCAAGGTGCGCGACGTCGTACCTTTCAGCCTGAAACGGCTCCAGACATACGTGGCCGAACACCGAATCGGCACGCTCGACATCAAGAAACGGCGGTTTCCGATGGAGCCTGACGAGATCAGGAAAAAGCTGGAACTGAAGGGATCCGAGAGAACCACGTGTATCCTGACGCGCACGGCCGAGGGGCCCCTCGCCATCCTGTGCGATCCGGCCCGGTAAAAATCTCATCCGGAAATCCGGCCGCGGCTTGTCAGATCATGGCCGCGCACATATCTTTAACTCTTGTTCGTACAAGCAGATACCCTTCGCAAGGACACCCATGACCGTCAAGCAGACGAAGCTCGCCGTCGGAATCGTCTTTATCACGCTCTGCATCGTTTCCCTCGTCGTTTCGAGCGTCAGAGAGACATCCATGCATTACTTCACCGTAGCCGAACTCGAAGCTCGGGAGATGGACTTCGTCGGGAAAAAGATCAAACTGGCCGGCAAGGTCGTGCCCGATTCGATCATCCGGGACGATGCCACTTTGAACCTCAGCTTCCGGGTCTGGGAACCGGTCGGTGAGGACGCGCACACAAGCCCGCGTATCGTTCGCTATCAGGGCATCGTCCCCGATACGTTCCGCGACGAGTCCGAAGTCATCCTCGAGGGCAGAACCCTCGACAACGGCACCTTCGTCGCCGAGCATCTCCTCGCCAAATGTCCCTCCAAATATGAAAGCAAGAGTTACGAAGAAATGAAGGCGCTCCACCAGGATGACCCGGTGACGAAGTCCTGATCATGCCCGCCCTCGGAACCTTCCTCCTCTACCTGGCCCTGTTCGCTTCGGTCTACGCAGTCATCGCGGGGACCATCGCCGGTCGGACGCGACGCCTCGACCTGATCCTCAGCTCCGAGCGTGCGATCACGGCGCAGTTCGTGCTCGTCGCGATCTGCTTCGTGCTGCTCGAGTACTTCTTCCTCACCGATCGGTTCGACGTCTATTTCGTCGCCAAAAGCTCCAGCCGCCACCTCCCGGCGCTCTACAAGGTGACCGCACTCTGGTCGGCCATGGAAGGCTCTCTCCTCCTTTGGTCTCTCGTACTCGCATCCTTCACTTTCTTCGCAGTACACATCGTCAAGCGTCGTCGAGGACCGGGTGCGGCCTACGCAACGGCCATCATGGCAGCGAACCAGGTCTTCTTCCTCGGAATCATCCTGCTCTACGAGAATCCATTCCATCTCATCAGCGACGTCGAAAGCGTACCCGTCGGCTTTGCGCCCTCGGATGGTCAGGGCATGAACCCGCTGCTCGTCCACCCGGTCATGGCAATCCATCCCCCCATCCTCTACTGCGGCTACGTCGGATTCGTCGTCCCATTCGCCTTCGCCATGGGCGCTCTCATCAGCCGCAACCTCGACGAGGAATGGATCCGCACTACACGACGCTGGACCCTCGTCCCGTGGTTCCTGCTCGGGGTCGGTCAGCTACTCGGAGGGAAATGGGCCTACGTCGTACTCGGATGGGGCGGTTACTGGGGGTGGGACCCGGTCGAAAATGCGGCCCTTCTCCCCTGGCTTACAGCGACCGCCTTCATTCACTCCGTGATGATCCAGGAAAAGAAGGGCATGCTCAAAATCTGGAACATCGTTCTGATTCTCACGACCTACGCCCTGTGTATCTTCGGAACCTTCATCACCCGCAGCGGTGTCGTCTCGTCAGTCCATACCTTTGCCCAGTCCCCGATCGGCCCCCTGTTCTTCGGGTTCGTCATCGCGATCCTTGTGTTCTCGGCCTTTTTCCTGCTGCAGCGTCTCGATCTTCTGAAGTCCGAAGCGCATTATGACTCTCCCGTATCTCGTGAAGGCGGGTTTCTGCTCAACAATCTGCTCTTCCTCGGAGCCACCTTCGCCGTACTCTGGGGCACGATGTTCCCCGTGTTGTCCGAAGCCGTCACCGGATCCAAAATCACCGTGGGCCCCCCATTCTTCAACACAGTCATGATTCCCATCGGGTTGGTCCTGATGTTCCTGACCGGTGTCGGCCCGCTGCTTGCGTGGCGCAAGACCTCGCCCGCAGGACTCAAGCGCCATTTCACCTGGCCTTCCGTCGGCGTCCTGATCACCGCCGTCGCGTGTGTCGGATTCGGCATCCGTGACGTTTACGCCGTCATCTCCTTCGCGCTCTGCACCTTCGTCGTCGTCACCATCTGTTCGGAATTCCATCGAGGCGCCGTCGCCCGTGGCAGCAGTTCGAACGAACCCTATCTCACCGCGCTCTGGCGGCTGTGCGGCAGGAACAAACGACGTTACGGCGGCTACATCGTGCACTTCGGCTTTGTCCTGCTCTTCATCGGGTTCACCGGGAACGCTTTCAACGAAATGACCGAGGTCTCTCTCAAGAAAGGGGACAGCTTCGAAATCCGCGGCTATCGCCTGGACTACGAGGGCTACGATTTCAATCGGGGCCCCATGAGGGAAATCATCCAGACCCAACTGGGCGTCTACGTTGGCGGGAGTCGCCTCGGCACGCTCTTCCCTGAGCAGAATATCTACTACAAGCGAGCCGACCAGCAGCGAACCACCGAAGTCGCCGTGAGATCCGATCTCCGGGAAGACCTCTACGTGCTCTACGAAGGTCAGAGTCAGGATGGAACGGCCTTCTTCACCGTCTACGTCAACCCACTCGTCATGTGGGTGTGGATCGGGGCATGGGTCATGACGGGCGGGATGATCGTCGTCATCTGGCCCGACAAACGCGAGCAGATCCGCCGTCGACGCTTCGCCGGCGCCCCGCAGACCCGGGAAGCTGTGGCCTGAATGGAATCCGCTCGGAACGCATCAATTGCCGGCGCAGGCCTCCGCCAAGCACCTGCGTCCCACAGCCGTCCGTCCGTCCTCTACCGTCCACCGTCTACTGCCTGTCCTGAGCAGCCGTGTCGAAGGGTCCACCGTCCGCTTCGCTTCCTCCTCATCCTCGGCTGGCTACTCCTGTGCTCCACCGCCATCCAGGCCGAAATCACCGAAGCCCAGGTAAAGGACGTCGCCAAAGAACTGGCCTGCCTTTGCGGAGACTGCCCCAGCCGACCTCTCGATGAGTGTCGCTGCGGTTACGCGGGTACCCAACGAAACCGAATCGCCACCGAACTCGACGGAGGAAAATCGAAGGACCAGATCATCGCCGGTTTCGCCACCGAGTTCGGCGATCGCGTCTTCGTAACCCCGCCCAAGAAGGGATTCAACCTGATGGTGTGGTTCATGCCGGCCTTCGGAATCCTCATTGGCGGCTATACGGTTCGCACGATCATGAAGAACTGGTCCAGAACGCACGCCAACCGTCACACCGCATCGACCTCTGCTACCGTCTCGGAAGCAGACCGCGCGAAACTCGAAAGCGCCCTCGGCGAACGGGACGTATAGAAATGACCGATTCTCGATTCTCGATCATCGATGTTTGAGGCCTTCTGCATCCTCGCGGCCTGCGCAGTCCTGGCCTATATCTTCACGCCCCTCTTCCTCAAGCAGGGCGAGGTCCATCGTGCCAGCAATCGTGAATCACGACGCCGACAGTTGCTCGAGGAGCGAGAGCGAACGCTCGAGGCCATTCGTGAACTCGATTTTGATTTTCGAATGGGAAAACTCGAAGACGACGACTACCGTACGATTCGTTCTCGATACGAGGCCGATGCCGTTGCGGTCATCAGCCAGCTCGACGAGGGAACCGACCGCGCCGACCCGATCGAAGACGTGATCGAGCAGGAAATCGCTGATGTCCGTGCTCGAAGGGCCCGGTCCTCGTCTTGAAACCGATATCGCGTCTGCTTGACTCCCGTCTCTGGCGGGTGGCTTTCACAGCCGTCTGCGGCGTAATCCTGACCACGTCCACTCTCGCCGCAGAAACACTTTCCGGCATCGTCACAAACAAGACCCTGTCGCGCACCGAACCGGGTCTTGTCGTTCAGATCGTCAGTCACAGCACGACCGACGCCACGGTTCTTTCGGATACCACGGACAGCGAGGGCCGGTTCACCTTCGAACTTCCCTCTGTCCCCAGCAGCGAAATTCCTGTCCTCATCTCCACGCGCTATCTCGACGTTCCCTACACATCCGAGCGGGTCAGCGACCTCAGTTCTCCGGTCGAGGTCAGTGTCTATGAAATCACCGACGATCTTTTGTCGGTTGGCGTTGTCTCTCATCACCTCGTCATCGATGCCACGGCGGGCCAGGTCTCTCAGATCTACATCTTCCGCAACGACGGCGACCGCACTTACAAAACGCGTACGGGCCACGGTCACGGAATCGAGATTCCACTCCCCCACGGCGTCACCCAGTTTTTCGGCGGACCCCAGGGCCTGCACAACCACGGATCCACTCTCGTGGACTCACGGCCGGTACCCCCGGGCGGAATCCAGCTGGCGTATTCCTTCCCTCTTCCTTCAGACGGTCGATTTCATCAGCAACTCGTGTTCGACACGCAATCGGTCGATCTCCTCGTCACGCCTCCGGAGACGCCCGTATCCGAAACCACGCTGCAGGAGGTCGGTCCCGTCACCCTCGGCCAACGACAATATCGCCGGCTCTCTGCAAAAAATCTCACAAAGGGACGGCATATCGCGTTCACGATCGGATCGCTCGAAAGGGAGCGCGATGAATGGGGCGCTGGAGCGCCCGCACCGTGGATCGTTTCCAGCCTTGCCCTTGCCACCATGCTGGCCGTTGTCTGCGTAAAGATCGACCGCAAGAGGAGGGGCGGAGAACCGACGGGTGAACTCGGTCCCGGTGCGCGACGTTCGGCGTTGCTCGAACAGATCGCCGACCTGGATGACCGGCTCGACAACGGCGGAATCGCCGAAGAGGAGCACGCGAGACGTCGCGAGGCGCTCAAAGCGGAAGTTCTCGTCCTGACCCGCGAGCCTTAGTCGTTCATTGCCGACCGATCCATTCGCCTCCCTCCAGGCGTTTCCTCAAAGGATCCCGTGTCCACGCCTCAAATACAGATACAGGCTGTCGCCAAAAGATTTGGAGCCCTGACCGCCCTCCACGGGATCGACGCCGAAGTGCCATCGGGCGGGGCGCTTTGCATCCTCGGGCCGAATGGCGCGGGCAAGACAACTCTGATGCGTCTCGTGGCCGCTCTCTCGCGCCCCACGTCCGGCAGGATCCTCATCGAAGGCAACGATCTCGCCTCGCAGGCCGAACGCATCCGCCGCAGCCTTGGAGTCATCTCTCATCAGACCATGCTTTACGAGGATCTGACCGCTCGCGAGAACCTCCGGTTCTTCGCCGACCTCTACGGCATCGACGACGTCGAAATGCGAATCGACCGCGTACTCGAAGAGGTCGACCTTACCGAACGAATCGACGACCTCTTCAGGACTTTCAGCCGAGGGATGAAGCAACGTCTTTCGATCGCGCGGGCTGTGATTCATGAGCCCAGCATCTTGCTACTCGACGAACCCTTCACCGGCCTCGATACCGCCGCTCGGGATACGCTGGCTTCCAGCATTCTGCGCTTTCGAGGGGAGGGTCGTACCATCGTTCTCGTCACCCACGACCTGGAGCAGGCCCTGGCCCTCAGCGACGAATTCATCTTCCTCTCGCAAGGACGCGTCGCGCTCCGTGGGCGAACGACCGACGTGGACCTCCCCGCCCTTCAGGCCCACTATCGTGACGTCACCGAAGCAGACATCCCACTCGAGTCTCCCGAAGCACAGCCCTCGAGGTCCCGATGAGTCTCTTCTTCCGGCAAACCACGGCCATCATGAAGAAAGATCTTCGTATCGAGTACCGGAGCAAGGAGCGTCTGAGCGGCATGGTCTTCTTTGCCGCCCTCGTCCTCCTCATCTTCAGCTTCGCCCTCACACCAGGCTCATCTGCAATGGTCAACGGAGCGGGCGGAATCTTCTGGGTGACCGTCGTCTTCGCCGGGTTCCTCGGCCTGACACGGTCGTTCACCCAGGAGCAACACAACGATTGTTTGATGGGACTTTTGCTCGCCCCCGCCGACCGAGGCGCGATTTACCTCGGGAAAACCCTGGGAAACTTCATCACAATGGTCGTTCTCGAGATCTTCCTGTTGCCCATGTTTGCCATCCTGCTTAATGTGGCCGTGCTGTCGCCACTTCCGTCCCTGATTCCCGTCATGTTGTTGGGGACGCTCGGGTTCGCTTCGGTGGGAACCTTGTTTTCCGCCATGTCGATGAATACCCGTCTCAAGGAAGCCATGCTCCCCCTGTTGACGCTCCCGGTGCTGGTGCCCTTGATCTTGGCTTCCGTTCAATCCTTCAGCGCGCTCCTTTCCGGCAACAGCTTGTCGACCGTAAGCGACTGGTTACGCACGTCGGCCGCATTCTGTGGGATCTTCTTCGTGGCCTGCCTGATTCTGTTCGATTACGTCGTGGAGGAATCGTGATTCGTCGCTTCTACACTGTCTTTGAGGACCTTGCCCTCATCGGCGGTCCTCGCTTAAATCTTCTGTCCACTGCCTTTGGGATCCTTGCCCTCATCGGCATGCTCGTCACTCCGTGGATGGCCCTGGTCGGAGCGGGTGTCGAGCAGCAGATGGGTATCGTACAGAAGATCATGTACTACCACGTGCCCTCCGCTTTCATGATGTACCTCGGATTCTTTGTCTGCTTCGTCTTCAGCATCCTTTATCTCTGGAAGCGAAACAAGCAGTACGATATCTGGGCTTCGTCGTCCGCCGAAGTGGGGCTACTCTTCTGCGTGCTCGTGCTCCTGTCCGGCCCGCTCTGGGCAAAGCCGATCTGGAACGCCTGGTGGGTGTGGGATCCTCAGCTGACGCTCGTGTTCGTCCTGTTCCTCATCTTCGTCGCTTATGCGATGCTCAAGAGCTACAGCGAGGAATCGATCCAGAGTGCGAAGTTCAGAGCGGTGCTGGGCATCATCGGGTTCCTCGATGCACCCCTCATCCACTATTCGGTCAAGCTCTGGCGTACACACCATCCAGCGGTCGTCCGGGGGGACAGTTCTGGGCTGCCGCCCGACATGGAAACCGCTTTGCTGGCCTGCACACTCACGTGGCTGGCCCTGTTTTGCACCATTCTGTTCCGCCGGGTTTCCGTTGAGATGGCCCGCGACGAACTCGATTACCTGAAAGCCGAAATCCGGGATCGCAAGGCGATTCTCGGTCAGATGGCCACGTGATTCACAACTGACGAAGCCTGCCGGCCTGTCCAATACCTCCGGTTCACGACCAACGACTTTCACCACGAGTACGTATGCAATTCCTCGAATACATGGCTGTAGCCTACGCTGTGATCTGGGCCGCCGTCCTCGCCTACTTCCTGGTTCTCGGAAAGAAGGAGAAGGAGATCTGGGAAGAGATCCACGATCTTCGAAGCAAGCTCTCGGAGGGCGAGAATGCTCCTCGACCCGACGCGTAGACGAACCGTCGTAGCATCTGCCTCGAGGAGACTGCGACCCGATCGATGATCGAGTCGCAGTCCTCAGGGCGTAGAGGAGAACCCTTGTGGCTGTCACAGGATCGAAGCGAATCCTGGCCCTCAAGAAGAGAAAGGCCCGCGAGCGAGAGAGTGCCTTTCTGATCGAAGGGGTGCGTCTGTGCGAAGAGGCGGTTGCGTCCTCTCCGGAAGACGTAGAGCAACTCGTCTTTGCTCGCGACATGCTCGACAACCCGCGTCTATCGTCCCTCAAGTCAACCGCCGAATCCAACAACATCTTCGTTCAGCTGACAGATCGCCGTGCCATGAAAGGGATGTGCGAAACCGAGTCACCGCAGGGCGTTCTCGGCGTCGCCAGGATCCCCTCCCGAAATCGTCAAGCCGTTCTGTCTTCTGGGAAACCGTCCGTCATTCTCGATCGGGTGCGGGACCCGGGGAACCTCGGCCTGATCCTGCGTACCGCGGAGGCGGCCTCCGCCGGCGGCGTGTTTCTGCTCAAGGGATCAGTCGAACTCTATAACCCCAAAGTGGTACGCTCCACGATGGGCTCCATCTTTCGTCTTCCCGTTTTTCTCGATGAGCAACCTGACACCCTCCTGGCGGACCTGAAATCGGCGGGTACTGCGATTGTAGCCACGTCGATAGATGCTCCGTCTTTCGACAGCGTGGATCTGCCCGCACCCAGAGCCTACCTCCTCGGCAACGAGGCCTTCGGCGTCGAACCCGCGCTGATCGCCAGGGCCGACCGGACCGTGTCCATCCCAATGGCCGACCCGGTCAACTCGCTCAACGTCGCGATCGCGACGGCTATTCTTCTTTATCATGCGTGAGCTTTCTCGGCCCCATCGAAATCTGGACGCCGCGTTGCCGCACGTAGACCACTCTCCTATATTCCAGTAGCGAAGGTCGCACCTCTCCCGAGCTTTGGGAGCGGCGCAGCGCCCTAGCCAATCGACCGCCACGACGCGGGCAAGCTCGAGAGCCCCAACATCTTCTCCCAGCGCACGGGGAGAACGGTACCGCTCAAGCAGATCGCTGACATCGAAGTCGTCTGGCAGCCCTCCAAGATCCTGCGCCGCGACCGCCTGAAGACCGTCACCGTAGCCTCGGGACTTCAGAGTGAAATCAACGCCATCGCCATTTTCCAGGACATCCGGCCCTGGCTCGACAAAGAAAGCGCCACCTAGCCCGTCGGTTACAAATACGAGTTCGGTGGCGAGTACGAGGCTTCGGTCGAAGGCAATGAGTCGATCGGCGTGAAGGTTCCCATCGCCGGTCTCATCATCGTGCTCCTTCTCGTGGGTCAATTCAATTCGCTTCGCAGACCCCTGATCATTCTTTTTACGATTCCCCTCGGCTTGATCGGTGTCGTCATCGGACTCATCGTCGCCCGTTCCTACATGGGGTTCATCACCTTCCTCGGTGTCATCGCACTCGCCGGAATCGTCATCAACAAAGCCGTCGTCGAGGCCGCTCAGTGTAGACTAAGGCCCATCATCCTCACCACCTGCACGACCATCGGTGGCATGCTACCCCTCTGGTAAGGGGGCGGCCCCATGTTCGAACCCGTGGCGATCGCCATCATCTTCGGTCTTCTCTTCGCTACCGGTCTTACCCTCGTCTTCGTACCTGTCCTCTACGCTGTCTTCTTCCGATTAAACTTCAAGTCCTCCGACGTCTAAGAGATTCGAAAAGAATCCAGGCGAAAGACCGCCCGAAATTTACATCATTATTGATTTTTTACACCATTATACCTATTCTTAGGCATAGGGAGATTCGCAATGGCACTCAACATCAAGAACTCGAGAGTGGAAGAGTTGGCGGCCGAGATAGCCAACCTGACGGGCGAGAGCAAGACAGAGGCAGTCAGGAAGTCCCTTGAGGAGAGACGCGATCGACTACGATACACACTGGTGGCTGAGGATCGCGGCGAGCGGTTGAGAAGGTTTCTGGAGAACGAAGTCTGGTCACGGCTACCTGATGACCAAGTAGGTAGACGACTGACCAAGGCTGAAGAGGATCGTATCCTCGGCTACGGGGAGGCCGGCGTTTGATCCTGGATACGTCTGCAATCGTCGCCGTCGTATTTCGAGAGCCCGACTTCGAGCGTGTTCAGAACAAGATCGTCGAGAGCCGTACAGTGGGAATTGGCGTGCCCACTCTCCTGGAGACGGGGATCGTCCTGTCCGCCAGAATGTCCGAGGATGCTCGTGGACTGCTCGGTCGATTCGTCGTCGAGTCAGGAATCACGACCATACCCTTTGGGGACACGCACTTCCAGGTCGCTGTCGACGGTTGGTTGCGATATGGTGGAGGACGACATCCTGCCGCATTGAACTTCGGAGATTGTATGAGCTATGCGACGGCGACCATCGCTGGAGAACCGCTGCTCTGCGTGGGAGATGACTTTTCGAGAACCGACATCGATCTGGCGTGAACGCTTTCTCGTCCATAGCGATGTGCGTTCGGTTGACTCCCTGGTTCAGTCGGCTAAATTCACGACTTCCGATTCCGTATTACCTCTGCAGGCGTGCCTCCCACCACGCTGAAGGGCGGCACATCTTTCGTCACCACCGCCCCTGCACCCACGATCGACCCGGTCCCCACCGTCACGCCTCCGATCACCACCGCGTTCGCACCGATCCACACGTCGTCCTCGATCACGATTTCTTTCTTCTGGGCAGGCTGTTCGACCATCGGGATGTCCGTGCGGTCGTAGCCGTGCCCGATGCTTGCGAAAACCACGTGCGCCGCGACCGCCACGTTGTCTCCGATCGTCAGAGGTCCGTAGAGCACGCCGTAAGGTGCAAAGTGCGTGTTAGAACCGATCGTGATCTCCGAACCCGCCGGCGACAGATAGACGCCATACATGAACATCACGTCGTCGCCGATCGAGATCCGTTCAGGATGGAGCAGACGCACATCGTCCTCGAACCGCACATTCTGGCCAATGGCTTTCAATTTGGTCTGATCAGGTAACACGGTCTATACCCAAAGGCGAGCAGGAGAGCGGGCGTGGCAACAGCTGAGCCCTCGACCTTTCGGCGAGGGTTGCCACCCCTACTCGCCCCAACGCCCGCCTCTTTTTAGCTGGAATATTTCCCCGTCAACTGCGGTGTCGGTCCCTCTTCCCCAGCCTCTGCCCTCTGCCCTCGCGTTTCCCGGCCCCACGTACGCTTGAGCTCGTCGTTGACCTTGAACGTCAGTTTCCCCAGTCCCTCGATCTCCTGCTCCACGACGTCTCCGTCCTGCAACGGGTGCAGTTGCTGGTGATTGACACCGAACGCGATCAGGTCGCCCGCCTCGAGGGTCGTGTTACTCGTCACGAACGCGATCGTCTCGGCGATCGTGTATGCCATATCGTCTGTGTTGTAGTCGTGGGTTATGTCACCGTTGTTCCGCTGTACGACGTGCAGGTTGTGGGGATCGCTGACTTCGTCGGCCGTTGTGATGTAAGGCCCGATCGGAGCGAAGGTGTCCTGGCATTTCATGAAGTAGGGCAGCCCCATGCCTGTCAGGAGACCGCGGGCCGATCCATCCACGAAGTTCACATAGCCGAAGACATAGTCCATCGCCTCGTCCACGGACACCTTCGATGCACGCTTGGCGACGACCATCGCCAGTTCAGCTTCACCCTCGAAAACGGAGGCCGGCACATCCGGCAACTGCATGGTGTCACCGTCCCCGATGACCGCGTGCGAGTGCTTGATGAACGCTTGCTGGACCGGCTTCTCCTTCAGCGTACCGAACTCCATGTAATTTCCCGCCATGCACACCATCGCCGTCGGACAAGGTAAGGGCGCGCGAAGACGCACCTGATCCAGAACGGTCGCTTCGCCCGAGCCAATCGCCGCTTTGAACTTCCCTTCGTAATCCGACCACTGCTCGATGACCGTCTTCATCACCAGTTGTGGAGGAAAACCATCTACGCCTTCCACCAACGAGTCGAGGGACACAACCCCGTCATCCGTAACCGCGCCCAATCGATAGTCGTCAAAAAATCCAAGTCGCATCTGTCTCTCCTATTGGAATGTTCGATACTGTCTGCCGACCAGTTTGCGTTTTGCACTCTGCATCTTACACCCAACTCTCAAGTCAACGAGCCCAGATTCTCTCTACCAACAAAGGCCTGATAAACGTGCGGCCTCCGCTGCATCCAGTTCGTTCCCCTATAGCATCCCTTGTTCGACGGCCTGAAACCGTCGTCCAGGTCGACCGTCGCCACGATCACATCCTCGGTCCCATCGTTCCAAGCCAGAACGTGTCCCGTCCGATCGATGACGCAGCTCCCTTCGCCGTGGTTCACCGCAACGACGATACACAGCTGGTTGTCCATCGCCCGGGTCTGCATGATACCTCTGAATCGCTCTGCATCCCACGTGTGATCCTCGGGATGCCACGCCCGATGATCGCCCATAATCGGGAGCAGCAGGAAATCCGCCCCGTTCAGGCCGATCATACGCGAGGATTCTGCGGCAGAACTGTCCATGCAGATGTTGCACCCAATCCGGCCGATATCCGTGGAAAACACCGGGAACGATTCACCGGGTAGAATGCCGGAGTCCATTTCCGAGCCCACGGCAAGATGCACTTTGCGGTAGACCCCCTCCGTGTTTCCCATCGTGTCAATCAGGGCCGCACTGTTGTGGACTGCATCCCCATCCCGTTCGAGCAATCCCAGGAGAATCCTGACGTTACGATCTCGGGCGATGGTTCTGAAGCGATCCACCTCGGGACTTTCCAAGGGCACCGCCAGATCGAGCGGACTCCCATCAACCCCGTACTGCACCGCGATCTCGGGAAGGACGATCAGATGCGGCTCATGATCGGCCGCCTGTTCCGCCAGTTCTGCATAGTAAGCGACTTTGTCCAGAACCGTTCTTGGAACGTGGTCGGAGTCGCTTCGCTTCCCCGTCGCCACAGCAATCGTCGATGCGGACGGCCAGGTTTGTGCCTCCACGACATCGATTTCGGGAAGGGTCCAGTCCGAGCTCCCCCTTGTCGTCCAGCGAAACGTAAATCGCACACAAAGTCGGTCCGTGCCCTCTGGAGCGACATAGGTCCTCTCGAACGTCAGGCCACCGTCATCCTGCAACTCTGGAAGGAGATAGTCCCACTCGACCACGTTCTTGTTACGTCGACGATCTTCGTCCGCGGACACCTTACCCCAATAGGCCACGCACTGCAACCGGTCTCTCCACTCATCCACATCTGCGAAACGAACCCGGGTTCGGATTCGATAGGCCTTGCCCGAAACGGCAGACCCGTAATCGAGCTGCCATCCACCGACGCACGTTCGCGTGCCGTTCGCGGCGATCGCCAGCAATTCCCCCGCGCACTCCGTGAGAGGAGCCGCTCCGGGATCGGGGGCCCAAGGTTGAATCTCCAATAGCTCGAGCGCACACACGGCCTGCTCCTTATCGTAGTTTCCCTTCAGGATTTCCCAAAAACCTCACGGTAGAACGACCACGGATCTTCCAGATGGTCCAGCAATTCAGTGCTGCTATGGCCAGCGTCAGGAACGACCGAGAAAGTGTGCGAAAGCCCAAGGCTGTCGAGCAACTCGTGAAAATCCACGTTCTTTGCGCTAAGTTGGTGGTCGTTTTCCCCCGCGTGCAGCCGAATCACTGCCCGTCGGAGTTCATCCGCTCGCTCTCTTGCCAGCAACCAGGGCGATTCCTGCCGGCAGTAGTCCATGTCGTTCCCAAACGTTTGCTCGAAGATCTCCGGCCGGTCCTGACGGAAGAATTCGGGCCGATGCAGCGCCGCTCCCAGGATAGAAATCCCACGGAACAGATGGGGATACCTAAAGCCAAGATGAGCAGCCCCGAACCCGCCCATCGAAAACCCGCCAATCGCTCGCCCCTCCGGTGAAGTAGCCACTCGGAAAATCGATTCGACGCAAGGAATGACGTCATTGATGAAGACGGCTTCGACGGGATGCACCCCATCCTTCGAATCACAATACATGCTCGACGATAGACCGTTCACACCTACAATCACCATTTCCGGACAGCGCCCACTCTTCATCGCATCCAGGGCGCGTGTGGCAAACGGTTCCACACGATGGGGTCGGCCGTTTCTGCCGTGGAGATAGTAGACCACAGGGTGCGGATCGACAGATGCATGATAGCTCCCCGGCAGGCAAACCGTAAAGGCGTAGTACTCACCCAGGTGTGTCGGCTTGAACATCCGGGAGTGGACGCCACGGGGATCCGGGTCGAGCGCCGGCGTCCACGGCCTCGGATTTTTCGACTGTGCAACCCATCCGGGCTCTCTCCCCTTGAGGTGTTGATCGAAGAACCGGTAGGAATGCTTGTGGATGTCGATCGCTTTGTCGAACCCGTGCCCCTGATCCTCCAACACGACAAGCGTAGATGGAACTCCCTGATCCTGAAGCGCCCGATGGAGCGCCTCACTCTGGTTAGGGAGAACCTCGCGGTCTTTCGCGCCGTGCAGAATCAGGAACGGCGGTGTGTCTCGAGTAACAAACGCGATCGGGTTGGCCCGCCGCGCCAGGTCGGGTCGCTCCTGAACGGGTGCCCCGATCAATTTCACTTCAGGGGAATCCGGCGCATCGTGATCGATTTTTCCGGGCGTTTCGTTCATCGTCAGAAAGTAGGTCGGGCCGAACCAATCACAAACGGCTTGCACTCGACTCGAAACACCCGTCACGCCCAGGTCACCTCGAGCTCATCTACATTCCCGGCAGTCGCCAGCAGAGCAGCCAGATGACCGCCCGCCGAGGGTCCCCAGACCCCGAACCGTTCCGGATCCAGACGGTAGTCAGACGATCTGGACCTCAGCCAGCGGATCGCTGCCTTGCAGTCGTAGATCTGGGCTGGAAAGGTCGCCTCGCTGCTGAGTCGGTAGTTGATACTCGCAACCGCATACCCTAGCCTCAGCATCCGAAGCGCCGCCAACGGCTCCGCTTTATCGCCCCCTCGCCACGCACCCCCGTGAATCCACACGATCAGAGGCTCGGCCTCCTTCACTGTCGGATGCCAGTAGAGATCCAGTTTTAACTCGTGGTCTCCGGCCATCGCGTAGACCACATCGATCTAGCTTTGCACATCGAGAGCCAGCGGATAAGGCTCCGTCAGTTCCATCATCAGCCGTGTCTCAACTTCGTGCCTTTAACAGGTCCATCCACCATCCACGTAGAGCTCCGATCCTGTGACGTAGCTCGAAGCATCACTCGCCAGGAACAGGCCCGCTCCCTTGATCTCGTCCAGCTCTGCCCAACGATGCATGGGCACTCGACTCATGATCGGCTCGATCATCGCCGGATCGTTGGCGATCGGTACGTTCATCTCCGTCAGAAAAGGTCCCGGACAGAGTGCGTTGCAACGCACCCCTGACTGCGCCCATTCCTTCGCCAAGGTGCGCGTCATTCCGATCACGCCCGACTTGGACGAACTGTAGGCCGAGCGCTGCTCGAGTCCCACCGCGCCCAATGTCGAGCTGACGTTGATCACGGACCCGCTTTCGGCCGGCTTCATCACCCTCGCCGCCTCTCGGCAGCACAACCACACCCCCGTCAGGTTGATGTCAATCACCTGCTTCCACTCCGCGAGCGGAAACTCTTCCACGGGATGCCGGATGTTGATCCCCGCGCTGTTGACCACCACATCGATTCGTCCGAACCGGTCCATCACCGACCCGAAAAGGGCCTCGACCGCCGTCTCATCCGTCACATCCGCCGCAATCCCCAAACTCTCCTGTCCTGAGTCCGCAGCAATTTCCCCCGCAACCCGGTCGCAGTCCCTCTGGGTCCGCGAGTTGATCACCGTCTTCGCCCCCGCCTGAGCTAGCCCGTAGGCCATCGCCTCCCCAAGCCCCTTCGACCCGCCCGTCACGATTGCGACCCGGTCATCCAGTCTGAACAGATCAAACACATCACCTACCGCCATTCCAAGTCTCCAGTTCTTGATTTCGCACGCCTCTCAACACATCGAGGTAGTCTTTACCTGTAGTTCGGTGTGTGATCGGCATACCGTGAACCACATCCTCAATTTTCGATGATCCATTCTCAATGTACCTACCATCCGTGCACCCAGTGTCCCTCATCCGGAAACCAGACGCCGTCCACAGCCGTCGACAGCGCGACCCCGAAAAGGTAACCCACGATTAATCCGTACCACAGCGGCAGCGAGCGACGATACAGAAGAACCCCGCCGTACCGAATCACAACCAGCTTGATCACCCAGACCACGAAAAGGCTGAACCCATACCGTCGTACCGGAAAGGCGAGCGCGGCCGGATGGAAGGGCCACCACGCCCATCAGTTTCGCACCTGTACTAGGACAATGGCTTCGACCAGACCCACTCCCCAGACGGCCCATTTCCCGAGATCGAAGAACGTGGTCTTCGTGCCTTCGATGATGGGCACCATTCGAACGAGCCTGGTCCAGTCGCCCAGATAGATCGGACCGTTCATCCCGCCATCAACATAACCACGATACATCGAGTCGGCCGTCGTCACCACACAACCCACCACGTAAGCGACCGGGACGGCCAGCCAGACGAGGGGATGGCGTCGAAAGTGGTTGCCCAGCGTGCGAAAGTAGTGGGGAATCGCCACCGTCCCGGTCAACCGTATCGGAATCCCGGCCAGACCGTTGTGATTCACCATCCAGATCGCAGTGAGCGTTCCCGGCGACAGACTCGCCGTTCCTCCGAACTGCATCCATACGGTTCCCCCCTTGTCACCCGCGGTCCCAAGATTCCCTCCCGGGGATAGGAAAGTGAAGCCGGTAGCAGCCGCATATTTGGCTACCCCGAAGAGCGCGATGAACATCAGAAGCAACTGAACCAGGGCCGCCCACAGTTCCATCCCCGCCGCAACGCACCACCCTCCCAGGAACACGACGGACCCGATAAGTCCGAGCCACGCGGTCCGATACGTAACCGGCGTGCCTTCGTCCAACCGTCGGTCGACCTGCCTCGCCTGGCGATAGCTCTCCCTCAAATGGTCCCGGGATACCCAGACAGACCAACCCACGAGAAAAACGAGGGCACCGTGCGCCTCGAGCAGGAAGATCGTCGGGGCGCCCTCCTGTGGCCTTGAAGTCCAACCGAAAACCCTGTCTGGTTGATCAGACCTTCCTTGAAGATGTTGACAATCTGGTAGGACCAGAAACTGAACAGAAGATCGAGGGGACAGAGATACGCGAGACCCATGATCACGGGTTGAATACGAAGAGAATAGTCGGGATAGTGGTATCCCAGGGGGACGGACACACTCCTCCAATGGTCGAACAGTCTGATATGACCCATCGTGGGCACGAAATAGCCCGCGATGTTCCAACATAGAATCGCGGCCGCAATCGTGAAACCCGTCCAGAAAAGTCGGGAAGACATGACCGTGGGCAGTCGTTTTCCCGGCTCTTCGCGAAGCATGTCCGCGGGGAACGTGGCCATCGGGAAGGTCAGCCGCTCGATCTCGTTCCATTGTTTGAAGAACAGGACGCTGCCGAAGAATCCGGCCAACACAATCGACAGACTGCCCGCCGACCACCAGAAGACGGGGCGCGCCCAGGGCTGCCACGGAATTTCCGTGTGGGGGGGCAAACCACTGAGGAGACCGCCAATGACCAGTGGGTTTCGATCGGGAAACAGCCAGGGAGTCAGAAAGGGTCCGACCACGTCACCGACGCGATTCTCGGGCGACGCCAGGTAGAAGGGCGCTGAGATGTTGCCCAGCATATATCCCGCCCATCCGGTTGTCGGAAGATTGCCGACCAGCCAGACCATGAAAAAAAGGGTCAGCATCTCCGTCCTGGACAGGGCGATCCGCGGCACCGTAAGCCGTAGCACCGTATTGATACCGATCCACACGACGAAAGGAATCAAGGCCGATACCGGCATGTAGTTCTTGATCAGATTCCACCCGAAGTGGGTGATGTAGAATGTCATCCCCACGATGGTCAGCACACCCAGAACAAGCGCCCTGACCGTCACCCCGTCCCGTTTAACCGACGATGGCTGGGGGTTGTCATGACTCTCTTTTGGCATAACGCTCATCACACGCTCTGTGCCTATTCGAAAGTCTGCCCGTCTACTGGGTGCCGGCAAGCTCCTGTGAAGACCCCCTCGTCACGCCCCATCGCACGGTCAACGCTTCTGCGCAGAATCCGCAGAACAAGGCTGCGATCCCCATCGTCGCGCCGGCAACGGACGTCGTCCCCAGAACAAGAAGCATCACCCAGGCTGCAGCCACACGCGCAGGCCCGCTCGGAGCAAGAGCCTTTGTTCTTCGAAGGACCAGCGCCTGTCCGTGGTAGTAGGTTCGTATGCTAACTGCCAGAGGAAAAAAGGTGTAGATGTAGAGGGGGGCCACACACAGCAACGCAATCTCCGGGGTAACGCCAATCAGGTCCTCCAGGATCCACGTCATTACCGAGGGTATCCAGAACAACACGGACGCCATCAGGAGTCCCATTGCCCCGCAACCGGCTGCAAAACGCCGGACGACCCGATCGTAGCCGGGCTCTTCCTGAAACGCGGGCGCCAGGCTCCGAAGCTCGTTGAGCCAACCGTAATGAATGTGTCCCAGCGCGTAGACTACGGTCAACGCCGCAAGGGCTTCTGTCGCATCGCTCCCCTGCGAAACGTAGAGGTTAATCAGGGGCCGCGTGATTCCCTGCATCATCATGATGACCGCAAGGGGCCAGTAAAACCGAAAAATGGCCGCGAGCCCGATTGAAGGCCCATCATCCACCAACGTCGGACGTACGAGTATGAGATGACCGATCAGAACCACGACCAGTTCTGCCAGACTCCCACCCAGTGTTGCAACTACGGGTAACAGCACCGGGCGATCCTGTACGAATTCTGCATCAATGAACAGAAAAATGACGGCAATCCGGACACCGATGCCGAGTAAACTGCTGGCACTCACCACCTCCGTTCTCCTCACCCGAGCCAGCAGGCCTGAATAGTAGCGTACCCAGCCGTTCACAACCGGGACAGGAGACATCGTCCACAGGGCGAATTTCACCTCCACAGCAAGTTCGGAATCGATCTGGTGAAAGTCCCGTACGATCCAGGTTCCGAGCTCCGAGACACCCAACGTTCCTGTCAGGGTCGAAAGGGCAAGGCCGGTGGCGGTCACGGACCAGGTGACCTGGCGCAGCTGGAGCTTATTCTCGACCAGGACGAGACCCAATTGCCGAGCCTGGTAGAGCGCACCTGTAAGAATCGTCATGAGACCAAGCGCGAGACCGAAAGCGGCCAGCGTCTCGATCGCCCTCGGGACCCGAGCCATTCCCCCGTTCAAGAACTGGACGCTCAGTTCCTGAGCAGCCGTAGCCAGAACCAGCGGGAGCAGGAACCTGGCGAAGGCCATATAGAGATTCATTTCCACGATTCCCAACAGAAAACCCGCCTTACGGGCGGGTCACTCACCGGGGATGAGCTATGGGCGCCCACCCCAGATCCTTCCGAAAGTATCAACGCCACAATCCTCACCGGTTTGATCGATTGTTTCCACTGCACCTCAGTCCACCAGGTCACTCAGATCCGCCAGGTAGACCCTGCGAACTCCGTTGTCGCAGCCATTGAAGACCACGTGTCGATACGAACGGTCCCACGCTGGATGCGGATCGATGCGCAGTTCTCTTTTCGGACCCGGATACGGGGGATCGTTGTTGATTCGAACGATTGCCTCCTCCGTATGGGTAGCCGTATCGATCCATCTAATCGGAGTCGTTCCGTCCCCGTAGGCAAGACTCTCGTTCAGATAAACGTCCGTCAGAATGTGACGTCCGTTCGGATGCAGCGTGGGATGCCCGGAACCCGCGACAGTGGTCAGGACGTGCAAATCGCTCCCATCGTGGTTCACCTGAATCAGCGAGAGCGGTCCATCTGCACTCATCCTCAGGTTCATCGTCACTGAAGTACCGTCCGGTCCCCAATCGGGGTGGTGTCCACCGAGAGCCCACATCTCTTCCCCTACCGCAACCCGAAGGTCCGATCCGTCCGCGCGCATCGTCACCACGCTCCGTCGTTCGGGTGCACAGCCATCCGGAACAAGACACCGGCAGACCAGCATCAGCCGATCCCCACCCCGGTTCCACTTCACGTGGAAACCATACCACCCTCGACCCTCGTAGAGTGAAGGGTCGTAGGCAGGAATCGCTCGCTCGAAAATATCTTTGAAGCTGACCAGCAACCGTGTCTCTCCCGTCAACAGGTCCGTCACCGACAGCCCATCGTCCTCGACCGGCCCTTCGTTGAGGTGCACCCGGTCGGTGGGAACATGTACGCCGTATCCTTTCTGAGTAAGCCCGGTCCGCCGGAGGCACGTACTCGCCACGTGGTTACCATCACGCGAGGCCGCATAGACCGTACCCGACAGGTTCTCGCTTTCGCCTGAAGCGGGATCCATCATCACGCCGAAGGGCCGCCAGCTCTCGATGTCCACATCGTTGAAAAAGAGCTGGGTGTCGTCCGCCCCCCACTGAACGTGCGCACCCATCTGTGTGTCCCCTCCCCGTGTTTCCGCGACCACACGCTGGTCCCCTTTCAGGAGGTCGACGACAACGATATCCGCCCGATCGCCCGGTGAGGGGAGTCGGTCTTCCGCGTGGAGCCGTGTCAATCCCACGTAGCGTCCTGACGGACTGATCGAGGAGACATCGAAAAAGCGATGGATGCACCCGTCAAGGTCAGGAGTGATGCACCGGACCGGGACTTTAGGATTGAATCGGGTATAGTGTGGAAAGCGGTCGGAAACCTGCATCACGGTTCTCCGGATTCACGATCCCATGAGATGCACACAGAGGTTACCACCGGTGAACCATATGACCCTGACCGGGGAAGAAAATCCAGTCTACGACGAAGACCAGTGCAACCCCACTCACGTAACCCAGCATCATTCCCTGGGTAAACGGAACGGATCTGCGAAACGCGCCGATCCCACCGATTCTGAGCAGGACAGCTTTCACGCACCAGGTCACGAACACCGTGAATACCTGGTTCCTCAGAACGCCAGTCGTGAAAATCGTCAGCCCGATCGGGCTCAACGGCCACCACAGAAAGCGACGACGAAGCAGGGCGCAGACGGCGGCGATGATCGCTCCGACACCGAAGAAACCCGCTCGCGTCCAGTCGGGTCCGAACGGCGATTGCAGCATCGACACGACGGTGGAGTAGATCCTTCGGTTTCCCGCATTGAACGTGTAGACGTTGAAGTTGTAAGCCCCGTAGTCGTAGGCAAGATGGATTGTATAAATGGCGGACACGATCAGGGAGAGTACCATCCCCACCACGGTTGCCCAGAACAACGTACGTGCTCGAATACGCAAGGTGGCGCCCAGACGTGCAATGTGTGCGAGCGTCGAAGCCCCGAACGTATTGCCCAGTCCAAACGAGGCGTAGGAAACTGACAGCGCGCCCGCATCCGTTGGAGACATCGAGGCAATGCCCAACGATCGGAACGTGAAGGTCTGGGGCGTAATCGGCATCCGTGCATAGAGCAGACCCGTCTCTGCGACAAACCGCGTGACGCCGACAGTCATCAACACGAGCGCGAACAGATACACCGCTGCCACGTGAAAGCTCATGCCGCTCCTGCAAAGCCAGACATAGAGATATAAAAGGGCCCCGCTTCCCCCAATCACCGCGGATCGATACCCCATCATCTCGTTGTGATCGTCCAACGAAGAGTCCCGACCGATCGCCTTGTACAGAACGCGCCGCAATTGCTCCCGCGCAACCCACAGACTCGTGAGCGTAAACAGCAAGAAGGCGCCCATGGCTTGCCAACCCAGCGCGGCTCCGCCTCTCGAGCCCCAGATGTCCGACTTGCCGATTGTAAACCCGATACGGTCGAACAGACCGATCTGCAACGTACCGACCACGTAGAAGAACCAGAGGCTGAACAGTACGTCCAGATTCGCAAAGTAGGCGGGCCCCATCACGAACGGATTCAGTTTGGCCGAAATCGTCGGGAAACCCCGGCCCAACTGGACTTGACGTGCCTCCAGCAGAGACAGATGAGGCACTGCGTGCCAGAAATATCCCAAGACATTCCAGGCCATCGTCAGAAACGGAAGACCGAATCCGATCCAGAACAGGGGACTCTGAACCAGCGCGTAGCGCCCTGCCCCTCCATCTTCTTCCGTCATCACCAGTGGGCCCTCCGCCAGCGGAAACGGCAGACGCTCGTGCTCTACCCACTGAGACCTGAGGACGGAAACCAGGGCGACGCTCAAAAGGGCCAGAGCCAGGAGGAAAGTGCCCCACCAGGCCAGCGGCCCCACCCACGCGTCCCACGGAATGCCCGAGCCCGGTGGCTTGCCCTCGAAAAACCACGTCATCTGATCCGAGCGGTTGCTCGGAACCGCCCACGTCGGCAGGGCACCGGGCAGGTACTCTCCCCATCGGTTCTCCGGTGTCGTGTAATAGTGGGGCGCCGCAATGCCTCCGAGCAGAAGTCCCATAAAGTTGGCCGCCGGGATCGACCCTCCGATCCACACCATAGCCAGAATGACGACCAATTCGCATCGAACCAGGGCCCACCGCCGGGAGAACCGTCCCAGCACGCCATTCAACGGCCAGACGACGGTCGCGAACACGATCATCGTGGCCATCGGCAGATGGCCGAACACCATTCTGGAGGAGTGCACGATGTAACCGGAGTATGCGGGCAACCAGTTCACCAGCACCGTTGCACACACACCCAACACAAAGGCACGAAGCCGAACGGAGTGGTTCTCTTTTAGGTTCGCGGAAGTCTGCAACTGTTCGAACAGTGGGGTCACGCCAGGTCCAGAGACCGGACGCAAATTTCGCGGTTCAGAAGTAGCACACGGGATCGTCCTCGATCACATCGTCACGGCCATCCTCGATCGCACACAGACGTAGCAGTGAAACGGCGAGGTCGGACGAGCCACCTCGATTGCTGTAGGTCTCCCAGCCCGTCCTCACCGAATCCCGGTAGTGCGGGACGGTAGGCGGCCCGCAGACGAACCATCCATCCCGGTAGTAGTGTCGAAAAGCGTGCTCGGCCATCGTCCGGGCACCCTCCAGGTATCGGTCGTGTCGTGTCGCCACATACACGTTCGTCCAGGCGCCGATGGCCTGCCCCAGCAACCCAGCCGAAATCTCCCGGGGTTCGTCTTGCTCGAATCGTTCAAGCGCGAACAGAGGCTCGAATCGATTGAATGCCTCGAGAAGGTCGGGCTCCATTGTCACCTTGTAGGCGTAGGCCAGTCCGATCGGTGCTCGGAGCCCCACCACCCCACTCGAACGTTCCGTCTCTTCGCTCTGGGGCGTCACCTGCCAGCCCTCTGTCACCGGATCGAACAACGGGGACCCGGTCAGAACGTTGAAGGTGGCGAAGAAGTGCCCCTGGTCCGTCACATCGAACCGGTTCGTGAAGGAGCGGATGTAGGAGAGCGCGTGGTCTCGGAACGCCGTATCGCTTGTGTCACCCATCAGACGTTGCGCGTGCAACAGGTTGCAGGCAAGCCAGTACATCGGTCCAAGGGATTCGGTCCGGTTCGCGCGTTTTTGAAGCATCGGATCGGATTGGACATCCACGAAAGCGGGATCCGCAGGGCAGGCAGCGAGGAGACCTGTTTCCACGCTCCTCAACGACCACAGGTAGTCCGCCATCGTGCGAGCCCAAGTCAGGTAGGTCGTGTCGAGCGTCTGCTTGTAGAGAAAGGTCCATGCGACGATCCAGGCGCCCGCGGAAGAATTCACACAGTGGGGGATCCTGTCTGGCGGGAAATGGCGATCGAAGGCGAGTGAACGATCCTCATCGATGATATGCTTGCGGAGGGCCACAATTTGTCGGCCGACAGCCACCGGATCGATCTCGTACATCCGTTCCCACAGAGGCAGGGCGATCTTGAACTCTCCGTGGCCTTCAATCGCGTCCTCTTCGAACACATCGTAGCCGCGATGGTCGCCCCACGGAAAGTAGCCTGAGGGTAGCGGAAGATGTTCGAGGTAGTAGCTCAGATAGTCATCCGCCGCAGAAGCATACCGGCGATCGTCGACGAAGTCCGTCAGCCCGTAGAGCAGCCTGAGCAGGCCCCCGTCAAACTGCAGATTGTTCGTGCGCGGACCCGCGCCACCACGGCGATCCGACGCGTACAAAGAAGTCGTCTCTAAAGGCGGGCGACTCGTTGCGATGTCCAGCTGACTCACGAAGAGGGGTGAGTGCGCTTCGCCGTAGCTGTCGCGGGCCTTCTCGAGAAGCAGGTCCGCGTAGCTGCGGATGGACGAAAGCCAGGACCCGATCGGAATCGGCCGCCCTCCCCGCAAGACACGATCCGTCGAGGACAATCCCAGCAGAAGAAGGAGCGCGCCGAGCGCATCCATCCAGAGAGGTTGGAAGTAAACCGATCCTTCAGGATCGTCCGTCAATCCCGGAATTTCGAATCCCAGAACACCGTAGAGCAGAATCGGGATTCCGTTGAAGAACGCGTGACCGAACAGACACGGGGTCAGGGAGCGTGTGCGAACGAACCACCACCCGAAAATCGCCCCTACGGCTGTCGCGCCGGGAAGCTGCCACGGGTTGAGATGAAACACGCCGAACAGGACAGCCGACAGAAGGATCGCACGTCGCGTGGAGTAGTGGGCGAGGTAGCCCCGAAGGATCACTCCCCTGAAGAGAAGCTCTTCGGTCACAGGGGCAACGATCATCCCGACGAAGATCGTAAAGAGAATGTGCGATTCGCCCGCGATCAGCCGGACGAAAGAATCTCTGACTGCCTCCGGCACAGGCATCACCGACTGGATCAGATTGTCCAGTTCGGAAACCAGGAGCACGCATCCAAGGAGCGTCATCGTCATGCCGGGGAGCAGAGACGCCGGCATCGGTCGGATCGGCAGGATAAAGCGCCACGACATCCCGCTGCGTCTGACCCCCATGCGTATGCCGTATCCCAGGGCCGCGAGGTTTACGAAACTCAGGAACAGGGGATGACCCGGCACCCAATCCGCGTCCATTCCCATCGCCGTGATCCCGATCGGGAAAGAAACCAGGGTCATCACGAGCACAACGACCACGAGAAGCCAGACCGAATCCGAAAGGTTCGGATAGACAGGTGTGAGTGACACCGATCACGCCCCGTCCAAGATGTTCACATACACCTCGCCCGTACGCGACCAGGAATATTCCCTTAGCACGTAGTCACGCGCCGCCTTGCGAGACGATGTCTTTTCTTCATCGGACTGGTTCAGGCACGTTCGGATGCAGTCCGTAAATGCGGCGTAGTCCTCAGGCGGGATCAGGTGTCCCCCTTCCCGAACACTCTCCGTCAATGCGTCGACCGCGAAGGCGACGACGGGAAGTCCCTCGTACATCGCCTCGAGCGGCGCGAGCCCGTAGCCTTCCGCATCGTTCGGGATGGCTATGTTAGGCATCACGAACAGATCACACGCTCGTCTCAACATCGTCGTCGTATCGTTGTCCACCCTGCCGAGGATCCAGACCCTGTTCATCAACCCGAGGCGTGAAACCACGTCCCGGACTGCGTCGTGTTCCGGGCCTTCTCCACAGATCACCACATACACGTCCTTCAGTCGCGGAACGACCTGTTCGACGAAGGGCACGATGCCTTTCCTTAGAATCTGTCGCCCGATGCTCAGCAGCACGCGATCTTCTCCGAACCGGATACCGTGATCCGCTTCGAACGTCCCACGCAGTAGCTCGTATCGGTCGTCCTCCAGCGCATCCGGTTCGATCCCGTTGTAGGTGATCCTGATTTGTGTCTCGCTGACTCCTGCTGCAACGGCAAGTTCGCCCGTGTTCTTGCTGACGACGCAGACACGATCGCACGTCCGGCTGCCCCGGCGGATCAATTGGCTGAAAAACGACTCTCCCAGCGCTATCTCTGCGCCGTGAATCGTCACGATCAGGCGAGCGGAGGTAAACGGTCTCAAATACGGTGCCAGGCACGCTGTCACGCCATCCGCGAAGTAAATGACATCGGGACGCCAGACAGCACATCGCCAGAGAGAGCGGAGATACGTCAGCGGAATAAACCAGGCGAGGTGAACCAGCGGGTCGGGTCGGAGCGCGATCAGATGAACCTCTCGCCCGGCGCTCACCAGATGGCGGTGCAGATGGAAGGCAAACCGCTGGATCCCCCCAACGCTGGGCGGAAACCTGCGCGTCAGGAAAAGAATACGATCGGCTCGTTCAGCCAAGCGACCTCCTCGCCCCGAGCGTTCCCGCGAGCCAGAACAGACGGGGGCCGTTCTTCCAGAGAGGTGGGATCGAACCCGGCATTTCGGATCGAACCGACGTAGGCGGAGGCCAGTTCTCGATGTCCACGATTTCCCTCGTTCTCCTCACGCCCCACTCCGAACGAGTTCCGTAAGCGTCTTCTCGAACACATCGCGCTCGGGATCTGTCCCCACCGTAACGCGGAAACACCGGTCGAGTGGGGGTTCGCTCGGTTTTCTCACGAAAACACCACGGTCCTGAAGCGAAGACAGAATCGATTCCGCCCGCGTACGGGAGCCGGCGTCGAACGTCACGAAATTCGTGGCCGATGGCAGCGTCGAAAGATCAAGCGACGTTCCGATCCGGGCATAGTGAGCGCGTCCCTTCTCTACACGGCGGACCACTGTTCGAATGAACGTCTCATCCTCGAGCGACGCCAGGGCACCCGCCTGAGCGATCCGGTTCACACCGAAGTGCAGGCGAATTTTATCGAACCCGAGTGCAACCTGTTCGTCACAGATGGCATACCCCACCCTCAGACCCGCCATCCCGTGAGCTTTTGAGAACGTCCTGAACCGAATCACTCGCGGATTGACGGACATAGTCGGAATCGCGGATGCAGGCGCGAACTCTGCATAGGCTTCGTCGAGCAGCAGTGTGCACGTCTCCGGTAGCCGGTCGATCAATGCTTCGAGATCGGACGCTTCAACCCAGGTGCCCGCAGGGTTATCAGGATTCGAGACGTAAAGCAGGGGTGCGTCAGACGCGGTCGCAGCAGCAGCCAGCGCCTCCAGGTCGTTCCGGTCATCACGATAGGGGTGGGTCACAGGCTCGCATCCGTAACCGTGAACGTGATAGACAAACGTCGCATACGCACCTTGAGAGGCGACGATCGGTTGTCCGGGTTCCGCGAACAATCGCACTGCCAGACCCAGCAGATCGTCAATGCCCGCCCCCACGACGATCTGTGCGGCGCCGACTCCGTGATGGGAGGCGATTGCGCCGCGGAGATCGTGGTTCTCAGGATCGTTGTACCACGCCACGCGTGAAGCTTCGTCCCGCATCGCCTCCAGCGCTTTCAGGGAGACACCGAATGCACTCTCGTTCGCGCCCAGCCGAGCGTCGAACGTTCGGCCGACACGCCGCTCGATGGCCTCCGGTCCCACGAACGGAATCGCGGTCGGCAAGTCTTCGACAATGGATGTAAAGTTACGTTTATCAGTCATTTAGCACTCGCACCGGGATACGGTTCTGAAAGCCGGAAAATAACGCTCGAACCCCGGTCGGAGCAACCGGGTTATTGTGGTCCTCCTCCCGAAACCGGACGATGTTCCGGACGTCAAACCTGCAGTTCCTTCGCGGCCTTAATTTCGAGGTTCACAGAATCCGATGGGTCTGGCCCTGCTCACACTCCTCATCTTCTCGCTCCCTTCCCCCGGTGATGAGGCCCCAATTCTCCGTGGAACAGTCAAAGAAGCCGTAACGGGTCTGCCCCTGAGCCCCGCAACCGTCCGCGTCGACGGCACCTACCTTGGAACGATCACGAACCAGCAGGGAGAATTCGAACTGCGTCTTCGCGCATTGCCGGTCACCGTTCACGTCAGCCATATCGGCTACGAGTCGATCAAGCGTATTGTGAAACACGATCCGGAACAGGTATTCCTTCTTGTTCCAGTCACCCTCGAACTCGAGGAACTCGTCGTCACTACCGAAGACCCCGCCGTCGGCGTCATGCGCAAGGTCATCGAGCGAAAGCGTGAGTGGCGGAAAGATCTCAAGACCTTCCGCGTAGACGCCTACAATCGCTTCACCCATCGAAAAGACTCGCTCATGGTCTCCGTCATCGAGAACTTGTCTGAAGCTTGTTCGGACCGCGAGCGTGGGTGGCGCGAGGTCGTCAAGTCCAGACGCCAGACTGATAACATCGATCTTGACGATTCGTTTCCTGCGGCTGTGTTCGTGGAGAACCTCTACGACGACGACGTCCTTGTCGCCGGACACCGACTGCTGGCGGTCACACATCCCGATGCTCTGGAAACCTACGATTTCACCCTCGCGGGTCGTCGTCGAATCGACAATCGCACCGTCTTCGACATCGATGTGACGGCCAGAAGCCCTCGTGCCTCCGCATTCACGGGCCGCATTGCCGTGCTTGATGAAGTCTACGCCATGCTCGAGGCCGACCTGCGACCCAATGCCTCATTTCTCTTTCCCCTTCCCCTTCGCCGGTTCAAGGTGGCTTATCTACAGCAGTTCAGTGATTTCGGGGGCAAGTACTGGCTCCCCATCGGCAATCAGGCGACGATCGAACTCGACATTGGTATCTTCGGGTTTCATACCCCGTCGATCCATGGCAAGCAAGTCTCTCGCCTGTCCGGTTATCGCGTCAACGTCGACCTTCCCGACTTTATGTCACCAACGAAACTACCATCGTCGATTCGACCTCTGTGAAGATCGATACGTTGCTCACTGCGGGCGGCCTCTCGGTCAGTCTTTAGCCCGATGAGGTTGAGGCGCATGCCACCATCGACAGCACTCAGACCCTCGACGAGGTCTTCAAGCCCGAGGGTTTTCTCGCCCGTCTCCTTATTCGCAAAGGAGGTAATCGTCGAAAGAGAGACCCTCAGAACAGAGAGCCGACGGATTCGCCACGGCCAATCCTTCACTACAACCGTGTGGAGGGAACTCGGCTCGGGGCCTCGTTAGGTGCCTCCTGGGAGCCCAGCGGGATCCACACCGAGATCGGCTTCAGTTACGCGACAGAACCAGGCGTGTGGAACTTCGGGAGCCGTTTCCGAAAAGGCTGGGACCGGATTGCCCTGTCAGCGGAGTACTACGATGACATCGACGTCCGTTATGCGTCCGATCTTTACAGCCAGTTTTCGGCCAGCACGCTCCCGCTCGTTGGAAAGGATGATTATTTCGACTACCTGGACACCCGACGGATGCGAGCGGGACTCGAATTCCGAACCAGCGCTCCCGACCTCTCGCTCCGATTGCAGTTCAGTTACGAACGCCACCGATCGATCGTGAAGTCGACCGACTTCTCTTTCTTCCGAGACAAGATCCAGCGACCCAACCCGCGCATCGATCGTGGTCGGCTCAGATCCATCGGCATTCGATTGGCCTACGATGCCAGTCGCGGGCCTCCTGCGCTCTTCGGTCAGCGGAAGGTCTGGGCCCAGATCGAGCACGCCCTAGGAGACACATTCTCGAGTGACTTCGATTTCACGCAGCTTCGATTACTCGCCGCCTGGAGTCTCCCCACCTTTTACAGCCGCAGGATAGTACCCAACACCCTGGATCTGCGGCTGACCGGATCAAACTCTCGCGGGCACCTCCCCAGGCAGCGATTTTCCATCCTCGACATCAGTCTCGACGGATGGAACAACCCCGGCGCACTCCGTTCGCTCGTCACGTACCCCTACGAAGGCGAACACGCCCTCGGATTCACCTGGGAACATCACTTTTGTACCGTCCCCTTCGAAAGGCTCGGCCTGAATGCACTCGTGCGGCGCTCGATTGGGCTTACGATCTATGGAGGTCACGGTCGAACCTGGATCTCCGACGCGCGCCTCGCACGACCCGGGGACGCACCACAGTTCCAGGATCGATTTCATCACGAAGTCGGCATTGCCGTCAACGGAATCCTGGGCCTGTTCAGGGCGGATTTCACGCAACACCTCGATCGATCCGATTTCGTCCTCGGGATGGGCATCGCCCGTCTGTTCTGAGGACGACCACCGACCTTTCTTCGTGCCTTCGTCTCTTCCAGCCTGTTCTTTCCAGACGTGAATCTCAACTCGCGTCAACAACAGGCCGTGACTGCACCACCAGGTCCGATCCTAGTCGTCGCCGGGCCAGGGACCGGGAAAACCCGGGTCCTGACCGAACGGGTCCGTCATCTCATCACCGATCGTCACACCGCGCCCGAATCCGTCCTCGCGCTGACGTTCACGAACCGGGCTGCAGAGGAACTGGATAATCGGCTGCGCGACATCCACCTCGAAACACGGCGCCCCTACACCGCGACCTTCCACAAATTCTGCCTGAACCTTCTCAGGAAATACGCAGAACCTGCCGGTCTTCACCCACATTTCACCCTCGCCGATCCCGACCTCCAGCGAACCATCCTTTACCGGTCCATCCCCAACCTAAACATCGAAGAAAGCAACCTTCTCAACACGCTCCGACATCTGGAGTCCGTCAAGCGCCGGCGTCGAGAGGAGCCTTCCACGCTGACCCGGGGGGATCTCGAACTCTACGACGCCTACCGACTCGAAATGGACCGTGATCGTCTTCTCGACTTCGACGATCTCATCACACGTACGGTGGACCTGTTCCTCGAGTGCCCTGACGTATTGACCAAGGTTCACGACACGATTTCCCACATCCTCATCGACGAATTCCAGGACACCGATCGAACTCAATACGAGCTCCTGAAGCTGCTGGCTGTGCAACGCAGCCTCTTCGTCGTGACCGACAGCCGCCAGACGATCTACGCGTGGCGATCTGCGGACCCACGAAATCTGGAGCGGCTTCTCCACGACTTCCCCGAGCTGGCCTCTCCCTATTCCCTCGAGGAGAACTTCCGATCGTCACGCCCGATTCTCGAAGCTGCCGGATCCATTCTCGATCGTTCACACGAAGACCTGCCGCCCGTCCAGTCGGAGAAGGATGGCGACCCCGTCCACGTCGTCGATTTCCGATCGCACCTGGATGAAGCGCGTTTCCTCCTGCGAGACATCAGGACGCAGCTTCAGACAGGCGAGATAGAGGCATCCGACATCGCCATCCTGTATCCCCAGCACGCCATCGGCGACGAAATCGAGCGTGTCTTCATGGAGGGAGCGATGCCCTGCTCGCTGGCCCATCAGCGAGGTACGTTCGAACAACCCGTCGTGCGTCGTTGCCTTTCCGTACTCCGATATGCACTCGACAGCGGGAGCGAAACAAGCCTCGAGGATTTCCTCAGAAAAGAACTCGATGCTTTCGATCACGCGATCTACCCGGCCATCCGGGCACACCAGCGACAGTCAGACACCGAGAGTTTCAAGCAGGCTGTTTTCGACTATATCGACGATGCACCTCGGGAAACCCGCCGACTCGTCCAGCGGGTCGTCGGTCTAGCCGGATCCTCGGCCAGCGCCCTTCAGCACGGGAGCCGGCTCCCCCTGTCCAGACTCGTAGACGACCTTCTGGATCAGCTGAACGTCGACACCGAACCCTCGATCAGAGCCGAGCTCGATCGCGTCGCTGATCCCGCTACCCTCGACACGGTGGTATCTCTGGCCGATCGAGTGCGCCCCGTCCTCGAAGCTCGAGGACGCATTTACATCACCGGCGACGAAATTCTCGCACACCTCGTCGCACGCATTTTCCGACGCGGGTTCAGGTCGAGCGTCGAAGTCCTCGTCGCCACCGGAAGCGATCGTTTCGATCTTCCGGAGGGGACGCTCGCGTTTTCCGTCGATCCAGGTACCTCTGAACCTGTATCGTCTCTCGCCCAGAACGAAACCGGCCCTGTACTGACCGCCTACAAGATGGTCCAGCATCTGTTGACCCGACCCGATCGCGACCTCCGGGACTACGTCGCTTTCGATGTGGAGACCACGGACCTGGACCTGGACCGAGCAGAAATTATCGAATTGGGCGCCGTACGGGTTCGACAGGGTGAGATTGTTGGCCGCTTCCACACGATGGTTCGACCGAAGGGGGCTGTGTCAGCAGGCGCAATCGAAACGCACGGTATCACGAACGCGTCCCTTTCCGATGCCCCCACGTTCACGGTCGCTGGCGATCGTTTCCTCAACTTCGTCGGAAACGACGTGCTCATGGCCCACAACGGCTATGGCTTCGACTTTCGCGTTCTCAACCGAGAATTCGATCGCCACGGCTTGACCCGAATGCCCAATGCCCGGTTCGACACCTTGCCCTTGGCTCGTAGCTACTACCCCGAAGGATCGAACTCGGTCGATGCCCTAGCCGAGAGATTCGGCATCGACATCGAACAGGGCCGACACCGGGCGCTCGACGATGCCCGGTTTCTTCACGAAATCGTCCAGGGTCTGCTGCGTGAGAGGGCTTCGCGGGCCCGCAAGGGTGCTCTCGAGAGTGCGCTCGACACGGTCGCCCTCGCCCTGATGTTTCAGCCTCCACGTTCGTCATCACGATGGTCGGCCGAGGAAGAAACGCTCTTCAACCTCGGGGGCATGCGCCTCCTCAGTCCGTCCAACACAGAATGCGTTTCCCTCTGCAGGATGTTCGCTCGTCTCTCACCGGAGATCCTTCGAAATCGTATTCGCGCGGCGCTGCGTGAAGAACCCACGGCAGCGAAGCTCGCATCGCAGTCCGCCGAACAGATGCAGCGCCTGCGAAACCTTGCCCGATCGTTCGAACGTCGAACTTCTTCGACTCGCGAAGCCATCGAGAAGCTCCTCGATTTCGCCGGCCTCTACCGACTCGAAAGCGATCGTCGACGATCCGACGCCGTCCATCTCCTCACCCTCCACGCTGCGAAGGGACTCGAATTCCGTCACGTCTACATCTGCGGGCTGGAGGAGAAAACGCTCCCCAACGCCCGGTCCGTCAACACGGGGCGGATCGATGAAATGGAAGAGCAGCGTCGCCTGCTCTACGTCGGAATGACCCGAGCGATGGACCGGCTGACGCTCACCCACGTCGGTCAGAGACCCGGTCGTACCGCGCTCCAACCGTCCCGTTTTCTGGACGACCTTCCCCGACATTCAGCCTGAGCTCGGAATTCTGGATTAAGTTGGTCGCTCAGGCATTGTCGACCGTATACTATTGCCGATTCGTTCGAGCCTGTCGTTCTGATCACCGCCCTCGCGGCAGCCATTTTCCCGGCGGTCCCGTTTGTCCAAACCCATCTACTTCGTATCCGACATCCATCTGGGTGAACCGGTTCCCCGGCGGGACCCTCGTGAGAAGGAAGACGCCTTCATCGCGTTCTTGCGACACGTAAGGTCCCAGTCAGATACGCTCTACATCGTCGGTGATCTCTTCGATTTCTGGTTCGAATACGAACGCTCGGTTCCCACCACCGGTGCCCGCGTCATCTTCGAACTGTATGCAGCCGTACAAGGCGGGCTTCGCATCGTGTACCTGCCCGGCAACCACGACATCTGGATCGGACGGTATCTGTCCGACGAGGTCGGCCTCGATCTGCCTGGTGGACCCATCACCATCCAGGCCCAGGGTCATACCATTTTCGTCGCCCACGGAGATGAGTTTCGTCAGGACCTTCCCTTTCGGCTCAGTCGCGGAATCCTGAAAAACTCGCTGTGTGTTCGGCTCTTCCGGTGGTTGCATCCCGATCTGGGTGTGAAGCTCGGACAGTGGACTTCGCATCAATCCGAAGCCAGAGCTGGTAGAACACACGATCAAAACCGGACCGTCTACACCCAGGCCGCCAATCATCTTCTGCAGGGAGAGACCGATACCGTCATCTTCGGCCACTACCACGTACCCGTCATCGAGCATCTGAATGGAGGACGTATGATCGTGCTGGGTGACTGGATCGACAAGGACACCTACCTCGTGCTCCACGATGGCCACTTTCGCACGATGCGATGGCAGAACGGACACGGAGTCGAATTCGACCCCGGGACCCCGTCGTGATTCTTGCTATCGACCAGGGCACCACCGGCACGCGAGCCGTCGTCGTCGATTTGGAAGGACGTTTCGTTTCTTCCGCCTACCAGGAATTCCCTCAGATTTTCCCGCAACCTGGCTGGGTATCCCACGATGCTTGCGGTATCTGGTCGTCGACGACGGACGTCATCGACCTTGCTCTCAAAGAGACGAACGGTAACCCGATACTGGGGGTCGGGATCGCCAACCAGCGGGAGACGACCCTGCTCTGGGACCGCCGGACGGGCGAACCCGTCCACGATGCCATCGTCTGGCAGTGTCGTAGAACGGCCGACGTCTGCAGGGCTTTTCGTGAGGAGGGGCTCTCCGACGCCATCTCTGCTAAAACCGGACTCGTCATCGACCCCTACTTCTCCGCCACCAAGATCATATGGCTCCTCGACAACGATGAGGGTCTGCGCGAACGTGCCGAGGCCGGCGACATCTGTTTCGGAACGATGGACAGCTACCTCCTCTACAAGCTGACCGGCGGGAAGGTTCACTCTACCGACATTACCAACGCGTCCCGCACGATGATCTTCAACATTCACGATCGGTCCTGGGACGACGAACTGTGCGATCGTTTTCGGATCCCTCGCGAACTCCTGCCCGAGGTCCATCCGTCCGCGCACGTGTTCGGCCACACCGTCGCTGTCGGGTCGCTTGCGCCCAACATCCCGATCGCCGGGATCGCTGGGGACCAGCAGGCCGCACTCTACGGTCAGCGCGGTGTATCGGTCGGCGACATCAAGAACACCTACGGTACCGGTTGCTTCACTCTGTTCCAGACGGGCGACCGACCCGTGGCGTCGAACCAGGGTCTTCTCACCACCATCTCCTGTGACGCTGCGGGCGCTCCGAACTACGCTCTCGAGGGTTCCGTGTTCAGCGCCGGTTCAGCCGTCCAGTGGCTCCGCGACGGCCTGGGCATCATCACCACCGCGAGTGAAACCGAAAATCTCGCCCGTTCCGTATCCGACACGGGTGGTGTCTACCTCGTCCCCGCCTTCACCGGTCTCGGCGCTCCTCACTGGGACCCCGACGCCAGAGGCACCCTGGTTGGTATCACCCGGGGCACCGAGCGGCCGCACATCGTCCGCGCAGCGCTCGAATCGATTGCTTACCAGAGCACTGACCTCGTCAACACCATGTCCGCCGACGCCGGCGATCCCGTGACCACCCTGCGGGTCGACGGCGGCGCCTCCGCCAATAACTTCCTCATGCAGTTTCAGGCCGACCTCCTCGACGTTCCAGTCGTTCGACCCCGGAACACTGAGACCACTGCTGTCGGAGCCGCCGCCCTCGCAGGCCTGACGACAGGATTCTGGACGGAGGCGGATCTCTCCGATCTCAATCCACCGGATCGAACCTTTGAACCGGGAGCGGGCCGTCATCGTCGGGACGAATGGATGGACGGATGGCACCGTGCCGTGGAGGCTTCGAGACATCACGGTCAGCTGTAAGTCCGGTGACTAAAAAAAGGCCGCCACCTTCCGTGACGGCCCTCCAAAATAGAAAACCGCCGACGTATCAACATCGACGGTTCAATGTCATTCCGTGGTTGCTTCTAACCGAGCAGATCCACGCGGCCTCCAACGCCTTCCTGTCGTGAGGCATTGACCTGATGGAAGGTGTTGTTAAGCAGACCCTGACTGGCCTGCCGGAGCGTTTCTACACTGCCTTCTGCGTTCCTTGGTGCCGGAAGAGGTCCCCGTGGAGCCGCAAAGTTCTGCAGCAGCATCTTCGGGCTGAGATCGGGGCCTGATACGCGTCCGGGCATGGAATCCTCCAGGAAAAGGGGTGGTCCCTTTCCATCCATGGGGTCGGACGTCAATCCTTGACGACAGGATAATAGCCGATTTGGGCCCTCAATGCAAGCGCCAATTCTCCATTACCCCTTATTCTGCGAGACTTAGGAGCAGAATTGAACCCCCGGGGGCCTTCGGCAGTCCAACCCGATTACTCGTTTCCACCCCGGAGGGGTATATTCCTGACCTGAATTTAAGATCCCTGCTCATCATCGTCCTGACCGCGCTTCCCCTTGGCGCCCAGGAACCACCCCCCGTAACCGTTCTCTTCCTGGGCGACAGCATTACCGCGGGCTATGGATTGGCCAACCCCGACCGGGCGTTCCCTGGGCTTCTCCAGGCGCGTTCGGACAGTCTGGGATACCACGCCACGCTCGTCAACGCAGGACTGAGTGGAGAGACCTCCTCGGGCGGTCTCCGAAGAATCGATTGGTTGCTCCGGCGGCCGATCGACATCCTCGTTCTCGAGCTCGGCGCAAACGATGGCCTCAGAGGCGTCTCGCTAGATCTGACCAAGCAGAACCTCCTCGACATCGTGAAAAAATCGAAGGCGGCCTATCCACACCTCCGCGTGATCATCGCAGGGATGCAAGTGCCACCCAATCTGGGTGAAACCTATGCCGCGAGGTTTCGACAAATGTTCCCGGACATCGCTCGGGAGACCGAAACCGACCTGATCCCGTTTCTGCTGGAGCACGTCGGCGGTCATCCCGACCTCAACCTCGCCGACGGAAAACACCCCAACGTCGAGGGACATCGCATCATCGCGGAAACCGTCTGGCCGATCCTCGAACGCCACCTGCGCGATCTTTCGGATCCATCTCCATGAGGCCGCGTGAATTGTATCGAATCGGGGATCGACGTATCTTTACAACCGCACGCAAATGCTGCTCAATTACGCCTGTCCCGGCCGGGAGGGCGCGCACAACCTTACGGAGCAACGGTTTGAATCGTAAAGGCCTCTTCCTTCTCATCCACATCCTGCTCGCATCCGCCTGCGGGAGAAGTTCTGCCGAGTTCACGGCCACCGAGCGAACGCTCCTCAGAAACACGCCCTTCGAGATCTCCGCGGGTGAGTGGGTGGTCATCGGCCGGATTGTCTTCGTGGAACAGGGAAATTCGCGAAATCAACGTTTTACGGGATCCGTCCAGGCCGCGAGTCCACTCAACCTCCTGATCCTGGAACAGCCTGATTTCCTCAATTTCGAAGCGAACCAGGCCTTCGAACCCACGTTCGACTCCGGGCAATCCACTAGCATCACCTTCGACATTCCCGTCGACCCGGGCGGCTATCAGTTCGTCATCGACAATCGTGGTTCCACAACCCCCGTCAATATCACGGCCACAATCGTGCTGGCGCAGGAAGAAGTCATCGACCCGAACATCCTCGGTCCACAGCTGTAGGTCACACCTCCGCCCGTAACACTTCCAGCGGCGGCCGTGACGCGATCCCTCGACTGTTCGCCGCCCCGACGCCGACCGTCAACAGCGCCACAATCGCGAACACAGCGAGCACCTCCGCGCCAGGCTTCACAAACCCCACGTCGAACACCGTTGTCGACAGCCCCCACGCGCCAACGATCGCGAGCGCACTCCCCGCCAACCCGGCCAGACTTCCCAGGAACAGATACTCCAACAACAGGATTCGATGGATCTGCTTTCTGGACGCGCCGATCGTTCGGAGCAGAACGCTCTCCTGAATACGTTGATACCGGCTGGAGATCACCGCCGCCGTCAACACGATCAGCCCCGTGGCCACACTGAACAACGCCATGAATCGGATCACGAACCCGACTCGCGAGAGAACTTCGTCCGCCGTCTTGAGAACGAGGCCCAGGTCAATGATCGAGATGTTCGGAAACTGTTTGACCACGCGACGCTGGACGAGCGCCGACACCTCCGTCGACGGCACACGCGAAGTCACCACTTCAAATTGGGGCGCCATCTCCAGCACCCCCGCTGGAAAGACCACCCAGAAATTCGGCTGAATGCGCTGCCAGTCGATCTGACGCGTACTCGTGATCACGCACTCGATCGCTACACCCTGAACGTCGAACGTGAGGGAATCTCCCACCTCGACCCTGAGATTCCTGAGCAGGCTCTCCCCGACCGAGATCGGGACCACGCCCTGATCGGGATCGTGATAACCCACCCAGCTACCTTCCGTCAACGTCTCCGAATCGAACAGCCTGGACCGGTAGGTCGACCGGTACTCTCGTGTCAGAACCCAGGTCGAAGGCCGTCGCTCCTTCTCCATAATGCGCCGAACGGGCTCACCTTCGATGGCGGCCAGCCGCATCGTCACGACCGGGACCCGATGAAGGACAGGCAACATCTCCTCCGAAAGCATCTCGACGACCGCCTCTCCCTGGTCAGGCTGTACGTCGAACAGAACCACGTTCGGACGATCCCCACCACCAGCACGGGCAACCTGGTTCAACAACGTATCCTGCATCAGATACAACGTTGAAATCAGGAACGTCCCAAGCCCCAGTGAAAGAACCAGGACGTGGGTCTGGTTTCGAGGCCGGTAGAGGTTGGCTGCCCCCTGCCGCCAGACATAGGGCCAGGAACGGGGCAAGAGACGTCGCACAGCCCTCGTCAGCGCGAAGGCCGCGATCGCAAGCACGATGAACGCCACGACCATCCCGACCGTCATCCCCAGTCCGTTGCGGAGCCCCCCCATCTGCAGGATCGAAAGACCGGACACCAGGGCGAGCGTAACCCCCGCGATCGAAATCTGGGCGAAGTCGGGACGGCGCGGGGCCTCGAACGAAGCCCTCAGACTCAACAGCGGAGACACCCGCCGAACCGCGACCAAAGGGAACATCGCGAACAGCAACGAAAGACCGGTGCCTATCCCCACTCCCTGCACCATCGCTACCACATCGACGCTCGTCTCTACGTCTACCGGCAGAAGATCGCTCAGCACGTAGGGTAGAACGCCTTGCAGTCCCGCGCCCACCAGCGCACCCATCGCCGAACCCAGCAGACCCAGACCGAGAGTCTGCACAACGTAAACCGCCAGCGCCTGTGCGGAGCGAGCGCCCAGACAACGAAGCACAGCCACAGTCGGAAGCTTCTGGCGGATGTAAACGTGGATTGCGCTCGCAACACCCACGCACCCCAGCAGCAGGGCAGCGAAACCCGACAGACTGAGATAGCGATAGAGATTGTCGAGGGTTCGACCCATTCGACGAACTCTCCGCGCCACCGTCTCGTATCGAACGCTGTGCTTCTCACGGAAGTCTCTGAGAAACGACGTCAACGCCTCCATATCCGTATCCGCAGGGAGCGCGAAGGCCGCGCGATAGGTAACGATACTCCCGTGCTGGATCAGGCCCGTCGTCTCCAGATCTTCCAGCGGAATGAACACCCGAGGCGCGGCATCCATAAACGCAGCGGATTCTCCCGAAACCGCATCGACGCGACCCACGATTTCGAACGTAGCTGATCCTAACCGGAGTTGATCTCCGACATCGACGTCATACTGGATCATCAGCGTCGCATCCACCAGCGCCGTGCCCAACACGAACCTCGATCTGCGCGCATCCTCCGGCGTTGTTCGAAAGGTCCCGTAGAACGGAAAGTCCCCCCGAATTGCCCGAGCCTGGATCAACCGGGTCCCGTCCACTCGCGGAAAATAGACCATCGATGCGAAACGAACTTCGCGCGAATGGCGGGGGCCCAGGGAATCGATCAGCGCCTCGGTTTCCGCGTTGAACGGACGCTGGCTGGACAGCTCCAGATCGGCGCCCAGCAATGTCTTGGCCTGGGCCTGAACCGCTTGCTCCAGACTCTGGCCAACCGAACGGATCGCCACCAGTGCGCCGACCCCCATCGCGATGCACGAAAAGAACAACAGCAATCGACGCCGATACGTCCGCGTATCGCGCCACGCCATTTTCCACACCCAGGGGTCGAACGCGGATCGGACGGATTCCGTCATATTTCACCCGCCACGCGAGGGGGCTCGATATCCCGCTCGTCGTTCACCGAATCGTTGCTCACGAGCTCGCCCCCGTGGAGTCGGATGATGCGATCCGTCTTTCCCGCCAGATCGATATCGTGCGTCGCCATCAACAGCGTCGTTCCCGCTTCCCGGTTCAGGTCGAACAGCAAGTCGACGATTGTCTGGCTCGTGTCCGCATCCAGGTTGCCCGTCGGCTCGTCGGCGAAAAGCACGCGCGGGCGATTAATGAAGGCCCGGGCGATCGCCACCCGCTGCTGTTCTCCTCCCGACAGCTGGGCGGGGTAGTGATCGGCCCGATCCCCCAGCCCCACCCGGTCGAGCAAGTCTCGCGATTGCGGTTCCACCTGCCGTTCTCCGCGCAACTCCAGCGGTACCATCACGTTTTCAACTGCCGTCAGCGTCGGAATCAGCTGGAAGCTCTGGAATACGAACCCGATTGAAGCGCCCCGCAGGTCAGACAGTTCATCCTCGCTCAGCGTCGTCAATTCCACCTCCAGCAGGGCGACCGATCCGGACGTCGGCCGATCCAGACCCGCGCACAATCCCAGAAGAGTCGTTTTCCCGCTCCCCGAAGGGCCCACGAGCGAGCACGCCTCGCCCTGAGCCACGGAGAACGTCACATCCTTCAGAACCGTCAGCTCGTGCGAACCTGTCGCGTATGTCTTGGTTAGGTGTTCGACATTCAGCATGCATAACCCTTGTCGAAGACAAAGAAAGAGGGGCCAGAAACCTGGCCCCTCAGAAATTTTGCTATCAGGCCTCTCTACCGGCCCCCAACGGGGGACAGTATCTTACAGTCAGACGTTCGAAATCCTCCCGGGATTCGATAAAAGTCCCTATATCCTCGCAGCCGGAGGCTGCTCCTACTCATCTGTGACGCAACCCTCGCTCGCTGTTTTCACGCTCTTGATGTATTTGTAGAGCGTGCCCCGACTCGCCTTGAAAGGAGGCGCGGACCAGGACTCGCGTCGCTTCGCCCACTCCGCGTCGCCGATCCCGATATTGATTTCCCCGCCGTCGCAGTCGATCAGGACCAGGTCTCCCGTCTTCACGAGCGCGATCGGACCCCCTTCGATCGCTTCCGGCACGACGTGCCCAATAATGAACCCGTGACTGCCGCCGCTGAAGCGACCGTCCGTAATCAAAGCCACGTCCTGGAGTAGCCCCGCCCCCGCGAGCGCCGACGTCGGCGTGAGCATCTCCGGCATTCCCGGTCCACCCTTGGGACCTTCATAGCGGATGATGATCACGTTTCCTTTCTCGATCTTCCCCTGTTCCAGGGCGGCAAGCATCTCTTCCTCACTATCGAACACGTTCGCCGTACCCTCGAAGCGAGTTCCCTCTTTCCCGGTGATCTTTCCCACGGCCCCTTCCGGCGCCAGATTGCCTTTCAAAATCTGGAGATGTCCGGTCGGTTTGATCGGGTCGTCGAAAGGTCGCACGATGTCCTGCTCGCCTTCACCTGTCCCGTAGGGCGCCAAGCCAAGGAGGTCCTTCAGATTTTCTGAAATCGTCTTGCCCGTCACCGTCAGCTGGTCTCCATCGATCAGTCCTGCGTCCAGCAGCATCTTCATCACCGACGGGATGCCTCCGATATCGTGAAGTTCTTTCATCACGTAGCGTCCGGACGGCTTCATATCACCGAGCAGCGGCGTCTCCCGCGACATTCGATCGAAGTCGTTGATGTCCAGTTCGATGTCGAACGACCGCGCGATCGCGATTAGATGCAGAACCACATTCGTCGACCCGCCGATGACCATCACCACTCTCATCGCATTCAGAAACGACTGTCGCGTCACGATGTCGCGCGGTTTCAGATCCTCTTCCAGCAGATGACGGATCGCCGCTCCGGCGCGGAAGCATTCGTTCAGTTTCGCCTTGTCTTCTGCGGGCGTGCAGGCCGAATACGGAAGAGACAACCCCATCGCTTCCGCCGCGCTCGACATCGTGTTGGCTGTGTACATTCCCCCGCACGCCCCGGCGCCCGGACACGCGTTCTCCACGATCGTCAGCCGTTCCTCATCATCGATCGCTTCCGTCAGGAATTCCCCATAGCTCTGGAAGGCCGATACGATATCGAGCTTCCGTTCCTCGTCCTTCACCAGAGCACAGCCCGGCTTGATCGTCCCCCCATACACCATAATGGCCGGACGGTTGAGACGCCCCATCGCCATCATACATCCCGGCATATTCTTGTCACAACCCGGGAGCGAAATCAGCGCGTCGTACCACTGGGCGCCCATCACCGTCTCGATCGAGTCGGCGATCAAATCCCGACTCTGGAGACTGTAGGACATCCCGTCCGTCCCCATCGAGATCCCGTCCGACACCCCGATCGTATTGAATCGCATGCTCACGCAATCCGCATCGATCACGCCTTTGCTGACCTCTGCCGCCAGGTCGTTCAGATGCATATTGCACGAGTTACCTTCGTACCACATCGATGCAATACCCACCTGCGCCTTCGTCATATCCTCGCGTGACATTCCTGTCGCGTGGAGCATCGCCTGTGACGCGCCCTGGGACTTTCGCTGCGTGATCGTCTGACTGAATGTATTCAACGCCATAGTCCGGCTTCCCACCTTCGTTTGATTTCTGCGTTCCTTTGCTATCTTCTTCTGCCGCCCTAATTTACACGCACGCTCTCCCCATATCAACAGGGCAGAGATCATCGCCCATCGCAGCCGGGAACCCCGATTCGTACGCTACCCGACATCCTTGCCAAAGATCTCGACGTGATCTTCGTCGGACTGAACCCCAGCCTGAAGTCCGCAGAGGTCGGACATTACTATGCGGGCCGCGGCAACCAGTTCTGGCCTTTCCTCCACAAGGCGGGTTTCACCGATCGTCAATTGACCCCCGATGAGGACACCACCGTCCTCGACTATGGAATCGGGTTGACCGATGTCGTCAAGCGACCGACTCGCGGCGTGAACGATCTGGCTAAACGGGAGTTTTCGCCCGGGCTCGACGGCCTGAGGCCCAAATTGATCGAATACCGTCCCGGAACCGTCGCGTTCAACGGAAAGAGCGGTTACCAGAGCGCCATCGGAGGCCGTATCGATTACGGTCTTCAGTCTGACGATCTGGAAGGCATCCCGGTTTTCGTCTGTCCCTCTACGAGTGGAGCGCTTCCGATCCCCCAAGACCGGAAGCTGAGTTATTTCAAGACACTCAGGGAAATCCTGGATCGGTGACTCCATCATCCGCGACTTCATCTTTCCTGTGACAGTTGACACCCTCCCAAGCATCCCTTATTCTCTCGCTTAGCGCATCGCTAGGATGGCCCCCGTCCGCGGCAAGGGAATAAATCCCCCCTGGCTGACGACGTCATCGTAAGAACCCACTGAACGATCCTTCTTTCGGCACGCTCATCGCGGACATCGTGCCATTTCGAAAGGAGGACTCCGTGTCCGAACTTCCCGATCGACCCAGTCTCGACAGTCTCCGCAAGCAGGCCAAATCACTCCTCAGAGATTTCCGTGCACGAGAGTCGACGGCCCTCCAGCGCGTAGAAACACACCATCCGAACCTTGACCGATTTTCCTCTCTGCGCGACGCAAAGCTCGTTGTTGCCCGTGAATATGGAATCCGCAGCTGGCCCGAGCTGGTACATTCCATTGAAACCGCCCTCGATGTCGCCCGGTCCCTTGATGAACAGGCGACCCTGTTGGCGGATCTCGCCTGCCTGCATTACTCCGGCAAGGAAGATGTCCGTCATCGAGAGCGCGCGGCCCGTCTCCTCCAGGAACGACCGGACCTCGTAACCGCAAACGTCTATGCTGCGGCAGCGGCCTCCGATGTCGTCGAGATCGAACGCTGGTTGCAGCGCGAGCCCGACTGCGTCAATCGGCCCGGCGGACCCCGCGACTGGCCACCCCTGATGTATGTCACCTACAGCCGCGTACCCGAGAATTCTCCCGAGCGCGACGGCGTAGCCACAACACGTTTTTTACTCGATGCCGGCGCCGACCCGTGCTTCTACATCGACGGAACAACGGCGATCGGCGGGTGGCGGTGGTACCCCCTGACCGGCGCCATCGGTGAGGGGGAAGCCGGCCTCGTCCAGCAGCCCCCACATCCACGGGCTCGTGAGCTGGCCGATCTTCTGCTCGACGCCGGCGCAGACCCGAACGATTCCCAGGGGTTGTACAACAGTATGTTCACCCCCGGTAACGAGTGGCTCGAGTTGCTGCTCTCCCGTGGACTCACCTCGACCCATCGAACCGATCCGGATGGCGACTCCCCCATCACCACGCTGAACTATCAACTCTCTCCCGCAATCCAGCGGGGCTTCACCGAACGAGTTGAACTCCTGTTGAATCACGGCGCCGACGCGGCCAACAGGGACGAATGGTACGGAGGCGGCACCCACGTCGAGGAAGCATTGAAAGTCGGCGAGGGTGGCATTCTTGATTTTCTCGTTCAACACGGAGCGCCTGAACCTGAGCTGACCCCCGACGACCGTTACCGGATCGCGGTGATGCAGGGAGACGAAGCCGAAGCGCGGCGATGCCTGGAAACGGATCCCGACCTGTCCGACCAGACCGACCTGCTCGTGACTGCCGCCCACCACGGTCGATTGGAAGCCGTCCGGCTACTGATCGACCTGGGCGCCGATCCGATACCAGCAGGCCGCCAACGGCCGCGGAGCGATGCACGAGGCGGCGTGGGCCGGACAGGAGAACGTCGTCCGTCTGCTGCTCGATCGAAACGCACGGTGCGACATCCGGACGGAAGCCCACGGAGGAACGCCCGCCGGCTACGCAAATCACGCCGGGCGCCTCGACCTCCGGGACACGATTCTCGAACACTCGAACGACGCATTCGACCTCGTCCGTTTCGGGAAACACGATCGACTCCGAAACATTCTCGCGTCGGAACCGTCACAAGCCACAGGCGTGCTGCCCGATGGTCGGACACCGCTTCATTCGCTTCAATCGAATGAAGGCGACAGCGCTGTCGTCCTCGATCTTCTCCTGGAGTCGGGGGCAGACATCCACGCCGAGGCAGAAGGTGAGGTGACACCGTTGTCTTCGGCCCTCGAGCGAGGCGATGAAAGTGCCGCAGACCTGTTGCGCGAACGAGGTGCATCGAGATAGCCGATGAATGTCCCCGGAGCGATCGGGTCACGGCGTGGGAGGAGAATGACGTGAGCGGTTCCTTTCTCCCGGCCGAAATCCTGCTGGCCATCGTTCTTTCTGTATGTGTTGTTGCGAACGATCCTCCCGCGGATCGGGCAAGCCCGGGTCCGGCAACTCAACCCGCTCCCCGATCCGCCGCTGCTGGTCGTTCGCACCCCGTGGCTCGAGGCCGCCTTCAACCTTTATCTGGGTCTGATCCTTGTGGGTCTGATTTTTCCGATCGGCATTCACCTCGGGCTCCTCCACGTCTCCTGGATTGCGGGCTCCGTGGTCGTCGCGGTAGTCTGCGACATCATCCCCCACAGTTGCGAGGCGCAGGCCTTCAGCATCTACGACAGCGGGATCCTTTTCCAGGCCTGATTCTTCGGGCAGTATCCGCGCTACACCGAAATGTCTGACGTACGCCAGATCAACGTCGAACCGTCTCGTGAGTACGGCTTCCGGTTCGGACTCCACGATCTCGAAATCCTCCCGCGCTCGCCCGGGTCGTCCATCCGGATGCGGAGACTTCGGGATGCAGAGAAGGCGCGTGAACTCATCGATCGTCTGACTTCAGAGGTAGAACCGAAATGAGTCTCGTCTCTCACCTCAACCAGAAGCTCTCCGACACAGCGTGTCTGAACTGTCGGACACCCGTCACCCTGTCCCCGTCCCCAGGTATGCTCACCTGTCCAGCCTGCAACCACACCTATCCCGTGTTCGATCAAATTCCTCTCCTCCTCCAGGACCCGGAGGCCAGTCTCGCCGCCGCTCACAGCCAGCATCAGGCCTTGATCGACAGCAACGAGAAGTGGCTCGAGAACGTTCGGGACGCATCCCGGCGACAACCGGAGCGCGAATTACTCGGACAAGCCATTCGCGCCTATGAGTCTAACAACGTCTATCTCAAGCGGCTGCAGACCTCCGTCGAACGCCACCTTGGCATCCAGAAGATCGACGAACTCAAAGAAGAGGACAGGCTCCCCAAGCAGTACGATCTTGAGGAGGGAATCGTCTTCTCCCACCGTGACTGGTGCTGGTCTCCCGGAGCCGAGGCCGAAATCGCCAAAATCGCGAATACCATCCGCGACGTCGTCACCGACTTCGCCGACGACGTCGACCGAGTGCTCGTGCCCGGGGCTGGCGCCGGACGGTTCGCCTGTGAACTCGCGACGACCTACGACAGCTGTCTCGCGTTCGATTACTGCGTCTATATGGCGCAAATCTTCTATGACATCGTGGCCCAGGACGTCACACTCTACAAAGTCAATCTTCGAAGCAACGTCGCGAAAACCGAGGATGTTGTCGTCGAAGACACCCTTTCACTGGACGCGCCAGGAGACGACCGCATTCGCGCGGCTTTGGAACAAGGGAGGTTGTCCTACTTCATCACGAACGCCCTCGACCTCCCGTTTCCCGGGAACGCGCTGTCTGCCATTGCCTGTGTTTACTTCATCGACATCGTGCCTCTCAAGACGCATCTCAACGAAATTCGCCGCACCCTCAAACCCGGAGGCCTGTTCATCAACATCGGTCCCCTCCGATATATGCGAGGCGACACGGCGAATATGCTGTCCGGCGAAGAGATTCTGGACCTGTTTCGCAATTCGGGCTTCGACATTCTCGCGGATGGCACGGTGACGAACACCCAGCTCACCAGTTCTCCCGTCATCACCTCCGTACTCAGCCACAATTTCATGTTCGTGGCCCGCAAGCGTTGAGCAGTCGGATGACGCCCTACGATTGCACGCAGCCCATTCAGATCGAGGAAGGACTCCGGATTCGACCTTACACCGACGATGACATCCCCGACCTATACCCGAGGCTGCTGGACCAACAGGAAGACCTGTTCATGATCGGATCGATCGGCACGATGCGGAGCATCCAATACCTGCGAGCGGAAATCGATCGTGTGAGTCGCCTGCTCGTGTGCTCGGAGAGACCGGGTGGCGCAATCGAGCGGGACGGAAGGATCGTGGGATCGTCACCCGGTGTGGTCGTGCCCTCTTCGACATTGCGTTCTCCAGCCTGTCGCTGAAATCGGTCACGATTCTGGCGGCTACCCAGAACCGGGCCAGCTGCGCCGTCGCGGAGCGACTCGGAATGAAACGAGAGGGCGTCTTCCCTGGACGTCTGCATCGCGGCGGACGGTAGTACGAAGCCGCGCCCGCTACCGGATTACCCGAGAAGTCTGGTCACGGTAGACCCTCTACACACAAAAAACCGGGCGCCTTCCACGAAGGAGACGCCCGGTCATCGGTAAAGCTACGCGTGCTCTATTCCGTGCTGTCCGCCGCCGTGGCCTCCGGGACCGCGGGACCCGCAGCCTCGCCTCCGTCCTGAGCCTCGACCGGTACGGTCTCGGCGACCGGCATCGAGGTTTCGCCGATCGTTCCGATGTCGAACGAAGCGCTGTCGGCTACCGTCGAATCCGCTTTCGGTTTTTCGCCCCAGTAGGACGCCCGCGGATACATCAGGTGAATCACGCTCTCATTCGTCAGGTAGACCTCGTCTTCGTCCCTCGATCGAACGTAGTTGTGCGTCCAGTCCCGGGATGACCGTCCAAACACCGCGTAGGCCATCTCGTCCCCATTGCCGTCGATCAGTTTGATATGCGTGCCGCTCGTATCGGCGATCGAATACTTCGCCCAGTTGTCGGGGTTCCTCGACATCATCGTCTCCTTCTTGACCCCCAGAACCCGTTCGAAGAACGGATCCATCTTGTTCGGACGCATCTGAAGCGTGTCGTGCTGGGCGATCACCCAGTCTTCGCCCTCTTTCTTGAGCGTCAGGGTATCGTCCTTCGTCCACAGGTCGATCTGCTTGATCGCCTGCGTGTCTTCCGGAAATACCGCATCCGCCCTCGTGCTGTATCCGCTCTGCTGCATCTGCGAAGCAAAGTAGAGAACGATCAGGACCACGAGCGCAATCAGGATATACTTGAGATTATCCATAGAGCTCCTCCAATCGCCTCGTTCGATTCCTCTCCGCACGCCACTGGAGAAACCCGTAGCCCAGCACCAACAAGGCCGGCAGAACGATGTTGATCGACTTCCAGGTTGCACGCGATCCGTCTTCGAGCGTCACCAGAGGTCGTGTTGTAATCTCCCTCGATCTCAGCGCCACCAGATCCCGGTCACCGACCAGCACGTCGGAGGCATTCATCGTGAAGATCACGTTCTCCGGCATCCGGCCTCCTGCGTCATCCAGCAGGAAATAGGAGTCCGCCACGAACACCAACTGGCTTGTCGCGGTCTCTGTCGGCAACGTGGCATAAACGGCGATTACCTTTGCGTCCTGCGTGAAGGTATTGAACGCCGGGTTTTCGATCGGGGACAGATTGTAGAAGCCCGCCATCGTCGACGATTCGTCGGAGGTGTAGAACAGCGGCTCGACGGTAGAGAGCGAATCCGTCTGGTCCCACGTGATCTCGCTCGGATACATCGAGTGAACCTGCTCGAGCCCCTGCACCATCACATTCTCCCCGAATGACCGGACGATCGGGAAAAACGGGTACTCAACAGCGGAGTTGATCCGGAAAAAGCCCCGCTGCTGTGTCACAGTGATCCGGTTACATTGCTTATCGAGAACCAGATTCTCCTGCACCGACACGCCATACTTGTCCAGAATGTCGAGCAGGTTCGACGTAATCGGGGTTCCGCGTTGCGAGGCCAGATTCCCGTCGACTCCGCCCTGGGCCAGGAACAGATTCCCTCCCCGATCGACATAACTCTCGAGGTTGCCGTACTCTTCCTCGGTCACCGAATCGGTCACGCCGCTCACGAACAACAGATTGACCTCCGGAGCCACCTTCTCGCTCATCTTCACCGGCTGGACTCGATACGATTCACCCAGCTGAGTCTGAATCGCTTCCGTCGCCGGGCTGGTTTCTCCAAAAGCCGCAAAACCGAGGACCGGTTTGGCGTCATCCACCATCTTCTTGATCTTGCTCGTGATCTCGTATTCCAGTCCCGTTGTCGTCTGGACCACGGGAATCGATTCGCGCTGGTCCTCGTAGAGGAACACAAGCCCCATATAGACACGCGTGATTTCCAGCTTGTCGTTCTCGATGACCTGAAGCTGAACGGGTTGAATACCGTAGGTCATCGCATCCTGCAGTTCCTCGTCATCCTCCGGCGTGTAGAACTCGAAACGCATATTCCCGTTCGAATAAGCTGCGTATTCCTCGAGGATGTCCTGGAGGAAACGGCGGTTGCTCCCGTACTGTCCCGGCAGGTTGTCCGAGAAATACACTTTCGCCGTCAACAGATCGTCCACCTTGTTCAGGACGGCTTTGCTTGACGAGGAAAGAGAATAGATCTGCCCATCCGTCAAGTCGACCCGTACGAACCAGTTTCTCGAAATCACATTCAGCAGCGCGACCGCAACGATCGCCACACCGACATAGGTCCAGAACGTCTTCCTGTTCGTCACGTTTTCCATTCGATCACCTCCACTTCCGAATTTCGACGGTGCGGACCGAAAGTGCGAGGAACAGCCAGATCATCGAACCGAAGTAGATCAGGTTGCGTGTATCGATCACACCACGTGAGATGTTGGAGAGATGGTAATCGACGGCCAGATATTGAACCGCAGCCGCAATCGTCGACGGAACGAACATCAACAGCTTGTCCAACAGGTAGAACACCAGAACACCCAACGCCCCTACGATGAACGCAATGACTTGATTGTCCGTCGTCGAGCTCGCGAAGGTTCCGATCGACGCATAGAAGGCGCCCACGAGGAGCAGGCCCACGTAGCCGCCAAGATTGGCTCCGATGTCGATGTTCGATCCCACGGCGAGCAACGAGAAGAAGTGCACGAGCGTGAAGGCCAGCCCTGCCGCGATCAGCGTCACCGCCGCCAGATATTTGCCCAGCACGAATTCGTGGTCCTTGATCGGCAGGGTGGCGATCAACTCTGCTGTCCCGATGTTGTTCTCCCTCGCGATCAGGCCCATCGTGACCACGGGGCAGAAAAACAGATAGACCAGCGGGACAATGTTGAACAGGGCCCGCATATCCGATTGGTTGATCAAGAAAAAGGTGTTGGAGAAGAAATAGCCGTTCAGAAGAACGAATGAAACGAGGAAGATGTAGGCCATCGGACTCTTGAAATAGCCCATCAGTTCCTTCGTATAAATCGTACGGATATTACGCACGGTCCGGCCCTCCTTCCGCCGTCAGGCCACGGAACACGTCTTCGAGTTGCACGCGGAAAGGACTCATCTCCAGGATGGCCCATCCCGACGCTTTCGCATAGTTGAAGATCGCCTCTCGAGGATCGACGTCCCGGTCGTACTCGAGCGAAAGGGTGAAGGTCTCGCCATTGGCGACCGTGTCCTTCACGTCCACGCCCTCCACTTGTGAGGAAAGTGCCTGAACCGTTTCTTCTGTTGCGTGTGTCACCTCCAGCGTCAACTGCGTTCGACCCTGGAAACTCGACATCAGTTTGTCGGTCGTCCCGTCGGCCACGATTGTGCCGTGATCGATAATAACGATACGATCGACCGTCGCCGCGATCTCCTGCAGGATGTGGCTCGACATCACGACCATCTTTTCCCGACCGAGATCCTTGATCAACTCTCGAATCTCGACAATCTGGTTCGGATCCAGACCGGAAACCGGTTCATCCAGAATCAGAATCTTCGGGTCGTGAATCATAGCCGCGGCCAGCCCGACGCGCTGGCGATATCCCTTCGAGCACTCCGCGATCGGTCGATGCACGACCTCGGTCAGGTCGCATCGCTCGATCACGCGCCCCAGCGCCTGCGTCCACGCCTTGCCCTCCAGACCTCGAATGCGCGCGGTGAACTCGAGGTAGTCGAAGACTTTCATTTCGGTGTAGAGCGGATTGGCTTCCGGCAGGTAGCCAATCTGTTCTCGGATTTCGAGCGAATGGTCGACGACGTTCATTCCGTCGACCTCCACGTTGCCGGCTGTGGGAGCAAGAAAGCCTGTCATCACTTTTAACGTGGTCGACTTTCCCGCCCCGTTCGCCCCAAGGAATCCGAGGATTTCACCGTCCTGAATCTCGAAGGAGATCCCCTTCAGCGCTTCGAATTCCCCGTAGTGTTTGACGAGGTTATCGACTCTAATCATACTCGATCACTCCTCCTTATGGATGCGGATTGAAGCACGGGCCGTTGGTGCGTTCGCTGCAGTGACAAACAGATTGAAGTAATCAAAAACCGATCGATGAAACAAGCAGAACTCCCTATAAAACAGCCGATTCTGGCACTCGTGTCGTAGAAATGGCATCCAATATGGCAGTGTAGCCTATCCTACGAGAATTATGGTAGAAAAATGCCCGTTCGGGTCCTCTTTTCGTCCCTCACGAGCGGACCGCGGGTCCTCTTGTGGAACGTGAAGAGCTTCTTTCCCGATCGCTCTTCCGGCAGGCAATCTCCCGTCCTATGGGGAGACCTGCCGCAGTCGTCGGGCGTCTCGTAGGGATTCAGGCTCAGTACGAAACTTCGGTCCCTCAGGCCGTCTTCGCTCGCTGCCCCACGGTGCACCCCGATTGGTACGAACGCGCGATGGATCGCAATCGTTCCATCGTCAGATCTTGGAACCTTCGAAGCACCCTTCACGTAACGACCTCGAGCGATCTTACACTTCTCACCCACGCCGCCAATCCGCGTCAACTCCTTCAACATATCGCTTTCCTCAGGCGCAGCCGTGGCTGCAATCCCCGAATGCTGGCGAAGATCGAGTCTGATATCCTCCACGTGCTGGAAAGAGGGCCGCTCTCCGCCCACGAATTGAAGGAGCGCGTCAAACTTCTGGGAGTCGGTAGAGGGAGGTGGATGGGGATTGGGCGTGAAGCTACCTGCACTGAGAGGAAATGTAGTTTTCGCAGGATCGGGCCGAGGCACGGAGATGGCGAGGACCGAGGATTGGCTGTCGGAACCCAGCCCTGCTCCAAAGGATCCATTGGGTGACCTGACTGTTCGATACTTGTGAGGATACGGACCCGCCACGACCGGAGACTTCGCGTACTGGTCCGGGTTGACCCAGCGGGGATGCAGGCAGGGATTCAATCGGGTGGAGGATCGGCTACGAACGTTTGCAAGGTCCGATCGAAAACGTCCTACTACGACGCTGAGGATCCGGTCGAAGACCGGCCCATTCCCTCGATCGTCCTTCTTCCCAAGTTCGGCGCCCTCCTGCTCGGCTACCGGGACAAGACACGTGTGTTGTCCGAGACACATCGAAAGCGCATGTTCAGAGCGGCGGCTCAGGTGGAAGCCGTGGTCCTGATCAATGGCAGGGTCGCTGCCACCTGGCGACTCGATCCTGGCAATCGGGATCTCGAATTCACCGTCGAACCGTTCGCCCGTCCAGGGCGTCCGGGAAACATCTGGAAGACACGTTCGGACCTCTCGCAACCTTCCTCAAACGAGATACCTACAGTGTGCGCTGGATCTGACACGCCTCTACAGCAGCCCCCCGGACCGTAGTGCGACCTCGATGGCTTCTCGTTGCGCCTTGTCCGGCTCCGGCATCGGAGGCCTGGGCTTTCCCCCGTTCCGTCCCTGCAAGGCCATCGCGAATTTCACATTCGCCGGCAGATTGTCCGACTCGATCGCATTCCAGATCGCCAGTAGTTTCTCGTGCGTCACGCGCGCGCGTTCTTGGTCGCCAGCGGCCACCGCATCCCAGACATCGACACACAGGTTCGGAGCCGCGGTCAGAACGGCCGCGATCGCACCGTGTGCCCCCAGTGCGAACGACGGATACAGCAACGCATCGACCGCCGACATAATCCGCGCCCGATCGGATGCCCGCACCAGAAGATCTGCCAGAAGCTTCATATCCCCCGCGCTCTGCTTAACCCCGATCACGCCCTCTACCTCGTCGATGATCCTTTCGAGCAGCGCCGGGGACAGATACGCCCACGGCACGACGTTGTAGATCATCACCGGCAGACCGGTTTCCTCCGTCAGCCTCCTGAAGTGCTCGACCATCGCCCCGTCATCCGGCCTGAACAGGTAGTGGACGGGCGTCACCTGGAGCGCCGCTACCCCCAGATCGGCAACCGCTTTGCCCCGTTCAATCGAAGCCTTGGTACTGTTCGCGATGATCCCCGCGATCACCGGGACCCGTCCCTGGACGGCGTCCGTAACCGTCGAAACGATCTCCCGTGTCTCATCGGTCGTGATCGCGTGACCTTCTCCCGTGCTGCCGCAGACCGCCAGGCCGTGTACGCCTGCCTTTTCCACCAGATACACCGCATCCGTGGCAGCTGCCTCCACGTCCACCGTGTCCCCGTCCGCGAAAGGCGTCACCATCGGGGGCACAATCCCATAAATGTCTGATTTCAAAGGCAATTCTCCCTATTATTCTCTTTCCCAGACCCACTCATTCGAGTACCTTTTAATCTTTCGTTCCAACTGACTGCCATCGGACTGGAACCCGTATGCCCAGCGTTCTCATCGTCGACGACGACCCCGACCAACTCGTATCGCTCAAGGGTGCCCTTCGGGGGGAAAACCTCGAGATCGACACCGCTACCAGTGGCCAGGAAACCTTCGAGGTTCTGTCCAAGCGGATTCCCGACCTCGTCCTGCTCAACCTCGCGTTGCCCGACGAGCACGGGTTCGACGTCCTCCGATCCATCCGGGTCGAGCCTCACTACGACGCTATTCCCGTCGTCTTCATCTCCGCCACCGACGACATCGACACCCGGGTCAAGGGACTTGACCTCGGCGCGGTCGAATTCCTCGTCAAGCCGCTACATCCCACCGAACTCGCAGCCAGAGTCCGAGCCCTCGTTCGGCAGAAACTCAAGCTGGACCAACTCTTCGAAGAGTACAAGCGACTCTCCGAGCTCTCCCTGACCGACCCGCTCACGGGCGCCTACAACCGACGTGCGCTCGACACCTTTCTCAAGGCAAGGCTGGCCGAGTCTTCCCGTCACGACATCCCCGTGTCCTGCCTGATGTTCGACATCGACCATTTCAAGAACGTCAACGACAGTCACGGCCACGACGCCGGGGATCGGGTCCTCAAAGAGGTCACCCACCTGGTCCGTGTTCTCTGCCGCCAGGAGGACGCTGTCATTCGTTACGGAGGAGAGGAATTCCTGATTATGCTCCTCCACACCTCTCGCGAAGGAGCGGCCATCTTCGGCGAGCGTCTACGCGAGAACGTGGAGAGTCATGATTTCCGCGTAGACGGCGGAACCGTCAAAATCACCATCAGTGCCGGCATCTCTTCGCATCCCGAGGACCTCGATGCCGCCGATCCCGAGCAAATGATCAAACGAGCCGACAATCGCCTCTACCAAGCCAAGCACGATGGTCGAAACAAAGTGGTCTACGCCTGAGCCTCGTTGCTCGCACCACTCCCCATCCACCTTCCACTGATACGAATTGACGATCAAGAAGCTCCGAATGGGAGAAGTTGGTTTTTGCAGTCGTAATTCGCAGCCGGAGAGCCTGCCCTGAGCCCCTCACCTTCGCTCGTGATAGACTCCGCCGAAGGGCTGCTCCTACCCTTTTGTCATTGGTCACCGGTCAGTGGTCACTCCCCGCTTCGTACCACCGCACGTTGTTCGATGACATCCCCGTCGCCACGATGTCCAGCCGACCGTCCCCGTTCAGGTCCAGAATCTCCATCTGTCCCATTCCGAGTCCGCCCGGGTCGACCGCCTCACGTTCCCACGTCTCGTACGAATCGTCCGTCGCCCGGTAGAGGTTGAGGGTCTTACCCTCTCCGTTGTAACCCGAGATGATCTCCATCTTTCCGTCCCCGTCGATGTCCACACATTGAACGGAATGCCCTCGGTTCAGCGTATCGTCGATCAGGTGACGTTCCCACGGGCCGTGGCGAAGATCTCCGCCGATGCATTTATACCAGGCAAGCTCGTTGCCGTGCCACGGTTCGATCGACAGAATCTCATTGATCCCGTCTCCGTCCAGATCGGCCGTCCACGTCTCGCTACTCTCCAGGTCGCTGATCACGTGACGGATCCACGGGTCTGTCAGGTCTTCGGCCGGAGGCTCGAGCCAGAGCAGACCGTCCCGCGATCCGATCAGCAGGTCCATCCGGCCGTCGTCGTCTACGTCCCCCGCGGAGAACCCGTGGTTCAGACACGCGTAACCGATCTTGTGGCAGGGCCACTTCCCATAAGGCTCATCGGGAATCTCGTAGAGCCAGATGTCACCTGGATCGTCCCATTCCTCGATCGTCCCATCCACCCCTCTGATCGCGGCCACAACCAGGACGGGATCGCCATCCTGGTGCACGTCGACCATACCGAGTCGATGGCAGTAGGGAATCTCGTCGATGAGATGACTCGTCCAGTTTCCGTCCTCCTCCGAGGCCTCCAGCCAGTGGAGGTACTCGGTAATCGAACGATCGCTCCGACTGAATCCGCTGCCTGCGATCAGATCGGGTCGTCCTGATCCCGTGATGTCGTGCGCGGCCACGCAGATCGTCCCGACGTGATCGGTCGACACGACGTGCTTTTCGAACGTCGGCCCCTCGTACCACGCGATCATCTTGCTACCCATCGACCCGGCGATCACGTCCGGCTTGCCATCGCCGTTCATATCCGCGACCGTCAGGCCGTAGGCACTTCGGATGTCCCCGTCAATTTCGTGAATCTCGAAACCCATATACCCATCCTCGTTTTATCGCCCGTTCAGAATCGTCATCTCACCCCACAACCTCTTCAGACACGGCCCGCCTCGAAGACCCGTTCCATCATTCCAGCGAAATAGCCGTACATCGATTGCCACGCTTTCCCTTTCGGATCGTGTGCAGGACGTCGTCCGGGAATGACCGCAGCGTGTTCATCCAGATGAGGTCGTGTCGGGGCGTCGAACAGAGCCCATTGCATCAGCTCGCCTTTCAGCTCATCACGCACATCCGTCTGTCGTCGGAGCACATCGGTCGTCTCGAGTGGATCGTTCTCCAGATCATACAGACGATCGAACTCCGTGTCCTCACACAGCAGAAGCTTGTGGGTTCGGGACCGAACCATATACTCGGATCCACGCCCTGACTCCGCGAACATCATTGTCCTGGGCGTTTCGTTACGCAGATCGAAGCCGGGCATCGCGCCAGGCACCTCACACCCCGCCGCCTCCAGTAACGTCGGGGCCAAATCGATCGTGTTCACCAGGTCGTCCCGCCTGGAACCCCCGTTCGACTGCCCAGGCCACTTCACAATCAACGGCACGCGCACCAGGGGGTCGTACATCCGATTGCCTTTGCCTTTCATATGGTGGAACCCGAGGTACTCCCCGTGGTCACTGTTGAAGACGATCAACGTGTCGTCATACAGATCCCGCGCCCTCAGCGAATCGATCATTCGACCCACGTGATGATCGATATGCGAGATCGACCCGTAGTAGTGCGCCATCAGCCGGCGCAGCTTCGGCTCGTCCAGGTCGGTGTGAGGAAAATACCCCTTGCTGAACAGCACATCCTTGGCGTCGGGGCGCTCCGTCCATCCCGGCAGCAGGGTGAGAGAGGCGGGATCGTACATCTCGTGCCAGGGAGCGGGCGGATCGAAAGGATGATGGGGTTTGATGAAGCTCGCCATCAACAGATTGCCGTCCCCCTCCCACGAATCGAGCGTCTCGATCGCGCGATCCCCGATCCACGTCGTCGAGTGATGGGCCTCGTCCAGATCCGACACGATCGCCCCGAACGTGTCCCAGTATCGCTGCGTCGCCCGAGATCGATACTCGCGCTCCTGATCCACTAGATCCACACCGTCGCACAGACCCTCGTCCCTCAGGTAGCGGTGGTAGTCGTCCTCATAGCGACCGGGTCCATTCTGCTCGGCCAGCCACATCTCGTCGAATCCCACATCCAAATACGTCGGTGTGAAGTGCATTTTCCCCACTGCGGACGTCCGGTAGCCGGCCTCCCGCAGAATCCGCGGGAACGTTGCTGTCCCGGCCGGTATCGTGCAATGATTCGTCCATCCCAGGTGCTGATGAACCCACAAACCCGTCAGAAAGGAGTATCGCGAGGGCGTACACACCGGATACGGACAGAAGGACTGGTCAAACGTCGTACCGTCGTTCGCGATCGCATCGATATTGGGCGTTCGAACATCCGGATTGCCCGTCGCTCCCAGGCAATCCCATCGATTCTGATCGGTTTGGATGATTAAGACGTTCGGTTGTGCCACACGCCCCTCTTGGGTCTCAACGTTTCTCGAACACGTAACAGTGATGGAAGTCTCGACGTCGTTCGAAGTCCTTCGGCAGGGTGTCGCTCGACCAGTTCCGGACCCGTATTCCATCGGGCATTTCGATCTTCAGACCAAACCCCCTACGGTTGCACGAGAAAAAAAGCGTACCCTTGTCCGAAAGAAGCAACAGACTTCGTGCGATCAGGTCTGGATGGTCCCGTTGCACGTCGAATGAGGAATCCATCGACTTGCTGTTCGAGAACGTCGGTGGATCGATGTAGATCAGGTCGTAGGACGACGTCGGCGCGGACCCCACCCACTGCAGACAGTCGGCTCGGACGATCTCGTGCTCACCCTCGACGCCGTTCAGTGTCAGGTTCTTTCGAGCCCGGTCCAGATACGTGGTCGACAGATCGACCGTCGTTGTCGCAACTGCCCCCCCCAGCGCCGCGTGGACAGTCGCCGTTCCCGTGTAGCCGAACAGATTCAGAAACCGCGCACCCTCGGCGCGTTCTCGAATGCGTGCCCGGACGGTCCGGTTGTCGAGAAACAGTCCCGTATCCAGAAAATCGGTCGGATTGACATAAAATTTCGCGGGCGACTCGTTCACGATCACCTCGTCGCCGTCACGGGACACACGTTCGTATTGCGCGTCTCCCCGTTGCCGCTTCCGCGTCTTCAAGATCACGTCACCCGATGGAATCTCCAACACGGTTTGGGTCACCGCCAGAGCGTCTTCAAGGCCGAAAGGTTCCCGATCGTCCCGCTCGTAAACCTGAACGTGAGCGAAGCGCGCCTCATCCCCTGCGTAAACATCCACCGCGAACGGAAAGTCCGGAAGGTCCGCATCGTAAACGCGATAGCAGTCGACGTCCTGTCGACGTGCCCATCGCCCGAAGTGCCTGACATTCTTCTGCAGCCGGTTCGCGAACATCTCCACCGCATCTTGTCCCGACGCGGTCGGGTGGAAGCCTCCCTGTCTGTGTCTCCCCGTCCCCCCGTCTCCCCATCTCCCGCTCTGTTCGGGCTCTACCGGAACCTCATCGCTGGTCCGTTGCTCCGGCCCTCTACTATCCATTTTGTACAACAGGAGCTTGCTTTCGATCCCTCCATTGTCGAACACGTAAGACCGCCGCGGCCTGAGCCTCACGTTCGAACAGAGCTCGGGATTCCCCGTGAACAGGGCGACCCTCCATCCGGGAAACTGCCCCTTCAGTCTCTGTCCCAGCGTGGCGTAGACACCCCGAACCTGGTTGACCTCCCCCATCCGCTTTCCGTAGGGCGGATTCGTCACCAGAAGCCCGGGTTCTGACGTCTGGATCGACGTGAGCGAGGAGAGGTCTCGCTGTTCCACCAGCACGAACTCCCCCACCCCTGCCCGTGACGCGTGCCGCTTGGCCAGCGCGACCGCTTCCGGATCCCGATCGTATCCCACGATCGGTCGGCCGATCGTCTGCTGGATCCCATCGGCTTCGGATTTCACATCGTTCCACAGTCCCGCGTCGTGCTGCAACCAACCTTCGAACCCGAAGCGCGTGCGCCGAAGCCCGGGGGCAACCCCCGCCGCCATAAGCGCACCCTCGACCAGGAACGTGCCCGACCCGCAAAGAGGATCGAGCAGGGGGCCTTCGATCTTCGGCCATCCTGCCTGCATCAGGACCGCAGCCGCAAGATTCTCACGGATCGGCGCCTGATGGCCCGCCTGTCGGTAACCTCGACGGTGCAGGCCGTGACCGCTCAGATCGATTGAGAGGGTGGCCTGGTTCTGGAACAGGTAGAGATTGATCCTGAGATCGGGATTCTGTAGATCGACCGAAGGGCGGCGACCGAAGCGATCGCGAAAACGATCGACGATTGCGTCCTTCACCTTGAGCGAGGCAAAGTGGGAATGCGTCACGGCCGACCGCACCGTTCGACCGTCGACGACCAGCGTCGCGTCCACCGAAAGATGGTCTTCCCACGTAATTTCCCGGACTCCGCCGTAGAGGGCCTCTTCATCCGCCGCCGGGAACCGTGCGATGGGCCAGAGCACCCGTGTGGCCAGCCGTGAACACAGGCACGCGCGGTAGGCCGCCTCCAGACTGCCCGTGAGTTCCACACCGGCCGAGGGGGCCGTTTTCGACTCCAGCCCGAGGCTGTCCAACTCGACCTTCAGAAGTCGGGTGAGACCCGGCGGACAAGAGATGTGGAAATCCGTCTGCGTCGAGGACGACTCACCGTGGGTGGGTGCGTTCAGGAGTTCACTCCAAGCTTCTCGAACAGGAAATCCCGGCTGAACGGCACCTGGCTCTCATCCAGGCTGTGAAGGGCGATCGTACCCGGGTAGCCGATCTCGCGCAGGTTGTGGATGTAACGATCGTAGTCCAGCTTGCCCGTTCCAGCCGCGTCGTGCCCGGCCTCTCCGTCCCGCGACACATCCTTCGCGTGGGCCATCACGATGTCGTCCCCCAAGAGGTCGAACGCCTCATCCAGGATCTCCGTCATTCGTGGCAACTCTCCCGCGTGAAAGAGATTGGCCCCATCGATACACACCTTGATTCGATCCGATCCGACAGTGTCGATCGCTTCTCGTGCCTTTTTCGCCGAGTCGATCACGTTCGACACCTCCGGTTCGAAGGCCAGCGTCACATCCCGGGTTTCCGCAATTTCCGCGAGACGACCGAGTGACCCGAGCATCGCCTCCCAGGCTTCCTTCGAACCATTCTCGGGATGAGGGCGCCACATCCACTCGGGATTCATCGTGCCCGTGCACAACGTCATCGTCTCCGCCCCAAGTTTACGGCAACAGGAAGCCAATCCGTCGAACCGCTCGAAGTCGCTTTCCCTTACCGCGAGGTCGGGATGGATAATGTTGAAAGTACCCGACAACGCGGCCATTTGGAGCTCTCGACGCTCGAATGCGTTTCGGACCCGCGTACAGACCTCGTCCGAGAGCTCGCCCGCAATCAGCTGCTCACCCACAGAAGACGCGTGGAACTGCGTCGTCACGAATCCGGCGTCCACAATCGCGTCCACCACCGCCTCCACCGAATCCCGTTGAAAAACCGTACAGAAAACTCCAGGCTTCACGTCATCCCCCTCCCGAATCGTCAGACAGACCGAATCGCCCGCGCGAATCATACCGCCAGTCAGGACCCTCGCGCAGATCCCACCGTTGGCCCCCCCAGGGCCTTCGTCATTCCACGTTGCGTGATCGTCTAAATGTAGCCACACGGTGGGCGGGGTCGATCGAAGATCAACTCGGCCTCTCCCACCTGAAACCGTTTTCCCACCAGCTTCATCAGGTCGATCCCTCGCGTCACGATGTTCCGGCGATGCTCGCCCGAATCTACCGTGACCTCGGAAATCCGATCGAGCGTCTCCCCCTGGATCAGGGTCACCTGACATTCATCTACATCGGTCCAGTAGCCCGTCCGCTCCATATACCGATCTCCGCGCAGGCCGCGGTCCACCACCGCCTCGACCTCTTCCAGCTGTTGCATCGGATCTCCACCCTTTCCTGCGATGAAGACCGCCTCCACAGTACCGGTCATCCGTTTTCCTCCGTTACGTCAGCCCTCTCACGATCTCGATCAGATCGTCGATGCGATCTGCTTTTCGGTACGCCCGACTGAAATCCCCTTCGCGCGTCAATTCCGTCGGAATGGCCACGCACCGCATTTCGGCATCCGTCGCCGAGATCACGCCCCGGGGAGAGTCTTCGACTGCCAGTACCGAATCACCCGGCAGCCCAAGTCGCTCGAGCCCAAGCAGGTAGGGTTCCGGATCAGGCTTGGAAGCGACGAAATTCTCCCGGGTCAGCACAAATTCGAAGTGATCTAGCAACCCTGAGTGGCGGTGCAGCTGATCGAAGAAGGGCTTCTGCGAACTCGTCACCACGCCGAGCCTCAGTTTCTCGGCAAGCGCGACGACCGTCTCCCGAACCCGGGGCATCACGAGATCTCTCTGCGACAGCAGCTCACCGTATCTCGCGTTCCGTTTCTCACGGAGCGCGTCGATCGCTTCGGGCGCCAGGTCCAGCTCTGAATAGATGCTCCGACCCCCGATCATCGTCAACCGGACATAATCCTCTGCGGTCACCGTGCGGCCCACCGTTGCCGCTGTCTCGATGCAGGCTTCGATGAAGACCGGCTCGGAATCAACGAGCACACCATCGTTGTCGAACAGGATCGCTTCGATCATCCGGTTGAATCGCAATCGACTATTGCGTAAAGTCCACTCAGAAGTTCGTCTCACTCATTTTCTTTTCCGGCGGCAACTTGACCGACGAACAGCTGCTTCAGGAATTCGAGGCGCTCGCGGAGCGGCTCGACATCGATGTCGCCCGGACCGACCTCGAAGGCCGGCAGGGTGGCTTCTGTGTCATCAAGGGCCGGAGGCGATTCATCCTCGAGCGCGAACTCGACGTGCGCAGCCAGGTTGAAATCTTCGCCCGCGAACTTGGTCGGCTCCCCCTCGACGGCTACTTTCTCAAACCTGCCGTCCGGGCCCTCATCGCCGACACCGCGACCACGTGGGCATAATTCACTCGTACGCGATCCCCGTCGACGCTTCAGCCAGGCTCCGCTTCTCACCCACTCCCACACTCGCCAGCAGCGCAGCCCCGTAGGCCGCTTCCTCCGTGTGCCGGGGGACCTCCATTGTCAGCCCGAAAGCAGACTCCAGCACCTCCCTCAAAACCGGATTCCGACGGATCCCATTGCCGGCGCCAACCAGTCGCGTTCGACCACTCACCCCTGCTTTCAATGTTTCCCCGTAGAGCTGCCTGAACTGCTCGGCCACACCCTCGATCAGGGCGCGGCTCAGATGACCGGGCGTAAAGTTCGTCGTACCGATCCCTGTCATCACCCCACGCCGGTCGGGCGCTTCTCGAGTACCGGTCAGCAACGGCTCGAATGACAACCCGTCGGACCCCGCCTCGACAAAACCCGCAAGACGCGTCAGCGCATCGTAAATCGCATCTGACTCCGCTGCCACATCGAACACGTCGCGGCCGACCGCCTCCACGAAATCTCGCAGCCAGGCGAACGTCCGGCCCCCGACCAGACCCGCCCCCACGAGAAGGTAGTGTCCGTCCATAAACGGACGGGCTTCGATCCCTGGCGCCTTGATCGCATCCGAAGCGTGAACCGAAACCTGTCCTCCCGTTCCGACATTCACGAGCACCATCTCTTCGTAATCGGCCACGCTTCCCGCAAAGCTCGCCTGATTGTCACCACAGGACACCATCACGGGTGTCCCCTCGGACAGGCCCGGCAGTTCCGCCCAGCTCGACGTCAAAGACCCCGCAATCTGGCCCGAGCGACCGAGCTCGGGCAGCACCTCCAGGCCGAACGTCCCGGCCGTGACGACCTCTTCGCTCCACGCGTCCCGCACCACGTCGTAGAGTCCCGACCCTGCCGCATTCGTTCGATCTGTCACGACCTTCGCGCCCGTCATCGCCGAAACGACGTAGTCGGGTATAAAAGAAGCCGTGAACGGCGCATCGGGTAGCGCTCGATTCACGGCCAGCCAGGTCAATGTCGCGCCGAGATAACCGGTCTTCGCGGTACAGACGTCCGGTCCCCGTGCTGCCGAAAGCCGTTCCACCGCAGAGAGACCGTCCGCCATCTGTTCGGCCCCTCGCTGATCCTGCCAACCGATGAACGGCCCAATCGGTCTGCCCGGTTCGGAAACCAGAAGCATCCCGTGCATCTGACCGGTCACACCGACCGCTTCGATCGGGCGACCCGCCTCCGTCACCGCATCTCGAATTGCGCTCCGCACCCGGTCTAGCATCGCGTCCGTGTCCCATTCGCTGCGACCCAGCCGACGGTGTTCGACCGATGTCGTCTCCGTGTCGTTCGGGGTCGACACCCTGGCCACGACAGACGAAGGATCCAGGTCCAGAACGAGCGCCGTGATCGACGTCGTGCCGACATCCACTCCGAGGAAAGACCTCATCACCTCACCGTCACAATGAACGCACGTTCTTACCCAGCGTACCCACACACTCTCCCGTCGCGACCGCCGGTCTGAGGGCGTGCGACCAGAAGATGGATTCTTCCGGCGCAACCAGCGTCTCCAGAACCTCGCCGAACGGATCGGTCACATCTGCGACCGCGTCCCCTTTCCGCAGATGATCGTAGAGTCGAGCCCGGTAATTCACGAAACCTCCACGATTCGCCAGCAGACTGAGAAAACCATCGACGACGAACTGCTCCTCCGGCAGGATCGGCTCGCCCTTGAGGAGACCGTAGTGTTTCAACAGGTTCTCCACCCCAGTGACGCCCTTCTTGATGCTCGTCGCATCCCAGCCCGGGCATCCCCCCAGTTCGGGATCGATCGTCGGAATCCCCTCGTCCGGCGCGCATCGGGCAAGCTGGCCGTCGGGTCCCCTCGAATCGAGGATGTAGCCGATGCCGAAGATCCTGGCCAGTTCCAGACAGGCGCGATGAATCCGCTTCCGCCTGTCGACCCGAACCCTCACCTCGTCCACCATCGGCCGGATCCCACCTTGATGGAGGTCCACGCAAAAATCCGCCTGCAGGACCGCGTTCTGAAACAGCCTGTGTGCGATTCGCTCACTCGACGTGCCGTCTTTTCGCCCCGGGAAGCAACGATTCATCTTCTTCCCGTCTATCGGACTGAACGCCTGATGGGCCTGGAACGCGTGCACGTTCACGATCGGAACGGCGATCACCTGACCGGCCAAAGCCCCCGGATCGAGTCGCTTGAGAATCTGGCGAATCACCGCCAGGCCGTTCATCTCGTCTCCGTCACTGATCGACTGAAGGTAGAACGTCGGCCCGTCCTGTACGCCGTTCACCAGTGCCACGGGCAGACGGGCGGGCGTTCCATCCCGCAGCTCTGCGATGTCGAGATAACCGCGCGCGGTCCTTCCCGGATCGGCTCGAATGTGTTCTACTCGCAGGACGTCGCCCATCGCTCAACGACCCTCGAATGTCACAACCGGAGAAGGAGCATCCGCCCACACGCCGCAGGGTCCCCCCCCGGCAGAATCTGCAACCACCACCTCACGTCCCTCCATATCGAGAACAGGTTTGTAGAACGAAGCTACGGACGTCACGTCACCCATCAGATAATGACCGATCAGAGCGCGACGAAATCGTTCACTCCTGTTCGGGAAACTTCCGTGGATCACGGAGCCGTTGAAGAACAACACATCGCCCGGATCCATCAACACCGGCACCGGCTTCATCGTCTCGTGCAAAGGCACAGTCGTATCCGTAAAGCTCTCCTTCGTGTCTGCCCCCTCCGCACACAGCACCGGCAGATCCCCCGATTCCGGGACCACCTGAAGACACCCGTTTTCCACATCGCATCGATCCAGCGCCATCCACGCCGCGACGCACGTTCCCGGCTTCGCCCTCAGGTAGGATTGGTCCTGATGCAGGGCTTGTCCGCGTGCGCCCGCAGGCTTGAAATAAAGCATCGTCTGAACCGCATATGCGGGCTGTCCTGTCAGCGCTTCGAGCCAGTGCGCGATTCGCGGATCGATCATCCAGTCCAGGCTGACCTCGTCCCAGCGATGCATATGGATCATTCGCGGAAATCGAGTCAGCGGATCCACATCATCCGCGTCTACCCCGCTGAAGTCACCCGGATGCGGACCCTCGGCCCGCATCTCCATATAGTGGTCGAGATATCTCTCAACCTCGCGGGCGCTGAAAAGTCCACGCGCCAGAACGTAGCCATCCCGCCTGAAAGACTCGCTGGCGGGATCTGGAATCGAGTTTGACAAGCCGATCAGCCTGATTGTAAAGGGTTTACGAAGACAATCCATAAGATGCACTGCCAGCCGTTCACTGTCCACATCGGAACAGCGTCCTACAAACGAAAAAAGCCGATGCGTCATCGCGTCGGCTTCTTCGTAAAACTCAATGGGTTTGTTTTCTCTATTCGTCCTCTTTTTCGTTCAGGGCTTCGAAAGGGGCGGGATTCATAATCAGCGCGTCGGCCACATCTTTCAGAACATCCCGGTTGGCGTAATAGCCCTCCCTGACCTGCGCCCGCACCCGTTTCAATTTCTCTGCACGTGTCTCTGTCGGCTCGTCCACCCCAGGTGGGAGTGGCTGCCCCCTCACACTCGAGTTCATAGCTCCGTCCAGCGCAATGTGACGCGCATCCTGCGCGTCTTGTCCCGATCCATCCAATGCCGGCCAATGGCATATGCAGGGGAACCTCCTCTGCACGTTTTATGGATCGGCAGAACCGCATTTTGCTGAAGCGGAAATCCTTGATAATCAAGAAGTTACACTAAACTTACCAGCACTTCTTATTGCTTATAATTACCAAGTAGTTGTCTGTGGTCTCGAGGCCACGATTCATTGATAATATATCAATGATCATTTTCATTGACTGCATTCGCCGCTCCTGCCTGCGCCTCTTACGCGCACAATTGCCTCGGAATGCAACAGGACGATGGACAGCTCCGGAGGCGGCGTTCAGGCAAGTGCAAACGGCAATCTTTTATCGCGAAGGTAAATGCCACGCCCGCTCATCGCGTCGCCTGCTCAATATCTCAACTGGGTCACAGACTTAGAAATCAACGCGATCGCCACCGACGACATTCCGATCAGCCCCATCCCGCACGCGAACCCCGCGAGGAGTACGGGCGCGTATTGCCGCCAGTTTTTCGTACCGAATCGTTTCTCCATCACGTATCGACCGACAAGGGCCCCAACAATTTTGGGAATCATAAAATGAGGGAGCGTCTGCACGCCTCGAATGAACCCGTAGATCAAGGAGACCGGCATTCTGAACCAGGACAGGATCAGGAACGATCCCCCTGCGAATCCAAGCCCGCCCAGGATCCACGGCCACTTGATCGCCTGCTCGAACAGCGAGCCTCCGTCCCCCACCGTCGACGAGTACCACAGGCTCTGTCGGAATGCGATAGGTGCCAATAGGTCTGCGCATACTGGAACGTCGGCGCCGGGATGGGTGACATCAGCCAGATCAGCGACCAGAAGATCAGCCCGCAGATCAGACTCAGCGGCAGGACCAGCATCTCCGCTTTCAGGATGCTCGAGAATTTCGTTCCCGTCAGTTCGACTTCCCGAAACAGCTGGGCGCGTCGACCGTGGTCGGCGTGTGGAATCGGCGCGAACCAGATATTCACGCCGCGATAGCCACTGACGATGAAGGCGCCTTCCTTGATCATCGGGATCGTCTGTCCCGTCAGTCCAGTCATCCGGGCGTTCACGTAAGACAGTAACGGCGTCACGACGAACCCGAAGGCCAGGAGGAAGATGACCGGGAAGGCGTCGTCCTCCAGCAGGTACACGCAAAGCACAACCATCGCCAACGTTGACAGCACATACACACCCAACGCACTCGCAAACGGAAGGTCTCCCCGACCCTTCGGGACCTCACGCAGTCGATCACTCGCGTGTCGTAGTTCCGCTTCGTCGCGCGATCGCTTCAGCGCACTCAGCGCCTGGTAGATCCCGATGGCTCCGACCGCGACCCCGACGCCGATGTATACGCTCAACCAGACGTCGATGTCGTTCGAGAAGTTTGTCAGGATCGTGTCCATCCCCGGGCGCCAGTGCGTCAGGTATCCCGCGTGATAGATAACGGGACTTCCCAGCGTGTGTACCATCGCAGCCGCAAAACTACCCACTACGACCCAGAAGGGCAGGACCATTCCCAGCAGCACCAGACCCAGGTCGGTCCCGATGCCGATCGGGGCCGCCGGCAGGAAGGACTCCGTCGTCCTCGTCAGATCGATCCAGGGGATCGGCAAGGAAGGGTTTCGCCGCGGAGACGCCGCGCCCGACTGTGGCCGGGGACCCTGTGAGAAAGGCGCTGAACCGTCCCGGATCCAGATAGGGATGATGTGCCACGATCTTGGCTTCGTGTTTGGGCCCTTGCCACGTCAGATCCCACGAGATCAGGTCGATCGGGCCGCTCGGGGATCCGGGAAGCCCGACCTATGTCGATCCCAGCGCGAAAGACCGACTCGTATAGGTATACTTTCGAACCGGTCGGGGGGCCGAGTTCAAGTGGCGCAGGATCTCGCGGGGCGGCTTCGTTTTCTTCACCACTCTGGGAGATGAGCGATCGTTGGCGATTTCGGTCAACATCGCGGGGGCTGATACGCGGCCACCATCGTCGGAGCCATCTGCTGATTCTGGTGAACAGGTTCCGTCGTCGGCATCCCGAAGTAGTAGTGAATCAGCGTCGCCGCCTCGTTCACATCGGTCCACGTGTTCTGTGTACTTTCCCGGCTGTGTCCCCCTGCGAACCCTCCCCGTAAAACGTCCAGCGCCATATCCGCGAGGTAGAGTGTGGCCATCTGCCGAGCCTGGTTGCCCAGATGCTCGTCTTCGGCGTGGTCGGCAAGCGCGATCATCGGCTGGATGTGCCAGCCGTGATAGACGGGAGACTCATACTCGTGGTGGCCGATACTGGCGGTTCGGTCGATCATCCCCAGAATCCAGCGTTCGGCTTCCGTATGGATAACCTCTCGCCGCAGACCGTTCCACCACACGTCGAGATCGGTGAAGCGCTCCGTCGCGAGCAACGGACTCGTGTAATACATCAGCCAATGGTTTTCGGTATTCCCCCGTTCGTGGTAACCGCGTGTCATCCTTTCGCGGATCATTGCCCTGGACCGATCTGTAAGCGCATCGCCCCAGCGACAGATGAGGTGCATCGCAGCCAGGGAATCGAACGTACCCATATGAATCCGTGCGGACGGCCCCTGTTTCTCGATGCCCGTCTCGGCAGCCACGATACGTTCGACCCGATCCGCGTCCCCGTCGACAGCCAGCACGGCCTGAGCGCCGAACATCGTCGTCGCTCGCGTTGCGATCGCTTCGAGCGCGGCCCGGCCCCGTTTCTGTCTGCCCTCGATAATGTGATTCATCGAGCTGTCCCCACTGAGCCCTTCGTCAGCAGGGCCTCGACCGATCTCGGAACCTCAGGCACACTCACCCACGCAGCGCCTTCGTCATCCGAGAACCAGAGGCCACCCGGAGCGCATCCCGCCACCCAGAGGTGCTGGAGGAAGGGGACCTGATGATCTTCTACGGTACCGAGGCCCATCACTACGAAAACGCAGACGAAGGACGCGACGCTGCTCTGGCACTGTGCGTCTGGACCTCCACGGAGAACACCGAGGACGACATCGGCCATTGACGTTCAACTTCGCGTGTCTGTCCTCTCCCTCCTGATCTAAGAATCGATCAGGTTTTTTTATATAAAGAATGAGGAGGGGCAGCGTTTCATTGCGCCCCTCCTTAAGATCATCCCCACGGCGATATCCGAGATCCGATCAGAGATATCAGATATGGTGGTTCCGTCAGTACTCGAAAGGTCTGATCCCCTGTTCCTCGACCTCGATTCCGAAACCTGGGGTCTCCCGCGGAATCAACCAGCCCTCCTCGGGAATCGACTGCCACGGTGGAGCAACTTCTCTTAGCGGTACACCCGGCGGCGATCCGACGAAGCACTCCAGCCACGGCGAGTTCGACGTCGCGTAGGTAAAGTGCTGACCGTACGCGTTTCCTCCACCCCCGTGCAACATCACCGCCAGTCCCGCCGCCTCCGCCGCGTGTGCGATCTTCCTCGCGACCGTCAATCCGCCCACCCAGTTGATGTCGGGTTGCAGAATATCGAGGGAGCCGTCCCTGATCACCCGCATATATGGATATGGACTGTAGAAGTGTTCGCCCGAAGCCAGGGAGACCCAGTCCACAGCTTCACGCACAGCCCGATGACCGTCGATGTCCTCCGGAATCAGGAACTCTTCGATCCACTTCAGTCCATACGGTCTAAGTCTTTGCGCCAGCCGAATCGTGTAGTCGACGTCGAAGGCCATATAGCAATCGAGCATCACCTCGACGTCATCCCCGACCAGATCCCGTGTTTTCTCTATCAGCGCCTCGTTGGCATCCAGCCCCTCCGCCCCATCCACCGGACCGTAGGGGCAGGCCAGCTTCACCGCCCTGAAGCCTAACTCCAACTGCCAATCGGTGTCGTTGCCAGTAGCGTAACAAAAGATGCGGTCTTTCGTGGGTCCCCCGAGCAGTTCGTAGACCGGCTTTTCCTGCAACTTCCCCACCAGGTCCCAAAGCGCCAGATCGACCGCGCTCATCGCACAAGAAGCCAACCCCGAACTTCCGTACGGCTTCGACATCCTGAACATCATATCCGAACATTTCTCGATCGCGAAGACGCTTTCCCCCTCGAGCACGGGCCCGAAGTGATCGTCCACGATCGCGGCCACCGGCCGACCGAATGAGGTCTGACCCAGACCATAGGTGCCATCCTCCGCAATCACCTGGACCCACACGGCTCCCCATTTCTTCGGTCCCCACAGGGATCGATGCGGCTTGTAGTGGGGGAAGCGCGACATCGGATTCGCTACCTCTGCTCCCACCGTCCACGGATCGCGACGACCTTCGGTCGTCACCTGCGACGGCACTTCGACGTGCACCGCTCTGATCTTCTCGATCTTCAACCTATCTCCGTTTCTTCGCCCGCTTTCGGCCCTCTTCGCACGGAATGCACAGCGAAAACACACGCCCTTCGAATCCCCGCACCACCCCCATCTTCTTCCCACACACGCGACATCGGATGGTCGAATCAGCCATCGTCTACGCTGTCGGCACGATCGGTCGTCGCCACACGCTCGTCGACCAGCGTCATCTCCCAGGCAAACGGCACCTTCCGCGTGAACGTCTCACGCTCCGCCAGCTGCTCGAGACCGTCCGCACCCGACAGTCGGTCTACAATCTTTGGAAGGATCTCCCGAACGGGATACGTCACCGTGAAGTCCGTCCTCGCACGATGTGAAAGAAGCACACCACGGTCGACATCGAAGACACTCTGTATGTACCATCCGAAACTCGTGTAGCCCAGTTCGAGATCGCCCACCGCGACTTCCGTCCGCTCGATGGGAACATCGATCTCGACACCCTCTCTTTCCACGGACAGTGCCACTAAGGATCGCTTCATCGCGTCCCTTTCCAGGAATGCCCTAGCTCTCAAGCACCATCTGAAGAAGCGCCATCCTGATATACAGGCCGTTGTGCGCCTGCCTGAAATAGGCCGATCGGGGATCTCCGTCCACCTCCGGAACAATCTCGTCCACACGGGGCAGCGGGTGCAGCACGACGGACGACTCCAGCAGGGCCTCCATTACCGTCTGGTCGATCACGTATTTCCCCCGTGCCTGCTCGTAATCCTCGATGCGGTCCCCGAAACGCTCTCGCTGGATCCGCGTCTGGTAAACCACGTCGACGTCCCGTGCGACCGCGATCAGATCGTCCGCCTCTTCCCATTCGATCCCGTGCTCGTCTAGGTGGGCCTTGATGTCGTCCTTCATCCGCACGACGCGAGGGGCCACGAAAAAGATCTTCACGCCGTCGTATTTAGAAAGGAGATACGCCAGCGAGCGGACCGTTCGACCGTTCGCCAGGTCTCCGACCATCGCAATCTTGAAATTGTCGAGCCGTCCAATCTCCTTCTGGATCGTATATACATCAAGCAAAGCCTGGGTCGGGTGTTGACCCGGCCCGTCCCCCGCGTTGATGATCGGAACCGACGCCACTTCCGCCGCCCGACGCGCGGAACCACTCTCGTAGTGGCGAATCACGATCACATCGCTGTAACCCTCAGCGATTCGAATCGTGTCCTCGAGCGTCTCGCCCTTCGCCGCCGACGAGAACTCGCGTGCGCTCTCCGTCGTCACCACCTGCCCACCGAGCCGCATCATCGCCGATTCGAACGACAGCCGTGTTCGCGTGCTCGGCTCGTAGAACAGCGAGGCCATCAACCGACGACTCAGAATGTTCGAGCCGTAGCGACTTACCACCTCTTCCATTTCCTTCGTCACCGCGAACAGTTCTGACAGAAGAGGTCGATCGAATTGCTGCGCCTCAATCACGTGAAACAGCTTGTCCATAGTCACCCTCGATCAACGACGAGCGGCAGGCTCACAAACGCTCAGAAATGAAAAAACGCCTTCTCCTCAAAGGAGAAAGCGTGTCACGGAATGCTGCCGACCCGTCATGGTCAGTCCTCGTTGTGTGTAAACGTCCCAGTCCTTTCGAATATACAGCGAGGGGCCCGAAACCGGCAAGCCGAAAGGCCGGATCCTGCGCTCACGGGTCCGATTCTGGGTCCGTGAACCCGTGCGCCTGAAACACCCGGCTCGCAGATTCCGAGCGCAGGAACGTGATCACAACACGCACCTGCTCGGAATCTCGTCCTCCGACCACGGCAACCGGATACACGATGGGTTCGTGAAAGCGCTCGGGAATCGTCGCCACCGTCGTCACCTTCTCGGACAGGGCAACATCCGTCCGGTAGCCGACCCCGACCTCGCATTCCCCCAGGTCGACGAACCGCAGGGCGGCCATCGCATCCTTCGCGGGCGCGATCCTCCCCACGACAGACGACCACCAGCCGAGGGCTGTCAGCGCCTGCTTCGCGTAGATCCCGACCGGCACGTGTTCTGGATCGGCGATCGCCAAACGCCCTTCGAACGATCCCCCGAAGTCGAACTCCCTCGAGATCGGCATCGACCCCAGGTTCTCTCCATGGCGGAAGAGGACCAGTCGATTTGCCAGCAAATTGAGACGCGTCCCTGGTTCCAAGAGGCCTCTCCCTTCCAGGTAGTCCATCCATCCCTGATTCGCCGATATGTAGACGTCCGCCGGCGCACCGTGCTCGATCTGCCTCGCCAGGGTGGACGAACTCGCCAGCACCGTGCTCCACGACAGTTCCCTCGACTCAGCCTCTTCCAACAGGGCCTCCATCACCGCTGTCAGACTTGCAGCAGCGAAAACCGTCGTCTTCTCGGACGACGACACGAATCCAGCTTGCAGAATTAGTGTGATCAGTAGAACAAGGATCGCTCACTCCCCCTCGTTGCGAATTGCCAGCCACTCTGTCTAAACGCGCTTGACCCGAACTGCACTTCCCCTATCTTAATCGCGACATCTGAAGAGGATCCGCGCGACTGGCGAAACGGGCCCCCCCGGCCCCGAGTGGACACAACCACAGTGGAGCCGGATCCTGATCTGCCGAACGCCTGGGCAGACCGATTCGTGGCCCGGGCTCTCTTTATATATAGACGCTCCCCCCACGACGACGTCCCATACGATGGGAGGACATCTTGGCCGACACCTCGCCGCTCGCTGACTATCTCGCTTCGACCTCCGAACCCGATCGCGATTTCGTCGCCTACCTCGCCGCGCTCGAATCCGTCGCCAGCGTCGTTCCCGACGTGGCCGGATCGATCGTCCGAGAGCTCGCCGACCAGCGGCGCCATCTCAAAATGATCGCCAGCGAGAACTACTGCTCGCTTCCCACGCAGCTTGCCCTCGGGAACCTGCTCACGGACAAGTACGCCGAAGGCATCCCCGACCATCGATTCTACGCCGGCTGCGACAACATCGACGCCATCGAATCCCGCGCCGCTTCGCTCGCGTGTGAATTGTTCGGCGCGGACCACACCTACGTCCAGCCCCACTCCGGCGCCGACGCGAATATGGTCGCCTTCTGGGCCATCCTCTCCGCCCGTGTGGAAACACCCGCCCTGGAAAAGCTCAGGTCCAAATCTCCCTTCGACCTCGACGATGCGGAATGGGCCGGCCTGCGGTCGGATCTGGGCAATCAGCGCCTGCTGGGTCTCGACCTCGCCTCAGGCGGTCATCTGACCCACGGCTACCGCGTCAACGTATCCGGCCGGATGTTCGAGTCGCACGCCTACACCGTCAGCAAGGAAACGGGACTTCTCGACTACGATCAGATTCGGTCACAGGCGAAGGAAGTCAAGCCCCTTATCCTCCTCGCCGGCTACAGCGCCTATCCGAGGAAGGTCAACTTCCGAATCTTCCGCGAAATCGCGGACGAAGTCGGCGCGGTCCTGATGGTCGATATGGCCCACTTTGCCGGTCTCGTCGCAGGCAAAGTCTTCACCGACGACTTCGACCCCGTCGCCCACGCCCACGTCACCACGACAACCACGCACAAGACCCTGCGAGGTCCGCGCGGTGGGATGATTCTGTGCGACGAAGAATTCGCCGAATATGTCGACAAGGGATGTCCAATGGTACTCGGCGGACCCCTGCCCCATTCGATGGCCTCCAAAGCCGTCGCCTTCCAGGAGGCGCTCTCTCCTGACTTCCGGGACTACGCTGCGAAGATTGTCGACAACGCCCAGGCTCTGGCCGAGGGCATGATCGATCAGGGAATCACCGTCCTAACCGGAGGGACCGAGAACCACTTGCTCCAGGTCGACGTCCGTCCCTTCGGAATCACCGGCCGCCAGGCCGAAGGCGCGATGCGCGACGCCTCCGTCACCCTCAATCGGAACGCCATCCCCTTCGATCCCAACGGCGCCTGGTACACGAGCGGCCTGCGTGTCGGCACCCCCGCCCTCACCACCCTCGGAATGGGTGAAGGAGAAATGAAAGAAATCGCCGGCATCTTCAAGACCGTACTCGATGCCACGGAGCCTACGATCGTAAAGAGCAGCGGAAAGCCGAGCCAGGCTCGCTACAAGATCGATAAATCAGCGCTCGAAACTGCACGCTCCAGGGTCGGAGATCTCCTCGACAGCTACCTCCTTTATCCCCAACTGGACCTCGAACGGCTCCAGAAATCGTTCGGTTCCTGACGACCCCGATTCTTCGTTCGGCGCTCGAGGCGACAGCCATCCAGGTTGTCGCCTCGAGCTCTTGAAGTACCGAATTGCTCTTGTGACCCACACGTCCAGGTCACATCTTACGCCGTCCTTCATCCCTCCTGCGTACGCTGCAACCGTCCTGCACCCTCTCAACGAAATCTTCGGGAACAGCCACGCGGAGAGTTTCTTCTGTCTGAGAAAGGAAAGATACGTGTCCGACTACATCGATATCGGTGGACTGAAAGTCCACAAACTCCTCCACGACGTGGTCAAAGATGAGATCGCTCCCGAGACGGGCGTCGACCCCGACGCCATCTGGGAAGGACTCGACGCCATCGTTCGCGATCTCGCTCCCGGAAACCGGGCGCTCCTCCAGAAGAGAGACGACCTTCAGGCCAGTATCGACAGGTGGTATCTGGAGAACCGAGAAGGCGGGATCGACCCGGTCGCCTACAAAAGCTTTCTCGTAGAAATCGGCTACCTCCAGCCCGAAGGGGATCATTTCGAGGTCACCACGGCCAACGTCGACCCCGAAATCGGCCAGATCGCAGGACCTCAGCTCGTCGTCCCCGTCGACAACGCTCGCTACGCCCTCAATGCCGCCAACGCCAGGTGGGGCAGCCTCTACGACGCGCTCTACGGTACGGACGTCATCTCCGAGGAGGACGGCGCCGAAAAGGGATCGAGTTACAACCCTGTGCGAGGACAGAAAGTTGTCGACGCCTCGGCCGATTTCCTCGACGCGACCGCCCCCCTCACCTCCGGTTCTCACACAGATGCGACTGGCTACACCGTCATGGACGGCGCTCTGGCGGTTGCACAGGGAGATGCCTCCACCGGACTGCAGAATCCCGCACAGTTCGCGGGCCACGCCGGCTCGCCCGACGCTCCATCGAGCGTCCTCCTCGTAAACAACGGCCTGCACGTCGATATCCAGATCGACGCTGATCATCCCGTCGGCAAAGTCCATCCCGCCGGCGTCAAGGATGTCGTCCTCGAGGCGGCCGTCACAACCATCCAGGATTGCGAAGACTCCGTCTCCGCTGTCGACGCGGAGGACAAGGCCCTCGTCTATCGCAACTGGGCAGGAATCATGAAGGGAGATCTGGAGACCATGCTCGAAAAGGGCGGTCAGACGATCACCCGCCGTCTCAACCCCGACCGAACCTTCACGGCGCCAGACGGGTCCGAACTCGTTCTTTCCGGCCGCAGCGCGCTCCTCGTCCGCAACGTCGGCATCCATATGTACACCGACGCCGTCACCACCAGCGATGGCGATGAGATCCCGGAAGGTTTCCTGGACGCGATGATCACCGTCCTCGGCGCCATCCACGACCTCAAGCAGACGGGAAGCGTCACGAACAGTCGCGCCGGAAGCGTCTACATCGTCAAACCCAAGATGCACGGCCCTGAAGAAGTCGCCGCCACTGTCGAACTGTTCGGTCGCGTCGAGCAGGTCCTCGATCTGGAGCCCAACACCATCAAGATGGGCATCATGGATGAAGAGCGACGCACCACCATCAACCTCAAGGCCGCCATTCACGAGGCACGCGATCGAATCATCTTCATCAACACCGGCTTCCTCGATCGCACCGGCGACGAAATCCACACCAGCCTCGAGGCCGGTCCTGTCCTGCCCAAGCCCGAGATCAAAGGTCAGAAGTTCATGTCCGCCTACGAGGACTGGAACGTCGACGTCGGCCTCGAAGTCTCTCTCCCCGGTCACGGCCAGATTGGCAAGGGGATGTGGGCGATGCCCGACCTGATGAAGGATATGGCCGACACAAAGGGCGGTCATCCCACCTCGGGCGCCACGTGTGCGTGGGTACCCTCCCCGACCGCAGCCACCCTCCACGCGATGCACTACCACCAGATCAACGTCGGCGACCGCCAGGAAGCGCTCGCCTCGCGCGGCCGTGCCAGCCTCGACGACATCCTCACTCCACCCCTATTGGACCGCGACCTCACGGCCGACGACATCCAACACGAACTCGACAACAACGCCCAGGGCATCCTCGGCTACGTTGTTCGCTGGGTCGATCAGGGCGTCGGATGTTCGAAGGTGCCGGACATCAACGACGTCGGTCTGATGGAGGATCGCGCCACGCTCCGTATCTCAAGCCAGCACATCGCCAGCTGGCTCCATCACGGCATCACCAACCGGGACCAGGTCATCGAAACCTTCAAGAAGATGGCCGCCGTCGTCGACGGACAGAACGCCGGCGACCCGAGCTACACGAATATGGCTCCCGGATTCGATGGTATTGCCTGGCAGGCCGCCCTCGAACTCGTCTTCGAGGGACGGGACGTCGCCAACGGGTATACGGAACCCGTCCTCCACCGGCGCCGTCGCGAGGTCAAAGCCAGCGCATAAATTCGCATCCCAATTCAGTGAAAATGGGCAATCCTCATCGTCAGGATTGCCCATTTTATCTGTGTTTTACAAAAGTGCCAACGTTGGCACTTTCTCCCTACCACCGATCCACGGTGCCGCGTGAATTGCACGACGCGACCTCGGTTATCCCAACAGATCTCTGATCTTGCTCGTCACGTCTTCCGGCTTGAACGGCTTTGGCAGCACGCTGTCCGCACCTCGCTCCTTCATCATCCCCAACACGTCGAGATCCTCTTTCGCGTCCCACCCGGTCATGGCGACGATCTTGATCTGAGGAAACTCGTCCCTCAAATCCGGGATGGTCTCGAGGCCCGATTTTCCCGGCATGAAGATGTCCGTAATCACGAGAATTCGGGCCATCCTCGGACTCCTGGGTTGAAGGTCCTTGCTTTCTCTTGAGTCCTGTCGTTCCCCGGGACGAGAACTTGAGACTGAACGCGTCTCCAGTCTCTTCAGGGCTTCACGAGGGCAGGCGCCATCAGAACGACCTGCATACCCTCCGTGGAGTCCTGATCAACTCTTTCAAGTGATCATCCGATAGTGAACGATCCGTTCAGATCCTTCCTGGTGCAGCGTGCTCTCAATACTTTGTTTTCTTTACGCTTGGAAGCCGTCCAATCACACGGCACGTCGTTTGCATATGGACAGGTAAACTGAGTGTAGGCTTGTAGGATTCTATAGTCTGCGCTGCCTTGTCAACAGACGACTCTCGACAGGATACACGATGGCAGAAGAGCTTGGCACAAGAGATGTTCTTGAACAGGTCCACACCCGACTGGGAACGTTGGAGCAAGACGTCCGTTCTCTGGATTCCAAGGTAGGGGCTCGCTTCGATCGCGTTTACCATAAGATCGGTGACATCCGCTCCGAGGTAGCCGGATTTCGTTCCGAGGTGAACGCCCGCTTTGACAGAACGATCCGTTGGCTCGTCGGTCTCATCTTGGCCAGCTGGCTCAAGCCGTAACCCGCCCTCTAGCTTTTCATTTTTCACTTTCCATTATCCATTTCTGCTAAGGGTTTCACTCACCGCATCGTGAAACGCCGGCCGCAGTCGCATAATTCCTTCCCCGTTCCGAGTCGGATGCACCCGATTCGTCAGTAGCACCACACCCAGATCCCGCTCCGGATCCACCCACAACGAAGTCCCCGTAAACCCCAGTACACCGTAAGACGTCGACGAGAAGTACCTGCCCGACGTGCTGCCCCCCGGCGAAACCGTATCCCACCCCAACGCCCAGGTACTGTCCTCCACACCCCCCTCCCGCGTCGTCAGCTGTTTCACCGTCTCTTCCGACAGCATCCGCACCCCATCCAACATCCCTCCCTGCAACCACATCCGACAGAACTGTCCCAGATCCCCAACTGTCGAAAACAGTCCCGCGTGGGGTGCCACCCCGCCCATCGCCCACGCATTCTCGTCGTGCACCACCCCGTGCACAAGACAATGGCGCATTGTCCCGTCGATCTCTGTCGGAACAATGCGCTCCTGGCCGACATCGGGTGTATACATCGATTCGGCCAGCGTGACCCGTTCCCCAAACAGCACATCCATCCGGTTCCCGCATACCCGCTCGATCATCTCCCCCAACACCAGATATCCCATATCGCTGTAGACCGACGCCGTGCCGGGCGCGTACTCGAGGTCCAGCCCGATTGCGGCTTCGACGATCCGTTCGCGACCCCTCAGCGTCTTGTAGAGATTCACGTGCGCCGGCATCCCGCTGCTGTGTGATAGCAATTGCCGGGGGGTGATGATTTCCTTGCCGTCTCCCGCGAACTCCGGGATCACCGCCTGAACGGGACGATCGATGTCCAGCGTCCCCTCGTCGATCATCATTCCGCACAGCGTTGCCGTCGCGACCACTTTCGTCAACGACGCCAGGTCGAACAGATCGTCGACCCGCGCCGGCCGGGCATCTTCGTCGTAGGTATGGCGACCGCTCGCACAAGTCCAGATCACGTCGTCCGAATGAACCACAGCCGCCGCCGCGGCCGGTGTCGTACCGGCTTCGATGTGCTCCGCCAGGACTGTTTCAGCTTCCGCAAACGTCGAGTTCGTCGTCACAGGGGATTGCGCCTTCTCGTCTACCATCGTCCGAATTATATTGTCACGTCTCGTGCCCAAACAGTAGTCCGGACTCCATTCAGCGCCCAGGCTTTTCGCGCAGACAGAGGGAGGTCCACCTCACATTGGACGAGCCGAAATTTGCCGCGGACTGTATGCTGGGAAAACTGGCCCGGTGGCTACGGATTCTCGGATACGACACCACCTACTTTTCCTACATTGCCGACGAGCACCTGCTCGACCTATGCCGTGAGGAAAATCGAGTCCTGCTTACGAGCGATCGTCCTCTCGCCGAGTGCGCTGGGACAGTGTCCTGCATTCTCGTTGAAGAAAGGAAACTCGAACCTCAACTGGCGCAACTCGTACGCGACGTCGGCCTCGACCTCGATCGCGAAACTTTCACAAGATGCCTACTCTGCAATACGCCGATCGAGCAGGTGTCTCGGGACCAGGTCGCATCCGTGGTGCCGCCCCACGTGCTCGAGACACACGATCGATTTCATCGATGCCCAGATTGCGATCGCGTCTACTGGTCCGGATCGCACCTCGAGAGAATGACAGACCGGCTCCTTGCCATCCGTGACGGCATCCAGGCGATCTCCCGATGTCCGACGTCTAAATCTTATACTCGACCGCGCCCAGCGAAGAAGAGGCAGCGACCATCGCCCGAACCGTCGTCGACGAAAGAATGGCCGCCTGCGCCAACATCCTGCCCCGAATCCGATCGATCTATCGTTGGCAGGGCGTGGTCGAGGACGAACCCGAGGCCGCGATTCTACTGAACACAGCGGTCGGTCGCGTCGATGCCCTCATTCACCGAATCAAGACCTTGCACAGCTACGACGTCCCCGACATCGTCGCACTCCCGATCTACAAAGGCCACGGTCCGTATCTCGACTGGGTAAGAGCGAATACCTGAGAATCAAATGGAATCAGAGAAGTAGGAAATTCCCGAATTCCCTATTACGGCATTTTCCAATGAGGTCTCTATGGGTTTTCCAGTCTATGACTTTCGTAATCCCGAACACATCACAAACATGCTCGTCACGCCCGAGATTCGCTCACGCTTCATGTGGATGGACCCAGGTGACGAATTCAACAGCAGACACAGCCACGACCTCGGTCACGAGATCTTCCTCGTTCTCCAGGGCAAAATGGAATTCGAAATCGATGGTGAAACGGAAATCCTCGAACCAGGCCAGCTCTGCTACGCCCTGAGGGACCAGCCACACGCTGTGCGTGTCATCGGGGACGAACCCGTCGTCATCTACCTGTCCGTCACCCCTCACATCCTGCCAACCCACACCGGGCGAACGCAGGAGGGCGAGGCCCTGCCGATCCGCTTTTCGCCCCACGGCAGCTACGACGTTCCTTTTGACGAGACCGTAACCCGATCCGACCGGGTCGAGCGTCACCGTTCAGCGGTCGACGCCTTTGCTCAGGCCGCTCAAGCGCTCGTAGACCAGCACCGCGAAGTGCTGAGTGGACTGGCCGCTTCGGAGTCCGAAGACCAGGCGACTCGGAATGCGATGTGGGAGAAACTCTACCACGTCCATCGCAATCTGACAGAACTCAATGACAGCTGGAACGATCTCGCCCCGACGTTAACCGAGGGGACGAAGTAGTTTCAGCCTCGGTCGACTCTCTTTCGCTCCGCGCAGATTCAGCCATCGGTGTCTATCTGTGTGCTTCTGCCTACCCGCCGAAGCCTTTTTGGCGAAGGCGGGTGGTTCCTACGTCTTCTCGAGGTCCTAAATGAAACGCATCAAGATCGGAATTGTCGGCTGTGGTGCCATTGCTCAGGTGCAGCATATGCCCAACTTCCACGACCTGCAGGATCGCTTCGAGGTCACCTGGGCCTGTGACGTCAGCGCCGGCGCAGCCCAATATGTCGCGAACAAGTACAACGTGCCCAACCACACCACCGACTACCGGGAGTTACTCGATGGCGATGTCGACGCCGTCCTCCTCTGTCACCGCGATCCTAAAACCGAGATCGCCCTCGCCTCCCTCAATGCTGGCAAGCACATGTTCATCGAGAAGCCCGTCTGTTTCTCGAAAGAGGAAGCGCAATCCATTACCGATGCCGCAGCCTCGGCAGGCGTGGTCGCCCAGACGGGCTACATGAAAGTCTACGATCCCGCGTTCGAGATCACGGCCGATGCGACGCAAGGATGGGATCCCGCTTTCGTCCAGGTGAACCATCTCCATCCGAACAACAACCTACATCTGGCGCAGTTCCACATCGAGCGGTTCGACGACGTCCCACCCGAGGCCGGAGAAGCCTCTTCGGCAGCGCGCGATGCGGCCTTCAAACAGGCGATGGGCGAAAACGTCGCCCCGGAAGCGAAGAGCATTTTCTTCACGCTTTCCGGCAGCATGATTCACGACCTCTACGGATTGCGCCTCCTCTTCGGCAACCCGTCACGGATCGTCAGCACAGACGTCTGGCAGAACGGCCGCGCCGTCTCAACGAACATAGAGTATCCATCCGGCGCCCGGTGCATCGCATCGTGGGTCGACCTCCCCGACCTCTGGGACTTCAAGGAAACCCTAGAGATCTACGGCGACGACCGGCGCGTCATCCTGACCTACCCCACCGGATTCTCCCGCGGTCAGCTCTCGCGGGTGACCCTGCAACACATCGACGAAAACGGAAGGCACGTCACCGAGGAACCCGCCATCGACTGGGCCAGTCCTTTCGTGCGTGAACTCGAGCACTTTCACGACTGCGTCGTTGAGGGAGCCGCCTGCCACACCCCGATGGCCGACGCCCGCCAGGACATCCAACTCGTCATCAACATCACCCAGGCCTACATCAATGGCGCCCCCGTGAAATTCGGAGCATAGCGTGTACGGGTTCCCTGATCATGCTTGGAATAGAACCCCGAAGGCACGGTCCCCCCTATCCTTTCTTCGTGTCTTCGTGTCTTCGTGGTTCAGCTTTTGATTTTCGCTCTCGGTATCGACCTCGGCGGCACCGACATCAAGGGTGCCATCGTCTCGTCCGACGGCGAGATCCTTCGCCAGGACCGAGTCGCCACGGAAGCATCGAACGGAGCCGACGCCGTCGCCGACCGGATCGTGTCTCTCGCGACCGACCTGCTCGACAGCCAGGGTGCATCGCCGACCGAAGCAACCGGGCTCGGCATCGGAGTTCCCGGAGTCACCCGCGCCGACGGCACCGTCGTACTCGCCCCCAATCTCGACTGGCACCACGTCCCGTTTAAATCCAAGCTACAGCAACGGTTGCCCGGAATGCGCGTCGAGATCGACAATGATGCCAACCTCGCCGCCCTCGCCGAGGCCAGAGCCGGCATCGGCGCCGGATGTGACACCCTCGTCCTTCTGACGCTGGGAACCGGTATCGGTGGAGGTGTAGTCATTGATGGATCGATCCACCACGGGGCTTCCCATTCAGCCGGCGAAGTCGGGCATATGACCGTCCTGCCGGGGGGGCCGCTATGTGGATGCGGCAAGCGCGGATGCCTCGAGGCCCTCAGCGCAACCTCCGGGATGCTCGACCACGCACGTCAGAGTCTCGAGGCGGGCGAAAAAAGCACGCTCTCCGATGTGGGCCCTCTGACACCCAAAGCCATCTGCGATGCCGCTCACAAAGGGGATCGGGTCGCGACAAAGACGATCGACCACGTCACGAACTACATCGGGATCGCTGTCGCCAACCTCCTGAATGTCCTGAGTCCTGACGTGGTCGCCATCGGAGGCGGAATCAGCGCCGCAGGGGATCTTTTGCTCAATCCTATTGTCGCCTCGGCTCGAACCCACACGCTCGAAGGCCTGTTCGAGTCGACCACCATCGGACTTGCCGAACTCGGCAACGATGCCGGCTCCATCGGCGGCGCCTACCTCGTATTGTGAAGCCTCCTGATACCCCAAACGTGTGGAGATCCAATGTCCTCAGTCGATAGCGATGCCCAACTCTACCGCGATCTCGGCGCCACCCCCGTCATCAACGCGGCGGGAAACCAGACCGTCATCGGCGGCTCTCGTCCTTCCCCCGCCGTGCAGGAGGCCATGACCGCGGCCAGCAGATACTACGTCTCAATGGACGAACTCTTCCAGTCCACCGGTGAAATCATCGCCGAGCTGCTCGGCACCGAAGCGGCGTTCGTTACGCCCGGCTGCGGAGCCGCGCTCGCGCTCTCCGCCGCCGCCTGCATGTCGGTCGGCAGCGACGAACGGATGGAACAGCTCCCCCACACCCACAACATCCCGAATCAGTTTCTTTTTCAGGCGCGTCAGAAATACCACTACCAACGATGCCTCACGATTTTCGGCGGCCACGTCGTGATGGTCGGCAACCAGAACGGGACGACCGTCGAGCAGCTCGAAGATTCGATCACCGAACAGACCGCCGGCATCCACTACTATGCCTGGGGCGATCCCGAAGACGACATCCAGGGTCTCGACAGTCTGCTCACGATCGCGGGACGCCACGATCTCCCAGTCACCATCGACGCCGCCTATCAGGTCTACCCGCTCGACACGATGAAGTCCTACGCGCAGGCCCCCAACGCGATGATCGGGTTCGGAGCCAAGTACATCGGCGCGTGCAATTCGACCGGCATCCTGTGCGGAAAGAAGGAACTCATCCAGGCCGCATACGGGCACAGCTTCATCGGATTCGAATCCGGCGACCTCGAAACCGTAGGGCGTCCGCTGAAACTCGACCGTCAGGAAGTCGTCGCCGTCGTCGTCGCATTGAAGGAATGGCTGGCGATGGACCACGACGCCCGAATTGCCGATCACTGGCGCAAGGCAGATCATATCGAAACGTCCCTAGCGGGGGTGCCTCACCTCGAGATCGAACGGCACGTCGAGGACAACAGTCTGAGCAACGGCGTGATGCTCATCATCGACGAGAAAGGCGCTGGAAAAACGGGAGCTCAGGTCGTGGACGAGCTCAAGGCCGGCGACCCTTCGATCTGGACGCGGGCAAGAGGAAATCGACTGCGCATTGCCGTCGCGCACCTCATTGAAGATGAAGTCGACATCGTGATCGACAGGGTCCGCAAAGTCCTGGGATAGACACATCGGTCCCATGACCGAGCGCTGGAGAAAGGTGAATCTCAGTCAGTCACAATTTGATGCGATCGAAGCGGAAGCCATCGAACATCTGATGCCCCAGTCACACGAGATGGACGTTCACGACCTGCACTGCTACATCCATTTTTCCGAGACAGCATCGCTCGACGATGCACTCCCACAGCAGGTCGTCGAGAAGCTACAAAAGGCTCTTGCCGAAACCATCACCACAGACAGTTCCAAATGGAACACCTATTGCCTGCGTCCACTCTGGGTGGTTGAGCATCCCAGCAGTCCGCTGGTCGCGAAAGTCGATCCTGACCTCGTCGAGCGAAATCTTCAATGAAAGATCCAGAACGAAAATGGTTCCTGGGCTCCGCATTGGGAGTGGGGCCAATTCCCCGACCTGTGGGAAGAGGCGAAACAGCCTGGTCCGGCATCATCACCGTCCGGAATCTGATCGTCTTACGGAACTTCGGCCGAATCGAAGGTCTCAGCTGAGGTGGTCCCGGGCTCGATGGGCCTCACATTTTCGATTCTCGATGTTCTATATTCAATCCCATGAAGGCCTGGCTCTGCCTATCCGTCGCCATCGTGCTTGAAGTCGCAGGCACCGTCTGCATGAAGCTGTCAGCGGGGTTCACGCGTCCGGTCCCATCGATCCTTGTCGGTGTCTTTTACCTGATCTCCCTGGGATTCATGATCCTCGCCGTAAAAACCCTTGAGATTTCCCTCGTCTACGCCATCTGGTCCGGGCTCGGGACCGCACTGATCTCCGGAGTCGGGATCTTCTATTTTAACGAATCCGTGACGCCCCTCAAGTTGGTGTCGATCGTCCTCATCATCGTCGGGGTAGTTGGCCTTCACGCCTCATCGCCCCATCAGTAGGTAGATGCCCTCACCCACCAGCCCATTCGGTGAACCTCGAGTCGTCGTAGCTCCGATCGACGGCGATCGATTCGCTCATCTTGCCTGGCCCAAGGTCGTTCGCACCTGCCAGGAAACCATCGTTCTCGCCTTCAGCGCCGGGCGTTTTCACGGCGCGCACGGTGAGGGGTGTCCGGCGATCGCCGTCTCCAACGATCGTGGAGAGACCTTCTCACCACCGCAGATCGTGACCGAATTCACGGCTGACGACACCTACACCCACTGTGGAAACCTGGCGCTGGGCGTCACGACGGACGACACCCTGATCCTGATGGCCATGGCCTATCGCGGCGACGAAGCGAACAGCCTTTTCAGTTGGGTCTCGATCGATCAGGGTGAGTCCTGGCAAGAATCCAACGTCTCTGCTCTCGCAGCCGGACGAACCGGTTCCGTCTATGGGTCGGTCTTCAAAGTCGAAGGAAGAGGGTACTCGGTTGCAGGGCATTTTCGGGAGGGTTCCTATCCCGATACGCAAGGGATCTGGATGTCCACGAGTGACGACGGTCTCCACTGGAAGGCGCCGGAGAAGGTGACCGATCGGCCCCTCGTGGAACCTGCCTTCGTGGCGATGGAAGAGAACATCATCGGACTCGCTCGACCCAACACGGATCGCTACGAACAGATCGTTGCGAATCGTCGAAGAATGGATTGGAAGGTGGGCGAATCAGGAGTCACCGCATCCGGTCCGAACACACAGTTGCCCTGCCCCACACTCTTCCGGGTCGGCGACCGACTCGTCTCCCTGGTCACCGAACGGACAGTGCCCGGGAATGCCCCCGGCCGCATCATCGCCTGGTCAGCCGATCTGGAGGGCGCGGCCTGGAAGCGAGGTCAAACGCTGATCGAGTTTCCCGCAGACGAAGAGAACAATGATTTTGGTTATCCGTGGATGATCCCCCTCGACGACGACCGCTGGTGGTGCACCTTCTACCAGGGCCGGAACAAGGGCGCCTGCTCGATCTACGGAATACATCTCGATCCGAGCGTTCTCATAGAATAGATCACAACAGTCCTGGCCGGTCTTCCGGTGGGGCACACAGAACTGCAACAGAGGAAGAAACCTTGGCACTCAAAGTCTACCAGTACCCGAAATGCAGCACCTGTCGAAACGCCCTCAAATGGCTCGACGCCAATGGCATCGCATACACCGACGTCGACATCACAGAGAAGCCTCCCACGAAGACCGAGCTCAAGAAGATGCTCGCCTTTTACGATGGAGAACTGAAGCGGCTCTTCAACACCTCCGGCCTTGTCTACCGGGAACAGAGGATCAAAGACAAGCTGCCCGGCATGAAACCTGCCCAAGCCATCGACCTCCTGGCTGGAAACGGGATGTTGATCAAGCGCCCCTTCGCCCTGACAGGCAAGGCCGGCCTTGTCGGCTTCAAAGAGGCTGAATGGAAATCCGCGCTCGGAAAATGAAAACGAGCGTAGCCTTCCGCCACGCCCGTTTGCTTCCCAAAATCTATTCCTGACTTCTTACACTACGAGCCCTCAGCGCCTGAGTCACAGACCTTTCGCTGGCAGAGACTGTTGCCACTGCATCTGTTCGCAGCCTGTAGGGATACCCACAACCGCTGCCGCAGGCTCCGTCCACCGCCTACCGTCTACTGCCCACCTCGCGCGCCGGGGCCCTCCAGAAATCCACAAGGTGTTCATTCATTCATCAAAGACCAGGACGCCCCGCGCATTCTTCCCCGCCACAAGATCATCGAACGCCTGCTGCGCATCATCGATCGAATAGCGCTGCGTAATCAGACCATCCAGATTCAGATCACCCGACTGGTAGAGATCCAGCAGCCGGGGCAGATCGACCCGCTGCCGTGTCGAACCGTAGAACGATCCGAGCACACGCTTCTCGTCCCGCACCAGCATCGACGCTGGAATCGCCAGCTCCTCATCCGCTTTCGCGATCCCGATCACGGCGACCGTACCCGCACGTCGCGCGCTCTCGAATGCCTGGCGCATCACCGTCGCGTTCCCGATCGCTTCGAACGTATAGTCCGCACCACGACCCCCTGTGATCTCCCGAATGCGCTCAACGGGATCCTCTTCGCTCGCATCCACCGTATGGGTTGCACCGAACTGGAGCGCGAATTCCAGCTTCAACGGATTCGTGTCCACGGCAATGATCGTGTTGGCCGAACTCATCTTCGAACCCTGGATCACGTTCAACCCGATCCCTCCCGATCCGAAGACGGCTACAGAAGATCCCGGCTCGACTTCAGCCGTATTGATCACTGCACCGACGCCCGTCATCACCCCACAGCCGACCAGCGCGACTTTGTCCAGCGCAATCTCAGGGTCGATCGAAATCGCGCTCGTTTCGTGCACGATCGTGTATTCACTCATCGTACCGATTCCCGCCATCTGGACGATCGGTTCGCCTCCTCGTTTCATCGGCACGTGCCCGTTCGGAAGCGCACCCGTTCGCGTATGGGACGTTGTCTCGCACAGGTTCGGTTTTCCCGTCGTGCAATAGAAACACTTTCCGCACTGAGGAATGTAGATGAGCACCACGTGGTCACCCGGTTTCAGTGTCGTCACGTGCTGACCCACCTCCTCCACAATCCCCGCACCCTCGTGCCCGAGCACGATCGGATAGTTCACCGGAATCGTGCCATCGACGATGGAGTAGTCGCTGTGACACACCCCGCTCGCCCCCATCTTCACCAGCACTTCGTCCTCTCGCAGATCATCCAGCTCGATCTCGTCCACACGAACTTTCTGATCCTTCCCCTCGATCACAACCGACTTCATTCAACAGCTCCTCATCTTGTTAAGGTCACTCCGTCCCGAAGGACACAAGGCTATCACACAGTAATCAGGGCGCAGCATTTGCCACGCCCCGTCTCCCGACTGCCGCACCGACCCGCCTTGTCGTAGCGGCGAAGCCGCGAAGACAGAAGCCTCCTGACGTGCCGTAGCCTCGGCGAAGGCAATTGGCGTAGGTGGGCTCTCCCGCTCATGCATCATACGAATTTATCGCCTGGATTCCCTCTCACAAGCTTGATTTCACCATCCCGGTCCAGTTGTCTCACCGTATCCAGAATCTTTCCCTGCACCATGTAGTCTTGTTTCTCCTTAAGAAAAGACAGGCCCCACAGATTATGTGAGGCCTTCTCTTTTGTACCAACGACTGCGTTCCACAAGTTCGCGGTCCGGAGACCGCCCTGGGTCGCCGTAGCCAAGTGGCGAAGGCGGCTCCCACCGGTTACCGTGCGCTCGCAGCGCGAGGGTTGTCCACCGCCTGTCCTGAGCAGGCTGCGAAGCAGCCGTGTCGAAGGGCCTACCGCCTACCTCGCCGCAGCTGCGTAGCAGCGAAGGCGAGCCTACTGGTAGTACTCCCTCCCCCCACTCCCGAACGGTTCAATCCACGCCTCCTCGATCTCCATCCCGAACCCCGGCGCATCGGAAGGCACAAGCTTCCCATCCTCTGGCACTGCCATTCCTGGAATCGCCCTCACCTCTTCCAGCGGCACACCTGGATCCGAACCCAGCCAGAATTCCGCCATTAACGATTCAGGCATCGCCATTGCAAAGTGCTGGCCGAACGGAGAGTTCGCTCCGCCGTGAGGGATCGTCTGTAACCCCGCCGCCTCACCGAGCGTGTAGATTTTCACCGCCTCGCTCAATCCGCCACACCATTTCAGATCTGGCTGGAGTACGTCTACGCAACGGTTCTCGACCAGCTGCCGGAACGCGATCCTGCCGTGGTGATCTTCCCCGGTCGCGATCGGCATCCACGGCACAGCCTTCTTCAAGGCGATATGTCCCTCGAGGTCTCCTGGAATCAGCGGTTCCTCCAACCAGCGCATCTGGAAGGGTCTCAAGGCCTCGGCGACCTGGACAGCGTATTCGACGTTGTAGGACATCACCGCGTTGAGCATCAGCTCGGCGTCCAGCCCCACCATCTCCCGAGCGTCTCCGACTTTTTTCTCCAGTCGGTTCAGCCCTTCCTGTCCCTCACGGTAGTGGATCGGGTTCGTCAACTTGAACCGGGTGAAACCCAGCTCCATCGCCCAGTCCAGATCGTCACCCGTCGCATACAGTTCGATCGCGTCTCTGCATGGTCCCCCCAGGAGTCGATACACCGGAAGGTCGAGCAGTTTCCCTTTCAGGTCCCACAGCGCCAGATCCACGCCGCTCCGCGCCACTGTCGCGTGCCCCGCATCCCCCAATCGCTGGCTCGCCCGCCACATCAGGTCGTTCAGAAATTCCGTCGCCAGACAATCGCGCCCCATCAGCAACGGCGCATAAACCGTTTCGATTACCGACGCCGACGGTGCCCCGAAACTGCACGCTCCCAGACCCCACGTCCCATCCTCCACCGTCACCTTCACCCACACCTGTCCCCCGCCCATCCCCGGCATCTCTCCCGGCAATCGGGAAAACTCCGGGTAATAGTTGATCGGCAGCGACCGCGGTGACGTCCGGTTCCAAGTCGGTCGTCGCGGCTCTGTCCTTGGTCCTTCCCGCGGAACGTTCAGCTTCACCGTTTCAATGGAAATGATCTTCATCGTTCAATCAACCGATTGGAGGCCGACAGGATGAGCGTAGGAATCTCACGCGACGCGGTTCGAGCAGGCGGATGGGAGAGCAGGAGTGGCATGGTTCCTATCCACGGATTCTCCTCGTCCTTCGTTCTCCCGGTGGTATCTCTCTGGTCCCAAGCCCGTCTTCGCGACTTCGACTGCCTCGCCGTAGCTCGCCCGCGAGCAGAGGCAGGGTGGTTCAATCTTCGTCGATGGGCCACAGTGGCCGACGAATGTCCCTCCACGGAAAAATCGAAAGATCGAGCGACGTCAACCCCGGCCCATCCGCCGTGATGATCTCTTTCGCCACCGGCGCAAAGCCCGCGCGGAAGTGAACGGCCGACTTCACCACCACAATGTCCACATCATTGGGTTCGATACCCGCCGAGCGAAACACTTCTGGATCCAGCGTCTGTGCCCGGTGACTGCACGCGATGACCTGAATGCCGCCCACGTCGATCACGGCTGCTTTACCAATCGATCCTGGCGCCCCCTGGCTCATCGGTCCTTTGTAAGTGAAGCTGCCGTCGTAAATCAATCTCACCCGACCTTCGATGTCGATCGGATCTCCGTGCATGTCGTCTGACTTCGCCCCCAGCGACGTCCTGATCATCCCACCCACGCCTATCTTTTCGCACGCCTCGACCACTTCAGGATCGTAGACGGTCCCAACGGCCGCGCTCGTCACCTCCTGGGCGATCAGTTCTCGCAGCACCGCCACACTGTCGTTCGAACCCCCGCCGCCCGGGTTGTCCGCCATCTCATTGATCACGACCGGCTTCTCCGCCGCCTCTCGCGCACGGGCGACCGCATCAGCCACTGATGTCGGTTCGTAGCGAAAAGCCTCCCGACCGTCCCAGGCCGAATCGGCCAATCGCTTGGCCTCTGTTCGGGCGATCGATTCATCTCCGTCCGCATAGACCAGGACCGCGTAGCCCATGTGCGGAATGTCCGCGTAGCTGAACCCCGAGAACAACGAGGAGGCCAGAATCTCCTTCGGCCGATCTGGCCGCAGAGCTTCCGCCCACAGCTTTTTATAGAAACCGAATTCCGTGTTACACGTACCGCACACTGGAATCATCGGAGGCTTCTCCAGAGCGGCAACAGGGTTCGCCGTACCCTCCGCCACGCGGGCGATCAATCGGGCTGCATCCACACCTCGGTCCACGGGATCGGTGTGCGGGTACTTCTGAAAGCCGATGATCGCCGTCGCTTTCTCGACCATCGTTTCCGTAATGTGCGAGTGCAAATCCAGTACAACGACGATCGGCATATCGGGGCCGGCAGCCTCACGTACTCGTGTCAGCGTCTCCCCTTCACCATCGTCCGTGTGGTCGGGCACCATCGCGCCGTGAAGGGAAAGAAGGATTCCATCCGCGCCAGGGTTCGCCCCAACGCCTTCCACGAGGTAGCCCGTGATCGTATCGAACGCGTCGACCGTCACTTTCCCCGACGGAGTCGCACTGGCCGCCACCGTTAGAACGACATCATCCCCGCGTTCGTCGATCACACTCAGGAAACCCCCGATCGCCGTCCGCGTGCCCCCCAGGTTTCGACGGATGTCGTCGCCCAACCCGAAGCTACGTGCCTTGAAAGCCTCCAGGTCCGTCGGAATCGTCGAGAATGTGTTCGTCTCGTGTGAGAATCCACCCACGATCCATTTCATCACTGCAGCTCCTTCCAGGAACATCTACGACTCTTATCGATCGTCTCGATTCTGGGCAATGCGCCCCACTGCTGAGATGGTGTTATTCTTGAGCAGCGCCTGCGAAGTATAACACCAGTCCGCGATGAAGGTCACCCGCAAATGGGCGTCGCAGTCGGAACCTTCGAACGGTCTGGGTCCGGAGGTTGACGATGAACACCCAACAGGAAATCGACGCTCGCTTCCGTCCCACGACTTCATTCGACAGAAGTCCCGTCATCCAGAACGTGACCTTCGATCTGGACAGCATTCGCACCGATGGTCTCGGCAGCGACAACTGGGTCGTGACCTGGGCGGACGACGATCATCAGTATGTCAGTTGGGGCGACGGTGTCGGTTTTGGTGCGGCGGACATGCAAGAGCAGAACGGTCCTGATCGTGTCGGCTTGGGGTTCAGACGTATCGAAGGCGATTTTCCCGACTTCACCGTCCACAACGTCAGTGGGGGTAAAGACGCCGAGCATCGAGCCGATCCGGTGTTCGCCGCACCCGGTTACGGCAATCTGTTGGGGAACGGCAAGTGCTACGGGATGCTCGCAGTCGATGAGAAACTCTACGCCTATCGAATCGGCGACGGTCACCCCCTTCACATCGCGTTCAGCGAACTCTACGTCTCGGACGATCACTGCGCGACGTGGTGGTTCACCGGCGTTCGGTTCGGCCGGGAACAATTCTCGAACAAGCGAGGCTTCTTCGCTCCCACCATCTGCAACTACGGTCGCAACTACGAAGGAGCTCGTGGCGCATACATATATATGCATGCGCCTGAAGTCTGTGTCGACGAAGGGTGGGAAGTGCAGATCCCCGGTCGAATGACATTGATCCGTGCGCTTCGTTCAAAGATCGAGCGCCAGGACGATTTCGAGTATTTCGCGGGATTCAACTCGCCCGACCAGTCGACCTGGTCGGGTGATATAGAGGACAGGGCGCCGGTCTTCGAGGATCGAGGGCGTGGGCTGATGCGTTCGAGTGTCAGCTACAATGCCGGCCTCCGGAGATACCTCCTCCTTTCCCGGTAGGTCAGCCGATGGGAAATCAGGAATGGACATTTGGGGATCTACGATGCGCCAGAGCCCTGGGGACCGTGGACCGAGGTCCTCTGCGAAAACGCGTGGCACCTAGGACTCCAGCACGGGTACAAGAGTGTTTACTAAAACTTTTCCAACAAATGGCTGAGTGACGATGGACGGGATTTCGTCATGATCTACACCGTCCCAAGTCACGATCAGTTCGGGGCCGTGAGGGGTCGATTTAAAGTCACGTAGTGCTTGACGGCGGCCGAATAAATCCGATATCGAAAGTAAGTAAGCGGTTGCCTTTTGCCCACTTGTGAAGTGAGTGGTTACTTGGTAGTTTATGCGCTCTGTTCTGAACAGGACCTCCTAAAGCGTGCTCAGCGAGGATCCGACGCCGCTCTCAATGAGCTTTTCCTTCACCTGAGGCCGAAGGTCCTCGATCGATGTCTGACGCTCTCCCGGGAGCGGGACGACGCCGAGGACCTGACCCAGGAGATTCTTCTAAAGGTCCACAGACATCTCCACCGATTCAGGGGCGATTCGAGTCTGTCCACCTAGCTTTATCGCCTGACACTGAATCACTGGATCGATCGACGTCGAGCAACGAATCCTGATCGATTCGTCGACGGTCACGGGGCGCTCGACAGACTGGCCGGCCCCGACCGAACCGATAGGCGTGTGGAGCGAAGAGAGTTGAACAAGGCCATCTTTGCGGCCATCGATGTCCTGGGACCGAAGCAGGGTGAAGCCTTCAGCATGTACGAACTCGAAGGACTGAACTACCGAACGATCGCCGCTACCCTCGGCTGCTCTGAGGGTAGCGTCAAATCCAGGATCTTCCGGGCCCGGGAACGACTCCGCGAATTGTTGCACGACGAGCAACCGACTCCTTTTTAATCATCCCCACTAAAAGGTGGCGCGATTTGAACCTTTCCGAAAACGCCATCAGGAAACCCATCACCACGGTGATGTGTACACTCAGTCTGGTTGTGCTCGGCTTCATCTCCCTCTTCAGGATCCCGCTGGAATACGCGCCGGACCTGAACTGGCCGTCCATGTATATCAGCGTCGACTATCCTTCTTCCTCTCCCGAAGAAGTGGAGAGGGATATCACGCGCCCCGTCGAAGAGGTGATGGCCACGCTTTCGGGTGTAAAGGCCATCAGCTCCAGGAGCAACGGGAACCGGGCATCCGTGCGTCTCGAATTCAACTACGGGACCGACATGGACCTCATGGCCATTCGCGTGCGCGATCGTCTCGACCTCGTTCGTCCAGAACTTCCTCCGGACGTCGAGCAGATCGAAACACGCCGATGGAGCTCCGACGACTGGGAGATTCTGGACTACCGAATGACCTGGCTTGGAGAGGACCAGTCTGAGCTGATGTCGGTCTACAAGCACACCATCCTCCCTCGGCTCCAGCGGATCGAGGGTGTGGGCAGTGTTGAAATCGAGGGAGTCGACGAAAAAGCTCTTCTCGTTCAGGTGGACCAGGGATCGATGAGGGCCCACAACCTCGACATCCGCACCCTCAATCGAGCCATCCGAAACAACAACGTCAACGTCTCTGCCGGCTACGTTAACGACGGCGGCCGTCGAATGGCCGTTCGCTCGATCGGAGAGTTCCAGACCGTCTCACAGATTCGTCAGCTGCCCATCGTCAAGGACCTCGTACTCGACGACGTCGCCGACGTCTCCTACGACTATCCAGAAAGACGTTACTTCGAACGCATCGATGGTCGAAATGCGGTCTCGATCGAGATCCGAAAGGCCTCCACCGCCAATCTTGTCGAAACGGCGAACCGCGCCAAAGCCGAAATGGAGGCCATCAACGACGAAATCGGACGTGATCTGCTGAAGGTGCACCTCAGCCGCGATCAGTCGACGACCGTGACGAAAGGGATCTGGAACCTCGCGCTTTCGGCCCTCCTCGGCGGATTCCTGGCCATCACGATCATCTTTCTGTTCCTCCGGAATTTCAGGAGCACGCTGATCATCGGAATGTCCATCCCGGTCTCGGCTTTCTGTGTCTTCACGATCATGTATCTGCTCCGCCAGTTCTTCGGCGCATCGATCACGCTAAACATGGTGTCGATGATGGGCCTGATGGTCGCCATCGGAATGCTCGTCGATCCGGCCGTTGTCGCTCTTGAGAATATTTACCGCAAGCGCTTCGACTCGGGGCGGGATCCCGAGATCGCGGCCATCGAGGGCAGTTTGGAGATCGGTGTCCCGATTGTCGCCGCCGCGATGACCACAGTCTGCGTTTTCGTCCCCCTTGTCTTCACCGCCGGTTCGGGCCGATCGATGTGGATGCGTGACTTCGCTGTTACCGTGTGCATCGCCGTCGTCGCCTCCCTCTGCGTGGCACTTACCCTGATCCCGCTTGCCGGGTCTCGCGCTTTCCGCGGCAACGACGGGAAGAACGATCGGCGCCTCAAAATGGCCCTCGGTCTTTTCGGTATCTCCGCGATCGGATACGGCATCTACGACACGGGACTCGCCCAGACCCAGACCGCGGTCCTGGAATGGATCACCACCGTCGTCGATGCGGCTAGGACGACCGACCCCGCAGTAATGGGGGCGATTGCCGTTCTCATTTGCTTTTCCATCTTTCTGAAACGACGTGCCCGTGGAAAGAGCCTAAGAAGGATTTACGCGGGATTCATCGAGAAAACGCTCCAATATCGATGGACGACCATCGCTGTCGCCTGCATCGTGCTCGGCTTCGGCTTCGAACTTTATTCGAACGTCGAGAAGCGGCCTTTCCGCTGGCAGTCATCGCGACGTGTCTCGTTCACCGTCGAAACACCGCGAAGCTACGGTCTCGAGCAGACACTTGCGCTCTTCACCCGGATCGAGAACATCCTGATCCCCGAGAAGGAGGCACTTGACGTCGAGTCGATCCGCACCCGATTCAGCGATCGCTGGGGGTCTCGAATCACGCTCTACCTCACCGATGCGGACAAGAGCACGTTGACCACAGACGAAGTCAAGAAGAAGGTGCTCGCCATGATGCCCACGGACGAGCCCGGCGTCCGATTCAAGGCCGGAGGTTCTCGGGGTGGTTCCGCATCGGGTGTGGGCGTCGAGATTCGAGGACACAGTTCGACCGTGCTCGCCATCCTCGCCGAGGACATTCGCAACAAGATGGAAGACCTGGACAACGTCCATCTGCTGGAAACGAGTCTGGAAAGTGGAGCGGAAGAGATTCAGGTCAACGTGAACCGGACACGTGCCAGTCGCTACGGGTTGTCCCCGCAGCGTGTGGCCTCGGACATTGCCACTTCGCTCGGTACCCGCGGAAGCAGCAAGTACAAGACGAATGACGGTGAAATCGACATCACCGTCCAGCTGCGCGAAGAAGATCGCGCAACCTTGAGCCAGCTGCGAAATGCGACGTTCGAAACGGACCAGGGCAACATGGTCTCCCTTGGCGCACTCGCCAGCTTCACACTCAGCAAGGGTCCCGACACGATCGAGCGCCAGGATCGCATGTCAACCATCGAGGTGTTCGCAAACACCGACCAGAAAGATCGCCTGAAGGTCGGGCGGGAAATGGCAAGTCGGATGAAGAAAATTTCACTGCCGTCCGGCTATACTTGGCAGATGGACCGACGGTTCAGGCGGATGGCCCAGGAGGTCGGCGAAACGGATTTCACGCTCGTCCTGGCCGCCATCCTCATCTACATCATCATGGCCTCGCTCTTCGAATCCTACGTTCATCCGTTCACCATCATGTTCGCCATCACCTTCGCTTTCACGGGTGTAGCCGCCGGGCTCTACCTCACCGATACCGCACTCGACTCCAATGCAACCTATGGATTGTTGATCTTGTTCGGCATCGTCGTCAACAATGGCATCGTTCTGATCGATCACATCAATCGATATCGCAAACAGGGCATGTACCGTCGGGACGCCATCATCCTGGGCGGCCAGGATCGAATTCGACCGATCTTGATGACTGCTTCGACCACGATTCTGGGTCTGATGCCCCTCGTCGTCCCGATGCTCTACGGCACCGCCGAAGGTCACGCTCGAATCTGGGGGCCCATTGGCCTCGTCATCGTTTCCGGTCTGTCCGTCTCCACCCTCATGACTCTGATCCTGCTTCCGACCGTCTACTCTTTAATGGACGATCTGGCGGGCTCGTGTCGCAGAGTGCTTGCTTCCTCCCGAACCGCCTGACCGAGAGACTAAGAGCGTATTTACAATTGACGATCTCCAAGTGGGGGAAGGGAACGACGCTCTTCTCCTTCCTCCATTCGGAAATCGGTAATTCTTGATCGGAAATCCGCTTCTGGTCTTTCATTCTGCCTTTTCCGCTTTTCCTTTGGAATCCTCTCTCGACCGGCCGGGGTACGACGAAAGCATACCGTTTCGAGCCCTGAACGATTCGTTGCTCAGAGAAAAGAATCAACATCCACACGCACAGTCTTTCCGCCGATCGAAATCCATCACCCGACCTCTCTGGTCCAGTTCGAAGTCACAACATCCGAGCAGTGAGTCCGCCATCATCTTCCGTCCCCGCTGAATCCGGGACTTGGCGCCCGAAAGCGAGAGCCCCAGCCGGTCGCCGACTTCCTTCTGTGGGAGACCCTCGACTTCCGCCAGGACGAGCGCTTCCCGATATCGATCGGGCAACGCATCCAGAAATGGCCGCAGGCATTTTGCCAGGTCAGCGTCGGTACGCCAGTCCAGATCTTCGCTCGGTTGCGGAAGGTCCTCCGTCACCGCTTCGAACCGAACTCTGTCGTGCGCTCGATAGTGATCGATCAAGGCGTTGCGGGTGATCTGATATAGCCACGCTCGGAGCTTTCCGGGATTCTGAAGTTCTCCCCGACGCTCGTACACACAAACGAGGACATCGTGGACGATGTCCTCCGCCTGGCAAACCTCTGAACCGTTTTCAGCAACAGCCGTCATCGCAGCATCCGTCGCCACATCCGCCCGCATCTACCGTGTCAGGATCTTCCCAACCGTCCATAGCCGCCTCCTGTTGTCAGGTGTATCGGTCTGATCGCTCTCATCAAGGGAGACGGTGCTTCTTCAAAAAGGACGCAAAATAAATCACCCACTTACCGAGGGGTTGTGAATCCGTCGATCCGGCCCTTAGATTCAGATCTCAAGACCATTCGCCCTCGAAAGGAAGCCCACGTGCCCAAGATAGTGCTCATGCCTCCTCAAACCGATCGTAGCCGAAAATATCACAGGACCCTCAGCGATCGTCTCCCTAACTACGACATCGTCCTGGCAGAGACCGACGAAGACGCCCTTCGTGAGATCGTCGATGCCGACGCCGCCTACGGTGTCGTTCCCCCCGAGGCGCTTGCCGTCGCCAAACAGCTTCGCTGGATCCAGAGTGCGCAAGCGGGCCCCAGTGCCGGCTACTACTATCCTGAGCTCATCGCCCACCAGGCTGTGGTCACGAATCCACGCGGTGTCTTCAACGACCACATCGCCCAGCACATTCTGATGTATGTCCTCGCCCTCGCCCGCGGTCTGCCGGCCTACATCGACGCGCAACGGGCAGGACAGTGGGACACGGATGCCCGCACCACACCCTACCTCGAGTTGTCCGAGGCCGTCGCCCTCATCGTCGGCGTCGGCGGCATCGGTCACGAAACCGCCCGGTTACTCAACGCTTTCGGGACTCGCGTGCTTGGAATCGACGCCCGTTGGGAACAGGACACCCCCGACGTAGAGCGCCACGAGCCTTCCGAGCTCGATGTAGTTCTACCTATGGCCGACTTCGTCATCGTCGCGACGCCTCACACCCCCGAAACGGAAGGGATGTGGAACAGCGCCCGCTTCGCCCTGATGAAACCCACCGCCTGCTTCATCAACATCGGCCGAGGCGCAACGACTCGGCTTCAGGATCTCGACCAGGCCCTCGATGCGGGCCAGATCGCGGGCTGTGCCCTCGACGTCTACGAGACCGAACCCTTACCCGAGGGCCACCCTCTCTGGGCGAAACCCAACGTGATCCTCACCCCTCACATCGCCGTCAAGGATGCGGAGAGTGTCGAACACCGGCGCTTCGACCTGTTCGTCGACAACGCCAATCGCTTTGCCGCCGGTGAAGAACTGCGCAACATCGTCGACAAGGCTAACTGGTTCTGAAAGCGAAGAGCATACTCCCAATTGACGATCCCACAATCTCCGGTTCGGGGAAGGGAACAACACTCTTCTACTTCCCTCATTCGGAAATCGACAATTCTTAATCGGAAATCCGCTTCTGGCTTTGCATTAAAAGTTTCTCTCCTCCATCCACGTCAGGTACCGCTTCGCACAGAAGTCCAGATTCCCCAGCTCTCCTCCGCCTCTCAACGGCGAACACATCTCGAAGGTCGCGATACCTTCAAATCCGCCTTCCTTCAGCCCCGAGAAGAACGCCTCGTAATCGATGAAGCCATCGCCGAACGGTACCACCCGAACCATCGATGGTTCTGCCGGCAGGTAGTTCACGAGGTGTTCCTGGTAGTGGAATCGAGGAAACTTCACATAGTCGGCGCTCGTCGTAATCGCGGTGTGCGGCGCCATTCGCTTCGCGATCTCGTGAAGCGCTTCCCCTCGCAGCGCGGGTGACCACGCGTTGAACCCCAGTTTGCAGTTCGGTCGATCGATATCGCTCAGCATTTCTTCCAGCGAGTCCGTATGGACGCCGATGTCGTGGTGGTTCTGAATCGCGATCGCCACTCCGTGGTCGGCCGAGCGGTCGCAGCATTCTTTCAGACTCGACACCACGTTCCCCCAGATGGTCGCCGGCGAAAGTCCGCCCTCTTCGTAGGCGGTAAAGACACGAACCACTTTCGACCCCAGGCCCTCCGCAATCTTCGCAAACCCTTCCACGTAGGCAATCTGCATCTCCAGAACAGGCACTTCGACCGGCCCCGAACCTGCGAAGTTCGTGTAGCCCGCGACCACGCCACACGACACCCCGGCGTCATCCAGTGTCCAAATCGAACGGTCCCTGCTCGATCAAATCGAGCAAGGACCTCGGTGTCTCCTCGCGGTCGGGATTGATCAACCGACGCGGTATCACTCGCGATTCGTCCATCTTTCACCCCTGGAATAGTAACCCCCACAGTGCCTGTCGCGGCCAGAGCCGTAACCCCGCGTGGGCGAAAGCGACTCCTACCCTATCATGCCAGTCCATGATCGCCGCCGCAGGCACCGGCCAACCACAATGCTACCTCTATTGTACAATGTGCACTTTCACACTTCCGCTTTTCTTGTCCGCTGAAACGCGAAAAGCTTCAACAATCTCGTCGAGACCGTAGCGGTGCGTCACGATCTTCGTCGGGTCGACTCTGCCCGACGCGATCATCTCGATCGCCGCATCAAAATCCTTTTCGCGGCCGCTGTACCCGTAACAATTCGAACCTGTCACCACGACTTCGGACCAAACGATTTTTCTCAGATCGACTTCAAGTGGCTCGAAGTAGCCTGCCACCAAAACGACGGTCCCACGTTTTCTCGCACAGGCGACAGCCGCATCGAAGTTGCTGGCGCCTCCCACAGTTTCGATCACACAATCGGCGCCGAGATCGTCCGTCCATTCCTTGACCACTTCCGTCACATCCTCTTCGTTCACATCCACGATGCGGTCCGCTCCATAGGCTTTCGCCACCTCGGTCTGCTGGGGATACTTTACCGTAATCAGCGTCTCCCGAACACCCGCAGCCTTCGCAGCGGCCAGCGTCAACAGCCCGATCGTCCCACCCCCAAGGACCACAGCCCGATCCCGAGACGTCGTACCCGCCTGCATCACGGCTCGGTGACACACCGCCAGCGGCTCAACCAGCGCGCCTTGCTCGAACGTGAAATCGTCAGGCAGCTTGAAAAGGGAGGACGCGTGCATTGCCGTGTACTCGGCGAACCCCCCGTGTCCCTCTCCGCTGAAGCCACCCTTGCCAAGACAATGGTTGTAGTGCCCCTGATCGCACAGCGCGCACGTTCCGTCGTGCGAGAAGCACTCCATCGTCACCTTGTCGCCCACCTTGAACCCATCGACGCCTTCACCGATCTCGACCACCGTTCCGCATACTTCGTGACCGTGCGCCCGTTTCTCCGAGCGGCTCCAATGTCCAAAGTAGGCGTGGAGGTCGCTCCCGCAGATGCCAGAGCTTTTCGTATTCACGATCACATAAGCCGGCTCCGCCTTCATCGGATCGACATCGCGCAACTCGATCTGCTCGTCACCGGTGTAGATGGCCGCTTTCATTTTATTACCTCCTCACCCAGATTCTGAGATAGAAGCGAATTTCCGATCAAGAATCTCCGAATGGAGGATGGGTTGTCCTTCCCCACTCGGAAATCACCCATTCTTGATCGGAAATCCGCTCTTCATTCGTTAAAGCGCTCGCTAAAGGGCCGTACCTCCAGCTCGAACGTCCAGGCCGACGGTTTCTGCTGAATCAGGTCCCAATAGACATCCGCGATCTCAGCCGGCTCGAGCAGGGGATCGCCTTCATTCTCTTCCCGATTGTCGTCCGCTGCGATCACTCCGTCGATCAAGATGTGTGCGACGTGGATGCCCTGGGGCCACAACTCGCGGGCCATCGCATCCGCCAGACCTCGCACCGCGAACTTCGCGCTGCTGAAGTCAATTGCGCCTTCACGTCCCCGAATCGAGGACGTCGCACCCGTGAAGAGAATCGCGCCACCCCGCTCGTCCATCAGCATGTCCGTTGCCGCAACCCTCGAGCAATGCAGAGCCCCGAGCGCCGATACCTTCCACGCACGTTCGAATTCGTCCGGACGGATCTCCATCAGCCCCTTCCACGACGCTCCGCTCGCGTGATTGACCAGAATATCGACCGGTCCGAATCGATCCCGGATCTGCGTAATCGCGCTCGCCACGCGTCCGGCATCGGTGATGTCGCACGGCAGACCCATCACGACCTCACCCAACTCGGCCTCGAGCTCTCGCATCGTCTCCATCGACCGCGCCAGCATCCCCACCTGACATCCTTCCGCCACGAATTTCCTCACCAGTGCCGCACCCAGACCCGGCCCGACGCCTGCCACCACTGCTGTCTTCGCCATATTTAGCCTTCCCGAACACGGACCTTTACGCCGAACCCACCTCGGGGCCAGGGCGTGGAAACTTCGAACACTCGCGAGCGGCCAAGATAGCCCACGCCTGCACCCCCCACCAGACTGAATTCGGGAGGGACTTGATGGCTAGTGTCCACTAACATAACTTTCTCCAACCAGAGCCGGCAAACCGATACCAAATGCAGAAGGCTATGCGATGAGACGCTCCCTACTGCTGATCCTGCTGACCCTCGGCCTCGCCACTCACGCGACAGCCCGGTCATCACGAACAGAAGTTCTCCCAAGGTACACCCGAATACGGCTCCCTCGGCACCCTCACCTTCGGACCTAACAACGTCCTGTTAATCGGAGACTCTCAGATCGGTCAGATTCTGGCCATCCGTGTCGACGATGCCCCCGCGCCCGTCGGAGAAATCGAGGTAGAGGACATCGACGCACGCTTCGTGGAGATCGAGCCCCCGCTCTGGGATTCAGACGCCCGACGTCTCACCCTCCTCTTCGAGCCCGGTCGGATCAAGCGCGTACTGCGCCAACACGTCGATCTCGGATTGCCGCTCGTGGATCAGGCTGGCTATCGGCTTGTCATCCACAGCAAGATGTCCGATGCCGAAGGCCAGCCCCTTGGCCTGGCTCACGAAAAACAGTTTCGGGTCACGAGCCCCGACCGACAGTCACCCGATTCGGGAGCATGGAAACTCGCGGCCCCCGGCGCACGAAGCCGACAAGGGCTATCTCTACGGCTGAGTGAGCCTCTCGATTACGCGCTCTTGCATACGATGATCGATGTCTATCGGAACGGAGAAAGAATCGACGGCGATGTCGCGGTCGGGAAAGACGAAGCCGAATGGACATTCACGCCCCACGAGCCTGGCGAGCCGGGAAGCACGAACTGCGGATCGGTGTTTTGCTGGAGGATCTTGCAGGAAACCGGATCGATCGCCTATTCGACGTCGACGTGATGGTTATGGATGGGCAACCCATGAAGAATCGCGGCGAGTGGGTCCCCCTTCCCTTCACAATACGATAGCGCCCAGCCGTTCAATCTTCGATGATCTATGTTACAGGGCCGGCCGACTGCTGTCTCCATACCCCGTGAGCTCGACGTATCCCTGCCCGAGACCCTGACCTGCCGTATCCGTCACCCGGACCGCACCTTCCCAGTAGCGCATCGTCGGAACGATCGACGAACGATTCTCCTGATCGGCCAGTTCCGGTTCGATGTCACAAACGATGTCGGCAGTCGGAAGCAACAGTCTCCATCCTGATGGGTATGTGATTCCGTCAGGGCTCGTCCACGTCCCTGACGCCGACAGGTCAAACTCATCTCGTGTCAGATAGCGAGTCTCTCCAGAGGCATCGACCAGCGTGCCGCTCGCATAGTCGATTTGTTCGTTCTTGTCACGCAGCAGGTAGAGCATCACCTCGCGTCCGTCGTCGAGCTGTAGACTGAACCAGTCCCATCCAACCTGTTGCTCTCCGAGCTGGTTGGACCCGAACTCCTTGTCCATCCAGCTGTTCCCTGTCACCGGGAACGTTCTGCCGTCGACCTTCAGGGTTCCTTCCGTCGCCATTCGAGTGAAGCTGTAGTACTGACTCGCCGACGTCGTTCCGTGGCTTTTTCTGCTGAACCCGTCCGGCCCCTGGAAGACCATCGGTTTGATCGGTCTCGTCGTCAGCGCGAATTCGAATCCACGTCCGTCGTCCTTCATCTCGAAGTCGAATCCTGTGCCGTTCCAGGTCAATCGCCAGTCTCCCTCCGTCCCCGCCGGTGGCCGACACCAGGCAATCAGCGAATCCGGATACGTCCCGAAGCCCCCCAGAAGGGCGCTGGCCCGATAGACGACTTCACTGAATCGATGACGTCCCCCGTTCTTACCTTCCCCAGTTGTTGCGGCGGTCCTACCGGTCGGATCCGGAAGGAGCGACAACGCAACGTGCCCCATCACCAGATCCTTCGCCGTCCACGATGAGGCGATCTCCGGCCTGTCTCCAACCAGACCCACCCGAAAAATTGTGAACTGGTATCCGAACCGCTCCCCCGTCTCCGCCTCCAGATGACCCGTAAAGTACCACCACTCCGTCTTGTAACCGTCCCTCGCCCAGTGATCTTCTGGAAAGGACCACGCATAGTCCTCCCGCGCCGTCCGCCACTCCGTCTCGCCGCCAAGTGGAAGCGCAACCAGCAGGAGCAGAATACATACGGGCAATTTTCGATTCTCGATTCTAAATTCTCGATTCAAAGGTTTTCCCTGGAAAGCTCCGTCGCCGGCGTCCGACTGGCGCGTAGTGCCGGATACAGACTCGCCAGCGTGGCCGCACCCAGGATCGTCGCACACTGCTGCGCGATCGCACCCCAGGCGACCGAGGGCTGGATCGTCCACCCAAAGTAGGCGCGATTGATCACGAAAATCAGCAGGGCTGCCAGAAGGATTCCTCCGAATAGCCCGAGCAACAGACCCAGCGCTCCCATTCCCAATCCTTTCCCCACATAAATGCGAAACAGCTGCTGTCTCGTCGCCCCGATCGATCGGTAGAGGGCGAGTTCGGAAACCTGCTCGCGCGCCAGAACGATCAGCATCAGGGCAATGCCACAGACCGCGATGACCAGACTCATCCCCTTCAGCAGTTGCGTGACTGCAAACGTTTGATCGAAGATTCGGAATACCTGTTCGCGAAGACGGCGATTGCTCCGGATCTGAAGCGGTGCGTCCGGCAGGGACGCTTTCAGATCGTCGACCACCCTTTCGGGATCCTGTCCGACTTGCAGATACAGTGCCACACTGTTGATGCCTCCCGGCCCGAACGCCTCGACCATCGTCCGGAGGTCCATCGCCGCAGCCCCACCTTCCGTGCTGTAGTCGTAGTAGACGGCAGCAACGGGAAAGGGCCGCGGACCCCCGGGGGTGTGAATCGTCAGATCGTCACCCACCCACACATCCAGTTTTCGTGCGAGCGTTTCGCCAACGAAAATCGCGCCCTCTTCCGTTGAGCGGCGATAGGCCTCATCACGATCGCCCTGAAGCAGCGGGAATCGCACGTCGCCATTCGACAGACCCATCTCTACTCCGGCAAGCCCGATTCTGTGGTTGACCCACTCGTCCTCATTCGACCGCATCGATGAGTATCCGATAAATCCACGCAGACGATCAACAGCCACGACCGAAGCGTGGCGAGTCAGAACCTCGATCGTCTCAGCATCCATTGTGCCCTCGCTCCCCTTTCCTCGCCAGGAGGTGGGGGCGACGTAGATGTCCGCCTGAACCGACGTCCCGATCCAGACCTCCAGCGTGGTCCGAAAACTCCCGATCATCAACGTAATGCCGATCAGCATGCTCACCGCGATCGCCAGGGAAGCAACCGCAAAGGCGGTTGTCTGGAGCCGCACCCCCAGCCCTCGCAGGCTGTAGCCCAGACTGAATCTCCGCACACGGATCCTGCTGCAGGTCGCCTGTACGGTCAGAGGCGTCATCAACGGCAGACCCAGGAGCAGACCCACACCCATCGCGAAGCCCGCGTGTTTCCATGTGTGGCCAAAGCTCAAATACCAGACCAGCGTAATCGTCAGGATTGCCGCTCCACACCCAAACAGCTTGGGTGCCAGGGAACCGATCTTCTCGTGCAGCGTGAAGGCAGCGAGAAGGGATCGGGTATCTCTTCGACTAATGTCCAGAGCTGGAAGGATGGCTCCGGCCGTCGCCCCCCCGATTCCGATCACGATCCCCATGGCGTAGAGCCACCAGGGCAGTTCCAAGCTGGAGATCTCCTCTAGCAGATAGAGATTCGACAATGTCGCGCTCACTTTCTCCACATTCGCCTCTGCAACCCAGTACCCCATCGGAATCCCGAGTGCAACACCTAACGCCCCCAGGAGCGCGACTTCCCCGACGATGATGGCAAACACCTGACGCGGGGTGCATCCGATCGATCGGAGCAGCCCAAATTCTTCCCGTCTCCTGATCAGCGAGGCCTGGGTGCTGCTGTAGACGAGGAAGAGCCCGACGAAAAGGCTGATCAGGCTGAGCGCCGTCAGGTTCAGCCGAAACGCCGACAGAAGACCTTCGGCCTGTTCACCTCTCTGAGCCGGGGTCACCACCCGCACTGACTTCCCCAGCCGCGATTGCAGTTCCGCCTGGACAGCCGCCTCGTCCACCTCCTCTTCCAGCACGATATCGATCTGGTGAATCTGGCCCGGTTCCCCGAAGAGTGCCTGAGCCTGTGAAATGTCCATCGCAACCAGCTTGGGGCTCGCCAGAGGACTCAGCGCCTGAAAGTCGATCAGCGCCCCTACCTTCAGCTTCGTTGTCCGTGACCCCAGCGAAACATCGAACGTGTCTCCCTCGGACCATCCCGCTTGATCCGCCATCGCCGGCGACACCGCACACCACCCTTCCTCCCAAAGCCAGGAATGACCGATCCTGTCCGGACCGCTTGAAACCGGCTCCTCATTTCTTTCGCCCGCCCACGGCAAGTTCAGGGGCGCATAGAAGTCTACGCCCACGATGTTCAGGAATACCCGACGCTCCAGACTCTGAACCAGTTCACCTCGATTGAGCATCACTTCCACGCGAAGCAGCGGCCACGCCGCGGCCACCCCCTCGGTCGCCAGAACTTCCGGATATAACGTTTCCGAGATTGTCGGCGTCAGACCCAGGACGGACAGATCCGCCTCACCGCTGACCGCCGTCACGCTCCCCTCGAATGCCGCCAGTGCGTTCCGGTTGATGATCTGGATGGAGAGTACCGAGGCCACCCCGAGCGCCACACCGAACACCGTCAGGACATACAGACTCCGTCCCGCACGAAAGTGGGCGCCCAGCGCCTTTTGGAAGTATCTGATCATCGTCCACCGCGACGCGGTCGGAGGGCCTTCTCCCTGGGCGACCTCACGTCGTTCATTCGAAAGATTCCGGTTTCACGCGATCACCTTGCCGCTATGGATTTGCATCGTTTCATCCGCCATGCCCGCGAAGTCGGGACTATGGGTGACGTAGATCAGGGTCCCGTTTTCCTCCCGGGCAAGAGACAGAATCAGTTCCATCACCATCCGGCCATTTTCATCATCCAAGTTTCCGGTAGGCTCGTCAGCCAGCAGAAGACGAGGTCTCTTCAGCAACGCCCTGCAGATGGCCACCCGCTGCATCTCACCACCCGACAGCTTCTGAACGCGATCCCTCGAGCGGTCCGCCATACCCACCCGTTCGAGCAATTCCATCACCCGCGGCTCGACGAGCCCGGGCGCATCGCCCGCGATCATCGAAGGAAGCGCAACATTGTCGTAGACCGACAGGTGTTGCATCAGGTAGAAAAACTGGAAGATGAGACCGATCCGATTGCGTCGAAGGAGCGTCCGATCTCCTTCCGACAGGTCGGCCAGCAGCTGTCCGTCAATCGACACATCGCCTGACGTGGGGATGTCGATGCCCGCAGCCATGTGGAGGAGTGTCGATTTCCCACTCCCGCTGCGACCCACGATCGCCACCGTCTTGCCCGGTTCGATGACGAACGACACCTCATCGAGCGCGGCTAGACGATCGCCCCCATCCGTCTCGTAGACTTTGGAGACATTTCTGAATTCGAGTGCGTGTGTATTCATAAGGCGGAAAGATTACCCAAATCGACATAAGCGGTCAAACAGCCGGTCTTGGTCTAGTCACTTTCTGTCTGCATATTGGTGTTCGCCCCGGCAGGTCACTGCAGTGTGGGCTTCATCTGGTCTAGGGTAAACGAGATCTGTTCGATGCCGAACCCGTAACAGAAGAGTTCCCCAAAGGTCCGAACATCGGCGAACACGTACCTGTGTTCGAATTACGCGATCAGCTACGATACCGTAGAGACCCTCTCCGAGTTCGCGGCGGACCACGGCATCACCGACCACGTCGCTCGGGACTCAATCGCCTGGATGAGCCGGGAGGTCTTCCGCGTGGCGGACGCCACTCACGGGATCGCGCATCAGGTCGAATCGTCCGCTTACAAAGCCCGCGTTTATCTATCCGCAGATACCATCCAGCGAGGCCAGGTTCACACCCTCACCCTGGAAATGACGATCAACGACGGTTTCCAGGCTCAGGGTGCACTCCTGCCCGAAGGTTACATTCCGTTGGCCGTGTCCGTCGAGGACGTCGAAGGCGTCACGGTAGATCCGGTCGACTATCCGCCCTCCACTCCCTACCGGATTGCGGGCCTGAATAACGATCTGAACGCCTACGTCGGAAACGTGACGGTCCAGGCAAGGGTGTTGCTCAACGTACGAGAGGATGTCACGTTGAAAGTCCATCTGCAATCGCAGGTCTACTCCCCGAGCATCACACGTTCGAAATTCCCCTCAATTGGTTACCGAATCCTTAGCCAAAGATCTGCTCACCTGAGGACTGGCACCCATGAATAAATTCGTATTTCTCACCGACACGCACTACTGGACGGACGCACCGAAGGATTATGGAGCGCCCAAGATGCTGACCAAAGGGCGCGAGATTCACGACGCCATCCCACCGGCCGTCAACGCGCTCGATCCGGATTTCGTCGTCCACGGAGGCGACTTTCTATGTGGGGGCAGTTCTTTCGACCTGCCCACGGATATTTTCGAGCATTCCATCCGGGACGTGCGTGAAACCTTCGATCGATTGTCCTCCCCCTTCTATCCCATACCCGGCAACCACGATTGCGACGCGCAGACCTGGAAATTCGATGCTTTCAACGCCGCATTCGACGTTCCCGACCTGCTGAGCGTCGATGAGGTGGCATCCGACCTCCGCATCGTTCGTGCGAACGTCTTTCTCGGCGACACGAAGGAATATGGATCGGGTGAGTGGACGGACGACCACGACGCAAGGCTTCGTGAGATAGATGGCCAACTCACAGTTGCCGGGTTGCCTGCTCTGTTCTTCCTGCACACCTGGATCCTTCCGGACGCGCTCCCGGAGGAGGGAGCCGAAGGACGCGGATGCGTCAGCGGCTCACGACAACTCCTCGACACCATCTCTCAATGTCCTTCGATCGTCGCCGTGTTCACCGGTCATCGGCACGTCAACCGTATCACCGCCTACCGGGATTTCCTCATCGTCGACACCGCCTGTCTGATCGGCTATCCCTTCGGTTTCCGCGAGGTGACCCTCTCCGATGACGGTTGGTTCTCCACCACATTCCATCGTCTGGAGGTCCCCGACACCATGGCCGCCTACCGGGAGCGGGACGATGCCGGCGAGGACGCGGAGTGGGAAGGCCAGCCCCACGACTGCGACAGCGGAGTCCTTATCCCCCGGCTCCAGGAAATTCGAGGGTGAAAGAACCCCGGGTAACGACGTGAGGATCGGCATCGACATCGGTGGAACCTTTACCGACTTCGTTGCGATCGACGATTCCGGGTCAGTCTGGCTCCACAAAATCCCTTCCACACCGGAGGATTACGGCCTCGCTATTGAGCAGGGCCTGCGTTCCCTCTTCGCCGTGGCCAACGTGAAGGGGTCAGATGTCCGCGACATCGTCCACGGAACCACCGTCGCTGCCAACGCGATCCTGAGTGGAACTCACGCCAGAACCGGCCTGATCACAACACAGGGGTTCCGCGATGTCCTGGAGATCGGACGACTCAGAACACCTCGCCTCTACGATCTCGATTGGGAGAAACCCACACCCGTCGTTCCTCGTCGTCGACGCGTTGTCGTACGCGAACGCATTCGAGCCGACGGGTCCATCGACACTCCGCTTGACCCTCAGAGTCTGGCTGACGCGATCGAAGTCCTGAAGGAACAGAAAGTGGAATCGATCGCCGTCTGCTTGTTGAACGCCTACGCCAACCCCGATCACGAACGCCACGTGGAAGCATCGTTGTCCGCGCTCCAAGACGTCGACGTGACCCTCTCCCACCAGGTACTTCCCGAGATTCGCGAATTCGAGCGAACCAGTACGACCGTCGTCAACGCCGCCGTAATGCCACCCGTTCGGAAATACCTCACTGGCCTGACACGCCGTCTGACCGGGCTCGAAGTCGAAGCACCCGTACGAATCATGCAGTCGGGCGGAGGAATCACCGACACAGACACGGCCGCGGCTTTTCCCGTTCGCATCATTGAGTCCGGTCCCGCCGCGGGTGTCGTGGCGGCGGCTGCGCTCGGACGCCGAATCGGGGTGACTGACCTGATTGCCTTCGACATGGGAGGGACGACGGCCAAGGCGAGTCTGATCGAGGAGGGCAGTCTGTCCCGAGCATCGGACTTCGAGGTAGGTGGGGGTGTGTCGCACTCGACCCGTCTGATGAGCGGGGCGGGCTATCACATCCGGACGCCCTGCATCGATTTGTCCGAAGTCGGAGCGGGTGGGGGAAGCATCATCCGTGTCGACGCGGGTGGCGCCCTGCAGGTGGGACCCGAGAGCGCAGGAGCCGACCCGGGCCCGGTTTGCTACGGGCGCGGAGGCGAACTCCCCACCATTACCGATGCATGTTTGGTTCTCGGCTACCTGGGAAAGGACGGACTGGCAAAGGGAACGGTCTCGCTCGATCCGGATGCGGCCAGAGCGGCCGTCGATACGCAGATCGTCGCCAACAGCGATCTATCCGCAGAGGAAGCGTGTCACGGTGCGTGCCGTGTCGCCGCGGGCCGAATGGTGCGCGCCGTCCGGGCCGTCACCGCAGAGCGCGGTCGGGATCCGAGGGCCTACGACCTGCTGGCCGCCGGGGGCAGCGGACCCATGCACGCCGCCGTGATGGCTCGAGAACTTGGCGTAAGCCGTATCATCGTTCCTCCGTCACCCGGTGTCTTCAGTGCGTTCGGTCTCCTCGCTGCTCCCCTCCAGATCGATCTCGTACAGACGATGCTCGTGAGACTGGAAGAGATCGCAACGGAAGACCTTCAACGAATCGTTCAGGACCTGACCGAACAGGCTCGCGAGCGTCTCCCAGAAGCGACCATCGACGCCACTGGAGACATTCGCTACGCCGGGCAGTCCCACGAACTTCAGATCGCACTTCCTCTCGACGCCTCTCCGAACACCTTGCGGGCAATGTTTGAGGAAGAACACGAACGGACCTACGGGCATCGCTCCGAGAAGGATCCGGTCGATCTCGTCTGTCTGAGAGTGCGCGCAACGATTAAGTCTGAGGAAGTATTCGGGAAGGCAAGTGGTGAGGATGCGACCGAAATACGATCCCGCCCCGCCTACTTCGGCCCGGAAGCGGGATGGGTTGAGACGCCCGTCATCAACCGCCCTGCACTCGGTGTGGAGAACACGGATGGGCCGATGATCGTCGAGGAAGACGACGCGACAACGGTCGTTCCGCCCTGGGCGGCCGTCCATCGGGACCCTCAGGGGAACATCATTATCACGCTATAGGGTCGCTCGAAGAGCCGCCGTCTCCGCTCTGTCAAGACGGTCTCCCTCGATCACAACACCGTAGTCACGCCTCGCAGCCTCGACAGAAACTTTCTCATCGATCACGTCCGTCAAGACCGCTTCGGGGTCGCGCTCCAACGGACTCCCGTGGCCCCCTGCGCCTGCAAGGGTGTGACGCAACACGTCCCCACGACGAAGTTCGACCAGCGTCTTCGCGGGCAGAACACGCCCTTCGCCGTCTGGGTTCAGCACGTTGCTCGAGGCCGCTCCTTCTTGGCCGCCGTCCAGTCCGTACGGACGAGAAGCATGCCGATCCGATCGAATCTGCAGCACGCCCTCACGCTCCGTAAACCGGTACTCTCGGACGATCCCCACACCTCCGCGGTGTTTCCCCGGCCCACCCGTGTCCGGCAGAAACCCATAATTCAGAATCTCCAGGGGATACTCTGCCTCGATCACCTCGGCAGGATTGTTCGAGAAATTCACGACGATGCTCGCACATCCGTCGATCCCATCCCGGTCCGGCCGTCCACCCCAGCCCGAGAACAGAAACTCGAGAAACACGAATGCGGACCGATCGTCCCGGTAACCTCCCACGCTGATCCCCGTATCCCCCCCGACCTCGCACGCCGGAATGCGATCGGGGGCCAGACCGGCCAGGGCCCCCATGATCACGTTCGCCAGACGGAACCCGGTCAGACCCCGCGCGGCCACCGGAGCCGGCAGAACCGGATTCACGAGTGACGCTTCAGGCGCGATCACGTCGATACATCTGAAGAATCCTGAATTCGTAGGCACATCGGGACTGATTAAACACCTCACGCACGCGTAGACCGCCGACTTAGTGAAGGACAGGGCTGAATTGATCGCTCCCTTCACCTGCGGCGCGGTCCCCCCGAAGTTCGCTTCCATCTGCGATCCATCCACCGTAATTGTCACCTGCATCGGAATCGGTCCTGGATCGATCCCGTCCCCGTCGATCTGGTCTTCGAACGCGAACACGCCATCCGGCATTCGCTCCATCTCCGCCCGCGTCAATCGTTCCCCGTAATCGATCAGCGCACCAAACCCCTCACGCAGACCGTCCACACCGTATCGGCTCGACAGAGCTTCGATCTCCCGCTGCGCGATCGTACAGGCCGACAGTTGCGCCCGCAGATCGCCGATCGCGTACTGCGGCACCCTCACGTTTCGCTCGATCACATCGAAAATGGCCTGAACCGGCTTGCCTTTCTCGTAGAGCCGGACTGGAGGAATTCTCAGACCTTCCTGGTAGATTTCCGTGCTGTCGCAGGCGTTTCCCCCCGCCACGCGCCCGCCAACGTCCGTGTGGTGAGCGATTGCAGCGGCGAAACACAGCAGGCTTCCCTCAACAAAGATCGGCTGGTAGGCGTAGATGTCTGGTAGATGCGTGCCCCCCTCGTAGGGATCGTTGAGAATGAACACGTCCCCGTCCGATATCTCATCCCGGTAGCGATCGAGAACCGCGGACAGCCCATCCGGCAGACTGCCCATATGGAGCGGGAGGCAGAGGCCCTGCGCGATGAGCGCTCCTTCGGTGTCCAACAGTCCGGTCGAGAAATCCATGGAGTTCTTCAGATTCGTCGAATAGGCGGTCCGAACGACCGTCAGAGCCATTTCGTCCACCATCGACTCGAGGGCGTTCTTGAATAACTCCAGTTCGATTGGCCCGAAGGGCGTTTCTGTGGATGACATAGGAGAGCCTCTGTTTGGTGATGACGTACTTGCCAGCCTCGAATCAAGGTACGTGGAGCGCCACACATAGTCGAGCATCGAAGAACGACCTGAGGGGTTGACACGACGAGAGAAACCCGCATCTTCATTTTATATTCAATTAATTAATATTAAAGCATTGGAGCTCAAAAATGCCCACGCATTATGATGGCACAGTGGCTGAGCGCAGGGCCTTAAGCACCTACATCACCCTGCTGCGCGCTGCGGAATCCGTTTCCGGAAGGCTCGTTGCCCTGGTATCGAGCCAGACCGGACTCACCATTACCCAATTCGGCGTACTCGAAGCCCTGCTCGACCTTGGCCCGCAGTGCCAGAAAGACTTGGCCTCGAAGCAACTCAAGACCGGTGGAACCATCACGCTCGTCGTCGACAATCTCGAAAAACGCAAGCTCGTCCGGCGCGAGCGCAGCAAGACCGATCGCCGGATCATCAACGTTCACCTCACCACCTCGGGTCGACGGTTGATCGACGACTACTTTCCACGACACGCCAGGGCCATCACCCACGAGCTGGGCGTCCTCTCCGCAGCGGAACAGGAGCAGCTTGGCGCTCTCACACGAAAGCTCGGTCGGCAGGAAGGCCGGTCTCAGGTCGGCGAATATCCCGACGCGTGCTATGAAATGGAAACCGCATGAAAAAGCTCAAGTCCATACGAAAATCCCCCGAGCTCCACAGGGTTGGAAACGGATTCCCCGTCCGCTCGATCCTGTCGCCTCAGGATCCGCCGGCGGAGAACAGTCCGTTTCTTCTGCTCGACTATGCAGAGTCTTACGAATTCGAACCGTCCGCAAACCCCCGGGGTGTCGGCGAACATCCGCATCGCGGTTTCGAAACCGTGACCATCGCCTGTCAGGGCACGATCGACCATCGGGATTCAGCCGGAAACGCTGGTTCCATCGGTCCCGGTGACGTTCAGTGGATGACAGCCGCGTCCGGTGTCGTTCAAGAAGAACTGCACGGCGCCGATTTCACACGCGAAGGCGGGACGTTCGAAATGATTCAGCTGTGGGTGAACTTACCCGCAGAGGCAAAGATGTCGGCCCCACGATATCAGGAGTTGCTCAAAGAGCAGATCCCCGTCATCGACCTTTCGGGCGGCGACGGGATCCTCAGAGTCATCGCCGGAGAAGCGTTCGGTGAAACCGGTCCCGCTCAGACGGTCACCCCCATGAATCTCTGGGATCTAACCCTTTCGGCAGGAGGGGAGACCACCCTCACGCTGCCGGAGAACACGAATACTCTCGTGTTGGGACTGGAGGGTGCGATCCGTCTCAACGAACGCGAACGTCTGGTGCAGGGTGAGCTCGCCCGATTCATAGGAGAAGGAGAGACACTCTCCCTGTCCGCAGCCGAGCCCGCTCGAGCGCTCGTACTGAACGGTGCACCAATCGAGGAACCCGTCGTTGCGCACGGCCCCTTCGTCATGAACACAAGCGACGAGATCCGGGAAGCCCTGCTCGACTACCAGGCCGGCAAGATGGGACATCTCGTACAGATGTTCCCAGACCGAGAACTCGATCGCGGAGGTGCTGAATGAACACTGATGTCAACATCCCCATCGTCACCATTCGTGGCAGCGTGCGGCCGGTCAAATCGGCGCCATCAAGTCCCTCGAACATCTTCAGGGGATCTGCGTTCACGTCGGGGCCCTCGTGCTACCCGCCTCTGCCTCTGGCTGTCGCGACGTATTCGACGAAGAAGGACGTGCGACCAATCTGACCGACTACATTCACGAGTATGTCATCCCCGGTCTTTGTATGGAGGAGATGATCCGCCACGAAAAGGGCGGTGTTATGAATGTGTTCCTCGACGTGAGGTCGTGGCGCTCCACGACATTTCTCGCTTCATTGACGTCTTGGTTCTCACGAAAGGGTCACGGCCCACCTTCGCCCAACGCTTCGGCGAGGTTATACATGCCGTGACCTTGGGCCTTTTCTGTTGGATGGATCCTTTTGAAGTACACGCGTCTTTACACGGGTGACGACAACCAGTCGCATTTTGAAGATTGCGAGATCCCGGTTGCTGAGAATCCCGTCGGGCGTCTCTCCGAGAAAACGACGGCCACCGGCATTCTCTTCCGCGAAAACGATCCCAGTTACGATCTCGACTGGCATCCAGCGCCGGCGCGACAGTTTGTGATCATGCTGGAGGGTCTCGTCGAGATCGAGGTCGGCAGTGGCGAGAAGCGAATCTTCAAACCCGGCGACATTCTCCTCGCCGAAGACACGACCGGCCAGGGTCATCGCTCCCGAATTCCCGATGGGAAATCCCGGCGTTCGATCTTCGTCACCCTCGACTGATGGAAAGGGTCCCCATTTGCCTCGTCGGCTGCGGTCGGATGGGGCACCGTCATATTCTCGCGTATCGCACCCTCGAGGATACGGGGATCAGTAACGTCGACCTGATAGCCGTCTGTGACATCCGCGAGGAGAACTCACAGTTCGCTGCACGAGAGATCGAACGTCTGTTCGGTCGGCGTCCCCTCGTCTATACCGACCTCGATCTGGTCATCGCGAATCCCGACATCCTCGCCGTCGACGTCGTGACCGATGGATCGACCCATCACCAGGTCGCTGTTCCCGCCCTCACCAGCGGAAAGCACGCTCTGGTCGAAAAATCGCTGAGCATTACCATCCGGGCCTGTCGGGCGCTGATTGACGCCGCAGCGGACGGTAGAGCGATCCTCGCCACGGCCGAAAATTACCGTCGGGACCCACCGAATCGTCTGGTCAAAGCCATCCTCGACGCGGGTCTCGTCGGCGATCCCTTCATGATGATGCAGGTCTCCGGCGGCGGAACCGACGAGATGGCCATCACCCCCTGGCGTCATCTCAAGGAAAAGGGCGCCATCGGTATGGATACGGGCGTTCATTATGCTGACATCATTCAATTCTACCTGGGTGAATACGATTAGATCTTCGGCAGCGGCTTCATCGTCGAACCTCTACGACGCAAACCAGACCACGAGAGCCACCCCCTCGAGTCCTATCGTAAGCGGGTCAAGACCTATCCCGAGTTCATCGAAGCAACAGGCGAGGACTCCGTCGTCGCACTCTACAGAATAGCATCAGGCGCGGTCGCGAACCTGACCCTCGTGGAAGAACGAGGCGGGAAAGGCTGGGAGCGAAGTGTCCACGGTCCGGCGGGCGCCGTTTATGCCCCGGGCGAGCGGAATGGGAACCCCGTGTTGTTGCGCCTCGAGGGAAAGGAGTATCGAGGCAAGGAGGTACTCGAGTTGCTCCCCGATTTCGAATTGGACGAAATCACGGCACGTCTCTTCGGACCCGACGGTGTCGAGTACGACCTCCCGACCGAAGAACCTCATCCAGGCTACGCCATCGACGCTCGCCATCTCGCCATCGAATATCACGACTTCGCCAGAGCGATCCTTGAAAGCGGCCGACCTGAAGTCGACGGCCTGATCGGAACCAGAACCGTCGCCGCCATTCTCGGCGCATACGAGTCCGCCGCCCTCGGTCGCTCGGTCACAATGGAAGAAATGTTATCAGGGTCTGTCCGGACCTATCAGGAGGAAATCGATACGGCGCTGGCTCTCTGAAGTTGCCCCACCCGTTCCGGACCCAATGAGCTCACCCAGAACGGGTTGTCCTGTCTTGAGCGGAGAATCCATCCACAGTCGCCACCCCCGCTCTCCTGCTCGCGCTTTACGGAGGATTCATCAATGGCGTTCACCGTGTACGATTGTCGCGAGGACATCCGCAACATTCTCGTCACGCCACAGATTCGTGCCAGGTTCTGTCGGCTCGAACCGGGATCGGGGTCGCTCGATTTCGGCCACACCCACGACCTCGGCCACGAAATTTTCATCATCCTCGAAGGCCGCGTGGAGTTCCAGATCAGCGGCGACGTCAACGAGCTCGGTCCCGGCCAGATGTGTTACGCCCTCGTCGACGAGCCCCATTCCGTTCGCGTCATCGGCGAGGAACCCGTCCTGATGTATCTCTCCGTCACCCCGCACATCCAGCCGACGCATACGTTCTACGATGACGATCGAAACCGGCGACCGCCGCATTTCCGTCCATCCTCCGATTACAACACCGAAACCGACTCGACCACCCCGATGGATGAAATCATCGACCGTCACGTCGACACGGCCCGGGAACTCTACGAATGCGCTCGCGAGAACCTCGCAACCCAGGAGGCCCAGGCCGCCTTGCTAAAGCGGGCCCTGACCGACGACGATCTCGAAACCGCCAACGTGATCCGTGAAACGATGTGGTCGCCCCAGCTCGAACTCTTCAAACAGATGCATACCACAGCAGACGTCTGGAACACGCTCGCCCCCCGTGCCGGCTCGGTCAACGCGCACTACTAACGGGTTAATGTTCGCCCGATCTCAAAGGTGTGATATGTCTCGCGTGAAAATCGGTGTTTTGGGTTGCGGCGCTGTTACCCAGGTTCAACATCTGCCCAACCTTCTCGAACTCGACGAAGCGTACGAGGTTTCCGTCGTCTGTGACCTCTCCCCCGACCAAGCCAGATACGTCGCGGAGCGGTTTCGGATCCCGACCCACGTCAGCCAGGTTGAAGACCTGCTCGCGTCCGACATCGACGCGGTTCTCCTATGCCATACCGACCCGAAAAGCGACGAAACCATCGCGGCGTTCAACGCCGGCAAACACGTCCTCGTCGAGAAACCCGTCTGTGCTTCTCTCCAGGAAGCTGATGCGATGATCGAGGCGATGAACCGCTCCGGCAAGGTCGGGCAGGCTGCTTACATGAAGGCCTACGACCCAGCTTTCGCCCTCGCACAGAAGGAAGTCGAGGGCATGGACTTCAGCTTCATTCAGATCAACCACCTCCATCCGAGCAACAATCTCCACCTTTCGCATTTCAACGTCCAGTATGCTGGCTCCCTGAGAGATGACATTCGCAAGAAGCGGCGGCAGGCCTACCGCGAAAAACTCGAACAGGCTTTCGGCAACCTGACCGATCGCGCAGAGTCGGAGTGCGCCATTGCCTACGGCTTGATCCACGACCTCTACAGTCTGCGCAACATGGTCGGCGTGCCTAGCGCCATCCTCAGCACGGAGATCTGGAAGGGTGGACGATCCATCACCACCGTCATGGAATATCCCAACGGAGCCAGATGCATACTCAGCCGGGTCGATCTGGAAAAGCTCTGGGACTTCAGGGAAACACTAGAAATCTACAGCGACGACAAACGCGTCCTGCTTACCTATCCCACCGGCTTCTCGCGTCACGTCCTGTCCACCCTCACGATCCAGGGCATCGACGAGAACGGTGTCTCCTATCGAAAGGAACCGGCCATTCCGTGGGAGAGCGCGTTCACTGCAGAACTCCGACACTTCCACGCCTGCATCACAGAGGCGGTTCCCTGCAGAACACCGCTGACGGAGGCCCGTCACGACGTTCAACTCATCATCGACATCGCGAAAACCTACCTGACAGGAGAACCCGTGAGACGCTAGACTCTTGCTGGTGTAGCGGCCGGGAGAGAGCCGCGAAGCGGCTACCAAAAATGGCCAGAGGCGAGAGCCCCTTGAGCGGGGCCCCGGACGGAGCGACCGACATCACGAAAGGAGAAGTGAATGAGCGAACAGAAACCCAACTTCGACGTTCCCGAGGACGGTCCTTTCCTCGTCAAAGGCCTCAAGAAGTTGACCGACGCCGATGGTAATCCCATCGCGATGGAGAAGGACGTGATCGCCCTCTGCCGATGTGGGGCCTCGGAAAACAAACCCTTCTGCGACGGCACGCATTCGGACATCGGCTTCTCGGGAAAAAAGGAAAGAACGGAGACCTACCCTGTCCGGGAGTACAAAGGCAAGGAGCTGACCGTCGGGCTCGTTGGCCTACAATCCCCGACGGGGGTCATTGGACCCACGGCTGGTAGGCGTAGGGTGACGTAGAGATTCGACTAGTATGAAACGATAACTGTCGCCGTAGTTCCCTCGGAGATCGGAGATCCTTGATCGGAAATCCGCTTCACATCGATTTTCTCTCGTCCACAAATCAAAGGAGCAAGCCATGGCCTGGATCGCCAGCGAGCACGACCCTGACTGGCCCTTCGACCTGTTCGCCACCAACTTCACCCTGGATCCCGTAACGACCGTCCTGCTTGTCGTCGACATGCAGGGCAGCGACCTGACGATCGATCCCGACGGTGAACTGGGGCGTCGTTATCCCGACATCCCCGTTTACTACAATCATCGAATGACGGAGATCGTGGTTCCGAACATCGGCCGTCTCCTCGAAGACTTCCGGTCGGCGGGACGGCGAGTCGTCTACACCCGGAACGGACGGATCACACCTCACGGAGACGAACTCACCGCACGCCTGCGACGCCATAAGCCGAAACCGGGCGCCCTACCACGCTACCGTGGCACTCCCGCCTATGACGTCATGCCCGACATCTCCCCTCGCGAGGATGAACTCATCGTCGACAAGCTGACCTCGGGTGCGTTCAACGCATCGATCCTCGATCACTCGCTACGGAACATGGGTGTCACGGACGTCGTCATCGTCGGAATCGCCGCCGACATGTGTGTATTCGGCACCGCTCGTGTCGCCGCCGAACTCGGCTACAACGCGTTACTCTGCGAGGATGGCTGTTGTACCTACACCCCTCGCGCACAGGAAGACGCGATGCTGATGCACGCCCGCGTCTTCGGTCGGGTTGCCACCACAGACGACATCCTCGACGAACTTAAATCATCGTAAACTCACTAATTTCAACTGATTATTCGATTTGCGCTCAATTTTGCGGCCGGCCGGAAAATTCGATTGGATCAACCCGATGAGAAAAGGCCCCCGCTCAAACCTCGCGAGGGCCTCTCTCTCTGTCCCAGAATTTTTCTCGGGGAGCGACTAGCCGATCACCACACCCGCTCGCCCCGTCTCCCGTTCCCCTGTTCCGCCCTACACATCCACCCTTTTCGACACATCATCCTTCTCCCGCTCCTCCCGAATAAACTCGCTCAGCTCCGCCACTTTCTCCGGATACTGCTCCGAAACTTCCTTCCGCTCGAACGGATCCGACCCAATGTCGAACAGCTCCGTCTTCGCCGGCCTGAACTCCTCGTCCGTCGACAGTTTCCAGTCTCCGATCCGTCCCCCGAAGTTTCGGCCACGGAAGTTCCAGAACAACGTCCGATCGATTGCCTCCGTCTCCCGCGTCAGCAACGACCACATGTCGATCCCGTCCCACATCGGATCGTGCGATAGCGTGTAGCCGATCAGGTTCGTCAACGTCGGCATCCAATCGACCATTTGCAGAGGATGCGTCACTTTCCCCGGTTTCAGGGTACCGGGCCATCGCATCACCGTCGGCGTTCGAATGCCACCTTCGTACATCGTCGCCTTCTGCCCTCTCAGTGGAAGGTTGCTCCCCAGTCGAGGCATCTCCTCGAAGCGACCAGGATACTTGTCCGTATCGTGCAGCGGGTCGTCAGGAATCGCCCCGTTGTCCGAACTGAACACCACAATCGTGTCGTCCACTTCCAATTTCCGCGCCAGGACCTCCATCAGTTGCCCGACCGCCCAGTCCATGTGACTCGTGTAGCCCGCGTAAATCTTGAACGATCGATCCCGTGCCGGGTCGACGTCATACGACCGGTCGCAATACGCGTCGACCCAGTGCTGGGGCGCCTTGACCGGCGTATGCACCGCAGTGAACGGGACGTAGGCAAACCAGGGTCCATCGCGTCCTTCGATCCACTGAATCGCTTCGTTCACGATCAGATCCGTCACGTGACCGCGTTCCTCGATCAACTCTCCGTTGCGATGCCACGTATAACTGTGTTCGCCTTCCTTGTACCGATGGCTGTACGGATCCACACCCCCCGCCAGACTGCCGTAGGAATAGTCGAACCCGAAGTGATTCGGGCCGAACTGCGGGCCGGATCCCAGGTGCCATTTCCCGAACAATCCGGTCTCGTATCCCGCATTCTTGAGCGAGCCCGCCAGCGTTTCGTATCCATCGGGTAGCACAGGCGCGTTGGAAGGCACCGTCGCGTGCCGCCCGAATCGACCCGGATGCCGTCCCGTCATCAGCGAACACCGTGTCGGAGTGCACATCGGGCAGACATAGTGTTGGTCGAGCTCCACTCCCGTCTGCGCCAACCAGTCGATGTTGGGCGTCCGAATATCCGACCCATGATAGCTCACATCCCCCCACCCCAGGTCGTCTGCAAGCATAAACAGGATGTTCGGCTTTCCAGTACTCATCTTTACCCCCGATCATCCCGAGTAGGCGGTCTCGGGACAACATTGCGAATTGTCATCAGGCAATCTGGTAGCTCGCCGTATCGAGGGACCCAACCCAGATCGTCCGCCAGCATAAAGAGTATGTTCGGTTTGTCACTGGCCATGTCTCGTTCTCCGTTCCATATCATCGCTCAAACCCAAAACTAAATGCAGAGCCACACCTGCCTGCCACGCCGTAGCTCGCAGAGCGAAGGCGGGCTCCCCTGCTCTCGCCGTGCCCTTTCGCATCCTGTCGTGCACTCCCCTTCCGCGTATTCCACCCGCCTTGCCGTAGCAGCACGCTACGGAGGCAGGTGTCTTCCGTGGTCCAAATCTTCTCAGGTTTCCGAAGAAAGCCTCAACCCCGGCGACACGAACACGCGGTCTGCCAGATCGAACCCCCCCTGCACGATCAGTGCCAGCGCCGCCGCCGGAATCGCCCCCTCCAGAATCAGACCCATGTTATCCAGGCGAATCCCCGTCAGGATCGGCTGACCGAAACCACCCGCCCCGATCAGCGCCCCCAGCGTCGCCGTCCCTACGTTGATGACGGCCGCCGTCTTGATGCCCGACAGGATCGAACGCGACGCCATCGGCAACTCGACGAGTCGCAGACGGGCGCGCGACCTCAGGCCCAGGGCGATCGCAGACTCTCGCAGCCCGTTCGGAATGTCGTGGAGCCCTGAGTAGGTATTCCTCACGATCGGCAGGAGACTGTAGAGAAACAGGGCGACGATCGCAGGCACTGCGCCGATCCCCAGCGGCGGAATCATCAGCACGAGCAGGGCGAGTGAAGGCAGGGTCTGGATGATCCCGACGATACCCAGAATCACCTGTCCGAACCGCGCCCATTGCGCTGCCGCGACACCCAGAGGGATCGCGATCGCGATCGCAGCGGACAGCGAAATCAGAACGAGCGTCAGATGCGCCTTAGTGTTCACAACGAGCCGATCGACCCACGTCTCGACACGGACGTCGGACCGCACGGAGAACTCTTCGGATAAAAAGTCGGCCGCAACTTGACTGTCAGAGACTTTGTCCAGCTTCACGCGGGCGTTCATTGCGATCATTTTGGATTCGGGCAGCCGTCCGTCCAACCTTCGGAACGCCTCGACCACCTCAGGGTAGCGATCGACCAGATCGGCGCGATAGATGACCACCGAGTTGTAGACAGGGAAGTGTCCCAGGTCGTCCCGCAACGTCCTCAGTCCGTAGTAAGCGATTTCGGCGTCCGTCGAATACATGTCCATCACCTGGATGGATCCGCCCTCGAGCCCGCGGTAAGCCAGGTCGTGGTCCATCCCCTGTACGTTCTGGTGCGACAGGCCGTATCGTTCCCGCAGGGCGGGCCATCCGTCCCCTCGATCCATGAACTCGTTTCCGAATCCCATCGGAAGATCCGGATGGCGTTTCAGATCCGAGATCGTCGACACACCCAGTCTCTGCGCCGATTCCTCTTTCATCCCGATCGCGTAGGTGTTGTTGAACCCCAGTGGAGACGCCATCCGTACCCCCACAGCCTCCAGGGCCTCACGGATGTCTTCTTCTGACTCGACCCCCTGTCCGGCAAAGATCTCCTGTGTCATCGTCCCCGTGTATTCGACGTACGCGTCGATGTCTCCACTCAGCAGCGCCCCCCACACCACACGCGTTCCCCCCAGCTCGCGCCGATGCGCCGCATCCACTCCGGTATGCCGCGCCAGGCGCGACAGCACCTCCCCCAGAATCACCGACTCCGTAAACTTCTTCGACCCCACCGTCACCCCCTGCGCCCCCACATCCGAAGCCATCATGAATCCTAGTGGGAGAACGGTCGACACAGCGAAAAGCAGCCCGCAAGACAAGCGCGCCAGACCTCCGCCTACCGTCCACCGCCTGTCCTGAGCAGGCTGCGGAGCAGCCATGTCGAAGGGCCCACCGCCCACGGCTCTCATGCCTTCCTCATTCTGTTCAAACTGAAACGTCCTTCTGAATCGAACCACTGCCCATTCCGTACCAATCCCGCTGCCTGCATCACCTCATCGATCTCGTCCAGCGAATATTTATAGGAGTTCTCCGTGTGAATCGTTTCTCCCTTACTGAATTGAATTTCGACACCCATACCATCGATCGCGACCGTCTGACAGACCCAGCTCACCAGATGCATTTCGACACGTCCCCGATCTGGATCGTAGACTGCGCGATGTTCGAACGTGCCCGGATCGAACCGCCCCCCGAGCTCACGATTGATGCGATCGAGCAGATTCAAATTGAACCGAGCCGTCACGCGCTGCGCGTCGTCGTAGGCCGGCTCGAGCACGGAGGCGTCCTTCCGAAGGTCGATCCCCACGAGCAAACGGTCGTCCGGTGACATGGTCGTGCCGATTCCCTGCAGGAAGGTCACGGCCTCGTCCCGATCCAGGTTTCCAATACTGGATCCAAGCCACAGAATCAGTTCCGGCCCCGTGTTTCGTTGCTTGAGAATCGACAGACCCGTGTGGTAGTCCGATCGGACAGCCACGATCTTGAGCGTGTCGAAATCGGACAGAAGGCGATCTGCGCTGTCTTCGATCGCCGCTCTGGAGATGTCAATCGGCGTGAATAATAGGCGCTCGCGTGAAGACAACATCTCTTCGATCAACAAGCGGGTCTTGACCGCGGACCCGCTCCCCAGCTCAACCAGCGTCAGGTCAGCCGGTGCGTCCGCCAGGATGTCTCCTGCCCGGGTGGTCAGAATCTCTCGCTCTGCACGTGTCAGGTAGTACTCGGGGAGATCGCAGATTTTCTCGAATAGGCCCGACCCGATCTCGTCGTAGAAGAAGCGACTCGGGATCGACTTTCGTTCTGCCGTCAGGCCGTCGACCACGGCCTTCGCGAATCCATCCGTGTCCTGTGGCGAGTCCGCCGCCTCAATCACGCTGAGCCTCGGCTTCTCAACCACGACGGCACTGTTCATCCACGCCTCCGTTCTTGCTGCCCCCGGTTCAAGCCTTGAATCAACTCTCCAGCGGCCGCCTCTGCGCTCGAATGAACTGATTCACGAAATCATCGACAGGACGATTCAGCAGATCGTCGATCGAGCCCTGCTGGACGATTTCTCCCTCGCGAAGGAGGACGATCTCGTCACCGAAGAAACTGGCTTCTCCCATGTCGTGCGTCACCATCACCACCGTCTTCCCCAGCGATCGGAAGATCCCTCTCAACTCGTCCTGCAGACCCGCTCGAATCATTGGATCCAGGGCGCCCAGAGGCTCGTCCAGCAGAAGAACGTCTGGGTCCAGCATCAGCGCCCGCATCAGACTCACGCGCTGCCGCTGGCCGCCCGACAGTTCTGCCGGATACCGATCGAGTGCATCCGCCGGAAAGTGCGTTAGTGCCCCAAGTTCCACGACACGTTCTTCGATCGTATCCGAGCTCTCCCCAAGATGCCGGGCCATCAACGTCACATTCTCACGAGCCGTCAGGTGAGGGAATAGACCCCCTTCCTGAATCACATAGCCCATCTTTCGACGAAGAACGGGTGCGTTCTCGGATGTGATCGCCTCCCCCTCGAACACGACGGACCCTGCATCGGGTTCTATCAGGCCGACCATCATTCGAATCAGCGTCGACTTTCCACACCCGCTCTGACCAATCAGGACTGTCGTCGCTCCCTCGACCACGACCAGGTACAGAGGCTGGAGAGCGACCGTCTCACCGAACCGTTTGGATACGCCTTTGAGCTCAAACGTGTTCACGCTGCGTCCCGGAATCCCTGGAGGATGGTCAACCCGGTGCGGATCATTCGCCCACTCCCGCGGCAACTCTGTGAACAATCGCGTGCAAATCGGCTGTCTCCATGTCCGACGCCGCATAGCCCCCGGACAGCACGATGGCCAAAGGAATCCCGTTCGTTCGGGCCGCTTCCAGGACCAGCTGATCGCGGGCCCCCAGTCCATCGCGTGTGAGTGCCAGTTTCCCGAAACGATCCCCCGACACGGGATCGACCCCCGCGAGATAGAAGATCAAGTCCGGGCATGCTCGATCGATCACGTCGTCAAGACACGCTTCCAGTTCACCCAGATAGCCACTGTCCGATGTGCCGTCATCCAGCGCTACATCCAAGTCCGACCTCTCTTTCCTGAACGGATAGTTCCGGGCGCCGTGCATCGAAAACGTGAACACCGTGTCGTCTCCTTCAAAGATCGCCGCATTCCCGTTCCCTTGATGGACGTCCAGGTCGACGATCAGCACCCGCCGCACGCGGTTCTCTCGCTGCAACGTGCGCACAGCGACAGCGACGTCGTTTAACACGCAGAACCCCTCGCTATGATCGGGATATCCGTGGTGCATCCCGCCCGCAAGATTGGCCGCCAGACCGTCCTCCAACGCCAGACGTCCGGCCAGAATCGTACCCTGCGTCGCGACCCTCGACCGCTTCACGATCGCTCGCGTCCAGGGCAAACCCATACGACGTTCCGCGGTCCGATCCAATAACCCGTGCCGCAGTCGAAACAGAAAGTCGGCGCCGTGGACAAGACCCAGATTCTGCCACGACGCCGGCTCTAGTTTTACGACATCCTTCTTGGTAATCAGACCTTCACTGCACAAGATATCATACAGTCCGGCGAACTTTCCCATCGGGAACCGATGCCCGTCCGGAAGCGGTGCAGTGTAGTCCTCGGAAAAACAGACCCGCACGAATCAGCTGGCCCGGAACGGTTCTGCATCCACCGATTCGCCCAGCGTGGATGAAGCCACACGTAGACCCGGACAGGCAACACACAACGTCTGGGTCACGAATTGGACCGCCTGCTTTACACCCCAGGTCGGTCGGGGATGTCCGATGGGCGAGGGCTTAACCAGAAGCTGAGAGGGAGGGCGATAAATCAGTGCGATCGCCAGGTGCTGGGCAAAGGCCCCCTCTCGAACCATGGTCTCGATCAGAACGTGTCCTCGGTCCCGATCTTGAAAAGCACAACCGAGCTTAACGACCACTGATACGCCTTCGTGTTCTCCCTGCCACGTGGAGCCATCGAACGCGTCAAGCAGCGTATCTACATCGAACGTTCCGTCAAGAATGACGTTTGGCACTTCTTCAATCCTCTCGTCCCTCGCCGACTCGTGAACCGGCGCACAGCGCTTCCACTCATAGTAACGGATGGGTACACCCGCATCGAGCGCTCGTTGTTCGTACTTCGTAGGCGAACGGCCCTCGATCTGGTCGATCGCCACAGTTTCGTGCACAGACGCGAGCATCCGTTGGTGCTCGAAGGCGTCTTCGATCCACAGCGCGTACCCCTCGTGATCCGTCGCGATGGTCACCTGACCATCCTCGCACAGTCTTCGTCCGACCAGGTCGAGAAACGACGGCTGGATCAGTCTCCGTGAGTGGTGACGTTCCTTCGGCCAGGGATCGGAGAAATTGACGAAAACCTGTGTGACGGATTCGGGCGCAAAAAGGTGATTCAGTGCGAAGGCGGCATCGCCCAACAGGACTCGAATGTTCGTCAAGCCGTCCCGTTCGATCCGTTTGAAGATACGGTGCGTAGAAGCCAGCGAACGCTCGATCCCGATGAAATCCCGATTGGGATACCGAGAAGCACGATCGGCCAGGAACCCTCCGTTGCCGAACCCGATCTCAACTTCCAGTTGGGCCTGGCGACCAAAAAGAGCAGGCCAGTCAACCGGCCAGTTCAGCTTCGTCCACGGGATTAGGTGGTCGTGTAACTGGCTGCTGAAGGGTCGTGGCACGGTTTTCCTGCGTCAGAGCGAGCGTGGCTGGACGACTCGAACATACCGGGTGCGTACGGACGAGTCAAACTCCTGGAACGTTGTTCCGTCGGCCCTCACTCTTCGATCCCTCGTCCTTTCATCCACGCAATGACGATTTTGTGAGCGCCCTCCTCGGCCTGCTTGAAAGGCGTGTCGCCAGTCGGATTCTTGATCGTCGGATCGACGCCCAATTCGAGCAGTTCTTTCGCAACCGTCACGTGGCCGTTTCGACACGCAAACCCGAACGCGCTGTTCAACGCCGATTCGGCGTACCGGTGCTCGTCCCAGCACGGCAACGTACCGGCGTCTGCAACCACCTGCCCCTGTTCATCGAAGTACTGACCCAGCAGATCTCTCCGGCCAGCCCCCGCAACGATCATCAGGTTTACGGCCGCGCCTCGCTCGATCAAACATCGGGCCACATTCACACATCGAAAGATGACCGCGTTCCAGACAGGTATGCCCGCCAGAATGATCCCGCCGTCCGCGTCGATGTCTGCGCCTGCGTCGAGCAGAATCTCTGCCAGGGCAACATCGTCGTTACTCGCCGCCCAATGAAGTGGTGTCTCACGACTGTGTTTCACTTTCTCGTGCGGTATCCGGGCGTTCACATCTGCCCCTGCCGCGATCAACACCCTGGCGAGGGGTGTAACCCGGAAAGTCCGCCAGCGTATGCAGGAGTGTTCGCCTGTTATCTTCTGTCGTCGGGTGAACGAGTTCCGCGTCGGCGTGTATCAGATTTTCGAGTGTTTCAACATCGCCTTCACGTACGGCCTTTCTGGCCTGATCGATTGCGCTCATCACACCCCTCGGACGTCCACGTTGCCACGGCCACCAATATCTTCCTGCCCCTCCGCGTGTCAAGACCTGACCCGTGCGGCTTGTGCAACACCCTCCACCTCGCCTTCAACCCTCTCTCTGTTTTGCCTATGGTTTAAGGAACTCCTGACTGTCCTTCGAACATCGAGATCGTCTTGAATACACCCAGAAAAATCCTATCCGGCCTCTTCTACTCGATCGGCGGCGGCTACGCCGCGAGAATCGGGAGTGTCGTCTTCACGATCCTCCTGAAGCGTGAGTTGGGACTGGAACCCTTCGATGCCGCGCTTTTCTACTTCTTCAGCTTCTTCATGCTCGCCAACTGCACTGAGGGCCTGGGCTGGGCGCTCCTTCATTTTCAGGACCAGATCGATGAATTTAAAGCCACCCATTACACCCTGAACGTTCTTCTCGGGTTCGGCCTGATTCTCCTGAACGGCCTGCTCTCGCTCACGCTTTACTGGACGGATTCGGCCGCTCACACGTGGGGGTCGGGCGTACTCCTTATCCTCGCAGGCCTCTACTTCCTCAAGCGGATTTCCAACACCTCCGAATTCTCGCTCCGGAAAGATTTCGAGTTCGGTCGCCTGTCCGCAATCCACGGTCTGTGCACAATCCTCGCTCTCGCCGCCGCACTCTACGCGGCCCACACAGGTCTTGAAGAATGGTCTTTGGTGATCGGAGGCTGGAGCAACTTCTCGACCCTGTCCGTCGTATACACCGTGCTGTCTGTCGGCGCCATCCTCCTGACGCGTCCTGTCAGCCTGACACGGTTCCGGATCGATCGAGTTTGGGCTGGTCGCTTGATCGGCTACTGCAAATGGATTTGGAGCGGCTGGGTCCTGCAAATATTCGTGTGGCACTTCGACAAACTGGTGATCGCGTGGATGCTGACCGATCGTGATCTCACGCTCTACGAGAACGCGTGGTGGCTCATGCAGATCCCCACGGCTTTGCTCGCTCACATGATCTTCAACTACACAAACAGCCTTTACTCTCGCTATCAGAACGAGCCGGATCGGCTCACCGACTTCTTCACGAGAATGGCCAGCTTGATCGTCCGGGTGGCAACACCCGTCGCCATCCTGCTCGTCCTGATGTCCGATGAAGTCGTGAGAGTGTTCGGCGGGGCGTGGGCGGATACAGCCCCCATCCTCGTCTGGTTGGGAGTCTTCGCTGTCTTCCGGCCATTATTCGAGGAGTGCTACGGACTGCTGTGGGCGGTCGGCCGCACAAAACAAGCTGCGAGCGCAATGGCGCTGCAGGCAACCGCGGGTCTGGTCCTGCTGCCCTTTGGAGCGGCAACCTGGGGTGTGAGGGGTGTCGCCTATGCGGTCGGGACCGTCGCCGTCATCGGAATCATCACGCTCGCCCTCCGGCTACGGGCGGTCATTGCCGTCAGGTGGAGCCGCATCGCGTTGCCTCCAGCGATCGGCATCTCAGCCATGATCGGAGCCGATGCCCTGCTCGCGTCGCCATTGGGATCATCGACGGCCCATATCATTGTGCGCGCTGGGGCCCTTCTCGCCGCTTTCGCCGTCACCCTCCTGATCGTCGAATTCCGGACCATCCGTCAGAACCTCGATGATGTCATCCGAATTCTTCGCGGCCGGCCCGAAACGGAGTAGAGTCGGCGCAGCTTCCTAACGAATCATATCTCCCAGCGCCTGATCGATCGTACGATGACGGAAGGTGTAGCCGGTTTCCTCGAGTCGCTTCGGAAGAACTCGCGTGCTCGCAAGGACAAGTGCTTCCGCCATTTCACCGAACGCCAGTTTCGCGGCGAATCCGGGCATCGGAAAGATCGTCGGTCTGTGTACCGCGCGGCCCAGTGCCTTCGTAAACTCTGCATTCGTGACCGGCTCCGGGGCCACCGCGTTTACGGGACCTGAAAGCTCGGACGTATTTAACCCGTGAAGAATCATCCCGGACGCATCCTCGATCGACAGCCAGCTCATATACTGGTCACCGCTTCCAATACGTCCGCCAACGGCCATCTTGAACGGCGTCATCATCTTCGCCAGCGCGCCTCCCTTCGGGCTCAGCACGACACCGAAGCGAAGGTGGACAACCCGAATACCCGCTTCCCTCGCGGGATCCGCCGCAGCCTCCCAGGCCTGACACACCTCCGGCAGAAACCCCTCCCCCGGCCCGCTGTCCTCAACAAGCTCTTCGTCAGCCCGGTCGCCGTAGTGTCCAATGGCGGATGCGCAGATCAACGCCGAAGGCGCGTTCTCCATTCCAACGATTGACCGGGCGACAGCAGCAGTACCTTCCACACGACTGTCCCGAATGCGAGCCTTCTTGTCAGAGGTCCATCTGCCTTCTGCAATGTTCTCTCCGGCCAGATGGATGACCGCTTCGACTCCCTCGAGGGCGCTCGGTTCGATCCCGGATGCCGGATTCCAGTGTCCTTCGCCTTCTCCAGGGCCTCTGCGTACGAGTCGAATCACATCGTGCCCTGCCGTCGACAGTTCAGGAACCAGCTCGGATCCGACAAGCCCGGTGGCGCCCGTTACGGCGATTCTCATGAGTGTCCTCCTTCAATTAGAACGGTGTTTCCTACGGCTGTTTTTCGGCACAGGATGACAAAGCACGCATTCGTGGATCCCAACCGAGGTTCAATCGCACCGCTCATGAAACGTCCAGGATTTCATCCGGTGTCGTGTATCCGCCGGAGATATGAGCGTCGAGCCAGTCCGCCAGATCTTTCCTGGGCAGTGTCTGGACAGGCTCTCCCTTGCAGCTTAATCGATACAACAACCTCGCATCGTCCAGCGAATCGATGTTCGACTTGATGGGTGGTGAATTGTGGAGCGTCATGTAATTGTCCCACAACGTCACATCCCCAGGAGCGTGGAGGTGGTCATATCGAAACTCCGGCTTGAGTACGTGCGACTCCAATCGATCCAGAAAGACTCGCGATTCATCCATCGTCATCCCGTCCAACTCGACGGGCGGTCTGACGCGCGGTCTCGAGGCCCAGATCGGGCTGTGCAGCGATTTGATTCCTGACCGAGGATTCGTTCGCACCAGCGGGGCGAGCCATCCCTCGTCGCCTTCGTTCAATCGGCGTCGGATCTGTACCCGTCCCAGTTCTGCTTGCTCTGATTCAGGTAGGGCTGCCAGCGCTGCTGCCGTATCGGCAAAAGCCGTTTCCCCATTCAAGGGAAGACGCTTCCTCCGTCGAATCAGCTCATCCTCCGAACCCTCGAGATAGGGCTTGAGGGTATCGGGGTCGTCCGGACCCTCGACCCACGACCCGTTCGAGCCCCGGGCGACCGGTGACTTGTGGACTAGGAACATCGACACGTAGATCGGCAGCGGTTCGTATTCAATATCGGTGTGCCAGGACCCGCCCTGTCCGACGGTCACGGGTCCGCTCGTATCCTCTTTGATGTTGGAAACCACCAGAACGGTCGGCGACTCGTGCGCCAGGCACGCCAACTGGCCCGGGAAAGCGCGATTGACGGAGGACACGCGTCTCTTCTCGAACGGAATCCACTCGATCTCCCCATCGCTTGCTCCGTCCGACTGCGCCGGCTTTCCCCCTCGCATAAAGTTGTTGGGATGCGGAACCGGCGCCCCCCAGTGATTCGCGAACCGCTCGAAGTGAGCGAGAGAGAAGGTTTCAAGATCCTGACCCGGGATCGTCACGATCCCGAACATGCTTAATGCATCCAGCAGGAAAGCAACCTGCTCCGGAAGCAACTTGGGCCGAAGGTCCACACCCGTCAGTCGAATCCCGGCTCCACTCACAGACAGGGGTCCCTCGCATCCGGCGCCTGCTCCAAATACAGTCTGAAGCTCGTCTAAGATCTGATGGATATCCTTGCGCATCAGTCTTCCTCGTTGACCAAGGTCTTCGACGCCCCGCCACGCGACTACTGGGCCGTCAACCCCCCGTCCACCGGTACGAGAGCGCCGGTCATGAAGGAGGATGTCGGTTGAGATAAAAAGTATACCACCTCTGCGATCTCCCAAGGTTCCGCGACCCGGCCCACGAGCAGAGATTCCGCTTCCGCCGCCCACGCCGCATCCACGTCTCCTCCGAAGTTCTTGTCGGCCAGCCACTCGAACACCTTCTCGGTGAGCGGCGTCTTCACCGTTGCCGGGCAGACCGCATTCACGCGAACACCCAGTGGGCCAAGTTCGACAGCCAGACTCTTCGTCAGCTGGGCAACCGCGCCCTTTGTGGCCCCATACACGATGGACCCTTGTTTTCCGACCAACGCCTGGTCGGATGCCATCAGCACAATGTTGCCTTGTCCGGCTTCCCGCATATGGGGCGCAACAGCCGCGACTGTGTAGAGAACGCCCTTCAGGTTGATATCGATGATGGCGTCCACATCTTCGTCCCGCATCTCGAAAATACTCGCCAGCTTCTGGATCCCGGCGTTGGCAAAGAGGATATCGGGGGTACCGAACTCCGCCACCGCTCGATCGACAGAAGCGTCTACGGCCGATCGAATCCTGACGTCCGTCTCGAAAAAGCGCACCGATCCCGAGAACGCCTCAGCTACCAGAGCCTCTCCGGCTTCCCCATTGACGTCCAGAACGGCGACATCAAACCCATCCGACGCGAACTTCCGAACCGAAGCCGCCCCAATCCCCGTCGCTCCACCTGTGATGATCACACTGGCCATGCCGCTCCCTGGGCGTTGAAGTTTTCGCAAATGACAAGGTAACGTGAATTACCACATCCCCACAAACAAGAGCGCCCGTCGTGTGGAAAACGACGGGCGTTGTAATCCGGCAATGATCCGATCGATTACTCGAAATGCGGCTTTGCGAAGGCACGACCGGAACCAGTTTTGAGATATCTCTCGAAACGACGGGCTGTTCGCTCATTCTCGAACATTAAATGGGTCTTCACCTTCCACGGTAGGCCTTTTGCCGTATGAGGACATCCTCCTTGATTGTGAATTGCCACCCGCTTTCCTAAGTCGGTAGTAAAACCCACATAGTATTTCTCCGGATATGTCAGGCTGTTCAGGATATATACACACTACATAGACAATCCCCATCGATTTGGCTCTCGATGGGGATCAGACTCAGATCGTAGGAGCGCGACCAGGGCGAACATCCGCCGTCGCCCTGCGGGCTATGGCGAGGCACCCGGCTTCTCTCGATTGATACTTTACGCGCTGGCCTGCCGAGCCGAAGCTCACCGCCAGGTGAGCGAAGGCTGGTGGAGGCGGCGGGAATCGAACCCGCGTCCGAAAGCGCTTCTGCGACCGCGTCTACGTGTGTAGCCTGCCTACTTGATCTCGCGCGCCGTCGCCCCGGCAGGCTGGGTCAACGGCGCGCCAGCTAGAAGAAAATTTCGCTCGCAATCCCTCCAGCGGAGGACCACGTGCTAGCCTGCTCTAGTCGGCGCCCCGGTAGGGCCACACAGGCGAGGCCCAGCGGAACGGGCTGTTCCTAAGGGTTAGTTAGGCAGCCATTGCGTACGAGTGATCGTCCGCAGTTGCGTTTTTGTCCACGGATTAACGAGGTATGTGGGACCTCGACACGCAGCTTTCGCATCCCCGCCCCCGTCGAAGCCTGATCGCCCCCACAAGGTGAAGATACCCTTCTTCTTCACTTCTTCACTAAAAGTATGGTTTTCACCTTCCCCGGTCAACGAAGGCACCCTAATCGGCTCTCAGGGCAACAACCGGATTCGCGCTCGCGGTGTGAGGAAGCCTGGATCGACCCTGAATACAAATGTCTCCAGCCACGATCGAGATAGTACGTAACCGATCGGTAACGCGATGGTGTTCGCCAGAATCAGCAAGCCGATGAACTCGCCAGAAAGCAGACCCAGAATTCGTGTCACAGAGGCTCCCAGAACCTTACGAATCCCGATTTCTTTCAATCGACGCTCAGTTGCGAAGGCTGCCAGCCCAAGCAGACCCAGACACCCGACAAAGATGGCCAGACTCGCCGACACAACGGACAGCGCAGCGATTTGCTTCTCCGCCCGATAGACGTTCTCGGTTCGTTCATCCTGGAATGAATAACGAAACACGATATCCGGTGCGGATCGATACCTCTTCGCAAAAAGCGAGCGCCTCGCGCAGACGATTGTCCCGGACACGCAGCAGGACATGCCCAATAGTCCGGGTTGATAATCAGCGGCCAAACAAGTTCGTGAAGCGACTGGAAGTGAAAATCAGGCACGATGCCCACAACCGTGCCGTCAAAGTGGTCGCGTTTGTAGAGTCGTTTCTCATCGCCCCCATCTTACCCCCCACCCTCCTTCTCCGCTTGAAACCACTCGATCGTCCTCCGCAGCCCCTCATCGGGCGCAATCTCCGGCTGCCAGCCCAGCAGGTCCCGGGCAAGCGAGATGTCGGGCTGGCGAATTTTCGGATCATCCTTCATTGGGGGCAGGAACTTCAATTCGCTCTTGCTCTCGCTGATCTTGATGATCCGATCTGCCAGCTCCAGCATCGACATCTCCGAGGGATTCCCGACGTTGACCGGCTCGTGATATTCCGCCTGCATCAGCGCGTAGATTCCGCGGACCAGATCCGAAACGAAACAGATGCTTCTCGTCTGCTCCCCGTCCCCGAAGATGGTGATTTCTTCATCGCGAAGGGCCTGCGAGATAAACGTAGGAATGGCGCGCCCGTCGTCCATACGCATCCGGGGTCCGTACGTGTTGAAGATCCGGATGATGCGAGTGTCGATACCGACCTCGCGATGGTAGGCCATCGTCATCGCTTCAGCAAATCGCTTGGCCTCGTCATACACCCCTCGCACCCCGATGGGGTTGACGTTCCCCCAGTAGGACTCCGGTTGGGGGTGAACCTGAGGGTCCCCGTACGACTCCGACGTCGAGGCCAGGAAGAACTTTGCCTGCTTCACCCTTGCTAACCCGAGGCAATGGTAGGTTCCAAGGGAGCCGACCTTCATCGTGTGAATGGAATGGACGAGGTAATCCTTCGGACTCGCCGGACTCGCGAAGTGAAGGATGTAGTCCAGTTCACCCCGCACGTGGACGAAATTGGTCACGTCGTAGTTGAGAAACGTGAACCCCTCCTGTCCGATCAGGTGGGAGATGTTGTCCACCCGCCCGGTCAGAAGGTTGTCCATCGCGACCACCTCGTGCCCCTCGGCCAGCATGAATTCGCAAAGATGCGACCCGAGGAACCCCGCGCCGCCCGTAATCAGAATCCGCACACGACCCTACCTTCTATCCGCTATGACCCGCCTCCGCTAAAGCTTCGGCGCGGCAGGCTGGACATGGTTATTGGTCAACTGGATACTGGTCATTGGTCACTTGCTTAGTACTCGTCCCAGATCTCATCCAGCGCTGGCTACCTTTCAACCGCCAGCGCTTGCTTCGTCACCGACAGGAAGACCTCTTTTTCCGCATCGGTCATGGTCTTCTTCCGCCTTGCCATCACCCGCTCGGCCAGCGCCTGGATCTGCGCTTCGGTTTCCAGCGCCTGCGTGACCCTATCAGGAATCGCGGAAAGGGCTTCCAGAACTTCCGCCGTTCGCTCTGCCGAAAGATTCTTGCGGCGGCCAAGATCGGTCGCAATCATCGCCAGTACCGCGACCTGCGCCGTAAACGCCTTCGTGCTCGCCACCCCGATTCGGCACCCACGTGGAGATAAACGCCGGCATCCGTTTCCCGCGACAGAGTGGATTCCACGACGTTCACCACACCGAACGCCAACGCCCTCTTCATCTTCACCTCGCAAAGCGCGGCCAGCGTATCCGCCGTTTCACCCGACTGGCTGATCGCGCAGCTCGCTCGCGTACTCCACTTCCGCCGGCACGCGTGCAAGCTCTTCGAACAGATACTCCCCGATCAGCCCTGCGTGCCAGGCGGTCCCACATCCCGTCAACAGAATACGACGGGTGCGAGCCAGGTCGCGGTCCAAGCCGACGAGACCTCCAAGCGTCGTCCGGGTAGACCACACGATTCGTGTGCTCGACGATGGCACCACCGTCTGAAGCCACGATGTACTCGCCCTCTCCGACCCCGACCAGAAGCGGGCTTCCCCGCCTGACCGCGACCAGGGTGTGGGGGACTTCCGAACAGAGTACCGCAAGTCCGAACGTCCCGAACAGCCTGCCGCACACTGGCCACAAAGTCACCCGTCTGGTCAAAGAAAAAGCCGATCATCTGAGCGATCGACTCGGAATCCGTTTCGCTCTGGAAGGCGATACCCTGCCCCTCCAGAAACTGACGGATGGCGACGTGATTTTCGATGATCCCGTTGTGGACAACCGCTATACGATGACTCGCGTCGAAATACAGATGGGCGTTCCGCTCACTCGGGCGTCCGTGGGTGGCCCATCTCGTGTGTGGGATTCCGATCGTGCCTTCGAGCGGCTTGGCATCGAGGGACTCGGCCAGGATCGCGACCTTGCCCACAGTCTTGAGGTCGCTCACCGTATCTTCGTGAATCGTTGCCACCCCGGCCGAATCGTAACCGCGGTATTCCGGCCTCCGGAGTCCGTTTAGCAGGATGGGCGCTGCCGTTCGTCCACCGACATATCCGACAATCCCACACATGGACGCTCCTACCGGAAGAAATTCGAAGGAAGCGGAGAATTTTCCCGCCTAGATAGCTACAGCTTGAACACCTTTCCAACCGCGCGCTCCGTACCCAGTGTGGCATTGCGGGTATCGAACACGCACCGGGCCTGATCCACGATCCACTGGATGTCGTAGCTGTCGTGGTTCGTCGTGATCACGACGCAATCCACATCGCCGACCGTTGACTCGGACAATTCCGCCGAGGTCATTTACAAATCATCGACAGCCAGCTCCGGCACATACGGATCGTGGTAGCTGACGTGCGCACCCTTTTGGCAAAGCATTTCAATGATGTCGAGCGCGGGCGACTCCCGGATGTCGCCCACATTCGGTTTATAGGTCGCACCCATTACAAGAATTCGGGAGCGCTTCACGGATCGCTCGAACAGGTTCAGAACATCGGAGACCTTCGAAACGACGTAGCCCGGCATACTTCGGGTGACCTCGCTCGCCAGCTCGATGAATCGCGAACTGAAATCGAGCATTCGGAGTTTCCACGCCAGGTAGTGCGGATCCACGGGGATACAGTGTCCGCCAAGCCCGGGCCCCGGATAGAATGGCATGAATCCGTAAGGCTTTGTGGACGCTGCGTCGATCACTTCCCGGACATCGATCCCCAGGCGGTCGCACATCAGCGCGACTTCGTTCACCAGCGCGATGTTCACACTCCGATAGGTATTCTCCAGGAGTTTCGTGATCTCTGCCGTCTGCGTGGACGAAACGGTCACGACGTCGGCAATCACTTCCCCATAAAACGCCGCTGCCATCTCCGTACAGACGGGAGTCGATCCTCCCACCACCTTGGGAGTGTTCGTCAGCGTGTACACAGTGTTGCCGGGATCGATGCGTTCCGGAGAATAGGCGAGGTAGAGATCTTCCCCGACCAAAAGTCCGTTTTCTTCAAGGATCGGACGGACAATTTCCTCGGTCGTTCCGGGAAACGTCGTGCTTTCCAGAATCACAAGGCGGCCTGCGGAAAGCTGTTCCCGAACGCCTCGACACGCGCTCAGGATGTAGGAGATGTCGGGATCTCGTGTTTTACGAAGGGGGGTTGGTACGCAGATAATGACAACGTCGGCTTCTGCGACTTCCGCGTAGTCGACCGTCGCACGCAGCTTGCCCACGGACTTCAGCCCGGCGACCTCGAAATCCGGGACATCCCCCACGTCGGACCTGCCGGCCTCGATGGTCTCGACCTTGCTCGCCGACACGTCCACCCCGATCACGTGGAACCCCGCCTTGCCCAGCTCGATTGCCATGGGCAGTCCCACGTATCCGAGACCCACTACCGCGACGGACACCGTGCGAGTTCTGATCTTCTCGGTCAACGCCGCATCGAGTTCGATCGGCGGCTCGCTCAAGCTACGCTCCCATGCTTCGCATCAGAATGGCTTTCTGGGCGTGCAACCGATTCTCGGCCTGATCGATGACGATGCTTCGCTCCGAGGCCATGACGCCCGCGGTGACTTCGTACCCCTTGTGCGCAGGAAGGCAGTGCATGACATAGGCGTCTGATTTTTCAAGCAGGGATTCGTTAATCTGGTAAGGTGTGAAAGCTGCGATCCGACGTTCGCGTTCTTCGCGGAAGCTGTCGTCCTCAAAGAACTCCATGTCGATCCACGTGTCCGTGTAGAGGAAATCTGCGGCGGCGGCCGCTGCCACCAGGTCGAGAGTCTCCGCGAACAAACCCGATTCGCGAGCTGCCTCCATCAGTTCCGGATCGTCCGAGGCCGGATTGACTTCGGGCGCAACCACTGTGATGCGTACTCCTGTTTTGATGCACGCGGCGATCAGCGAATTACACACATTGTTCCGGATTCCGGCATAGACCAGATGAGCTCCATCCAGCTTTCCGGCAACCTCTCGGATCGTCAGCAGGTCGCCCACCGCCTGACACGGGTGATAGCGGTCGCAACATCCGTTGATTACGGGCACCTCGGAGCCCGAAGCCAGATCGAGCAGATCGTCGTGGCGCATCATTCTGGCCACGATACCGTCTACGTAGCGGGAAAGCACCTGAGCTTCATCACCGATATCGGCAAGTGTGAAATTCGTGGAGCGCCAGTCCAGGTAGACAGCGTGCCCCCCCAGCTGGGTCATGCCCACCTCGAACGATGTTCGGGTGCGGGTCGAGGTCTTCTGGAACAGCATACCAAGACTCTGACCCACGAGGGACTGCCGGTAGAGATCGGGGTGATCCTTCACATCCATCGCTTCATCGAGCGTGGCTTGTAGTTCCTCCGACGTCCAGTCCTTGAGAGTAATCAGGTCCATGATCAAGAAAGCGCCGCTTCCACCTCGTCCAGCAACTCCTTCAAAGACTCGCCCAACGACTTCTCGATTGTGCACCCCGAAGCGTTCTGATGACCGCCACCGCCGAATTTCCGGGCGATCGCGTTCACGTCGACCTTCCCCCGGGACCGGAGGCTGACACGGTGCACACCCGCCGATTGCTCCTTGAAGAAAAGAGCGACCTCTACACCGTCGATCGACATGGCCTGGTCGACAACCCCGTCTAAATCCCCGCCGAGTTGGAAGGTTTCGTGGTCGATCGAAACTGTGACGATTTGTCCATCCGCGTGCAGCTCCAGTCCGGCCAGAGCGATGCCCAGCGTCTTGACCGTCTCGAACGTCTGGTGGGCAAACAGCTGATCCGCGATCCAGGTGGGGTCCGCCCCATAATCGACCAGTTCGGCCGCCGCTTTCAGGGCTCGTTCCGGATGGGAATACTTGAAGAGCTTGGAGTCGAACGCGATTCCGGCGTAGACCTGCGTGGCGATCTCGGGCGTGATCTCGGCATCAAACTCTTGAATCAGTCGAAAGATCAACTCGCTGGCCGCGCTCGCACCCGAGTCGATCAACAGGTCGTTGCCCTCCTCCCAACCACCAGCGTGATGGTCGATGATCATCGTCCGCGTTTCGAAGCCGATCAGCCGCGCGACGTTGCCCACACGGTGTGCGGAGATCGTCGGTGTATCCACGAACACAGCGAAAGGCACTGCCTCCGTCGACTCGTAGTCGTGGATGCTCTCGATTTTTTCGAACCCTTCCAGAAACGCGAATTTCCGATCCGGTTCGACGTCAGCCACCACGATACGGTTCTGCTTCCCAAGCTGGTCAAGGGCGCTGGACAGGCCCAGCAGTGCTCCAATCCCATCTCCGTCAGCATGGACGTGAGTCGAAAGCAGATAGGGCCCTTCTGACTCGAAGAACACGACCGCGCGGGCAAGATCCATCACGATTTCTCCTGGATGGCGCTCATCCCATCTCCTCGATTTCGTCCACGAGCCCTTCGACATCGGCAGACGTGAGCCGGTAACTTCTCAGTTTGAACGTGGCAGCCGAGTCGTAGTCCAGTTTCTCGTCGGAACGGAACAGGACCCCGTGTTCGAGCGCTGCTTTTCGACGAGTGAGCACCTGCGCCGATAGATCATCCGACAACAGTCGGATCGCGCGCTCGTAGGGATGCCCGTAGCCTCCGCCACCGGCCGTTTCCAACCGAAGGCGATCGCCCGGTTTCAAGTTAAGACCCTCAACCTTGCGAGGGGGTCGGGCCCAGTGACCCTCTTTGTGCAGCTTGACGCTGGATGTCGATCCTCGAGCCCCCCGATAGTGCCCGCCCGCACCCCGCTCCCCTCGATCCAGATACAGGGTCAGACGAGAATCCGCTTCGACACGCAACTCGATCAGAGTGCCGTCGCCACCGCGATAACGTCCTGCCCCACCGGAGCCCCCGCGACGTTCGTATCGCAGGACCCGAATCGGATACTCTCTTTCCAGGTCTTCGATAGAGGGAAAAGCGCCCCGACGAGGAGACGCACCCACGTTAGTCAGCCCGTCACCACAACCACTCGCGCCACCTCCGGAACCCACCGCCAACCTCAGGTAGAAGGGTCTGCCCTGATGAAGACCTTCCAGAACGATCAGGTTCCCGCCTCCAGCGTCGGCTGCAGACCCTCGACCGTGCACAGCCTTGGAAAGCGCTTCCCCCATTCCCGCCGTCACCCGGCCAGCGATCTCGCTCGCCGTGCTCACGGCCTGCGGAAACGTTGCGTCGAGGAAGGTGCCGGCCGGTATCTGCAAATCCAGCACCGAGTGCAAGTCCGCCGACGAAGGAACTTCGGGCAGCAGTTGTCTCAGACCCGCTTCGCACCCGGCACGGACAGCCGAAAAGGGACACGCACCCGACCCCGGAACCAGATCCGACCCCTCGAATGAGATCTTGATCCGACCGCTTTCGACCGTCGCACGCGTCACAAGTCGAAACGGACGTCGGTTTTCCGAGGGATCCAGACGGTCGCGACTTATGTACGTCCCCGGTACGAATGAAGACAGTGCGTCGACAAGAAGACTCTGCGACTCCTCACGTGCACGTGTGACAGCTTCCACGAACGCTGTGGGGCCGCACCGATCCAGAAGCGAACGCAATCGGTGTGCACCGGTGGCAAGAGCCGCGATCTGAGCCAGCAGGTTACCCCGAAAAGCATCGGGATGCCTCGTGTTAGCAGCCAGAAGATCGACAACGGCTACGTCAGGTCGAAAGTCGGTAGCCACCAGCTGCTTTGGAATCCGGACACCTTCCTGGCTGATATCCCACGCGTTGGGACAGACTCCACCCGGTACGCGGCCTCCAATATCGGGATAATGTCCGCTCGAAGCCAGCCAAGCCACCCCATGATCCCCGATCTGCAGTCCGGTCACGACGCGCAGGTCACTCAGGCTGCAGCCACCGACGTAGGGGTCGTTCGACAGGATCACGTGACCCTCGGTCGAGTCGGTCTCAGAAGATGTCTCCCGGATCCACGTCCCGAGCAACGCCGTAAGAAAAGGCGTACTCTCCGTTCCGGAAGCCCAGGACGCCCCGGCTGGACCGAATAGAGCGACTGCGGTCTCGCCCCCATGGAGGGCCGAATCGAAAGCACGGACCCGGAAGGCCGCATCGACTTCGTCGATCGCGCCCTGTACGCGCGACCAGAGTCGAATCGGTTGGAGAGCACTCACACCGGGCCTCCCAGATGAACCCAGAGGATCCCTCGCTCGTCCACACGGAACGTCGCCTCGGTCGGAACGAGAGTAGTCGCGCCGGCCTCCTCGATTAGAGCCGGGCCCGCTGTGTCTGACGACACACTGAGAACATCGCGGTCAAAAACCGGGCAAGACACCTCAGTGCCCATCGATCGCAGAATGCGGTGCTCGGTGGGTTCCCCCGTACCACTCTCCACAGGGGGCAACATCTGCTCGATCGCCCCCCGACCGGACCCCTCGATGGCCGTGGTGGAGATCCTTCGAATCTCGAGCCGAGATCCCTCGAGCCCCTCCAGTCCTGCACGCCGGTCGAACAGGCAGGTCAGAGTGCCCGCGTCGAACCCGCAGGGTGGGTGAAGAGCGACACCGGCCATCTGCCCCTGATAGGCAACCTCGACTTCAACAACCAAACTGGACGTCGAACTTCCGAGCGAGGTTCCGACCCACTTCATCTGTTGATCGATCAGAACGTGCGCCTCCTTCAAGGCAGCGTCCTCTACGGGGATGTTCACGCGTGAAGACCGCGTTTCCCGTTGCTCAGCCAGCAGGCCGCCCCACGCAGAGAACAGACCCGCACGGGGTGGAACGAGAATCGTTGGGATGCCCAACTCCACCGCAATGCCGGCGGCATGCAGGGGACCTGCCCCACCGTAGGCCACGAGCACGGCCTCGTCGAGGGGGCACCGCCGCTCGACAGAGAGGGTCCGCAGAGCCTCGGCCATCATCTCATCGATCGTATCCACAATGGCTTCCGCAGCCTCGACAGTCTCGATTCCTAGGGGACCGGCAATCCGCTCGGTGATGACCCGTTCCGCCGCATCCGGGTCGAGGGTGCGTGCACCTTCAGGCAGACGAAGGCGATCGCCCAGTCGGCCCAGGACGACATTCGCATCCGTCACCGCAGCGCGATGCGTCTGCTTGCCGTAGCACGCCGGCCCCGGGTCCGCACCCAGACCATCTGGACCGACGTCCACACCACCTGCGTCGTTCGGACAGGCGATTGAGCCGCCGCCCGCCCCGATGGTCGTGATATCCAGCATTTCTACCGCGATCGGCAAGCCGAAACCGAGCGAACGCTTTCTTGTGAGCGAAGGAACCCCGTCGGCAACGAGGCACGCGTCGAAGCTCGTGCCACCCATGTCGCACGTCACGAAGGATGTGCGCCCGACTGCCGAACAAAGATGGCGGGCGCCGCTCACTCCCGCCGCAGGACCCGAAACCGCCGTCTTTACAGCAGATGACACGGCGACCTCGGGGGAGACTGTGCCTCCATCGGAGGTCACGACGCGTAATCGGTCATTGCATCCGCTCGACGACAGGGCCGTGTCCAGATTCTCCAGATACCGACGAATCATCGGCCCGACGTACGCACTCGCGGCTGCAGTCGAAAATCGTTCGAATTCAGTATCCGCTTCACACACGGATGAAGAACAGACGACCATCGCCTCCGGCCAAACGGACTCCACTGTCTCGCGCACGAGGTTTTCGTTCGAAGAATCTGCAGTCGAGTGGATCAGTCCCACCACGATCGCTTCCACCTCTTCGTCTCGAAGGATCCGGGTGAGATCGCGAACCGATTCGACATCCACCGCTTGCTCGACGCCCGAGGGCGTAATCCGTTCGTCAATCTCATGACGAAGGGCACGGGGAATCAGGGGATCGAATTTCGGCTCCAGACCGTAGGCCGAACGGCGAGTAGCTCGCCGCAATTCGAGCACATCACGGAATCCCTTCGTGGTCAGCATCCCGCAACGCGCCCCCTTTCGCTCGACCAGCGCGTTCGTCGCAACCGTCGTTCCGTGAAGAATCTCGTCAATCGACGGGAGAGGAAACCCGAGATGATCCAGCGCATCCATGAATCCGCGGGCGAAGTCGTCGGGGGTCGACGGCACTTTGACCGAAAGCAGCGATCCCTCAGACCAGCAGATCAGGTCCGTGAACGTGCCGCCAATATCGACACCGACCAGGATCATTTAGGGGGCCTCCAGCCAGAGAACGGGATCGAGAGCATCCTCGCCTTTCATTAATTCAAAGTGCAGCCTCGGTTTTCCGTCCAGACGACCCGTGCTGCCGACGGTCCCCAGAATTGCACCCTCGTCCAGAATTTCTTCTGCCCGCACGTTTCGGGTCGCCAGATGGCCGTAGAGCGTGAAGTACCCGCCCGGGTGGCGAAGCAGCACGAGTTGCCCGTAGCCTCTTAGCCAATCGACCAGAACGACTTCGCCCGGTGCGACGGCCTCCACGTCCGTGCCATCGGCGGCAGCAATACCGATGCCCCGATTGAAGGTCCACGTCTTCAGTTCAGGATTCTGGTAGCGCCCGAATTTCGAAACGACCCGCCCGTGCGCCGGCCGTCTGAGATGACCGCGCTTCGCCTCGAAGTCGAACGGTGGAAGCTCGACGAGCCGGAGGCCAGCGCGACGTCGGCGCTCCATCTCCTTGATAATTTCGCCGATGCGGGCAGCCAGTTCTTCTTTGTGCGTTTCGACGCGCTGAATTTCCTTTCGGTAGACGCCCTCCTGGCGAGCCAGCCAATCCAGCTGCCTCGATTTCTGTTCGGCATCTCCGCTCAGAGACTGTTCGACCGATTTCTTCCCTTTGAGGAGCGACGCCTGGTGGGCAAGCTGAGCTCTTCTAAGCTGCAGTACTCCGTGAAGACGAAGTCGATCCGCGCGTAACGCTTCGAGATCGACCTGATCCTGGACCGCGACGCGCTCGAGGTAGAGCAGACGCCGGATCCCCTCGTTGAAGGACCCGGCCCCCATCAGAATCGCCAGGGGGCTCTGCCGGCTCTGTTTGTAGGTGTTCCGAATCCGTGCGGCGGTATTTTTCTCACGTGTGGCCAACGACCTCTCTGCCTGTTTCACGTTCCGCGATGTTCGACCCAGCCGGCTCGCCAGCTGGGTCTCCCGAGCCTGCAGTCGCCTGAGTTCTCCCCGGGTCGCAACGATACGTTTCTCGATCGCCCCGATCTGGTCAACAACCGTAAGCTTCTCGGCAGACGTTTTTCGGAGGGCTTTTTTCCCTTCGGAAAGTTCCATTTCGAGGCTGTCGAGCGCGGCTTGTTCCGCCTCAAGTTGACGCTTCAGATCGGACTGACCCCACACCTTCGGCCAGGGAAGGGCGCACACCATCGCCCAGCAGATAAGGACGAGTCCTTGTGATTGTATCCGCTTCACGCGATGGCCTGCAGCACACGGCTCAGAGATGCCCAGCTGCCGAGAACACCCAGGATTGCCCCCAGGGCGATCAGCCCGACACCAATGAGCGAAGTGGATAGCGCTGACTCGACCGGTACCGCAGCCGCCCACAGAGGAGACCCGATCGTCACCGCCAGAGCGGCCAGAAAACCACCTGCCGTGCCCTGAAGCCCCCCGCCCATCATAAAAGTCGTTCGGATGAACGCGTTGGAGGCTCCGACGACCCGCATGATTTCGATCGCATCACGCTGGGCAAGTACCATCAATTTGGCTGTGTTGCTGACAGCGAACCCGCACGCCAGACAGAGCAGCGTCGTCAACAGCAGCCCCACCCAAAGCCCTAAATCGACAACCCGCTCGACTTGCGACAGCCAGGCATCGCCCGTCTCGACCTGCTCGACATCACGATGATCTGCGGCCAGGGCCGAGACCGCTTCAGCCGCCGATCGAACCGAGGCGTCGGGCTCGAATCCGATCCGAAGAGAAGCCGGTAAGGGGTTGGTTGAAAGTGCCGACAGGAGATCTTTCCCGAACATTGCCTCGAATTCTTCGGTCGCGGCAGCCTTATCGATATAGTCGACGGTTCGAACTCCGTCGAGCGACCGAAGATCCTCGGCCAATGCCGTGGCCGCGCGTCGTGTGGCGCCGTCCCGCAGATAGATTTCGACTTCGATCCGGTCCTTCAAAGACGCGGCCGTCAGACGTGCCCCATCGAGCAATTGAGCGAACATGCCGATCAGCAGCAGCGAGGCCCCAATGGCCAGACAGGAAAGGGCCCCCACGGTTCCCGTTCTGTAGAGTGCCAGTGTGGCTTCGCGCACGGCGCGTCCAATCGACACGATTCAGACCCCTTCCACGTTCACCAGGCGACCGTCTTCCAGGCGGATCGACCGGCGAGGATGTCGTTCCACGATCGAATGGTCATGCGTCGCCATCAGCACAGCTGTTCCCCGAACGTTCATTTCGCTGAAGAGCGCCAGGACACCGTCCGCCGATTCGCGATCCAGGTTGGCCGTCGGTTCGTCGGCAAGGAGGATGAACGGCTCGTTGATCATCGCACGCGCAATAGCCACTCGCTGCTGCTCACCACCGGAAAGAGAGGACGGCAGCGCGTCACGCAGGTGCAACAGATCCACGTTCGCCAATAGCGACAAGGTACGTTGTTTCACTTCTCGTCTGGGGTGGCCGGTCACTTCTAGTGCAAAAGCGACGTTCTCGAACACGGTCCGATCGCGTAGCAGCCTGAAATCCTGGAAGACCATGCCCACCCGCCGTCGAACGTCGGGAATGTCTCGCTCCGCTAAATTCGAAGAATCGAATTCTCCCACGAAAACCACTCCACGCGTGGGACGTTCCTCGAACATCAGCAGACGCAGCAGCGTTGTCTTCCCCGACCCCGTCGACCCTAGCACGTAGACGAACTCTCCGCGATCCACTTCAAAGTCGACATCCTGGAGCAGAGCCCGCCCGTCGCGTTCTACCCACACGTGTTGGAGTTCAACCACGGTCAGGCTCGGAGTACGAAGTGAACCCGGTCGGTGTGACTGTTCGGGGGCCGGAAACCGAAACCGTCGTAGGTTGCCTCCACCCGGAAGGGCGAGGCTTCGAGAACCGGCTCGATATCTGACAGCGCATAGATTCGTTGCCGATGTCGTTCGTTCACGACACGCTTCGGATCCTTAAATGTGATCTCGAAGTCGTTGTATTGAATGCCGTCGTTGTAGTAGCTGTGACGTGAGTAGGTAAACCCGTCTCCCTTCTCCCGTTCTCGAAGGTCGCTGAAATACCGAACCGAATTCGCCTCGGTACACAGATCGAAGATGAACACACCCCCCGGGTAGACTGTCTCGTGAATGCGATCGAGCGCTTCCGCAAAGTCTTCCAGAGACATGAGATAATTCATGCTGTCGTAGAGACAAACGGCGACGTCGTGCGGCTTGAAACCTTCGATCTCCAGGAAGGCCTGGTGGTGGAAAGGAATGTCGAAACCGGATTCGGCCGCCTTGGTTCTGGCCTGCTCCAGCATGGGACCACATCCATCGACCCCTCCCGTTCGATACCCTCGTTTTTTCAATTCGATTGCCAGTGACCCTGTCCCGCACGCAATGTCCAGAATTGTCTGGGCCACGACGTCGTGCCGAACGAAGAGCGACTCCACGTAGTCCACCCAGTGGACGTAGTCGACATGCCGCATGACATAGTCATAGATGGATGCGAGCGCGTGGTAAGGTGTTTCGAAGTCGGTCGATTCGGTTTTCAAAACATCCACCAGGAAGTTGAAGCAGAACAAGTCGCTCTAAAATGAAAAAGGTCAGCCTGTCGCGTGGGGCTGACCGGGAAGACATGTTTTCTCGTCAGAGCCTTCAGAAATCGGAAACGTCGCGGGGCTCGTCCCGAAGGATCCGATGATAGCGATGGGCGTGTCCCTTTGCGACGTTGCCTGTAGGCAGCGCGATCACTTCGACCTCCAGGAATCGATCGAGAAACGCGATCGCGATACGCTGTCCGGGTACCACGTCACGGCCAGCTTTCGCCACATGATCGTCGATCTTCACGATTCCATTGTCACAAGCGCGCTTCGCATCGGACCGACGTTTGATGAGAAAACACTTCTTGAGAAACAGATCCAGACGCACGGCGGACCTCAGGGCAAGCGAATGTCGACGTGGAGTTTGTCCCGCGTCTCGGCCATCACCCGATCGAACAGATCCTGAATCTTCGACTGCCTCACCAATTCCTCGAGTTCGGCGTCTTCGTCGTTGACACGAACCAGATGCCACCCAAATTCGGTCTGAACAGGGACGCTCACATCTCCAAGCGACATCGTTCCGATGACCGCGGCGAATCCGGGAGGAGGGTTTTCCAGGGTATAGCTCCCCAGCACGCCTCCATTCACTGCTGTTTCATCGTGATCGGACGCTTCACGAGCGACTTCGGCGAAGGGCTCCCCGGACTGGATCCGCTCCCGCAACCTGAGAGCCTTCTGGTAGGCCGCTGTCACATCGGTTTCGGAAGCTTCCAGCTTGATCAGAACATGCCGGGCCCGAATCCGATCGCCCGATACCTCCTCGAGCTTGAGTACGTGGAACCCGAAATCACTCTTCACGACGCCGCTGATCTCGCCAGGCCGAAGAGCGTAGGCTGCATTCTCGACTTCGGAAACCATGTCACCACGTCCGAAGAAACCGAGATCACCGCCGTTCGGGCCGCTCCCGGGATCCTCCGAATATTCGCGAGCAAGGGCGGCGAAGTTTTCTCCCTGTTGGGCGCGTTCCAGAATGACCTCAATCTTCTCGCGAGCTTCCTCTTCCCGATCTGCGGAGGGTACGGGTGAAACCATAATGTGACTGAGTGAGTAGATGGGCGGGAGGCGGCCTTCGTTCGACGTTCGGTAGTCCTGGAGGTCGCGCTGGGTAACCGTCACTTCCTGGACCATCCGACCATACATGATTTGGCGGATCATCTCCTTCCGGAAACGTTTCCGGAGTCGATCTCGAACCTCCCGCTCCGTCAGACCTTCGTCCTGAAGCTGCCTCACAAACGCGGCCGACCCGTATTCTTCCTTCATCTCTCGAATCCGTCCGCGTACCCGTTCCTCGATCACGTCCCGCGGAACTTCGACGCTGTCCTCTTTGGCCTTAGCCAGCAATAGCTGCTCCTGAATCAGGTTCTCGAGAATCTCGAGAAAGATCTTCTCGCCTTGACCGGCTAGAAGATCCTGGCGGGAGAGTCCCTGCTGAAGAGCGACCATTGCCATCTGAGTGAGGATGTCGGAACGAAGGATGATCGAGCGATCGACGACCGCGACGATTTCGTCAGCCAGCTCACGGCGGGGCTGGGCATAACTGTGGGCCGCCAAGCAGACAAGAAGAGGAATCAGAAGGAGTCGTCTCACATCAGCTCTCGTCGGGTGTCAGGGCATCTTCAAAAACTGTGACCGGCACACGGTTTCGAATCGCGTCGAGCAGATCCTGCTTGGCACGCTCGCGACGGGAAGACAGGATGCGCTGGCGGATTTCGCCTCTCGCTTCGAGCAGATCCCGCACGATGCCGGCTTCCCTCCGATCCAGCACTTCGATCAGATGGTGGCCCAGGTGGGTTCGAGCCTGCACGGGGCGCCCGACCTTCGCCTCGGCGCACGTCGACCAGAATGCGGGGTCGACACGGTCTTCCGAGAAGTATCCCAGATCGCCCCCCCGTTCTGCCGATTCGTCGATCGATTCCTCGCGGGCGACCTGATCGAATAGTTCTCCGCTCTCGAGTCGTTTTCTGACCCGCCCCAGATCGGATCGACTCGCCACCAGGATGTGGCGCGCGCGCAGCGAGGGACGATCCCGGACAAAATCGTCCTGATGTTCGAGGTAGTGTTGTTGAATTGTTTCTTCGGTCAGGTCGGCGTTCTTCAGGTAGGTCCGCTCCAGGAGCTCAGCGGTCAGAAGGTCTCGTCTTGCCTGCTCGATTTGCTGTTGAAGCGCAACATCTTCATCCAGCTTCAGCCGGACGGCTTCTTCATAAAGCAGCTGCTCGTCGACCCACGCGTCAACGAGGCGGCGCCGGTCTGAGGGGTGAAGCCGACCTGCCATCTGAACCGGAATCCGGGAGTCGAGAGCCTGTGAAGTGAGATAGGACTCACCGACTTTGGCGAGCGGATCGCCGGAAGGCGTGTCTCGACAGGCAGCCGGAAGGAGACCGATGAACGCCACGAGGAAGGCACGCGTCCAGCGTCTCGAGGCGATTGATAAAATCGTCCTAACTCCCTTAAGATCAAAAAGTTCCGTCGATATCACGACCAAAATATAGGGTTTCATATCAGGCTCATCAATACCTTTTTGGCCGACGCGACCCTCCGCGCTGCGTAGTTCCCTTCGAGCTCCACTTCGATTCTGGCCGCTTCTCCCAGAAGAAACTGTAAGGGCTGCGGTGACTGCTTGATCATCCGCTCTACGTCTTCCCGTTCCAGAACCTTGTCGGGTAAGAACGTCAGCGACATCGTCGGTCCCACATTCAACGTTTCGACCTTGAGTTGACGGCATAGCAGACGAAGGTGAAGCGTGTCGAGTAGAGAGGCGGTTGGTTCAGGAAGTTTTCCGAACCGATCTTCGAGCTCCTCTTCGATTGCGAGGACCTCCACCGTCTGTCGCGCCTCGCCCAGCCGCTGGTAGAAACTCATTTTCTCGTCTGCGTCGGCCACATAGTCATCCGGAATAAAAGCCGAGACACTGACTTGAATGTCGGGGTCGACGGTGAGTTCCACCTCATCCCCCTTGATTTCGTTCACGGCCTCGTCCAGTAACCGGCAGTACATGTCGAAACCGATCGCGGAAATGTGCCCGTGTTGCTGCGCGCCCAAGAGGTTTCCCGCACCCCGGATTTCCATGTCCCGCATGGAAATGTGAAAACCGGAGCCCAAGTCGGAAAACTCCTCGATCGCTCGCAGGCGCCGAACGGCCGGCTTCCGCAGTGACTTCCACGATGGAATCAGCAGAAACGCATACGCTCGACGATTGGATCGCCCCACCCGGCCTCTGAGCTGATACAGCTGCGCGAGCCCGAGCCGATCGGCACGATTGACGATGAGGGTATTGACCGACGGGATATCGAGACCCGACTCGATAATCATGGTCGAAATCAGACAATCGTATTTCCGCTCCATGAAGTCGACCATCACCTTCTCGAGCTCTCGTTCGGCCATTTGGCCGTGGCCCACCCCGAACCGAACCTGTGGAACGAGTCGCTCCAGGAATTCCTTCATCGAATGGATCGATTGGACGCGGTTGTGCACGAAGTAAACCTGTCCGCCCCGGTCGATCTCCCGGAGAATGGCTTCAGCGATATGTTCTTCGGAGAAAGCCTGAATTTCCGTGTGGATGGGCAGACGTTCTTTAGGTGCCGTTTCGATAATCGACATGTCGCGGGCCCCCATCAGCGACATGTGGAGCGTTCTGGGGATCGGGGTCGCAGTCAGCGTCAGAACGTCCACCAGGCGACGCATCTGCTTCAGTCTCTCCTTGTGCCTGACACCGAATCGATGTTCTTCGTCGACCACCAGCAGACCCAGATCCTTGAACTCCACATCCTTCGACAGAAGCCGATGAGTTCCGATCAGAACATCGACCTGCCCTGTCTTTGCCCCGTCGAGAACTCTCGTTTGCTCGGCCTTCGTTCGGAACCGCGACAGCACGTCGACTTTGACGGGGAGCTCGCTCAACCTTTCCTCGAACGTGCGTCCGTGCTGCTGTGCGAGGATGGTCGTCGGAACCAGCACCGCGACCTGCTTCCCATCGCTGATGGCCTTGAAGGCGGCGCGGACAGCGACCTCGGTCTTCCCATATCCGACGTCACCACAGATCAGCCGATCCATGGGTGATGACGCCTCCATATCATCCCGCACGTCGTCGATCGCCTTCATCTGGTCGCGTGTCTCCTGGAACGGAAACGAAGCGGCCAGCTCGAGATGCAGCGGCCCATCCGCTGTGAAGGTCGTTCCCGGCCTGGCCTTTCGTTCGGCATACAGGGCGACGAGTTCGGTCGCCATCTTGAAAATTTCCTTCTTCGTCTTCTCTTTTATCCGTTCCCACGCTGCCGTCCCGAGTTTGCTAAGAATCGGGGCCGCACCCTCCTGGCTGGAGTACTTCTGAACCCGGTCCATTTGGTCGACGGGAACGAACACGCGGTCGCCTTCCCGGTAGGACAGAGTCAGGCAGTCCCTGCTGATGCCATCCACCGACAGGCGATCCAGCCCCGCATACCGGCCGATCCCGTGGTCCACGTGCACAACGAAGTCACCCTTCTGGAGAGCGGTGATGCTCTTGATAGGTGCGCCTTCACTGAACCGTCGGTATCGGCGTTGGCGACGGTGTCGGCTGTAGACTTCATGGTCGTTCGTGACCGCCACTTTTCCAGCGGGGAAAATGAATCCCGAATGCAGACTGCCGATGTCGATCGACAAACTCGCTGCAGATTCTGCGAGCAGTTCCTCCATCCGGGCCTTCTGTCCCTGACTCTCGCACAGCAGAACCAGATCGTATCCGTTCCGCCAGAGTCGGGTCAGGTCTTCCTCCAGAACTGGCAGGTGACCCTCATAGTTCCTTCCCGTGATTCCACCAAAATCGAGACTGTCGGACGTAGCGCCGAGGGCCTCGTTGTCGACTCGTGCTCGCGTAGCCAGATGACGCTCGACCGAACCCACCGTAACCGCAACTTCCGATGCCGGAAGGGGTTCGGGCTCTTCACGCCGGGGTTTCTGTCGTTTCGCGGCCTTTTCAATACGCTCTGTGGCCCCTTCAAGTGTCGTCTCGAAAGCGGGCGGATCCTCCACGAAGACCAACCCATCCTCCGATAGATGGTCGAAAAGCGTGCACGTCCCCTCATACAGAACACCGATGTACTGCTCGGCGCCATCGAACGCACCCTCGGTGGCGAGGGCTTCGCGAAGAACGGTCAGATCGAGATCGAGCCGCTTCTCCAGAGCGACGAGATTCTCCTGATAGGCATCCTGCATCGTATCGACGAACACCACTTCACGAGCGGGCAGAATCCTTACTCCTTCCAGAGGTTCGACGGACCGTTGAGTCATCAGGTCGAAAGCCCGAATCGACGTAATCTCGTCTCCCCAGAACTCGAGACGCACGGGGTGATCGTTCCCGAAGGAGCAGACGTCGACTATTCCTCCCCTCACCGAAAACTGACCAACCCCCTCGACACGTTTGACTCTTTCGTAGCCGATCTCAACCAGATGCGTGGCCAGTTCCGAGAGATCGGCCTCTTCCGAAAGACGGAGGTCCCGAATGGCTAGGTCGTAGAAATCAGGGGAAAGAGTATGACTCAGTATGGCGGACGCAGTTGTGACGACGACCCCGGTCCCCTTTCTGAGTTGATCGAGCGCCTCGATACGGAGAGCGACCACATCCAGGTGAGGCGATCGACCCTCGTAAGGAGACATATCCCAGTCGGGGAAATAGCCGACCGCATCGGGAGACAGGATTCTCTCGAGGTCATCCCTCGCCGCATCCGCACGATCCGAGTCGGGATAGACGGCGAGCACGGGCCGATTGCAGGATTCGGTCAGGTGTCCGAGGGCGAAGACAGCAAGTGAACCAGGGAGCCCGCGTAGAACAAGCCGCTCACGCGCGCCGGGCAGCTGCGTTTCGAGCGCCTTGAAGGGGTCCGTCTCGCGAAGTCGTTGGAAGATTCTTTGGATGGGTACGGACATGACAACGCCAAAAGCCACCTTCCTCAAATAGCTCGGAAGGTGGTCGTCAGGTGAAAAACGAAAATCGGCTCGGGTGCTGTTGCGCCGAAAGCAGAAAAATGGCGGGGTAGACGGGGCTCGAACCCGCGACCTTCGGCGTGACAGGCCGACACTCTAACCA
>DJHM01000009.1 GCA_002433075.1 Latescibacteria bacterium UBA6620
GAGATGCACTTTCTGCCCGATGTCTACGTAACGTGTGACGCTTGTGGCGGTAAGCGCTTCAATCGGGAAACGCTCGAGGTCCTGTTCAAAGGTCTGTCGATTGCAGATGTGCTCGACCTGACCGTCGAGCAGGCACAGAAAACCTTTCGCGACATCCCTCAGCTCAACCGTCGGCTGAAGACCCTCGTCGATGTCGGACTCGCTTACATCAGACTCGGGCAATCCGCGACCGCCCTCTCCGGCGGCGAAGCCCAGCGTGTCAAGCTGAGCGCCGAGCTTTCTCGGGCAAGTACGGGGAATACGTTGTATCTTCTCGACGAACCGACGACCGGACTGCATTTCGAGGACATTCGCGTCCTTCTCAGCGCCCTTCGTCGGCTCGTCGACGAAGGCAATACGGTCGTTATCATCGAACACAATCTGGACGTGATTCGCAGAGCCGACTGGATTATCGACCTTGGCCCCGGCGGTGGCCCCGAAGGCGGCCAGATCGTCGCATCGGGTACACCGGAACAGATCGCCGACTCGGATAATTCCGTCACCGGCCGTTTCCTTAGAGAGGTGCTCGCACAATGATTCGAATCGATTTCGGAACGCTCTACGAATTCGAACGGGAAGATACGGGGCGGAAGGAAGAAAACCGCCGGAAGCTCGCCGACTTTCTGGAGCTGTGCGACAAGCACGGCGCAACCGTCGTGGAACAACGTGACTGGAACACGCGAGACCTCATCCACTACGTGGCCATCTCCGACACCATCGTCATCACGATGACCGTGTCAGACAAGTACCTCGGCATTCAGACCAGTCAGATCCGGGAGAAATTCAACACCTACCGCGCCGAGTATGTGTCCGTTCCCGACCGGCTGGCCGTGTCCGTCGAGTCCCCGCCCGTCGAGAAGCTCGATCTTCACGAGATCGTGATGTGTAACAGCTGTGGCCGCAGCACTCCCTACGATGGATACTTCCAGCATTGTGTGCACTGCGGCGAGCAGATGGACACCATCGTCAAAGTCTGCCAGCGCTGTGACAAGGGCGTCCTGTATCATCCTTCGTTTTCATACTGTCCCGTCTGCGGTGACCAACTCCAGCAGGACATCGTGGGCAGTCCCCCTCTGAACGAACTCGACCCCAACGGGCTCGTCTGGGGGATCCCTTCTCGAGAAGAAGACGAGGACTCTTTGCCTCCGCCCGGCCCCGGGTCCGGGGCAAATCCGGGACCGTCACCGTAAGGGCGTGCCGTGCGGTAACCCTAGAACAACCTCCCAACTGCCGGACGAACGGGCCGGCGATTCCTCTTTCCTACTGGCAAACGCATGGGTCGCTGTCGAACGTTTCAGCAAAGGAGGAAGACGTGGAAGATCTCTTCAACAGCAAGGAGCCCACGGGTGCGGAAGCCCTCGTAGCCTTCACGGACCTCACGGGCTTCTATCGAAGCTCGCAGAAGTTACCCGACCACGATCTCCTCACGATGCTGTAGCAGTATTACGCGATCGTGGGAGACCGGATCGAGAACGCCGGAGGCAAAGTCGTCAAGTTTATGGGGGATTCTGCGCTGCTGTTCTTCTCCGCCGATCGGGTCGACGAAGGGGTGGAGGCGCTAATCGCGCTCCAGGAAGAAGGTAACGCGTGGTTGCACGACCGGGGGTTCGCATCGCGGCAGATCATCAAGGCTCATTTTGGCTCGTTGTGCTGTGGGTTGATCGGCACCCGAACTGAAAAGAGGTTTGATGTCTTCGGTCAGACCGTCTGCATTGCGGCAACGATGCGGTCCGATGGACTCGCCCTCTCTGCGCAGGCGTTCCGAAAGCTGTCGCCTGCAACTCGAAAGGCGTTCAAGAAGCACACCCCACCGGTGACGTATATCCCGATCGGGCAAAGGCACTAGGGTAGGGTCACGGCCTGCCGTGACCCTACAAACGATCGACGAAAAAAAGGGCCGTGCAGATCCTGCACGGCCCTCCCCTTTCGCCCTTCTATATATCTACCTAGGCAGGCAGGTTCTTCTCCCCGACCTCCTTAAGCGTCGGGTTCGAAGCATCCCGTTCCGACACCTCCGGATCGGTGGCGCCCCAGTCGATGCCGATATCCGGGTCATCCCACGCTACGCCGTTCTCGTCCGTGCCGTCGTAGTAGTTGTCGACGAGGTAGGTCAGGATCACGTCGGTCATCGCGAAGAACCCGTGAGCGACCCCGATCGGGATAAACAACCCACCCCAGTCGTCTGCGCCCATTTCCAGAACTTCCGTCTGCATAAAAGTCGAACGAGACCGCCTCAGGTCGCACAGCCCGACGCGCACTCGACCGACGGGAACGAACCAGTAGTCGATCTGGTGGTGGTGGAAGTGAAGCCCGCGTAACACGCCTGCCGAAGAAAACGACGTGTTCGCCTGGATTCGATCCCAAGGCCTTTGGGGAAACCACTCGGCGCGAAAGGTCTCGATGAATCTTCCGCGGTCGTCTCCGTGGGCGGTTAGCCCGACCCTTTGAACCCCCTCGATGAGCTCCGAATCCACGATGTCAGGCATCACTTCTTCCAGTTCGACTCGTCGATGTCAATCCGTTCGAGCAGAGGCTTCCACCATTCGGGATGGTCGCGATACCAGTGAATCGTCTGTCGAAACCCTTCTTCGAAATCGACTTCAGGTGACCAGCCGAGCTCGTTTCTCAGCTTGCTCGAATCGAGCAGATATCTCCGATCGTGGCTCGGTCGGTCGGGCACATAGGTCTTGAAAGATTCATCCAGACCGAGTGTCTCCAGAATACGATCCGCGATGCCTTCCACGTCGATCTCCAGACCGCTCCCCACATTGTAGGTTTCGCCGATCGCACCCTTCTTCAGGATCAGGTCGATGGCTGTGGCGTGGTCCAGGGCGTGCAACCATTCTCGCTTATTCTGGCTGCTCTTGTAGAGCGTCAGCTTTTCGTTCTGCAGCGCCAGCGTCGCGAATCGGGGAATCACCTTTTCGGGAAACTGGTAGGGGCCGTAGTTGTTCGCGCAATTGGAGATCGTCACCGGCAATCCGAACGTCAGATAGAACGTTCGGACGGCCATATCTGCGGCTGCCTTGGAGGCGTTGTAGGGCGTCTTCGGTTGATAGGGGGTCTCTTCCGTGAAAACCTCGTCGGTATCCAGATCCAGGTCCCCGTAGACTTCACACGTGGAGATATGATGAAACCGTGGCACCTTCGCGTCACGGGCGGCCTTCATCAGCTGAACCGTCCCCACGACGTTCGTCTGGAAGAAGTCTTCCGGATGCAGGACGGCCCGGCTGTTGTGGGATTCCGCCGCGAAGTTGACGATGTAATCAGGCTTGTGGGTCTCGAACAGAGACAGGGCGCGGTCGTAGTCGCCAATATCGCCCTGCTCGAAGATATAGCGTCCCCCTGCCGATTCGGCGACATCGGTCAGGCTCTCCTCGCACCCCGCGTAGGTCAGCAGGTCGTAGTTGACGGCCGTATCGTCCGGATACCGTTTCAGCCAGTAGCGGATGAAATTGGACCCAATGAAACCAGCTCCACCCGTTACGAAAATGGTCGCCAACGTCGGCCCCTCAAAGCAGATACCTCGCGGCAAGTGGCAAGTAGATGGCATACAGGGCGATCAGCCCGACACCTTCGATCCGTGTCAGTTTGTGTTGGGTCCGCATCAGCACGAGCATCGCAACAACTACGAACAACATCGACGGAATCGAGAAGTGGATGAACTCCTGCGTGACCACGAGGGGGTTCACGACTGCCGAGGCTCCGGCGATCCAGCAAACGTTCAGCACATCAGCACCAAGAATGTTCCCCACCACGATTTCCCCGTGGCCTTTTCTTGCGGCCGTCACACCCGTGGCAATCTCCGGCAGGCTCGTCCCGATCGCGATGATCGTCATCCCGATGACCGCTTCGCTGATACCGAATGCGGAAGCAATCACGATCGCAGAATCGACGATTCCGTGACTTGCCAGGAGTACCCCGACGAGTCCGATCGCGAACCACAACATTCGCGCCTTGAGAGACTTCCCGGCGATCGCCTCCTCGATGTCCGCCAGCTCTTCGAAGTCCGCGTCCTCGCCCGCGCGCGAACGGGTCACATAAGTATAGACAGTGTAGGCAACGAACAAGACCAGCAGGATGCCGCCTTCGACTCTGCCGACTGTCCCATTCCACGCCATCCCGTAGAGGGCCAGATCGACGACAACCAAGAAGATTCCTGTGGTCTTGAGCAGATGCTTGTCGATCAGAATCGGTGAGGTCGCGACGACGGCGGCCAGACCCATCGCGACCGTGTCGTCGACAATCACGGAGCCGATCGCGTTCCCTAGAGCAATCTCAGGAAAGCCTTGAATCGCGGAGTTGATCGATACCGCCAGTTCGGGGGCCGTCGTAGACAGGCTGACCAGCACGATTCCGATCAGCATTTTCGGCACATTGAAGTGCTCGGCGATTCCCACCGCCCCATCGACGAACCAATCCGCACATTTCGTCAGAATAATGAAGCAGACCACAAGCACGGCGAACGCGACGGGCAGGCTTAGTGCTATCCCTGAATCCAGCTTGACCTCCAGTCGATCGGAAGGGAAACCAGGATCGAATCGAAACGGTGGATGCAAAGAATTCGACGGTACATCAGGCGGCCCTACACCACGAAGACCGGTGTGGGGCGATCGGGAGCGGCCACGTCGATCTGAAAATGCCGGCGCTTCCCGTTGAGGCCTCTTTCGCACGTGGCTCGGGCGATGTCAGGGCGGTTGTTTTCCTGGCTCAGATGTGCCAGCACCGCGTGTCGAAGCCCCTGTTCCGCCAGACGGGCGAGAGTCTCGGCCGAGTCGCTGTTTGCAAGATGGCCGTGCGTACTGCTGATCCGCTGCTTGAGGTGCCAGGGGTAAGGACCGTTCATCAACAGATCGCGATCGTAATTCGATTCCATAATCACCATATCAGCGCCCTGCAGACGCTCGAACACGAGAGGCGTCACCTTCCCCATATCCGTCGCCACCGCCACCTGTGTCTCGCCATCCTCTATCACGAAGTTGACGGGATCCGCTGCGTCGTGCGAAATCGAAAAGGCCCGGGCACTCAGATCCCCGACGGCAAATGTCGCATCGTTCTCGATAAACCGAATCCGCTCCCGACCCTTGAAACGTCGACGTGCCGCCTCGAACGTGCCACGCGTCATCCAGACCGGACATCGGAGCTTTCTGGCCAGGACTCCGACTCCCCCCACGTGGTCGTGATGCTCGTGGCTGACCAGAATCCCGTTCAGTTTCTTCAGCTCGACACCGATCTCCGACAGACGCTTCGTGATCTCCTTCCCCGATAGTCCCGCATCGATCAACAGACGCGTAGCGCCCTTCTGGACGTAAATCGCGTTGCCCGTGCTGCCACTCGCAAGAACGGATACCTGCACCTCAGTCTCCGGTCCGTTGGAAGACCATACTTGCGAACGAGACCATCGAGTGACGTTCCTCGTCGATCGTATGATCGTAGGTCAGTAAACTCCCCTCCGTACCGTCGAGCACCTTGAGCATCGTGTAGATCGACGAAGTTCCGCATACTCGATTGCGATCGCCCTCTCCCCGGATACACGCGAAGAACCGCTCGGGATCGCCACTGCCCGCCGCATCGATCAGCTCCCGGTCGGCTTGCTCGACCCGTGCGACGAATGCGTCATCCAGGGGCTCCTCGTCACCGAACTTTCTCCCCACGTGGCTGAAGTCCACACCAGAAATGACCGTAACGTCACGCCCGTCTTCCCGGATCGCTTCTCGAAGAGCGGTCACCATTTCTTCCACCCCCGGTAACAATGATGGGGACAAGTCTGAAACCACGGCTTCGTGAAAAGAGCCGCACAGAATCGGAACGAACGTCACGTCGTCGTCGGGGAAGAGATACTTGAGAAAGACCGCCTGGAACTCGATGGAATGTTCCGAATGATGAGCATATTCGTCCGCGAACAGATCCAAGAACGTCCGTTCTACGATCGCGTCGATCAGGCGACCGTCGGCCCGAAGGGGCCCGAAAGGTGTCTCGAACGTCTTGCGGCTGGTCGAGTAGAGAGTGCGCGACTGATGTCCGGTGCCGAGAACGACGTAAACATCCGCCCGTGGCGACTCGGCCAACTGTCGATACGCCCAAGCGAATGCGGGCCCACCTCGACCGAAGTCGATGTGGGGCGCGATCAGTCCGCTGAGAACTCTGCTATGACCATTCTGGCCCCCGGCGCCGTCGAGCCGCCCCCGTCCCGACGGATCTTCGAAGAATCCATCGATCAGCGCCTTGAGTTCGACCGGGTCGGCGGGATAAGATGCTCCGGCGTGTGCGGCAGGCCGGGTCTCTGATTCGACGAAGTTCTTGATCCGGTCTTCTCGGTGGAGTCTGAATCGATCGCTGTCCAACAGCAGGGCCTCGTCCAGCGAACCGACCAGTTCTTCCACCTGCCCTCTGTCGATCGTCAAACCCGTTCGCTCGCGATAGGCTTCGCACAGTCCTTCGTGGGACAGGGATCCATCCATCAACGCCATCAACTCGAAAGCGTGAACGGGCACGCCGATTCCCTCCCTGCAGAGTCCTTCGGGGTCTCGCAGGTAGATCATTCGCTGCCCGTCGACATCGACGGGAAAAGGCTCGACGTATCGTAATCGAGGATGGGTCACTGGGGTCGTTATAGCTTCTGAGCTACACTGAAGAACCGGCTGAACTGCTCTATAGCCGGCTCCGGATGATCACCTGCTGGGGGAATTCGACGGTGTTTGGGGGAAGTTGTGCTAAGTATAGTCCGACCCGACCCCAAGTCAAGATGGAGTCGTCTCGGAATCTTCCTCTTCTTCGGGGCGAGGCGCCGCAACCTTCGCGACCAGGATGCTGATTTCGTAAAGCAAGATCAAAGGCAGCGCCATCATCAGTTGCGAAATGGGATCGGGGGGCGTGAGGAACGCCGCCAGGATAAACCCACCAACCAGCGCGAACCGCCGTCCCACGCGAAGCGTATCCGCTGTCACCAGACCGACCTTGGCCAGGAAGAATGTCGCCACGGGCAGTTCGAAGACCACCCCGAAGGCCACCACCAACCTCAGGATGAAGCCGATATACATCCCGATGTCGAACTGAGCCACCACGTCCGTATCCGTCGTCAGCCCGACTAGGAAACGCAAAGAGAGGGGAACGACACCGTAGTAGGCAACCGCGGCGCCGATCAGAAAGCAGATCGTGAAGGAGACGATCAGGAACGACACATAGCGACGCTCGGTAGGAAAGAGCCCCGGAGCCACGAACGTCCAAATTTGGTAGAGCAGCCACGGAAGGGACAGAATCAGGCCACCGACGAGGGCGATGTTCAGCTTCACCATAAACATCCCCATCGGCTTCAGCGTCACGAGCACGTGGTTCGGATTCATCTCGCGATAGGGTGTCGTAAGCATCGACAGAATGACGTCCCCGAAAAACCCGCACACCACGGCTCCCACCACCAACCCACCCAGTCCACGGAGCAGATGCCACCGCAACTCCTCCAGATGCTCCAGAAACGGCATCGGGCGATCTCCATCGGGCCCGTCGGAGGGAGCCATCGCACTTTCCTCATCGCTCCCCACACGCACGACGGCCTCGTGCGTCGGCTGGGGCCGCGACCACGCCATTACGATCGCCAGCGCGGTGAATAGGAGGCACAGCATCCCGAAGACGTTCCCATAGCGTGCGTAGAACGTCATCTCGTCGCTCAACCCGATGGAAGAGGTCAACACCGCTTCGTGGAAAATTCCGGTCGTCATCGAAAGACGTCCCTGGGCATCGACGAATGTCGAAACACCCGTATTCGCACACCTCACCACCCATCGTCTGTTTTCGATCGCCCGGAATACCGAGAGCTGAGCGTGTTGGTACGGCCCCGAAGTTTTTCCGAAGTATCCGTCGTTGGTAATCACAACGAGGAACTCGGCTCCTTTGCGCACCAGTTCGAAAGCCTGCTGGGGAAACACCGAGTCGAAGCAGATCATCGATCCGAACTGCGTGTCTTCCACCGGGAACATCGTAAACGACTCTCCCGCGTCCCAATTGGCGGAGACAAACCCACCTCCGCTGAACTGGATCTGTCGGAGCCAGGGCAACAGCTCGGGGAAGGGCGTTCGTTCTCCGAACGGCACGAGTCGCATCTTGTCGTAACGAGGCAGGTCTCCTTCGCCGGGCCTCAGCAGAAAAGAAGAATTGAACGATCGTCTTCTGCCTTCAAACTCATCCAGGTGGTTAGCGCCCGTGTAGATCGCCACATCGAGCGAATCGACGAGGTGCTGGATGCGATTCCTGTAGTGACGGTTCGCCGCCAACCCGAGGTAGGCGGGCACGGCCGTCTCCGGCCAGACCACGAAGTCCGCACCATTCGAGACCGCCTCAGCCGTCTGTCGCCTGAGAATCTGGAAATGATAGTCGAACGGACGGTATTCCTTCGCTCTCGGCTCCAGATTGGGTTGGGCGATACCCACCGTAAGCGTCCGGTCGGACGGGCCCGTCTTCGACAACACAAGCCACCCGTGAGCGAGCGGAATCGCGAAAACCACGGCGAGGGTAATCCACGTCTTCACATCGCTGCGGCGCCACAGCAGAAACAGAATGAGGTTAACCAGAAGGACCCAGAACGAAATACCGAAGACCCCGGTCAGATCCGCGTACTGAATCAGCGCCAGGTACTCACTCTGAGAGAGCGCCAGGATCACCCATGGGAAACCGAGATCGCCCAGGCTGTTGAAGTATTCGAAGCCTACCCAGATGAAGGGCACCGCCCAGACCGCCGACGGGCCGTATCGGTCGATACACGACGCTGACGCCCACACGACCAGGCCTCGGAACAGAGACATATATAGAATGGCAGCCAGCACCCCCGGCCCGGTGATCCAACTGATCCAATACAAAGAAGGTGCGTAGAATGCGATGCCATGGACGATGCCTGCGACGAAGGCGGCACGACCCGACAGGACGTGACAACTGATCAGCAGGGGGGCCACCCCGACCCAGGCCAGGAAGCCCAAGGGCAGGGGGGGCAGAGAAAGCGCGAGGATCAGACCAGACAGCGCTGGGAGCGCGATCTGGGAGATGAGTGTGGATGGTCGGTCAGTCGTGGTCATTGGAAATGGTAGAGGCCGCCGCGAATATACACGCGGCCTTCCCGGGAGTCAATTTGGGACGTCTTGCAAGTCAACGTATTACAACAAGTTCCGTGCGTTGACAATGGTGACCTACACCTGTATTTTCGGCCGGAATGCTACCCGACCTGAATCCCGAACTCACGGAACTCGGGAACAGAAACCTGCTTCGTCGTTTGCGCTGCGTCGACCGCACCGGCGGCACGATCGTGTCGGTCGAGGGTCGTGAGTGTGTGCTGTTCTGCTCGAACGACTACCTCAGTCTCGCCACCCACCCCAAGTTGGGAAAAGCCGCCTCTGTTGCTATCGACACCTACGGGGCGAGCAGCGTCGCCTCCGCCCTGATTTGCGGTCACACGGCGGCCCACGAGCAGGCCCACGAACACATAGCCGATCTCCTCGGAACAGAAGGCGCGTTATCCTTCCCAACCGGATACGCCGCCAACCTGGGCGCTGTGACCGCGCTCGTCGAGAAAGGCGACACCGTCTACAGCGACGCCCTCAACCATCGCAGCCTCATCGATGCCTGTCGACTTTCACGAGCGGACGTTCAAGTCTACCGCCACGGTGACGTGACCCATCTCGCCGACCTCCTATCCCGGACACAAGGTACCGGCCGCCGAATGATCGTGACCGACGGGGTCTTCAGTATGGACGGCGACCTGGCCCCACTCCCCGATCTCGTCGACCTCGCCGATCGATCGGAAGCCATCCTCCTCGTCGACGACGCTCACGCAACCGGCGTATTCGGTCCCACCGGGGGTGGTACTCCTGATCACTTCGGGCTCGCCAGCCGCGTCGACGTCATCACGACTTCAGCCAGCAAGGGCCTGGGCAGTTTCGGAGGTTACATCGCCGGGAGTCGCTCTCTCGTCGATCTCATCCTCAACAAGGCCGCGACGTATATTTTCACCTCTGCTCTTCCCCCCCAATCCTGCGCGTCGACCGTAGCCGCCGTCAACCTTGTTCGCGACGAACCGTGGCGTCGCGAGCGGTTGCTCGCAACCGCCGTGACGCTGAAGTCCAGGCTGCGGGCCGAAGGCTTCGAGACCTTGGACTCGGGTTCGCAGATCATCCCCCTCGTCATCGGCGATCCCGCGCACACCGTCGACGCGGCCGAGCGACTGTTCGAACGAGGCATCTTCCTTCTCGGAATCCGACCACCGACCGTCCCCCAGGGGTTGAGCAGGCTCCGTCTCTCGCTAATGACCGACCACACGGATGAACAGATCGACCAGACGGTCGGTGCGCTCGTCGAAGTGAAACAAGAGTTGGAAATCTGACCGGGTATCGGATCCGCTGGGCCTAGCAGGCCGCCTTCTCCCCTCGCTGTGGCGGCCGGTTGCTTTTTTCCCCCTCACAGATAGATTCAGTCACCGCCCACCTCCCAGCATCGCTGTGAGGGTCGCTCCCCCGACACATTCACGAGGGACTTACAGGAGGATCGATGTCCGCGAAGTTGCTCGAAGGAAAACCGGTCGCCGATGCGGTTCTGGCGGACGTCAAGGAGCGAATTCAGAAACTGAAGAGCCAGGGAAGCGTTCCTGGACTGGGAACCATCCTCGTCGGGGATGACGGCGCGAGTGCAAGCTATGTGAAGAAGAAACACGAGGCCTGCGAAGCTGTAGGAATGCGATCTCACCACGCAGGCGTCCAAGCCGATGGCACGCAGCAGGATCTGATCGCCGCCGTCGAGGCGTTCAACGCCGATCCCGACGTGGACGCCTACATCATTCAATGGCCGGTTCCGGACGGATTCGACTTCAACGCCGCGCTCGCAGCGATGGACCCCGGCAAGGATGCTGACGGCCTGCATCCCGCAAACCTGGGAAAGCTCGTCTTGCAGGAACCCGGCCCACTCCCCTGCACGCCCGCCGGGATTCAGGCGATGTTCATCCACTACGGAATCGAGATCGCTGGGAAGGAAGTAGTCGTCATCGGCCGTGGCCCCACGCTAGGCCGACCCCTCTCGCTCCTCCTCACCCGAAAAATGGAGGGCGCGAACGCCGCCGCGACCGTCGTCCACACAGGAGTCTCCGACATAGCCTCCTACACGCAGCGGGCGGACATCGTCGTTGCGGCGGCGGGTGTCCCCAACTTTGTCAAACCAGAGATGATCAAGCCGGGCGCTGTCGTCGTCAGCGGGGGGATATCGTGGAAGGGCAAGCGATTGCTCGCCGACGTCGATGAATCGGTCGGAGAAGTGGCCGGCTGGATCACCCCCAGACTAGGCGGCGTGGGACCTACCACGGTAGCGATGCTGCTCAGGAATACGATCGAGGCGGCCGAAAGAAGAGTCGCTCGGTAGAGCCAGAATCTTCAATGGAGGATCGTCGATGACCATCAAAGAAGTCGATCTGTTCCCGGTCGGAACGCGCCGAGAGAACGGAACGCTCACGCCGCACATCATCGTCCGAATCGTCAGCGATGACGGAACGGTCGGGGCAGGGGAGATGTCGGACCTCGGTCACAATCCCGTGAAACCGGACGTTGACCACCTGGAGTTTATGCTTCGCCAGGCGCTCGTCGGTGTCGATCCGTCGGACCCGTCTGTCATCGACCCGATCGTGGACGGATATCAGGCTCCCCTGGGACCGGGGATCGACCTTGCCATTCACGACCTGCGTGCAAAGAAGCTCGGCATCCCCGTCCACGACCTTTACGGCGGCGCGTATCGTGATCGATACAAGATCTGTTATCCAATCTTCCGCCAGTTTGACGAAGAAGCCATTCCCCGGGAAATCGACCGCGTCGGCCGAATGCTCGAACAGGGTTTCGACCTCTTCCGCTTTTACGTCGGTGGAAACGTTGACATTGACGATCGGATTCTCAGGGGCTGTCGGGATCGCTACGGAGACCGCTTCAGCGTGAAATCGCTCGACTTCAGCCGCCGGCTGGACTGGAAGTCCTGCGTTGCGGCTGTGGAGAGACTCGAATGGGTCGAGCCGATGCTTGTTGAAAGTCCAGCGCCAGACATCGCAGGAAAGAGGAAAGCTCGAGATCGCATTCGTTTCCCAATCAGCGAGCACGTCAGCGACGAAACCCAGGCGATCGCTTTCGCCGAGGGCGAAGCCGTCGACATCTTCAACATCGCCACCTGCCACCAGGGCATCAAGCGGTCGCGTCAGATCTTCGCTGTCGCCCAGGCCACCGGCATCGCGACACTCATCGGGACCACCCAGGAACTCTCGATCGGAACCTCCGCCCAGGCGCACTTGGGAGCATCCGTGCCCAACCTCGAATTTCCCGGAGACGCTGCCGGCGCCCAGCTCTACCTCGACGATGTCGTCAAGAACCGGGTTCAGTACGAGAACGGCTACCTGCTCGTCCCCTCCGGCCCAGGCCTTGGTATGGAACTCGACGAAGCTCAGCTCGAGTCCCTTGGAGACCGGCGCTGGAAGTTTATGCGCCCCCTACCCTCAGAACGTCAGGAAGACCGAAGAACCGCCGGATAATTCGGTCTCGCAGAACGCCCCTCACTAAAGAGAAACTTAAAAGTGGCCCTGAGGCCACTTTTTGACCCAAGACAGTCTACCGTGGCATAAATAATGTATAAATAGGAATTTGCACATTTTTCATTCTGCATTGCCTTCAAACTCCCAACAACATCTCCACCAGACTCCGCCCCACGACCAGCTGCACACCCGTAATGAAAAGGACCATATACACCACTCGATTGAACCAGGCCTCGGGAAACCGTGTGTTCAGAAAGATCCCCAGCTTGACCCCCACATAGCACAACGGGACCAGCACGGCAATCGTCGTCAGGTGATCGATCCGCAGGAGGTTCATTCCGATGTATGGAATCAGCTTGATCTGGTTCAGCGACGCGAAGAAAATCACGGTCGTTCCGACGTAAATCTGCCGGGGAAGCTTCTGAGGCAAAAGGTAGATGGTCACCGGAGGACCGCCCGCGTGCGCAAGGGTGGACGTGAAAGCGGACAGGGCTCCCATCAGGACGCCCTCCGGCACGCCAGGATGCCGCTTCTCGACCAATCCCAGAAAGAGGGTCCGGGCAACCTGAAAGACCACGAACAGGATGGCCAGGATTCCGAGCCCTATTCGCAACACCTGTTCGTTCGTCGCGAAGTAGCCGAAGAAGACCGCCCCGACGGCCACACCCACGACGGCTCCAGGTAGAAGGTGTGAGATACTCCGCTTGTCGAACGACCTTTGGTAATGCAGAACGGAGAAGATGTCGCACGTGATCAGGATGGGCAGCATAATGGCTGCTGCATCGACAACAGGGATGATCAGCGCCATCAAAGGCGTCGCGATGACGCCGACCCCGCCTCCAAACCCGGCCTTCGCAATCCCCACGAACACCACCGACGTCGCTGCCAGGACCCAGAACACATCCGGATAATCCGGCACATCCCCTCCCCTCAATCAATGAGCTGCCGTGACAACATAAGACCTGCGACGAGGCCGGAGCAACGATCCTCGATTCTTCGGCTTCGTGGTTATAGGGGAGCCAGATCATCCGGGGCACATTGACGCGTTGTCAAAGACCGGCTATCATTGCCCACTCACCCACCTGCCGGGACCAGGAGAGGAAGATGTCGAAATCTCGAAGGACCGGGCTGATTGTCATCGTTCTTTCAGTCGTCCTTGCGGTAGCCCACACTATGGCCCACAAGGCCAGCGCCCAGGCCCCCATCGATCAGGCGGACTTCGACGGTAACGGAATCGTCGACTTCGGTGACTTCCTCACGTTCGCCGCAGGCTTCGGATCGTCGACAGGGAGTGACGCTTACAATCCCGCGCTCGATTTCGACGTCTCCGGGGCCGTTGACTTCACAGACTTCCTCGTCTTCGTCGCGTCCTTCAGCGCCTCCACCTCCGAACCCGCCGCCACGTTCGTCTACATCGCCGACACCGCCGCCGGCGAGGTGAAGGCGTTCGACACGGCAACCAATTTCGAGGACTCCTCGCGGCGTCTCGCTGCGACCACACCCCAGGATGTTTTCTTCTCGGATCTCCGGCAGCGCTTCTACGTCTCCTCGCTCGACACCTTCTACGCGTTCTCAGCCGCGGGCGCGCCGATCTACACCCTGCCTCTGACCGAGGCCTCAGACCTCGGGTTCGTCGTCTCTCGGGCCGGGTCCAAGATGGCCATCAGCCCAGATCAAACGACGGCGTACGTAGCCGAACTGTTCGGGCCCGTTATCGAAGTCATCGACCTCGACCAGGGAGCAAGCCAGGCCTTCATCGACGTAGCCGACAATCCTAACAGTCCCGTGCTGAACGCGTCAGGGACGCGCCTGTTTGTGGCACACGGAGGATCGAACGTCGCTCGATCCGTCGCCCCCTTGACCGTCATCGACACGGGAACCCTGACCGTGGTCGACTCGTTTTCGGTCGGTGATTCAGGCGTCAATCGCCTCGCTCTAAACCCGAATGATGGTACGCTTTACACGAACAACGCGATCGGCAGCACCCTGGTTGCGCTCGATCCCACGTCGGGCAACATCGTCCACAGCGTCGATGTCGGCACGATCAACGACCTTTCGGTCCAGATCCTTGATGTCGCTGCCTCACCTGACGGACAATTCGTTTACTTCACAGTCAACCGGATCGTGAACGCAATCGATGCCCAGGGCGTACCCACGCTGGGCTTCCTCGGCGGACTCGGCATCCTCGACGCGGACACGTTCGAACAGGTCGGCGAAGTCATCGTCGGTGAGGTCGCCGCCAACCTTGGCGTTTCCCCCGATGGATCGACCGCCTACATCAGTGGCAGTGAAAGCCTGACCGAGGTCCCTCCCAGCATTAAGATCTTCATTGTCGATCTTACCACCCGGCAGGCCGCCGGTACGCTCCAAGGGTTCGAACTCCCTTCGGAAATCTCGTTCAGCGCCGGAAAACCCGCTATAGGCGAAACAGGGTGGCCCCAGATCACCGTTTTCTGAGACGGAAACATCTTGCTCCTCGCTGGCCGTTTTCCTGCAAATCATTTGCGGCGATCAAATCGGTGCCGTAGATTCCACCATCCCCTGGCAAAACCCACCTCCCCCCGGTGAAATTAACTCTCTGTAAAAGGCACATTTATGATCGCCTCCCTGCTACTCGAGCCGGGACGTCTTGAGCTGAGAGACGTCGAGATCCCCGAACCGGGGCCCGGCGAGGTCGTGGTCAGGGTACGAACCGCGCTGACGTGTGGGACGGATCTAAAGGCCTTCCGGCGCGGGCACCCCAAGATGAAGATTCCGGGACCCTTCGGACACGAGTTCGCCGGCGACGTGCACGCCGTCGGCCAGGGCGTCTCCAAGTTCAAGCCTGGTGACAAGATTATGACCGCTCCATCGGCGCCGTGCGGTGACTGCGTCTTCTGCAACAAGGGCCAGGAAAATCTCTGCACCACCACGATGGACACGATGGTCTGGGGCGCGTTCGCCGAATACGTGTGTATGCCCGCGCACATCGTCGAGAACAATATGTATCCCAAGCCAGACCACCTGTCCTACGAAGAGGCCGCGATGCTCGAGCCTCTATCCTGTGTGGTCTACGGGATGGACCAGGTCGAACTGCGACCCGACGACACGGTCCTCATCATTGGGGCGGGCGCAATCGGGCTCCTACACGTGATGGTCGCCCGTGCACTCGGTGCGGAACGAGTGATCGTCGCCGGCAAACGAGAGAATCGTCTGAAGCTGGCCTGGGCTGTCGGAGCCGATGCCGTCATCGACGCCGAGACCGAAGACACTTTCGAGCGCGTCAAAGCTCTGACCAACGGTTTGGGTGCTGACGTCGTGATCGAATGCACGGGGCAACTCGCCGTGTGGGAAGAGACACCCGACCTCGTCCGACCCGGCGGTACGGCCATCCTGTTCGGGGGGCTCCCCCACGGGACACGGGCGACGTTCGACACCGCGCGCTTGCACTACGATCAGATCACCCTCAAAGGCGTCTTCCACTATACCCGAAGCGCCGTCAGAAAAGCCTACAAACTCCTCGGCGACAAGAAGATCACCGTTAGCGGTTTAATCTCGGGTACCTACTCCCTCCGCGACCTGAAACACGTGTTCGATGACCTGTTGCAAAAGGGAAGCGGCATTAAGTTCGCCATCCTCCCAAGCGACTCCGAACCCGAAAGCGGAAAGGCGGTTCAGGCCTGACCGTCTTCGACCTGCCGTGATCCCAACCGAAATGCGCGTCGCCCGGATCCACGATCTGGGCGACGTTCGTGTAGAAGCCCAGCCTTTACCCGAACTGAAACCGGGAGACGCCCTCGTACGAATGGCGGTGTGCGGCATCTGCACGAGCGACACGCTCCCCTGGTATGTCCGTCGTAAAACCCCGGCAGTTCTCGGACACGAGCCCACCGGCACCATCGTCAAAACCGACTCCGATCTTTTCTCCGTGGGCGACCGATTATTCATCCACCACCACGCCCCGTGTATGACGTGCCGCCACTGCCAACGCTCGGAGTACTCGTTATGCACAACGTGGCGCGCCTCGGCCATCGACCCCGGCGGACTGGCCGAATTCGTCCGTGTCCCTGCCCACAATCTCCAACACGACTGCTTTCGCTTGCCGGACGAAATGTCGTTCGAGGATGGGGCCCTCATCGAGCCCGTCGCCTGTGCCGTCCAGGCGCTCAAACGAAGATCGAGGATGCAGGCCGGCGATCGCGTCCTCATCCTCGGCGCCGGAATGATGGGACAGATCCTGATCCGCGTTGCCCGACACTACGGCGCCTCGACCTTGATCGCCGCCGATCGTGAACCCTACCGACTGCGTAAAGCTTCCAAGGCAGGCGCCAACGTCGCTGTCGACGTCTCGAGCACAGATCTGGCTGCCGCCGTCCGAAACGCCACGGAGGGGGACGGCGCCGATCTGGTCGTCGTCTGCCCGGGATCCATCGCCGCGATGACCTCCGGCCTCGAATGTGTAGCGCCCGGCGGGACTGTCTGTCTCTTTACGCCGGCGGAAGCGCACGAGGCCCTGCCCGTCAGTCCCCACGACCTCTGGTTCAACCACGTTACACTGACCACAAGCTATTCCTGCGGTCCACCCGATACGCGCGAGGCTGCCGATCTGATCGGCAAGGGAGCGGTAACCGCCGATCAGATCGTTACCCATCGCTTCTCCCTGGATCAAGCCGGAGAAGGTTTCGACACCGTGTCCGAGGCAGGGGAAAGCATCAAGACCCTGATCATCATTGATCCCGACCAGGCTCGTACCGTATGAGTGCTCTCGCGGCGCCTGATCGGTCCTACCTGATCTGTACGGTGCAGAGATCGGGAAGTCAGTTCTTCTGTGAGCTTCTGCGTGGCACCGGGCTCGCTGGGGCGCCACCAGGACACGACCTCTGAAAAGCCTGTTGGGAGACGATGAATGGACTCCGGAGCAGTTTGCGACGAATGTGGGCCACTGGCAGGAATGGGATCTCCAGATCGAGGATGCTCTGGAACGCGTGGGAACTCTTCCTCGAGCGCTCCCGTGCGTCGCACCGACTCCACGACGCGGGCGATATCGAAGTTCTACAAACGGTTTTCCAAGAACTGCAGTACGTCTGGCTCCGACGCTTGGACAAGCTTCGTCAGGCAATTTCCTTGTGGAGGGCAACGACGGGCGGGGATCAGTTCAGGTATCCTGTCGATGGCTCACCCGTGAACGTGCCTGAGTTCGCCTTCGATCGAATCGATCAATTCGTTCGTCTCGTAACCGAACAGGAAAAAAGCTTGAAAAACTGGTTCGATCGGCAGGGCATCGTGTCGATGCAGGTCGCCTACGAAGATCTGCTTGGAAACCGAACCGAGGTCGTTCTGGACGTGCTGCGATTCCTGGGGGTGGGAGATGTCGAGAAAGTGGACATTCCCCAGCCAGAGGAGATCCGCCAGACCGACACTCACACCGAACGCTACATCTCGCTTTATCGGCAAGAGTTCGAGAGAAGAGACTCCATCGAGATACGAGGTCAGGGGGCTTAGGACATGTCGCAAAAAGACAAGGTAGAACTCTATTCGATCGGGACCGAACTGCTTCTCGGTCAGATCCAGGACACGAACGCTTATTGGATGGCTCAGCAGGTCGCGCGGCTGGGAGCGCATACCCGAAGGGTTGCCATCCTCGACGACGATGTCGACGACTTGGACATTGTCTTTCGTGACGCGGTCGAACGAGACACGCGCATCCTGATCACAACCGGTGGTCTAGGCCCCACGCCTGACGACCTGACGGTCGAGGTCATCGCTCGCCTCAAGGGCGTTGACGTCGTCGTAAACGAGGAGCTGGTCGAGCACTTTATGCAGACCCGCGACATCACACGTCGCGAAGACGTCAGGCCTGGTCTCATCAAGATGGCCACATCCCCGGAAGGTTCGATCGTCCACCCTAACCCTGCCGGAGTCGCCCCCTGTGTTGAAACCCAGGTCGAGAAAACGACGATCTACAACTTGCCCGGGCCGCCACGGGAGGTCCAGGCCCTGTTCGTTCAATGCCTGGAAGGCCCAATCGCCGACATCGCCTCCGGAGACCGCATCTCCCTCAGAGTGGCCGTAAACCTCCCCGAATCAGAGCTCGGCCCCATCCTTCACGAGGTGATGGAAAAGCATCCCAACACGTATCTCAAAGCCTACGTCTCCCTGCGCGAGAGGATCGAGGAGGGACAGAGGCTACCGGTCGACATCGTGGCCCACGACGTCGACGACGCCACAGCCAGAACACTGCTCGACAATGCTCTCGAGACGTTCACGAATCTTGTTCAGCAGAAGGACCGAACCGTAGAACGTCTTCCCGAATGACCGCGAACGAACCGTCTTCCACCGGAGGCATCAATGCCCTTTGTCAACGTCCGTATGCTCGAAGGTCGAACCCACGAACAGAAGAAGAAGCTCGTCAAAGCCATCACCGACGCGATGGTCGAAATCTGTGACGCGAAGCCCGACGGTACGATGGTGGTCATCGACGACATCGCCAGAGATCACTGGGGCCGAGGTGGTGAACTGATTTCCGAACGGTCCTAAGGGGCCCAGGGAACGAAGAGTGATGATTTTCTTCCGGAACCCATCGTCCGGTCGGCTTGACACCCCTGAGCCCCGCGTCTATATTGCGCCCCGCAAGTCCATATCAAACAAGCATATATGGCAGAAATACCACCCTATCAGATCGCTCGAGAAAGGAGCCGGACAATGTTCACCCGCGTACGACTCGGAATGGGGCTGGTCGCTGTCCTCCTCGCAGGTATTCTGGTCGGTGGCGCCCAGGCCCAGGTGAAAGTCCGAAGCCACAAGGTGGCGATGTCTTCGGCCAAGAACTACATCCAGCAACGTGTCCTCGACAAAGCGGTAGAGATGCTCGAACGGGCCATCGAGCTCAAACCCGAACATCCCGAAGCCCACTTTATGCTCGGGGCCGTCTACGCCGAGCGCGAGATGGTGGACAAGATGAACGAGCACTTCGAGCAGGCCCTTGCCCTGAAGAAGGGGGATAAATACTTCGAGAAAGGGGTCAAGACGTCCGGCGCGAGTGAGTTTATGAGAGGGGGCATCAAGTATTCCCGCAATGCCCTGTGGCGTCAGAAGTTCAACTCCGGTGTCCGGGCACTCAACGGTGGGAAACTGAACGACGCGATCGCCAACTTTGTGACTGCATCCGAGGTCGACCCGCTCAATCCGGGCTCCTACAGCGCCATCGGCAAGGTCTACGTCAATATGGGCCGCGACAGTCTCGACACGGCCATCAGCTGGTATAACAAAGCTCTGGCCATCGACAGTACGCTCGTCGAAGCCTATGCCGATATGGGAATTGGCCAGATGAACTCGGGCCGTCTCGCCGATGCCGAAGTCAACCTGCAGAAAGCCCACGATCTCCAACCTGAAAACGTCAGCATTTGTCGTGCGCTTTCGAATGCGCAGTGGGGCCAGGGAAAGAAGGAAGCCGCGACGGCCACCGCCAAGAAGGCCCTCGAGATCGCTCCGGACGACCCGAAAGTCCTCTCGCTCGTCGGTGGGCTGTTCACCGATATGCGAGAGTTCGCCAAGGCCGTCACCACACTCGAGAAGGCGCTGGAAAAGGATCCCGAGAACGCCGACATCAAATTCAACCTGGCGAACGCCTATCTCGGCACGGGCGACCTTGACCTCGCTACGGGTCTCTTCATCAAGTCGGTCGAAAACGATCCCAACGATCACCAGGCCTTGTATCAGCTCGGGACGATCTACGTTCAGACCGGCAACTACGATGGGGCCATCGAAGCCTTGGAGAAAGTGACCAGTCTCAAACCAGAGTGGGCCAAGGGATGGGAAACCCTCTCCTCGTGCTACGCATTCAAGGCGAACTCAACTGAAGGTGATGTGTCGAAAGAAGCTTACAAGAAGTCCGAGGAAGCGTTGAACGTGTTCAACGCTCTCACGGGAAGCGGAGAATAACCTAGGAGAGAGGAACAGCGTGTATCTCACTGGTGAAAAAGTCGCCGTCCTTGGCGCAGCCGGCGCCATCGGTTCGAACCTTGCACAGACCCTGCTAGCGTCGGGAACAGCCAGCAACGTCTGTATGTATGACCCGTTCGAACCGGGTCTCGAAGGTGCAGCGGAAGAGGTCTTCCATTGCGGCTTTCCCGGCGCCGATGTGACTTGGACAACCGATCTTGCGAGCGCACTCAGCGGTGCGTCCTACATCATTACCTCGGGTGGGGCTCCGCGCAAAGAGGGGATGACACGTGAAGATCTCCTCAGGGACAACGCCCAGATCGCCAAGGAGCTAGGGATCGCGATCAAGGCGAACTGCCCCGACGCGAAGTTCGTCATCGTCATCTTCAATCCGGCCGACATCACCGGATTGACGACGCTCGTCCACTCCGGACTCGCACCATCTCGCGTGGGCACGCTGGCCGCACTCGACAGCACCCGGCTTCAGTCCGCGCTGGCCAAGCACTTCGGCATTCTTCAGTCCAATGTCATTGGATGCCGAACCTACGGCGGCCACGGCGAGCAGATGGCTGTGTTCCAGGGAGGCATCCAGATCGACGGCATCGGTCTTGACGCCATCCTCGGAGGCAAAGAAGTCAACGGAACGTCGATGTCCGCCGACGAATGGAAAGAGATTCAGGAACGGGTGACGCAAGGCGGTGCTGCCATCATCAAACTGCGCGGTCGCTCATCCTTCCAGTCGCCCGCTCAACAGAGTGTGTTTATGCTGCGGGGTATCCTGGGCGAAGCCTACGGCTGGCCCACCGGATGCTACGTTGAAAACGATGATTTCTCGAAGATTATGATGGCGATGCCAGCGAAGCTCTCTGCAGCAGGCGCGGAATGGCAGATGCCGGAGGGGTCCGACGAAGACCTGGCCGCGCTCAAGAACTCTTACAGCCACCTTGTTGAACTTCGTGACGAAGTCATCGAAGCTGGGATCCTTCCTCCCCTCGACGCCTGGAAGGAAGCGAACCCGAACCTGTAAGTATAGGGACAGGTAAATCTGTCAGGGAGCGGCGTGCAACCCACGGTTGCCCCGCTCCCGTTTTACGTTGTCGCAGACTTCGGTCAGGAGCGAAGGTAAGCCAGAATGCCTCGATACGATCTGCTCATCAAGCAAGCGACGCTGATCGACCCTGCCGGTGGTCAGGTCGACGTCGTTCGTGACATTGGCATCACGGACGACCGCATCGAAACCGTCGGAGAAGAGATCTTCGAAGAAGAAGCCGCCACCGTCATCGACGCGAGCGAAGTCTACGTATCGCCCGGATGGATCGACCTCCACGTGCACGTCTGGGACGGCGTCGCTGATCTCGCCATCCCCGGCGACCCCAACTGCCTAGGTAAGGGAGTCACCACAGCCTACGACGCCGGCTCGGCGGGCGCCGACACGTATCCCGGGTTCCAGAAATACGTCATCGACGTGAGCGCGACGCGGTTCAAAGCTTTCCTCCACATCTCCTCCCAAGGTCAGCTCACGAAGGGAATCGGCGAACTCGAGGACCTCCGATACGCCGACGTCGACCGTGCGATCAGAATGTGTGAGGAATACCGCGAGGACATCGTCGGCATCAAAATCCGAATGAGCAGGAACATCGTCGGAGAAAACGGTAGAGAGGGACTCAAGCGAGCTCGGGAAGTCTGCGAAACCACAGGGCTTCCGCTGATGCTTCACCCGAACGCCAGCCCGATGTCGCTCGCTGAAATGCTCAACGAAATGCGATCCGGTGACGTGATGACCCACTGCTTCCATAAGAGCGACACCGGGGTGATCGATACCGATGGAAAGGTCCGGCCCGAAGCCGTCAAGGCTACACAGGAAGACGGGATCCTTTTCGACGTCGGACACGGTGCCGGCAGCTTTGCCTTCGAGGTCGCAGAGGCCGCGATGTCCCAGAGCCTGCTACCCGGTACCATCTCCAGCGACCTCCACAAGTACAACGTCGAGGGTCCCGTCTACTCACTCGCACTGACGATGAGCAAATTCCTCCATCTCGGTCTATCGCTCGAGAACGTGATCGAAAAGGTCACCGCGGCCCCGGCGCAGGCGATGGGCGTTCTCGGGGAAATCGGGACAATCCGTGAAGGAGGCTGTGCAGACCTGACCCTGTTCAAGGTAAAGGAAGAGGAAGTCGAACTGAGGGATGCAATCGGCGGTATCCGAACGGGCGATCGCACGATCGAACACGTTTCGACCGTTCGTGGGGGGCGTCTCTATGCACCAGGCGTGTTCGACTGAGTACCGGGGAGCAATCCCGCGCCCGTCTCGCAACCTTTGACCAGATATCCACCGCAGGAGATGCTTGACATCATCTTCTCCGGTTTATCAGCGAGATAGGCATCGACGGCGGCTGTTGCTCCGGCGCAACTGATCCCGCCATAATCATCACACAGGATGATGCCGCCTTCGGTCATCCGAGGATAAAAGAATGACAGGCTTTCTCTCGTCGGTTGGGCGAGGTCGACGTCGATGTGGACGAACGAGAAACTTCGGTCGGAAACCTCACTGAATCGATCCGGAATCCAGCCCTTGTAATATTCAACAGTAGGGAAATCGTGTAGGGCCTCCCGGACCGCCTCGACCGAAACCGCGAGGTCACCGCTCCGCCAATGCAAGCCATCGACCACATCAGGTTCGGACAGGCCTTCGAAGGAGTCGAACACGTGGTGGGTTCTTGGCAGGGTCGAGCGTTCATTCGCCGCACATATCAGATACGAACTCGCACCACGGAACACGCCACACTCCGCAGTGTCGCCTGGGATAGCGTGCGTCTGGCGAAGCAGTTGATGGAGAAACCATCTACGCTCAGTGTTGAGCCAGCCCTGTTCTCCGAAACGTATCAGGTAAGCGTTGAACGCGTCGTCGTGCCACCAGTCCATTTCGGGTAGCTTGAAGCGATAGCCGGGAACAAGCATCTTGCCCAGATACATCATCAGGTAAAACCTGAGAAATCGACGATGTCGCGCTTCGAGTAGCTTCGGAAGGCCCCGGATCAAACGAGACATAGCAACTCCAGGCTGCTGATAGGACGCAATCAAGTCCACTGACTATAGGCTTTTCCACACAAAGGGGGAAAACAACCCCGGAAGGAGATTCAATGCCCTACTCACCCATTGGTCTAAGCAAATGGGACCTCGACACACCTGCCTTGCTGATCGACCTGGACAAGCTGGACCGGAACATCGCGGAGATGGCCGCACGATGCAAAACAAACGGCGTGGATTGGCGCCCGCACACCAAAGGTCACAAGAATCCGGCCATCGCCCATCTTTGCGTGGAGGCGGGCGCCATCGGGGTCACTTGCGCCAAACTCTCCGAAGCCGAGGTGATGGCCGCAGCAGGCATCGACGACATCCTGGTCGCAAATGAGATCGTTGGCGAACAGAAGGTGCGTCGACTGGCGGGTGTTCAGCGTCGGTCGAGTGTGATGTGCGCTGTCGACGACCCGTTTCATATCCATCAGATCGGAAAGGCGGCAGTGGAGGCTGGGGTGTCCGTGCGGGTTCTCGTAGACGTCAACACAGGAATGAACAGATGCGGCGTCCTTCCCGGTGCGCCCGCGGCCGACCTCGCCGAACTCGCGGAGTCGACGGACGGTGTCACGTTCGCGGGCATTATGGGCTACGAAGGCCACGCGATGAAGATGCCTGACGACGAAAAGCAGGCTGAAGTCGAGCGGGGTGCGGGGCTGCTGCGGGAAACCATTGAAGACATCCAGTCTCGGGGCATCAAGGTCGGAATTGTCAGCGCGGGGGGGACTGGCACTTTGTCGTTTACCCCCCAACAGGAGGGTGTTACGGAGATCCAGGCCGGCGGTGGTGTGCTGATGGACACAGTCTATCGAGATGTCCTGAATGTACCCGACCTGGAGTGCGCACTCGCCCTGATTGTCACCGTGATCAGCCACGCGACTCCTGAGCGTGCAATCATCGACGCGGGGAGGAAGACGATGCACCCGGCAGTCGAGTTCATCGACCAGAAAGACATCGAAATGGGCGGATTGTCCGCCGAACACGGTAACCTTCTCGTCGGCCCCACTGCGGATCTGAAGGTCGGACAGAAGCTCGAACTGACCTCGGGCTACGGCGACGACACCATCTTTTTGCACAACCAGGTCTACGGCATCAGAAACGACCGGGTCGAGGTCGTTTGGGACATCCTAGGGCGCGGCAAGCTTCATTGATCGGCATCATTTTCCGAATCGTGGCCCTTTCCGAACTGTATTTATTTTCTTAACCCATTTATTATAAATGGTTAATAAACAAAAACAGAACGTGGCATCAGGCTTGCTCCCTACCCCGTCGACAGCGGATTCAGAAGGTCGCCGACTCTGGGTCGGTTTCGACTTGGACTCAAGAGTCGACCGAATCCGCCGATCAGGAGAACAAGGGACGAGCCGTGAATTACCTTTTCTTCACATTTCTGTTTCTGGCCGCCAGTATCCTGGGTACGCTGTGCCTGCTGGTCATCGAATACCAGAACAGCAGGACGCGCCGACTCAACCAGATCTGGTCGGCCCGGCTCGGTGCGCTTTCGGCGCAGCCCCGTCCCACGGATGGCCCCGCGCACGAGCACCACGCAGCCTGAGCTGACTCATCCCCTGGAGTAACTCGATTGAATTGCCTCGTCACCGGTGGTGCAGGATTCATTGGGCACAACCTCGTCCGCAAGCTGCTCCAGTGCGGACACGCCGTCCGCGTCTTGGACAATTTCGCTACCGTTAAACGTTCGAACCTCGATCCCTACATTGATGACATCGACCTCGTCGATGCCGATCTTCGAGACGGAGAAGCGGTCGAAGAAGCAGCCCGAGGCATCGAGGTAATCTACCACCAGGGGGCGCTCGGCTCAGTTCCCAGGTCCATCAAAGATCCCCTGACGACTAATCAGGTGAACGTCAACGGGACGCTCCACGTACTCGAGGCCGCTCGTCTAAACAACGTCCGCCGCGTCGTCTTCGCCTCTTCGTCATCCGTCTACGGCCGGAATCCCGCCCTCCCCAAACACGAGAGTCTCGACCCGTCCCCGGCTTCACCCTACGCCGTCAGCAAGCTCGCAGGCGAGCAGTACTGCCAGGTCTACTCTCGGGCTTATGGTCTCGAAACCGTGGCCCTTCGCTACTTCAACGTGTTCGGCCCGGGTCAGGACCCCAATTCTCCCTACGCAGCAGTGATGCCCCTGTTCGCCGCCGGTTTCCTCACCGGAACACCAATTACAGTAAACGGCGATGGCGAGCAGTCCCGCGATTTCACCTACATCGACAACGTGGTCGACGCCAATCTCCGGGCGGCCACTGCAGATGACGCCTCAGGCAGTGCGTTCAACGTCGCGTGCGGTCAGCGGACAACCCTAAACGAAGTGCTCGACCATCTCCGTAGAATGACCGAAGTCGACACCGAGATCGTCTATGGTCCCGACCGCCCAGGCGACGTCAGGCACTCCCTGGCCGACATTGACCGGGCCCAGTCCGTCTTAAGCTATCGCCCCACGGTGCCGCTTGTGGCCGGCCTTCGTTCCACGGTCGATTACTACCGGTCCGTCGTTGAAAACGCCTCCAGCTGAATAACCTTCACAGCAGGCCTTAGCCCTCCTGATTCGCCAGACCAGCGGGGTTGACACCGTTCCGGTATTCGCCCACTATCAATCGATATGGCGACCCAAGCATCAGACCGGAAAACTCTCCTGATCGGACTCGATTGCGTCCCCCCCGACCTCCTGTTCGACCGATTTCGCGATGACCTGCCCGTCATTTCGGCCCTCGTCGATCTTGGGCTGTCCGCACCCCTCACCAGCACGATTCCGCCTATTACCGTCCCCGCCTGGATGTGTATGATGACCGGCAAGGACCCGGGCACGCTCGGGATCTATGGCCTGAGAAACCGTCGCAACCCCGACTATGACCCGATGGCCATCGCAACCTCGCGGGATGTTCGTGAGCGCAAAGTATGGGACTTCGTCGGAGAATCGGGCGGTCGCGTGATCCTGGTCGGCGTTCCGCAAACCTACCCCCCTGCGCCGGTCAACGGCGTGCTCGTCTCATCTTTCCTCGCACCCGGGACCGAGTCTACCTTCACACATCCTCCAGACCTCAAGACCGAGATTCAACGCATCGCGCCAGGTTACATGTTGGACGTCCCCAACTTCCGGTCCGAAGACCGTCGACGCATCCTGGAAGACATTCACCGGATGACAGCGAAGCGATTCCGTCTGTTTCGACACTTCTTGTCAACCCGGGATTGGCAGTTCGCGATGATGGTCGAAATGGGAACGGATCGAATCCATCACGCGTTTTGGCGCTACCTCGACGAAACTCATCGAGATTATCAACCAAATTCACCTTACACCGATGCTATTGTCGACTACTACCGGGCAATCGACCGCGAGATCGGCCTGACACTCGAAAGCGTCGACGCGAAAACAACCGTGGCCCTCGTATCGGACCACGGAGCTAAGCGAATCGACGGGGGGTTCTGCGTCAACGAGTGGCTGATAGAGCGGGGCGACCTCGTCTTGAAGAAGACGCCCGCAGGAGTTTCGGACCTCGACCTTCGGACTGTCGACTGGTCCCAGACCCGTGCGTGGGGAGAAGGAGGCTACTACGCACGAATTTTCCTGAATGTGGAAGGTCGTGAGCCTTCCGGGATCGTGGGGAAGAACGACTACGAGCGAACACGGGATGAAATCGCCGATGCGATCGAGTCCGTTCCGGGCCCCGACGGCAGGCAGTTGAAGACCGTCGCCCATCGTCCCGATCGCATCTACCGGAACCTTCTCGGCCATCCCCCGGATCTCATCGTCCATCTCGACGACCTGTATCTCCGGTCGATCGGCTCGGTCGGGCACGAACGCCTTTTCATAGAGGGGAATGATGCCGGCCCCGACGACGCGAACCACGCCCAGGAAGGCATCTTCGTACTGGCGGGACCTGGAATCGAACCCGCTCATCACGATGGAATAAACATTCTGGATGTGGCTCCGACCCTGCTTCACAGGATGGGACTGGAGAGTCCGGGCGACCTACAGGGGACCGACATCCTGGCCGGTGCATCGGGTGCCGGAGACTCAACCCTCACGAAGCCTGCGGTGGAGAACGCGGAAGTCTACTCCGATGAGGAACAGAAGGCCGTTGAAGACCGACTCAGATCTCTGGGATATCTGTAGCCCTATCGGAGGAACGCATGCCCAACGAAATTCACGACACCGCCAACCTTGGTCCCGGCACGACCATCGGGCACTACTCCGTCGTCGCCTCGAACGTAGAGATCGGGAAAGACTGCTACATCGGCCACCACGTGGTCATCCACCCCGACACTGTCATCGGTGATCGGTGCGTCATCGACGATCGGTCCGTGGTAGGCAAGCTTCCTCTCCGGTCAGCTGCGATGGCCATCGAGCCGGGAACGGACCTGCCCCCCCTGGCCATTGGCGACGGTGCAATTCTGGGCACGAGCGCCATTGTGTTCCGTGGATCATCTATCGGAAGCGAGAGTCTGATCGCCGATCTGGCGTCTGTCAGAGAACAGACACACATAGGCGATAACACCATTATCGGAAGGGGAACGGCGATCGAGAACCACGTTTCCATCGGCCATCGGTGCAAGGTCGAAGCAGGGTGCTTCATCTGCGCGTTCAGTACGATCGGGGACGACTGCTTTGTGGCCCCCGAGGTGACCTTCACGAACGACAGTTTCCTTGGCAGAACGGAGGGGCGCAAGCGAGCGTTTGAAGGCCCCACCCTTGGCCGCGGCGCACGGATAGGGGCGAACGCAACCATCCTTCCAGGTCGTCATCTCGACCAAGATGCACTCGCCGCGGCAGGCGCAGTCGTCACGCGTGACGTCGCGGCTCGAGTCGTCGTGGTCGGGGTCCCGGCGCGCGAGAAGGGAAACGTTCCGTCGGAACAATGGGTGGATAACGGCTGACTGATGTGTGGAATCCTCGGTATCATCGACTTCGAAGGCCGCTCCATCGACCCGGCCTTACTCACCTCGATGACGGACTCGTTGACGCACCGCGGGCCGGATGGTGCGGGTTATGTCTACGTCAACACCGTGACCAGCCAGAGCACGTTCTGGAAAACGAACCCGCGGGGGCCAGAAGTGGTCTCGTCCGCGAACGTTGCCTTCGGGCACCGCCGGCTGAGTATCCTCGATCTCGAGGACGGCACTCAGCCGATGTCCAACGAAGACGAAACCCTCTGGCTGACTTACAATGGCGAAATCTACAACGCCGCCGAACTGCGGGCCGACCTAACGGCACGGGGCCACGGATTCAGCACCGACCACTCCGACACCGAGGTGATCCTTCACGCCTACGAAGAGTGGGGTGAAGCCCACGTCGAGAAGCTACGTGGGATGTTCGCATACGGCCTGATCGACACGCGAAAAGGCCGTCTCTTCCTGGCCAGAGACCGAGTCGGACAGAAACCCCTCTACTACGCCACTACGTCGTCGGGCCTGATATTCGCGTCTGAATTAAAAGCCCTCTTACTACACCCCGCCATCAATCCTGTGGTCGACCCTACGGCCATCGCCGACTACTTCCAGTTCGGCCACATCCCGTCGCCCAAGACCATCTTCCGGGGCATCCACAAGATGCGTCCCGCCCATTTCTTCAGCCTCGATATGACGAAACCGGGGGCGATCGACCCCGACAGGGAAACACGCTACTGGCGACTTTCATTTAGCCCCGACCCGGCCGTGAAACACGACGAGTGGGTTGAACGGCTGGAGTCCGATCTCACCGAGGCGGTCCGCATCCGGATGGTCAGCGACGTGCCCCTCGGGGCGTTCCTCAGCGGGGGTCTCGATTCAGCGGCCGTGGTCGCCCTGATGAGCGAAGCGTCGCCCAGGGCCGTTCGCACGTTTACGATCGGCTTCGATGAAGAACAATTCGACGAATCGTCCCACGCCCGCTCCGTCGCCGAGCGTTTCGCCTCGGAACACGTCGAAACTCGCGTGAAGCCAGATGCTCTTTCGGTTGTTTCGCAGCTCGCCAGGCAGTTCGACGAACCCTTTGCCGATTTCTCAGCGGTTCCCACACACTATGTCTGCGAGGCCTCCCGGCAACACTTAACCGTCGCTCTATCCGGCGACGGCGGCGACGAGGCGTTATCGGGATACGCTCGATATCGGAAGTTCCAAACCATCGGCAGCTTCGTCGACTGGGTGCCCACACCCCTTCGACGTGCGCTATTCGGAGCGCTCCTGTCCGTCATCCCTTCGACCGTTCGCGGAAACCGCTTCGCGGACTTCGCCTCCGCTGACGGGGGCGAACGATACGCCAGGCTCGTGTCGATGGGATCCTGGAAAGAGTTGGCATCGGAGGACCTCCTGGCCGAGGTCGGGGACTACGATCCGAAGGACCGAATTCGCCGCCTGTGGGATGGGGCCGCACACAACGACCCTATCGCCCGGATGCAGTCGGTAGATATCCAGAGTTACATGCCCGAAGACACCCTGACCAAGGTCGACCGTGCGAGTATGCTAAATTCGGTCGAGGTCAGGTCGCCGTTCCTGGACCACTTCCTACTCGAGACGATTGCCCGCATTCCGAGCATCGCCCACATCGACGAAGTTGGCGGCAAGGCCCTGCTCAGAGCCCTCTTACGACCTCGCCTCGACCGGGGCGCGCTCCTGCGCCCCAAGCGGGGGTTTACCCTCCCTCTCGAACTGTGGTTTCGAAATGAGCTGTATGACGATCTCGACAGGCTGATATCTGCCCCCGGATCCTTCCTGTCGAACGTTAGCTCGATTCGATATGCCAGAGCCTCTCTCCAGGCTCACCGAAAGGGCCTCAAAAACCTGTCTGGACCCCTGTGGCAACTCTACTTCCTCGAACATTGGGCCCGGGTCTACGGTTGAGGGAAATTCCTTCCCACGGAAAAACCCTTCCTGAATTCTTCAATTCTTATATAAGACATATATAAACAATATTTTACACTCTATCATCGTCTCCCGGTGACCTGAGGAACGACGATTGCTTTCCAACGGAGTGCGTTTTCTCTAATGCATCCGTATGTCTCGCCGATAGGTGAGATGTGGATCACTCCCAATCGTCTTCCCACCCCGGAGACGGATTTCTTGAGTGAACGACTCGACGCGGGCGTCTTGAAAGGGACGACCGGCCTGCTCCTCATCGCCCTGGCGATAGGGACATTGCTTCGTTTATACGGCCTGACGGACCGGGGTCTCTTCGACTATGACGAGGCCTGGTATCTGCTCGAGGCGAAGTCCGTCCACGATGCGGGAAGCTTTCTGATCGATCGTGCGTTCGGAGAGCACGACGGACAACCTATCGGCCCGGCCATTCGGGACTACCTCAGGGCCCGTGGTACAGTCCCTCATACGTCGTTCAAACCCGGTCACGTCGCTGTCGTCCTCGCAAGCTTCCTCGTCTTCGGGCTCCATGATTATTCGCCTTTCCTGTTTTCAGCGATTTTCGGCATCGGCACAGCCATTCTGCTCTACTTCCTCGGACGCACCTTCGCGTCCCGTAGAGAGGCGCTGTTCAGCAGTGCTCTACTCGCCTGCTCGGCATCGCAGATCCCCTATTCAAGATCCAGTTACGCGCAGGCCGATTCGGTGTTCTTCGTCGTTCTCGGCGTCTGGCTCTGGGCCAGATCGCGCCAGGAAGAACGCCTCAAACCGATCGTACTTGCAGGCGCAGCTCTTGGCTTCGCAGTCACCTGCCACTACAACACGGCTTTCGTGCCATTCTGCATCGTCGCGCTCGACCTAATTTCTCGCGGCCTTCAGTTCCGGCGTATCAGCTTGCTCCTACCCCGGGCTGCCGCCTGGGGAACCGGTATCGCGGCCGCCCCGCTTCTCTTCGAAGGGCCGGGTCGGCTCGCGAAAGGGCTGGCACTAGTTCCCGAAGACTTCCTGACCTACGTCGAGCAATACACCAACAGGGACACGGGAGGAATGGCCTCCTCTCTCCGATGGACGACCGAGGGGTTCCCTTACGTGCTCGACCACTTTCTCGCTACAGAGGGGATCGCCGTCATTCTCGTGGGTATGATCGGCCTGGCTGTCGTAAGTCTGCGCCTGAGACGTCAACCCATCGAAACCGTGCTCCTGCTCGTGCTTGGTGTTCTGCCCGCCCTAGGTTGGCTGTTCGCGATGAAGGAAGTGGACGTGCGCTTCAGAACCTTTCCAGTCACTTTCCCATTCCTGGCGCTGATCGGGGGGGCCGGATGTGCCTGGCTGGTCGACCAGGCTGGTCGACTGTCGATCCGGCGCTCAGTCCTCACGACGGCTCTCGTCTTCTTCCTCTGCATCAACGGCGCCATTCGAGCGTACCCGATCGTGACACTCGAATCGGGCTATCGCGAAGCCACGAACGAACTGCTCGACTATGTCGCCAATGAGGGCGGAACGATCGGATTCCGACCTGGAAGCTCGTGGCCGATCTATTACTTCTACCTTTCATCGGCCTACGACAGGTTGCACGTCGACGTCCGGTCGAGGATCGATTTCTACCGCCAGAAGGACCAGATTCTGCCGGCAGGCGACTTCGAACCTGTAGATATGTGGCGGTATTGGCGTGGCTTCAGGATGCGCGGCGGGCAGCATCTCGTATCGCATCTGGAGCAGCTGAGGACCTCGGGAACGCCGATCGTTCGAGTGCCCAATCCAATCACAGATATGCCCCGCCATTTCCGGGAAGCCATGGGGGATTCTGCTCGAAACTGTTTCGACCGAATCTTGGAAATCCCGGAGTCCAACACAATCCAGTTCTACGACCTGCGCTCGCAAACGGGACAACAGGTAGTGACCTGGAATCCGGAGGATCGATGATCCCGATCGCCAACCGGACTCTGCCTATCGCTCTCAAGCTGATCGGACTCGGACTCTTCGTCCTGATTCTCTCGAGCATCGACATTGCCGTAGTTGTCGACGCCTACAGGCGGCTAGACCTCTTGCTTGTCACTGGCGTAGTCGTGCTTTTCTACCCCACAATCTGGATCAAGTCCATCAGGTGGCGCCGCCTCCTCCCGGTTTCGGGGCAAAGGCTCTCCCCGTGGGAGCTCTTCCGCGCCTATCTGGCCAGCTACTTCGCTGGAACCGTGACTCCCGGTCGCCTGGGTGAGCTCAGCCGCATCGGCTACCTTCGTACGCACGACGTACCGATGTGGGAATCCGCCTTCAGCATGGTCGCGGATCGCGCACTCGATGTTGCTGCCATCGGCCTCCTCGCCATTCTGGGCACGACCGTCCTCATCGATGGATGGGGCCCCTGGATCTTTGCGGTATCCGTTGGAACGGGAATTCTGGGCGCCGGAGCCGTTTGGGTCTGGGGCCTCGACCGGCTCCCGGACGTGGTAGGTCGGTTCTTTCCGTGCACGTGGGCACAGCGCATCCACGAAACCACTGATGCGTTCGTCGAAGGAATCCGGCATAACCGTTCGATTGTCATTCCTGCAGCAGGCTGGACCATCTTCGGCTGGTTTCTCTGCTGCATCCAGGTCCTCCTGATGGCAAGTGCGCTCAACATCGAGGCCGATGCGATACACCTCATCGGAGCCTATAGCCTGGCAGCCATCGTCGGAGCGCTTCCGGTGACCGTGGCCGGCGTCGGCACCAGAGACGCCGCTCTCGTCCTGACCTTCGGTCTGGCTGGTCTGTCCGCTGAGTCTGCCGTGGCTTTCTCCTCCGGCATCCTGGGGCTCTATGTCCTGCAGGGCCTCCTCTGTATGCCCTTCTGGCTCCACGTGCCATCCAGGCAACTTGAAGAGCCGATCGCCGCCGCTGCCGGGTCGGAGGCCTGATGCGAACACCCGACCACGGAGTGGGTGATACATACGCTCGGACTGCGATCGACACGGTCCCCCGGATTCTGGGAATGATGGATCGGTCCTCCGACGCCACCACCTACGGTTGCAGTGACCGAAATTACTGGCACTACGGCATCGTCGACTTCCCAAACGCCCGATATCAGGAGGCGTCCTTGCTAGTGGCGCAAGCCACGGCCTGCAATACCCCCGGGAACGCCCTGTTCGACCACGCGCTTGCTGTAGAATGGGCGCGCGCGGCGGTCACATACTGGGCGTCCATCCAGAAACGGGACGGGAGCTTCGACGAGGTCTACCCAAACGAGCGGAGTTACGTCGCCACTGCATTCACGACCTGGGCAGTCGGAAGAACCTGCGAGCTCTTGGACCTCCACCAAGCGGATGAGGCTCTCGAGCGCGCGGCGATCTGGCTCTCCATTCACGAAAACGCTGATGTGAGTAACCAGGTCGCAGGGGCCGCCGCAGCGATCCACCTCGTCGGGCAACGCCTGGAAAACGACGATCTGATGTTCGCGGCCGCGGAAAAACGGGATCGCCTGTTGTCAGCCCAGACCCCCGAAGGATGGTTCCCCGAGTATGGCGGATGGGACATTGGATACCTGAGCATCTGCCTGGGCTATCTGACGTGGCTGGCTTGTCAAACCGCGGACGACGATCTCATTGCCGCCTCCCACCGGGCCGCCGACTTCGTCGAACAGAAAGTACGGCAAGACGGGACCTGCGACATCAACGGGTCCAGTCGCTGTACGCAGTACCTCTACCCCAGCGGATTCGCACGGCTGGGCAGGTTGGACATTCTCACGCGTCACGAGCGGGGTGTTGCTCTTGGCCGGGTAATGAACCCGACCTGGATGGACGACCGCTTCTTCGCGCCCCTGGCGTCCGATTACCTGACCACACACCTGGAGCTAACTCGTGACCAACAGCACGTCGCGCCTGATCACGCTCAGGCTGTTTAACCTCACGATCGGTCGCATTGGATGGATCGCAGTCGGCTTCCGCAAGCTGCTCGTCTGGGCCCTCATCAAACGGCGCTCTGAGGGCCGTTACGTTGCAACCTCACGGTTCTTTGTATGGCAGGATCTGAATGAGAGGTAAGCACTACCACTTCGACCATCTCAAGCGGGATGTGATCGACGCCGACCTCTGCACGCATTGCGGGCTCTGCATCGAGGCGTGTCCCGTCGACGTGATTGGCACCTCCTCCCCATCGGAAGGGAGCCTGCCGGAGCTGATCGGCGACTGCCCCGCCTGCGATATCTGCGTCGAAATCTGTCCCGGCAAGACCGTCGACTTCGATCATCTCCGCACGGAACACCAGGAAGACAGCACCTCGTTCAACGACCTGCTGGGCACCTACAAGAACATCTACCTCGGCCACGCGCTTGACCCCGACGTCCGCGGATCCGGTAGCAGCGGCGGCGCCATCACGGCCCTGCTGTTGCACGCCAAATCCCACGACAAGGTCGATGGAGCGCTCGTCTTATCCGAGGAAGACGACCGACCCTACCAGTTCCGATCTCGTATCGTCGAAACCGAAGCCGACATTCGTAAGGCAGCACAGAGCAAATACATCATCCCCGGCCAGATGGGTGTCGGAGACATCACGAACTACCGGAAGCGGCTGGCCTACGTAGGCCTCCCCTGCCAGATCCACGGTATCAAGAAGCTCGGGGGCATTCGGCCACGATGGACACAACAGTTCGAATACACGATTGGTCTCTACTGCGGCGACACCCTCTACTTCAGCGCGACGGCGGAGCTGTTCAAGCGGTTCGGAATTACGGACTACAGCCAGATTGAATCCGTCCGATATAGAGAAGGGGCGTGGCCGGGCAATTTCGAGGTGACGTTGAAGGATGGCCGCTCCTACGCGATCAGCAAATACACGTTCAACTACCTCAGTTTCCTCTTCGACGTCGATCGGTGCCACGTCTGCACCGACATCACTGCCGAATTCGCGGACATCTCCGTCGGAGACGGCTGGAAGTATGAGGGTAAATCGCCTGACGGTGGGTGGTCCATCATTGTCACCCGCAACGGGAAGGGCGAGGAACTCGTCCAATCGGCCGTCGAAGCCGGTGATCTGCGGGTTGAAGAGGTCACGCTTTCTGAGGCCCTGAAGATGCACGCCCACAGTCTGGACAACAAGAAAGTGGGCACATTCCTAAGAATCGACCGCCGTCGCCAGCAAGGGCGCGCGGTACCGGAATACAACCTGCCGACCCCACAAGTCGGCATCCGTCGCAAACTGGACGAACGACTGGTCGCGCTTTTGATCGCCACGATGCGCAGCCTGCCCGTTCGCTTTTGCCTGGACCGCCTCCCACTCCCCTGGCTGGAGGCGTTCCTCTACCGGATGCGTGAAACGTGGAAATGGTGGAGCCAGGGCAACTTGAAAAGCCTGAAATCAGGAACCGGCGACCTCCTGCAGATCGCCGCCCCGGCTCCGAAGGAGACTTTGACATGAAAATTCTCGTCCTCAACCCATCCAGCAGCGCGACCAAGAATGTCATCCGTGACGTCCTGTATGGTTGCTGGTGTAAAGGCAAGCGTATTGGGGGTGCAACCGTGCCCCCCTTCGCCTTGCTCGAGATCGCGACTACCCTGCAGAATGATCAGCACGACGTCGAGTTCCTCGATGCCCAGGCCGAGCAGTTGCCACTCGAGCTGGTCGAGCGCAAGGCCGTCGACTGCGAGGCCGTCATCATTTCCACGTCGACAATGAGCTTCACGGAGGACGCGAACACACTGCTGTCTCTCAAAGCGGTGAACGAAAACCTGAGGACCGTGATGTTCGGGTCGCATCCCTCCTTCATGCCGACCTACTCCCTCGCCCACGAGGGCCCCGACATCATCGTCAGGCACGAACCGGAGTTCATCATCCGCGATCTCTTCCGCGCCCTTCGTAAGGGCGGGGACGAATGGAAATCGATCAAAGGCATCGGATTCCGTCAGAACGGCGAGCACGTAATCAACAAGGAATACCCGTTCATCGACCTGGACGAGCTCCCCTATCCCGACGTCACGATGCTGCCGCAGGGCATCGACTACTACAATCCCCTGGTTCGGCGCATGCCTTACATCACGACAACGACGTCAAAAGGGTGCCCGGCCAAGTGCACGTTCTGCACGGCCCCCTATTTCGACGGAATGAAGGTCCGTTTCCAGAGCGCTGACTACGTCCTCGGCGAGATCGAGCATTTCCTCGAGCACGGGTTCAGAGAAGTCTACTTCCGAGACGACACATTCTTCGTATGGAAAAAACGGGACATCGAAATCTGCGAGGAAATCGTCAAGCGCGGACTGGACGTCACGTGGATCGCCAACGCGCGCGTCAGCATGATCGACAAAGAAATGATGCAGCGGGCCAAAGATGCCGGATGTCACACGATCAAATTCGGGATCGAATCCGGCGTTCAGAAGATCCTCGACCGGATGCGCAAGGGCTACACGATCGAACAGGCCTACCAAGTCTTCGAGTGGGTCCACGAAGTTGGTATCCACGCTCACGCACACGTGATGCTCGGGAACCCCGGCGACTCCCACGAGACGATCGAACGCACCATCAAGTTCGTGAAGGAGCTGAATCCGGGCACCGCCACCTTTGGACTCTGCACGCCCTATCCCGGCACACCGCTCTTCGAAGAGGTGTCAGAGCTGTACCCCGAGATCAAGGATGGAACACAGAGCGACCTGTCAAAGCTGCACACGGAAGGAATCTTCAACGAGCACTACACGTCCCTCAAGAAAGAAGAGCTCGAGGAATACGTCCAGAAGGCGTATCGCGAGTTCTACCTGCGTCCAGGCTATGTCGTCGGAACTGCCGTAAAGCAGCTTCGCGGGATAGACGATATCAAGCGATTGAGTATCGCGGCGTCAAACGTCGCCGACTTTGCGCTGCGAGGAGAATGAGTATGTCACGTCCCTGGTCCCTGAGTGTCATCATCCCCGCCTTTAACGAAGCCGAAACCATCGGGGGCATCGTTCGCAACATCCGACGTCTCGACGAGGCCAACGAAATCCTCGTGATCGACGATGGCTCGACCGACGGAACATCCGAGATCGCTGAGCGAGCTGGCGCAACCGTCATCCGCCATCCCTACAACATCGGGAACGGCGCTTCTGTCAAGACCGGCATTCGTGAAGCCACGGGCGACGTCCTGCTTTTCATGGATGGCGACGGGCAACACGATCCGGCCGACATTCCCCGGCTGCTTCACAAAATGGACGACTACGATATGGTCGTTGGCGCCCGCACGAAGGAGTCGAAGGTCTCTGCCTTCCGCTCCCTTGGCAACTGGGGCCTCATCAAGGTCGCAGAGTATCTCTCCGGTCACAGCATTCCCGACCTGACCTCGGGGTTCCGTGCCTTCCACCGCAACAAGATCCTCCGGTTCGTGCACCTGCTGCCGAACCGCTACAGCTACCCGACGACCAGCATAATGGCTTTTCTCCACGCCGGCCACACGATCCACTTTGAGCCGCTCGGCACGATCCGCAAGCGTCAGGCGGGCAAGAGCCACATACGGCCGTTCAAAGACGGGTTCCGATTCATCAACATCATCCTGCGAGTCATTATGATGTTCGCTCCGCAGAAGATCTTTATGCCGGCGAGCGCCGCGTTCCTGACTTCAGGCGGCGGGCTTCTCAGCTACAACCTGTTCTACCAGCATAACATCAACGACGCGTCGATCATCGTCATCACGGTCGGTACATTCACTTTCTTCTTTGGCCTCCTAGCCGATCAGATCGCGCACATCCGCAGAGAACTTGGACGGTTCACACTGATGGATCTGGCAGCGCAGCGAACCCAGCCAGCCAACACGACTGAAGATGATCGAGCTCAGGAGCAATTGCTTAGGTAGAACCCAAGGAGAGGGTTTCCCGCCTTCCGATACAGTCCATCGGCAGTTCTGAAACCCCGTTATCCCATTTAGGAGTAGTTCCCATGCAATCTATTCATCCATCAGCATCCATTGGTGATGGCACATCGATCGGCCAGTTCGTAGTCATCGAGCCAGGTGCGAAAATCGGCCGCGACTGTCAGATCGGCCACCACATCGTCATCCACGCCGACTCGATCATCGGTGACGATGTTCGCATCGACGACCACGCAACCATCGGCAAGCGTCCGATGAAGGCCGCAAACAGTGCCACGACACGGGAGATCGATCTCCCGAGGGCCCGGATCGCCGATCACTGTCTTGTCGGCACATCTGCCATCATCTACCGCGGCGCCGATATCGGCACACACGTGCTCGTAGCCGACCAGGCCACGGTGCGGGAGCAGTCATCAATCGGCGAATACACCATTATCGGTCGCGGGGTGGCTATCGAGAACCGCGTCACTGTGGGGGCCCGAACGAAAGTCGAGGCGGGCGCTTACATCTCCTCCCTCTCCTCCATCGGCGACGACTGTTTCATCGCGCCGGAGGTCACCGTCACCAACGACAACTTCATGGGTCGGACGGAGGAGAGAAAGAAGCACTTCAAGGGGATCACCATCTGTGACGGTGGACGAGTCGGCGCAAACGCGACGCTCCTCCCCGGCCGAACGGTCGCAGAGGAGGGTGTGGCGGCCGCAGGGTCTGTCGTCACCCACGACGTGCCAGCCTATACCATCGTCACGGGCGTACCCGCAAGGCACGGAGGGATCGTGGATCCCGATCAATGGCTTGTGAAAAAAGAAACAGAAGAGAAGCAGACCAACCTGCCTCCACTAAAATGGCGACTGAATTTGAAGAATGGTGAGACCGGTTCTGCTTCCGGTAAGAAAACTATCCTCAACGAGCGACCGTAACTCTTGGAAATGAGGCAACTACGCGTTGCTGGCTGCCTGCCCGCAACAACAAAGCCTTTTCTGTATCACATGTTCCTTCCCCTATGCCAGTTGATTATACGAGGCACAAGACTAGGAAAGTTCGGCCCTCCACACAGCTTCTCCTGGTGATCCAACAGCTGCCGTCTGGTCATTTTCACCTGCCACACACAAATCCACTCAACCCATTCAAGATTCAGCCGATATCAAGGATAGAGCACGACGTGTCTATGGCACAGTCGTTGCTCTCCTCTATCACGTGCGACGGGCCACCCGCTTCCACCCACCCACCCACCCGATACGCATAAATACCTATAAAACAATTACATACAGCCATCCCATCCAGCCAGTATAGAATCTGTCCCAGGAATGAATTTCCGTTGACCTGGGAAAACTTGGTGAGGAGGCGCAAAAGTGGAACTTCAGGACACTCGCATACTGGTGATCGGAGGGGCCGGATTTATAGGCTCCCATCTCGTCGAGGCATTGCTCGGCCAGAGTGTCGCTCACATCACGATTTTTGACAACTTCACCCGGGGAAGCAGAGATAACATAGAGAAAGCCCTCCTGGACGATCGTGTTGAGATCTTCGAGGCTGGCGGGGATATCACCCAGACTGACATCCTGAACGAGGCCGTCGCCAACGCAGATGCCGTCTTCCACCTCGCCGCGCTCTGGCTGCTGCAGTGCCACGATTATCCGCGGGCTGCCTTCGACGTCAACATCGGTGGAACCTTCAATGTGCTGGAAGCCTGTGCCCGCCACAATATCCAGAAGCTCGTCTACTCCTCCTCCGCTTCTGTCTATGGCGATGCGGTCCAGATACCCATGACCGAAGACCATCCTCACCACAACCGCACGTTTTACGGAGCAACCAAAGTCGCGGGCGAACAGATGGCTCGGGCCTTCAACGAGCGATATGGATTGGACTACGTGGGGCTTCGCTACATGAACGTCTACGGGCCCCGCCAGGATTACAAAGGCGCCTACATCTCCGTCATCATGAAAATCCTTGATCGCATCGACCAGGGCCTGTCCCCCATCGTCTACGGTGACGGCCTCCAGTCCTACGACTTCATCCACGTATGTGACGTCGCACGGGCCAATGTCTGCGCGATGGAGAGCGAGGCCAGCGACCGCTTCTACAACGTCGGACGCGGCATTAGCACCACCATCCGCGAACTGTGCGAGCAACTCCTCGAGCTCAAAGGCGCATCCGAACTGGGGATCGAATACAAACCCGAAGGACAGACCTTCGTCACCCAGCGCGTTGGCTGCCCGGAGGCGGCAAAAGGCGAAATCGGCTTCGAAGCCTCGTTGGGTTTAGAGGAAGGGCTCCAGAGTCTGATCGAGTGGCGAGAAGCTCACCAGCAGAGTGTGGGAGTTCTTTGAGGATGAATCCGGGAACCCTGAGTCATAGGAAGCGTGTTCTGGTGATCGGAGCTGGGGGACTCGTGGGCTTGAACTTCACGCGAGACTTTGGCGAGCACTTTGAAATCGTGGGTGCGGGACGGGTAGAAACGGAAAGTCTCGAGGACTTGATGGCCGGTCAATACGACGCCCTGGTCTTCCTCGCCCAGTCGTCCACCTATCGGCAGACACCCTTCCAAGCCGACCTTCTGAACGTGAACGTCGGTCTCGTAAGAGAGGTGCTGGAGCGCTCCGTGGGGCGGATCCCACGGATTATCCTCTTCTCTTCCGGCAGTGTCTACCGGGCATCAGACCGGGCGCTGGATGAAGACGCTCCACTCGATGACCAAACGGATAATCCCTATGTCATCACCAAAATCGCATCGGAAATGATAGCGAGGTCATTCGCCTCCTATTTCGACTCGGTCACGATCATCCGACCGTTCTTCATCTTCGGTAAAGAGCAGCGTCCCGAGATGCTGATCAGTAGAGTTGCCGGTAAAATACGGCGTGGCGAACCGATTGAGATCGGTTGTGACGGCGGGCTCGCGTTCAACCCGATCTACGTGAAGGACACCAGTCGAGCCATCGCAAATCTCATCAGCGATGCCCCCGCAGGTCTGTCCTACCGCAACCTCTTCGGACCGGAAACCCTTCGGTTCGAAGACGTCGTAAGCCTTCTCTCTTCAGCGATGGGGACCCCGGCAAAGCTGCGGCACACCGGCGATCCTCTGAAAACCATCATCGGAGCTTCTCTACACGATCTTCCCGAGTGGGCCTACGGCCTGAATCAAGCTCTGGTGGAAACGACAGGGATCGCAGAAAGCTGTCAGTTCACACAATCGCCAGGCCGTATTCAGAAGTCGCCGCTTGAGGGAACTCCTGCGTGAAACGTGCTCTGCTCAGCCTGCTCGCCGATCCACAATCCGGGACCACGCTTGACCTGTGCGACGCCCCGCAGGGCGATAAGGAGGTGGTCTCCGGAATTCTCGCCAATGCCAATGGTGGGTCCTATCCGGTAAGGACTGGCATTCCGCGTTTCGTAACGACGGCCGACAGTATGCAGCTCCAAACCCGGGATGCATTTGCCTACAAGTGGCGGAGGCGGGAAACCTACGACTCACCAGCGATGAAATCTTTCACGGCCGACTGGTTGACCGAGAAGTACGGCTTCGGATCCCTCACGGAATGGGCGAGCTACTTCGACTCACGCAACCGGATCCTCGATCTGGGTTGTGGAAGCGGCCTGTCTTCTTCCCTCTGGTTGGATACCGACACGTGGTCGGGCGAGGCCATGTGGGTGGGTGCCGACATCTCAGAAGCGATCGATGTCGCCAGTGACCGACTGTCGCACATACCCAACACGCATTTCGTCCAAGCGGACGCGATGCAGCCGCCATTCAGGTCCGGGAGCTTTGACACGATCTTCTCAGAGGGAGTGCTTCATCACACTCCTTCCACGCGGCTGGCCCTCCATCAGGCAGCGACGCTTCTCGCCCCTGGCGGGGAAATCCATTTCTACGTCTATCGCAAGAAAGGTCCGATCCGGGAATTCACCGACGATTACGTACGTGAGCAACTCCAGGCCCTCTCGAACGAGGAAGCCTGGGAGACGATGCGATCGCTCACCAGGTTGGGAAAAGCTCTGGCTGAACTGGACGTTCAGGTTGAATTGGAAGAAGACGTCCCGATTCTGGGCATGAAGGCCGGCCAACACGACCTGCAGCGACTGCTCTATTACGACGTCTGCAAGATGTACTGGAACTCGACGCTCTCGTTCGAAGAGAACGTTCACGTCAACTTCGACTGGTACAGGCCCTGCTACGCCCACCGTCAGACGGCTGATGAAATTCGGCAATGGTGTTCGGAGGCATCCTTGAGAATCACCTGGTTCCACGAACAGCAGAGTGGCTTTACAGTGCGTGCAACAAAGGAGACACATCCGTGTGCGGCATAGCTGGCGAACTCCGTTGGGATAAAGAGCCTGTCTCGAAGAGCGTATTGGGTAGGATGGGACTTCTGGTGGCACACCGCGGCCCAGACGGCGAGGGTCTTTGGGTCGACGGGCCTGTTGGCCTTGCTCATAGACGGCTTTCCATTATCGATCTGTCAAAAAAGGCATCCCAACCGATGCCCAACGAGACCGGAAGCGTAAGGCTGACATACAACGGCGAACTCTACAATTACCGGGATCTCCGAAAGTCATTGCAGCGGGCGGGGCACCGGTTTCGGTCGGAATCCGATACCGAGGTCATTGTCCACGCCTACGAGGAGTGGGGTGAGGCCTGCGTCAACCGATTCAACGGACACTTTGCGTTCGCGATCTGGGATCAGGCTGAACGAAGCCTCTTTCTGGCGCGCGATCGATTCGGGACCAAGCCCCTCTATTACTACGCGGATGGGCAGACGTTCCTGTTTGCGTCGGAAGTCAAATCGATCTTGTCACATCCAGATGTCTCGAAGGGTATCTGCCTTCCGGCGTTGAATGAGTACTTCACGTTTCAGAACATCTACAGCGATCTCACGCTCTTCGAAGGGATTCATCTCCTTCCTCCAGGCCACACACTGAGCGTTTCGTTGAATGGCCCCAGACGACCCGTAGAGGACTGCTACTGGCGCTACACGGTCCCTGGGCAGCCGTCGACGATGTCGATCGATGATGCGACGGAGGAGCTGTCCCGGCTCTTCGAGCAGGCGGTAACGCGACAACTGATGAGTGATGTGCCCCTGGGATGCTACCTGAGCGGGGGGATGGATTCCAGTTCCATCACCGCCATCGCTCGCCGCAAGCTCGGTCGGCTCCCGACCTTCACGATGGGCTACGATCTCTCCTCGGCATCCGGGCTTGAATTGGGTTTTGACGAGAGAGCACAGTCTGAAGCCCTGTCGAATCTGCTAAAAACTGAACACTACGAGATGGTGCTCCACGCCGGCGACATGGAGCACACCATGCCGGAACTCATCTGGCACCTCGAAGACCTGAGAGTGGGGCAGTGCTATCCCAACTACTATGTGGCAAGGCTGGCGGGCAAGTTCGTAAAGGTAGTCCTCTCCGGAACGGGGGGTGACGAACTCTTCGGGGGGTATCCGTGGCGCTACCACGGGAGAAAGGGTGCCCAGACAGGAACCGCGTTCGCAGAAAGCTACTATAAGACGTGGGAGCGGCTGGTACCGGACGGGGACAAGAAGGCTCTTCTGAACGACCGAACGAACCGAGAATTGGCCGGCCATTCTACTCTTGAAGTGTTTCGAAACGTACTGGAAACAGCCGAGATGCCGCTCGACGACGGAAGAGACCACGTGAATGCCTCGCTCCTTTTTGAGTACAAGACCTTCCTCCACGGACTGCTGCTCGTCGAGGACCGTGTCAGCATGGCCCACGGACTCGAGACGCGCATGCCATTCCTTGACAACGATCTGCTCGATTTTGCCGTTGCGTTGCCCGTTGACTACAAGGTGAAAAATTGGAAGGCCCTGACAGCAGGCCCGGATCGGGCAAAAGTAGGAGAACCGCAACAGAAGATCCTCAAGACAGGCGAAGGTAAATGGATCCTGCGTCAGGCAATGGATGGCCTCATACCTCCTGATGTCACGACGCGCGTCAAGCAGGGATTCAGTGCCCCGGACGCGAGTTGGTTCCGCGGCGAGAGTGTTGACTATATCAGCAAGCTACTCCTCAACCCGAAGGCACATATCTATGAGTTCCTGAATCGAGATTACGTCTTCGACAGGCTTCATGAGCACACATCCGGACACGTAAACCATCGGCTTCTGATCTGGTCACTCCTCTCCTTCGAGTGGTGGAACCGGATTTTCCTTCACGACCAGTCTCCTTCTGAACCCGCAAACTTGTATGGGGCCTGACGTGCGAGGGAGACGGGCCGGGCACCCGAAGAGCACTCAGGCGTTTCCGCCAAGCTGGCGTTTGTGCCTTTATCAAGTCTCCAATGCCATCATCACTTAAGAACGTGGGAGTGTTCCGCACATGTCGCATATGACCGCAGAATCGCTGGAGATACCGCTGGGGTTTCTCCGATGCCCTGTCACTCACAGCCAGCTGCATCTTGAGGAAGGCGATCTCCTGAGTCCCGGTGGCTTGACGTACCGCCAACATCCGCGCCACGGTTTTTACAGCTTTATCCCGGAAGGCTTGCCAGAATTGAAAAGTCCTCGATGGCGTACCTGGGAGCACCTTCAGGCCAACGCAGTCGTTCCGTATACGGTTGACCCGATCCATAATCTTGGGGTTGGAAAGCGGCAGGACTTTCTGGACTTCGCGGATTTCTGCGGCTTCCACGGATTCGTGCTAGATATAGGGGCGGGGCCCCAAGCCTGTCCAACGCACATCGAGTACACCCCGTGCGATGATGTCACCTTCTATGGCATAGATCCGCTGATCGGCGATCAGCCCAAGGGCTATCGATTTGCCCAGGCTCTGGGTGAGTACCTTCCGTTTGCCGACGACATCTTCGATCAAGCCCTGTTCGTCACGACGATCGACCACTTCACAGATCCGTGGAAGGCCCTTCGGGAGGCCACGCGGATTGTCAAACCTGGCGGCGACATCTGTGTTTGGTTTGGTGAGAAAGACGATGACGCACCTGTCAATCTATACAGCCCGTCCTGGTACACGCGCCTTAAGGTACCGGATCTGGCGAGCGATGTCTTCCACTTCGAACGATTTACAGAAGCGCACGTACGAACTCTCGTCAGAGATTCGGGGCTCGAGGTCGTCCAGGCTGAGATCACGCCGGTCGACGAATGGCGCAGGAACCACTTCTACCGGATCCGAAGCTGAACAACCGAAAGATTCGCACCACAACATGCAATGGGCACCTTGAACCGAGTTAAACGAGAGCCAGGCGACTCTGGTTTTCCGGCATTGAGAAAGCACCAGGAGAGGATAGATGATTGAATACGTAAAGGATCGGCTGCCACGACGCGTGAGGCGGTCACTCGCACTCACCCGCATCGCGTCCACGTCGCTTAAGCACCGGCACAAGGGATACCGCGATTTTATGCTGTCATCCTATTCCGCGGTCAACCGGCTCGACCGGAGTTATGGACGGCCTGTTCATCTGTCACTCGAGCCCACGAACATCTGCAACCTGCGTTGTCCAGTATGCGAAACGGGCAACGGAACGTTGGGACGAGTCAAACGTCACCTTGGAATCGACCAGTTCAAGCACGTCATCGATTCAATGCAAGATCACGTGAACGTCCTCTATTTCTACTTCGTGGGTGAGCCCTTCCTCGCCATGGATTCGTACGAAATGATCGAACACGCCACGCGGAAGCAGATCTGGGTGGACACGTGCACGAATGGCGAATTCGTCGACGCGAAAAACCTTCTAGACTCCGGACTCGGACGCATCTGCTTCCAACTCGGGGGGATGACGCAAGAGACGCACGAGACATATCGGGTGGGGGGCGTACTTGAAAAAGCGGTCGCGAACCTGGCCGCGTGCGTCGAGGAGAAACGCCGCAGACCGGACTGCAAGACGCAGATCAAGACCGGGTTCATCGTCATGAAGCACAATGAGCACGAAGTCGACGAGTTTGTCCGCTTCGCAAAGGATATAGGGGTGGACGCTTACGAAGTGGTGGATCCGGCGGTCCGCACCCTTGAGGAGGGCGACCAGTTTCTGACCTCGCAGGACAAGTACTGGTACTACGATCGTGAGGCGTTCAATCAGGGGATCCTGCGTCCGAAAAGCCCTTCCAACCACTACTGTGAATGGATCTATTACACAACCACCATACAGGTCAACGGAGATGTTGTCCCCTGCTGCCGCGACCCCCGTGGCGTACACGTGCTGGGTAATGTGTTCGAGCAGGATTTCGTGAGCGAAATCTGGAACGGCGAACTCTACCGCGACTTCCGGCATATGGTGGCCCACAACCAGAAGGATACTGGAATCTGCGACCTCTGCTCAGGCTATACAGCTCCCGATATCAACAGGCACGACCCGGTTCAGATCCTGCCAGCCATCCAACCGGTGGCACCGAGGCTTGAACCCGAACCCGCGGGAGTCCTCGTGTGAGGGCTGAATCTACAGCTGGACTCCGTGCCCTTGTTCGTCGGCTTCGGGAGGAAGCCGAACGCCCCGCAAAACGAGGAGCCCTTTTCATCGCACCGACGGACTTCGAAAGGCTCCGACTCAAGGGCACTCATACGATGATTCAGGAACGGGACGAATCCGGCTTCTTCGACCGGATCGTCACATTCCACCCGATGAATGGTGCCTGGAAAACACACCGGCTGAATCCGACGAACACCGTTTACGAGTTTGGACAAAGCTTTGTCCCGGGTCCCGGAGCGTGGAAGTTCTTCAGGCTCCTCCAGGTCCCGCTCCATCTCCTTTTTATCCTTTCAGCGGCCCTTTACCTTGCCCGGTGTGGGGTCTTCAACCTGATCCGCGCAACCGACCCCTACTGGACAGGCCTGCTCGCCTGGGCGGTGTCTTCCATGACGGGAATCCCTTTCTGCATCTCCATCCACTCCGATTACGACAAGTGCTTGGTATTGGACCCTGAGCGGGGAGCGCCCCGCGTGCTCCGATCCCGTCGTCTGGCCAAGTGGCTGGAACATTTCGTTCTGCGGCGTGCGCAGAACGTCATGCCCATTTCAGCCTATGTAGCGAAGAGCGCTCTGACTAACGGGGCGCATCAGGATGCCATTCGCCTGATTCCACACGGCATTGACCTGGAACTGTTCAGTCGACCGAAAGCCGGAGACCAGGATAAGCTCGGCCTTCCAGACGATCGACTCATCATCAGCTTTGTCGCGCGCTTCAGCAAGCACAAGTTCGTTTTCGACGCGCTTGAACTGGCCCGACGGCTCCACCGAAATCGAGATGATTTCGTCATGGTAATGGTGGGAAGTGGCGAAGAAGAGGGCCCCGTGATGGACACGGTTCAGAGCGAGGGGTTGGGTGACTGCGTGAGAGTACTGGGCTTCCAGCCACGGGATGTCGTGGCCGCCGTGCGGAGAAACAGCGCTGTCTCTCTGTGCCTTCTAGATGGCTTCAGCCTTATTGAAGCGTGCGCCGCGGGCCGACCCGTAGTTGCCTACGACGTCGAATGGCATTCGGAGCTGCTCGAACCCGGAACGACCGGATTCCTGGTCCCGGAAGGAGATGTGGAAGCCCTAACCGACCGCGTGAATTGGGTTCTGGATCATCCCACGGAAGCGGCCCGCATGGGCACTGAAGCTCGGCGAAGGGCGGTCCAGCGACACGGCCTGGATACCGCCTCGCAGAGACGCCGGTCACATTACTCCGAAATGCTAGCCACGCCCCCGAAACAGCGTTCAAAACCTCTGAGCGGCACAACGCCTTTCAATGTCTGCTTCTAGAGAGGGTCGCGACCTAATGACTTCCGCTTACACTAAGAAAGAGTCCCAGATCGGCATCGGGGGCGTCACCATCATATGTCCTTCAGGTGGTGCATCGCTCCGGACCACAGAAGGAGTGGCACGCTGCACCGGCTGTGGCACGCGGTTTCCAATCCACCACGGCATCCTCCGTATGGATCTGCCGAGAGAACCAACTTTCGCATACCAGAACGCGTCTTTGACATTCACCGTTTTCGTAGTGAAAGGCTCCTCTTCGACCGCAGAGTCGAAAGCGATGTGGAGTTCCTTGGCCAACTCCACATTACCGACTTCCCGAACGAACACTGGAAGTTCTTGGCACCTGCGCTAAATGAAGCCACCTTCGTCGATATAGGCTGCGAACAGGTTCCCTATGGTGCATTTTTGCCAGGAGAAGCGATCCGTTCTTACATCGGCGTAGACCTAAGCGAAGCCGACCTCCTGATCGCCTCAAGAGAGTTCGGAACGGACAGTGGTCGCTTGCTATTGCAGAACGGTGTCTACGATGTCCACCTCTCGGACGCCAAGGCCGATGCGATGATCAGCAGCGAGGTATTGGAACACCTGGACGATCCGCACCCCTACCTTCAAGAGGCATACCGGATCTGTAAACCGGGTGGTTATCTGTCACTCTCCACACCTTGCGCATCATGTACATCTGCCCTTCCGCCCTCATCCGGCTCCTCAAGCGCCCCTGGCTGATCCGCGCCTGGTGGAAGCAGCCTGAATGCCCTTCGCTGCTGGAGCAAAGCCCTGGCCTGGCATCTGGGTCTGAGGCCCTCGGCCTTTCGGAATTGGGTCCAGAACGCCGGGTTTGAAGTGCTGAACCACGAGACTCGTCTCTGGTTTATTGGATCCCGACTGCAGCTCGTCAGGCGAGTCTTCCGCCTCCTTGAGCGGCTCGGCGTCAAGGCCTCAAGCTGATGGTTCACGCGGTACCTGCGGCTCACCGACCAACTCCTCGAATCAAGGCTCCTTGTGATCCGGTGGCTTGGCATCCGGCAATTCATCCTGTGCCGCAGACCTCTTCGTGCGTCAGGGCCGGTCGGCTGAGGGTCCAACTCTCCACAAACCGTACGCTGAATGCCTTATGATTGGAGCAGAGACAGACCACCCCCTGGTGCGCGCTTGCCCCTGAAGATGCCCTGGCCCTAGACCAGAACCACCCGAGTGGACCGTATGTATCCCCATTTCTTGCACTGGGGGTAAGTGAATCCCCGAAACTGATTTCCGCTTCACAGCAGACGGAGAACCTCACGCGCTGTCATCAGCTGGTAGTAGGTGGGATTTCCTACCAAGTAAAGGCAATACATGTGCGGAATCACAGGCATCCTGAACAGCGACGCGGCTCTCGCAGTAGATCCCGAAACCGTTCGGCGCATGACGCGCACACTCTACAGCAGAGGACCGGACTCCGAGGGATACTACGTATCAGGACCCATAGGGTTGGGCCACCGTCGACTGAAAGTCATCGATCTGTCAGATGCAGCGGCACAGCCGATGTCGAACGAAGACGGAACGGTTTGGATCGTCTACAATGGTGAGGTCTTTAACTATCAGGAGTTAAGACAGGAACTGGAAGTGAAAGGCCATCGCTTCCGGAGTCAGAGCGACACGGAAGTACTGATTCATCTCTACGAGGAGGATGGGGTAACGATGCTGCAGAAGCTGCGCGGCATGTTCGCTTTCGCTATCTGGGATTCCCGAAAGAAGCAGCTGTTTCTCGCCCGGGACCGTGTGGGTGAAAAGCCGCTGGTTTGGTGTCAGGTGAACGGTAAATTCCTCTTTGGCTCAGAAATAAAGGCGCTCCTTACCTTCCCCGATCTGCAGCGGCGCATATCTCCTGACGGCCTGGGCAGTCTTTTCGCCTACACATTCTCCATCCCCGGCCCCCGCTCGATTTTTCAGGGCGTCCACAAACTTCGCCCCGCACGCTACATGCTCGTGCGCAACGGGCTGGTCCAGATCCAGCGCTATTGGAAGCCAGACGGCAGAAGGACTCCGCAACTTGACGAAACCGAATACACAGAACGATTCTGCCAGTTGTTCGAGGAATCCGTTCGGCTGCGACTCAGAAGTGATGTGCCCGTGGGCTCCATGTTTTCCGGAGGTGTCGATTCGAGCCTCATCACAGCCATCGCTGCGCGACACCTGAAGGAACCGATCAAGACTTTCGCAATAGGCAAGAGCACTGATCACGAAGATCCAGAACTCGTACGAAGTCGCGAGGTCGCTGCACTTATTGGAACGGATCATCAGGGGTTCGAAACGCCACTTAACATGATCGGCAGGTTGCCGGCCATCATCGCCCGGGCCGATGAGCCCTACTCACTCTATCCGGCGCTCTGGAGTGACTTCCTGTGCGAAAAGATGCGCGATCACGCCACGGTGCTTTTGGCAGGCAACGGAGCGGACGAGATCTTCGGCGGTTACCGAAGCTATCCGCGCGTACGCCGCCTGAATGACTGGTATGCATTCTCGGAAGGCCTACCCCGTGGACTGCTCCGTGCCGCATTGGATCGACTACCGAAATCGGAGAACGCTGAAGGGAACGGAGGCCTGTTTAAGGACCAATTGCACAAGCTGAGCCTTTCTCCCGGCGAACGAATAGCCTACGGTACATCACAGCGTCTGGCCCGGATCGCCAGGCCACTGTTTCATTCAAATTTCTGGGAAGAGATATCCCGAGATTCCATCACTGACATCGTTCGGGAGGTCTACGAAGAGGCCAATGCCCACAACCACCTGAACGCGTGGAACTACACTTCACTGCAGCTCACGGAGGCCCACGGAGCCACGACAATGTCAGACCTTATCGGGATGGGCCACGGCCTGGAGATACGTTCGCCCTTTCTCGATCACAAGCTGATCGAGTTCTCGACAACCCTGCCCGCACGCATGAAAGTTCGTGGCTACCGAAACGTCCGTGGCTGCAAACATATCGTAAAGCGTGCGGCGTGTCGCTACCTACCCGAAAGCGTTGTTTACGCAAAGAAGTACGGATATGGCTATAGCATCCCATTCCATCACTGGCTCGCCGAACAGTATGCTCCGCTGGTCGATCGGTTCGTTCTGGATGGCGGGATCCGCAAGAGCGGCATCTTCAACCCGAAGGCGGTAGGCGAACTGGTCCTGCGCCATCGTGCAACACGGAACATGGACGATGCCATGTGCGTGAACATCCTTCTCACACTCGAGATCTGGAACTCAATCTACATGGAAAATCAGCGTCCCGAAGACATTGACATGAGTCTCTAGAGCTATGCGAGTGAGACGCGCCTGAACGGTGAGAGTGGAGAGTTTGGATTTGGCGATTTTCATTTACAATGATCCGGCACCAGCTTGTGGCGGAGACGATTACAAATTCCGAGGAGCACGCGGGGCCACCTCCTGGCCGAAGCAAAAAGGAACCTTCCTGGGACCTGCGGGAGCGTGGAACATCCTCTGGAGGCTGGGCTACCGCCCCGCGATCGTGAAGGAATCTTCGCTCCTTGGCACCTGTTTGCCCAAGGATCTCCTAGTAGTTTCAGCCTCCGGAAGTCTGTCGGGTTCCACTCTGGAGGCACTGCGATCATGCCTGACACGTGGCGTTCGAATTCTGGGAGATGGTGATCCTTCTGCGTGGCAACCGTTGCTCCCGACGTCCTGCCGCCTCATCCCCCACACGCCAGACCACCCGTACGTGCCCTTCGCCTGGACCACACCAACTGGTACAGTCGAACTTCTTGCTCCCGAGCGATGGCTGGGATTCCAGTTGGATTCTACTGAGGGGGCAACGTCGGAGACTTGGGGACAACTAGCCGAGGTACACGGCGAAACCCAGACACCGAGGCGCGCCGCTATCAAGTCCGTTCCGGGAGCTCCGGCAATGGTGAGGTTCGGAAACCTTACACTCCTGAACGGGACTCCATTTGCCGGGTTCCAGGCATGGCTCCAGGGACAGGCGGACCTGGGTCCTTTCCTGGAATGGCGACACCGTGCCTTCTGGCTGGACGAATGGGTGGCATTCCTGTGGAAGGCCTTGGGGACCTTCGGCCTGCTCGACGGACAAGAACAGGTGGGCATCAAGGAGCTTGGATCCACGACGGTCGTGTTGCGGCACGATCTGGATTCGTCGCGCGACACCTCCTATCTGGAGGAGGACAAGAAGGCGGGTCTGTCCGGCGTCCACGCTGTCCTCCTGGACGACAACACCAACTACTGGCTCCGCCGCTTACGCACCAGCTCCGCTCACGAAACCGCGTTTCACTACCGGTCGTCTTCCCCCTCTTTCGCCACACGCGTGATGCGCCGGCTCGGGATGCCTGGTTCAGAGCGGTTCGCTGAATTCTCAATGATAGCTGGAACTCGCCTCCTCAAGCAGATCGATCGTGCGCAGAAGGCCGGGATTCCCATTCAGACGGTTCATCGACATTACTCCCACATGGCCTACCCGGAATGGATCGACGCGCTTGACGCTGTCTTCCAGAAACATCCGGACGTATTGGGAAGCAGTAGCGCCTTCAGCGGGCAGGTCCTTCGATGGGGAGCGACCCGTGTCGACAACATCAATGGGACGATCGGATTTCAAACCGACCCGCAGCACCCCTATTGGTATCCCTTCCGGCTTTCCCACGCTGGGAATGGCGGCGAACTCCTGCGCGGCTGGGAATCAACGAGCGTCATGGAACTGGAGGTAGATCACGTTCAGCAGTTGCTGGATTACTGGGTGGACGGACTCCAACAGAAAGTCATCACTCTAAACTACCACCCCGCGCACGCAAACCGGCCCACCCTCTACCGCAACGGTACGCTGTCAGGGTACCAAAAGGTCCTGGAATTAATTCGCGAACGTCACATTGAAGTACGAACGCTTTCGGGTGTATACGCAGCAGCCTCCCGTACGTTGGCAGAAAAGGTGTGTGAGCATGATCCTGCAGGCTGAGACAGACCCCATAAAATGGTGGGAAGATTCGGTGGCATGCCCACGTTGCGAACAGGCACTGCCCAGGAATTCCGTCTGCCGCGGTTGCGGCGCCTCGCCGAGCGCAGCGCCTTACGGCGTAGACTGGACATCCAGTTCCGACCCATACCTTGCCGGTCTACCGCCACGCCGTCTTCTGAAAACAATTCGTTACTATCTGAGTCCTTGGTCCAACCCTCTTTCGCCGCTGAAGCAGCTGAACCGCTATCGGCTGGAGGGCTATTACGAGCGAACAATATCGGACGGTGCCCTCGCCGAGGAGTGGTTCCAGCACTACCTCGGCGGGTTGGGGCTTTCCGACGGTGATACCGCCCTAGATCACGGTTGCGGACGCGGCCGCCATGTCGGCCTGATGCTCCAGGCCGGCCTACGCGTCGCCGCACAGGATATCGCCGCGCACCCTTGGTGGACCCGCCTGGGCGCCTGTGGCTTCCAGGTGGCACCTCCGGACTGCCCCCGCTTGCCCTGG
>DJHM01000035.1:0-15723 GCA_002433075.1 Latescibacteria bacterium UBA6620
CGTGTAACGCTTCCCGGCCACAGGGCCCTCTTCTGTGTCCCACTTCCTAACATTAGGACTGGGAACAATCCCGGGGGGCAGGTCAATTCCGAGTGTGGCAGATGCCGCCATCCCGTGGACGAACGAGATGCAGAAGCGAGTTCTGCTCGCAGTTCACACGGACCTCGATCAGTTCGAAGGTGTGCCCGGACTCCTGGCCCTTGATCCACAGCTCGTTCCGAGACGTGCTCCAGAATGTGGCGATCCGTGTCTGGGACGCACTTCTCGAAAGCCTGTCGGTTGGTGTAGGCGACGAGGATCACCTCGCGGGTATCGATGTTCTGAACGGCAACGGGGACGACTTGGGTACCCGAAGCTGCACTGGCCATCTTCCCGAAATCCAGTCGTAGCTCGGTACCTTCCTCGGGTGCGCAGGACGATGATTGGTCGGACATCCATTCCTCATCTGAATCATGCCATGATCTTACCTGGCGCTACAGAGCCAAGACGTGCCGGCGATGCGTTGGGTTTCGAATAGTCCCGGAGGCCTCGCATCAATTTCAACTGCCCATTCCCTGCCTTGCTTGCAGCCTCGGGGGCAGATTTGGCACTGGCGTGTGGGGAGCGAGGTCTGGCGGTCTTATCCGAAGGACAGTGCCCTTGGGCCTGCATTGGGAGTTGAGCAACGGAGATCGATCTACTATCGTTCCCCGTACGATATACGATCCCTGACGACGTTAACAGAGCTTGTGGCAACGCCGGATGGTTACCGCGAAAACCTGGACCTGAAAGTGAGTTGAATTGATGATGACAAATGGCTCAAATATCGACGAACGGTTGCGTGTCCCATACTCCATCGGCACGGGCGTTCCCGCAGGGGGTGACGCGGAGATTGCCGGGTATCTACAATCTCTGCGCGTCCAGGGGTTCTGCGTCATCGAGCGGGTGATCCCGGAAGATCAGGTCGGCGTGGTGCGCGACAGCGTGCATAAGGGGCGCGAGCTGTTGCAGCGTGACCGAGAGGCTGAGCGCCGCAAGCGCATAGAGCTGGAGCGCCACAGAGACCCGGCTGTCGAGATTGACGACAGCCCCGAGCGCTTCGAAAGATGGCGCTCAGATCCGGTGCGGCCGCCGCCTGAACCCCACACCGAGCTCTGCGACATCGCCAGGAACGAGACCTTCGCCGAGTACCTTACGGAGCCGCGGGTCCTGCGTGTTGCAAAAGCCATGCTCGATACGCACGTCCGAATTTTGCAGACGGAGGTTAACAAATCGTCGAGGCCGGCGGAACAGCCACTGTCCGACGAGCAACTGCGGCATCGTAGCTGGCACTCCGACTGGCCGCACGACCTGACTGCGTACGGTCCGAGCAGCGAGGAGCCGTGGAAGCACTGCGGTGCGGTTGCCCAGCCCTTCCCCGATGTCTGCATGGCGCTGTCGTCGGTCTGGTACCTCGGCCCCGAGGACGTGACGCCGTTTAACGGGGGCACGTGGATCGTACCGGGGTCGCACAAAGACCCGCGCAATCCTCGCGGCCCCGATGACGGCATCGACCAGCACGCGCCGATCCCGGGCGAGTTTCAGGTCTCGGCCCCAGCGGGCTCGGTCTTTATGCAGGACACGCGGATCTGGCACTCGAACGCGATCAACCAGAGCGAGCACGAGCGCGCCGCAGTGGTGTGCCGCTACGGGCCGTGGTGGCTGTCGGGCAACGAGTTCGGTAATCTGCACTCCGGCGGCCACACGCTCAGGACTTATGTGCCCCAGGATGTGTACAAACGATTCTCCCCGGAGCTCCAGCTGTTGTATCGGCACCTGGCCGAGGGTGTGGAAGACGTGCTGCAGCAGGAAAGCCAGGACCGGGCGGTGCGGGCCCGGGCGGTGCGTGCTCAGAATCGAAACAACGACAATAGCCACGTGGTCGCCGGCGCGATGAGCGTGGAGGAATGGGAACGGGGAATCAGGGAACGGGGGAGCAGGGGAGCGGGGGAGCGGGAGACGTAAACGACTTCTGCCAGTCTGGACTGAGTCGCAACGATCCTATTGAGGGCGCGCAGGGGTGCGCCGAGGGTTGAGTGTCCGCGCAGGGTCAGCCATTTGATGCACAGCAAGCCGTTTCCCGATTGAAGCTACACTCCGTGCTGGTGTACCGGAGTCCACAGCTCGTCATCTAGGAGTTGACGCATGAAGTGGGGCACCCAGCTCCGCACCTGGTTGACTGTCCACGCCGCGTACGAGTACTCCGTTACGCGACCGCCCTCCAGCTTCTCCTGAACCCTTTTACATTGCTCTGTGTAGTGAAGTGCTTCCTGGAGCCTTTTGACTGGCCTTCTCGCAGCTCTCGCTAGAGCGAATAGGTGCTACAGACAGAAGGCCTGCGGTTTCGCAGCGGCTATGATATCTTAGTCGCTGTGAAAGACGTTCTTGCCATTGCTTACCATTACCTGCCGATCGCGTCGCCGGGGGCGGAGAGGATGCGGGCGTTCGCCCGCGACTTGCCGGAGCACGGGTATCGGCTCCTTCCTGTGACGACTTCCACTTACGGACGAGAGGGTGCGGAGGACGTGGTGCGGGTGGGTGAGCCCGTCGGTCTGTTTCGGACGATCCTGAATCCGGAACAAAAGATGGCGTCGCCCGAAGTTCGCTCGCGGATTCGTACGGATGCGGGGGGACTGTCGGGGATTGCCACGTTTATCCGCGATCGGATTTCGATTCCAGATGGTCAGATCGCGTGGTGCCTGCCGGCTCTGCTTGCGTGCCTTCGCGAGATTCGGAGGAGGGACGTACGGGTCCTCTATACGTCCTCGCCGCCGAATTCAGTTCATCTTCTGGGTTCGATGGTGAAGGGTCTGATGGGGTTACCGTGGGTGGCCGAGTTCCGGGACACTTGGACCCACGATCCGATCGATGCGTTCCTCTCTCAAGGCGGATGGCGTCTGCGTCTGGAGGCCTCAATGGAGCGGCACGTTGCGATCGGGGCCGATCGGGTTGTGGGCGTGACGAACCGGGCTTGCGACTTTCTGGAGACGCTGGCAGGGGCCGGGAAGGTGCGTTGCGTTCCCAATGGTTTCGCGGAGGACCTATCCTTTGTCGAAGACGAGGTGGGATCGGATGGTCCGCTGCACATCGTGCATGTGGGATCGTTTTCGGAGAGCCATCAACGTCGGTCCCCCGACGTCCTCGTGAAGGCTGTGGCATCGCTGGGGGACGCGGTGCGGCTTTCGCTGGTGGGCCCGTTGACGGAAGAAGAGAAGGATCGCGTCAGGCGACTGGGTGCGGGGTGCGTCGAGACAGTTGGGATGGTGCCGCGCGATGAGGCGCTTCAATGGCAGCGGGATTCGGACGCAGTTGTGTTGGTCGATCACGCGCGTTCACATCCTTCTACGAACGTGCCGAGCAAATGCTATGAATACCTGGCGTCTGGGAGATCGATCCTCGCGCTGACTCCGGAGGGGGCGACACGTGATCTGCTGAAGGAAGTCGGTGGCGGGATCTGCGTGGATCCGGATGATGAACCTGGCATAACGTCCGCGTTAGGCAGGCTGATAGAAGTCAAGCGCAGGGGCAAGCTGCGAGAGTTTGCTGCGCGTGATGGGACGATGGAACGCTATTGCAGGAAGGGTCTGGCGGGAGAGCTGGCGAAGGTTTTCGATGAGATGGCCGAAGGGTAGACCTCCGTCACCGTTCTGTCGTGCGACTCCGACTATGCGAGTTGCAGGTGGGCGAAGAAGCCAGAGGGGCCATCGGGTGTGGATTTTGCGTTCCACTTGTCGACCAGGTCGAAGTAGGGCTGTTCCTCTTCATCTTCCCAGTCGACGAGTGCCTTGATCTGGGCAGGGGTGTTGCGCCCATCGAGTTCGTACGGGCATTCGACGGAATCGCTGATGCTGAGCAGGGTAAGTTCGTCGTTGGAATCATACTCGACGTCGAAGGGATAGCGGCGGCACGTGACGGGGCGATGTTCGTAGATGCCGCATCGATCGTCTTCCTGAAGGTACTGACACCCGGTTTCCTCGCTTCGGATCAGACCCATGATCCGGTCGCCTTCCTCCAGTTTGATCCATCCTCGATTGCTGAGATCCCATTCGATCTCGTCCGGCGGGTAGAAGGTGGCGATCTTCTCCGGTGGCTGGCCGGTGTGTCGCATGATGCGCCGGACGTCCTCGTCGGTGAGTAGAACGATGGGTTCCCGACAGCACTGGCCACAGCAGGTGCAGCGGAAGTTCAACAGGTGTTCCCAGTCCTTACCCAATCCGTGTTCCTTTCAGTGATTCGCGATCGGTTTTGAGGCCTGTGGTTTCGATAGCGCAGCCAAGAAATTGGTTTTTTGGATCTCGCGCAGGGATCTCTCACCCGGTCCAGGACGGCTTCGCAGGGCGAGTCGGGTTCGAGATGACAAAAGCGGTGACGGTTTCTCCGATGGATCGTGCAATCGCGATTCTATGCCTGTGGGGAGGCGCTTCGATAGCTTTCGATGGCGGCTTTGAGGCCGGATTCGGGGCTGGTGAGGATGGGGGTGGTCAGGCCCTGGGATCGTTGGGCGGCACCGGCCATGGAGGCCTGTGCCAGGACGATAAGGTCGGCGTCGGCACCGGCGCGCTCGAGTTCGGCGGCGATTTTCTGCTCGTAGGCTTCGGTGTCGCCGCGCTCGAAGGACTCCCACGCATCGGAGCAGAGCAACTCGATCAGGTCGACGGTGGCACCCTTTGCGTCGGCCGCGGCCTGGAGGATGTCCATGGTGGGGCCGAGCGTGCTCTGGAGCGTGGCGGCGACAACGATTTTCTTTCCGCGAGAGACGGCTTCCTCGGCCATAGGCGCATCGACGCGGAGGACGGGGCGATCGGTCAGGGGGCGGGCGACTTCGGCACAAGGGCCGATGGAAGAGCAGGTGCACAAGATGGTTCGTGCTCCGCTGTCGCTGGCGTTCAGGATGGCGTTGGCGACGCGCCGGTTCAGGCCGGGGCTGATGCCGCGTGCTCGGGCTTCGGCGATGAGGCTGTTGTCCACGACGTGCTGCACTGGAATGTCGGGAGCTATCTCGTCGAGGAGTTTGCCGAACGCAGCGACGTTTCCGGCGGCAGTGTGAATGAGGGTAAGCGTGTCCATTCGGGCGAGAAGGTAGGTGTTCGGGGGGGATGGGTCAAGACAGTGGGATTACAGGGCAAAATTGGGCAATTGACGAAAGCGGCTTCGTGAGGACCGGCCCTCGATACACATTCCTCAGCAAAGCTGAGAAAGGCACTCGGGCAGACGGTGTGTCTTTTCTCCGTGCTCTGTTCTTCGGATAACTCTCGTGGGGGTATCGATTCAGAGTATATTCAGCACTTTGCTGATTGAGGGATCTGGTTTAACGGGGAACTTGGATGACGGCGCTGGCGCTGAATATCATCTTTACGGTCTTCTTCTTTCACACGATTCGACTCGCCCAGACCCGAGGGCGGAATGTGATGGTGGTGGGGGTCGTGAACTATTTCGTGGCGTCGCCGGTGTGTTTCGCGATCAGCTACTCGACGGGGGTCACCGATCTGTCGACCCCGACCCTGTTCTGGGGATTCGTCCAGGGGATCTGTTTCATCGTGACCTACTATCTGCTCTGTTCCTCCATGAACGTGAGCGGGATGGCCATTACGACGGCGATTCTTCGATTAGCGGTCGTGATTCCGGTGATCGCTTCCATCCTCATCTGGGATGAGATCCCAACCACCCTTCAGGTCGTAGGTATAGTCACGTGTCTGGGCGCCCTGCCTCTGATCGGGCTTCGAACGAAGGCTCGAGAAGGAGAGGCCCGACCACCGATCACGGTCGGAGTGATCGTGGTGATCGTTCTGTTATTCGTCGGAATCGGGATCGCCAATCTCGCATCCAAGGCTTTCGTGGAGTCGGGTGTCCCCGATGTCAATACCACTTTCGTTGGCGTCCTGTTCGGTGTAGCGGGCCTCGCCGGTCTGCTGGCTTTCTTGGACCCCGCGTGGAGACAGGATCTTTCAGGTGTGGCCGACGGGGTTCGCCTGGGGCTCATCAACGTCGCGAGCATCACATTCCAGGTGATGGCGTTGGAACAGGTGGATGGCATCATCGCCTTTCCCGTACAGGCCGCTGGCGGTATGACTCTCAACACCCTTTGGGCGGCGTGGATCTGGGGAGAGCGATTCGCGGGCAAGACGATCGTCGGGATGGCGATCGCGGTCGTCGGGCTCGTGCTGATTAACCTAGCGTAGGGGGCTCCATTCCAGACTGGGTATTCTTGATGGCCGCGGGCTGGCTCGTGGGGATGATGCGGGCGGGATTCGGTGGTGGCGTAGGTGTGGTGGCGGCGCCGCTACTGGCACTGGTGATGCCGGCGAAGATGGCGCTCGGCGTGATCATGCCGCTGGTGTGGGTCACAGATGCGATTTCGGTTCGTTACTACTGGGGCCACTGGGTGGCGTCGACGGTGTGGGCGATCGTTCCCGGGTGTATCCTCGGTGTGGCGGGCGGATGGTATCTACTCGACGTGATCCCCGAAGATGTGTTCAGACGGCTGCTCGGAGGGCTGGCGTGTGTGTTTGCCCTCCTCCAGCCGATCCGCGAGCGAGTGGCGGCCCTGATGTCGGCCCCGGGACGTGTTGGGGGATCCCTGATTGGAGCGCTGACAGGGATGGCATCGACCCTCTTGCATTCGGGGGGTGTGGTGCTGATGCTATACCTGGTTCCCCAGAAGCTCCCCGGCCGACAGTTCGTGGCGACGGCGTTCCTGGTGGGCGTCATCCTGAATGTCTTCAAGTTCGCGCCCTACCTGGATCTCGGTCTGATCAATGCGGAATCGCTCGCGCTGGACTTGAAGATCCTGCCGGCTCTCGGATTGGGTGCACTGATGGGACTTCTGTTGAACCAGCGACTGTCCGTGGTCTGGTTCAATCGGGTCGTACTCGTGATCGTGATGGCTGTGGGGACGCGGCTGGTGTTTTATTGATGCCTGCGCGCCCCGCCAGACAGGAAAAGGAGTGAGCTCGCTTGAGTGCTGAGGTTCAAGAGAGAGACAGCGAGGGATTCGAGATCGGAAGTGCCCGGTTCTGGACCGCATCGAACGTCGTGAGTCTGCTTCGGGTCGTGCTCGTGGCGCCGACGATTTACTACATCCTGGCGGGAGAGGGGTACCACTGGCACGTGTTCGGTTACGTGATGCTGATGGTCATCTCGGACGTGTTGGACGGGACGCTGGCTCGGGCGCGAAAGGAAATCACGGAGTGGGGCAAGATCATCGACCCGCTGGCCGACAAGATTGCCATCGATACGATCTCGATCGTGCTGTGGTATGACCGGGGTCTACCCCTCTGGGTTGTTGTCGCCGTTCTGGGTCGGGACCTGTTGATCCTGCTGGGGGCTGCTCTGCTGGCGTCGAAAGTACGGGTCGTGCCATCGGCGAACGTGTGGGGAAAAGCGACGACGTGCGTGATGGCGGCCTTGCTTCTGAGCTACGGTGTAGACTACCATCCTCCCAAGGTCTATCTGTTGCCGCTCGCCGGCGTTCTGATCGCGGCGTCTTTCATCAGCTACGCCTATCGGCTTCGGGTCCTCAATCGGCCTGGGGCGTGAGAAATCGTGGGTGACCCGCGGATCAGTGTCGTGGTTCCCGTGTTGAACGAAGCGGGCTCGGTAGAGACGTGTCTGCGTCAGTTTGAGTCGTCCGGTGACGAGGTTGAAGTCTTGGTGGTCGACGGGGGGAGCGCGGACGACACGCGGGAGCGGGTGATTGCCACAGGCGCGGCGCACTTGGTCGAGAGCCCGAAAGGTCGCGCGGTCCAGATGAATGCGGGGGCCGCCGCGTCGAGGGGCGACATTCTGTTGTTTCTTCACTCGGATAGTATTCTGCCCGAAGGGTGGGAGACGGAGATCACCGAAGCCCTGGCAGATGACCGTATCGCCGGTGGGCGGTTCAGGCTGGCCCTGTCGGAGGATGGACTAGGCTATCGACTGATCGAGTGGATGAGCACGTTGCGGTCCCGCTTTCTGGGTATTACGTATGGGGATCAGGGCATTTTCGTTCGTCGGAGGGCGTTCGAAGGGGTCGGCGGCTTTCCCGATCGACAGATCTTCGAGGATTCCGAGTTCTGCGACGCCCTCAAGCGACTGGGCCGATTCGTGATGGTGGGGGCCTCCCTGACGACATCTGCACGGCGCTGGAAACGCTGGGGCATCTGTCGGACCGTGCTTCGGATGTGGTGGTTGCGGCTGTTGTACGCCCTCTCTGTGTCGGACGAGAAGCTGAGTTCCATGTATAAGGATGTGAGATAGTGGAATACCGCACTTTCGGCAGAACGGGATGGCAGGTCAGCGAAATCGGCATGGGCGGTTCGTGGTTCTATGGCCGGCCGGAGATGGGCATCCTGCCGGTTTCGCACGGGGTGTCGGTGGTCGAGCGGGCGCTCGAACTCGGGGTGAACTACTTTGACACGGCCCCGCTTTATGGAAAGGGTCGCAGTGAGGAAGTGCTGGGGGAGGCCTTGCGCGGGGTGACGGAACCCTACTACCTCGCGACGAAGGTGGGTTACTACCCCGAGCCGTGGAACTACACACGCGACGACGTTTGGAGGGGGATCGACGCCAGCTTCAAGCGCCTCAAGCGGGACCACGTCCACTTGCTGCAGTTGCACGAATCGGAGATGGCGGGATGGGACGGGATCTTCGGGAAGGGGCGTGCGCTGGAAGCCATGCTGGAAGCGAAGGAGCAGGGCGTCGCCGACGAAATCGGGCTGACCGGATCCGACCTGGATCTGATGGCAAGTGTGCTGGAAGAGACGGACGCGTTCGTGTCGGTGATTACGTTTCTGAAGTACGATCTGTTGACGCAGGAAGCTCGCAACCGACTGATCCCGACGGCGGTGGACAACGAAGTGGCGGTGATTCTGGCCTCGCCGCTGCATGGCGGTCTGCTGGGATCGACACGCGATCGATGGTTCGAGCAGGATCGCTTCAGCGAGCTCTATCCCAAGCTGGAACGGATCGAGTCTCTGCTGGCAGACGAAGAGGAGCCGATCGAGAGACTGGGGCTGCGGTATCTGTTGTCGGATCCGAACGTGTCGCTGATTCTGAGCGGGGTGCAGTACATCGGGGAGCTGGAAGCATCGTGCTCGGTATCGGACGGAGCATACCTGGATGAGGGGTTGATCGAGGAGATCGAGAGGATCGAAACGTGAGTGCGGTTCGCATCGGGATGATTGGGCTTGGGCACATCGCGATTCATTCGCATTTGCCGCCGCTGGCCGAGATGTCGAAGAAGGGCGAAGTGGTGTTGCAAGCGTTCTGTGATGTGAACGAAGAGTCGGGAAGGGAGCAGGCGCAAGCGTTCGGGGTGGAGAACGTCTACACGGATCACCACGAGATGTTCGAGCGAGAGGAACTGGATGCGGTCTATCTGTGTATCCCTCCAACCCTGCACGAGGATGTCGAAACCATCTGTGCGACCCGGGGGATCGCCATCTTCGTCGAGAAGCCCCAAACGCTCGACATCGCGCAGGCCCGACGCTTCAGCGATGCTATCGGCGGCAGCGGCATCGTGTCGCAGGTCGGATTTATGAATCGCTACTATCCGTCGGCGGAGGCGGTCAGAGCCCGACTCGAGGAACTGACCCCACGCCACGCGCAGGTCCAGCTGTTTTACGGGGGAAACCCGGTGCGGTTCTGGACGAGTCGGTTCGATCTGTGCGGAGGGACCTTCGTCGAGAACACGATTCACTACGTGGACCTGTTGCGCTACTTTCTGGGTGATATCGAGTCGGTTTCCGCTTTTTACGTGGATCGTAAACCGAGCGAGGGCCCGCCACCCATGGACACGCCCCACGTCTACAACGTGAACTACCGGTTCAAGGGTGGTGTGACGGCGAATGCGACGACAAGCCGCGTCCTGACGAACGTCAGTGTGTCGCGACGAGAGGTCCTGGTCGTGTCGGACGATTCGATGATTTCGTGGTCCTCCAATGAGGTGGTGGAAAACGGGGAAACGTTCGAGGGGGTGGAGAAAGCGAACGCCTTCGGGCGGCAGGCGGAGGCCTTCGTGGCGGCCGTTCGGGCGAAGGACCCTGAGGCGACACGGAGCGCCTATCCCGATGCGTTGAACAGCCTGTCGGCGGTTCTCGGAGCAAACCTGTCCGCGGAGCGAGGTGGTGAACTCGTCTCGCTCGCTGAACTGGAGACCGGATGACGGCCGAAGAACTGGTTACTCGCTTCCCGGAGATTCCGGCCGACCTGCACGCCGAGCCGGTGCTGGCTCAGCTGGCCGAACGGTTCGGATCGGTGCTGGAAACCGCAACAAAGCCGAGTGCGTGCAGCCAGGACCACACGATCGAGAACCGCGCCTACCTGGCGCTGATCGGGCCGATGGACATTTACCGATATGGCTTGTCGACACGTGAGAAGGTCATCGGCCAGATGGCATCCCTTCTGGCGGATGCGGACAGGACCGTGGCCGATCTCGAGGGCTGATCGATGGATCTTTGCGATTTGACGACCACAGAGCTGGGGAAGGGGTATCGCGAAGGGAACCTTTCTCCCGTTGAGGTGACCGAAGCTCATCTTCATCGCATCGACTCGCTGAACTCGGAAACACACGACTACATTACGGTGACTTCGGAGCGGGCGCTTTCGGATGCGCGTCAGGCGGAAGCGGCGTTCCGCGATGGAAAGGACGTCGGGCCGTTGCAGGGCGTTCCTATCGCCCTGAAAGATCTGGTGGACACGAAAGGGATCACGACGACGGCCGGCACGAAGGTGTGGGCCAATCGCGTTCCCGATCGTGACGGGACGGTCGCGCGGCGGCTGGCCCGTGCGGGGACGGTCCTCCTGGGCAAAACGAACCTCGTTGAGTTCGCGTTCGGGCCCTATGGTGTGAACACCCATTACGGCACGCCTCCCAATCCGTGGGACGCGGCGTGCGTACCCGGTGGGTCGAGCAGCGGGTCGGGAGGGGCCGTCGGGCGAGGGATGGCGGTGGCGGCGATTGGTACGGATACCGGCGGCTCGATTCGCCTTCCCGCGTCCTTCTGCGGCATCGTCGGGCTCAAGCCCACAGTCCAGTCCGTGAGTCGGGCCGGCGTGGTCCCTCTGTGCTGGACATTGGACAGCGTCGGGCCGCTCACGCGACGGGTGATTGACGCCGCGCACGTGTTCGATGCGATCGCGGGCCCGGATCCGGAAGATCGGGTAACGCGTGGAGCGCGGTCCGACTCCATCGCGGCCGGATTGGACGAAGAGGTGAGAGGCCTCAAGGTCGGTCGTGTGGTGGATCCGTTCGAAGATGGCGCGGATGAGGAGATGGTTGCCTGCGTCGACGCGTCGTGCGAAGTTCTGGAGGCGTTGGGCGTTCACGTCGAGCCGTTCGTGTTTCCTGAAGCGCGCGAAGAACTGCAGGCCGAGCTCGAGGGGCGTGGGAGCATCACGCTGATGGGTGTGGAAGGCTATGCCACCCATCGGGAGACGCTTGAGGGACCCGGCCCGTTCGACGAACGGATCAAGGCCCGCATCGGGGGGGGCAAGAAGTACAGCGGAGTCGATTACGCGGAAGCATTGCGTGAGCGGGAACGACTGGCGGCAGCGGCCGAACGTCGTCTGCGCGATGTGGATGCGGTCATTGCGCCGACGACTCTCTATCCGGCCCCTCGGATCGATGAGGCCGCTGTGGCGCCGGCTCGCCTGACGACGCGTCTGGTCAACTTCCTCGGTCTCTGTGCCGTATCCGTCCCGTGTGGTTTCACGAAGTCTGGATTGCCTGCTGGACTCCAGATCATCGGACGTCCTTTTTCAGAAGCTCGTATCATGAGGCTCGCGCACGCCTACGAACAGGCGACGCCCTGGCATCGCCAGCGGCCGGACTAAAGAATGCCCAAAGTTCTACTCTCTACTGGACATCAGATGGTCCGCGATCGATTCACGGAAGCCCTGTCCCTGGACGGCCATTCCTTCGACGTATGCCATACGGGAGAAGCGGTCGAGGCCGCGTTGAGACGCGATCTGCCCGACATCGTCATCGCTGACGTCGACTTGCCGGGACTGGATGCCTTCGAGCTCGTGGGCATGCTCACGACGGTTGCGGCGGGACGGCCGATTCCTCCGGTCGTAATTCGGTCGAACGAGACGACCGAAGACGGCGAAGATGGGCATTTCGTGTTCATGGGAGGATCGGACCAGCCGGAAGATCTGCGGGCGCTCGTCCGGGCCCGCCTGGCGGCTGCCGACACGGCGCTCAAGCACGGCAGGATTCTGATCGCGGATGACGACTGGAGTCTGAGGAAGAGCCTCCAGGTTCGACTGCAAAAGGAAGACTATGAAGTCCTCACAGCCATGGACGGGCTAGAAGCCTTTGAACGGCTGTCCGATGTCCCCGATCTGGTGCTCACGGACGTGGACATGCCGGGGTTGGACGGGCTGGGGCTGGTTCAGCGCATGCGGTCGACAGCTGATTATCGTGAGATTCCGGTGATCATCATGACCGCCCACGCCACGGCGGGCGAAGAAGCGGCCGAAGGACTGAAGCTGGGCGCGAACGACTACGTGCGGAAGCCGTTTGACTGGCAGGAACTGTCCGCACGGGTCCAAACGCAGCTCCGGATTCGGGAGATCTCGAGACTGACGGCCGAGAAGCAACGGGATCTCGCGATCATCGAGTTGGCTGGAGCCGCGGCCCAGGAGATCAACAATCCGCTCGCCGTGATCACGGCCCGTTTGGAACTCGTGCTCTCCGAACTGGACGAGGCGGATTCGAACTACAAGAGTCTGGAGCAGGTGGATCACCTCGTCCACCGAACCGCCAACGTCGTACAGAAGATGAGCCAGGTGAGACGCTACCAGGTTCAGAACTACTGTGGAGGGGTCAACATTCTGGACTTGGACGGGGCTTCGGCCGACGAGGAAGACGAATCGGGCGAGACAGACTTGTGACGGAAGTCGTCAGTCTCAATTTGGGGCGGCCCTCATCTCTGAGCTTCGGGGGCGATCGACTGAAGACCGGGATCTTCAAATGGCCAATCGAAACCGCTTACTTGACGAAGACCGGATTCCGGGGCGATGTTCAGGTCGACCGCGAGAATCACGGGGGAGAGGACAAGGCCGTCTGTGTCTACACGGTCGAACATTACGACCACTGGCAGCGCGAGATGTCGACCTCATTTTGGCCGGGGACCTTCGGTGAGAATCTTACGGTCCGTGATGGATACGAAAGGGACATCCGAATCGGGGATGTATTTTCGGTCGGACAGGCCGAAGTGGAAGTCAGTCAACCAAGACAACCTTGTCACAAGCTGTCGAAGAAGGTCGGGGAGCTCTCATTTTCAAACCGCGTGGTCGAGCGGGGATTTACAGGCTTCTACGTCCGTGTTTTGCAGGAGGGGCTCATCGCCAAAGGCGATGAGGTCAGCCTTTCCCGGCGTGGGTCGGCTCGTTGCACGATTCAGATGGCGAACAATGTGATGTACAAGAAGACGCAGGACCCATCAGACCTTTCGGCGCTGATCGAGGCGTCGGCCCTGTCTGATGCGTGGCGATCGACTCTGCAAGCCCGAACATAGACATTCTAACTTGGAGTTGATGATGGCTTACGACAGACGAGCGTTCCTACGGACCGCCGGGGCCGTTTCACTGGGTTTCACTGGTCTTCAACACTTTGCCCACGGGTTGGCGGTTGCGGACACAGGCTACGGAGAACTTGTGGACGATCCCGAAAAAATAATACGACTTCCCAAAGGATTCAGCTACCACGCTTTCTCTTACACCGGAGAACCGATGGATGACGGGTTCTTCGTTCCCGGCGCGCACGACGGGATGGCTGCTTTCGAAGGACCGGATGGAACAACGATCGTTGTTCGGAACCACGAACTGTCCCAAGCCATGCCAGGCGACGAGAGGACACCCTTTGGCGATCAGCCGGACTTGATCGGAAAAATCCCCGAGGGAGGCGCCTACGATGCCGGTGAGGGCGCAGCGTTCTGTCCCGGGGGTACGACGACGTTCGTCTACGACACAAAGACGAAATCCCTGAAACGCGAGTTTCTCAGCCTTATCGGGACGATTCGCAACTGTGCGGGGGGGGCGACTCCTTGGGGATCCTGGCTGACTTGCGAGGAAACGACCCAGCGTCGCGGAGAAGGCCGGCTTCGTGATCACGGCTACAACTTCGAAGTTCCCGCCAGCGCGGAGATCGGGCTCGCGGATCCGGTCCCGCTAACCGCGATGGGTCGATTCAACCACGAGGCTGTCGCGGTCGATCCTGCTTCGGGCATCGTGTATCAGACAGAGGACGCTGGTGACGGTCTCATCTATCGTTTTATTCCGCAGGAGCCTGGGAACCTCAAGGCGGGCGGACGTCTGCAGTGCCTGGCCGCACGTGATGCCCGGCGCTTGGATACACGAAATTGGGAGGATCGGATCGAAGTCCCCGTGGGACGGACGATGGCTGTTCGCTGGATCGATCTCGACGATGTGACGGCACCTCACGACGACCTTCGTTATCGAGGCTACGGGATTGGGGCCGCCCGGTTCGCGCGTGGGGAAGGGATGTGGTATGGGAACGGGGCGATCTACTTTGCCTGCACAAACGGAGGCCCGGGGAATCACGGTCAAATTTGGAAGTATATCCCGTCCGGAGCCGAAGGTACTCCGGACGAAACGGAAGACCCGGGGCGCCTCGCGCTACACGCTGAAGCGGCCAGCGCCAACCTGCTCGATCGAGCGGACAATCTGACCGTGGCTCCGTGGGGCGATCTCATCTTATGCGAGGACGGACCCGGGGGCGACAGGCTGGTGGGTGTCACACCGGAGGGGCAGTTCTACGAGTTCGCGGAGAATGTGATGAATACGTCAGAATTCGCCGGCGCTTGCTTCTCGCCCGACGGGTCGACGTTGTTCGTGAACATTCAGAGTCCCGGAATCACGTTGGCGATCACGGGGCCCTTGAAGACATCCTGATTTTCGTCCTCTTTCTCTTTGAACGGCCCCGGGTGTAAATCCGGGGCCGTTCTTGTATGGGTTGACGTGGCCGATCTTCCTCGCCTCTTTGCCTCGCCAGCAGCCAGCACTGATCACAGGAACATCGATTGGAAATCTGCGATCTGAACATCCATCGCGTGAGGGTCCCTCGGATCTACACGACGAAAGTGGCGCCGGCCGGCGGTCACGAGGACGGCAAGGCCGGGTCGGAGTACGTGCTGCTCGAGATGATGGCGGACGAAGGGGCCGTGGGTTTGGGCGAGATTTCGGATGTCGAGCCGGAGTGGGGCGAGGTCGGGTGGGACACGATCGGCGACTCGATCGCGGATGCGGTGCTCGGTCGACCGGTGAAGCGGAAGTCCGAGATCCTCGATGCGGTCAGGGCGGGGCTTCCGGAGTCGCTTCATCGCGAACTCCACGCGGCGGTTCCGGCTGCAGTCGAATCAGCGCTGATCGACGTAGCGGCGAGCACCTACGGCATACCCTTCTATGAGCTGCTCGGCGGCGCTCATCGATCCCGTGTAGAGGTCAGCTGGGTCGCCTACATCCGGGGCACGGAAGAACTCGAGACGGAAATCCGTGAGAAAGTGGACGAAGGGTTCGGCGCGTTCAAGCTGAAGGTGGGAGAGAACCAGGCACTCGATGTGGAGCGGGTAAAGCTCGCCCGAAAGTTGGCGGGTCCGGAAGGACATATCCGGCTGGATGCGAGCGGGGAGTGGGACGAAGCCGAAGCCATCGATGCCCTTGCCGAGCTGGCCTCGGCGGGCGCGGATTCGGTCGAGACGCCGT
>DJHM01000035.1:16046-74420 GCA_002433075.1 Latescibacteria bacterium UBA6620
CGTCGAGACGCCGATTCGGGCTGCGGCAAGAACGATTGCCAAGCAGACTCCCGAACAGGTGTCCGACCACGCGGAGGATGTAGCGGCGGCGCTTGCCAGAGTCAAGGAAGCGATCCCGATTCCGATCATCGAGCACGTGGCTGATTTTGACGATCGGTTCGCGCTCGCGCTGGCCGCACAGCGGGCAGTGGACGTGTTCAACGTCGTTCCCTGTCAGGCCGGTGGGCCGACCCGTGCGCTGCGATTGATCAGCCTGGCGGAGGCTGCGGGGCTGAACGTGCTGTTGGGGAGCACCGTCGAGCTCTCGCCGGGCACGGCCGTGTCGCTGCACGTGGGTGTGGCTGGCAAGGGCGTGACCGTTGCCTCGGATCTTGTGGGTCCGGGTCTTCTTGAAGGGGATGTCTGCGTCACCCCCCTGGGCTACACGAACGGCGGTTTGGAAGTGGGTCGTTTCCGGGGGCTCGGGCTGGAACTGAGTGAAGAGCAGCTGACACACTACCGTGTTTGAATAAAGGTGGGCCAATGGCGGACAAGCCGAATCTGGTCGTGCTCTACTGCGACGATCTGGGCTATGGGGACCTGGGGTGCTACGGATCGGATGCGATTCTGACACCCCACCTGGATGCGCTCGCGTCCGACGGCGTTCGATTCACGAACTGGTATTCGAACTCACCCGTGTGCTCGCCTTCGCGAGCAGCGCTGCTGACGGGACGCTATCCGAACCGTGCAGGGGTGCCCAGGATTCTGGCGGGGAAGCGTGGAACCCCCGGATTGCCGGCGTCCGAGCGAACGCTGGCGAGCCACCTCAGGGATGACGGGTATCGAACGGCCCTCTTCGGAAAATGGCATCTGGGAGTGGCGGAGGAACACCGCCCGAACGCGCACGGGTTCGACGAATTCTTCGGGTTCCTCGCGGGATGCGTCGACTATTACTCGCACATCTTCTACTGGCAGCAGGCGCGTGGGGTCGATCCGGTCCACGATCTGTGGCACAACGATCGAGAGGTCTGGTACAACGGGCGGTACTTTACCGAGTTGGTGACCGAGAAAGCCGTGGACTTCATCGAACGTGGGTCGGATCAGCCATTTTTCGTCTATGTGCCGTACAGTGCGCCTCACTATCCCATGCACGCACCGAAGGCCTATCTGGATCGCTATCCCGATCTGCCCCCGGACCGCCGCATCATGGCGGCGATGATATCGGCGGTCGACGATGGGGTGGGCGCCATCGTCAAGGCGCTGAAGGATGCGGGCGAGTACGAGAACACGATGATCTTCTTCTCGAGCGACAACGGTCCCTCTCGAGAAACGCGCAACTGGCTCGACGGGAATGAGGATCTCTATTACGGCGGCACGGCCGGGATCTTCCGCGGGCACAAGGCGAGTCTGTTCGACGGCGGGATGCGGGAACCCGGAATCCTGGCTATGCCGGGGACCATCGCCGCGGAACAGACGATCGACACGCCGTGCGCGATGTTCGATCTGTTCCCGACATTCTGCGAGGCAGCAGGTGTTGGAATGATCGAATGCGAGCTGGATGGTCGGAGCGTCCTGGATTTGGTGACGCAAGGCGCCGCCGGCCCTCACGAGCAACTCTTCTGGGAATACGGGCCCGATCAACTCGCGGTTCGAGAGGGCCCGTGGAAGTTGGTGTTGAACGCACGGGAGGATGATGTAGAGAACTCTCCTGTCGTACATCTTGCGAATCTCGATCAGGATCCCGGGGAGCGAACCAACCTCGCCGATGACGATCCGAGCACAACCGCACGATTGACCGAAGCGGTTCAGGCCTGGCGACAAAGCGATGCAGGACTGCTTCCAGACGAAAGGGCGTAAGACGTGAAAATCGGAACGCGGGTGAGTCCAGACTGGTTGGATCGGCCGGACGACTTGAAATTCCTGAAACAGATCGGCGTGGACTGCGTGGACATTACGCTGGACATGTGTCCGGGCTATAACGAGACCGGAGGGCGAACGAATCGCGAAGGTCTGCAGATGATCGCGGACAAGCTCGACGCGGCGGGTTTGGAGGTCGAACGGGCGAATTGTCTGAGCAGTTCCATGCAGGGGATCTACCTCGGTACAGGTGAAAGCGAGCGGGAGATCGATCATCTGGTCAACAACGTGACGCTATGCGGCGAGGTGGGCTTCCCGGTGGTGGGCGTGCAGTGTTTCTCCGCGAGCCAGTTCCCGGGCCTCGACAAGCAGGAGACCCATTCCTTTGTTGAGGGACGTGGTGGCTACAGACACCTGCGGGTGGATGTGGAGAAGTCCCAGGGACACGCGGCGCCGGAAGGGGCGCCCACGGCGCAGGAAATCTGGGAGCGAACGCTGGCCATCTATCGCGCAGTTGTTCCCGCTGCCGAATCTGCGGGCACGAGTGTGGCGATGCACGGCAACGACCCACCTGTGCCTAAGTATTTCGGCGTGCCGCAGATTCTTTACGATTTCGATACGTTCGAGCGTCTCCTTACCGAAGTGCCGTCCGATCATAGCGGGATGACCTTCTGCGTGGGCACGCGATACGAATCGGGTCAGGACGTGTTCGAAGGGATTCGTCGCTTCGGAAAGAAGATCTTCCACGTGCACTTCAGGAACGTTCAGGGTCGGATTCCCGATCAGGGATGGTATGCCGAGGGGATTCCGGATGAGGGTGACCTCAACATGTTCGAAGTGGCACGAGCGCTCAAGGAAGTCGGCTATGAAGGCGCCCTCGACTATGACCATATCATGCATCTGGTCAACGATGAGGGGGGAAGGTCCTACATCGCCTACTGCGTGGGTCACACGAGAGGGATTCTACAAGCTCTGGATGCGCTCGGATAGGAAATGTGTGCGGGTGTTCGTGGGGTGAGTGCAGTCGGCCAGATGGACCAATCTGTGTCCATCTGTGTTCATCTGCCTTCCCGCCGCAGCCTTGGCGCAGGTGGGTGGTTCCCTGCCTTTGGTTCACATGGGGAGAGAAACGTTGAAGATCGACTACACCGTATTTACGAAGCCCTGGCCGGGTAAACCCCTGGACGAGTTGGGGAAATTCGTGGCGGGGCTGGGTTTCCAGGGCGTGGAGCTTCCGGTTCGTCCGGGGTTTCAGGTCGAACCCGAGAACATCGCGGGTGGACTGAAGGAGGCTGCGAAGATCCTGGGGGATCATGGGGTGAAGATCGGTACTGTGGCGGGTCCGACGAATGAAACGGCGATCGCTGCCTGCGCCGATGCCGGGGTGCCGATCATCCGGATCTGCGTGAAGATCGATCCTCAGAAGGGGTATATGGCCGAGGAGGATCGACTCAAGAAAGAGTATGGGGAACTCGTTCCCCTGCTGGAGAAGCACGGTGTGGCCATCGGCATCCAGAATCACGCCGACTATAACGTGAACCACGCGATGGGAATCCGTCACCTGATCGAAGGGTTCGACTCAAAGCATTTCTGTGCAGTGCTCGACCAGGCCCACTGCGGGCTCAACGGAGAGCCGCCCGAGTACGCGATCGACATTGTGTGGTCGCACCTGAAAGTCGTAAATCTCAAGAGTGCGTTCTGGGTACGTTCGAATGGTCCGGACGCACCCGAAGCCGAGTGGAAGAAACACTGGACCACGGGGCGCCATGGGATGGCCTATTGGACAAGCGTTGTACGGGAACTCAAGAAACGGAACTTCTCGGGCGATGTATGCCTGACGGCGGAATACAGCGACCACGACCGAGTGGACGATCTGGTCGCAGAGGATATCGCCTACGCCAAACATCTCTTTGATACGGTGGAGACAGATGCTTGATCCCGTAAGAATCGCGGTGGTGGGTGCCGGTGGAAGATCGACCCAAACGCATTGTCCTTCACTCGCGTCGTTCGATGACGTGGTGATCGCGGGGATCTGCGACCTGGATCCTGAGAGGTTGAACGCGGCAGCGGACGAGTTCGGAATCGAGCACCGCGCTTCCAACTATCGCAAAATGGTCGAAGAAGTTTCGCCTGACGGGATCTACGTCATTGGACAGCCTCACTACATGTACGACATCTGGGTGTGGTGTCTGCAACAGGGGCTTCACCTCTTTATCGAAAAACCGCTGGGCCTGAACTGGCATCAGGCCAGGATGCTGACCGAGTTGGCGGAAAAGCACGGTGCGATCACACAGGTGAGTCATCAGCGCCGGGCGAGCCCGCTGCTCAGGAAGATGCGTGCGGCGTGCGTCGAGCGGGGGGCGATTACCCACGCGATCTGTGAATTCTATAAATCAGACATGAAGGCGAGATACGATGCCCGCGATCATATGATGGATGATTCAACGCACGCCATCGACACGGTTCGGTGGATGTGCGGAGGCGAGGTCGTGGAGATCGAGAGTCGGTGCAAGCGAGTGGGTGTTCCCGACATCAACTGGATCGGGGCGACGCTCCACTTCGATAATGGATCGACGGGCTACGTGCTGAACAACTGGGCGAGCGGACGTCGGGTCTTGCGAGTGCAGATGCATGCGCCCGGGATCAGCTGCGATGCTGAGGTCGAACAAGGTGCGAGGTTGTTCGCAGACGGAGACTACGAGGGGGAGTGGTTCGACGCCCTGGAGGTTGCGGGCACGGCCGAACGATGGGCCGCCTTCGGCGATCGCGACAAGAATCGGGAGTTTGTCGACTCGGTGAAGACGGGGAAGGAAGTGACCTCCTCACCGTTCCGCGACTGCGTGAAGACGATGGAGGTGGCAGAAAAGATTCTAGGCCAGGCGATCCTCGAGGGACGGTAGCTCACGCAGAAAAGAGTAGCGATGGAGGGTGGCTCGGTTGGGCTCGAGCCACCCTCCTTTGTTTCTATACCCGTGAGGTGAGGAGCGAAATCGGGAGCCGGGCGTCTTCCATCGCTTGGACGAGCTGGGACTTGGTGTAGGGTTTCATGTCGGGTCGCCAGGGCTGGATAAGAGCCACACGCTTGCCGAGGGTGCGGATGCAGTCGGGAAGATCTAGGCGCTTGAGGATGCCACGAGGAATGCAGGCAAAGGGCCAGTGGACGAGGGGAACCTGCGTCCATTCGTGATAGGAGAGCGGGCCGTTCTTCAACGTGACTCGGCCCGCGCTCTTGTGGAGCAGACTCGCGAAGAGAGCGAGAATGGCGCCCTGCCCTCGGCCGATGAGATGAATCTTCCGAGCCCCCTCCGCGGCGAGCAGGTCCATCGTTCGCAGGACGTCGTGGGTGCGACGACCTACGAAGGTCTCGCCAAGGAGCATCGCGTACCCATCGTGCATGTAATCCATGCCATAAGCGTGGAGGAACTCTCGATCGTCGTCGGGGCGCGTTTCACCCAGACCGCGCGGGTCGAGTCCGTACAAGGCGCCATTACGTGCCTGTCGTGCTGCGTGCCGATCGGTGGAGAGTTCGTCTTGGGTGGAGAGATGAGGCAGGTATAGATGAATTTCTCGCTCGACGTCAAGTGTGTGGGTGTGCGGTGTGTCCATGACTTTGCGCAGAATCGCCCGCACACCAGGCTCGGTTTCGACCGCGTATCGGGCGACACGACGTTGGTGATCTGTCGTTCCGCGCAACGCGCGGAAGTACGGCGTGCCTGACCGAGAGGGTAGCACGAGCACAGATCTGAGAGCGCGCACGAGGGAGGGTCGGTCGAGCCGGCTTCTCTTTCGACGGAGATTGTTTGCACGCTGACCGCTCATCTCGTAGATGGGGACGGCTCCGGCCTCGATGACCTCTCCACGAGGCGTGACGTTCAGGTCTCTTGCAGGCAAGGGTCGAGGCGCGGCCCCGGAAGCGGTCAACCCGCTGTGATTGCAGAAGAATTCAACCATGGCCTTCTGATTGTGCGCCGAGTAGCCGTGGCCCTGTGGACCCATGAACCAGTCGACGTTACGCGCCGGTGCACCGAGCGCGCGGTAGAAGGTACGGACGTCCTCGTAGGCGTCCTTCACGCCGCGACGGTCGAAGAAATCGAAGTGCTGTCCGAGGATCATCACCGGTTTGGGCGCCTGCGCGATCAGGAAGTCGGCCATTTCGAGACCGTGACCGATGACGCCGGGAGGATATTGCTCGGCATCGGCCGGGAGCTCGTTCTCGAGGTTGTGGAGAAAGGTGGTCACGAAGCAGCTGGGGGCGGCGAACGCAAACCGATCTTCGGCGCCCCAGGTCCACGTGGTTTCGGTTCCACCGCCCGAGTTTCCCGTGATCCCGATCCTGTTCGGGTCGACTTCCGGCCGTGTCTGCAGATAGTCGAGCGCTCGGATGGCGTCCCAGTTGCGCCAGGCACCGAACCAGTCGCCCAGCAGCTGAAGCCCCTTGGCCATCATGTTGTGCGCGTGCGTGCACCTGGCGACGATGTCACGGTCCTTCAGTCGCCAGTACTGATCTCGCTCGCCCTGGTTGAAGGGATCGATGATCATCGTGACGAACCCGGATCGGACGAGACGCTGGCAGAAGTCCTGATAGATGTCGGCCTGTTTGCCGGCGGCGTCGTGGCCGCAGGACCCGACGACGGCTGGCGCGTGTCCTTCGATTGTGTCGGGCAGGTAGAGGTTGGCGGTGACTATACACCCCGGTCGAGATTCGTAGGCGATCTTTTCGATTCTGAATCCCCGCCGCTCGATGACGCCGGTGACCGTGGCACGGAGGGGCGTCTTCGGAGGAGTTGGACCTACGGCCATGCGGATCGCCTCCCTCACGGTGCGTTGGTAGGCGAGGGCTTGCCTGCGATTCTTGAGGCTTGCGAGGCGGGATTTCCGCTCCGCTCCGATCTCTCTTACGCGCTCGACGTAGTACTCCTGTACCATGTGCCCGTTACCCATTCTGCCCATGTCACCACTCCTGGATTGAATGCAAATAGAGTATTGTTTAGTTTAATTAAGAATTCAGGTCATGAGATCGTGGATAGGGCCAGCCCAGATCGAAACGTAAGGATAATCGGCTCGGAGAAGACGCGCAAATCTGCTTTCCGGGTCAAGTTTTCGCCCAGCCCTGCGTCCACGTAAACCATATAAAATCATATAGTTGAGATAGTTGCGCCGAGGCCTTTGAGGTTGCCCTGAAAACGGGCTACGCATATATTATGGAGTCTTGGCCGGATCTGGCCCGCTTTGCACGCTGGCTGAAGAAGGCAAGCCCTCTTTATGACAGCAGATCACGAAAAGCGTGTCGCAGAAATACGTGAAAATCTCGATTCCGTGCGGGAACGGGTGGCTCGGGCGGCCGACCAATCGGGTCGAACCGGCGACGAAGTCACCGTGATCGCCGTGAGCAAGACGTGGCCGGTCGATGTGGTACAGGCGGCGGTCGACGCGGGGGTGACGGAATTGGGTGAGAACCGGGTCCAGGAAGGCCAGGCAAAGATTCCGGCCGTCACGGGCTCGCCAACTTGGCACCTCGTGGGGCACCTTCAACGAAATAAGGCCAGGGTAGCGGTGGAACTGTTCGACGCGATCCAGTCGGTCGACAGCCTGAGGCTTGCGCGGACCCTTTCTAATCACACGAAGGACCTGGCTTCAGACCTGCCGATCCTAGTGCAAGTGAACACGTCCGGTGAAACTTCCAAATCGGGTTTCGATCCGTCAGAGACTGTGGACGCAGTATCGGAGATTTCGACTCTCGAGGGACTACGGGTGGACGGGTTGATGACGATCGCAACCCTGAGTGACGACGAAGCCGAGGCGAGACGATGTTTCAGCACCCTTCGGGATCTGGCCACGGGTCTCACGGTTGAATCGGACGGCGGGCCCGAGTTGTCTATGGGGATGTCGGGGGATTTCGAGGCGGCAATCGAAGAGGGTGCGACGATTGTGAGAGTGGGAACGGCGATCTTCGGTCAACGAGCGGTATAGGGGATCGCCCATGGATTCCGTACTGATTCCCGTTCTTCAGCAGATCGCCACCGGCGTCAACCTGATCATTAAAGTTGTGGTGGTTGCGGTCATCGTGCTGATGCTGCTGCGGTGGCTGTTGCTGCGGGTCAGCCCGTTCGGCTGGCCGGCGTATCAGGTGCGACGGTTTACGGATCCGATGGTGTGGCCGCTGGCGCAGTCGCTGCCCATGCCGAACAGCATGAGCATCGCGCCGCTGATTGTCGTACTCGTGACCCTTTTGGGCGCGTATTTCCTTCAGCAGATGGTTCAGGAACTGCTGGATTCGATGTTTATCCTGGTTCGAGGCATCGCATCGGGAAGGCCCTTGTGGATTCTGGGTGGAATCCTCTACGCCGGCGTTTCGATGCTGATGCTGCTGATCATCATCCGAATCGTTTCGTCGTGGGTGCCGTTCATGCGCGACAACCGGGTGATGTGGACGATTTACAGTCTGACCGAGCCGATCATGGGACCCTTCAGGGAGATCATACCCCCGTTGGGCATGTTCGATCTGTCGCCGATCCTTCTGATATTTCTGATGTCGTTCGTAAAGTCCGCCATTCGCAGCCTTCTGCTCCAATGAGGCCGACCTCACCGATGCTCCGGACTCGTCTTCGGGTGCACGCACCGCAAGGACATTGGACGTGAAAATCACGCCGCTGGACATACGGAAACAGACGTTCAAGAAGCAGTTTCGTGGCATCGACGGCGAGGAGGTCCAGGCTTTTCTGGAAATGATCGCCGAAGAGTTCGAACGGCTGAGCAGTGAGAACATCAAGCTGAGCGAACGTCGTAAAACGCTTCAGACGACGGTCGACCGATATCGCGAGTTGGAAAAGACACTTCAGGAGACGTTGCGAACGGCTCAGAAAGCAGCGGACGATGTCCACGACAACGCCAAGAAGGAAGCGCGGCTGATCGTAAAAGAGGCCGAGATCCGGGGCAATCGGGCGATCGAAAAGTCACGCCAGCAGGTGCAGACGATTCGAAACGAGATCGTCGATCTGAAGAATCAGAGGGATCAGTTTGTCACGAAGCTACAGGCTCTGATCCAGACGCAGGCGGACTATCTGGCCCAGTTGTCGTTTTCCGATCCTTCGGTCGTGGATGAGGGGTTGGAGGCGGACGACGGAAACGGACATTCAACAGTATCGATTCGAGGTGAGGACTGAGGGTGGCCGAAGGCGTTTCAGTCAAGTTGGGGGTGATCGGCGGGTCCGGTGTCTACGAGATGCAGGGTGTCGATGTCGTCAAGGAGCACGCGATCGAGACGCCATTCGGGGATCCTTCGGATACGATCGTCGAGACGTCGATCGAGGATCGATCGGTCTACTTCCTGCCGCGCCACGGTCGAGGACACATTCATCTTCCTTCCGAAGTGCCCTCTCGAGCCAACATCTTCGCACTCAAGACCCTGGGGGTTACGCACGTTCTGGCAGTCAGCGCGGTCGGCATCATGCAGGAGCAGATCGCCCCTGGAGACATGATTGTGCCCGATCAGATCTTCGATCGGACCCGCGGCCAGCGTGCCTCGACCTTCTTCGGGAACGGCATTGTGGGCCACGTCGGCTTCGCTGATCCGTTCTGTGATGAGTTGAGGCAGGTCGTGCTCGAGGCGGGCAAGGAAGTCGCTGCGACGGTTCACGAGGGTGGGGCCTATATCTGCATGGAAGGCCCTCAGTTTTCAACGCGGGCGGAGAGCCATTTCTATCGGAGAACGCTCAATCCGACCGTTATCGGCATGACGGCCCTGCCCGAGGCCAAGCTGGCACGTGAAGCGGAAATGTGCTACGCCATGCTTGCTATGGGGACGGACTACGACTGCTGGCACGAAGACGAAGAGGACGTGACGGTGGAGGCTGTCATCGCGGTGCTCAAACAGAATGCAGAAACGGCCAATGTGATCGTGAAAGCCGCCGTAGGAAAGCTGCCGGAGACATCGGGCTGCGCCTGCCTGGACGCAGCCCGGTACGCGATCATCACTTCACCAGATCGGATTTCGGACGAAGTCCGAGAACGTCTGGCCCCACTCTACGGGAAGTACCTGGTGTGATCGACGATACCTACTACGTGCGTCCCGAAGGGGTACCCGAGGCCGAGGCGGCCGGTGGCGTCGTGACGCGGATGGAAGGGGGCACGATTCTGATCGCTGCGGCACACGAGAAGGACCTTCACGATCCCGTTCTGCCGAAGGGTCACGTCGATCCCGGCGAGGATATCGAGACGGCCGCACGACGGGAGATCGCTGAAGAGGTCGGCGTCCAGGATCTGGTTCTGCTCGACAAGCTCGATGCTCTGGAACGGTTGAACTTCGCGAGGACCGAGTGGAAGATCACACACTACTATCTCTATCTCACGCGTGAAGCCGAGGTCGTTCCTCTCGAATCGGACGTCCACGCGTCAATGTCCTGGGTGCCGCTCGAACCCACACCCGCCTTCTTCTGGCCGGAACAGCGCAGGCTAGTCGAAGACCATCGCGATCGCATCGTTGCACTCGTAGAGAACGCTACTCGCAGTGCTTCCCATGTCTGAGACCTTCAAATCCGTCGGCAGTCAGGTCGATTTTCCGGAAATGGAGCGCCGTGTCTTGGAGCTCTGGGATCGCGGGGATACCTTTGCCCGCTCCGTCTCTACCCGGTCGACCGAAAAGCCGTTCATCTTCAATGACGGTCCTCCGTTCGCGAGCGGACTGCCGCACTACGGGCATCTTCTCGCCTCCATCATCAAAGATGTGGTGCCACGATACTGGACGATGCGCGGCTACCGGGTCGAGCGTCGATTCGGCTGGGACTGCCACGGACTGCCGGTCGAGAACGAAGCCGAACAGCAACTCGAGCTGAAGTCTCGACGGGACATTCTGGCGTTCGGAGTCGACCGGTTCAACGAGTTCTGCCGCGAGATCGTGCAACAGTACACGAGCGAGTGGAAGCAGGTGATCCGGCGGTGTGGACGATGGGTCGATTGGAACAATCAGTATCGGACGATGGATCCGGAGTTCATGGAGTCGGTCTGGTGGGTGTTCAAACAATTGTGGGACAAGGGGCTGATCTACGAGGGCTACTACTCACTTGCCTACTGTCCGCGTTGTGCGACACCCTTGTCGAATTTCGAGGTCAATCTGGGTGGTTACCAGGAGACCCAGGACCCATCGATCACGATCCGGTTCAAGGTTCGTGAAGAGGAGAACACTTCGATCCTTGCGTGGACGACGACACCGTGGACGTTGCCGTCGAACATGGGATTGGCCGTGGGACCCGAAATCGCCTACGTGCGTGTGCATACGCAATCCGGGGAACAGCTGATCCTGGCGGAATCTCGCTACGAAGCGGTGTTCAAGAATCACCAGGACGAGGTCCTTCGTGTCGAGCCCCAGCCCCTCGACGCATTGCTGAAGATGACCTACGAGGCCCTGTTCGCAGACTTCGAACCCAAACGAGCCGAAGGGGCGTTCCGGGTCGTACCGGCAGATTTCGTTTCGACGGAAGACGGAACCGGAATCGTTCACACGGCGCCGGGTTTCGGTGAAGAGGATTACCAGCTGGGCAAGCAGGAGGGGCTTCCGGTTTTCTGTCCGATCGACGAGGACTGCGCCTTCACGGACGAGGTGCCCGATTATCAGGGTCAGTTCGTGAAGGATGTCGACAAGCCGATCATCCGTCGACTGCGCGACGAGAGCAAGCTCTTCGACGCGGGGACGATCACGCACGCGTATCCCTTCTGTTGGCGATGCGACTCGCCCCTGATCTATCGCGCGATCGCGACGTGGTTCGTGGCCATTGATCCGATCAAACAGAAGATGATCGATGCGAACGAGCAGATCTGGTGGGTGCCCGAACATATTAAAGACGGCCGCTTCGGTCGGTGGCTTGAGGATGCGCGGGACTGGGCGATCAGTCGCAACCGATACTGGGGCACACCTCTCCCGATCTGGAGAAACGAGGAGACGGGTGAGGCCGTCTGCATCGGGAGCCGCGAGGAACTGGAAACGCTGACCGGCCAGAAGGTCGACGACCTGCACAAGCATTTCATCGACGATCTGGAGATCCCGAGTCCGACGGGCAAGGGCACGCTCAAGCGCGTACCCGAGGTACTCGACTGCTGGTTCGAATCGGGGTCCATGCCCTACGCGCAGACGCACTATCCGTTCGAGAACAGAGAATTCTTCGAGGCGAACTTCCCTGCGGACTTCATCTCCGAGGGCCTGGATCAGACGCGCGGGTGGTTCTACACGTTGACGATTCTGGCCGCGGCGTTGTTCGACAAACCAGCGTTCCGCAACTGCATCGTCTCCGGCATGCTGCTTGCTGAAGACGGGCGCAAGATGAGCAAGCGGCTCAAGAACTATCCCGAGCCGACAGAGATGCTGGAAACCTACGGCGCGGACGCCCTGCGGCTGTATCTCCTGAACTCACCCGCATTGCGGTCGGAGGAACTCAGGATGTCCGAGCAGGGCATCAAGGAGAGCCTTCGCGCCGTGATCATCCCGCTGTGGAACGCCTACAGCTTCTTCGTGACCTACGCGAACATCGATGGCTGGTCACCGGATCAGACGGAGTCCCGTCCCTCGAAGAATCGCCTCGACCGTTGGATCGTGTCCGAACTGCAGACACTGCTCCACGACATGAACAACGAGATGGCGTCGTATCGGCTCTATCGAACCGTGCCGGCTATGGTGTCGTTCGTCGAGAAGCTGACGAACTGGTACATCCGTCGTAGCCGTCGTCGCTTCTGGAAGTCGGAAGACGATGAGGACAAGGCGGCCGCTTATGGAACGCTCTACGAGGTGTTGGTGACGTTTGCAAAGGCCCTGGCGCCCGTGCTACCGTTCGTGACAGAGGAGATTTACCAGAATCTCGTCAAAGAATTCGACGAAGCCGCCGAAGACAGCATCCATCTGTGCGAGATGCCCCAGGCCGACGAGTCCCTGCGCGATCCGGAGCTCGAGGCGCAGATGAGCCTGGCCACTCGGGCCGTCGTGCTGGGTCGGTCCCTGCGAAGCAAGCACGACCTGAAGGTTCGTCAGCCCCTTCAGAAGCTCTATCTGTTGCCTCCAGACGAACAGAGTCGGGATGAGCTGATGGAGATGCGAGACCTGATCGCCGAGGAACTGAACATCAAGGAGATCGAGCTTGTAGAGGACGAGACGGAACTCAGCGACGTTTCCTACAAACCGAATTTCAGGGCCCTGGGGCCACGATTCGGCAAGCGGATGAAAGAGGTGGCGGCCCGGGTTCAGTCGATGACGTCCGATGAGATGAAGGTCCTTCGAGACGGCGGCTTTCTGGAGGTCGCCGACGATCGGATTACCCTCGAGGATCTGGAGGTCCAGCGATCGGAGAAAGACGACCTGATCGTAGCGATCGAGAACAACCTGGGTGTCGGCCTCGACGTGCATCTGGATGAAGAGCTGATCACCGAATGCACGGCCCGCGAATTCGTGAACCGGGTTCAGAACATGCGGAAAGAGGCGGGACTGGATGTGTCGGACCGGATCCACGTGGGGGTAAAGGGGGAAGCGAATCTGGAGTCGGCGGTCGACCGCCACCGAGACTACGTATCGGGGGAGACGTTGGCGACGGCGGTCGCGATCGGGGACCTTACGAATACCTACTCGCTAATTCAGGAATGGCAGGTCAACGGCCTGCAGGGCACCATCGGAATCTGTAAACAGCCATAGACCCTCGCCGAGAGGCGAACGCATCTCACTCCCCGTGATCGGATGAATGACGATGACGGGCGGCTTTGAGGAGGCGGAGGATGAGGACGGAAGATCGCGAATACTTCAAGCGGATGTTGGAAGAGAAGAGGGAATCTATCATGCACGACCTGGGGCTCCTTGAGACCCATTTGATGAAAGCGACATCCGCTGAGTCTTCTGGCGATCAGATTTATTCGGACCACATGCCGGATCTTGGAAGCGACGCCATGGAACGGGAAAAGGCATTCATGTTCGCATCCCGAGACGGCGCGTATCTGGGCCAGCTCGAAAGTGCTCTGAAGCGTCTGGATGAAGGCACCTACGGGGTGTGCCGTGTCTGCGGCGTGGACATTCCACGTGCACGGCTGGAAGCGGTACCGACGACGAAAATCTGCGTTTCCTGCAAGGAGAAAGAGCACGACGAAAAGAACTCGTAGGGTGGCGTCACCCGGCCCCCTGGCTGCGGGGGCACCCGGGTGAAACGACTTTGGATTTCGGGAATCGCCTTGCTCCTGGACCAGGTGTCGAAGTGGCTCGTGACGATCTCAATCGAGCCCTGGACGTCGGTTCCGGTGCTGGGCGATTTTTTCAGACTCACCTTCATCCACAATCCCGGGGCGGTCTTCGGCATCCGGTTCGGTGAGCCCTGGGTGCATCTGCTGGTGGCGGTGGCGGCGATGGCGGCCGTGTGCAGAATGTTATGGACGACGCCCGAAGAAGACAGGTGGGCTGGGGTAGGGCTGGCACTGGTCCTTGGAGGGGCCGCAGGCAACGTCGCCGACCGGCTGGAGTTGTTTTATAGCACCGGGGGGGCCGTAGTGGACTTTCTGGACTTCGGTCTCTGGGGCTACCGCTGGTATATCTTCAACATCGCCGACGCGTGTGTGACCTCGGGCGTCGGTCTTCTTCTCCTGACCTATGGTCTCACCGGATCCGATAGAACAGTGGACGATGGAGGTTCCAAAAGCGTCTGAAGGAGCGCGGCTCGATCAATTCATTGCCGAGCATTGCGAGCGTCTTTCGCGTTCCTCAGTCCAGCGCCTGATTGCCTCCGCATCTGTTCACGTGAACGAAGGTCCCGAACGGTCGAACTACAGGTTACGGCCTGGGGATCGGGTTCAGGTGACGTTGCCCCAGCCGGTTCCCGTCGAGGCTGAAGCAGAGACGATGGCGTTGGACATCGCCTACGAGGACGATCACCTGCTGGTCGTGAACAAGCCTGCGGGTATGTCGACCCATCCTTCGACGAACGAGCACGCCGGGACGCTCGTCAATGGGCTGCTCGCATATTGTACCCTGTCCTCGATCGGGCGTCCGCTCCGGCCAGGTGTGGTGCATCGGTTGGACAAGTCGACGACGGGGCTGCTGGTCGTGGCGAAGGACGATGCAACGCACACGGCTCTTTCAAGCCAGATGGAAAATCGAGAAATCCGCCGGGAATACGCAGCTCTCTGCTGGGGGGATCCTGGTGAGGACACGGGAAGCATTGACGCGGCGATCGGGCGACACAAACGCGAGCGCACGAAGATGGCCGTGGGACGCGACGGCCGACCGTCGCTCACACACTGGGAGGTCCTGGCGCGGTACCATTTTCTGACGCGTCTCGAACTCCGACTGGAGACCGGACGCACGCACCAGATTCGCGTTCACCTCGAATACATCGGGCATGCGGTGTTCGGCGATCCTGTTTACGGAGGTCGGGAAAAGCGCCTGAAGGGCATTTCACCGATGTTTCGATCCGAAGCCGCAAGGCTGTTGAAAGCGACTGACCGGCAGATGTTGCACGCGTGGAAGCTGGGGTTCGAGCATCCTGCTTCAGGAGACCGGGTGGAGGTGGAGGCGGAGCTTCCGGATGACTTTCAAGCAGTAGTCGATCGGCTCGAAGGATGACACCGATACATCAGGCAAAGAGAGAAGGGGCGGTCGCTACGGCGACCGCCCCTTGTGCGTACTCTCTAAGGGTGCTCAGGTGAGTCTCGGTCGGTCACGATTCTATTCGTGAGGACCGCGACGAGCGGTCTTTAAACAGGGAACCCGATCGGACGTTGAGGGCGAGGTGGTAGAAAGCCCGAAGAGCGGGCTCGATTCGGCAGGGGGAGGTATCGGGGAACGCCCCTCGGGCAAGCTATTCGGGGGCGCAAAATCACGACGAATTTATGGGCATCCCGAAAACCAAGCCAAGCGCTATTTACCAGTATTACAAGGGCATTCGGGGTGTTCGGGGGCCAAAAAAAGGTGCCTGAATCGCATTCGATTCGGCACCCTTCAGAAGAGTTTAGGAGAGCCTCAGAGGCTGTTGGCCGGGAGCCCGTATGCCTCTTCGACCTTGTCCGTGTCGACCATGTCAATGGCCTCCCAGGGGCAGATCTTGACGCACTGGACACAGCCGATGCAGTCAGAGAGTCGCACCTCGCAGAATGTCCCGATTCCGTCGAGACCGGCCTCGGAGACGTCGACTTCCTCGATGCAGTCGGTCGGACAGACCTCGATGCAGGCATTGCACCCGGTGCAGTAGTCGGGGTTGATGATGGCGATGTGGCGAGGACGGCGCTTCTTCTCCGTCATCCCGGACCGGGATTCGAGCCATAGATAGTCGTGGTAGCCGATTCGCCCGTATTCGGCGAAGCGCTCGGGGCGGTAGGCTCCCGTGCGCGGCGCAAAAATCAGTTCGCCCTCGCCGTGCGCGTGGCTCAGCCGGTAGCGGTCGGCGGTGACCATTTGATCGGGGTCGTCGTCGTAGACGAAGCTCACGAGGTCGTAGCGAATCGAGACGATTCGTGCAGCCCGGTCTCGCCACTTGAAATGAGTGCCCGGGGCAAAGTCGAGAACGGGCATGTTCACGCGCTCGTCTTCGACCGGTCCACCGGTACCACCAGCGGCCGCTGTCGCAGCGGGGGCTGCCTCGGCGCTCGGACCCCCATCTTGCTTGGCTTTGCGCACGGCCTCCGATTTGGCCTTGGCACGCTCGACGCGGTCGGAAATGCTGTCAAACTGGGACAGATCCACGTTCACAGGACTTCTCCAGACGGGAACCGCATTGAAAAACAAGAGCCGAGCCCAAGATAGGGACAAGCGTCTCGTCTGTCAAGCACAGGGCTGTCGCACAGATGCTCGAAAAGCCCTGATTGACGGGCTTTCCGGTGATCGGCTGTCTTGACTCCTTCTGGGCAGCGGCCTATATTCCTGTCGCTTTTGGAGGCCTTATTCGATACGGAGTGTGTGCTTGCCCGAAGACCCGAATCCCCCCGAGGCGACGCCACCTGCGGCGGACGAGGAAGAGACCGGAGCCGCCAAATCCCCCAGCCTGATTTCCCAGTTTGTCGTGTTTCCCCTGGCGATCGTCATCGTCGGGGTATCGATCTACCTCTTTCTGGGAATCCTGACATCCGAGGGGCGAAGCGCCCGAGACTACCTCGACACGATTAAGCGAGGGGGGATCAACAGCCGGTGGCAGGCTGCGTATGAGCTGGTCAAGGTGCTCGCGGTCGAGCGTCGCGAAGGTACGCTCGACCCCCGTTTTGCCGAAGAGATTGTCCGCGTTTTCGAGGATTCACGGCACGACGACGCCCGTGTCCGGCGATACCTGGCGCGAGCGATGGAGATGGTTGACGACCCTGCTGTCGTGAAGGCACTCATCGGTGCGCTGGAAGATGCCGATGAGGAAACCCGACTTTTTGCGATCCATTCCCTCGGGTCGCTGAATGCGACGGTGGCGATCGAGGATCTGCTTCCATTCGTGGGCAGTGAGGATGCGGGGTTCCGCAAGGCGACCGTTTACGCTCTCGGGCAGATGCCTGACAGGCGGGTCGATCCTGTGCTTCGAAAGGCCCTACACGACGGGACTCCCGATGTGCGGTGGAACGCCGCGCTCCAGCTCGCCAGAAGGGGGTTGAACCCAGGAGCTGCCTCGCTTGAAGAGATGATGGACAGGTCGTTTCTCGCCCGAATCGAGATGACGGAAGAACAGCGCATCACCCTCGTTTCCTATGCGATCAGAGCCGCCTCGGCGTTGGGGGTTGATTCGGTCAAGGCGCGGATCGAGGTGCTTCGCGAATCCGACGAGAGTCTGAAGATCCGACAGGCTGCGATCGAGGCCCTGAATGAGTGGGGGGACAGCGACGCCGGCGGAAATTAGCTTGACACGACTCCGGGCGATAGATATATTGCCGCGGCCTATAATTTAGGTGAATCAAGTCCTATGTTTACAATGACTTCCGACGGATGTGACCCGCGCCGGGGGGTGGTCTTTAGCCGCCCCTCTCAGTTGGGCCAGGCACCCCCGCCTCCGCCCCCGATCCAACTCTCCGCTCAGCCACTAAGCCAGCTACAAGCAAACTTGAAAGTCAGACTTTAGCTGCAGTGTCTTGCGGGTCGAAGAACCGGAGACAGACGTATGCCTGAAGAAATCGATCTCTCTCAGTTCGACGAAATACCCGATCGTGTCGCTCGGGCCAAGGCCAAGGCCGAAGCGATGAAGAAGATGCGTGAAGGCGGCGGAGGCGAGGCTTCTGCACCTGCGGAGGCCGCTCCCGAACCAGCCCCAGCGGAGGAGGCTCCAGCCGTAGCCGAGTCTGAGGGGGGTGGTGAAGCAGAGGTCGATCTCGCGGACCTGGATCAGATCACCGACCGGGTTGCACGAGCCAAGGCCAAGGCCGAAGCGATGCGAAAGGCCAAGGTCGGCGGCGGAGCGCCCGCGGCCGGTGGTGGCGCAGCTCCGGCCAAGAAAGCGCCGGCAAAGAAATCGGCAGCAGGGGCCGGTGACCGCGCGGCGGCCGCTCGAGCTCTGACCGAGAAGGGCGACGGGCCCGCACAGGTTATCGTTCAGACTTCCCCCTCACCACCCGACATCCGGCCCGGCCCCGATCGCATTCTACCACTCGCCTCGGGAGGGATGACCACCCGTCGTGGTTTCTTTTCGTGGCTGACGCTGGCGTGGGTGTCGCTCGCCGCGGCGACGACGGCCGCTCTGGCGGCGACGGGACGGTTCCTCTTCCCGAATGTGTTGTTCGAACCACCACAGTCGTTCAAGATCGGTTTCCCGGAGAACTACGATGTAGGCGTGGACGAACGTTGGAAGGACAAGTTCTCGGTCTGGGTCGTGAAAGAAAAGACCCAGATGTACGCGCTGATCTCGGTCTGCACTCACCTGGGGTGCACCCCGAACTGGCTTGCCGGCGATGCGAAGTTCAAGTGTCCGTGCCACGGGAGCGGCTTCTACAGCACAGGCATCAATTTCGAGGGTCCCGCCCCCCGACCGCTGGAACGCGCCCGGATCGTTGTGGGTGAAGACGGACAAATTCTGATCGACAAGAACACGAAGTATCAGTGGGAAAAAGGACAGTGGGAGAATCCCGAGTCCTTTTTGAAGCTGATCTAAGCGATTAACCCGCAGCGGAGCGCACATGCCGAAGACATCCGATCTGATGGACCAGGTCAAACGGACCCAGGTCTGGCGATCGCTTTTCAGACACGATATTCCCAGAGACGAGCGTGGGAGGGCCCAGGTCGTCCTGACGAATATCTTTCTTCACCTTCACCCTGTAAGAACCCCCAAGTCGGGTATCCGGGTGCGATATACCTGGTGCATGGGTGGTTTGACGTTTTTCATCTTCATGGTGGAGGTGGTAACGGGCATCATGTTGATGTTCTACTACCGCCCGACGCTCGAGTACGCGTATACCGACATTATTGACCTGGGAGAGCAGGTGCCGCTCGGCATTATGCGCGAAATTCATCGTTGGGGTGCCCACCTGATGATCATCACGGTTTGGCTGCATATGCTGCGGGTGTTCATGACGGGCTCCTATAAGCCGCCACGCGAATTCAACTGGGCGATCGGCGTCATTCTTCTGCTTCTAACCCTGATGCTGAGCTTTACCGGCTACCTGCTGCCGTGGGATCAGCTCGCCATCTGGGCCATTACGGTGGGTTCCAACATGGCGCGAGCGACACCTTTCCTCGGTCACGAGGGACCGGGTGCCGCCTTCCTCAAGATCGGAGATGTGGGGCTAGTCCACGCTGGAAATGATGCGCGGTTTGGTCTTCTGGCTGGACGGTTCGTGGGTGAAGGTGCCCTGTTGCGCTTCTACGTGCTTCACTGTCTGGCAATCCCATTCATCGCGACCATTCTAATGGCTGTCCACTTCTGGCGCGTGCGTAAAGATGGAGGCATCTCCGGGCCGATGTAGGCCGGGGATCGGGAGGGATATGGAAGCCTTTAAATCCTTAATAAACTGGTTGTCCGCTCCGGAAAAGCTGATAGGCTTATCGACGGTGTTCGTTCTGGTCGGACTTCGAACACGCCAGCTCTGGACGAATCTTGCGGGATTGATCGGTCTGGTGGCCTTCGTCGTCTTTTTCCTGTTCAGTTTCCAGGATCCCAACTTCCGCATTATCGTCACGAAGCCCGACAATGTTCCGATCGTGCTTCTCTTTCTGTTTGTCGGGTTCTTCATGTGGCTGAGCATGAAGCAGGCGTGGGAGAATGACGAGCGCATCGCGGCCGGCGGCGAACCGATTGAGAAGTCGGAATACAAAGAGAAGGTTCTGACCTGGCCGCACCTGGTATACATCGAGCTCATCTGTCTGGTGCTGATGACAGTTGGACTCCTGCTCTGGTCTATCCTGATCCAGGCACCCCTCGAAGAGCCGGCGAACCCTGCCAAAACTCCCAACCCCTCGAAGGCCCCCTGGTATTTCCTGGGTCTTCAGGAGATGCTCGTTTACTACGATCCGTGGATCGCGGGCGTCGTCTTGCCGACTCTCGTGATCGTTGGTCTGATGGCCATTCCCTACATCGACAGGAACACGAAGGGCGCCGGTTACTACACGTTCAAGGAGAGGCCTTTCGCGATCACCGTTTTCATGTTCGGGTTCGTCGTGTTGTGGGTGGCGCTGATCGTGATCGGCACGTTCCTCCGCGGCCCAAACTGGAATTTCTTCGGGCCCTACGAATACTGGGATGGCCACAAGCTCGAGGCCCTGGTGAACGTGAACCTGTCGGAGTTCATCTATGTGAAATGGATGGGCACGGGGTTGCCACAGTTCTGGTTGGTGAGAGAGGTGTGGGGGCTGATTCTGGTTGCCCTCTACTTCGTCCTGCCACCTCCGATTCTGGCCCGTACACTTTTCAAGGATTTCTACAAGCAGCTCGGCATCGAGCGCTACAGCATTCTGGTGATGTTCTTTCTGTGTATGGTGGCCTTGCCCGTCAAGATGATGCTGCGATGGTTCTTCAATCTCAAATACATCGTGGCGATTCCCGAGTACTTCTTGAACGTCTAACCCCCTGCTTGGCCTGGAGTTCTAGATGAACGAGAAGCAAAGCTTCGTCGATTTCGTCTACAACCTCGACAAGCTGAACGCCGTCTTCGCTCTCTCGAGTGTGGCCCTGGCAATCTCCATGATCTGGATGGTCTGGGCGGACTACGACCGCGAATGGAAGGGTGTTCAGCGTGCCGCGATGGCGCTTGAGCAGCACAAGGTCGAGACGGAAATTTCAGCGGCAGAGGCGGCGATCGATAAGGACCTTCTGGCGTCGATCGAATCCCGGATGAAAGAAGTCGAGAATTCGCTTGAGGCGAAGGCCGACGAGCTAAACGGGGTCCAGGATTCGCTCGAAATTCTGCGAGGCGAGCATTACATCGCCGACCAGAACCTCAAGTTCGAGAAGGCCGAGTACGATGTGGTGAAGTACGGGTACGAAGAGGCCGCCCACAACCAGCACAATGAGGAGGCCGCCGAGAAGAGGGCCGTGATGGACGAGATGGAGCGGCGAATGGCTGAGTTCCGGCTCATCTTTGAGGCCGTTGATGCACGACGAGAGGAGCAGCGCACCAACCTCGCCGAAATTGAGGAAGCCCAGACCGCTCTGCAGTCGGAAAAAAACGCCCTATTCAAAGACGCGGGTCTACTCGAGCGCAGGCTGTCCAACCTCGAGCCGTCCTTCCAGAATCAATTCCGCAACGCTCCGCTCGTCGACTTTATCGACCCGACGGTCAAGATCCGTCAGATCGTCCTGGGCGATCTCAAGAACGACATCAACTTCATACGCGTACCGAAGGTGGATCGTTGCAACACCTGTCACGTGAACATCGATCGTACGGGTTTCGAAATCGACTGGGAGACGGCGACGTTCAACGACCCGGTGCTGGCCGACTACATGAAGGCCAACTACGAGGAAGACGAGCGAATCGGGATGACGAAGGTCATGGCATCTCACCCGAACCTCGACTTGTTCATGTCGAGCGCGTCTCCTCATCCGATGGAGGGTGTAGGCTGTACGTCCTGTCACGTCGGACGCGACCGTGGAGTGACGTTCGTGAACACGGCACACACCCCGAGCGACGCCGCCGAGCAAGAGCGGTGGGAGCGGCTCTACGGCTGGCACAAGATGCATCACTGGGATTACCCGATGTACCAGACGAAGTACGTCGAGCAGTCCTGCAGTTCGTGCCACCAGGGCGTGGTCGAAGTGCCGAAAGCGGACAAGCTGAACCGTGGGGTCCATCTCGTCAAGACGCTGGGCTGCCAGGGATGCCATAAGATCCAGGGGTATGCGGATATCCGGAATGTCGGTCCTGATCTGACTCGGTCGGCGAGCAAGATAAAGCCGGACTGGACGCTCAAATGGATTCGTGACCCCAGAGGATTTCGGGCTACGACCAAGATGCCCAAGATCTTCGACCTGCAGAACGAAAGCTCTCCTCAGGATCGGGCGCGAAACACCGCCGGGATCCAGGCGATCACGACCTACCTGTTCGATAAATCCGAAAAGATCGACTATCCTGCGCCTCCCGTCCGTGGCGATGTTGTACGGGGTGAAAAACTGGTCGCCAAAACCGGCTGTCGTGCGTGCCACGTGGTAGGGGAGGGAGATGACAAGGGACAGGATTACGACCTCCGCAATTTCGGCCCGAGTTTGAACGACGTGGGCAGCAAGCTCGAATCGGGGTGGCTCTACGCCTGGCTCAAGGACCCGACGGCCTACTTCCCCGATACCTTGATGCCCGACCTCCGGCTCACGGACCAGGAGGCCTCGGACATCACGGCCTATCTGCTGACCCTGAGGAATGAGGACTTTGAGAGCAAACGGCCCGCGGAGGTGGACAAGGCGGTGCGCGACGATCTGGCGCTCGATTTCCTGAAAGGCCGAATGCCGGTGCGGGCAGCAGAAGCCGAGCTGGCGAAGATGTCAGATCACGACCGGGACGTGTTCCTGGGTGAGCGGATGATCGCAAGGCAGGGCTGTTACGGCTGTCACACGATCGAGGGATTCGAAGACATGACCCCGATCGGTACGGAACTGACGCTGCAGGGCAGCAAAGACGTGGCAAAACTCGATTTTGCCCTGAACACGCTGAACGTGCCGCACACGAGGCAGGACTGGTTCTTCACGAAGCTCAAGCTGCCTCGAGTTTGGGATGAAGGGAAAGTAAAGCCCTACAAGGACAAGCTGCGCATGCCCAACTTCAGCCTGAGCGACGACGATGCGCACGCTTTGACGTTGGCCCTCCTTAGTTTCAGTCAGAGTTTCGTGGAGCCGTCGGCCATGCGAAACCTTTCGGCGGCAGAAGCAGAGATCGAGAAGGGCCGAAAACACATTTATGAACGGAACTGCAAGGGGTGTCACGTCGTTGAAAATGAAGGGGGCGCCATCAAGGAAGTCCTGGCGAGTGCGTATGTAGCGGACGGCGTGGGCGAGGCCGAAGCGGTCGGATTCACGCCACCTACCCTGAATGGGGAAGGACGGAAAGTACAACCGGAGTGGTTGTTCGGGTTCCTTCGCAACGTGACGCCGATCCGGCCGTGGCTGGACGTGCGGATGCCGACGTTCGGTTTCAACGACGAGGAATCTGTCGAGATTACGACCTACTTTTCGCGGGCCGACGAGCAGGCCTTCCCGTACGAAACGTTCGTCGACAAGCGCCTGACTCGTGACGAGATGAGGGGCGCGGAAATCATGTTTACGGCGGACGTCTACAACTGCTGGACGTGTCATCAGCAGGGGGACATCCAGCCCAAGGGCGACCCGGCCAGTTGGGCCCCGGATCTGAAGATGTCACGAGAGAGATTGAAGGCAGCGTGGATCAAGGACTGGTTGATGGATCCACAGCAGATCGAGGCGGGGACGAAGATGCCGACCTTCTTCGGTGACGAGCAGACCTACCTGCCCGAAAACATGGCTGACTATCTGCCGCTGCCCGAGGGTGTGAAGCCCGAATACGGCGTGCTCCAGCTGCCGAGTCAGATCGTGATCGATGCTTTGACGGACTACGTGATTCATGGGTTACATCAAAACGTGAGGGTCAGCGAGCGCTGATCCGACGACCCGGCAACACGGTCGAGCGAAAGGAGATGGTGATGATCAAACAAACGATACGCGTGTTAGGGGCCCTGGGGTTGGGGCTGGCGCTGGTTTCGGATGTTGTGGCCGGTGGAGGGATCGCAGGCACTGTGACGTTCACGGATGGACCGCAGAAGCGTCGAACGCTCAAGTTGGCGGCCGATCCGGTCTGCGCTTCCAAACACACCGAAGCTGTGAAGAGTGAGGCGTTGTTGGTGGGTGAAGGCAACGCAATGCAGAACGTATTCGTGTACGTGAGCAAAGGGCTTGAAGGGAAGACTTTCGACGTGCCCGCGGAACCGGCCGTACTCGACCAGCAGGGTTGTCTCTATGCTCCCCGTGTGATGGGCGTGATGGCCGGACAGAAGATCAAGATCCTGAACAATGACGGCACGCTGCATAACGTGCATCCCAAACCGAAGATCAATAAAGAATTCAATCTGGCGATGCCCAAGTTCATGAAGGTGAAAGAGGTCAGCCTCGACAAGCCGGAGGTGATGATTCCCGTCAAGTGCGATGTCCATCCCTGGATGTCGGGCCACATCGGCGTGTTGACGCACCCTTACCACAGCGTGACGGGTTCAGTGGGGACCTACAATCTCGCCGACCTGCCGGCCGGCAGCTACACCCTGACGGCGTGGCATGAGGTATTCGGATCCAAGTCGCAGGACGTGACCGTGAGCGACGGCGGTTCGGTGACGGCGGACTTCGCCTTCGCCCTGGCCGATCTGAAAAAGAAGTAGGAATTCGAGGGGAGCCACTTTGTGGCTCCCCTCCGTCTATTCGCAGAGCTTTCCTAGGGAGGGGCTCGAATGCAGCAAGAAGTCTACGGTTACTGGCTTCCGCTCAACGTCTCTGCCCACGGCGAAGTCATCGACCAGCTGATCAACGTACTTCACGTGTTCATGCTGGCGTTGTTCGTGGGGTGGGGCGTTTTCTTCATTCATTGCCTTATTCGTTATCGCAGTGGGGCCAACCCGACTGCGACCTACGATCCGATCAAAGCCAAGCTCTCCAAATACGTGGAAATATTCGTGGTGGTCTTCGAGGCGTTCCTGCTCGTTGGCCTGTCGATGCCTGTCTGGTCGCAATTCAAGGCCGACCTGCCTGCAGAGTCTGAGGCGGTCGAGATCCACGTGATGGCAGAACAGTTCGCTTGGAACGTCCATTACCCCGGTGCCGATGGCGTCTTCGGCAGGAAGGCGCCTCAATTCGTGACGCCCGAGAACCTGTTGGGTCTCGACCCTGACGACACGAACGGCAAGGACGACTTCAACTCGATCAACAACCTGCACGTGCCTGTGAACCGGCCGATCCTGATCAGGCTGACGTCCAAGGACGTGATCCACAGCTTCAAGGTTCCCGTGCTGCGGCTGACGCAGGACGCGATTCCAGGTCAGGAGATCCCGTTCTGGTTCGAGGCGACGAAGACCGGCGGGTTCGACATCGCGTGCGCGCAATTGTGCGGCCTCGGGCACTATCGCATGCGTGGACAGCTCAACATTCAAACCCAAGCCGACTTCGAAGCCTGGCTGGCCGAACAGGTTGAAGAAGAGGATGACGGCGGCTTCGCCTTCTAAGGAGACTTTGGATGAGTGCCGAACACGATCATCACTCGGAGGCGCACGGTCATCACGAGCAGTCCTTCGTTCAAAAATACGTGTTCTCTGTCGATCACAAGGTGATCGGAATCCAGTACACCATCAGCGCGCTGTTCTTCCTGTTGTTCGGATTCTGCCTGATGATGATGATGCGCTGGCAGCTGGCGTACCCGGGCGAAGCTTTGCCGCTGATTGGAACCTGGTTCAGCGAAGCCAACATGCCCGGCGGCGTGATGGTGCCCGAGTTCTACAACCAACTCGGGGCCATGCACGGAACGATTATGGTGTTTATGGGGGTCGTTCCTCTGGCGGTCGGCGGTTTCGGGAACTACGTGCTTCCGCTCCAGATCGGGGCGCCCGATATGGCGTTTCCGAAATTAAACATGGCCAGCTTCTGGGTCTTTCTGCCTGGTGGCGTGATTATGCTGGCAAGTTTCTTTGTGGAAGGTGGAGCCGCGCAGTCCGGCTGGACCTCCTATGCGCCGTTGGCGAACATCGCTCCAGCGGGCCAGACCTGGTGGCTGGTGGGGATGATCTTCCTGATCACGTCTTCGCTGCTGGGTTCGATCAACTTCATTGTGACGACGGTTCAGCTCCGGGCAGAGGGGCTTTCGTATTTCCGGCTGCCCTTCTTTGTGTGGGCGCAGTTTGTGACGTCTTTCCTGCTCCTTCTGGCGTTTCCGCCTCTCGAAGCAGCCGGCATCCTTCAGCTGATGGATCGCGTGGCCGGCACGAGCTTCTTTCTGCCGGCCGGACTGGTGATTACCGGGCAGCCTCTTGAGGTGGCCGGTGGCGGAAGCCCGCTTCTGTGGCAGCATCTGTTCTGGTTCCTCGCCCATCCCGAGGTCTACGTGTTGATTCTGCCCGCGATGGGGATCGTCTCGGAGATCGTGGCCAACAACACCCGGCGACCCCTGTGGGGCTATAGAACTCTCGTCTATTCGGTCATTTTCCTTGGCTTCATGTCCTTCATCGTCTGGGCGCACCATATGTTCATGACGGGAATGGGCACGGCGATGAGCACCTTCTTCCAGGCGACGACGATGATCATCTCGATTCCTTCGGTGATCATCCTGACCGCCCTGGCCCTCTCGTTCCACGGTGGGTCGATTCGCTTCAACACTCCTATGCTGTTCGCCCTGACGTTCATCCCGATGTTCGCGATCGGAGGTCTGACAGGGTTGCCTCTAGGCTTGACGGCGGCAGACCTGCATCTGCACGACACCTACTATGTGATCGGACATTTCCACTACGTGGTCGCTCCCGGGACGGTCTTCGCCCTGCTTGCGGGGATCTACTACTGGTTCCCGAAGGTGACGGGTCGCAAGATGAGCGAGGGGTTGGGCAAGATTCACTTCTGGCTGTCCCTGATTGGAATGAACGTGGTGTTTATGCCGATGTTCTCGATCGGGATGGCGGGTGTCTCTCGGCGACTCTACGATCAGACACAATACGCCTACGGGGCCCAGGTTCAGGAGTTGACGATTATCGGATCCTACGGCGCGTGGTTGCTTGGGGTGGCGCAGATCTTCTTCATCATCAACCTCATCAAGAGCATCAGGGGAGGGGAGAAGGTGGAGTCGGACAATCCCTGGCAGGCAACGACGCTCGAATGGGCGACACCCACCCCGCCACCCCACGGAAACTTTACCGAAGTGCCAAAAGTTTACCGCGACCCCTACGAGTACAGTGTGCCGGGGGCCAAGAGCGATTTCACCCCCCAATTCTCGGAGGAGGGCTAAGCGATGGACGAAATCCCCTATGATGTAAAGCCCCATCCGGTCACCGGGGTTTACAACGCGAAGCTGGGGATCTGGCTGTTCCTAGCTTCCGAAGTCATGCTGTTTGGTGCGCTGTTCTCGTCCTACGTGCTCCTGCGCGTGGGTGCCGATACGTGGCCGCACGGTTACGATCTTCTGAACGTGCAGCTGGCGACATTGAACACAGCGGTTCTGATCGGTTCCTCCGTCACGGTCGTGATGGCGTGGGCCTCCCTGAAACTGAACGACCTGAGCAAAGCCAAGGTCTGGCTGTGGTTGACGGTGGTACTCGCGGGGGTGTTCCTGGTCGTCAAGGCCTTCGAATATGGCGCAAAGTTCGAGCATCACATTAGCCCAGCGACGGACAACTTTTATGCGACGTACTTCACGATCACTGGTCTTCACGGCCTTCACGTGATCGGGGGCATCATCGCGTTCCTGGTCCTTCTGATCCGCGGGGACAAGATGTGGCAGGATGATTCGGAGCATTTCACGAACCGTGTCGAGTGCTGCGGTCTCTACTGGCACTTTGTCGATCTGGTCTGGATTTTCCTGTTCCCGACACTCTATTTGCTGTGAGGTAATCGAGATGGCTGAAAGCGCTGAAGAGATCAGACACCACATCGCCGTCTACAAGAAGGTGGGACTGGCGCTGGCGGCCCTGACAGTTGTGACGGTGGCCGCTTCGTACCTTCACATCGACTCTGTCGCCATGACGGTCACGATCGCTCTGTTCATCGCATCCATCAAAGGCGCACTCGTGGCGTGCTATTTCATGCACCTGATCGACGAGCGAGCGATCATCTACTGGGTGCTGATCATTACGGCGGTTTTTTTCCTCGTGTTGATGTTCGTGCCGTTGTTGAGCGAAGCCGATTCGGTAGGGATCTGAAGCGTGGGTTTGAAAGCCTTCCACATCGCCTTCGTCCTGGTGGCGGGTATCTTCCTTCTCGGTTTCGGGATCTGGGCGTGGCAAATGTTCACGAACTGGGGTGACGGCACCATGCTGGCGATGAGCGTATTTTCTTTCGGACTTTTCGCTGTCCTGATCGCCTACGGCCTGTGGTTTTACCGCAAGGTCAAGGGTTGGGGCTACCTCTGATGATACGCCTCTGGACGGTTCCCGCACTACTGGTGATTCTTGCATCCGATGCGATCGCCTGCGCGGTCTGTTTCGGGGATCCAAACTCCTCGATGGTCAAGGGTGCCGAAGCGGGAATCCTGGTGCTTCTCGGTGTGATCGGTACGCTTCTGCTGTCGATTATCGGTGTCATCGCCTTCTGGGCGATTCGAGCGAAGCGGCTGAGTGAGGCGCAGAACGCGGTGCCCTTTCCGGCCCACGGCCGGCCCTGATATCCGTCGATGATGCGCCCGTGGTTGCATCGCTTTGCCTGGTTCACGGCAGGGTGCACGTTCGTGTTAATTGTCGCGGGCGGTCTTGTTACAAGCACAGGCTCCGGGCTATCCGTCCCGGACTGGCCTCTTTCGTATGGCACGTTGATGCCGCCCATGGTGGCCGGAATTTTCTATGAGCACGGCCACAGAATGATCGCGAGCTTCGTGGGGCTCCTGACTGTGTGCCTGGCTGTCTGGGTCTGGCGAGTCGAGCCGCGACGGTGGGTGCGACTCCTGTCGCTGGCGGCGCTGGTCGCGGTTGTCGTGCAAGGGATTATAGGTGGTTTGACCGTGATCTATCTGTTGCCGACCGCACTGTCTGTGACGCACGCGTGTCTGGCCCAGACGTTTTTCTGCGCGACGCTGGTGCTGGCACTCGCACTCCGTCCCGGAGGGCAGGATCTGACGTCGGCGGAGTCCGAGGCCGCCGCCCGCGTTCGGAAGCCCGCGCTTATTCTGTTCGTCGTGATCTACGTTCAACTGATCCTCGGTGCGCTGGTCCGCCATACAGAGGCGGGGCTGGCGATTCCGGACTTTCCTCTTTCGTTCGGGCACCTCTTTCCGCCGTTGTCGGAATTGTCGACGAATCCCAATGCTCCCTATCCGATACCCCTCGCCGAACTCAAGAGACGCGTGATGACGCACTACCTCCATCGGGTCTGGGCAGTAGCGGCAACCGGTGTCGTTTTCTGGTTCGCCTGGTGCGTCATTCGTCGAGCTTCGGAAGTGGCTGGCCTGGTTCAACTCGCGACGTCCCTCGTTGCGCTGGTCGTGGTCCAGGTTCTCCTGGGCGCTTCCGTCGTGTGGAGTCAGAAGGGGGTTGCGATCACCACGGCGCACGTGGCAGTCGGTGCGGCCATCCTCGGGACCTGTGCGGTGGCGGTGGCGATGAGCCGGGGGTGGGTGCCCGTCTCTTCGTCTTCAGCACGGATGCCCCTGGGGGAGCCTGCGAGTTGAAGTCAGACGTTGTCACCAGCGACTCCGGATCCCTCCTCAGGGATTTCGCCGAATTGACGAAGGCCCGGATCGGTCTGTTCGTCGTCGTGAGCACGCTCGTGGGTTACGTAGCGGGTACGGAAGTGGTGTTCGACGCCCTTCGGCTTGTTCACACGCTACTGGCTACCTTCCTCGTGGCATCGGGAGCGGCCGCGCTGAATCAGGTTCTGGAATGCGATCAGGATGCGCGGATGCGTCGCACGGCGGATCGCCCCCTTCCTGCGGGGCGGCTGCATCCTGACCAGGCCTATTTTTTCGGTTTGCTGATGCTGGGTGGGGGGATCGTCTACCTCGTGGGGTGGGTCAACTGGCTGACGGCAGGGATGGCCGCCCTCACTGGTGTCGTCTACCTCCTCTGCTACACACCTCTGAAGAGGCGAACGGTACACAACACGCTGGTTGGCGCGATCGCGGGTGCACTGCCCCCGGTGGGTGGGTGGACCGCGGCGACAGGGAGCCTCGGGTGGGAGGCCCTGATTCTGTTCTCGATTCTGTTCATCTGGCAATTCCCACACTTTTATGCGATCGCCTGGATGTATCGTGAGGACTACGCCCGCGGGGGATATCGAATGATGTCTCTGGATGATGCCCGTGGCGATCGGACAGCGCTCCGCGTCTTACTCCACTGTTTGCTTCTGTTGCCCCTCGGGTTGTTGCCATCGCTGGTTGGTATGACAGGTACCACCTACTTTTACACAGCCTTCGTATTGGGCGGGATCCTGATCGGGATCGGCTATGCATTCTTCCGAACTCGATCGGATCATCAGGCGCGTCGTCTGATGCATTCTACGCTGGTTTACTTGCCGGTCCTGTGGGTTGTCATGATGTTCGACCGTTTGCCTTGATGACCCCGCGACGGCGAACGTGTCTTGAGGTGATGGGCCTGGCCCGTCGCCTTTTCTGTTTAAGGTGAGATGACCGACGCCATATACATCGAAGATCTGAGCTACTCCTACGACGACCATCCGGCGCTGAATGAGGTGGGGTTGTCGGTCCGGAAGGGGGAGATCTATGGTCTGCTGGGCCCGAATGGCGGCGGCAAGACAACCCTGTTCCGGATCCTCTCGACACATACGCGACCTCAGTCGGGGGTTGTTCGAATCCTGGGTTCGGATGTCACATCCCAGGCGAACGAGATCCGCCGGCAGGTGGGCGTCGTGTTCCAGCACCCCGGGCTGGATCCCAAGCTGCGGGTAGGGGAGAACCTCCGTCATCACGGCTGGCTCTACGGTCTTGCCGGACGCTTACTGGAGGCCCGAATAGAAGATCTGCTGAGGGCATTTCGGATCGAGGATCGCCGGTCGGATCTCGTGGAGACCTTGTCTGGCGGCCTCCAGAGACGAGTTGAATTGGCCAAATCAATGATCCACTCTCCCGAGTTGCTGATATTCGACGAGCCCTCGACGGGTCTGGATCCAGGCGCACGATTGACCTTCTGGAAGGATCTGGAGCGCCTTCGTTCTGATGACGGCGTGACAGTGGTTCTAACGACGCACTTCCTGGAAGAAGCGGAACGGTGCGATCGTATCGGACTGATGTCGCAGGGTCAGGTGATCGCGGAGGGGACCCCGTTCGATCTTAGGAAGGGCTTGGGTGAGAAGGTGTTGTCGATTCGGGCCAGGGACCCCGAAACGCTTCGAGACGCGCTGGCAGAAGACGTCGGAATTGAAGGCACGGTTGTCGAGGGTGTCATTCGCATCCCCGATGTCGACGACGACGACGACCGGGTGGCAGAGGTCTATCGCCGCTTTTCGGACCGGATCGATTCGGTGACCCTAGCAAGGCCGACGCTGGAGGATGTGTTCGTTGCGAAGACGGGTCGGGGATTCGAAGTCGGGGGCAACGATGGCTGAGGCGGTAGGATTTGTACTGCCAACGTACTCCCTGTGGCGCAGGGAGATCATTCGGTTCGTACGGGATCGAAGCCGGCTCTACGGTTCAATTCTCCAGCCTGCCGTGCTCTGGATCCTGATGGGGTCCGGACTGCGGGGTTCGTTCGTGCCGCTTGGCGGAGGGGATTACCTGGCCTACATCTACCCCGGAACTCTGATGCTGATCCTGCTATTCACAGCCATCTTCTCAACGATCTCGGTCGTCGAGGATCGGCGTGAGGGCTTTCTGCAGGGGGTTCTTGTTTCTCCGATTTCCTCCACCAGTGTGGCACTTGGGAAAATCGCGGGAGGCACGACGATGGCTGTGGGCGAGGGTCTGCTGTTTCTTGTGATCGCTCCGTTCGTGGGGTTCAGCCTGGATGTACAGACAGCCGTCAGGACCGTGGTCGTACTCGTCGCGGTGGGTGTGGGGATGACGGGGTTGGGGTTCAGGATCGCCTGGGGGATGTCGTCGACGGCAGGATTTCACGCGGTGATGAACCTGTTGCTCTTGCCGATGTGGCTGCTGTCGGGAGCGTTCTTTCCGCTGGTGGGTGTTCCTGTATGGCTCGAGTGGGTGATGCGGATCAATCCGATGACGTATGCGATGGCAACGCTCCGCTGGGCGATGGACGGGGACAACGCGATGGTAGATGGACTGCCGGATCCGGGCGTGTGTGCGGTGGTCACTGCCGGCTTCTCGATGGCGATGGTGGGATGGTCTATTTACGTAGTGGGGAGACGTCCAACGTGAACGACCGCGATCCTCGGCGCACCGTCGTGGCGCTTTTTGCCGGCGCTTTCGTGCTGTTCCTGATCGTCACGGCACTCATGTTTCGTCACGAAATCGAGGGCATCCGATCTGCGAAAGCCGATCGGGCCTCGCAGGTTCGGGAGATACCCGATTTCCGGCTTACGGATCAGGCGGGGAAGGAAGTGCGTCGTCGCGACCTGGTCGGGAACGTCTGGATCGCGGGACTCGTATCGACGTCGGGGGGCGAAACGGCCACCGTCGAGGCGATGGAGAAAATCGTCGAGCGTCTTGCGACCGTTCCGGGATTCCGTGCGGTGCTGGTCACAACACGCCCGGAGCTGGATACCGCGGAACATCTGGCCAAGTATGTGGCCGCACGGCCACATCCACACGTATGGGTAGCGCTTACGGGGGAGCCGGCCCGTGTTGCGGACCTCGCCCGGATCGGATTGGGCGCGGCCGTACGTTTCGTGGAGGATGTTCCGAGGATCGAGGGGGGTGACGGCGTGGGAATCGTCGATCGGAAAGGTCGATTGAGGGCGACACTGGATGTGAACGAAGACCGATTTGTGGAGGGGGCCCTGACGGCGATCAAACACGCGCTGGCCGAGCGCTGATCAGGTTTGCAGGCAGTATTTATCGAGGCGGTAACGCAAGGTGCCTCGAGTGAGGCCGAGGAGCTTGGCGGCCCGAGCCTGATTACCTCCGGTCAGGCTGAGAGCCTGTTGGATGAGGTCTTTATTGAGGTCGTCGAGGACTACGCCTTCGGGGGGGCAGCTGGAAGGACGATGTGTCGCCCCCGTCGGTGCCTTCGGCCGAAGCGGGGGCTGCCGAGGACATATTCAAGAATCCGAGGTGATCGAGGCGGAGTGTGTCGTCGTCTTCGAGGAGGGCGCTCCGCTCGATGGCATTGCGGAGTTCCCTTACGTTTCCCTTCCACGGATGGTCGAGCATACGGCGCTCCGCTTCAGGCTCCAGTTTACTCATCGGGTCGGACGATCCTGCCGCGAATTCCTTCAGAAATCTTTGAATGAGGGGTACGATGTCCTCGCAACGCTCCCTGAGCGGGGGGATGTAGATCGGGGCGACGTTGAGTCGATAGAACAGGTCTTCTCTGAATTCGCCCTGTTCGGTGGCTTCGCGCAGGTTGCGGTTCGTGGCCGCCACGATACGGACGTCGACGGAGATGCTTTTGTTGCCGCCGAGTCTGTAGAACGATCGTTCCTCCAGGACCCGCAAGAGCTTGATCTGGTTTTCGGGATTGAGTTCCCCGACTTCGTCGAGAAACAGCGTGCCTCCGTCTGCGGCCTCGAACTTGCCGATCCTCGACTGGGCGGCTCCGGTGAAGGCGCCCTTCTCGCTACCGAACAGCTCTGATTCGACGAGGTCCTTTGGTATGGCTCCGCAGTTGATGGCGATAAACGGCCCGTCGGCTTTCTGGTTCTTGTAGTGGGCGATGTGTTCCTTGCCGGTCCCACTCTCGCCCTCGATCAGGACGGTGGCGGTATCGCTTCGGGCCACTCTCTCCACCACGCGAATCACACGTTTGAAAGCCTGGCTTTCGGCCACGACGTTATCGATGTCGATCCGCTCGCGCTGGGCGGTCCTGAGGACATTGACTTCTCGCCGAAGACGAACCGTTTCCAGCGTTTCGGCGATCAACAGCTGGAGTTCTTCGGTGTTGAACGGCTTGGTGATGTAATTTCGGGCCCCCGCTTTCATGGCGGCCACCGCGGTTTCGATCGTGCCCTCTGCGGTGATCATGATCGCCTCGGCCTGCTCTGCGTCCCTTTCTGATTCTTCGCAGCGTTTCCATCCCGTCGATCCCGGGAAGGCCGATATCCAGCGGGATGAGATCAGGATCTTCTTCTTGAGCGAGGCGGATGCCTTACTCGTCGTTCATAGCGAGCAAGACCTCGTCTGACTCGGCCGTCAGGACCTTTTCCAGCATCGTCCTGATCGACTGATCGTCGTCGACGCAGAGAATTTTCGGGGTTGTGGAGCAGTCTAAGGTATTTGGACGGATGCGCAGGAAGGGTCAGGAACACATCCGAAGGTTCAGGCGTTAGCGAGTGTGAATTAAGGATTCGTCCTCTAGGGTGTTAAGCGCTTTCTCCGAGTTGGCGCGTCGACACAATTTTCTCAAAGCACTACATTTCATAGGTTTACGGCAGACTTTCCAGGGCTCGTTCGGGCAGATTGGACACACGTTGATTCGATTTCACACGTACATTTTCTCCCGCCTCATTGTGGTATTCACGGTGGTTTCGGCTCTGTCGGCCGCGCTTCCGGGGTGTAGCCTCGTGGATCGGCAGGGCCCTCCCCAGATTGAGGGAGAGGTGGGCAAGATTCCCGGTGAGGATCCCCTGGTGGCCGGCCTCGATGTTCTTCAGGACATCCGGCGTCTCAACTTGGAGGGTTCGAGCCCCACAGTCGGTCGTGGCCAGTCGGTGGATTTCGTACTGTTCAGCCAGGACCCGGACAATGACGAACTGGACTATCGATGGACGGCTCGAAGGATCGAAGTTGATATACCCGACGCGACCAACAGTGGAGGCGTGTTCGAGATCAGCGATAACGACACCCTGGTGGACCTGTTCCAGGATTCGGTCACCGTGACGTGGATTGCCCCTGGCGAGCTGGGTGAAATTGAGTTGAAGGTGAGGATCGGAGACGGTGTGACGGGGATCCTGGATTCTCAGACCGTAGTCGTCGATGTCACGCAGGGCCCCCCGGTTGCGTTCGCAGGATTCGACACGTCCTACGTCTTCAGCCAAAATTTGGCCGTGCAGTTGAACGGGGCGCTGAGCACGGACCCGGACGGGGACGCGTTGACGTACAGCTGGCGCCAAATCGCCGGCCCACGATTCGGGATCCAGGCGGTAAGTCGCCCGGTTGTGAACGTTCTGCCCCCTGCGGACTATGCGTTCGAGCTGACGGTCCGGGACAACGGCCAGCGAGAGGAACTCCACCTCCCAAGCGCGCCCGACACGGTTAGGGTGAGGGTGTCGGATCGCTCGGGGCGCGGGGGATGACCCGTTTGGACGCGGGTCCTGGTGCGGTTCGGACGTCGTGACAGTCTTTACCCGCAACGCGCTGCTCCTGACAGCGGAGAAGGCCAGCCATCTTCTGGGCGCCCTGGCCTTGATGATCCTCGTTGCACGACGTCTCGGTCCCGATATCCTGGCGGACTACGGGTTCGTCATATCGGTGACCGCTTTCTTTCTTCCGCTGATCGACGTTGGACTGAACACGCGCGTGATCAAGGCCTCGGCGTCACGCGAGGAACGCGGTGGATCGGCATTCGATGAGGCGGTCGGCTACAGGATCGCGGTTTCTCCGGCTTCGCTGGCCCTGATGGTGGGCTGCGGTCTGGCGTGGGGGCGCACACCGGCCGTGGACCTGACCGTTCTCCTGGTGGGGCTGTCGACCGTGGCGATGAGCCTTGGAGATACGGCGAATTCGGTTTTCAAGGGGCTGCAGCGGTCGGGCTACAGTTTCGGACTGATCGGCGCGCTCAACGTCGTGCTTCTGGTTTCCGTGTTCGCGGTGCTGGAACGGGGTGGCGGGCTGCCTGAAATCGGAGCTTGCTACCTGGTCGCGCGCCTTCTCTACGCGTTTGCCGCATTCTACCTGGCTCACACACGCGCAGGCGTTTCTGTCCCCAGCATCCGCCCGTCGTTCCATCTGAGAGTGGTGGTGGACGGTCTGTTTCATCTACCTGCGCCCTACTTTCTGGGCAACGTCCTTGCGATCGCCTATACCGCGACCTATGTCGCGCTCGGTGAGGCCGCGGCAGGACCCTACTACGTGGGCTATCGTGCGGCAGCGGCGGTTTTCATCCTCGTAAGCGCGGGGTTCGAAGCGCTACTGGCTTCCGCGACGGCCGATCGGGCAGTGGGGCTGGGTCAAAGCGCGGGTACCACGTTCGCGGTCCTCGCAATCGGTGGGGGCATCGGTTTATATGCGGTCGCCCCGATCGCTCCACTCCTGTTTGGCGATTCGTTTTCCGGCAGCGTCGTGGCAGTGAGAGTCCTCGCGTTGTGTGTCCCACCCTTCGCGTTCGTCGGGCTCGCCTACACCCTGTTGATCGGGTACGACCAGCAGCGGGGGGCCACCTATTCTATGCTCATCCTTCTGGGAATCACCACGGTGGGGTCGATCGCCGCAGCCTACGCGATGGGGGCCCTCACGACAGCCGCTGTACCGACCTTGGCAACCCTGTTTCTTTCGGCGGTGTTCTGGATGCAACTCAAACGATCCAGGCGCTCGAGCGACACGGCCCTGACGTGAATCGTCTCGACCCTACGCGGGCCCCGGAACCGTCGGGCCCCCTCCTTCCGACCGGTCTGGCGCTGACTCTCTCCTGGGCTCTCCCGGTCATCGGCGTGGCCGTGGCGGCCTACCTGGGACACGCTGGTGCTCCGAACCCCGTCGACCGTGCCTTTCTGACGATGGCCTACCTGCCGCTGGGTCTTCTGGTCGGGGACTTGTGGACGGCGGGGGTCGCGGTTCTGCGACGTCGGGCGGAAACGCCGCTGCGGGTTCCGCTCGCGACGCCGCTCATTCTGGGATGCCTTCACATCGGGTTGGGAGCGGGTTGCCTCCGTTTGATCGGATTCGACACGCTTTATCGATACGCTCCTCGAGACGCGTTCGGCGGCGTTTACGAGGCCCGGTGGGCCATCGCCCTCCTCGTGGTCGCGGGGTCGATCCTGGGACTCGTGGGGGCGTTACTGGAAGGACGTCTGTTGCGCTGGGTGCTGATCTCGGAACGTACGGCGGCGCCTCGAAACGGTCGGCTGCAGGCCACGCCGGCGGATCAGGATCTCGGTCCGGAAAACGTCTACGAGGCTCAGGTTTTGTTGAACAACCTGGGCTATGAGTTCGGTGCGATCGACGGTGTGCTTACGCCAGAAACATCGGCTGCGTTACAGCGCTTCCAGGAGACGGCGGGCGTGGAATCGAGTGGAAAGGTGACGGCGCTGACGATGATCGAGCTCCGAAATCGATGGGCGACGGCTGAAGCGTCGACGAAGAGAGCGTCCCTGTGGGCGATGGCGCGTCACGTGGTCCGTACGCTCGTGATGCCCTTTGCGCAGGTCGCACGAGGGCTCAACCGTTCATCGAAGTGACGACTCCACTGGTGCAGGAGAGAAACCGACTATCGCGAGGGGGTCGGCGTTTTTTTTGCGGTGCCCGGAATCCTGACGTGAAGCTGGTCTGAAGAAACGCCCAGGTTCGGTCGTGCCCGGGTGTGGTGAATGCGGAGATGGTTGCCATCCTGCTCGATGGCGATGCGGCTGGGAAGGTAGGATTCGCCGAAGCGTTTATAGTCGGACATCGTACGGTGAGAGAGCGTGACTCCGTGGGCGTCGGTGACGATGTCGTCGAGAACACCGAGTGCGAACCGATCGACCGTGATCCGCCGGGTTCCGAACGGATATCCAAACACGAGACGGTAGGCCTCAGTGTCCGTTGTGAAAGAAGTCAGGTGGGTGAGGTCGTTCTCATCGAGGTCGGGCAGTCCGAGCAGGGCCTGAGGTACCCGGTAGTAACCGAGTTCCATTCCGGTAACCCGCCTGAGTACGGTGCTGGACGGGCCCGAGATGAGCTGGTTTTCGCGGGGCAGGTAGACGTCGACAGAGTCTCGATAGAACAGGGCGGACATCAAGCTGACGCCAACGGGGCCACTTACCTCGAGGCGAAGGCTGTCGGGGGCGCGATAGAAGATGACGCCCTTCGCGTTCTGCCGAACGCCGTCGATCTGGATGGAGATGGAGGCTTGCGCAGTCGCATCGTGCACGCGGTTCCGCACATTCAGGAAGTGTCCGATGAGATCTGCGGGTGAGGTGATATCGACGAGGGGACGGCGCGGCGAACCTGCGCAACCGATCAAGAGGCACAGGGCGAAGAGGGACGCCCGGCAGCGGTTCGGATCACGGGGTTTCGCGGTCGGTCTCCGAAGCGTCCAGGGTTCCGAGCTTCTTGACGAGGGTCTCGTTGTCCGGATCGTACGACCTGGCCTTGGACCAGTGCTCTCTGGCCTGATCCTTTTGCTCGAGGGCGGCGGCCACGTCTCCCGCGTGCTCGTGGATGACGGCCAGATTCTCGCGCATTCCGGCCAGGTGCCTCGGGTCTGCATCTGTCAAAGCCTGCATCGCGCGTTCTTCGATGGCGATGGCCTTCTGCAGATACTCGCGCGCCCGCTCGAGTTCACCCAGCTGGTAGTAGGCCCAGCCCATACTGTCGAGGTAGGCGCCGTTGTTCGGTTCCTGGTCGAGGGCGCGTTGGATAAACTGCAGTGCCTCTCCGAGCCGCACCCCTTTTTCCGCGAACATATAGCCGAGGTAGTTGAGCGCCTCGTCGTGTGAAGGGTCGAGGGCGATCAGCCTTTCGAATTTTCGGACGGCTGTGTCGAAATTTCCGCTCCGCTCATTTGCCCGGGCAAGTCCGTAGAGCGTCTGCTGGAGGAGGCCGGCGTTCGATTCCACTCCTGGCATCAGTGCGGCGAAAGCCTCCACTGCGGCGTTCCAGTTCTGTTCCCGGACGAATGTCTGAGCCCGCTCGAACCCGAATCCGAGATGATCGGGGTCGGCTTCCAGGGCAGTTTCGAACACGCGCCTTGCTTCAGCGTTCTGTCCGAGCGCGGAATGCGCGTTACCCAGCGTCAGCGTAATCTGATGTCTCGCATCTGAAGGAGGCGTGTGGTCCAGGGCAGCGGTCAATTCGTCGATGGCGCTTTCGTATTCTCCATCGAGGATCAAGCCGTGTGCGAATCCCACGCGATACTCGGGCCGGTTGTCGATGCTCGAAGCCCGCTCGAACGCCTCCCGTGCGTTCTTGCCCTGGTTCAGGTTGAGCAGGAGTTCTCCCGATTTGGCGTGGAGTTCGGATCGTGCCGGAAACAGGGAGGACAGGTGATTGAGGAGGTTGAGGGCGCGATGGTAGAGGGCCGAGCGTTGTCGGTCGTCATTCGTGCCTCGGCCGAAGCTGCGGAACACATCGGCCAGCTGTTCGGTGAAGGGCGCATCGACGGGGGTTTCGGCGATCAGTGCTTCAAATGCGTGCGGCCTGACGTAGATGCTCACGAGCTGCCGCCACACTTGGCGTAACTGGTCCCCCGAGATGTAGGCCACGCCCTTCCGGTAGGCCCGTGCGGCCGCTAGAGTGTCCCCACGCGAGCCGATGATGCCTCCGAGCTGAACCCAGGCGTCGCCGAGTTGGGGCTGGCGGCTCAATACGTCTCGTAACAAAGCTTCCGCCTTGGCGGGCTCGCCGTTGCGTCGGTAGTTCTGGGCTGCGATCTGCCTGCCGCGATCGTCGAGATTGGGCAACGTGACGATTCGGTCCAGTACGGCAACGACTCCGGCCCTGTCCTGTTGCTTTGTGTAAATGCGCAGGCGTGTGTCGAGGGCACGGATCGGGTTCGTCGAGCGGACGGCGATCCGGTCGAGCTCAGCGATCGCGGCGGCCGTGTCGAGGGCCCCTGAAAGGAGGGCGTTGTAACGGACCCACCGGTTTTCGAGGTGATCCGGGTCGAGTTCGACCGCCCGTGTCGAGGGCGCGAGGGCCTCGTCGAAACGATCGAGGGAAGCCAGATTTCGGGCTAGCAGACGGTGGAGGGTGGCTGACGTCGAGTCGATTTCGACGGCACGTCGAAGGGCGCGAGCGGCGCGGGCGGGATCGTTACGGAGCTCGGCGCTTTTAGCCACCACGTAGAACGAAAACGCGAGAGGGTCCGGCGTGGGGGACTCGTGTTCCTTCCCCAAATCGACCCCCGCCGGCGGGGCCATGGCGCATCCGACAAGGACGACCATCAGGCCGATCAACCATTGGTCGGGCCGTGTCTTCAGGACCCGGGAAGGTTCTTCTTCAAGTTCCATTTCATCTCCAGCGGGGGGAAGGCGCCGTCTTCGGGTTGAACGACGAGCTTGACGTGCTTGAGGCCTTCCCGAAGGATCGGTCGCCCTTGGAAATCGAATCCGGGAAAGTAGAGTTTGAGGAGCTTTTCCTGCCCGGCATAGCGGACCTTGGACGGCAATTCGAGGAAGCGCGTCTCCGTATAGCCGGGGATACCCGTGTAACGACCGAAGGTATCCGTGACGGACATACTCCGTCCGGGGAGGTCGATCTCCAGAGCTTCGAGCTTATGGTGCGCGGTGACTTCCATTGTGACGGGCTCGTAGGCCGTCCCCTTGCTGTCTTCGAGAAAGATGACGTATCGCTCAACATCGAGATGATAGGCCGCCCCGGGAGTACTCATTTTAAGCCGTACGAGCATCCGGTCGTCTAGATGGTTGTTCGCTGAGAAGCCGTTCCAGGCCGCTTGCTTGTCGCTAAACGTATGGGGGTAGTGTTCGAACAACAGGTCGAATTCTTCGCGCACCAGTTCGGGAACGGCAATCGTTGCAGACAGGAGCAGGGGTGACTGCACCGCAAGACGTTTCAGCGTGGGTGACGTCGTGTCATACTGGAGGTCGCGACTCTGGGCCAGACCCGGTTCTGCACGCACTGCGGTTTGTACGTAGTTCCTGACCGTCCAGGATCTGACGAGCTCCCGATAGGACAAGGGCGTGTCCCGCCAGTCGGGGTCGGGAAGTTCGATTCGATAGGCGTCAGTCTGTTCCTGCGAACGTCGGTTCAGGGGCGAATTGTTGACCCGGTAGAAGGGGGTGTCCGACAACTTGAATTCGAGGAGGTCCTGCTTGGACTTCAGAATTTTCGTGAGCCGCTTTTCCTGGTTGTCATCGATGACCGCACGGACCGAGTCGAGGAGTCCGTCGACTTTCCGCCGGGTGTTCTTTTCCAGAAGGTGGAGTTGCTTGATGGTTGGCGTGTAGCCCAGCCAGAGACGTCCTTCGTAAGTTCGTCGCCCGTATTCCCATTGGTAGCCAGATATGACGGATCGAAGGCTGTCTACGAGCGGGGCCAAGATCTTTGCCTGTCGGGCTGAGGCCTTCACCTGAGATTGAAACCGGCCGGGCTCGAGGAGATCGCGGGGTGAAGCCGCGTCCGTAGAGGTCACTGTCGCAGCAAGACTGATCACCACAGCGTATGAGAGCATTCGTTTCATGACGGACTTCCGGGGCTGGTATGGACAGGAGTGACCTATCCTTTGACGTTTCAGCCTGGAATTGGTTCTGCACTCACTGTTCGAGCATCAGCTTGTGTACGTCGTTTTCGACGGGAACCGGGTAGGTGCGATTGAAACACGCTGTGCAGTAACTGGCGTTTCCGTTCGGCGCACAGGACAGCATTCCGTCGAGGGACAGATAGCCCAGGCTGTCGACACCCAGGTGTTCTCGGATCTCTTCGACGGTTTTCTTGTTGGCGATGAGTTCGCGGTGCGTCTGGAAGTCGATACCATAGAAACAGGGTGAAATGATCGGCGGACTGCTGACACGCACGTGAATTTGTCGAGCGCCAGCCTCGCGGATCATCCGGGCGAGGTGTCTGAGAGTGGTCCCCCTCACGATGGAGTCTTCGATCAGGACCACGCGCTTTCCGCGAAGGACACCACGAACGGGATTGAACTTGAGCCGAACTCGGGCCGCCCTGGAATCCTGGCCGGGAGTGATGAACGTGCGGCCGACGTAGTGGCTGCGGATCAGACCGATCTCGAACCGCAGGTTAGACTGATCGGCGTACCCCAGGGCTGCTGTGTTGCTCGAGTCAGGGACGGGCACGACGATTTCGGCGTCAGCCGGCTGCTCGATGGCGAGCTGCTTGCCGAGTTTGCGTCGGGTCTTGTCGACGGTGTCTCCGAAAATGATGCTGTCGGGGCGCGAAAAGTAGACGAACTCGAAAATGCAGTGGGCCCGGCGGTCGGATTCCAGCGGAAAGTAGGTTCGGAGGCCGTTCTCGTCGATGATGACGAGTTCGCCGGGTTCAATGTCACGGATGTATCGGGCAGAGATGATGTCGAGGGCGCACGATTCGGAGGCGACGACCCACGCATCCCCCAACTGGCCGAGACATAAGGGGCGGAAGCCGTGTGGGTCCCGGGCGGCGATCAGATGCCGTTCCGTGGCCAGAACGAGGGAGAAGGCGCCCCGAATTTGCTGGAGCGCTTCGGTGACCCGGTCGACCATCGAATCGGCCTGCGAACGGGCGATGAGGTGAAGGATGATTTCGCTGTCGGACGATGTCTGGAAAATGGCACCCTCATCCTGCATCTCGCGACGGAGTGTGTTCGTGTTTACGAGGTTCCCGTTGTGGCCGATAGCGAAGGCGCCACGGCATTCCGCCGTGAAGGGCTGAGCGTTCTTGATGCTGTCGAGACCGGTCGTGGAATATCGGTTGTGCCCGATGGCCAGATGCCCCTCGAGCTTGTGGATGGCCTCAGGTTCGCCGAACACGTCGGCGACGTGACCCATTCCTGTGTGAAGGTGAATCCTGCGTCCGTCTCCCGTGGCAATGCCGCAACTTTCTTCTCCCCGATGCTGCAAGGCGTTCAGCCCGAGGGTCGTGAGCTGAGCCGCCTCCGGATGGCCGTAGATACCGAAGATCCCGCAATAGTGCTTTACCTGAGGATCCATCTGGTGACGTGTCCTTTCGAGTGTGGTGGGCGCGCCTGCGGGGAGGCGGGCACGATCATCTTCGACGGGGGCCGCGAGGTTTTCGCCCTCGATGTGTTCGCTGGGTTACGTCGTTGACCAGAAAGTCGATCTGTCGCTGGCGACGATCGGCGCGTACTACGGTGACTTCCACGCGATCGCCGAGGGAAAAGGTACGTTTCGTGCGCTCGCCCACAAGCGCGGCGCGATGCGGGTCGTGTAGGTAATAGTCGTCTTCGAGCGTTCGGACGTGGACGAGGCCGTCAACAAGCGTTTCGTCCAGCTGGACGAAGAACCCGAGCGGGCGAACCCCGGTGATGGTACCCTCGAAGACATCACCGATTCGGTTCTCGTAGTAGTGGGCCTGCTTCACTTTGACGGATTCCCGTTCGGCTTCCTGCGCGTTGATCTCCCGCTCCGTGGCCAGATCGCCGATGCCGGGCAGCCGCTCCTGGAGTTGGGCTGCACGATCCCCGGAGAGGCCTTCCCACGTTTCGCGCAGGATGCGGTGCGTGAGCAGGTCGGGGTACCGCCGGATGGGGGATGTGAAGTGCGTGTAGCACGGGCTCGCGAGACCGAAGTGTCCGCGGTTCTGAGGCTGATAGACCGCCTTCTTCATCGAGCGGAGCAGCCTTTCGTTTAACGATGGCGCCTGCTTGCTGCCCTCGATCGACTTGAGAAAAGTCTGGATCGCAAGGGCGTCGACCTTTTTGGGAAAACGATGTCCAAAGACGGACGCAAGGGCGGCGAAGTCGTCGAGTTTCTGTTGGTCGGGTGGCTCGTGGACCCGGTAGAGGATGGGGACCTCACGGGCGGCCAGAGTCTGGGCGACCGTATCGTTGGCCAGCAGCATGAACTCCTCGATCAGCCGGTGGCTGTTCAGCCTGCGCCGGGGCGCGATTCTGACGGGCACGCCGTGACTGTCGAGCGTGACTTCCGCCTCGGGGAGGTCGAGGTCGATCGACCCGCGCTCGATGCGCTGTCGCGTCAGTTCGGACCGAATGCGCTCGAGCAGGCGGATGTCCTCAGAGAACGTAGCGGCCTCCGGATCGGGATCGCCGGCGATGGCGGTCTGGGCCTGCTCGTAGCTCAGGCGACCCCGGCTGCGAATGGTCGTCTGTTCGATCCGGGTGTCGACGAGTGCGCCCGATGAGGTGAACGTGGCCAGCACACTCACCGTGAGACGGTCGCTGTCCGGCACGAGGGAGCAGATGCCACTCGAAAGGGGCTCGGGCAGCATCGGGCTGACACGATCCACCAGGTAGACGCTCGTCCCGCGGGAGAGCGCCTCGTGATCGAGGGGGGTCCCCTCAGCCACGTAGTGACTGACGTCCGCGATGTGGATTCCGACGACGACGCGGTCATCGTCGATCCGCTCGACGGAGAGGGCGTCGTCGTGGTCGCGCGCGTCGGCAGGGTCGATCGTAAAACTGTTCAAGTGTCTCAGATCGACGCGCGCGGCGATCTCGGCCGGGTCGACCTGAGCGGGGATCGTTGCGGTCTGTTCGAGAACGTGCGGGGGAAACTGCAAGGGAAGCTGTCGTGCGAGGACGATGGAGAGAACGTCCACTTCGGGATCGCCGGGGCGACCGAGGACGTGGGCAATGTGCCCCATCGGCCGGGGTTGTCCGGGTTCCCAGTCATCGAGCCGGACGGCGACGATGTCGCCATCGCTGGCCTGGTTAAGTCTGTCGGAGGAGATGGAGACTGTGGGAGGAAATCGGGGATCGTCGGGTTCGACGAAAGCCGTCGAGCCTCGCGTTCGAAGCTGGCCGGACAGAACCCGAACGGCGCGCTCGACGACGCGAACGACTTCCCCTTCGGGTTGGGTCTGCGTCCCTCCGCGGAGCGTCACGCGAACCAGCACTCGATCGCCGTCGAGTGCGCTGCCCAGCGCGGTCTGCCGGAGGAAAACGTCGGGCCCCGGCTCGTCCGGCGAGAGAAAGCCAAACCCGCCCGATGTGACACTCAACCGACCGAGCACGAGATTCCGATTCTGCGTTCCGGCGAGTCGCCCGTTTCGCAGCTTGATCAGAGCGCCCTCGCGCTCGAGGTCTTTAACTAGCCGGCGGAAACCTCGATATTCGGGCTGAGGCACCTTCATGTGCCGAGCCAGCTCCCGAACCTTCATGGGCTTCCTGCCCTCTTCCTGAAGGAACTTCAGGATGTTCTCTCGAGACGGCTTCATTGGTTCGGAATGTGGCTTGACCGGGGTCGGGCGGTCGGCTAACTTCACGCCCGCTGACCAAAGCCGGATAAATATAAGGCTGCGACAGGACGGAGCAAAGTCGTTCCCTCGCAGCCGGAACCCACTCTATGCTGGAGGTCCCTATGCGCACCCTCACGATCCTCACTCTGGTCACCGTCGGTTGGCTATCCGGTTTCACCCAGGCTGGTGCTCACTGCGAGATCCCTTGTGGCATCTACGGTGACGATGCCCGTTTCACCGCGATCTTCGAGGACCTGACGACGATCGAGAAGTCGATGAACCAGATCAACACGCTCTCCTCCGATCCGGGCACGAATGCTAATCAGCTGGTTCGGTGGGTGAACAACAAAGAGACGCACGCCGATCGAATTCGCGACGTCGTTGCCCAGTACTTCCTGGCCCAACGCGTCAAAGCGCCCGCCGAAGGGGACGCGGAAGCGGCCCAGGCCTACCACAGAAAGCTCACATTGCTGCATCAGATGATCCAGGCGGCGATGAAGTGCAAGCAGACGGTGGATGTGGTGAACGTCAAAAAGCTGCACGACGCGGCTCACGCTTTCCTGGAACTGTATCAGAAATAGGCAAAAGGGCTGTGCGCTCCGAAGCGTGAAAGCAGGCACAGCTCTTTCTGCCCAAGACAAAAATGGCCCCGGGGCCACTTTTATCGATGCGATGAAAACTCGGCCGCCTGAGGGGCTGCAAACCGCCCAATTTTCGCTTGCGAGGGGTGCAAGGGGGGTATATATTCTGTGCTTGTTAGCACTCGGACACGCTGAGTGCTAAGACTTAGAGTCCGTATTAATCAATTGTTTTATTAGGAGGTTAGGTCCTATGGCAGTGAAGGTCAAACCTCTCGGCGATCGTGTTCTGGTGATGCCCGAAGATGAAGAAGAGCAGATCAAGGGCGGCATCATCATTCCAGACACGGCCAAGGAGAAGCCTCAGCGAGGAAAGATCGTGGCGGTGGGCGATGGCAAGACCGACGATTGCGGTAAGAAGGTCAAGCTTTCGGTCAAGAAGGGTGACCACGTACTGTACGGCAAGTACTCCGGCACCGAGGTTCGCCTCGACGACGAGGATTACCTGATCATGCCCGAGGGTGATATCCTCGGTATCATCGAATAACCAGGAGGACGACACCGATGCCAAAGCAGCTCGAATTCGACAGTCAGGCTCGCGACGCGCTCAAGCGCGGGGTGGACCAGCTGGCCGAAGCAGTCAAGGTGACGCTGGGTCCGAAGGGACGCAACGTCGTGCTCGACAAGAAGTTCGGTTCGCCGACGGTTACGAAGGACGGAGTGACAGTCGCGAAGGAAGTCGAACTCGAAGATCCGTATGAGAATATGGGTGCCCAGATGGTGAAGGAGGTTTCTTCCAAGACCTCCGACGTTGCCGGTGACGGTACGACTACGGCAACCGTTCTTGCCCAGGCCATTTTCAACGAAGGTCTCAAGAACGTGACGGCTGGCGCGAGCCCGATGGAGCTCAAGCGCGGAATCGACGGCGCCGTTGCGGCGGCCGTCAAGTCGCTCCAGGATCTGAGCAAGCCGGTGGCCGGCCACAAGGAAATCGCCCAGGTTGCAACGGTTTCAGCGAATAACGATAAGTCGATCGGCGAACTGATTGCCGACGCGATGGAAAAGGTGGGCAAGGACGGGGTCATCACGGTCGAAGAGGCCAAGGGTATCGAGACGACGCTCGACGTGGTCGAGGGAATGCAGTTCGACCGCGGCTACATCTCGCCTTATTTCGTGACCGACGCGGACAATATGGAGGCCGTCCTGGAGGACGCCTACATCCTGATCCACGACAAGAAGATTTCTGCAATGCGCGATCTTCTTCCGGTTCTGGAAAAGACGGCGCAGACGGGCAAGCCTCTGCTGATCGTGGCCGAGGACATCGAAGGTGAGGCCCTTGCGACACTGGTCGTCAACAAAGTCCGTGGCACGCTCAAGGTGGCGGCCTGCAAGGCGCCGGGTTTCGGAGATCGTCGCAAGGCGATGCTTGAAGACATCGCGATCCTGACGGGTGGCCGTGTGCTTTCCGAAGATGCCGGTTTCAAGCTCGAGAACGCGACGACGGCCGACCTTGGTGAAGCCAAGCGGATCGTGCTCGACAAGGACAACACCACGGTCGTCGAAGGTGGTGGCAAGAGCAGCGACATCCAGGGACGCGTGGGTCAGATTCGTCGTCAGATCGAAGAGACGACATCGGATTACGACGGTGAGAAGTTGCAGGAACGTCTGGCCAAGCTGGCCGGCGGCGTGGCCGTCGTGAACGTCGGCGCTGCGACCGAGACCGAGATGAAAGAGAAGAAGGCGCGCGTCGAGGACGCCCTGCACGCCACGCGTGCGGCCGTCGAAGAAGGCATCGTGCCTGGTGGCGGCGTGGCCCTGATCCGGGCGATCGACTCGCTCGACAAGGCTCGAAGCGCAGCCCGTGGCGACGAGAAGATCGGCGTCGACATCATCCGTCGCGCGCTCGAAGAGCCGATGCGACTGATCGCGTCGAACGCAGGTGTCGAAGGCGCCATCGTGGTCCAGAAGGTTTCCGAGGGATCGGGCGCCTTTGGCTACAACGCCGACACGGACAAGTATGAAGATCTAATTAAGGCCGGTGTGCCGGATCCGACGATGGTGACCCGCTCGGCGCTGGAGAATGCGGCCAGCATCGCGAGTCTTCTGCTGACGACCGAAGCGCTCGTGGCCGATATTCCTGAAGAAGCACCGCCAGCTCCTCCGGCTCCCCCGGGTGGCGGGATGTACTAGAAGGCAAGAGGCAAGAGGCAAAAGTGAGAGGCGGTCGCCCTGATGGGCGACCGCCTTTTGTTTTCTCACGATCGAAGAACGGGAAGAGGGGGTCGAGATGAATCTCGACCCCCTCTTCGGCTTAAACGTGAATCTGGAATGGCTAACCGGCGGTGAGCTCTTCGGGGACTTCGGAAAGGTTGACGCCGGAGCAGAAGGCGATGTAGTCGATCAACTCGGTGATCTCGGGATTGTCTCCGCAGACCGGGCAGTTCACGTCGCGCCGGATGTTAAATTTCTTGAACGACATCTGGAGCGCGTCGTACATCAGCAGCTTGCCAATGAGGGGGTCGCCCTGACCGAGGATGAGTTTGACGACCTCCGTCGCCTGGATCAGTCCAATTGTGCCGGGGAGGACACCGAGGACACCGGCCTCGGCGCAGGACGGCGCCATTTCCGCAGGTGGCGGCTCGGGGTAAAGGCAGCGATAGCAGGGCCCCTCGGAGTCGCAGGTGAAGATCGTGACCTGCCCGTCGAACCGGAAGATGCTGCCATCGACGATCGGCTTCCGCGTGAAGACGCAGGCGTCGTTGATGAGGTATCGCGTGGGGAAATTGTCGCATCCGTTGACGATGATGTCGTAGGGCTCGATGATTTCCATCACGTTGTCTGACGTCATATAGGCCTGATGCGGGATGACGTTGCAGGCCGGGTTCAGGTCTTTTAGTTTCTCGTAGGCCGATACCGCCTTGGGGCGACCGACGTCGGACGTGCCGTGGAGAATCTGTCGCTGCAGGTTCGTGACGTCGACGACGTCGGCGTCCAGGATACCGACGGTCCCGATCCCGGCGGCGGCCAGATAGAAGGCGGATGGACTGCCGAGCCCACCGGCGCCGATCAGGAGCACTTTGGCGTCGAGGAGTTTGCCCTGGCCGCGTTCTCCGACTTCCGGAACGAGTAAGTGGCGTGCGTACCGGAACTGTTCGGCCTTGCTCAAAGCGCGATCTCTGTCGGATGGGTATCCCGCGCCGACCCAGGCGTCAAGTCCGCCGTCGATGTAGGCGACGCTCTCATAGCCCATTCCCGACAGATCGCGGGCGGCCAACGGGGTCTGGCCTTCGTGACCGTAGACCAGGAGCGATGCGGACCGATCGTTGACAACGCCCTCGATCTGCAATTCGAGGAATCCGCGCGGGATGTTCTGCGCTCCCGGGATGTAGCCTTCAGCGAAGTCCTCACGTTCCCGAACGTCGATCAGGACGACCTTGCTTCCGTTGTTCAGGCGACCGTGGGCTTCCTCGACGGTAACGGAATCGACCGCCCCCTTAACTTCCTCGAGGAGGGCTTCGAATGCCGTGCTCATGATGTCGTTCCTCTTGTGAAAGCGAAAATGAAGGTCATTCGGTTCAAGAGCCCCAAAGATAGGGGAATCATATAGGGCTCACAACCCCACCCCTATTCGATCGTGATTTCGGGGCCTTCGTCCGCCAGGTCGTCGATCGTCGCTTCGACCTGTTCGGCGATCCCGGTGAAGGCATCCGCCGTCTGTGGGTCGTCGAGGACGATGGGACGACCGTTGTCGCCTCCCTCGCGAATGGCCTGGGCGATGGGTAGACTCCCGAGCAGCGGAATATTGAAATGACTGGCAAGCCGGTCGCCACCGCCGTCGCCGAAGAGCCCGACCCTGTCCTCGCAGTCGGGGCACTGGAAGTAGCTCATATTTTCGACGACGCCGACCAAGGGGACGTCGACCTTGAGGAACATTTCGCCTCCGCGGATCGCATCCTCAAGAGCGACAGTTTGAGGGGTGGTGACGACGATCGCGCCGGACAGGGCGAGGCTTTGCGCGAGGGTCAACTGGGCGTCCCCCGTTCCCGGCGGGAGGTCGATGACAAGATAATCGAGCTCGCCCCAGTGGACGTCGATGATGAACTGCTGGATCATGCGTCCGACAATCGGCCCCCGCCAGATGATGGGTGTGTCTTCTCCGGCGATCAAACCGAGAGACATGAAGCGAAGTCCGTGACTCTCGCGGGGCAGAATCCGGCCATCCCGGGACTCGGGCTCGTCGGACACCCCCATCATCAGATGCATGCTCGGACCGTGAATGTCTGCGTCCATCAGCCCGACTGCACGATCTCGACGAGCCAATGAGATGGCGAGGTTGGAGGCAACGGTGGATTTTCCGACACCGCCCTTGCAACTCGACACAGCGAGGATGTGGCGCACACCGGGGAGCGGTTTGGGTTGGGGGGGCTGGACTGGGGGCTGCATACGAGAGACCTCGGTGGGTGATCGGGTCAGGCGGCGGTGCCGCTCGAAATATGACGCAAGCGAGTGACTTCCTCGGCGACACGGGGGACGACGTAGTCGACCTCTTCCTGCGTGTTGAAGCGGCCGAGGCCGAAACGGATGCTGCTCTGGGCGAGTACCTTGGATCGACCCATCGCCCGAAGGACGTAGGAGGGTTCGAGGCTCGCCGATGTGCAGGCAGAGCCTGAGGAAAGGGCGATTTCTTTCAGACCCATCAACAGACCTTCACCGTCGACGGCGTCGAAACTGACGTTGAGATTGCCAGGGAGGCGTTTCTCGATGTGGCCGTTCAGATGGAGGCCGTCGATGCCGTCGCGAAGCTGATTGTGCAGGTTGGTGCGCAGGTCGAGCAGGAAAGTTGCCTCGGTGGCCAGCTCGTCCTGGGCGAAGCGCGCGGCCGAACCGAGGCCGACAATGCCGGGGACGTTCATCGTCCCCGACCGGAGACCTCGCTCGTGACCACCGCCGTCCATCTGGGCGATCATTCGTGGGCGAGGCCTGTTGCGGACATACAGCGCACCGACCCCCTTGGGGCCGTGGAATTTATGGCCGGAAAGCGAGAGCAGATCGATGTGTGCGGTTTCGACGTCGATCGGGATCTTGCCGATGGCCTGCGCCGCGTCGGTGTGGAAGACGATGTCGCGGGATCTGCAGATTGCGCCGATGTCGTCGAAGGGCTGAACGACACCGACTTCGTTGTTCGCCAACATGACGGTGACGAGGGTCGTGTCGTCTCGACACGATTCCGAGAGCTGGTCGAGGTCGATCAGTCCGTCCGAATCGACGGGCAGAACTGTGATCTCGAAGCCCTGGCGTCGAAGGGCTTCGCAGGAGTCGAGGGTTGCGTGATGCTCAGTCGCCTGGGTGATGATGTGCCGCCCCCGGTCGGCGTTGGCTTGGGCGACTCCCTTGATGGCCAGATTGCTCGATTCGGTCGCCCCGCTCGTGAAAATGATCTCCTTTGGGACGGCCCCGAGGAGGTCGGCGACACGCTCGCGGGCGTCCTCGACGGCCGACTCAGCCGTCCACCCGAAGTCGTGCGTACGGCTGGCCGCGTTCCCATAGGTTTCAGCGAAATAGGGGACCATCTCCTTCACGACACGGGGATCGACGCGTGTCGTAGCGTGGTTGTCCATGTAAATGGGGAGGTCCATACGGCGACGAATATACCCGAGGCCTCATGTAGCGTCAAGTGGGCTAACTGACTGATTGGTAAACAGTTATCAGATATTGTCGCGTCCAAGGAGAGCGGCGATGAAGTGCTCTGGATCGAAGGGCTGGAGATCGTCTTCGCCCTCGCCGAGGCCGACGAGGCGAACGGGGACGTCGAGTTCGTGAGTGACGGCGACGATAACGCCTCCCTTGGCCGTTCCATCGAGCTTGGCGAGTACAAGGCCCGTGAGAGAGACGTCGCGGTGGAAGGCCCGTGCCTGTTCGACCGCGTTCTGGCCCGTCGTGGCGTCGAGTACCAGGAGGGTTTCGTGAGGAGCGCCTTCGATGGTCCGTGCGACGACACGCTGGATCTTCTTGAGCTCCTCCATCAGGTTGACCTTGGTGTGGAGACGGCCAGCCGTGTCGATCAGGACGACGTCGATCCCTTGAGCCACGGCCGCTTCCATCGCGTCGTAGGCGACGGAGGCGGCGTCGGCGCCGGCCTGATGTCGAACGATGTCGGCCCCCGTCCTTTCCGCCCAGATCTCGAGCTGGTCGATGGCGGCGGCCCTGAAGGTATCACAGGCCGCGATCATGACCTTCTTGCCGTCGTCTGAAAAGCGTTTGGCCAGCTTGCCAACGGTTGTGGTCTTCCCGGCGCCGTTGACGCCAACGACAAGGATGATGGTGGGGCGATGGGTCGAGGCAATCGGGGTGGGGACGGTCAGCATCGATCCGAGTTCCCGGGCGAGAAGATCGAAGACGCCTTGCTCGACTTCTTCGTGATCTGCGTCGCCATACCGTTCGCGGAGGCGTTCGATCAGGTCCATCGACGTGTCGACGCCGATGTCGGCCTGGATCAGGATCTCTTCGATCTCTTCGAGGGTCTCTTCGTCGAGTCTGGGTTTTCCGCCGACGGCCTCTCGAATCCGATCGACGACCGACTCGCGAGTTCTTGCCAGCCCCGCCTTGAACTTGTCGAGAAATCCACCCAGCATCGAAGTCCCTTCCAGCGGCGATCAGGCCGCACCTCGCGATCCAATGGAGAAGGCCGACCCGCTTGGGTCGGCCCGTCTGTTCTGCGCGTCGTTCTTTCTATACTACGCCAGCAGCTCGAGAATTCTGTTGAGGTCGTCGGTCGAGTAGAACTCGATCTCGATTCGTCCGACCTTGCCCTTCTGGTTGATCCGCACGGCCGTACCGAGATGACGCCGCAGCTGCTCCTCGGCATCGGCGACAAGGGGGTCTCTGGTCGGCTTTCGGGTTCGTGGTTCTGAGGGCTTCTCGCTATCGCGTGCGGCCTTGACGAGCGCTTCGACGCGACGAACCGACAGTCCCCCCGCGACGATGTCCCGGCAGAGGAGGATGCGGGCGTCGTCATCATCCAGCCCGAGAAGTGCACGCGCGTGTCCCATCGAAATGTCGCCCGCTTCGAGGGCATCTCGAACGACATCGGGGAGGGAAAGTAGCCGAAGCGTGTTCGTGATGGTCGAGCGGTTTTTAGAAACACGTTCGGCGACCTCTTCCTGGCTCAGAAAGCATTCTTCGACCAGACTGCGGTAGGCTCGGGCTTCCTCGATCGGATTCAGATTTTCCCGCTGGATGTTCTCGATCAAGGAGAGTTCCATCATCTCTTCGTCGGAAGAGACGTCGACGACGAGGGCGGGAATGTGCTCGAGTCCGGCAATACGGCTAGCGCGGAGTCGGCGCTCGCCTGCGATGAGCTGATAACCCGAGCCCCATCGTCGGACGTTGATCGGCTGGAGCAGACCTACGTTCCGGATCGAGTCGGCCAGTTCATCGACCGAAGCTTCGTCGAAACGCTCCCGGGGCTGGTGAGGGTTCGGCTCGACCGAGTCGATGGGTACGTCGACGATCGATTGGGTGCTGTCGGCTGCCTGTTCGGCGCCGTTTCCCCCGGTTTCGTCTGCGCCCGGAATAAGGGCTCCCAGACCTTTACCGAGCGCCTGACGCTTAGCCATGTTCGAGTACCTCGCCCGCGAGGCTGATATAATTCTGGGCGCCTGCGGACATGATGTCGTAGAGGATGACGGGTTTACCGAAGCTGGGGGCCTCGCCGAGTTTAACGTTCCGTCCGATCACAGTCTTGTAGACGCGCTCGCCGAAATGGGTTCGGGCTTCGTCGGCGACCTGGCGCGACAGATTGAGGCGACCATCGAACATTGTGAGGAGCACACCCTCGACCTGTAGTTTCGGGTTGAGGTGTTTTTGTACGAGGCTGAGCGTGTTCATGAGTTTGCTCAGGCCCTCGAGAGCGTAGTACTCGCACTGAATGGGAATCAGGACTGAGTCGGCCGCGGTCAGCGCGTTGAGGGTGAGGAGCCCGAGGGATGGAGGACAGTCGATGATGATGTAGTCGTAGCTTTCTTTCGCGGCCTCGAGAGCCTCCTCGAGTTTTCGCTCGCGAGAGATCGCTCCCACCATCTCCACTTCGGCGCCGGTCAACCGGATGTGGGAGGGCGCGAGCCCCAAGTAGGGAACTTCGGTGGCCTGGACAATGTCCGTAAGGGGCTGATCCTGGACGAGGACCTCGTAGATGCAGGGGCTCGTGTCGTCGAGGACCCTGCCGTAGCCACTGGTGGCGTTGGCCTGCGGATCCATGTCGATCAGGAGGGTCTTCTTTTCGGCGACGGCCACGCAGGCTGCGAGGTTGACGGATGTCGTTGTCTTCCCGACGCCGCCCTTCTGGTTGGCGACCGCGATGATTCGGGCCATTGGCGCGCTCTTTTGGTGGTGAGGCGAAGGGGAATATCTGTATTACGGGGGAGTTCGGCGGGCGGTCAGGCCCGAAGTGTGGCTGGGGGAAGCATCCCGGGGAAGGACGCTGTGAATATATGCGATGCACACATACTGCGCAAGCGAAGAGCTTGGACACAAGATGTAGGGGGCAGTGTTGCTCCGCCTACTGGATGAGGACGTTGAACGAATTCAGCCCCCGACCGTTCCGACGGCCGGGGGCTGAGCTTTTCGATACGCACCGCTATGCGAGGGCGGCCTGAGCAGCCGCCAGACGGGCAATCGGAACCCGATAGGGGGAGCAAGAGACGTAGTCCATTCCGACGTTGTGGCAGAAGTGGACCGAATCGGGATCGCCGCCGTGCTCGCCGCAGATCCCGACCTTCAGGGCCTTTCGGCTCTTCCGGCCTCGTTGGGTGCCGACTTCCACGAGCTGCCCCACGCCGGCCTGATCGAGAGACTGGAAGGGGTCCTTGGCCAAAATACCCTTATCGACGTATTCCCCGAGGAATGCCCCGGCGTCGTCACGTGAGTAACCGAAGGTCATCTGCGTTAGATCGTTCGTTCCGAAGCTGAAGAACTCGGCTGATTCGGCGATTTCGTCCGCGACGAGGGCGGCGCGAGGAATTTCGATCATCGTGCCAACAAGATACTTGAAAGTGGTCTTTTTCTCTTTCATCACCTCTTTGGCCACGCGATCCGTCATTTCCCGGAGATCCGTAAATTCGCGAATCGTTCCAACGAGGGGGATCATCACCTCGGGCAGGGCGTCAACGCGCTTCTTGCGAACGTTGGCGGCTGCTTCGAAGATGGCCCGCACCTGCATCTCGTAGATCTCGGGATAGGTGATGCCGAGACGGCAGCCCCGGTGACCGAGCATCGGATTGAATTCGTTGAGCGATTCGACTTTGTCCCGGATGACGCGGGGAGTGACCTTCATCTGCTTGGCCATCTCGGCCTGGGCGTCCTTCTCGTGAGGAAGGAACTCGTGCAGGGGTGGATCGAGCAGTCGGATCGTTACCGGCAGTCCCTTCATTGCTCGGAAGATGCCCTCGAAATCGCCCCGCTGAATCGGCAGGAGTTTGCCAAGGGCACGACGTCTTCCAGCTTCGTCATTGGCGAGGATCATTTCGCGCACCCACCGGATGCGATCGCCTTCGAAGAACATGTGCTCCGTACGGCACAAACCGATTCCCTCGGCGCCGAACTTGCGTGCGACCTCCGAGTCGTGGGGGGTGTCGGCGTTCGTGCGGACGTCGAGTTTGCGAACGTCGTCCGCCCATTTCATGAGGGTCTCGAAATTGCCAGAGAGCTTCGGTTCTTGAGTCGGCACCTGGCCGAGCATGACCTCCCCCGTGCTTCCGTCGAGAGATATCCAGTCGCCGGCTTTGATCGTCGCGTTGCCGACCGTAAAGACCTCTTTTCGATAGTCGATCGAAAGTTCACCACATCCCGCGACACAGCACTTGCCCATACCACGTGCAACGACGGCGGCGTGGCTCGTCATTCCGCCTCGGGCCGTGAGGATGCCCTGTGCGGCGTTCATACCGCCGATGTCTTCGGGGGAGGTTTCGAGACGGACGAGGATGACTTTCTCGCCGTTTTCAGCGTGCGCCTCGGCATCCTCGGCGCTGAATCGAACGCGACCCGTCGCCGCACCTGGTGAGGCGGGGAGTCCGCTTGTTAGGACCTTTTTCTGGGCGCGTGGATCGAAGGTTGGATGCAGGAGCTGGTCGAGCTGCCCCGGTTCGACCCTGCTGATGGCTTCGTTCTTGGTGATCAGTCGTTCCTTGACCATGTCCGTGGCGATCTTGAGGGCGGCAGCAGCGGTCCGTTTTCCGGTGCGCGTCTGGAGCATCCAGAGTCGCCCTTCCTGCACGGTAAACTCGATGTCCTGCATGTCCCGATAGTGCTTCTCCAGGGTCTTGTAGATTTTCGTAAGCGTGCGATACGCACCAGGAAGCTGGCGGGACATCTTAGCTACGGGCTCAGGGGTCCTCACGCCGGCCACGACGTCCTCCCCCTGGGCGTTGATGAGGTACTCCCCGTAGAACTTCCGCTCGCCCGTAGAGGGGTTGCGTGTGAAGGCCACGCCGGTTGCGCAGTCGTTGCCCATATTTCCGTAGACCATCGACTGGACGTTGACAGCGGTGCCCCACTCGTGGGGGATGCCGTTGATATTTCGGTAAATGATGGCCCGGGCGCCGTTCCAGGAGCCGAAGACGGCGCTGATGCCGCCCCAGAGCTGCTCCATCGGATCTTCGGGGAAGGCTCGTCCTGCGCGACGCTTGACAATGGCCTTGAAGTCGGCAGTGAGTTTCTTGAGGTCCTCGGTCGTAAGCTCGGTGTCGAGTACGACGCCCCGCTTTTCCTTGATCCGGTCGATGGCCACCTCGAACGGGTCGTGTTCCTTGCCTTCGGCTGCTACGCCCATCACGACATCGCCGTAGGTCTGGATGAAGCGACGGTAGGCATCCCACACGAAACGCTCGTTGCCCGATTTTGCGATCAGGCCCTCCGCGATCTGGTCGTTCAGGCCGAGGTTAAGCACGGTTTCCATCATACCCGGCATCGAAACCCGGGCGCCAGATCGCACCGACAGCAAGAGCGGGTTGTCCGGATTCCCGAACTCACCGCCCATGACCTTTTCGATCTTTTTGACGTTCGATTCGACCTGCTTCCGCAACTCGCGGGGGTATTTTTCGCCGTGGGCGTAGTAGTAGGTGCAGACCTCGGTCGTAATTGTGAAGCCGGCGGGGACCGGGAGCCCGATGCTCGCCATTTCGCCCAGATTGGCACCTTTTCCGCCGAGCAGGTTGCGTAATCCGCCTTTGCCATCTGCCTTCCCGTCGCCGAAGAAGTAAACGAGCTTCTTGCGAGACGGACGGGACGCTTTCTTGGCCTTGGCCATTGTGTGTTACCTCCTGTGACTCACCAACATCCCGCACCCTGAACCCGAACCCGATCACGTTCACGGGGATGCGAAGTCAATGTTGAAATTTGGTCGGCTAAGACTGGCAAATATATAAGGGAGCCGAAACTGGATCAAGCGAGATATAAGGAAGGCACTACTGTACGGGGGGGGGCTGCGTGGTGTCGCTTGCCGTTTGGACCACTTTATCTTCGGGGGATGAACCGTCCTCGACGGCAGACTCGCTCAGCTGATGGGCGGGAGTTTCATGCCCCCTGCCGGCTTCGACGGCGCTCTGGTTCTCGATCCCGAGCAGGATCTTCAAGATACTGCGACGACCCACGATGACACGCAAGTCGGCGGTTGAACCGTAGCGAAGGGGGATGGGCGTTTGGATGCTGTCGATCTTGATCGCGAAGGTGCGTGCGCCCCCATCGTTCACGGCGTAGCCGTGGGCACTCGAAACCCTTCCTTGACCGACGAAGTCTTCTCGATCGGAGAACATGTTGCTCAGGATCTCGACAGGGTTGCCAGTTCTCACCTTCCACGAACTGGCTTCGCCAATCCAGGCGTCGATGACGGTCTCGCGATGCAGGCCCGCTATGATGACGACGATACCGCCCTGGGAGGCCAGCATGCCGGGGTGCAGGTCCCTGCGGACGACGATGCCGTTGGCAGGGGCTTCCAGCGTGGTGAGGGCGAGGGCTTCTCTATTTGCCAGTAGATCCTGGCGTGAACGCTCGAGCGTCGCCTGGGCCTGTCGCACTTCCGCCGAGGCTTGATCTAGCTCAGCTGCGGAGGGCCCCCGCTTGGTGAGGTTGAAGTTTTCGATGGAAACCTGGAGATTCGCCTGCGCAAGTTCGTAGCTGGTTTGGGCTCGCTCCAGTTCCTCCTGGCTCCACAATCGCTCCCCGAGGTAGAGGTGGCGCGCCCGTTTGAGGTCCTGGCCGCGGGCTTCCAGATTGATCTTTGCCTGCTCGAGGCGTGATTCTGCGATGCGCAACTCTTCAGGGGTGGGCTTTTCCCTGAGTAGGGCCAGACGGGCTTGGACCACGGCGAGGTTTGCCTCGGCCCCTTTGAGATCCTTCTCCGCCGTTCTGACCGAGCTTCGCAGATCGCCATCATATAACTGAGCAACCGTGTCGCCAGCCCTGACCGTATCTCCGGGAACGACGAAAACGTGATCGACCACCCTGCTCAAGGGAGAGTCGACATAAATCTTGGCGCCCGGTTCCACGATGCCCTGGGCCATCACGACATCGTCGATGTCGTGATAGCCCAGAATGAGGCCGCCGCCAAGGATCGGGCCGAAGGTCCAGCATAGCCACTTGTAGACCCTCTTTTTGCTGCGTCGATGCATCATGCGTTGGGTGGCCTCACACCCCACAGGCTCACTGGGAATGCCTGGTTCTTGACACGGTTTCCGCGCGCTTCTATGTTATCGATCTTTGGATCGGGGCCCGTAGCTCAGTGGTAGAG
>DJHM01000015.1:0-124756 GCA_002433075.1 Latescibacteria bacterium UBA6620
CTGGCCCGGCAAGGTCCCCGCCGGGAAGACCAACGATTCGACCGTGTTGTACTACGCGGACTTTATGGCTACGGTCACGGACCTGATCGAGGTCGAGACCCCCGAAACCGACGGCGTGAGCATCCTCCCTACCCTGATGGGCAACGACCAGGACCTGAGCGATCGCTTCATCTACTGGGAACGTCACGCGGGAGGCGGCTTCAAGCAGGCTGTCCGCTGGCAGAACTGGAAAGCCGTCCGACCGCCGACAGACCAGCTGCTGAACGAGCCGCTCGAACTCTACAACCTCGACACTGACCTCGGCGAGACCACCAATGTCGCCGACCAGAACCCCGAGACCATCCGCCGTTTCAGCGACTACCTCGCCGACGCCCGCACGACATCGAAGAACTACCCCATTGGCGTCAAGGGCAGCCACGCCTGACGTGCCGCAACCTGGTGCAGCGGGCCGGTCGGACGCTGAATCGCGATGAACGCCGCGCCCACCTCCCAGTCCACGCTCTACCAGACCTTCCGTCACCTAAGTCGTGACGTCCGACTCTATATGCTCGCCTCCGCGATCGTGGGCTTCACGATCTTCGGCGGCATCGAAACCGTCATCCTGAACCTATATCTGCTGCGCCTCGGCTACGGATCCAGGTTTATTGGCTGGGTCAACGCCACCGGCGCCCTGACCAACACACTCATCGCCCTTCCTCTCGGTCTCCTCGGTCTTCGCGTCAGCCGGCGACGGATGATGATGACGGGAATGTTGACGATGGCCACCGGGATGGGAGCGCTGCCTTTCGCAGAGTATCTCCCCGGACATCTTACCCGCGTGTGGCTGCTTGTCACGCGAGGAATCGGTTACCTGGGGATGGGTGTCTTCCAGATCGGGGGCACCCCGTTCCTGATCGGCGCCACGCGTCCCGGGGAACGAAACCAGGCCTACGCCTTTCACACCGCCATTGGACCGCTTGCCGGGCTTGCTGGAGGACTCGTGGGAGGTCTTCTTCCCTCATTCTTCGCAGGCCTGGCCGGTGTCGGACTTTCCGATACAGGTCCTTATCGGCAAACCCTATGGACAACCGCCCTCTTCCTGATACCGGGTTTCTTCCTGGTCCGGGCGACGACCGAGACGCACCCCGCTCAGCAGTTGAGAACCGAACGGCGCAACAGCTCCGTCCCCCTGATCATCTTCGTGCTGATCTTCCTGTCCGGTTTCCTACAGCTTGCCGGCGAGCGTGTCGCCAGAACCTACTTCAACGTGTATATGGATATGGGCTTCCAGACATCCCCCTCCTTCATCGGCAGTTTCTGGTCGATGGGGCATTGTCTTTCCGTCGCAACCGCACTCCTCAGTCCATACCTCTGCAAGCGATGGGGCATCGTCAACGTCTCGATCCTCGGCGCGTTCGGAATGGTGACCAGTCTTCTTTTGATGACGTGGCTCACACACCCCTACGCAGTCGGACTCGCCTTCGTCAGCCTCATCGGTTTCGCGGCCATTCGCAGACCCGCCTACACGGTCCATCACCAGGAACTCATCTCCCCCGCCTGGCGCCCGACAATGGCCGGCACCACCTCCTTCTCCGCCGGATCCAGCGAGTTTACGATGGCCTTGCTCGGGGGCTACACCATCGCCTCCGTCGGTTTCGCCCCCCTCTTCCAGACCGGCGCGCTTCTGACCGCCGTCGGAGCTGCACTCTTCTGGCTTTACTTCCGAACCCCTCGTGGCGAACGTGGAGAAGCAGTGGACGGTGGACAGTAGGCGGTAGATCACCGCCATTAGTAGGCAGAGGTGGCGTTTTTGTTATCTGCCTCGTTCAACCGGGAGTACGATGCAGACACGCAAGTTGGGAAGAACGGGTCTGGAAGTCCCCATCATCGGGCTGGGAGCGATGTTTATTGGAGGGCCTGTTACCGAGGGTCCCCGCGAGATGGACGAAGAACTGGCTGCCCAGACGGTCATTGCCGGAATCGAGGCGGGATCGACGTTCGTCGATACGGCGCCTGGGTATGGCCACCTGACGAGCGAACACGTTATCGGTCGTGTGTTCCGTGAGCGCCCTGGCCTCGCAGAAATCGCAAATGTCGTCACCAAGACAGGAGCGCCGCCCAGCGGCAAGGACTACAGCTACGACGGCGTGCTCAAGCAGGTAGAAGAGAGTCTCAATCGACTGGGACTCGACTCGATCGACCTCATCTCGATCCACGATGCAATGGGACACCCGATGGAAGACGTCCTCGATGGGGCCCTGCGAGCCCTCCGCACGCTTCAGGACCAGGGGGTCGTTCGCAATGTGGGCACCGCAATGAACGACCCGGCCACCAACGAACCTTACATCGAAACCGGCGAATTCGACGTTGCGGTCGTTCCCAACGCCTGGACCCTTATCAATCGTATCGCCGAACGACGCATCTTCCCCGCCGCGAAGAAGAACAACACCGGCGTGCTCCTCGCGACACCGTTCGAACGCGGTCTCCTCGCCAAAGGCACGAAGTCGAACGCCTACTTCCATCGCCGAAGCTTCAGCGAAGCGTGTCTCGCGCACGTCGCCGGGATCGAGGACCTTTGCAAGCGACATAACGTCCCCCTGCACGCTGTCGCCCTTCACTACGTCCTTCGCCATCCTCAGGTCAGCACCGTCATCCCCGGAGCGCGCACGCCCGAGGAAGCCACCGGAAACGCGAAAGCCTCGGAGGTCGAAATCCCCGAGGCTTTGTGGAACGAACTGGAGCCGCAGTTACGTGACTGGAACGCAGCCGAACATCGACAGGTCGGCCTTTAGGGCGGCGCGTTCGTAGGATCGACAACGGCCAGGTCCTCGAAGTAGTCCCGAAGGTACCCTCGATCTCGAGCGACTAACCGATCGGCAAGAAGCTGCGCGTGAGCCCCAATCATAAAATCGACCACGACCCGCCCACGCCTGCCACCACGCGCCAGATAGGTTGTGAAATGGCTGCCTGCCAGAATCGCGCAAGCCTTTGGGGTCGTCAAAAAATCGAACTGCCAGTCGTCGAAGAACGTATTGAACTGTTCCTCGTCTCTAAAAACCGGATAGATCTCAGAGATCACACAGTCACACACAACGAGCTGACCTTGGGCCTGAGCATTCCGTAGCGTCGACTCGGATCGTGTTGCGTATGACGGGTCGTTCGTAAGCACGTCGAGAATTACCGAACTGTCTACTGCAGAAATCATCCTCGGACGCGCTCGATATAGGTATCCACATCAGAGCCTGCGGGTAACTTCCCTCGACCGCGCCATTTGTGGAAAACATCCTCCACCTGAACTTTCTGTCCAATCAAGACCCCGTCCACGACCTCGAAATCCAATAGGGTTCCGGTCTTAAGCCCCAAACGATCTCTGCACGCCTTGGGAAGCGTGATCTGTCCTTTGGATGTCATCTTGGCTCGCATATAATCCTCCTTGCATAGAATGTAAGGTTCCTTACTTAAGAAGCCAACTCTTTCGCCCAATCCTCCACAGGCTGGTCATTTTGAGAATTCTCCCCTATCTTGCACCTGCCTTGGACAAAAGCTTTACCTATGAATTATGTTAATAGCTCCTCACGGATAACTGAATGAAGATCGCCACCATAACTCCGACATTCTATCGCATCCCTCTTCCGGTCGTACTCTCCGATTCCACGCACGGGGACATCACGCATTTCGATTTCATCACCGCCCGGGTCCTCACCGACGACGGTTTGGAAGGGGTTGGCTACACGTTCACTCCCGGCACCGGCGGATCGGCCATCTACGCACTCCTTCAGAACGACCTGCACGACTGCCTTGTCGGCCAGGATGCCCGTCACATCGAGCACCTGTGGAATCGAATGTGGTGGCACATTCACTTCGCGGGCCGAGGCGGGGCTGCCGTCTTTTCCATCAGCGCCGTCGACATCGCCCTGTGGGATCTCGTCGCTAAAGCGGCCGGGGAGCCCTGGTGGCGATATCTGGGAGGAGACGACAACCGTGTTCGGGCCTACGCCGGCGGTGTCGATCTTCACTTCACCCTCAAGGCGCTCGTCAAGCAGACTGAAGGATTTCTCGAGCAAGGGTTTCGAGCCATCAAGATGAAAGTCGGTCGCGACAACCTCGCCGAAGACGTCAAACGCGTCGCTCACATCCGCAATCTGCTCGGACCCGACCTCCCCCTGATGGTCGACGCGAATATGGGATGGCGTGTGGACGAAGCCATTCGGGGCGCTCGGGCCTTTTCCGAACACGACGTCTACTGGCTCGAGGAGCCCACCATCCCCGACGACTACGCCGGACACGCCCAGATCGCTCGTGACGGTGGCGTGCCCATCGCCACCGGCGAGAATCTCCGTACGCTCCACGAATTCGAGCATATGATCCGCTACGGGGAGATCGCCTTTCCCGAACCGGACGTCGCCATCTGCGGGGGTGTCACCACCTGGCTCAAAGTCGCCCGACTGGCCGAGGCCAACAACCTGCCCGTCACCTCCCACGGCGTTCACGACCTGCACGTTCACCTTCTCTCCGCGGTCCCCAACGCGTCGTTTCTCGAAGTCCATATGTTTGGTCTGGAACGATTCATCCAGCATCCCATCAAGATCGAGGACGGCCTCGCCATAGCTCCTGACCGTCCCGGTCACGGCGTCGAACTCGACTGGGATGCCCTGGCCGAACACGAAGTCCGTTAATCACCGAGCCAAAAGGGGACCGATGGCAGATCCACAGACCTTGCGTGCCGCACATCTTCACGCCTACACCCGCGAAATGCTCGTTGCGGCAGATATGCCCTTCCCCATCGCCGAAGAAGTCGCCGAAGTCCTTGTCGGCGCGAATCTGGCCGGCCACGATTCTCACGGATTCCTCCGGATCCCGATGTATCTGGATGCCATCGCAGACGACAGAATGACGCCGGCCGGCGGGACCACCGTCGTCAGAGACAACGGCAACACTGTCGTGATGGATGGCGGAGACGGGTCCGGGATTCACAGCTGCAAGACCGCCGTCGAGTTCGCGATCGAACGGGCCAAGGAAGTCGGCACGTGCGCCGTCACCTTCTCTCGCATCAACCACATCGGACGACTCGGTCACTACGCCGAAATGGCCGCCCACGCCGGGTGTGTCGGATTCGTGACCGTCGGCCGTGGAGACCCGGGCAATATCATCACGCTCCCGTTCGGCAGTAAATCTCCGACGTTCGGCACGAACCCCCTCGCGTTCGGGATCCCCACCGGCGACAACAGTCCCTTCGTACTCGACTTCGCCACCAGCGTTGTCGCCGAGGGAAAACTTCGTGTCGCCCGAAGCAAGGGTGAGCAACTCGCCGACGGCATCATCGTCGACAAGCACGGAAACCCGAGTAACGATCCCGCCGACTTCTACGACGACGGCGCCCTCCTCCCGATGGCCGCCCACAAGGGATCCGCGCTCCTGATGCTCCCCTGTCTTCTCGGCGCACTTGCCGACGGATCCGGAAGCTATCAGGGCGGTGTCGGTGGATGCTTCGTCCTGATCCTCGACATCACGCGATTCACCGATCTCGACACGTACCAGCAATCCGTGAGACGCTTCCTCGACTCGATCAAGGCAACCGAACCCGCCGCCGGCCACGATGAAGTCCTCGTACCCGGCGACTTCGAAGCCCGGAATCGCGCGATCCGTCTCGAAAACGGCGTAGAGGTCCCCGGCCCCATCATCGAGGAAGTCGAAGAATGGGCGGCCAAACTCGGAGTGAACCTGGGCGCAATCGAGATCACAGAGAACGACGAGAAGAAATACTCCAACTGACCCCTACCTGCGCTTGGGACGATATCAGCGATCCGACGTCCGATGCCCGAAAAGAAACACATAGAACCCAGCCACTTTCTGAGATCGGATATCTCTGATCGGATTTCGGATATCGATTTTTGCCTGAAGATCTACCTGGTGGAACTTGCCTTCAGCGTCGCACCCTCTCCAAATTTGGATATCATCAATCGGATATCGAAAGATCTCCCGTTCTCTGGCTGTTGTGCCTGATTCACCTTTCGTCCATCAAGATTCTAAACCAGACACCGGTACTCTCAGATGAAATTTCACATTCTCGGTTCTTCAGCTGGCAAGACCGTTCCCCGTCCGTTCTGTCGCTGTCGTGTCTGTGAGGTCGCGCGGAACGAGGGTGGGCGCGATGTCCGTACACGGTGTGCCGTCCATCTCTACCTCGACGGCGATGAAGACTGCGAGCCTCGCTACGCCCTCGATCTTTCTCCGGATGTCTCCTTCCACTTCATTCGGAACGGCTTCGCACTCGACAGACTCGAGCACCTCATCTTCAGCCACGCCGACGCCGACCACATCGAACCCAATCTGCTCGAGATCCGTCGAACGATCCTGAGTGATCGATCTGCGCTACCCCATCTCAACATCTACGGCAGCGAAACGGTCGGCGATAAAATTGCCGCCCTGGATCTCGACCGAATCAACGCTTCCTGGCACCTGGCGGAACCCTTTGTGCCCTTCGAAGCGGGCGAGCTGAACATCACCCCCCTGCTTGGAAATCACGGCCCGGGCATCGTCCTCAACCACATTGTCCAGCACGGCGGGAAAACCGTCCTTCTCGCCTGGGACACCGGGTACTGGACCGAAGACAGTTGGGAACGCGCGGCAGATTTCACATTCGACGCGGTCATTTCAGAGTGTACCACCTTTGGACCCGGGGACGCGGATCACGAAGCTCGGCATATGAATTTCTCCACCCTCGTCGACAAGAAGGAAAGGCTGACGGAGATGGGCTGCATCACGGATTCAACTCCGTGGACTACGTTGCATATCGGGGACAATGGGGGTCTGACCTACAACGAGCAGGTCAATCTCGGTGGGAAGCACGGCGTGACCCCGGGTTACGACGGGATGTGGTTCGCTCCTCCGGAATGAGAACGATGACAGAGGATCAACGCACGTTCTTCGAAAACAACGGCTACCTCGTGATCGAGGGGGCTCTCTCTCACCGAAGTCACTGAGATGAACGAAGCCGTCGACCGTGACCGGGAACGGACCCCCCGTCTGTGGGTGGATCGTGGTGGAGGCCGGTTCCAATCCGTCAGCATCCTGCTGGACGAACCGGTCTTCGATACGTCCATCACGCATTCATCTACCCTGCCCGTTGCCCGGGAACTCGTGGGCGACGATCTGTGTTTCGAAGAACACTCGGTGATGATCCGCGAACCCGTTACCGGGACATCGCCCACGGTGAAGAGAAACCGCTCTATCTACGTAACCTGTCAGTCATCTACTACCTCACCGATGTCGACGCGTCGACACATTGTTTCAGCATCTTTCCCGAATCCGTCGAAGCAAAGCAATCGGCCCCCGACCATCGAGATGGATCGTGCGCCGGCGACCTGCACGGTCCGGCCGGCACCGCCATTCTGTCCAATGCGGCAAACGTCCACGATGCCCGCCAGCGAACCACGGATCGTCAGCGTCGTACTATCCACATCTACTACGGTCGTCGGTCCACACCACCCTTGAGCGTGCACACGGTCTTTCCTCGACGCCTGGTCGAAGCGAAGGACCCCGGAATCCGAAAGCTGTTCAGCCGACCCAACGAGATCACGCAGCGCATCCGTCGAGGATGGGCAGAACCGGAATGAAGTCACTGGCGATTCGTCACGTTTCTTCACTCATTACACGCCCTGATTCCTGAACCCCTTCCCCAAGGACCAACCGATGGAAACTCGAAAGCTCGGAAACACAGACCTCGAAGTGACTCGTCTTGCTTTCGGGGGTGCGCGAATCGGATTCGAGGACGTGACCAACGACCAGGTCGACGCTCTCCTCAACGGCCTCCTGGACAACGGCGTCACCTTCCTCGACACCGCCGCCTGTTACGACGACAGCGAAGAGTTGATCGGTAAATTCGTCAGCCACCGACGCGATGAATACGTCCTGGCCTCCAAATGCGGTCACGTTGCCGGGGATGCCACCAGCGAGCCCTGGGCCGCCGACACCATCGCCCACAGTATCGATCGATCGCTTCAACGATTGAAGACCGACCGTATCGACCTGATGCAGTTGCATAGCTGTTCGGCGGAGGTCCTGCAAGAGGGTGAGGCAGTGGAGACCGTCGTTCGGGCACAGGAAGCAGGCAAGGTCCGTTACGTCAGCTACAGCGGAGATGGTGAAAATGCCCTCCACGCCATCGGGATGGGGGTCTTCGCCACTCTGCAAACGTCCTACAACGTCGTCGACCAGAAGGCGCGCGGGTCTGTGTTGCCTGCGGCGGTCGAGGCCGGAATGGGCATTGTCGCCAAACGCCCGATCGCTAACGGGGCCTTTGGCAAGGCCGCATCTCCCTACAGCTACGCCGACGAATACTGGGACCGTTCGCAGGAAATGGCGGTTCCCGACGGTGCGCCAGAGGACCGAATCGAACTTGCGTTGCGATTTACCCTCAGCCACGACGCCATCGACACCGCCATCGTCGGTACGACAAAACTCGCCAACGCGCAGTCCAACATCGAAGCGCTGGCCAAAGGCCCTCTCGACGCAAGCGTCACCAAGTCGCTTCAAGACCAGTTCGACCGCCTCGGCGCGGACTGGGATTCGCGGACGTAAGGATGATGAGGCGAGCCTGCCTTCGCCAAGGCTACGGCAAGGCAGGCAGGAGAGCGGGTGTGACCACAGCAGAACTCCAACGATTGAGCATCAGGAGCCAGGAAACGAGCGCGGAACGGGAAGACACCCCTGCTCTCCCCAACGCCCGCTCAAACGTGACAGATTCTCTCAGGTAAGGAACCGATGTTCGGACTTCACATCATCGACGTTGCTGTCATCGTCATCTATTTGCTGGGAATCACCATCGCGGGGTTGTGGGCATCCCGGAAGGCGCGCGATTTTGGCGGCTTCTTTATGGGCAATCGGTCCTTCGGCAAGTTCTTTATGCTGATGCACGCCTTCGGAACGGGTACCCACACCGATCAGGCCGTATCCGTCGCGGGCGCTTCCTATCGCCTCGGCTTCGCCGGTATCTGGTATCAGTATCTCAACCTCTTCCTCACACCGTTCTACTGGATCGTGGCCCCGCTCCTCAGACGAATGCGCTGTCTGACGACGGCCGACTTCTTCGTCGAACGTTACGGAAAGTCTCTCGGCATTTTCTACACCCTGTCAGGGCTCGTCATTTTCGCCTTCACGATGGGGCTGATGCTCCTGGGCACTGGCAAGACCGCAAGCGCCATTACCAACGGTGCGATCAGCTCCGAAGTGGCCATCGGCATTATGACCGTCCTTTTCCTGAGCTACGGGCTCGTCGGGGGCCTGCCGGCGGCCATCATCACGGACTTCATTCAGGGCCTCTTCATTATCGTTCTCTCTTTCCTGCTCGTCCCCTACGTGCTTGTCGAGGCCGGTGGGTTCACCGAACTCCATCGCGTCCTACCCCCAGAGATGTTCAGCCTCCTCGCACCGGGAGATCCTCCCGAAGGGTATGACCGGATCACCGTCTTCTACATCTTTATCATCGTCGTCAACGGACTCGTCGGCACCATCGCCGCCCCCCACCATATGGCCATCGGCGGTGCGGGAAAGACCGAGTACGAGGTACGGTTCGGTTTCACCTACGGGAATATGGTCAAGCGATTCTGCACCGTCGCATGGACGCTGATCGGCGTGGCCTGCATCGCTATCTACCCGGGCCTGGACGATCCCGAACACGCCTGGGGGCTCGCGACGCGTCAGCTGCTGCCGGTTGGACTGATCGGAGTGATGCTCGCTTCAATGATCGCCGGAGTGATGTCATCCTGCGACTCGTTTATGGTCGACGGTGCCGCGCTCTTCGTCGAAAACATCTACCGCCCCTACATCAACCCCGACGCCACGGAGTCGCATCTCCTCAACGTCGGGCGGATCGTGGGCGTCCTCGTCGTCGGAGCCGGACTCTACATCGGTATCCACTCCGAGTCCGTGATCTACATCCTCGTTCTGAGCTGGTCTCTCAGCGCGTTCTTCGGAATCGCGGTCTGGGGCGGCGTGATCTGGAGACGCTGTAACTCCTGGGGCGCGTGGGCCGGGGTGTTGACCGCCATCGGTCTGTGGACCCTTTCGCGCTTCCACTGGGAGTGGGAACTGCAGTATCAGTTCGTGCTCTACCTCACCGGCGGGTTCCTCGCGATGATCGTCGTCAGCCTCCTGACCCCGCCGCAAGACAAGGCGCAGCTGGATCGATTCTACACCGTTCTGCACACTCCCGTCGGCGAAGAACACAAACTCCGTGAGGCCGGCATCAAGGTCGTACTCGAGTGAAAATCCGTATCCTCGCCCTCCTCTTTCTGTCGCTCGCCGGAGTCCGTGCGCAGGAGAACGGCCAGCGTCTCGAAGCACACACACCGGCAAGTGATACAAGCAGGGTCGTCGTCTCTCCCCGAATCTTCACGGCGCCCGAACTCGACAGCCTGATCGAGGCCGGCAATCACGTCGATTCGCTCATCATTTACCCCCCACGGATCTACGTCACCGAGGGGGGATCCTACGAACTGAATCAGCTTTACCTGGTGGCCCTCGATGCGATGGGACAGCGTGTCTACCGCGCCCCCCTCCGAATCGAGGTCGCTTCCTTCAATGCATCACTCGGAACGGAGCGACTGATGGGCTTCCGCGAAGGACAAACCAGTCTCAGAATCACGAGTCTCCTGCCGCGCAAGGGCGGCGAGACGAGCGTCGGAGTAGAGATCGACGTCTTCATCACACCCTGGCCCAACTGACCCCGGATTCCCTGCAGACCCTCCTCGAATGTCAACATCAGCCTCTCGCCCGAACGTGCTCTGGATCTGCACCGATCAACAGCGCCACGATACCCTCGCATCCCTGGGTAACCCCGTCATCCACACCCCCAACCTGGACCGCCTCGTCCAAACCGGCGTAGCATTCACGCACGCTTTCTGTCAGAATCCGATCTGCCAACCCAGCCGGGCCAGTTTTATGACTGGCCTGTATCCGAGCACCCTTCACGTCAACGGGAACGGGGTCGAAACTTTTCCCAAGCACGTGCCCGTGGTTTCGAAGATGTTCGCTGACGCGGGCTACGCCTGTGGACTGATCGGAAAGCTCCATCTCAACGCGGCCTACCAAGGTGTGGAGAAACGCGTGGACGACGGCTACACCTACTGGCGGTACAGTCACGGTCCATACGGTCACCTGTCACCGGACGAGAGGGGTCACGACTACGCCGACTGGCTGCGTGATCAGGGCCAGGATGCGGAGGCGCTTCTCAGCGATCCGGATCGGATTCCCGATCGACTACATCACACCACCCGGTGCGTCCAAGAAGCCGAGACCTTCATTCGCGAGAACGTGAATCCACCGTGGTTCGCCTCGGTCAACATTTTCGCACCGCACAACCCTTTCACGCCTCCCGCGGAATACGTCGATCACTATGATCCTGAGGCGATGCCACCCCCGACGTATCGCGAATCCGATCAGGAGACACAGGGAAACCTCGACCTGATCCCGTCGCAGGGTGGTCTGGGCCATCCGGATCGACTGGAGTTTGGCGACAACGGGAAAACGGAGAGGTTATTCGGAGGAAAGGCAGATGCGGAAGTAGCGAAGGCCCGGTACTACGGGATGATCTCACACATCGACGAAAAAATCGGGGCCCTCGTGAAAAGCCTGGAAGAAACCGGCCAGCGCAAGAACACCATCCTCATCTTTATGTCGGATCACGGCGAACTCCTCGGCGACCACGGCCGTGTATTCAAAGGATGCCGATTCAGCGAGGGTCTGGTCCGCGTCCCCCTGATCTGGAATTGGCCGGGAAGACTCGAGGAAGGCCTGAAGGCCACGGGATTGGTTGAGCTCATCGACGTGCTGCCCACCCTCCTGGAACTCTGCGACCTAGAGTTACCGGACCATATCCAGGGACGATCCCTGGTCCCCATCCTCACCGGCGGCCAGCCTCCCGACGCCCATCGGGACTTCGTTCGATGCGAATTCTACGATGCCCAGCGCAATCTGAACCGAGAAGGTCAGACCGGCTACGGCACGACGTACCGGGACGAGCGCTACAAGCTCGTTATCTACCACAACTACGACCTTGGAGAGCTTTACGATCTGGAAGAGGATCCGGGCGAGTTCGACAACAGGTGGGCGGATCCGGAGTTCTCCACCATCAAGATGGACCTGATGAAGAAAAGCTTCGACGCGACGTTACTCATCACGGATTGGGGAGGCGTGCCTTACGTGCGACGGAAAGACACGACACCTGGACACTGAGAAAGGAACTCACCAACAGCCCAGTAAGTACCGGTCATCCCGAACGACAACCGGCCGAAACCTGCGGGACGGTCACTTGAGTCCACGACGTCGTGAGGGATCCCTCTTCAGCTGCAGAGGAGTCCGAGGGAGAGGCCTGACCCGCGCACACACTTTTTGTTACACTTCGTCTATGCTACCTACACTCGAAGAAATCGAGAACGCTGCTCAAACCGTCTACGGCTCGATGACGCCGACGCCGCAGTATCGGTGGCCGCTCCTTTGTGACCGGCTCGATGCGGTCCTCTGGGTCAAACACGAGAACCACACCCCCGTCGGCGCCTTCAAGGTGCGCGGCGGTCTCGTCTATTTCTCGAAGCTTTCCCGTGAATCGGCGAAAACGAACGGCGTCATCTGCGCCACGCGAGGGAATCACGGCCAGTCCGTTGCGTTTGCCGCGGCGCAATACGGAATCCACACGACCGTCGTCGTCCCGCACGGCAACAGCAAAGAGAAAAACGCCGCGATGGCCTCCTTTGGCGCTCAGCTGATCGAACACGGCGATGATTTCCAATCGTCTCTCGAGTACGCACGGGACCTTGCCGACGACCGTGGTTTGCATATGGTCCCCTCGTTCGGACGGGATCTGGTGGCAGGTGTTTCGACCTACAGCCTGGAGCTCTTTCGTGCGGTGGAGGATCTCGCCCGAGTCTACGTACCGATCGGGCTTGGCTCCGGAATCTGTGGGATGCTGGCGGCGAGAGCGGCCCTTGGCCTCTCGACCGAAGTCATCGGCGTCGTATCCTCCCACGCCCGTGCCTACGCAGAGTCTTTCGGTCAGAAGAAGGCTGTGAGCGCTCCCGTCCAAACTCGACTGGCTGACGGAATGGCCTGCCGAGTACCGAATGACGACGCGCTTGCCCTCATCCTGGAGGGCGTGAACCGTGTCGTCGAAGTCACCGATCAGGAGGTCGCGGAGGCGATGCGCACACTTTTCGAATTCACGCACAACGTCAGCGAGGGTGCGGGCGCAGCCCCCCTGGCCGCTGCCATCCAGGAGCGGACGCTCAACCGGGGCGCCCGCATTGCGGTCGTCCTCTCCGGCGGAAACATCGATCGGGACGTCTTCGCCCGCGTCCTGAGTGGCGGCGCCAAATGATCAAATTCCATCAGAGACCTCCTCTCAGGATGCCTTCTTTTTTCTCCCTGCAATGATACCTCTATATAAACAACAGCCCTTTACTGCCCACCGTGAAGCCAGTTGGTCACGCGACGGCCACAACCGTGACTGGCGGATCATACCGCCTGGAGGCACGCTCACGCTCGCGGAGCTTCAGGGGCCTGGAGCCGTCTCCCATCTGTGGTTTGCCATCGACAACGTTGGCAAAATCACAGATCCGCTTTTTCCCAGAAAGGTGGCCCTCCGCATCTTCTGGGACGGGCACGATGAGCCAAGCGTCAACGTCCCCATCGGCGATTTCTTCGGAGTCGGGCACGGTACCGTCTCAAACTATACGTCCGCCCTCTTCGATATGTCCCTCAACCCGGATGCTCAACGTGGCGCCTTCAACAGTTGGGTGACGATGCCTTTTGCCGCATCGGCACGATTGGTCTTCGTCAACGAATCCGAGTACGACGTACGGGTGTTCTACTACGGGGACTACCAGCAATGGGGTCGTTTCCCGGAGAAGACGTACTATTTCCACAGTGCCTGGCGATGCGAGACGCCCTGTCAGCCTACACCGCTTCTGGAAGGTGGGGAGGGAGCCAACCTCACCGGCGACGAGAATTACCTGATCCTCGACGCCGTCGGCGAGGGCACTTACGTCGATTGCAATCTGAGTATCGCGAATCACGACGGTGGGTGGTGGGGTGAAGGGGATGATATGATCTTCGTGGACGGTGAGACCTTTCCCGGTTCGCTTCACGGGACGGGTTCCGAGGATTACTTCTGTCACGCGTGGGGAATGCAGGACAACTGCTACCCCTTCGCCGGCACCTCTCTGTTCAATCACAATCACGAACGGTGGGAAGGAAACTGGACGGTCTACCGCTACCACGTCCTCGATCCCATCCCCTTCAGGAAGTCCGTTCGGGTTACCATCGAGCACGGCCACAACAACCACCGGTCCGACGACTACGCCTCGACCGCCTACTGGTATCAATCCCGACCTGTCGCGGCCTGGGTCCTCCCACCGGTCAAGGACCGTCTCCCACGGTAACCTCTCGAGACGCAGTTTCTGCCCCGCGCCTGACCCAAAGAACAGGTCCTTCGCGACCGATAGGCCGATGCGCCCCGCAGCCAGAGCCGTCATCTTCTTATCAACGCCCCCAGTCAGAAACCCCGACCGGCAGGTCTATGGAGAAGCGATGGGCTTCCCCCTTCTGGAGGAGACCGCAGATCGCGTCGCGTTCCGAATCACCCCCTCTAAGACCTTTCGCTTCGATCGAACGGAGGAAACCGTTTCGCCAGCGCACCTTGCGTTCGAAGTACGACACTCGACCTTCGAATCTTCGTCTCGTCTCATCGAAGAAGCCGGCCTCGCAGTCTCCGAAGTTCGTGAAACCACTCACACCTTCCAGCGCTACTTCAAAGACGCGGACGGAAATCTCCTCGAGATTTACTCACACGACTACATCGATGAAACCGCCCTACCGCAGGACAATCCTCTCGGTGTCCTGTATCTGCGCGAGGTCGGCTTTGTCGTAGATGACTTCGTCGATTGCTGGGAAGATTTCAGGAATCTGGGGTTGATCGAAACTGGAAGGGGTACGCGGGAGGGTCCCTTCTGCATTCTCGCGTCGGGCACCGCTCACGCTGTGCTCAATCACCGCAGCCGTCGCTGGATTCCGATCGATATGACGGCGCTGAAGCCGGATCTTCAAGTCACACTGGGCGCATCCTTGGCAACGGATTCAGAACTCACCCTGCCCGCGTTGACCGGCGAAGGCTACGACATCCGGATCGAACACACCCCTGATTTCGATCCGTCTCTGCCAGAACGGCTTGGGGTACCCCGCGTAGACAGGTCCTACAGGTCCTCGATCAGCCGCAGGGTTTCACGCAACACCACATCTCCCGCCGTCTTGCCAAGACTCATCGTCTCTTCGTATTCATTTTCCCGCCAGTCCGACGACGGGATCAAACACCCCAGTTCGTCGTTCGCCAACCCGAACACCATTCGGTAGTTCGACTTCATCGCACTCTTCAGGGCGAATCCGATCGAAGGCAGAGCCTCACCCGGAACCGTGGCGATGAGCAGGCTGCCGATGCTCAGGGCGCCGACCTCGGTCCGGATCGAATCGGAGAACTGTCGGTGGATGACCCCTGCTTCGGCCAGCGTTCGGAACCCCGAATTGTCCATCGCCAGCGCAAGAGGCTCTCGGATCGAACGAAGACGGCCCTCAAGAACGAGTTGTTCTCCTCTCATTCCACTCACCACGCTGTCCGCCAGAGTGTGACCGCAGCGCGCGGCTTCCCGGAAACTGTTCGCCGTCACCAGAGGTGTCACCATTCCGCCCAGCGCGCCGTTCACATAGACCACGACACCTCCCAGCTTCTCCTCGAGTCTCCCGTACGCGTAATGGGCGAAGTCCGACGTAACCCTCTTGTTCTGCTTCGTCAGCACCTCCGGGTGACAGGCAAAGTTCACCAGGATTCCGATCGTTTGCCCGTCCTCTACCCTCTCCGCACGCAACGTCACAGCCTCGGTGTCGAGAATGCCTTCGTCTCGCGCATTGTAGGAAATCCCGGGGACCTCATTCCTGGACAAGAAAAGCGACGCGGACTCCCGGGCTTGCAGAGCGGCGAGACCCGCCCTCACCATTCGTGCTTTTACCGTATCGAGGTACGCGAAGTCCACACCCGACGTCACCTGGTCGATGTGCCACAACCCGATGACATCCGGCCCTGAATGATTGTGCGTGGACGTCACAATGATGTGGTTGGCCGGCACGTCTTTCGCCAGTTCACGTCGGGCAGCATCAGGCCGATAAGATCCGCCGCCAGAATCAGAACCGTCGTCGATCCATCGTCGATCGCCATCGCGCGAGCCCAGATGTCATCGTGAACCCCCTCGCTCATCCCGTCACGTTTATAACCGGCTAGCCAGACCGGCCGATCCGGCGTGATCGAAACCCTGGCCGCTCCCACCTCCCACTTCACATCCCCCGCGCACGCAGTAACGATCCCAGCGATGACCCACATCCAACAGCGCATTGACCGACCCTTTCATTACTTCCGAAATCGACTATCATGACTGCCCTGCTGGGCATAATCGAGCCGCGCTCACTTGTCGCTTGTTCAGGCTATCCGTGATCGACGTGACCTGTGCCATCCTCCAACGACGCGATGGGAAGATACTCGCCGCCCAACGCGCGAGAAACGCCCATCTACCACTGAAATGGGAGTTCCCGGGTGGCAAGGTCGACGAGGGAGAAGACCCCGAACGTTGTATCGTGCGCGAGCTTCAGGAAGAGCTTGGTGTCACCGTCGAGATAATCGATCGGATGGAGCCCAACGTGCATCATTACGACGAGAAGAGCGTGCGTCTGATCCCATTCTGGTGTGACATTACGCAGGGTCATCCCACATCGCTCGAACACGAGCAGATCGAGTGGATTTCACCCGACCGCCTCGACACGCTCGACTGGTGTGAGGCCGACATTCCGATCGTCGCCAGCGTAATCCGAAAGGCCAGCGGATGCTGACTGTCACGAAAGACAGGGTTCTGCCCACCACGATCGTCGGCTCCTACCCCCGTCCGCAATGGTATCGGGAGAGCCTGCGCGGGCGACCTTTCAAAGCGGCACTCGCTGACGCCGTGTTCCGCGAACAATATCTCGATGCGGTCGCCTGTATCCTCAACGACCAGGAGCGAGCCGGTCTCGATATCCTGACCGACGGGGATGCTCGCTTCGACCAGGACGTCGGGGGGCGGTCGTGGTTCTTTTACCCACTCGAACGCATTCAGGGCATCCACGATCATCGAGATCGCGCACCCGGTTGGTCGAGCAGGATGGATCTGAGACCGGGCCAGATCCTCTGGGAGGTCCAGGAAGCCTATCAGGCGCCCGTCGCCACGGAGAAACTCTCCCACGGACCGATTCAGTACGCAGCCGTCTGGCAAGCCGCTCAGCGAATGACTCCTCGGCCAGTCAAGTTTGGCGCCATCAGCGCCCAGACCCTGCCCAGTATGCTCTGGAACGAGGCGTATGACGATGACCGTGCAATGCTCCTCGATCTCGTCGATATCCTGAACGGCGAACTTCGTGCCCTCGCTGACGCCGGGTGCAAGGTCATCCAGATCGAGGAACCGCTGCACCATTTCCTGTCTCTGAACCCCGACACGACGGACGAACAGCTTCAATTCCTGACCGACGCTTTCAATCGCGAGGTCGACGGTGTCGAAGCCGAGATCTGGGTCCACACCTGCTGGGGAAACCCCAACCAGCAGGCGCTCTTCTGGGAGCGACCCTCTTACGAACGTGCCATCCCCTTTCTTCTACAGCTAAACGCCGACGTCATCACGTTCGAGTGTGCGAGCACCTTCGGGAAGGATCTTCATCTCTTCGCCCAGCACGAAACCAAAAAGAAGATCGCCATCGGCGTCGTCAACCACACCAACACGACCGTCGAGCCGACCGATCGCGTCAGTGGTCTCATCCGCAAAGCGCTCGAATACATCCCACCCGAACGTCTCGTCATCACCACAGACTGCGGTTTCGGTCGCGAGGGGCTTTCGCGTCGGATCGCTTTCTACAAATGCGTTGCCCTCGTCGAGGGCACGAACATCGTCCGCCGCGAGCTTGGACTTCCCGAGGCCGAAGTCAGGGCTTCCGACCCGACGCTCGCTTTCACACGCCCCTCACAATGATCTTCGGACTCTCGTCACCCACTTACAGCGGCGTCTCCCCTTCCGACAACCCCCTGATGTGGCTGTTCGAGCGATGTGTCGAGTACGGGTTCAAGGCCCTCGAGGCCTCGCTTCCTTTGAACGGGACAGACACCCCCTCGGAGGTCGAGCAGAAAGCGACCGACCTCGGTATCACCTATGTCGGATACTGGAGTGAGGACTTTGTCACCCCCGAGGGGGACGGAGCCGGCCTGCTCGACCGCGGAAGAAGCGCGCTCGACGTGGCTGCCGAATGCGGCTGCAGCACCGTGGTGTCCTTCGGCAACGGCGGAAAGCACAACCGATTTACGGACGATCCGCCTCTCGCGACACAACTCGATCGCGTCGTGAATCATCTCGCCCCCGTCGCCGAAGCGGCGGCCGAACGGAATCTGCGAATCGGCCTCCTCCCTCACCTCGATTACCGCGGACACGAGATGCTGTCTGTCGCCCAGCGGATCGACCATCCCGCACTCAGGATGGCTTTCGACACGACCAACCCGTTTCCCGTGTGCGAAGAACCGGTCGAAGCCGCTCGCGCGGTCCTCCCCCACGCCATCGCAGTTGCGATTAAAGACGTCCAGATTCATCCCTATCGGTCGAACGACATCACAATCTGGGGCACCCCGATCGGTGAGGGCTCGGTCGACTACGACGCCATTTTCGAATTGATGCGAAGCGACCTTCCCGAGCCCGACACCACGACTGCGTGCGTCAAGTTACGGCTCCCTCCCGACAGCACGGACCACGACGCCTGGATGAAGCAAAGTCTGGCCTATCTGTCATCCCACGAGACGTTTCAGTCCCTCGTTTGAGAAAAGTAGACGTCTTCCTTTGAAGAACTGGCGCACCCTCTCACGCGAAACCGTTCTCGACGCAGGGAAATTCCTGAAAGTCGAGATGCACAAGGTCGAATTCGACGACGGCACGCTCATCGACGACTGGCCCTGGGTCGTCGCACCCGACTATGTCAACATCGTCACCGAGACTCACGAGGGCACCTACATCGTCTTCAGGCAGCAGAAATACGCACTGGAGGAAGCCGCCTATTCGATCGTTGGCGGCTATGTCGAGCGTGGGGAAGATCCAGCACTGGCCGCTCGTCGAGAGCTGATGGAGGAAACGGGCTACGAAGCTGAAGAGTGGATCGAGCTTGGGTCCTACGTGGTCGATGCCAATCGTGGATTCTGCAAGGGCCACTTCTATTTCGCGAAGGGGGCTCGTCGCATCCAGGATCCCGATGCCAACGACCTGGAGGCCTACGAAATCCTGTTTCTCACCAAAGACGAGCTGTTGCAGGCTGTCACGGACGGCCGATTCGCCGTGATCTCCTGGGCCGCCGCCGTTGGACTGGCGTTACCTCACATCCTCTGACTGCGTGATGAATGACTCGCGCCCGATATTCAACGACTACGAGTGGACCGACACGCATCGTCAACAGATGGATCGTGACGGCCACATCGTCTTCCCCGATCTCCTGACGAGTGGAGCGCAGAGGCAACTGACAGAGTCTCTGGCTCGGATCCACGTGATTCCCCGATCCGAAGGGCAAGGTCCGAAGCCGACCAATATGTATGCTGCAGAATACGAGGAGTACCTCGAAAGCCTAATCGCGCATCCGCAGATGCTCGAGCTGGCCCACCACGTACTCGGAGATAACCTCCGCTACGACCACTGTGTCTCTCTGATCCGCCCTAGCGGAAACAAGGGATCGGGCTGGCATACCCACGGCTACGGTGAGGTAGATCCGAATCTCGGATTCGTGAGGGTATTTTTCTACGTGAACGGGTTCGAACCCGACGATGGCGGTTTGAAAGCCGTGCCGGGAAGCCACCTCTACCGACGCATCGGCATTCGTTCCAGTGTAGACGACCGGGAGATGTGGGAGGCGTGGGGGGCCGATCGGACACATCCGGAAACCGGCGACCCGATGAAAGTCGAAAACCTTAGCGCTCCACCCGGCACAGTCGCCCTGATGTGGACCCACGCCCTCCACGCCGTGACGCCTCGGAAGGCAAGCAGCGACACCAGATGGTGCGTCGTCTACGCCTACCGCAACCCCGGCGAAGGGTCGAATGCCAGACGAATCAGCTTCTCCTTTGAACAGAAGTGCCGCGAGGCGCTGGGAACTCTTGCCGAACTCTACTGAAGGACTCTTCGAGCCTGACTCCCAATTGTGGCCCCGGGGCCACAATTAAGTGCCGCTGTTTCCCCCGGGAGGTACAGCAGTCTTCGAGCGCCTTCTTCGCACGCCCGAGCTTTTCCGGATTCAGAACGACGTAGATCTCGGCAATACGCCCCTCTACCACCTCGAACGTCCAGACGCTCTGGAGTTCACCTTCCAGATAGAAGGCAACCCCCATCTCCCCGTTGATCGTGGCCACTTTCACGTCCACCCGCATTCCGACGGACTTCTGACCGAGACCCAGGATAAACCGCGAGATCGTATCCGTCCGTCGCAGGATACGACGCGCTGCGGACACCTTGCCTCCGTGGTCGGAGCGGAACGAGACGTCCTCCGCAAGCACACCCATCAGCCCTTCCATATCCCCTTTCGCCGCTGCCTTCAGAAAATTCTCCGTCAATCGCTGGTGTTGGCCGGGCTCCGGCACGAAACGATTTCGCCCTCCTTCCGCGATCCGATCTCGCGCCCGCTTGACCATCTGCCGGCAGTTGGCCTCGCTCCGCTCCACGATCACCGCGATTTCATCATAGCCGTAGTCGAAAACCTCTCGAAGCAGAGAGACTGCGCGTTCAGCCGGGCCCAACCGCTCGAGCATCAACAGAAAAGCGGTCGACAGGGATTCGGCCAGCTCGACGTGATCGTGCGACGGCTCGACCAGCGGCTCGGGTAGCCACGGGCCCTCGTACGTTTCGCGCTCTTTTTTCCGCGACCTCAACAGATCGATCGACAGCCGCGTGACGATCGCCGACAGATACCGTTCGGGCTCATCGACAGTCGTGCGATCGGTCTTCGACCACCGCAGAAACGCGTCCTGCACGACATCTTCCGCGTCCATCACGGTCCCCATCATTCGGTAAGCGATCGCTGTCAGCTTCGACCTCGATCGATCGAAAATGAGATCTGGAGATTCGGTCATCGCGTCCTACCTTACGCCGTGGCTCGTACGGGTGGCTCAGCAACTCCCAACGTGCACAATCCGTCCGATTCGATTTCGAGCGGTATGTTCGTCCAGTTCCAGAAATTCTCGACGGCATTCAACAGCGTAATTTCGACAATCTGCTCGTCCGTGAAATGTAGCTTCAGCGAGTCGAAGGTCCTGTCCGAGACGTGCTTACGCTCGGTCACCTCTTTCACATAGCGGAGGGCCGCCCGTTCGGCATCGGTAAACGTCTCGTCCGTCTCGAAGTCGGCCACGCGGGGCAGCCGCGATGCGGCATCGGCTCGTTGGGCTATCGCTTCGCCGATGTCGATACAGAACCCACAGCCATTCAACCTCGCAACATAGTGCTGAATCAGAAAACGCAGCTCCGGATCCAGCGAAAGCCCCTTTTCCGCCAGCTTGCTCATTTCGTGGACAAGCCTGAGGGACGTCGAGACACGCGCATAGACCACGGAAAGCGGCGAAATCACTTTGCCTGTTTCTCTCTTCGACATCCAGTAGTCCATCCGGCCCATCAGGGTGGTCGGCTTCTCAACGGGTTTTAGTCTCATCGGATTCTCCTGAAAAGGTGATTCTCGCGCTCTCACCCCTAGGACGGGAATCCACCCCGTTCTGTGACAGCTCGAGAAAGAAAAATCTGGACCGGACTCGATACCCACATCGCGACCCGTTCTTCTCGGAGGACCAGATGGCTTTCCTCTATCACGTCACCTCCCGCGACGCTTGGACCTCACAGGAAGGTGGACATTTCACCGACCCCTCTCTCGAACGGGAAGGATTTATCCACAGTTCGCACAGGGACCAGATCATGGGCGTCGCGAACAGAATCTTCGCCGGGCGATCCGACCTGGTCATCCTCTGCATCGATGCGGATCTCCTCGAGCCGGAAGTGAAGGAGGAGGACAGCTACGGTCACGGGGTTTACCCCCACATTTTCGGCCCGATCAATCGGGACGCCGTATGTCACGTCGTCGCCTTCCCCTCGGGGGCCGACGGTCGCTTCAGCCTCCCCGAAAGGCTTCCCGCCGAATGAGTGTTCTCGTCGTCATCTCCGCCCACCAGGAATGGGAGATCGTCCGCGATCGATACCCCGAATCTGACATCCAGGAATCTCCCTACGGGCAGTTCTTCCGTTCCGCCATCGGGGGCCTCGCGGCGCCTCTCATTTTCTTTCACGGTGGCTGGGGAAAGATCTCTGCCGCCGCGAGTGCCCAATGGGCCATCGACACCTTTCGGCCCGATCTGCTCCTGAATCTGGGGACCTGCGGAGGTTTCGAAGGCGAGGTCGAGCGGGGCAGTTGATCCTCGTAAACCGAACGATCGTCTACGACATCGTGGAGCAGATGCTCGACGACGTAGACGCCGAGGATCACTACAACTCAACGTTGGACGTCGCCTGGCTGAGGAAACCCTATCCGCAGGAAGTCACCACAACAGCGATGGTTTCCGGCGACCGGGATCTTGTACCGGAAGACCTCCCCCGGCTCAAGCGTGTCTTCGGCGCCGTTGCCGGAGATTGGGAGTCTGCATCCATCGCGTGGGTTGCGAGGCACAACAACGTGAGGTGTGTCATTTTGCGAAGCGTTTCAGACGTCGTCGGCGAGGGGGGCAGCGAGGCCTACGGGAACATCGCTCACTTCGAAGAGGGTGCGCGAATCGTCCTCGGCCGGCTGATCGACGACCTGCCTGCCTGGTTGCGGTGCGCGGGGGTTTCCTGAGCGAGGAGGATCTGGAGGCCGTCATCTCCCGTCAGGTCAGATCGTTCAGCAGCCTCCGCCAGTTCTCCATCTCGAGCTCAGGATCGACGATCCAAGCCTGTTTCCGGCACGCTGCGGCCAGGCGGTCGTAGAAGGATCGGTCCTCTTCCGTTCTCCTGAGCAGCTTCGCCAACGCTTCCGCATCTCCCACCGGAAAGTAACCCGGATAGCCCTTCTCCAGCATCCCGATCGACCCTGAAATGCGAGTCGAGACGACAGGGACTCCGCACGCCAGCGCTTCCGAAACCACATTCGCCCCACCCTCCATTTTCGACGTCAGCACCAGCAGTCGACTTCTCGAGAGTACTCTCAGCGCCTTCCATCGGGGATACTCTCCCCTCCAGGAGTATCGGGCATTCCGACGTGTCAGCGTCTCCGCCCGATTCTTCATCCTGTCGGTCAATGCGCTTCCGATGTGAGTGACGACGATCCTGGATTCTTCAGGCAAGAGACGAACGGCTGCTTCCGTACGGAAGGGGTCCTTTACGGGACGCAGATGCCCCATCACGCAGATTTCGAAGACCCTCCGCCTGGGGGTTATAGTCGGGGGTCAGGTACAGGATTGATATATGACGCTGGCCTTGCTCCGAAGACGTCGTGGGAGCTCCCGCAGGCCGTCGGGTTGGAGGAGCACGTAGTGATCGGCCAGTTCGAGCGAGGACTGTGCGGCCCCACTCGAATGAATGTCGCCGTAGAGATCGGTCCCGGTCAGTGCGAGAATCAGAGGTCGATCGGGATGTCGATCTCGCCAGGCAAGGATGGAGGGATGACTACGACGGGCGTGAAGAGCCACACAAACATCGTAGTCACCACCGTCGTACCGACCAGCCACGTCGACACGAAGACCGAGATTGCGCAGGATGCGGGCCCATCGGGTTGCCGTGATCCGGTTTCCCCTCCGGGATCCGCGGGGCGCAGGTGTGATGAGATTGATCTTCACGACTGGAGTGCACAGGTTCTGAACCCGACCCAGATATCTCTGCGATCGGGTGTCTGGAAGTTCCGATAGTTCGTGCGAATCAGCCTGGAACGCGTCGCCCAGCACCCCCCTCGCATCGACTTCCTCGTCTCGAACCAAGGCTCGGAGTATTCCACGTAGGGATCGGGTGTGAATGCGGGAAAGGGACAGAATGCGTCGCTCGTCCACTCCCACAGATTCCCGATCATCTGGCGACAACCGACGGTGCTGTCTCCTGCCGGAAGCGCCTCGGCTTCGAGACATCCCATCCGACCCCAATCCAGGTTGGCCGTGTCCGGCGATGGCACTTCGTCACCCCAGGGGAACCGGGGTTTAGATTCTGAGTGCCCGTCCTCTGAGTCCGTCGATGCCGCAGCCTCCCATTCCGCTTCCGTCGGCAATCGGCGTCCAGCCCACCGGCAGTAGGCGTTAGCCTCATACCAGTTGACGTGGATGACCGGCAGATCGGGCTCGAGATCCACCCATCGATCGAAGTGCCGCCGGAGCCATCCTCCCTCCTGCTTCCAGTGCACAGGATGACGGGCGTCTTCCTGTTCGCGCCAGGTACGGCCCTCTTCACACCAGAGCTCGTCTCTCGCGTAGCCTCCATCTTCCACAAAGGCCAGGTATTCCGCCTGGGTCACCGTCTGTCTGGAGATCTCGAACGGTTCCAGCGCAACGGGGTGCGCCCACTTTTCGTTGTCGAACACGAACGGTTCGTCCTCCCTCGAGCCGAACCAGAAGGTCCCACCCTCCACAAAGGCATCGCCCGGGGCCGGCTCGCTCGGTACAGGACTCGACGCGGCAACACGATCCGAAAAGGCCGGGGGCGGATAACCGTGCGTTTGCCGCGTGTAGGTGTGCGCTTCGCAATGCATATCTTCGTGAAGCGTCGAATACAGCACATGATAGAGGACCTCCTCAGACACATCAGGCGCGCTCAGCGCATCCAGGACTCTATCCCTGACCTCCGCCATATAGGCCAGCGTCTCGGCTCGCGACGGCAGGAGCAGATCCCAGCGCGTGTCGTGGGCGATCCCGATCGAGTCATACAGTGCGTCTTCGTCCTCCCGTGGTGGGGCCTGACCGCACGCCTCCCGCAAAACCCACCGCGACTGAAACCACGCGTGATGACCGATTTCCCACAGCGGAGGATTTACGATCGAAAGGGCCGGCCCCATCATCTGTTCGTCAGAGAGGTCGGCGACCAGGTCGAACGTCTTCTGACGGGCGTCGGACACCCAGCGGGCGAGCAGGTCGGGAGGGTAATGTTCGGCAAGGGACAAGGTCGGATCTCCTCAGGGCGGGAAATATCAGGATCCCAGGGACGACCCGCAAGATCGACGCGGGGTTGCAACCCCATCCGTTTGCCCTTAGTCTTACACCGACCACGCGCAGCGAACGGAGAAACCATTGGCACTGCTGTCTAGAAAAAAGACGCTCACGAGCCTCGCCAAGACCTGCGGCTGAGCGGCCAAAGTCAGTCCGGTCGGACTGGGGAAACTGCTCGCAGGATTGCCGAAGGTAAGCGACCCGAACCTGCTCGTCGGGTTCGAAACTTCCGACGATGCCGGCATCTACAAGCTCAACGACGAACAGGCCATCGTCGTCACGGCCGACTTCATCACGCCGCCCGTGGACGATCCCTTTCTGTTCGGCCAGATCGGTGCGGCCAACTCGCTGAGCGACGTGTACGCGATGGGCGGGCGTCCCGTCACCTGTCTGAACCTCGTCGGATTCCCGTCGAAAGCGCTCGGAGACGAAATTCTACACGGCATCGTCGAGGGCGCCCTCAGCAAGATCACCGAAGCCGGCGCCGTCCTCGCGGGCGGCCACACCACGGATGACGAAGAGCCCAAATTCGGTCTGTCCGTCACCGGCATCGTACATCCGGAACGCTACTGGAAGAACGCGGGCGCACAACCCGGCGACGTCCTCATCCTGACCAAGCCCATCGGCAGCGGCGTGCTCTTCAACGCCAACCTCAAAGGGTGGGTTTCAGACGAGGCGCTCGCCGCCTGTCTCGACACCATCACCACCCTGAACAAGGTTGCGTGTGAAGTCGCTCTGGATTTCGACATCCACGCCGCCACCGACATCACCGGGTTCGGTCTAGCGGGCCACGGCCTCGAGATGGCGGAGGGCTCAGGTGTCTCCCTCACCGTGAAAGTGTCCGACGTCCCCACGATGGACGAGGCGCTCGAGATGTACAAAAAGGGGATGACGACCGGCGTCAACAGCGAGAATCGACGCCTCGTCCAGGATCACCTCGCGTTCGAATCGGGCATCCCCACCTGGCACGAGGAAATCTTCATCGATCCCCAGACCAGCGGCGGTCTGCTCCTCGCCGTCGCCGGAGACCAGGCCGACGCTCTCCTCGCCCGGCTCCAGGGGGCGGGCATCGATGCCGCTAGCATCATCGGAAAAGTCACTCCGAAGGACGGCGCCTCCATCCGGTTCGTGTGATCGACGTCTCTGCTCAGACTCAGCAGGGCCCCGAGAAACTGCCTCTTCCCACCTGAGTTCGGATCTCATCGACCTGGCGGTCGGCGTGCTGCCGCACCAGCACCGAATCTGAGTGCAATTGGATGCACTGATCTCAACAGACGTTTCTGCCTAGCCGCTGAGATCTCGACAGGCGATCAGCCTTGGCCGGCGTAAATTTCGACAACAATACCAGAGGTATGGAGAAGGCTGAATGCTACCCAACTTCGTGCACATCGGTGCCCCTAAAGCCGCCTCGACGTGGCTGTGGAAAGTCTGCGGCGAGCATCCCGACATCTACGTGCCGGAAGCCAAACCGGTGAACTTCTTCGTAGGCGAATACCACAATGGTATCGATTGGTACGAATCCACCCATTATGGCACCTGGAACGGGGAAAGAGCCGTCGGAGATTTGAGCAATGGCTACATGGTTTACGAGAGAGCCCTCGAACGTTGTGCCCGCCATCTGGGACGTGCGAAAATCCTGATGACCGTCAGGCCCCCTATTGAACGCAGCTTCGTTCACTGGGGCCACTTCATGTGGCGACGAAAATTCACGCCCGAGCAGGTCATGAGTATGGAGCAGATATTCAAGAGGGGAGGCTTCCTCCACTTCATGCTGTGGCTGGGTCCCAGCCTCTACGCGATGCAGCTGAAGCGCGTCTATCGCTACTTCCCCAAAGAGCAGGTGAAAATTCTCTGGTACGAAGAACTGGAGGAAGACCCCGAAAGCTTCCTGGCCGATTTCTTCGGATTCCTGGAAGTCGACCCGAACTTCCGGCCGGGCATCCTGAACAGGTATGTGGGTTTTCCCAGTCCCGACAATCCGGAGACGGATTTATTGAAGCGGGGCATCGATCCCGAAATGAAGGAACGGTTGAAGCCGCTCGTGAGGGACGACATTGAAGAATTTCAGGAGATGACGGGCAGGGATTTGAGCCACTGGTTGGAGTAGTCCTGTACGCACAAACGATCGTGGGAGAGGGAATGAGAGTTATCGAATGTCGCGGCGGTCCGCGCCAGATCGGCTACACGACCGGTGAGGAGCTGAGGGACGAAATCAAGGAACACGTGGCCCTCGTCGCCCTTCCGAAAGAAGGGAACTGGCGCACCCACTGGCAACGCCGAATGCCCACGATACGCACCACCCTAGGGGAGTATCTACCGGACGCCCTTACGGAGATGGAGGCTATGGCCGACGCCGCCAACCTTCCGGTGGACGATATCTTCCTGGCCAACCATCTGCACCTGTGGGGCAATGCTCTCGATTCTGGCGACGAGGAAGGATGCAGCAACATCGTTTTCCGATCTGGCCCGGACGGTCCTCTGTGGGGTAAGAACAACGACGGGCACTATCGAGCCCAACCTCCAGTAGAGAAACCGGCCTGCGTGAAGAAGATCTATCCCGAGCACGGTATCCCCATGGCCCTAGTTGTAACGTGCGGCAGCCTGTGCATCAGCGACGGTCTCAATGCCGAAGGTGTCGCCATAGGTCATTCGTCGGTAGGCAGCGCCTTCGACCAGAGTGACCGCCACCCCGCGATCCGGCTTTGGAACTATCTGGCTCTACAGAACAGTCGTAGCACTCAGGACTTCGTCCGCTGGACAACACGCGTGGCTCTGCGCGGCAAAGGCTTCAGCATGGTTTGCGTCGACCGCGATGGAGAGTGTTGCTCCATCGAAGCCCCCTGCCCGCTGGTCCAGGTCCGTTATCCCGACATTGAGACCGGTATCAACTGCGTAAACTACTATCGCCTGCCGCAACTGGCCGATGCCGACCGCCGTAATCCGGAGGCCAAATCCAACGCCGTGGACCGGGGCCGCTTTCTGGATGACATCTTGCGGGAAGGGCAAGTCTTCGACCTGCGTCGAATGAAAGAGGTGTTGAGGCACCACGGCACCCCCAGCATCTGCCGTGCCGGAGGGGAAGACAAGGCTTTCACCAAATATTCGATGATCGGCATACCCAATCAGAACAGGCTGCTCTTTTGTGACGGCCAGCCCTGCAAGAGCGAGTACGACGAAGTGATCATTTGACGGCTGGGCCCTCCTGCTCGCTACCCCCGCTCCTCCTCACACTCCGCCCACACCCCGCACCCCTCCAGATGGTCATTCACCAGCCCCATCGCCTGCCTGAACGCATAGGCTGTCGTCGGACCCACGAACGTCCACCCCCGCTTCTTCAGATCCTTGCTCATCGCCTTCGACTCCTCGGATTCCGTCATCTGTGTCAACGCGCGATAGGTCATCCTGCGTGGACGTTTCGATTTCTTCGGCTCGTACTGCCAGAAATACTCCGCCAGCGAACCGAATTCTTCCACCAGGTCGAGCGCACGCTCCGCATTGTTGCTCGTCGACCGGATCTTCCCTTGGTGGCGCACGACCCCAGCGTCCTTCAACAGCCGCTGGACGTCTCGCTCGCCGAACTTCGCGACCTTCTCGAAATCGAAGCCTCGAAACGCCTTTCTGAAATTTTCCCGCTTCCGAAGGATCGTCAGGAAGCTCAGCCCTGACTGGAATCCCTCCAGGCAGATCTTTTCGAACAGCCGGACGTCATCGGTCACCGGCTGACCCCACTCCTCGTCGTGGTAGGTGGAGTAAAGCGAATCGCTCGCCCCCCACCAGCACCGGATTTCGCCATCCTCGCTCTGCACCAGTCCCTTTTTCAAATATCCGCCCCCTCTATCCGATTCGCCTGGACCTCTGGCAGCCCGGACGCTCCGCGTTATATTTGGTCACGGCCAACTCCAAGACCAACCCTCTACGGATACAACGATGCGAACGATCTTTGTAGGAGACATCCACGGGTGCGCGGAAGAATTTCAGGAGATTCTGAGCACAAGTGGCTATCGGAAGGGCACCGATCGACTTCTCCTCACAGGCGACGCCTTCTCGAAAGGGCCCGACCCTTTCGGCATCTGGAGGCTGATTCTTGAGACCGGCGCACAAATGGTGGTGGGAAACCACGACGCCGAGCTCGTCGAACTGATCGCTGGGACGCGAGAACCCGACGAGGGCCAGGCCACGACGCTCGCGCAGATTGACGAGGTCAAGGAAGAGCTCTCCCTCTGGCTCGAGGTCCAGTCGCTCTACATTCGGGAAATGGACTTCATCCTCGTCCACGCGGGCATCCATCCGGAGAAGGGCCTCGATCGCACCCGACGCGAAGAATTCCTGGCCATACGCACGTGGCCACCCACCGATGGAATCGAAGGCCCACGGTGGCACGATCACTTCGAACCGATCGACGGCAAAGTCGTCGTGTTCGGACACGATGCGCCAGGCGGACTCGTCCACAAGAAGCGACCCAAGAGCGACACCACCTACCTCGTCGGTCTCGACACCGGCTGCGTCTACGGCGGAGCCCTCACCGCATACATACTCGAACAGGACGACTTCGTCCAGGTCGAAAGCAAACAGGCCTGACAAATCCCCACCGGGGAGATCGATCGTCCCTACGAAAAACGGCGAGGCTCCAAAGAGCTTTCGCCGTTCATAGCCTTCCCTACTCCCGCATTCTTTCGAACAGAGACGATCTTCGCATTCACCGATCGCGAATATGCAGATCTCCACGATCGACCTCTATGAGGACGCGCACTGCCCCAATCAGCAGCTGACCCGAAATCCGGCTACTCCGCTTGCCCGTTGCAGTGACCGCCAGCTTTGCATGATCGCATCTGGCCTTCCCGCGCTTTACCGATCCCTCGACTGTCACGTCCGAACCGACGGGCAGTGTGAGATCGACGGGGCCACCGCGGTTCGAGATTCGGTACTCTTCGTTGATGGGCCCGGCAGGTCGAATCGTTAGCGGGCCCTGCTTCGAGTTGACCGTCACGGCCGAAGCGACACCCTCGAGCTCTACGGGTCCGTGCGATCCGTTTACGATCGTCTCCCCCTTCACCTCGGACACTCGAACCGGGCTATGCTTCGCATCGACAATGGCCGCCCCCCCTACGGTTCCGAGAGAGACCCGGGCGTGACTCGACTTGACCGAAGCATCTCTCCCAACGTGCCGAATCTCGATCGGAGAGTAGCTTCCGTCGATCTCCACTGCGCCCTCCACACGATCGGCCACCACAGAACCGTGGCGCACCGTCAGATCCCCGCCTATATCTCTTCCCCGAAAAGCACCGTGACTGGCATCCAAGACAACGCTTTCCTGGACGTTCTTCTCCATATGAAATTCGGTATGTCGCAACCGGCCTTCGATGCGGCCCCCGACGCTCGTCACGGTCGTGTTCGTGTGGGCCGAAAACAGATCCAGGTCCTTTCCGACCGGCCCAACCGAGGCATTGCCGTGCTGGTTTCCCAAAGCCAGACCCTCGACCGTCTCCTTCAGCATCAGGTTGCCGTGTCGAACGTCGACCGCAGCCTCTGATCCGACTCGATCCACCGTCACGTTCCCGTAACTGTGCCTGAGCCTGAGCGCACCGCTGACGTCACCCACACTCGTGTGGCAGTGAGCGATCCGGGTATCACCGTGACGTGACTCGATGTCCAGGTCGGCTTTCGACGGAATCTTCATTCGGAAGTTCGTCACCCAGGATCCGCGGAGCTCGCCCTGTTCGTTCGGAAAACTGGATTCGAGGCGTAGGCCATCCTCTTCACTGAGGACGTCGATCTCGACCGAGTCGGCCAGGATCTCTGCTTCTTCCACCGTACGGGCAAGGGCGACGATCTCGGCATCGAACGCGATTTCGCTCCTGTCCCACGTCTCGATGCGCACGTCCCCTTTGGCATTCTGGACGGACAGTGTCGCTCCCGGTTCGAACGGTTGACTGTCGCTGAAACGGCGCCAGGCTCACTCATCCATCACGGTCTTCAGCAGCGCCCTCATATAACCAAGTTCCCACGCGAAACCGATTCGGCCGCTATCCCCATCCCCCTCGATCCCCTGAGCATGATCCGGATCGAACGCGCCCTGAAAGCCGTGCTTCTTGAAGAGCCGCATCACCTCCAGCATATCCAGGTCCCCTTCATCGAGAAAGTCCTCCTGATAATCTCCAGCCGGAACGGTGCCTTTGGGATTGCGAAAGTGCGCGTAGAAGATCTTGCCTCGACTCAGCAGAGAGTCCACCGCCCCCATCGTATCTTCGCCCATTTCGTGCAGCGTCCCGATACAGAGCAGGAGCCCGCTGCGGGGGCTGTCGACCAGATCGACCAAGCGATTCAGACCGGCGACCGAATTCAAATTCTGCTCGACCCCGCGATAGACCCGCTCCGGCGGATCGTTCGGGTGGCATCCCACGTTGACGCCGGCTTCCTCCGCAGCAGGGATCACGGCCTCGTACATCCCACCGATCCGGTCCCACATCTGGGCTGCCGAGATCTTCCCGTAGGGCGCAACGGATTCCTCCGGCGTACTCGCCTGGTCTCGCTCAGCAAGATGTCCGCGATGCGTGAGCAGGACCGCGCCGCCACGACCGTTCGGCCGATAGTACCTGCCAGGCCCGGATCCGACCCGCACCGAATCCGGCTCGGGCGCCGGTGCTCCCGGCATCTCGCCCCAGGCCGTCGGCAGACTCCGCCAAGGCGTCAGATTGTAATAGAGAAAAGGGATTCCGACTTCACCAGCGGCACGGACGCACGAAACGACGTTGTCGATCTCTTCCTGTGAATTCGGACCGCCGGTCAGGATATCGTGTGTCGCCTGTGGGCGTAGTCGGAGCGTGAACAACTCCAACCCGTGCGCTTCGACCGCCGACCTGGCCGACTTCAACTCTTCCGGATCCACCCGGCCGGACCGATTGTAACTGTCAAGCGCGTAGGCACCGAGTGCGACCCCGTGAGCACCCATCTGCTTTGCGTATCGCATTCTGGCTTCGGAAAGTTCCCCAAGCGAAACTGAAATCTTCATCGCACCCTCCTGGTTCGTCTGAATACAGAACGATTGCCCAAAGGCCTTCCCCGCAATATACTCACGACTCGAACGTGATCCTTTTGCTGGATCCGGCGTATTTCGCGCCAACAGCGGGGCGGATCTCGAATCCGCCCCTACGGAAAACCATTCCGAATATGCCTACTCGTCCACTTTCCCGATTCCTGTTCGCCCTTTTTATGCTCGCGATGCTGATGGGCCCGGGCCCGGGTCTCCGTCTCGTGAATCCCGACCCATCGGACCCGAACGCAACTTACACGGTCCTCGGGCTGCCCATTATCTACGTCTGGGGGCTCTTCTGGTACGCCGTGCAGCTCGTCGCGATCGTCGTCGCTTACAAGAAGATCTGGATTGTGGAGGCCGATGAAACGCCGTAGTGCCTTGGCCAGCCACCGAGGGAAGCCAGTGCCACTCCACCCCGCTCAATTGCGGAGACGGAACGTTTGCAGCTGAGTCTGTAGGGAGAGACAACGTCACCCTGCTACGGTTCTTGGCCGGGGTCCATTCTGGCTTTTCGCGAAGAGTCAAAATGGATCCCGGCCTAAAAGACCGCCGGGATGACAGTCATTTCCCTATTGGGCGGTCAATGTCGGTCAATTCCGTGACGGCTCCTGGCCGAGATGACAAGCGCTTGCTGATTAACGGTCATTCAATTTCTCAATTTCATAATTCCCTGATACCAAATTGTCCCTAATCCCCACCACCGTCCTCGTCCTCTACCTCACGATGCTACTCGTCTTCGGCATCGTGGGATATCGCCGAAGCAAAGATGACGAAACCGACTACTACCTCGCCGGTCGCTCGCAGGGCTGGGTCGTGTCCGCGCTCACGATTATGGCCACGTTCTTCAGCTCCTTCGCTCTGCTTGGCGCACCCGGAATGGTCTACCGAGACGGTGCGGTGTTCGCCCTCTTCAGCCTCAACGTGCCGGTCGCGGGCGCCGCGGTCTACATCGTCGGCTCACGAATCCGGCGTATCGGTCAGGCCCGCGGGTTCGTCACCCCCGCCGATATGATCGCCGACCACTATCAGAGCCCGGTCGGAATGCGTCTGCTCGTCGCCCTGATCGGCGTCCTCTACGCCGTTCCGTATGTCGTCATCCAGATCCAGGCCGGTGGCATCCTCTCCCAGCAGCTGTTCGGATCGGAAGACGCCTTCGAAACCGGCGCCACTCTGCTCGCCGTCATCACGATGCTCTACATTATGGGCGGCGGAATGCGCAGCGTAGCCTGGACGGACGTCGTACAGGGCGTACTGCTCGTCGCCGGAATGCTCATCGCCGGCTTCGCCGTCGTGGCCGTCCTCGGGGGTCCGGGCCCTTTCTTCGCACGGGTCGCCGAACTGCCTCCGAAATCTCTGTCCGTTCCAGGTACGGCCGGTCACTGGAAGCCCGAAATCCTGCTCACCGCCTCCCTGTTCGCTTCCCTCGGCTCGATGATCCAGCCCGCCCAGTGGATGCGGTTCTACGCCGCCCGGAACGACGATGTCCTTCGACGAAGCGCCCTCATCTTCGCCGCGGTACTGACCTCCTGCTTCTTCTTCGGCGTGATGCTCGTCGGGCTCGGTGGGCAGGTACTCTATCCCATCATCGACGCCGCCGGCAACTACCTCACGAACGACGCCGGGCGGCTGATTCCCAATCCCGCGGTCGGATCCGCGCCCAACGAGTTCGACCGCATCCTGGTCGTCGTCCTCGACAACCACCTGCCCGAGCTCCTCGGTACAGCCGGCGCCGTCATTGCCTCGGTGATCGTCGTCGCGATTATGGCTGCCGCGATGAGTACTGCCGACAGCAACCTCCACGCAATGAGCGCGCTCCTGACGCACGACATCTACGATCAGTTCATCCGTCCTCAAGCAAGTCAGCGTGAACGCACCTGGGTCGGCCGGGCACTGATCGCCGTAGCAACCGTCACTGCCCTCTCCTTCGTTATTCTCGGGCGACGCAGTGAGAGCAACCCGCTTGGAATGATCGTCATCCTTGGCCTCCTCGCGATTGCCTTCTCCAGCCAGCTTCTGCCCCTTGCGATCGATATGCTGTTCCTTCAGAAAGGGTCCCGGCAGGGCGCACTCGCGGGAACCGCTGCCGGCCTTCTCACGGTTTTTGCCCTGAGCCCTTTCTGGCCGATGCTCGCCGGCCAGACGCTCGGTGGACTCATCGCAACGATGAAGGCTACCTTCGACGTCGGCGCCTGGGGCCTGATCGTCAACGTCGCAGTATTCTCCCTCGTCACCCGCCTTGTACCTGACGACGCATCCAAGGTTGCCACGTAGCGCAATGATTCTTTCTTTGGGGCCGGGCGAGCAGGAGAGCGGGCGTGGCGCCCACATTCTGAGTTGGCTCTGCCGCGTTGGGCCGAGGCAATCACTCTCGAATAGGCAATAGCCCACGATCCTTCCCCTTCCGTGTATTCCGTGGTCCAACAGGTTTTTCCAGCGAGACAAAACAGATGATCCGATATCCCGACACCCGCGTCGAAGTCCTCGACGATCGTTTCACCCCCATCAAGCTTGGCAGCGCCGCCGTGGAGGAACTCTGGACGGGCGGGCGGTGGCTCGAAGGCCCCGTCTGGTTCGGGGACGGCCGCTACCTGCTGTTCAGCGATATCCCCAACAACCGCATCCTGAAATGGGAAGAAGAAACCGGCGCCGTATCGGAGTTCCGCAAACCGTCCAACAACACCAACGGGAACACCCGCGACCGGCAGGGTCGTCTCATCTCCTGCGAGCACGACGCCCGCCGCGTCACCCGGACCGAACACGAAGGCACGATCACCATCCTGATGGACACCCACGAAGGAAAGCCGCTGAACGCCCCGAACGACGTTGTCGTGAAATCGGACGGCGGAATCTGGTTTACCGATCCCGGTTACGGCATCCTGATGAATTACGAGGGCCATCGAGCCGAGTTCGAGAATGACACGAACGTCTACCGCATCGATCCCTCCGGCCGAATCGACGTCGTCATCTCAGATTTCGATCGGCCCAACGGGCTCTGTTTCAGCCCTGACGAGTCCCTCCTCTACATCGTCGACACGGGAGAACCCCAGCACATTCGCGTGTTTGACGTCGTAGACAATCGCCTCGAAAACGACCGCGTGTTCGTCACGATGTCACCCGGAAACGCGGACGGCATCCGTACCGATACGGAGGGCAATCTCTGGGCCGGAGCAGGATGGGGCGGCGAGGGCTATGACGGCGTCCACATCTTCGCGCCCGATAGCACCCTGATCGGCAAGGTCCATCTTCCCGCTCCTTGTGCGAACATCTGCTTCGGCGGTGTGAAGAAGAACCGTCTGTTTATGACCGTCAGCCATACCCTCTTCTCGCTCTACGTCGAAGCCGTCGGCGCACAGACGCCATAGTCGCGAGGACGAGCAGGGGAGCGGGCGTGGCTATCTACTACACCAGGATGAATCGAGCAGCGAACATCGAAAGAGGACCACTTTGAGCGACAGACGAAAAGCCTGTGTGCTCGTCCCGATCGAAGACGACCTCAAGGCACAGATCGAAGCACAGTGTCAGGTTCAATACCTCGACCACACAACGCCCAGAGACAAACTGCTGGCCGCCATCAGCGAAATCGAAGGCGCGCTGGTCTCACCCCGCATCAGGGCGGACGAAGCCCTGTTCGAGGCCACACCTCAACTGCGCGTCCTGGCCACGACCAGCGTCGGCTACGATGCCTTCGACATCGACAGCGCCACCCGTCACGGAGTCGTCGTCTGCAACACACCCGGGGTTCTCACCGCCGCCGTCGCCAACCTGACGATGACCCTCATCTTCAGCCTCACCCTCCGGCTGCTGGACAACGAAAACTTCGTTCGAAGTGGCGGCTGGGCGCGCCGAGAGACGCCACCTCCCCTGGGCCACGACATTCAGGGTCGAACGCTCGGTGTCGTCGGCTACGGTCGGATCGGTCAGGAGGTCACGCGTCGGATGCAGGCCCTCGGAATGAAGACGCTCTGGTACGACGTCTTCGACACCCCGCATCCCGATGCGCCCGAAAGCGAGTACCGATCCCTCGACGACCTGCTGGCCGAATCCGACTTCGTGACGCTTCACACGAATCTCGACGAGTCTTCTCGACACCTCATCGGTGAACGTGAACTGGCCCGAATGAAACCGACCGCGTACCTGATCAACACCGCCCGAGGCCCTCTCGTCGATCAGCCCGCCCTCGTCGACGCCCTCCGCGCAGGCCGAATCGCGGGCGCCGGGCTGGACGTCCTCGAAAGCGAGCCCCCTGATGAGGACGATCCTGTCTTCACGCTGCCCAACTTAGTGTGTCTGCCCCACGTCGGGACCGCAACCGAAGAAACCCGTCGGTTGATGCGCGAACACGCCGTCAAGAATCTCCTCGCCGTACTCGCAGGAGAGGAGCCCCTGACCCCCGTGAATCCGGAAGCGCTTCAGAACGGCTGACCATTGGCCATCGTGCTCACCAGAACCCCGCTGTCGTGCAGCATCACGGAAGGATCCGAGCGGGACAACTTTCACGTCCGATTCACGAGTGTCGATTGCGCCATTCGGGACGTTGATCCCCAGACCCTGCCCGCCGGCAAAGTCGGCACGTGGAAGATAGAACTCTACCCTCAGTCGGAAATCGGATTGGGCGGCGGCTACCTGCTCGAACGATGGGGGTTCCTCTTCGGTTACCTCACGCAGGATTACAATCCCGCGGGTCGCGATTTCGTCACGATCGAAACGGAATCGACCGCAGCCCTAGAATTCATCGTCAACACCGACAATCCCTCCCACCGTCCCCCTGTCGCCAGAGTCGTCGTGACCGACGGTGTGCTCTCTCCGGGAGACCGGATCTCCATCCATATTGGAGATCGTCGCCAGGGCGGCGTGGGAAGCGAGGTCTACGACGCGACGACGGAAGCCAGAATCGCGGTTGGTGTCGATCGCGACGGGTCCGGCGTCTTCAAAGCCCTGACCGACAGTCCCCGCCGCATTCGAATCGTCTCCGAGCCTGTCCCCGACCTGCTCCGCATCCTCGCCCCCTCTGTCGTGGAGCCCCACGAGCGCTTCGATCTCCACGTCCAGATCTTCGATCCCCACCGGAACATCTGCGAACAGTTCGAGGGCCGTGTTCGTTTCAAAGACAGGCCGAACTTCGACGGCCTCCCAGACGAAGTCGACTTTTCCTCCGAGGATGCGGGCATTCGTGTCCTCGAAAACGTCTCGATCACCACGCCCGGAATCCATAGACTCGCCGGCTTCGTCGAAAACATCGACCTTGCCGCCCATAGCAACCCGATCGAAGCCGTCGAAGACCCGGCCTCGCGCCTGCTCTGGGGGGAATTCCACTGTCACTCTTGGGGCGACACGACACTCGGACTGATGGATGAACCGAGCTTCAAGGTCCATCCGATGGCCCGTCACGAACAGGCTCGGCGTGTCGGCCGCTACGACTTCTGTGCACCCGGCCCGATGTCACCCCCCGTTTATGAAGACGCCCCGGAGCAGTGGGCGGCTTCTCGCGATGCCTTCCGCACGTTCGACGAACCGGGTCGATACGTCCCGTTCCTCGCCTCGGAAGTCCACGCGCGTCCCGGCGGCGACAGAAACGTCGTATTTTTCGATGACGAACCGCGAAACCACGACCAGCGGGTGACCCTGACTGAACTACTTGCCTCCTACGGAGATCGTGACGATGTCATCTTAGAGTCACACGTTGGCGGCGGACCTCCCAGCTGGTCGCGCGACCCCACGCCGCGGGAGCGGCTCGTCGAAATCGCCAGCGGACACGGCGCCTTCGAGTGGATCCTCCAGGACGCGCTCGAACACGGATACCAGCCGGCCATAATCGGCTCGACTGACGCCCATCTCCCCGCGATCGGATCGCCGATGGCTGCCCACACCTTCCGCGGGCGATTCCAGAAAGTGCTGAACATTCGGGATACGGGCCCGGGCAGCGGCCCCGTCGCGGCGATCTGGTCGACCGAATGCACTCGTCAGGCCATCTGGGACGCCATCGACCGCCGCTCGACGTTTGCCACAACCGGCGCACGGATTCTGCTCCACGTTTCGATCGACGAGGCTCCGGCCGGCGCAGCCATCTCCGTCAACGATACTGTCGATGTTCAAATCGTCGTCCACGGGTGCGCGCTGATCGAGCGGGTCGACCTGCTCCGCAACGATCGATGTCTGGCATCTTGGCAACCCGTCGAAATCGACATCCACCTCGAACATCGAGACGCGGCGCCTCTTCGCGAAGGCGCCTACTATGTCCGACTTCGCCAGGTCGACGGAGAGTACGCCTGGTCCACGCCGATCTGGGTCACCTGTGACGAGGGTCGGGAGGTGGACGATCCGGCCCTACCTGCCTGGAACGCCCACGAAGAGATCGATCTGTCGAACGTTCGTCCAAACGCGGCGGAGGCCCACGAGGATGCCCTGCGGACGTATCTCGAGACGGAAGAAGACCCTGATCGTTTCAGGGACATTACTCCCATCGGAATGCTCGACGAAATCACCGGAAAAAGTGCTCTCTTCCTGGCCTGGCTCTCACCCGAAGACATCGCCGTCAGCATTCGATGGTATTATGAATTCGAAATGCCTCGACTACATCTCGACTGGGGCTGGCGCGACTACGGAATGCACCGTGGCATTTAACTAAGCGCGGACCGGAATCAAATGGATCGCTACAAAAACTACGCTCGCGAATTCACGAAGCTCTCGCTCTGGTACGCACGAAAGCGCATCCTCGAAGGATCCAGCGATTTCGAGAATGCGCTCAACGTTCGGGTCAACATTTTCCGGAACACACGACTCAACGACGGCGTGAACCGGCATCCTTCCCAGGACGATGTCGAAATTCCGGAGTGGACAGCCCTCCTCGACCGGCTTCGCACCGTCTTCGATTCCCACATCGGCGACGAAGACACCACGGTCCTCGAGAACGAGGGCCTCGAAGTCTTCTGGCCGGACATCAAAGCCAAAGTCGACAGGGACGGCGATCCGCAAGTCCCCGGGGAGGATCGACCTTACGAGAGCTGGTCGTGCGACTACCGGGGCGACACGGCGCTCAACATCCACATCTTCAACACCTACGCGCCCGCGTCGCCGCTGACTTCAAAGAAGGACGCCTTCGCTGCAGCGCTCATCCGGATGATCGAAGATTCCGTGCGCAACCGGCCCGACATCGATGTCGTGGCCTGCGGAAGCTGGCTCAACTCCGTACCGTCCTTTGCCGATCTGTTTCCGCAAGCCTGGCGTGACAGTGCCAGAGGGTCCAGGGAGGTCCGATACACGATGGGCCATTGGGGTCAATTCACCGATCGGCGCGGAGATTTTCACGTCAAAAACGGACAGCAATTCCGCGAGACCGGTGAGTTTCCCTACGAGTCGACCCGTTGTTGGGACCAAACCGACAGCGTCCTCGATCATCTCTACGCCCACTTCCCGGGCGCCGTCGAACACAACGCCTCCGTCGATTACGAATCCCTCCGGTAACCGGAAACCTCGGGCGAGGCAAGTTCTCGAACGCTGGACGCTTCTCTACCTACGTTCCCACCTGCAACACTATATGACTTATAGTGATCATTAGGCAAATGGTGCTCTCAGGAGACCACGTATGTGACCGGACGGGTTGGGGTAGCTGGGGAGGATGAACCGATACACCCGCCCCAAGGAGGAACGTATGGACGGAGGTCCTCCAAAAGCGCTTATGATCGTTTCTGCACTTGCGCTCATACTCGCCGTCATAGGAACCATCGTCGGCGATATGGCCGGATACCCGCCTGAAGGACTTTCACGGGCAAGCGCCAATACCGCGCTGCTGGCGATCGGCTGGCACATGATTATGGGAAGCAGCGACGGGTAGCTGAATTAAGGATCGACCATTTTCCGGGGCGGGTCTGTATCTGGACCCGCCCTTCTCATTCAAACATTGAATGTCGCCGAGATCAGCATCCCGGCGACATCGTTTTGTTCCTTCTCAGACTCCGACTTACGGCGTAATTTTGAATCCGAACCCGATTGAAAGTACCGGGTAGTATTTGAACCAGGCTACGTCGTCTTCGAGTTCCTGGGTCTCACGACGCAGTTCCTGCTGGAAGGCCGGGTCGCTCGAAATCGGTCCCGTCGCCCGGGACGTCACCTGGGGCGAGCCCTGAAACACGACCCCGATGTCGACCGCGAATACGAAGCGGTTGGCCGCCGCATTCCCCCAGCCGATGCCCAGGTAGGGGACCGTCGTGTTGAAATCGACCTCGCTGACGAGCGTCCCCACGTCCGACACCTGATAGGTCTGGCCCCCCACCTCGATCGAAGTGGAGATCGATTCGTTCTCCATCGTCAATCCATTCGCGTTGTAGAGCAGTCCACCCGAAATCCTAAATCCGCGAAAAGGAATCGGATGGAGATCGGCCAGAACGTGTCCGGAAAGTAGTTCGAGATCGGCGTCGTAGTCGATGTCCCCGGCTGTAAGATCCCGCGAAAGGTTCAGAGCATTCAGACCGCCCCTGAGATTCACGAGCGGAATCAGCCCGAGCGTGCCTTCGACCCCGACCCCCAGGGTGCCTCCCTTTACTGTGACTCCAATGCCGGCCAGCGACGGAGTCGCTGTCATCAGTACCGTGATTGCGATCCAGGCGATTCGGCGCATCGCATCCTCCAAAGAGTTCATCGATCACTCTCCCAAACGATACGCCTCATCCGATTGACCCGTCAACCCTGGGCCTGTCTCGGCCTCCCCGTCGCACGAACCCACGGCATCGACATCTGAGGCCACGGACCGAACTATAGAGAGGGACATCGACACGGTCGGTGTCCCTTTGTTTTGCGCGTGACGCAAGGCTTCCCTACCCTTGCATCCGTGTTTTCAGGGTGTTTCGTCGTTCGCTTTCGAGTCCGTCCAAGACTCGGCCTCTATGTTGAGCCAGAATGAATAAAATCGACATCCCCGAACCGACAGGCGTCTTTGCGGAACCCTGGTCCGGTCGGAAATTCCTCGGCCTTCTCGGCGTCTTCGGCCCGGCCGCCATCGTCGCCTCTCTCTCCATCGGCGCTGGGGAAACCATCGTCGTGGTCCGCGCCGGAGCGTGGGCCGGATACGATCTGTTGTGGCTGGTCCTCGTCAGCTGTCTCGTCAAAGGCGTATTCGTCACCTATATGCTCGGTCGCTACACCGCGATCAGCGGCGAATACCTCGGACATCGCCTAGTCCGTCTTCCCGGGCCCAGGGGATGGCTCCTCCTTCTCATCATCGCCGCGGAAATGATCGGCGCGCCTCTCGGCTGGGTACCCATCTCCAAGCCCTGCGGCGATCTCTTCCACCACCTCTTCAAGGGCGTCCTCCCGTCATCCGTACCCGAACCCGTTCTCGAGAACGCCATCACCTCCGTGTTCGTGGCCGCCGCCATCCTGATGAGTGTCCGACTTTCGTTCGAACGACTGGAAAAACAGCAGATCGCGATCTGCTTCATGCTGGTCGTAGGAACGTTTCTCGGAACCCTCCTCGTCCAACCCGACTTTTACCAGACGCTCACGGGAACTTTTTCGGTCGGCAATCTCCCTTCGTATCCGGACTGGGCGCCTCCCGATGCCGTAAAGCATCCCTATTTGACGATGGCCACGACCTTCGGATACGTCGGGGGCAGCGTGATGTCGTATCTCGTCTACGCCAACTGGGTCGGCATTCACCGCTGGGGTCTGGCCGGGCACGAAAAGATCAAGGAGATTCGGCAGCGCGCTTTTTCGTCCGACCGGATCGACTATCTGCCCGACGACCCGGCCTCGGCCAACCGCCTTAAAGCTCTGGCCGCGCCCCTCCGGTGGGATGTCGGTCTCGGCGCCCTGGTCCTTTTCTTCGTCACCGCCGCCTTTATGGTTTCGGGCGCAGCCGTCCTGTATCCGCTCGAGGCTCAGTTCGAAGGGTGGGGACTCCTGACCAACCAGGCGCACGTCTGGAGTAACATCCATCCTTCGCTCGTGTGGGTCTATTACGTGTGCATTCTCGCCGCCCTGTGGGGAACTCTACAGGCGTTACCTGAGGTCTACGCCCGCGTCACCCAGGAGTTCCTCCAAGCCATCTGGCCCGATCGGGAGTGGGATTACGATCGCATCAAGATCCGAATCTGCACCTACATCTTCTGCGCCACGATGATCATCATCTGGGCGAACATCCCTTTCGACATCCTGACCCAGATCGCCGGCTTCATCCTGGCCAACTTCACGATCGCCCTGGCCATCATCGCCGCCATTTACCTGAACTTTGTCCTGCCCCCACGCTACCGGGTCAACACCCCCATCCTAATCGGATCGATCCTTTCCGCGGGAGTGATGGCTCTGTTCGCCGGAATCAGCGGTTGGGGTCTGATCCAGAAGCTGTTCTGACCCGAAACTCCATCGGAGGACCCGATGCTCCTGCGCTCATTACTCCTCGTTCTCGTTTTCACGTTCGGTCGCGCCGACGGTCAGATCGTGCCCGAAGGCGCTACGCTCGACACGCTCTTCACCGGCGGGATGACCCTAACGGAAGGGGCAGCCGTCGCCCCCGACGGTCGCGTCTACTTCAGCGACATCACGTTCACGTTCGCCGCCGAACCGAACGCCGTCCAGGCCGGCCACATCTGGCGTTACGATCCTGCCACGGGAGAGACCGAGATCTTCCGGTCGCCCAGCGGGATGTCCAACGGCATCAAGTTCGACGCGAACGGCAATATGCTCGTCGCTCAGGGCGCCGACTACGGGGGCCGCAGCCTCATCCGGACCGACATGAAGACCGGCAAGAGCTACATCATCGCCGGCCTCTACGAGGGGCGTCCGTTCAACGCCCCGAACGACATCACCATCGACCTGAAGGGCCGCATCTACTTCAGTGACCCACGTTACCTCGGTCACGAGCCCGTCGACCAACCCGTGATGGGCGTCTATCGCGTGGACCCGGACGGCTCCATCACGCGGATCATCACCGACGCCGGCAAACCCAACGGTGTCGCGGTCTCCCCGGACCAGAAAACCCTCTACGTCGTCAGCAACGACAACGGCGCCGTCGGTTTCGACCGCCTCCCGGCTGATGCGACTTACCACAAGGGCCGAATGGCCCTCCTCGCCTACGACCTGCACGACGACGGCACCGCCTCTTTCAGAAAAATCCTCGTCGACTACTGGCCGGAAGACGGCCCGGACGGCCTCGTCGTCGACGTCCACGGGAACCTCTACGTCGCCGAACGCAGCGTGAAACGTCCAGGCATTGCCGTCCGAAACCCTGACGGCAAAGAAGTCGGCTTCATCCCCACCGAGGTACCCACCAACGTCGCTTTCGCCCGTGGGGAGGACGCCAACCTCCTCTACATCACCGCTGGCAAAAGCCTCTACAGCATCCGCCTCAATACAGAAGGCTACCACCTGCCCACTCCTTGATTTTGCACTTTGCACTGGAAATTTTGCATTGAATATCCTGTTCATCATGACCGACGACCACACGGTCGCCGAGATGAGCTGTGCCGGAAACGCCATCCTCCAGACCCCGAGCTTCGACCGTCTCGCCCGGGAGGGCGTCCGGTTTACCAACGCTTTCTGCACCAACGCCCTGTGCGCCCCCTCTCGCGCAGCTGTCCTCACCGGAGCCTTCAGCCACGTCAACGGCATTCGCGGCAATTCTGAGGTTGCAGGTCAGGTCGAGTCTCTCGACCCCTCGGTCGCCACCTTCCCCCAGCTGCTGCAATTCGCTGGCTACCAGACCGCTCTCGTCGGAAAGTATCACATCCGACAGGACCCGAAGGGATTCGACACCTGGACGATCCATCCCGGACAAGGAGAGTACTTCGATCCCGAGTTTATTCACAACGGGGAGACGATTCGAAAAGAGGGTTACGCCACCGACATCACCGGCGACCTCGCGCTCGAATTCCTCGAAGGTCGGGATTCAGACAGGCCCTTCTGTCTCGTCTATCAGTTCAAAGCACCTCACCGCCCTTTCACACCCGCCCCTCGGCACGCCAACCTCTTCAAGGACGTTACGATCCCTGTCCCGGCCACCTACGAAGACGATTACGCCACACGCAAAATTGCCGGCCTCGCGGAGGATATGAAATTCCACGTCAGCCTCGAACGCGACTACGACGACATTCCCGATGGGATTTCTGAGTCAGAGAAGAAAGACTGGATCTATCAACGTTTCATCAAAGACCGGTACCGCACCCTCCTCGGCGTCGACGAGAACATCGGCCGCGTTCTCGACTACCTCGACGCCAACGACCTGACGAACGACACCCTCGTCATCTACACCTCCGACCACGGCTACTTCTGCGGCGAACACGACTGGTACGACAAGCGCTTCATGTACGACCCCGCGATGCGCATCCCTCTCCTCATCCGTCCGCCCCGAGGAGTCGCCGATCACGTTGCTGACGAAATCGTGATGAACGTCGACTACGCGGCCACCATCCTCGACTATTGCGATCTCGAAACTCCCGACACCGTTCAGGGCCGGAGTCTGAAACCGATCCTCGACGGGGCTCCCCCCGCGAACTGGCGTGACACTGCCTACTACCATTACTACGAGAACTCCTGGGAACTTCACGGCAAGGGAGACGAGGCGATGGCCGAGCCCTACTCCTACTTCACCCCGCATCGCGTCGGTCCTCACCGGGGCATCCGGACGAACCACCACAAGCTCATCCACTACTACAGCGAAGATTACTGGGAGCTGTTCGATCTCGTCGACGACCCGGACGAGCTCCGCAATCGCTTTTCAGATCCTGCCACGCAGCCCCTCGTGACCGACCTCCAGGCTCGCCTGCAGGAAGAGCGTGAACGCTACGGCGACGTGAATTGATGGCTCAGACTGGGGACGAACCCTCCTTTCGCCGCGCCACCCTGGGCGCGTTCCTCATTTTCTACGCGATGTTGTGTTTCGGGTCTCTTCCCCTGCTCCTGAAGGTCCTGATTGTCGAAATCGATCCGATCACCCTCACCTGGTATCGATTCGTCTTTGCCGGTCTGAGTATCGCCATCGTGAGCGGGTTCGACGGCGTGCGTTGCTTCAAAGCAGCCGTAGGCAACCCTTCCATTCGATGGATTCTCCTCGGCGCCGGTCTGGGCCTCTCTGCGAACTACACCCTCTATATGAGCGGTCTCGGTTACCTCACACCGGGTACCGCGCAGATCGTCCTTCAGCTCTCACCCTTCTTCGTGATCTTCGGCGGCGTCTTTCTCTACCGCGAAATTTTCACCCGTCGGCAGTGGCTGGGTGTCCTTCTCCTCGTCATCGGCTGTGGATTGTTCTTCAACGAACGACTCGATCAATTTCGATCGTTGTCTTCCGCCTTCGCGACGGGAGCCGGATTGATCGTCCTGGCGGCCGTTGCGTGGGCGATTTTCGTGCTGCTGCAGAAAAGGCTGGTCCAAACCATAGACGCGCGCACCACGATGATCGGCTGCTATGCCACGGGCGCCATCGTCTTCGCAGCAGTGGTCGACCACGGCAAAATCTGGCAGCTGGATGCGAGGATGGCCGCCATCCTCGTCTTCTGTATCGCCGTTACAGCTACCTCCTATCTCGCATTCACTTCCTCTCTCCGCCACCTCAAGGCAGCCACCGCCGGCATCGCCATGGCGAACATCCCCCTCGTTACGTTGGCTGGTTCGTTGGCCATCGGGCCCTACGTCGACCGCTTGCCGCCCGAGAATCTCAACACCCTCGCCCTAATCGGTGCGGGCATCGTCGTCATCGGCTCGATTCTGGGTGCCCTTCCTTCCAAAACAGAACCCAGCCAGACACCGGTCTGACGGGGCACCAGAATTTCTTCGATTAAAACAGAGACAGCTACGTCTCGAGCAATCGAACTACCGCAGCACGAACTGAATGGGCATCGCCATCCAAACCGACACCGGCTTGTCATTCTGGAGCGCCGGTGTAAAGACATACTGACGAAAAACCTCGAGGGCAGATGCCCGGAACATTTCCTTGCCCCTCATCACGACCGCATCGCGGACTTTCCCGTCGGGGCCGATCAACACCTTCACGAGCACTTTGTCTTCGATTCCTGCCTTGATCGCGAGTGACAGATACTCGGGCTGCACTTGGTGCGTGATCTTCGGTTCGACCTGTACGGTCCACAGTTCGACTGGTTCTTCGTCAAGCACGTCGTCGACCACCGGGGGGGGGAGGAGGGGGCCGCTGAAGCTGTCGTGTCTCAGGAATGTCATCTATCTGAATCACGATCTGTTCCCTTCGCTCCCGAACCTCCGGAGCTTCCAGACCGGGCAGCCCATAGAACGCCAGCACGGTCAGCGCGAAAACGCCGACTCCGCTTCGAACCATCCCCGCGGCATAGTTCAGATTGGCGTCAGGATTCCTGACGCGGTTTTTGACCCTCACGCCCGTCCGCCGTTCTGACAACAAATGGGCAAACCGTTCGCGATCCGCTCGTGCCTGATCGAGTACCGTCAGGAGGGATGAAAATCGTCTCAGCAACAGGTTCATCGTCTTTCCGTCTCGCGGGGTTACGTCACTCCCCGAGGTCCCCACTCAGCAGATTGGACATTGGAAGACCCACCGCGTGCTGTCGTATATTAGGCACCTCACAGCACTCACAGGAGGCAGGATTGAATTCCCTCAAACGACGCTCTTTTCTACGCAAGGCGACAACTGCCGCCGCGGGAGTAGCCGCCGGCACGGCCGCCTTTACGTCCTGCGCGAGATCGGACGAGCAAGGCGCTCCCTCCGTCAGATCCACCAGGACGTACAAATGGAAAATGGTCACCACCTGGCCGCCACATTTTCCCGTGCTCGGCGTCGGCGCCGACCACCTCGCGGCCTGGATCGAAGAAATGTCGGAAGGCAGGATCCAGATCCAGGTCTACGGGGGCGGAGAACTGATTCCGCCCCTCGAGGGATTTGACGCCGTCAGTCAGGGCGTCGCCGAGATGGGCCACGGAGCCGCTTACTATTGGGCGGGCAAAGCTCCGGCCACCCAGTTCTTTGCCGCCGTTCCGTTCGGAATGAACGCCCAGCAGATGAACGCGTGGATCTACGCCGGTGGGGGCCAGGCCCTTTGGGATGAGCTCTACGCTCCGTTCAACCTGGTCCCGATGCCCGTAGGAAACACAGGCGTTCAGATGGGCGGGTGGTTCAACCGTGAAATCAACAGCATCGACGATCTCCAGGGTCTCAAGATGAGAATGCCCGGCCTGGGCGGCAAGGTCATCGCCAAGGCGGGCGGCTCGGCCATCCTCTCCGCCGGCGGCGAGATCTACACCAATCTCGAGCGCGGCGTCATCGACGCCACCGAGTGGATCGGGCCCTACCACGACCAGCTCATGGGCTTCCACAAAGCGGCCAAGTATTACTACTACCCTGGCTGGCACGAACCGGGCACAGTGCTCGAACTCATCGTCAACAAGAGCGCGTTCGAGTCGCTCACCCCCGACCTGCAGGCCATCGTTCGCACCGCGGCGGCGCGTTCCAACCTGTGGATGGCGTCGGAGCTAGAATCCCAAAACAACGCCGCCCTCAAGGAACTCGTGGCCCAACACAACGTCCAGCTTCGCGCTTTCCCCGATGAAGTTCTGGATCGACTTCGTGGCTATGCCGACGAAGTCGTGGACGAAATCGTCAGCGTCGACCCGATGAGCAAGAAGGTCTTCTCGTCCTTCGACGCCTTCCGAAAAGACGTCGGCGAGTGGGCGAACCTGTCGGAGAAGATGTACTATGCTAAACTCTCCAGCTGAACTTCGAGTTTCATAAAACAAGGCGGCCGACTCGAGAATTTTCGAATCGGCCGCTTTTCTGTTCCACCAGTGGCCTTCGCGGCCGGGAGGCCGCCCTGGCGCGCCGTAGCCTCGCAGGGGCGAAGGCGGCACCTACCCTTGTAAGTACCCTCGATGAAGAGCAAGCCGCCTTTCGTCTACCGTCCACGGTCAACCGTCTACCGTTTCCCACATCTTCCCCCAAGGGTTCGCGGCTTGGAAGCCGCTCCTACCGGAGAACTCCGTCTATCTATGGTGTCGCAAGCCACTCCGGGAACCACGTTGCCATCTCCGGGAAGGCGATAACCAGTCCCAGACCGATCAGTTGGATGATGATGAACGGAACGATCCCTCGGTAGATGTGTCCCGTTTCAACCCCCTCCGGGGCAACTCCCTTCAGATAGAACAGACTGAATCCAAACGGCGGCGTCAGAAACGACGTCTGGAGGTTCATCGCGATCAGAATGCCGATCCACAACAGATTGACGCCCAGTGTTTCGAAGATCGGCGCCACCACCGGGACGATGATGAACGTGATTTCGATAAAGTCGATGAAGAAGCCGGCGATGAAGATGATCACCATCACCAGCGCGAGGAACGCGTTCGGGCCCATCTCCGCATCCAGAATCAGCTGTGTCAGGTAGGCGTCACCCTGCATCCCACGAAAGACCAGGCCGAAAGACGTCGCTCCGACCAGAATGAAAAACACCATACACGTCAGATGCGTGGTCTCCGACATCACCGCACGAAGCGTGTCGAGTGAGAACTTGCTCTGCCCGATCGTCAACAGCGTCGCCCCCAGCGCACCCACTGCGGCCGCTTCCGTAGGAGATGCGACTCCCGCGAAGATCGACCCCAGCACCGCCAGAATCAGCACGAAGGGCAGCACGAAAGCCTGGAGGACCCTCTTCACCATCCCCTCGGCTCGAAACTCGGCCAGATCCTCGGCCGGCATCGCGGGTGCCAGATCTGGACGCATGAGAGCCAGGGCGATCAGCCACACCAGGTAGAGCCCCACGAGGATGAACCCCGGCAGAACCGCTCCCATAAACATATCCCCGATCGACACGTTCAGAATGCTGCCCAGCAAGACCAGAACGATGCTCGGTGGAATGATCTGTCCCAGTGTGCCCGAGGCCGCCACTGTTCCCGTCGCCACCGTCGGTGCGTAACCGCGGCGCATCATTGTCGGTAGACTCAACAGCCCCATCGTCACGACCGTCGCTCCCACAATCCCTGTCGACGCCCCCAGCATCGCCCCCACGACCACGATCGAAATCGCCAGCCCACCCCTCAAGCGCCCGAAGAGCAAGGCCATCGTCTCCAGCAGTTCCTCCGCCAGTCCGGACTTCTCGAGCATCACGCCCATATACACGAATAGCGGTACCGCGATCAGCACGTAATTCGTCATCACGCCCCACACCCTCAGGGGCAGCAGGTTGAAGAAGTCGAACCCGAACGTCATCACACCCATCAGCACCGACACCCCACCCAGCGTGAACGCCACGGGAAAACCGAACAGCATCAACACGAACAGAACCAGGAACAGCAGCAGGGGCATCGATTCGATCATCGCTCGGCGCCCTCCTCGTCGATCCAGCCCATCACCGTCGCGAGCGAGGTGAACGCCAAAGAGATCCCCTGGAGCAGAACAAGCAGGAATCCTACCGGGATCATCGCCTTCAAAAGGAATCGGAACGGAAGGCCCCCGGGATCCGGCGACGTTTCCATAAACGTGAAGGAGGCCTTCACAAACGTCTGCGCGCCCCAGACCCCGATCAGACAGAACGGAACGAGGAAAAGGATGCTCCCCGCCAGATTGACGATCGCCTTCGTCCGGGGCGAGAATCGGCTGTAGAACACATCCACCCGAACGTGCCGATCGTGCTTGAGCGTGTAGGCTGCGCCCAGGAGGAAAATCAACGCAAAGAGATGCCATTCCATCTCCTGCACCGCAACATAGCTCTGCTTCAGCAGGTAGCGGGTGAACACGTCATAACAGACGACGGCCACCAGAACCGTCGTCAGCCAGGAGACACCGCGCCCAACGTTTTCGCTCAACCCATCCGCGAACCGGACATACGTGCATCCTAGTTTTCGAACCGTCATCTGGTACTCACACGGGAAAGGACGATTACCGGATCCGCCGGCAACCTCTGATGCATCGCTGTCGTCACACGGGCAGAGAATTTCTTGCTGCACCCCGCCGGATCATCGAACATTTTGACGGTGAGTCTGTACTGTCGCAGATCTCGGGAGCGATGCGCGGACTCCTATTCTAAGGCACACTCCACCTGACAACCAGTTGAACTTGGAGATTTCGGCCGTTTGAACCCCCAGGATACACAAATGAAGCCCGGAGGAACGACGCGCCGAAGTGTGTGGCTCTGGCTGTGTGCGGCCGGGGGATTGCCATTCATCGGAGTCGCCCTGGTCGTCATCGAGTTTCAGACCAACCGGGTTGCCGAACGCGTCGGGGACTACCTCGTCCGAACGAACGCGACTCGCAACACGACCAGCTCCGTATGGTCCCGTCTGACTTCGGAGAATCTGGCGCGTGATGTGATTCGCATCGATGACCTGCCCCCCACGACCGAGGGCCTTCCCGATGCTGTGTCCCGGGGGACCTACACCCTCGAGCGCATTCCTACATCGGGACTACCGACCTTCCTCGCCATCGACTATCGGCCCGTCGACCCCGGCATTGCTCGCAGCACGCGTGTCCTGATCGACGCCCATCGCGTCTTCTCCATCGGCCGGCGGCTCCTCTCAGACGCCCGTCTCCAGGTAAGTGTCTCCGAGACCAACATCGCCCAAGAAGTCGATCGAACGATCGAGCAGGCGGGAGGCCTGTCCGCCTCGACCGAAGACCAGGAGCCGATCGACTCCCTCCGGGCCGACATCGTGCGCACGGTTTCCGAAGTCATCCGCGAACAGCGCCGACAGGCCGAATCGAACCGGGTCCGAACCGCCTACTCCGCCGGTCACGTGAATCAGATCTTTCTGAACCAGGTCGTCGGCGGCTACCGGGGTGAGCTCTTCGAGGAGGACCGCGCCACCCCGACGACCTTCACGATCGAGACGAGGCTCGTAGCCGACCTCCTCGCCATTCCCTTCGACACGGAGGACGAAGAATGAGGCGGCGGCGCCACCGTGCGGTCCTCCTCGTCGGGCTGTGGATCCTCGACCTTGCCGTCATCGGTCTTCTGGGCGTCTACTACGTCACCGCCGTCCTGCTGCCCCGGGTCCCCGACGGGCTCGACGCCCTCGGCCGGCAGGCCGGCGCCAACATCTACGCGGCCGACGGAACGTTGATCTACACGATCAATCGTACAATCGCCCACGTCCGACTGGAGGAGGTGTCACCCGCTTTTCTGAACGCTGTCATCGCAACCGAGGACGCCGACTTTTACCACCATCGCGGTATCAGTCTGAAGGCCATCGCCGGCGCTTTCGTAAACAACGTGACCACCTGGCGACGCAACCGGGGTGGGAGCACCCTCACGCAGCAGATCGTCAAGAACCTGTTTCTGTCACGGGAAAAGACCTACACCCGCAAGCTCAAGGAAGTGCTTCTGGCGGTACAGCTTGAAGCCATGTTCGAGCGTACCTATGGAGAGGACTACAAGGACCGTCTTCTCGAACTTTACATCAACGGCAGCTTCTACGGCACCAACGCCTACGGCGTCGAAGATGCCGCACGCGTGTATTTCGACCGGTCCGCCCGAGACCTGTCACTCCTGCAGGCGGCCACCCTCGCGGGCTTACCCAACGCACCGACCGCCCTGTCTCCCAGCCCGGGCGATACCACCTCGATCACCGCCGCAACCCGCAGGGCGCATCACGTCCTCAACCGAATGGTCGCCGAAGGCCACATCACGAGCGGAGCGGCGGACAGCGCCCGAGCCGACGTCCTCCGACTGTCCACCCGCGACCGGCCTCGAAATCGAACGCCCTACTTCGTCGAAACGATCAAGTCGGAAGTCACACGACGATGGGGCCGCTCCGTCCTCAGCTTCGGCGCGCTCGACATCCACACCACCCTCGATCTGGATTTTCAGCGCGAGGCCGAAAAGGCCGTCGCGGACGGACTGATCGACCTGGACAGACGTCTCGGCTTTTCGCCCTACACCGTCGCAGGCCGGGAGGATAGACCGGAATACGTCCAGGTGGCCCTGCTCTGTACGGATCAATCGAACGGCCACGTCAGAGCGATGGTGGGAGGCCGGGATATTTTCGTGAGCTATTACAATCGCGCGACCGATGCCAGGCGACAGCCGGGATCGAGTTTCAAGCCCATCGTCTATCTCAGCGCCTTCGAGTCCGGCGCGATCACACCTCTTTCCCTCTTCATCGACGAACCCCGGACCTACACCGTCAACCGTCGTCCGTGGACGCCCAAGAATTTCCAGGACAGCTATCTCGGCCTCACGACTGCTGCCTGGGCGCTCATCCGGTCGGCCAACGCCACGGCTGTACAGGTTCTCCACCTCGTCGGTCCGCAGGCCGTCGTCTCAACGGGCGAGCGTCTGGGTATCCGTTCTCCACTTGCCCCGGTACCCAGCATCGCGCTCGGGTCGATCGAAGTATCGATGCTCGACATGGTCACCGCGTACGGAACGATCGCCAACTACGGGCTCCGCGTGACGCCAACTTTCATCTCTCGAATCGTCGACCGCAATACCGACACCGAACTGTTTCGCCATCGACCCTCCCGGGTCCCTACCGTCGATCCCACGCACGCCTACACGACGCTTCGCCTGCTCCAGAACGTCGTCGACCGCGGAACGGGATACGGCATCCGTCGTCTAGGCTATCGGGGAGCCGCAGCTGGCAAAACCGGCACGACGAACGACAACACTGATGCGTGGTTCACGGGATTCACGCCCGACCACGTCACCTCCGTCTGGATCGGTTTCGACAGCCGCAGAAACCGCCATCGTCTGATCGACGCGAGGACCCGCAGGCAGATCACGGGCGGCAGCGGCGCTGCACCCATCTGGGCCGCATTCATGAAGGCCGTCCATCCCGACCCGGCCGGATCTTTCGCGCCCCCAGCCGGCATGCACGAGCGCAGGATCGACCCGACCACAGGCCTGGATCCCGCCCTTCTCGACACCCTTTCCAAGGAAACCTTAACCGTATCCGTTCCCGATCGGACACCTCCCAACACAGTCGAGGATGTCGACAGCGTCACCGCGCTGATCCAGGGAATCGAATAGTCCGGTTTACCGTGCACTGTCCGCCGTCCGGCGCTTGCCCTATCTTATGTGAAACCCGAACGATCCCCATTCTCAGGAGTACGTCCAATGTCGAACCCGAAGGTCGGCCTGGCCAGGCGCGAGTCCCGCCGCGACAATATCTATGGTGCGATGGACCTGGTTCGAGACGACATCGAACCGAGGATACGCGAGCAGGTGATGCTCAAACCCAATTTTCTGTCCAATAAAGCTCAACTCCCCTCGAGTCACGCCGATGCGATGCGTGGCGCGATCGATTTCCTGCTCTCCTGTCCTACGCCGCCAAAGGAGATCCTGATCGCCGAAGGTGGGAACGAAGACTATTCGGGGCAGAGCTTCGAAAACTTCAACTACCCCGCCCTCGTCGATGAATACGACATCCCCGTAGGCCTGATCGACCTGCATCAGGAAACCGAATGGGAGACCATTCCCATTTACCTCGCCGACCGTTCCGAGTATCTCGTGCACATGCCCAAAACGGTGCTCGATTGCCCGTGCACGATTTCGATGGCCATCGCCAAGACGCACGACGTCTGCTGCATCACTCTGGCGCTGAAAAACATGATTATGGGGACGATTCGGAAGGAAGATCGTGTGAAGATGCACGGGTATCGCACGCACGACGAGCGAGAGTTACCGACGGAGGCGCAACGCCTGAACGTCAACCTCATCCGTCTCGCGAGTCGTCTCACACCCAACATCGCCGTCATCGACGGCACCGTCGGCCTTCAGGGGAACGGCCCCGCCGGCGAAGACGGCGTCGACCTCGGCGTCGCTGCGGCCGGGATCGATGTCTACGCCACCGACGCCGTCATGGCGAAGTGTATGGGATTCGAACCGATGACACTCGGTCTGCTCGCCTACGCCAACGACCTCGATCTCGGCGTCGCCGATCTGGAGAAGATCGACGTCCTGGAGACGGGCATCTCGGACGTCGCCAGAAACTTCAAACCCCACGAGACGAACGAGTTACAGCTCCAGTGGCAGGACGCTGACGCCGGTCGATACCTCAACGTGTAACGAAGAGTGTTGCTCACAATTCCCTAATACGGGAATTCCCTAGTACGGCAATAAATCCTACCCCTTCCGAATCTCATCGTACATCGACAGCGGAACCCCTGCCAGGGTTCCCGCGTCCACGGGCAGCACGACGCCCGTAATCCACCGCGCTTCGTCGCTGGCCAAAAATACCCCCCCCCACGCTACATCCCACGCCGTACCCTCTGTCCCCAGGGGCCCCGCGAGCTTCCTCAATCGCCGCTGATCCTCGCTGAACGCACCGCTGACCATCGTCGAGTAGATATGACCCGGTGCGATGGCGTTCACTCTCACTCCGTCGCGACCGTGATGCACTGCCATCTGTCGCGTCATCGCGATCATCCCCCCTTTGGCCGCGGCATACGAAACGTTCGGCGTCATCCCCGCTCTGATTCCGTCGATCGACGAAATGTTGACGATCGATCCACCGCCCGATTCGACCATTGCCAGAATCGCGTGCTTTGACGCAAACGCACAGCTCTTCAGGTCGACATCAAGGACACGCTGCCAGTCGTCCGCCTCGAGTTCGGTGACCTTCGCACGCGTCCCGATCCCCACCGCGTTGGCAAGCACGTCCAGCTTCCCGAATCGGTCGACCGCAGCGCGCACCATCGCCTCACAATCCGCTTCGACCGACACATCCGCCTCGAAGAAGGATGCTGCCAGGCCCGCCTCTTCGAGCACGCTCAGCGTCTTTTTCCCGTTGTCCACATCCCGGTCGACCACGAGGACCTCCGCGCCCTCTCGCGCAAAGAGCTCCGCCATCGCCCGCCCCACACCGACCCCATCCCCCTCCCGGATGCCCGACCCCGTGACGATCGCTGTCTTTCCTGCCAATCGATCGCTCATTCTTTCGCCTCGGTATCCGTGAAAATGATATCTGCCCTGTCCATCGGACGACTCTGCTCGATGTAATTTCGGTAGGCCGGCATCCACTCCTCACGCCACAACGCATCGTGCTGGCCACCATCCCTTTCGATCCCCCGGGTCAGACACACCGCCTCGTCCGTCTCTACCCAGACGGTCAGGTCGTAGTAGGGCGCCAGCTCCTTGCGAATCGAGAACACCCCCTCCACCACCACCGTCCCTCCGACCTCGACGTCACACCACGTCCCGAGCCTGTCGGTGGACCAGTCGTATCGCTGAAAACGCGCAGCCCGGTCCTCCGTCAGGGGGGCGAGGACCTGGTCTCGAATCCGAGGCCAATCGTAGTCGCTGCCGGGTTCCGCGATCACTCGCTCTCGGCCCGGCCGAACCGAACGAGCAAGCCAGAAGTCATCCACCTCTACAACGGATGCGCCCAGCCGACCCCCGACGCTCTTTGCCAGAGTCGATTTTCCCGCACCTCCGCGACCATCGATCGCCACCAACCGGGTTTTCCCTCGCGGCGCGATGGCTTCGATCCTGGCTGCCAGGACATCGACGCTGTGAATCACTTCCGACATTCGCACAATCTAACGTCCCCGACTGCCAAAGAGAAAGGCGAGATCTCGTGTGAGATCTCGCCTTCGTCAGTTGATTCAAGATAGAGCAAGAAGCAGCAGGGTCACTTCGATCGGGCCGTGAAGGGCTTGTTCTCGACGGAGTTTATCCCGAGCGAAGCCGAGGAACTCGAACGGACGCCGCTCGTCTCCTTGCCATCCAAGGTTCAAGTTCTAGTTGTCGTCGTCCCGCTCGCTCAGCAGATCGCCGCGTTGCAGGCGTTCGGCGTTCTCCGTCGACCACAGGATCCCCTTCATCACTTTCTGGGCGGTGATGTAGCGGGTGGCCGCCAGCATATGAATCCGTTGCTCTTCCGGATCGTCGCTCAGTTCGTAGTGCCGATACGCCACTTCGAGCACCTGGAACATGTGCAACTCCGCGTCCTCACGAAGCATCACGTGGGCGAGCGCGTGCCGGAGCGCCTCGATATCCCGCCCCTCTTCCAGATACTGATTCACGACCAGTTCCGCCTCGAACACCTTCTGGAAATCGGCGAACTCCTGAAGCCGCTCGAGCATCGCCTCATCCGACGCGAACGGCTCGCCCAGCGTCTGTCCCGGATTCGGCACGCGCGCCGACGGCATGTTCAGCCATCGCACGTAGGTCATGAAAACCGCCCCGTGGAACAGACCGCGCAGCAGTTCTTTGCTCGGGGCGAGCTGGAAAGCACGATACAGGGCGTGGGCGTAGGAGTAAATATTGGCCACGTCGTGCCAGTCACCTTCGTTCTTCAAGTGGAACCGAGCCGTCCGGATCGCGCCGGCATACGTCATCGCGCGGCACAGGGCCAGCGGATCGACGCCCGCCATCAGCTTCTCTTCGACCGCGGCCACGATCGGCTCGATCTCATCCTGCAGCATCACCTGCGCGAAGTCCGACACATCGAGGTCCGCCGTGTTGGCCTGATTCGCCTCCCAGATCGAGTCCAGCCGGGTGAACACGTCTTCCAGCACGGGTACCGCATCCACCCAGCGCGAAGTCTCCTCGTGGCGGGTCCGTCCCACCAGGTCGACGACGATCGGTCGGATGATCTCGTGCGCGCCCTTCCATTCCAAGTAGTCGAGCGCCTCGAACATCTTGTTCGCAAAGTCGAGCGCGTGCCCGTCGCCCGTGAAATAGAAATCGGTCGCCGCCGTAAACACCAAGTCGGCGATCACGCTTGTCGGATGGCCCCGGTCGTGCAGGGTGATCAGAATCCGCTCGGCCGCTCCCCGGTCCCTAAGATCGATGTAGCGTCTAAACCAGCGCTTGAGCGTATCCAGATCCGGATCGCCGCCCGCGCTCGGGAACGGAAACCGCTGTCGCCTCGACCCGCCCCCGGTTCGCCGCGCGATCTGCGTCAATCCGTGGACGAGAAACAGGTTGTGATCCTTCTCGGCCACATCGCCCCACATGTTCGCGGCGATGGCCAGAATCGCTTCGCCCGACGACCATCCATCCTGCGTCTTGTAGGCTCCGTAAAACAGACCGTGCTGAATGATCTCCTGGGGCGTCGCGCCGCTTTCCCTCAGGGCCGTCACCGCTTTCGCGATCAGGAAGGAGCTTCGATCCTTGAGTCCCTGCTCCAGCGTTCGTTTACCGCGGGCCACCAGGCGCTGACGGGCTTCTTCCCGTTCGCCGCTCGACAGCCCGACATAGACGTTTCCGTCCTCTCGGACCTCGACCGGGAACGCCTTCAAGTCATCGCCCGCGGTCAAGAAGCATCCACCGGTCTTCAGATCGAACTCCCAGTGATGCCAGTGACAGATCAGGACCCCGTCACGCACGCTGCCCTCCGACATCGGGTAACCCATGTGGGGGCAGCGATTGTCGACGACGTGAAACGACCCGTTGTCCTTGAACAGAGCCAGGTGGGTTCCTTCCACCGTGAAAGGCTTGCTCTTCCCCTCCTCCACGTCCGAGACCGCACACAGCTTGTGGAAGGTCAGATCGGCCGGATCGGGTTCCGGCAGCTTGGGAAGCCCCGCCTCCATCCCATCCAGCTCGGTATCCGGAATTGTCAGCGTCTCTGCCATAGCGACGCCTCCTTGTCCTGCAAGTGAAATGGGAACTGCAACTGCCCCAAGATAACCCCGCCATTTGTTTCCCGCATTGCCCGATTGGCGAAAAGCGCACTGGTCTTTGGTTCAGGCCTGTCAGATACGTGGAGGGTGCCCGGTCTACGATCGAGACCTATATTGGAGCTTCATCTGACCACCGCCGCACAGAGAGGCAGGAATGTCCCAAACTACGAACGCAGACGGCCTTCCCGCCGTCGACCTGACCGACGAGCAGAAATACATCTTCGACACCCGTGGCTGGATCGCGATTCCGGGCGTCCTGTCTGATTCCGACATCGTCGAGATGCGAGAGTTCGCCTACCAGCTCGCGAAGGACCCCGATTCGATCCCCGAACACCAGCGCTCGCCCGTTGGGGGCCCCCTTCAACGTCTCACCGATCATCCTATCGTCGTCGGTTTCATGAACGAATTCGTCGCCTACGACCCGCTCGGGTCAGAGGATGGCTACGGGTTCCGCCACGAAGGATGCTTCCTGACGATCCGCCCATGGGGACCGGGGAACAAGACCTTCGCTCCCCACGGTGGCAGCGGGATGTTCAATTTTCCGGGCAACCACCACACCTACCACGCCCAACCCGGTAAGGCGAACAGCGGGCTGACACGTTGTGTCTGGGAGTTGAACGAGGTCGTAAGGGGCGACGGAGGCACCCTCTTCCTCAGCGGCAGTCACAAAGCGACGTTCGATCGTCCTGCCTCCACGAACCAGGAGGACAGCCCCCTGTGGGACACGTACGAGTGTCCTCCCGGATCCGTCCTCTTCTTCACGGAAGCCATCACCCACTCCGCCGTCGTCTGGACGAGCGAAGAGCGGGAGCGGTGTGCTGTGTTCAATTGCTACAACACGATCGGCAGCAAGTGGCACACCTGGTCCCCTCCCGACGAAGTCTTGGCCGAGATGCCGCCGAAGCGACAGACCCTCTACCGGGACGTCTGGTGTCAGGACAACACCGTGAACGCGGATCAGCGGAAAGGTCCCGGCAACGCCTTCTTCCCCAAACAGCCCGTCGAAGCGAAATAGACCCGGGCTTCCGGCGATTCAGAACTCCTCGATCGCGGCCGTCTTCACGAGGCCTTCCAGGTCCAGTCGACCCTTCCCGTATCGCTCCACATTTTTCTTCGCCAGTTGCAGAAGCAAGGCCGAAGGTCGTCCCTTGAGCCGGCCCCAGTGGCCGAAGTCGACCCTCACGACAATCGACTCGCTCGCCTTGACCGGTTTGAGGGTCCCCCCGTAGTCTCCGATCAACGAAACGAGATCCTGCGTGAACTGTTTGACCTGTTCCGCCACGACATCCTCCGTCGGGGTTGGGTCTCTCCGATTCACATCCAGCGCCGTTCTGTAATAGTCGACCGCGTGGCCGTAGCCTCCCTTGGGGGAGCCCTCGAGAAACAGGACGGCGCCCAGTCCCGGCTGGTAGAACCCAATCGCGTGACCCCGTGAGCGGACGAACGCACGATCACTCATCGTGCTGTGAAGAATCCCCGCGAAAATCCGTATCGATTTCTCCGAGGCATCTTCCCCATCGAACGTCTTGAAGGACACCTCGTCACCGCGAACGATCTGTGCACGGGTCGCAGACGCTTCGAGCACCTTGACCGACCGACCCATCCCCGGTGCAATCCGGACCGCCGCCTTTTGCACACGTCTTGTCGCCTGTTCGATCTGGGCCTGGACCCTGACCGGATCGAACCCATACCGTCGCACCGAGACCGAATCGTCGTCCTGTTCTTCCATCTCCTTCTCGAACGCTTCCATCCCGTGCTGGACCGCCTCCATTTCTCCCTCCAGAGACCGCATCCTCGCGGCGAGCATGTGCTCCACATCCTCCTCCGACATCCGCCCGAGCGTCGTGTAAGACGGCCCGTGCGATCCCCGACCCCGGACTCGGACCGTCACACGTTCGTCGTCCGGCAACAGACGAAGATTTTGGGCGTAGTCTTCGTAGAACGTTATCAGCTGTTCCTTTAGACGCGCGGTGCCCACATCCCCCTCACCGTCAACGGTCGACGTCTGGTTTCCCCGCCGGATTCGAACGACGACTCGCGACTGCTCCACAAGGAAAAGCGCACCGTAGCCATCGAAGTACAAACCATTTACCGAAATGCCGGCACCCGCATCTCGTTCATCCGTGAGCAACTCATCCAACACACGCTCCATGATTCGGATGTCCCGTTGCATCCCGACCCGGTCGACCTCGCCGTGCGCTTCGGATAACACGGCCGACAAGATTCCGATCGTCAGTAAGGCTCGAAATGTCATCGTCTACTTCCTCCTGGATGGTCTGGTCTGTGCCCAACGCGTGAGCAACACACCGGACTGCAGATAACTACGCTCGGCGATCTGGCCCACGTTCCTCACGCCCTGGCCGATCTGTCGCAGATCCTCCTCCCGCCTCGCCTCCAGAACCCGGGCGAATTCGATCATCGCCGCGCGTTGTCTCAGTTCCGATGCCTCGATCAAGTCCTGCGTCAATTCCAGATACGCCTCCTGATATCGCACGAAGCGATTCTCGGTCAGAACGGAATCGAAAGATGCTGTCACGGGTGTGTCCTCGGCCCAATTCATCCGTACCGTCATTGTCCCGCCTGACATCGTCACATCTATCCGCAGGAAGGCCAGAACGAGCACCGCCGCGATGGCGACTCCCAGACCGCTCGCCCACCACCAGGCCACTGGTCGACGCGCTCCCGCTGCTGCATCCTCCGGAACGAACGTCAGTCCGAAAGGCGGCGTTTCGTCCTCCCACGCGCCTAACACGGCAAGGGTTCGTCGCAATTCCTCCAGCGACCGGCGGGCCTCCCCGTTCGTCGCCAGGAAAGCCTCCATCTCCTGTCGCTCGTGCTCGTCCAGCTCGCCGTAGATATAGGTGATCAGTTGTGCATTTCGTTCGTCAGGCGTCATACCGCAACATCTCCTCCGTAATACAGCATAGTTCAAAAAGATGTTTGAGCGACTCGAATACCCGGTAGAGGCGCGACTTGACCGTGTTGATCGACACATCGAGTGCGTCAGCGATCTCCCGCAACTTCAGCCCTTCATACTCTTTCATGATCACCACCACGCGCTGCTCTTCGGGAAGTGTCTGGAGCGCCCGATTGAGCAGATCCCTCACGTCACGCTCGTGCGCCACAGCGTCCGGTCTCGACAGGACATCGTCCCCCAGCGCGGCTGCAATATTCTCATCATCCACATCCACCGTCGGGCGCCGCTGCCGGGTCCGACCTGCATCTCGACTGGCGTTCAGCGCAATCTGGTAGATCCAGGTCGAGGATTTTTCCGGGTTTTCCAATTTCGACAGGGCCGAGTAGGCGCGAATGAACGTCTGTTGCGCCAGGTCGGCCGCCTCGTCCCGGTCTCCCGCATAGCGGAGCACGAAATTGTAGATCCTTGGGTGCCAGAGTCGGACGAGGTCGTTAAAAGCCCCCCGGTCCCCCCTTTTGAAGGCATTTATGAGATCCGCTTCCGTCAAATCGGGATATCCGAGGTCAAGCGTGCGAGCCGGACTGGGCCACCTGATATGTAGACGATCGAATGAACGAAAATGTTGTCTCCATCCCTCGCAGCTCCGGGCAGACGTAAAGGTACCGTTTTTACGTTGAAGTTCGGCCCGGATTCCCCTTACATACTCGCCCGGCGTGTTTTGCACTATGCTGAAGCCGCAGCTTTTCCCGGGGCCGTCGGACTTGGGTGAACATCCCTGTCTATCGAGGAGCCATCATGATCCACGTCATTGCCACCATCGAAGTCAACGACGGGAAACGCGACGCGTTTCTCTCCGAGTTCCACGCCAACGTCGACAACGTCCTCGCCGAGGACGGCTGTCTAGCTTATGGACCCGCGATCGACGCCGCGACCGACATCGAGGTGCAGATTCCGGTTCGCGACAATGTGGTGACCGTTGTCGAGCAGTGGGAGTCCCTCGACGCCCTCCACGCGCACCTTGCCGCGCCCCACATGGCCACCTACCGGGAAGCCGTGAAAGACCTCGTCAAAGGCGTCACGCTCCAGATCCTCGAGCCGGCCTGAAGCTCTCGACAACGATGCTCTCCCTCGTCCAACTCACCCATCCCAATTGGGGTCGTCGCGCCGCCCGAGTCTCCGCCAGCCGCCTGGATATTCTCGAGTGTGCGTCCACCTACGCTCTCGCTCGAACCGCCCTCGACAGCCGAACGCCTCTGGTCGATCTCGCCGCCGATGCCCCCGCTTCTCAGACGGCAGATTACGACGAAGTCTACAACGGTGCGAGCGAGTGGTCGTTGTTACCCGCTTTCGTTTCGATCATTCCGACGAGCCCGCCCGGTGTCTCGTGGCAGGCACCGGACTGACGCATATGGCCAGCGCAGCCAACCACCAGGCCATGCACGAGGATGCTTCGGACGACGACGAGAATCTCACAGACAGCATGAGAATGTTCCAGTGGGGTGTCGAAGGCGGTCGACCGGAACCGGGTGCCATCGGCGTTGCACCCAAGTGGTTCTACAAAGGCCCCGGGTCGATCGTCCGGGCGCACGGGGAACCCCTCGACGTACCCACCTATGCGGACGACGGTGGTGAGGAGCCCGAAATCGCCGGCTGCTACGTGATCGACAGCGATGGAAACCCTCGCCGTATCGGTTTCGCCATCGGTAACGAATTCGCCGATCACGTGATGGAAAAGAAGAATTACCTCTACCTGGCGCCATCCAAGCTCCGAGATTGCGCCCTCGGCCCAGAACTCGTCTTCGACGACGTCCACGGCACCGTACGAATCGAACGCGGAGGCGACACCCTCTGGTCCCGATCGATCGTCACCGGCGAAGCCAAGGTGTCCCACAGCCTCGCCAACCTCGAACACCACCGCTTCAATTACGCCATCCACCGCCGTCCCGGCGACGCCCACGTCCATTTCTACGGCGCCGACGGTTTCAGCTTCGGCGAGGGCGTTGCGCTCCAAAACGAGGATATAATGGTCGTCGCGTGGGAGGGTTTCGGGAGGGCGCTGAGAAACCCAATTCGCGTTACGAAGAGCGAAGACACATTCGTAGAAGTAACGACGCTATGAGAGAACGGGAGAGGAGTGAGCCGGCGAACGGGTGACAGGCTCCCACTCTCTCCACTCCCGCTCCCCCGCTCAAAGGCAGTTTACCAGATGATTATCGATGTCCATTCTCACGCCTGGAAGTATCCCGACCACTTCGGTGATGATTTCGTCGAGCAGGGGGCCCGTGCGTGGGGCCAGCACGGTCTCGATCTGACGGTGACTTACGAAGACTATATCCGTCAGTCGTCCGAGGAAGTCAGGACCGTCGTGTTCGGCGGGAAAGCTCGACTCAGCGGAGTATGGGTCGACGATCGCTACGTCGCAGAGTATGTGGCGCAGCGCCCGAACGACCTGATCGGCTTCCTGTCCGTCGACCCCACGCAGCCGGGGTGGAAGGAAGAACTCGAGCAGGGTCATCAGGATCTGAGCCTGAAGGGCATCAAGCTTCTATCTATGTACGCGGGCTTCAAGCCGTGCGACAGGGAACTCGATCATCTCTGGGCCTACGCAACCACTCAGGGTCTCCCCGTCCTCCTTCACACCGGAACAACCTTCGTCCGTCAAGCGCCACTCGAGTGCACGTTGCCCAGACATCTCGATGACGTTGCCATCCGATATCCCGACGTCAAGATCGTGATGGCGCATCTGTCTCATCCCTACGGAGGCGAGTGTGCGGTCACCGTTCGGAAACACCCCAACGTCTACACGGACGTCAGCGCCATCCACTATCGACCGTGGCAACTTTATAACGCCCTGATGCTCGTGCAGGAGTATGGCGTCTGGGATAAGCTGCTGTTCGGGACCGACTACCCTTTCGCCACCGTCGACAATTCGATGGAGGGGCTTCGCTCGTTGAATGAGATCGTCGAGGGCACGAATCTCCCGAGACTGAACGAGGAGGCAATCGAGGCCGTGATCTACCGGAACAGCCTCGAGCTGTTGGGACTCGACTAGTGAGAGCGGTCATTCGTTAAACAACAGCGAGGCCCCTCGATACAAACCTGGCCTACGGCCAGGCATATTCGGAAACGCGGAATCGACCTCTAATGTCTCATCTCTAAGATTTACTCGTACATGATCATCGACTCTCACAACCACCCTTACTACCACGGGCTCGACGCGGCAGGCGTGATCGACGAGATGGATGCGTTCGGGATCGATCTCTGCTGGCTGCTCACCTGGTATCACCCACCGCACGAGCACGTCCCTGGAAGCTATCGCGGATTCAACCCGGCCAACGTAAGACCCGACGGCACCCACGCCGGTGTCACGCTCGAGGACGTCGCCCGTTCGCGCGATCGGTTTCACGATCGATTCATTGCCGGGTGGTGTCCGTGCCCCACCGAAGGCGACGCCGCCACGTTGTTCGAGGTCGCGACACGTACGCACGGCATCCGCATCTGCGGGGAGTGGTCCTATCGGATGGTTCTGGACGACCCTCGTGCGATCGAGCTCTTTCTTGCAGCAGGAGAATGTGGTGCACCCGTCGTCCTCCACATCGACACCCCCTACCTCTCCGATGGCGCTGGCAACCCTGTCTACCAACCCGCCTGGTACGGCGGCGAAATCGATGCGCTCGATCGTACATTCGGCAAGTGTCCGAACACCGTTTTCATCGGTCACGCTCCGGGATTCTGGCGCCACATCAGTGGCGACGAGGCGGACGACCCGAAGACGTATCCCGATGGGCCGATCGTCCCTGGCGGAAAGCTGTTCGATCTCTTCGACCAACACGCCAACTTGTGGGCGGATTTATCCGCTGACTCGGGGCTGACTGCGATGCGCCGCGATCCAAACCACGCGATCGACTTCATCACGCGCTACCAGGACCGAGTCCTCTACGGCCGGGATTCTCCCGGCAACGAGCTTCAGGAATTCCTGGCAGGACTGGATCTCGAACAAGAGGTTCGGGAGAAAGTCATGCATCGAAATGCGGAGAAACTCATGGTGGGAAACTGAGCGGGGGAGCGGGTGTGGTCACAGAAACCCCGCAGAAACTATCACACGGACGGTGGAGGAAATCCACGCCACGCCTTCTCACGCCCACTCCCAAATAGCTGTCGCTCGGACGGCAGAGGAATCCAAACCACACCTGCTCGCGCCCATTCCCAATCCCGAATACCCAATCGAATGAGTCGGGTAATAGACCGTCCCCCGCTCCCTCCTCCCCCGGTCACCCGCTCAGCCACAACGGAGTCCCTATGGCCCAACCCAATCTCCTCTTCATCATGCCCGACCAGCTCCGATCCGACTTCCTGAGTTGCTACGGTGCCGACTTCATCCAGACCCCCCACATCGACAGCCTTTGCGAGTCCGGTGTTCGCTACGAAAAGGCCTACGCGCCTCATCCGGTCTGTGTTCCCATGCGGTCGACCCTTCTGACGGGCGTCAATGCCATCCGTACCGGCGTAATGGGCAACGGTCAGTATCTGCGCCCCGACCTCGAAGCCTGCGGCATCCGGACCTGGCCCTCTATCCTTCACGATGCGGGCTACACAACCAGCGCGATCGGAAAGATGCACTTCTATCCCTGGGAAGCGGCGATGGGATTCGACCATCGTGTGGTCTGCGAGGACAAACGGTGGCTACACATCGAGGACGACTACCAGAAGTATCTCAACGCAAAGGGTACGCGGAAGCTGCACGGCAACGAGCACGAGGGTTATCAGGAGAATCGGGGCGCGTTCGTGCACCAGCACAGCTATGAGGATTCCTGGGACGGCTTCGTCGGGAACGAGACCGTCCGCTACATCCGGGAGAGCGACACGGACGTTCCCTTCGCGATGATGGTCGGTTTTCCGGGACCTCATTGCCCCTACGACCCAGCCCCAGAGTACGCCGACCTCTATGCTCCCGAAGACATGCCCGAACCCCACCCGATTGCAGACGACCAACCGAGTCAGTTCATCGAAACCAACGTGAGCGGCAACAAGGGCACGTGGAACGGCGTCGACTACACCGAATTCACCCACGCCCACAAGATGAAGATTCGCGCTTACTATGCCGCCCTCGTCAAGCAGATCGACGATAAAGTCGGCGAAATCATCCAGGCGCTGAAGGACACCGATCGGTGGGATAACACCATCATCATCTTCTGTAGCGACCACGGCGACTACCTCGGCGACCACGGACTGATCGGCAAGGGCACTTTCTTCGAAGCCAGCACGAAGGTCCCTCTGATCGTCCGGCATCCCGACCTTGGAGAGCCCCGCGTGCACGAAGGACCGGCCAGTGTCGAAGACATCACCGCCACCCTGCTCCACTATGCCAGTTGCGAGATCCCGGGCTACATGGACTCACGCCCCCTGGCCGACCTCGACATCCCGGGCGCCTCGGGTCGAGACCGCGCTTTCGGATGTCTCGCCAACGGGTCGATGAACTGCGACGGCTCGTGGAAACTCGTCCGGTATACGAACGGTTGGAGCGCCCTGTTCAACGTCGACGAAGATCCGGGTGAGCAGCTAAACCGGATTCACGACGCAGACTGCCAGGAAATCCGTGAGCGTCTGGATCGCGAGCTGACCACCTGGTACCTCTCGTCCATCGCCAAGGCGCACGAGGAGAAGAATCATCAAACGGATTGGGAGGACCCCGTTTTCGCGAAAGGCGAAGGCGGATGGAAACGCATCTATCCGCAGCCCATTTCGTGAGCAGCCAGACTTATTGTCTGTGCCGTAACTCGCGCAAGTGGAGGCAGGAGTCGAAAGACTATCAAGGAATGATCCTATGAAAAATCAGGGCATCGTCGAATCGATCGAACGTACACGTATTCACGTCCCCTTTCACCCCCGATGCCGAGAAGTAAAGGACATCCGCGTCCCCGACTTCGGCGTCGTCGACCTGTTCCGCATAAGGTCCGCGTCCGGCGTCGAAGGTGTCGGCGAAAACCTTCCCTTCTACGGCTCTCCCCGTTCGACAGACGATCGGTTCGGCCAGGCGATCGGGCACAACGTCTTCGATCTGCTGAGCGACGACAGTCTCGGGATTGGCATTCAGATGGCTCTCTACGACCTTGCGGGCAAGCTGACAGACCTGCCGTGCCATCGGCTGCTCGGCCACCAGCACCGTGATGCCTGCCCCGTATCCTGGTGGGCGCAGGACATGAAACCCGAAGAGTGGGCAAGAGAGGCAAAAACGGCCGAGTCGATGGGCTTTACCTCGATGAAGGCCAAAGCCCGCCCGTGGTTCGACATCGAACAGCAGCTCGAAGCCGTCTGTGAGGCGGTGCCTTCGCACTTCAAGCTGGACGTCGACTTCAACGGCCTTCTGCTCGGGGAAGACATCGCCACCCCGCTCCTGCGACGTCTTGAATCCCGTCATTCGAACTTTGCAATCGTCGAATCGCCCATCCCTCAGAGCGACGTCGCAGGCAACGCCCTCCTGCGTCAGAAAATCGACACTCCGATCGCCATGCACTTCGGCACCCCACCCATCATGACCGCCATTCGCGAGGCGGTCTGTGACGGGTTCGTCGTGAGTGGCGGTGCAGCCGCCGTGACGTCCCAGGCCACCGTCGCGGAGCACGCCAACATGCCCTTCTGGCTGCAGCTCGTCGGGACCGGACTCACGACCCTGTGGTCCGTTCATCTCGGCGCCGTCCTGAAAATGGCAAGGTGGCCCTACATCCCCTGTATCAACGTCTACGAGAACCCCCTCATTACCGACTTCACGATCGAAGGCGGTCACGTTCCCGTTCCCGAAGCCCCTGGGCTCGGCGTCACCCTCGACGAAGATGCGGTCGAGCGTTATCACGTCGATCCCGAATTCAGGGTGCCCGCACGCCGCCAGATCCACTCGATCCGATGGCCGAGCGGCCGCACGCTCCATTACCCTGACGGCGGCTACCGTGGGGAGTTCCTGAGCGGCGCGCTGACCGGTGCCCTCCCCGGCATAACCCTCGATCGCCGTCTCGATGATGACAGCGAAGAGTTCGATCGCGAATACAAGGAACTGTTCGGCTGATCGACGCTCTCCGTCGTGTTATGGAATCTCTCAACTTTCCGCGCACCTACGACTTCGAGATTCGAGACCAGGCAGGCCAGTCCGAAATCTTCGATGCGATCCGGCGCAAGTGGCTCGTACTCACACCCGAGGAATGGGTCCGTCAGCACATGGTCCGCCATCTCGTGGAAGACCTGGGCTACCCCGCCGGGCGCACCGGCATTGAAACGGGCTTCGAGCGGATGGGGGTACCCTACCGTGCGGACATCATCATTCACGACCGATCTGGAAACGCGGTGATCGTCGCCGAATGCAAAGCCCCTGACGTCCGTATCGATCAGCGCGCGTTCGACCAGATTGGGCAGTACAACCATACCATCGGGGCACGCTACCTCGTCGTGACGAACGGTCTGAAGCATTTCTGCGTGGAAGCGTCGCCGAACGGCATCGTTCCGACCGACGCCATCCCCGCGAACCCGGACACACACTGACTCTAACACCTCCTCTTCGCAGCGGGCGAAGAGGTTCTCGATCGAGGTACGGATGAAGCGAAAGAAGCGACCTGCAGTAGGCCGCGATTTCATGCGGAAGACTCAGTTCAAGTTTCTTGAACCTACCGATCAATCCAGGCAACTCCCACCCGCCCCACCCTTCATCGAACCACGTGGATCGTGCCTCGATCTGCCCGACCCCCAAACAGCGGAAATGCGATCGATCGACGTCACTGAGGCCATCGCCGGTCGCACCTCCAAGCGTGACTACCTGATCGAGACTGACCTTTCATCCGCCGACCTGTCGTATCTCCTCTGGGCGACGCAGGGAATCCGTGAGGTCGACGGGCACGACGTCTTCAAGACCGTACCCTCGGCGGGAGCCCGGCATCCCCTCGAGACGTTTCTTCTGATCAAGAGAGTGACCGATATCGCCCTGGGTCTGTATCGATACATCGGTCCCACCCACCAGATCGAGACCCTTCGCGAGGATCCCGACCTCGCATCCGCCCTCGCCCAGACCACACTTCAGCCCGACCTCATCGACCAGTGCGCCGTCGCTTTCGTGTGGACGGCCGTAGCCCACCGCATGACCTGGAGATACGGAGACCGTGGCTACCGCTACATCCACCTCGATGCCGGCCACGTCGGCCAGAATCTGTACACGGCCGGTCAGGCCATTGGGTGCGGCGTCTGCACAACGGCGGCCTTCCAGGACGACGACCTGAATCGCCTGTTGGGGCTGGATGGGAATGAGCATTTCGCGGTGTATATCGGAACCGTCGGGAAGTAGAGAGCAGAAGGGGAGAGCGGGAGAACAATCGGCCCTTCTCACCGCAACAGCTGGCGGATCTCACCAACTCTCGCAGGTGTACAATTCCCTAATTCCATAATTATCAACCCCTTAACTGTTCTTTTCGAACTGGCATTGTGGTTGCAGATCTCCTCGCCACACACCAACGGAAGGGACAGGAAGATGACAGGGCAGGATCAGATCAACGACGGAGCTGTTGTCATGAAAGTCGAGTCGCCGATCTACAGTGCGGAGGATCGCAGGCGACTACGGTTCGACATCGAAGAAGTTCTGGCGGGGACCCGAGAGAGGTCGGCGACCCGAAAGCGTCTGGTCGTCGACTGTTCGTCCACCCGCTGGTTCGGACCGCCCATTCTCGATGAGTTGATCCTGACACAGCAGCGACTCGCCGAACGAGGAGGCGACCTGCTGCTCGTCATCTCGGAATCGAGCAAAATCGGTCGCATCTTGAAGGCCGCGCGCGTGGATCGGTTCAAAACATTCGCCAGCGTTCAGAGTGCCCTCGCCAGTTCAGGGCAATCGGTTCCCGCCGCGGCCTGAAGCAACACGGGCTGAGCTTCCCTCCACAGGGATCGCTCAGCCCGTTTCCATACGACTCCCCTGCGCGTTTTTCTATTCCTCTCCTACCCCCACCGCTTCCGCGACGTTCGAGAATCCGTCGCGCTTCAGCAATTCGCACATTCCTTCCTTGATCCGTCTCACCACACAGGGCCCTTCATAGACGAGCGCGGTCAGCAGCTGTACGGAAGATGCACCCAGACGAATTCTGTCGTATGCGTCCTGAGCGGTCGCCACACCTCCCGCGGACAGGATCGAGTATCTCCGACGATCCATCCTTACGTAAAGCCTTCTCAGACATTCGTTCATCTGACCGGACACCGGCCGCCCCGCCAACGCGCCCACCATCCCTCGCGTGTCACCCGAAACTTTCGCCTCGATCCCCGGCGAAAGGTTGTGAATGAACCCGGACACGAACGACGCTTCGTTCACTGCCTCCAGCAACCCGTCTGCGGCTTCGTCTCCACCCAGCGGTGAGACCTTCAGGAACACCGGACACCCGATCGCTTCCCCTTTCAACGCCTCCATCAGTTGTCGTGTGTGTGCAGGATCGGCGAAAAAATCGCGACCGTCCTCCGTGTTCGGACAGCTCAGGTTCAGCGTCAGATAGTCAGAGACCCCTGCCAGGACCTTCACCGCTCGAACGTATTCGTCGACGATGGCGTCTGCAGTTTCCGGAGACGCGTCGATGCCACGATTCGTCTTTACGATGTTTGTCCCCACGACGGCCGAGGTCCGACGGCCGGCGAGACGCTCCTGCACGATCGCAGCCCCATCGTTCTGCAACCCGTAGTGAACGACCACGGCTCGATCCTCCGGCAGTCGGAACAGTCGCGGCGCCGGATTCCCCTCTGAGGCATCGATCGACACCGATCCGATCTCCAGATGACCGAAGCCAAGGGCGCTTAACCCCTCGATCGCCGTCCCGCTCTTGTCGTAACCCGCCGCGAGACCGATCGGGTTCGGGAGCGACATCCCGCAAAGATCGACCTCGAGGGAAGAGTCCTCGAAACCACACACGCGGTCGACGAGCCACCGAGCCGGTCTCAGGGATCCCGCTATCGAAGCGGCCCCCAGAGCCCACGCGTGTGTCCGTTCGGCTTCGTATTGAAGCAGGAACGGCCGAATCACGTCAGTGTAGGGTTCGATCATTCCATCCTCGGCGGATCTTGATCAAAAGCGTCGTTCGTCTCATATTGACCCCGCGACACGGGCCTCTCACGCATAATTTCGGACAATTCGATGGACATCGGCACGCGTATCGACACCTTTCTTGAAGCCCCTGTTTTCGCCGTCGTAGGCGCATCCCGCGACCGGAGCAAATACGGGAACAAGGTGCTTCGTTGCTACCTGCAGAACAACCGATCGGCGCATCCCATCAACCCACGGGGCGGCGACATCGAGGGTCTGCCCGCGTATCCCTCGCTGCAGGCTGTCCCCGATCCGGTCGAGAGCGTGTCCATCATCACACCCCCTCACGTGACCGAGACGATCGTCGAGGACGCTCATCAGGCAGGCGTCCAGAATCTCTGGATGCAACCCGGCGCGGAGAGTCCGGCTGCAATCCAACGAGCCGAAGAGCTGGGTCTCAACTTCATCGCCGACGGATCCTGTCTCCTCGTCGTCCTCGGGTTCAAGGGCCCGTAGGACTCCCAATTCGTTTCAGGAGGTTGAATGCAACGTAGTCCTTTCGCCGACCCGACCCCCGGCCTGCGCATCCAGGAAGGCGCACCCGCGGTAACACGCCCCTCCAAGGAGCAGATCGCCGCCTACCCGCAGGACGCCGCCAATCTCCTCGAACGTGTTTGGGACGACCAGAAACCCCGGATCGACAGTGGTGAGTACGATCTCTCGTGGATCGATGGCAAGCATCTCGTCCTCATCGGCGCCACGGGGCGCGGTATCGGTGGTGCCATCGCCATCGCCGGACTCAACCACCTCGACCGGCTCGGGAGCCTCACCGTCGTCGGCCGGGACATGAAACGATCGATGGAATTCGAATCCGGCGTGGCCATGGAATCGGCAGCAGCCGATCACGCGGACAAATTCACCTGGCTCAACGACGGCGTCGCCGTAGAGGGAGAAGGCTTCGAAAAGATGCTCGATCTGCTCAAGGCCAGGGGCGCAGACCAGGTCATCTACGTCAACGGGAGCGCAGCCGCAAGCTCCGGGACCCTTCCCGACATGCCCCCCGTCTTCGTAAAGGACGTCGACTCGGACGGCCTTTACCAGTGGCAGCTCTCACCGCTACCCGAGCGTAACATCGAAACCACCAAACTCATCATGGGCGAGCTCGCCGTAGGTTTCGCGAGCGCGCTCGAAGCAGCGGGGGTCGGAATCGAATGCGCCGCGTTCTGCGACTGGCGCGGCAGCCTAGATCGCGGCAGCCGAAATCCCGATTCGTCAACCTACGGACGATGGGGATCGTATTCCACGAGCCTTTTCCTGCCCAAGGACATCATTCAGCAAGCCACGGCCGAGGCCTACAGCCAGCGCAAGCCCTGGATCGACGTCTTCTTCCCCACGATGCGCACGCGCGCGCTCCCCTTCATCCCCGGCGGCGTGATGATGTCGTATCTCTTCGAAAAGGTGATGGACGAAGGCGGCATTCGTCGACTCGACATCCCGGAACTCGGTCTCGCCATGCTGCACCAGATCGGCGCGAAGATCACTGGCCGCGACGACAACCCCTTCCCCCGCTGGGACCGTCACGAGGAACCGCTCGACCTGTGGCTCTTCGAAATCATGGCCAACCTCAACGACGACGAGAGCAGCGACTTCTTCTACAAGCGTTGGGTCGATATCTCGTGAATCTGCGCGGCGGTCCGCCTTACGTCACGACGACCCCATGACCGCTCGCCACGCGTCCATCGGACTGCTGTCCCTGATTCACGCCGTCGCTTGCTTCGACCTGTGGATGACCTTCTCGTCCGGCACCCTCCTGCCCCAGAGCGACGGTCTCACACTCATCCTGTCCGTCGTCTTGCAGGCTGGTTCCGCCCTCTACCTCACCGTTCAGGTTCGCGGCAATCGCCTTCCCACGTTCAACCTCACCCGTTTCGCCCGTGCCGGAGGTTACGCGCTTCTCGTCTCACTCCTCGCCGGATCGATGCTCGTCAGCGCCGGATGGCTCGGCCGTCCGGTAGCGCGTGTCTTTTTCTTTACCGCTCTGGCGGGAACGGCCTCCGTTGGCTACGTCCTTTCCGCCGGCATCGTGACCTTCCCCTGGCGTCGCCTGCTCGACATCCTCGTCGCCAACGTCGTCATCGGAACCCTGCTGCTTGAAGTCGGCCTGCTCGCGATCAGCCGGGTTTATCCCTCTCGCATCTTCTTCGATCCCACGTCGGCCGCGTCCATGATCGACGTGTGGCGCGTCAAACCTCACTCGACCGGCTTCGGATTTCGCTATTCCAGCCTGGGCTACCACGACCACGAATTCTTTGCCGCTGACGCTGACGATCTCGTCATCGCGCTCCTCGCCGACTCCTTCGGCGTGGGCATCGTGCCCTATGAGTACAACTTCGCGACCGTCGCAGAGAATCGACTGAAGGCCTCCCTCAGCGATCGTTTCGACCGGATCGGAGTCCACAATTTTGGCATTCCGGCAACCGGAATGCGGGAATACCTCCATCTCCTGGAGCAGGAAGCCCTTGCCTACAATCCGTCGAAAGTTGTCCTGTGCGTCTTCGTCGGCAATGACATGGACGGCATCCGCCGCCCATCCAGACGGGATCGATATCTGATTCAGGACTGGTTGTTCTCGACCTACATCTCTCGGGCCTACTCGGTCTACTCCAACCTGCGGGCGGAAGGTAAATCCCTTGTCGATCTCGCAGACTACCTCGGCATGAAGGGCCTGGGTGGTGCGGTCGCCGTCGAGGATACGCCCCAGGCCGCGGTATCCGAAACGCATCCCGAATACCTCGAGGATTGGACGAAGGAACCTCCCCACCTCGACCGGGAAACGTTCCTTCGATGGGAGAGCCAGCGCTTGCCCGTCTGTGACACGACAAGCGTGGAAATAGAGTCGCGTTATCGCGACTTTTTCGAAGCTCTCGCCCGCGCCAACACCCTAACCACTTCTCGCCTGCTCGTTCTCGTCATCCCCGATCAGTTTCAGATCGAGGACGATCTCTGGAACGAACTGCTTCGGGATGTCGATCACCCCGGCCGCTTCGATCGATTTTACCCCCAGACCCGGATCGCACGCTTCTGCGAACAACAGGGTATCGCCTACCTTGACACGCTGCCCCTCCTCTCGAAGCATCAGAAACAGGGACGAACGTATCATCTTCAGGACACCCATTGGAACGCACGTGGCAACCGGATCGCCGGCGAAGCGCTGGCCGACCGGCTCGTCCAGGATCTCGAGTAGATGTACTACTTCTCCTACTTCAAGAAGAACGGTGAGGACGGTCTCCACCTCGCCTGCAGCCACGAGGGACTGGACTGGGCTGTTCTGAACGGGGACCGTGGAATCCTCTCACCCACCGTTGGAGAAGACAAATTGATGCGGGATCCGTGCATCCGGCCCGGCCCCGACGGCCTCTTCCATATGGTCTGGACCGTCAGCTGGGGCGAAAAGGGCATCGGTTATGCGTACTCCGAAGACCTCAGGAGTTGGTCAGAGCAGAGATTCCTTCCCGTGATGGAGCACGAACCGGACGCCCAAAACTGCTGGGCTCCGGAGATCACCTACGATTCCAACGAAGGCGTCTATCTGATCTATTGGGCCACCACGATTCCAGGTCGTTTCCCTGACACCGACGGCCAGAGCAACCACGGGCGGGCCGGTGAAGGCCGGAACCATCGAATGTATTGTACAGCCACACCGGACTTCGAGGCCCTCAGTGACACGTGTCTCCTTTACGATCCCGGTTTCAACGTCATCGACGCCTGCATCGTCGGCGACGCCGATCGGTACGTGATGTTCCTCAAAGACGAGACCAACAAACCTTTCACGCCCCAGAAGAACATCAAAATCGCCTTCGCGGATCGAGCCGTCGGCCCTTACTCGACCGCATCCCAGCCAATCACCGGCGACTATTGGTCCGAGGGTCCCAGCGCCATCCGGATCGGTGACCTCTGGCACGTCTACTTCGATCGGTACACGGACGGGCAATACGGATTGCTCGTTTCGAACGATCTCGAAAACTGGACGGACCGTACCAACGACCTCCACCTTCCGGAGGGCGCCAGACACGGAACCGTATTCGTTGCGCCCGACGAGCTAGCGGATCCACTTCGCTGACTTGCTTGCCGGTCACTTCCACTCCAAGAACGGAGGCTCTCCCGAAATGGACATCAAACGCTTCACAGTGTCTGTCCCGGTGGGAGACTGACGATGGCCATCTCCTTCCCCAAAGCTGTCTTCTTCGACCTCGGTCACACCGTCCTGAACAACGACCGATACGGAGAAAGTGCAGGCCATACGCGCCTGCTCGAGATCGCCCACAACCCTACAGGGGCCACCCTCGACGACATCCTCCAGATGGAGTCGGAATCCGTCGAGGCCCTGCCCGAACACGTGTGAGAGGTTCAGCCGCCCGGCGTGATCCGCAGCCTTCTGATCTATCACCGTCTGGGCATGCATTTCGACATCCCTCCCGAGGACGTCGATCTCGAGTTCTGCAAGGCCGCCCACACGTTCTCGCACAAACCGGGCATCGAAAATGCCCTCCAGACCATTCGCGGGGCGGGACTGCCGATGGCCATCATCAGCAACTCGCCCTTCGGCTATCGCGCCCTCGACTGGCACCTCCAACAGAACGAGCTCGATACCTACTTCGACTTCATCGTCTCCAGCACGGATTACGGACTCCAGAAACCCCACCCTCTCTTGATGCGCATCCCGGCCGATCGACTCGGTCTCGACCCGACCGACTGCTGGTTCGTGGGCGACGTGGCCCCCGTCGATGTGGCGGGAGCCAAGGCCGTCGGGATGGCAGCCTTCCTCTACAATTCTCGTGGATTCGAAGACAAGACCCCTTCCGCCGACGTTGAATTCGATCACTGGGACGAATTTACCGAGATCTTCACGACCACCCGCTCTTCGTAGTCCCACCCTGTCGTAGAATTTCTCGCATCAAGCCACAATAAACCGACCCCGACGACCGTTATCCTTCTTAGAGGTGGAATGGACGCGGCGGATTCAAAACTGGTCGAGCGGTATCGAAACGGTGATGCGAGGGCATTCGAAGCCCTCGTCTATCGGTATCACCGTCAGGTCTTCACGTTTCTGCTGCGCTATGTGGGGGACCGCGAAGCCGCGGAGGACCTCGTGCAGGATACGTTTACCCAGGTGATCGAGAAGATTCAGCGCTACGAAGAGCGAGGGCGATTCAGCAGCTGGTTATTTCGCCTGGCCCACAACCTGGCCCTCGATGAATGGCGCCAGCGCGAGCGTCGTCCGGAGGATCTCTCAGAAACCGCAGTGGAACACGCCATCGATCCCGGCCAGCGTCCCGGCGCTTCCCTGGGGACAGGAAGACATCCGCCGCGAATTCGGTCTTGCTCTCGCCCGGCTCTCCGAACCTCAGCGCCGAGTCTTTCTGCTCCGACAACACAGCGATCTCAAGTTCCGAAAGATTGCCGACATCACCGGTGAGCCACTCAACAACGTACTCAGCCATATACGCTACGCCACCACAAAGCTCCGGCAGGAGCTACAGTTCTTGCGAGAAGACGGGAGAGACCTGGAATGAACAGAACTAATTTATGCGAATCGTTTGAAGCCGAAGGCGTCTTGCTCTGGCTGGACGGAGACCTGTCGGATGTGGAGCGGAAGCGATGGCAGGCACACCTGGCGACGTGTGAAACTTGCCAGCGAGTCCTGTCTGAAACGGAGACCACCCTCGACCGATATGATGCGCTCGGACAGGATGCACCCCGTCTTGCCTCGATCGAGACCATCCTGGAAGAAGGACGTCGTGGTCGTGTTCGAGATTACTGGCGACCGATCGTAGTCGCAGCAGCCGTCATCATCCTCGTCGTTCAGAGCACGTTGCCAGGCTGGCCGGAGCGGATTGAGACTGAATATCCTCTGGCGAGGGGTGAAGCGATTGAAACCACTCTACGAATCCGTTCAGAGCAGGCTGGGGAAATCGTCTCTCCGGTTCCAACGGTTCATTCGAAGTTGCCAGACAGGCTGAAGGTTTATCACGAAGCACCTCGCTTCCTGAAAGAAAGGAGAGAAAAATGATGCGCTTACTGGGGTTGCTCCTCGCAACCGGGGTGGTGGTCCTTGGTGTTTTTGTCACCAAAGGGGATCTCCGCGGGATACTGGACAAGCCTACCGTGGTGTTCCTGGCTGGTTTCACGCTAAGCTCGCTTCTGTTAAACGGTGTAAGCATTCCGCTCCTTATTCGATCGATTTATTCGGGCAGCCTGGAAACCAGCGAAATCAGAGAAGCAGCCCACAGATGGTCAGAAGCGAAGACTGCGGTTCAAGTGGGAGGTTGGGCCAGTTTTCTCCTCGGATTCTCGCTATCTGCCAACTGGGCCGACGTGGCGGATCACATCGGGCCGATCGCAGGATTGCTCTCGCTGAGCATCTTCTACGCTCTGTTGTTCGCGTACCTCATCTGTCGTCCGATGCAGTCACGAATGGAACAGAAGCTCCGAGTAATAGAGGCCTGAATGATAGTCGCACCCACCCTGGCCATCCTGCTCCTCGCCACCGCAACGGTCGCGTGGCACACCATCGCGACGGCTCGAATCGATGCCGCCCCGGAGCTGCGACGCGAGTAGCATATCGAACCACATCGATTCGATGGTTCTCCACGCCATCGACAGTCCGTCAAATCCCCGAACGTACGGAGATTTAACACAGCTTCCAGTCGAGCCCGGCTATTCCAGTGGTCATCAGTCCGGACCCGTTTACCCTCGTGCTCCCGTTGACATTTCGCCAGCCACGCGTTACCGATAGTCATACACTCCCGACGACAATCCCGTCTTCCAACGGCGACCCACGATGAGCGACATTCGCTTCACCGAACACTTGATTCACGACGGCTACACTTACTCCTTCGGCCTCTCCACGGCCGATTTGACCGGCACGGGTAGTCTCGACCTCATTTCCACAGACACCGATGTCGGCCTGTATTGGTTCGAGAACGACGGCGACGGAAACTTCACCCATCACGTCATCCACGAACGCACGGGCGAATGGCTCGAACGCCACACCATCGCCGATCTCAACGGCGACTGGAAGCCTGAGATCCTCAGTGTCGACAACATCAACGGCGGCGTGTTGTGGTTCGTTTACGATGGAGACCCGCGAGATCGCCGGAATTGGTCGCACCACCACATCACCCGCGATGGTCTGCCCGGATCCTACGACGTCGTTGCCGCCGACTTTACGGGCAACGGACGTCTCGACGTCGCAGCCTCGAGCTGGAGGAAGGGAAACCAATTCACCTGGTTCGAAAATCGCGACGGCGAATGGGTTCAACACACGATTGAAAGAGACATCGCCGAAACCCGAACCGTCTGCGCGGTCGACGTGAACGGAAACGGGCGTGTGGACTTGATGGTATCGGCGCTTCTCCACGACGAGGTCGCGTGGTACGAGAACCCCGGCGATCCTGTCAGCGAATCCTGGATCAAGCACGTCATCGACACGCCGCCCCAGCCCATCCACGGTCATCCCGCCGACATGGACGGAGACGGCGGCATCGACCTCGTGATGGCGCTCGGAATGCGGCTCGTCAAGGAGCGGGGTCCCGTCGATCACCAGATCGTATGGTACGAGCACCAGGGCGACCCGACCGGGGACTGGACGAAGCACGTCGTTTGCGACTCTTTCCCCAATGCATTTGAAGCCCTGTCCGCCGATCTCGACAACGACGGCCAGTTGGAAATCGTCGCGACCGCCTGGGGCGACGACGGTCGCCTGGCCGTTTTCAAGCACGACGGCGATCCTCGCGGCGACTGGTCAATGCAGATCCTGAAGGACCAATGGCCGAAGGCCAATCAGGTCATCGTCGCCGACCTCACCGGCAACGGTCGGCTCGACATCATCGCAGGCGCCGAGCGAGGAAGCAACGAGGTGCGATGGTGGCGCAACGAAGGTCCTACCTGATATGGGTGCACCGCTCGATCTGCTCTTCCCCGAGCTCGATCCGGTCTGCAAAGAGACCGCGGACTGGCCGAACAGAATCCGCGTCCACCTCCGGACCTACGTCACCGCGGTAGAGCCGACGGCTGAGATCGTGTCCTCGGTACGCGCGGTCGTCACGCGCGATCGTGAAGTCCTCGTTGTTACGACTCCGAACGGTCGCCATCTCGTGCCGGGTGGACGTATCGAGGCTGAAGAATCGCACGACGCTGCGCTGCGGCGGGAGCTGGTCGAAGAAACGGGATGGGAAGTCGGCGACCTGCATCCGATTGGATTTGTGCACTATCGCCACCTCACGCCCAGACCCGATGACTATCCCTATCCATATCCGGACTCCATCCAGTGCGTCTTCACGGCCGAGGGCACACGGGAAGTCGGCCAGATTCATCCCGACGAATGGGAATTGGCCGCGGAATGGGTGGTGATCGAACATGCGGATCAGCTCAACCTGCCTCCCGTTTCCCTCGCCTTTCTGTCCCACGTCGATCGAATGAAAAAGCCCTGACGAATCGTCGTCAGGGCTCTCTGCTTTCAAGCAATCAGGTCCGCGTAGCGTTACACGTCGTACCCCAGCACCTTCAGATACGCCTTCACTGTCGCCTCCAGCCCCATGAAGATCGCGTCCCCGACCAGGGCGTGGCCGATCGACACTTCCAGAATCCCCGGAATCGTCACGAACTCTCCCAGATTTTCGAGATTAAGATCGTGACCCGCATTCACGCCCAGCCACAGTTCCTGAGCCAGCTTCGCTCCATCGGCAAACTGACGGAAGACCGGCCCCACGTCCTTGCCCCGAAAGGCGGCAGCATAGGGTTCTGTGTAGAGCTCGATTCGATCCGCGCCGACCTCGTTCACCAGCTGAAGCTGATCGGGTTCCGGATCCATGAACAGGCTCACGCGAATCCCCAGATCTTTCAGCTCTGACACGATGGGTTTCAATCGCTCGACGGTCCCATGGTCCTTCAGGTCCCACCCGTGATCCGAGGTGAACGCTTCGGGATCGTCGGGCACGAGCGTAGCCTGGTCGGGCTTCACTTTTCTGACGATCTCCAACCATTCGGGAAACGGGTTCCCCTCGATGTTGTATTCCACCCCGGTCGCCACATCCGCAAGCTCGTACGCGTCCCGGTAGGTGATATGTCGTTCGTCCGGGCGAGGATGCACCGTAATCCCGTGGCATCCCGCCTCCACGCACACCTGTGCCGCCTGCGCGACGCTCGGAATCCCGATCGTCCGACTGTTTCGCAGCAACGCCACTTTATTCACGTTGACACTGAGCTTCGTCATGGATGCCTTTGGTTTGTTACCCAGGGCTGAAGGATGGTGCGCCTTCAGCGCACACGACGATTACACGAACACCACCGCGCCTTCTACGAGCTGGTTCCTACGGCTGTAACCTAGCGACTCTCCACCCACCCCCATCCTGCTTTTGATAAAGGAACCGATCGTGCAGCCGGCTCTCTCGACTCAGCCAGAACTCGAATCGCGAGGGCTCTACGATGTAACCGCCCCAGAATGGCGGGAGGGGAATGTCGTCGTTCGGGCACTCCTTCTCCAACTGCTCGACTTTCTCGGCCAGCGTTTCCCAGACATCGACTTCCGCACTTTGCTCAGACACCCACGCCGCGAGCCGGCTCCCACGGGCGCGCGACTCCCAATAGGTCTTCGACTCCTCCGTGGAGACCCGCGTCACCCGGCCCTCGATCCGCACCTGACGATAGATCGGCTTCCAGTGAAACGCGAGAGCGACGTTTGGATTGGCCTCCATATCGACACACTTTGGGCTGTCATAGTTCGTAAAGAAGCTCACGCCCCGTTCGTCGCAGCCTCGCATCAAAACCACCCTGACCGTCGGCCGGCCGTCTGCCGTGACCGTCGCCAGAGACATCGCTTCGGGCAGCATATCGTCCGAAGCTTTCGCCATTTCGTACCACTTCAGGAACTCATCGACCGGATCGGCGGCCAGCGATTCGGGATCGATTAAACCTTCCTGCCAGTCCCTCATTTGCACCTCATACGATTGATCTCGAGCCCCAAAGGGCAGGGCGTCGCCGTACTTGATCTCGCTGCACGTCGAATATACCATCCACACTCACCCTGACCAACAGATGCCCCAATCCCGCGACAGAAGATCGAGGAACCGATGGAACGCGTACCTTTCGACCGACTGGAAGCCGAATTCAAGCGCATCCTGCTCAATGCGGGTCTTACCGAGCCCAAAGCCGACCGCACTGCGGCCCTGTTCGCCGAGAACACACGTGACGGGGTTTATTCCCACGGACTGAACCGGTTTCCCGGTTTCGTCGCCGGCGTCCAATCCGGCAAAGTGGATCCCAACGTCGAACCCACACTTGTCCGAGCCTTCGGCGCCCTCGAGCAATGGGACGGCCATCGGGGAATCGGCCTTCTCAATGCCGAATTCGCCATGGGACGAGCCATCGAGCTCGCGCGAGAAAATGCGCTGGGCGGTGTCGGTCTCCGTAACACGAACCACTGGATGCGTCCCGGTGCTTTCGGACTGCAAGCCGCCGACGCCGGCTACATCGGCATCTGCTGGACGAATACCACGGTGCTGATGCCCCCCTGGGGCTCCGCCCAGAAGCGGATCGGAAACAACCCGATGGTCGTCTGCATCCCACGCAAGGACGGTCCGGTTCTTCTCGATATGGCGATGAGCCAGTACTCCAACGGCAAGCTGGAAGTGATGCAGCATCGGGGTCAGTCGCTACTCCTCCCTGGAGGTTACGACGACGACGGCGCACTCACGACTGACCCGGGCGCCATCCTGGAATCCCGACGTGCGCTTCCCATCGGCTATTGGAAAGGCTCCGGCCTCGCTCTCGTCCTCGACATCCTCGCTTCGGTCATCTCCGACGGCGACGCGACCCACGAAATCGGTACCCGGCCTCACGAGACTGCCGTCAGTCAGGTCTACATCGCCATCGACGTCTCTCAACTCGGCGAAGAGGCCGACCAGAAGATTGACGCGATCGTCACCGATTTCCTCGGCGCGGCCCCCCTCGACGCCGGCGACAATGTCCGCTTCCCTGGCGAAGGCATGCTCGCCATCCGCCGCGACAGCCTGACCAACGGCATTCCCGTCGATCCCGACCTCTGGCAGCAACTTCTCGAAATGTGAATTGAAATTACCCGAATCCTTCCCCAACTGGCTCTTTCTAGTTGAGTCCAACTCTGAGCATCGCGGCACAACTGGCGGTCTTCCGTCCGAAGCAGCGGGCCAGGGAGACGTCACAGCCGTCCCTCAAGGCTTCCTGTTCGAAAGAACAAAACGCGAACAAGACTGAATCCAATGCTCTCAGGCTACTTCACCCTCGCCTCCCGTAACCTTCTCCGGCAACGAGGCTACGCCCTCATCAACATCCTCGGCTTGTCGATCGGAATGGCGTGCGCGATCCTCATCTATCTCTACGTCGACTTCGAGAGGTCGTGGAACACCTTCCGCCCGAACGCCCATCGCATCTACCGGGTCTTGCGTGAGGGACCTGCTTCGACGAGCCTTGGACAGATGCGTAAACCGTTCGAGAGATTGAGCGGAGCGGTCGGCCCAGCACTCGTGGGGACCTTTCCCGAAGTCGAGGAAATGAGTCGTGTGCGAATCGGAGCGCGCTGGATCCGATTCGGGGAGCACAGCCGCCGCACGGACATCTGATTCGCCGACACGAATTTCTTCGACTTTTTCGGAATGAAGCTTGGGCGGGGAAACCAGCAGACCGCATTGACGGAGCCGAACAACGTGGTCCTCAATCCTGACATCGCCAGAGAGTTCTTCGGCGATGAGGATCCGCTCGGGAAGGTGATGCACGGTCAGGACGGAGATTACACCGTCACGGGCATCCTCGAGCCCCTTCCGGCAAATTCGATGATCCGGTTCAACTTCATCACCGGCTCCATCCCCACGAACATCCGGAATCGCGCGAGCTGGGACGATTTCCGCCAATCCCGCCGTCGAAGACAGACCGTCACTTTTATCCGGCTACGCGAGGGCACCGACGCCAGCGCACTCGAGACCAAGCTACCTCGTTTCGCAGCGACGATCCTCCCGGACGCGGACTAGGCCGAAGAAAGATTCCGCCTGCAGGGATTCCTCCGGATGCGTCTCCACGTGAAGGAGGACTTCCCCAACAGTATCGACGGCCTGGCCTCGGGCATGGGTCAGGGCAATCCGGAATACCTGCGGACACTCATCCTCATCGCGGCCGCGGTCCTCGCCGTTGGATGTCTCACTTCATGAACCTGGCCACGGCTCGATCCATCGGACGGGCAAGGGAGGTCGAGGTTCGGAAATCCATCGGCGCGCTCCGCACCGCGCTGATCGTTCAGTTCCTTATCGAGTCTCTGCTGACCGTCGCCATTTCCCTCCCGCTCGCCATCGGACTGAGCTATCTGGCACTGCCAGCATGGCAAAGCTTCCTCAACTATCCCGTTGCCCTCGACCTCACCCACATCCGCGTCCTCCTCAGCCTCATCGGCATCGCGATCTCTGTCGGCGTTCTCGCCTGTGCCTATCCTGCACTGTATCTGTCCGCGTTCGACACCGCACGTTCTCTCCGTGGTTCCACTTCCGTGGCAGGGGGCGCGTTCAGAAAACCCCTCGTCGTGGTCCAGTTCGCACTCGCGGTCGTTCTCGTGCTTGGGACCTTCGTGGCAACTCGACAGCTGGGCTACGTTCGAGCGAAAAACCTCGGGTTCAACCGGGAGAACATTCTCGCCGTACGGATCTTCGACAACGAAAGTCGGCTGAGACCCAATTTTCAGATGGTGAAGGAACGATTCTCCAACCATCCCGCCGTGATCGACAGTTCGGCTTCCGCGAGCCTCCCCGGGGAAGGCTGGACGGCGCGACGCACCACCTTCGAGCTCACACCTGGGATCGAATTCGAGGTTCGCAATTTCGCCATCGACGAGAATTGGTTCCCCTACATCGGAGTCGACTTCGTCGCCGGACGGAATTTCTCCCCTGCTCGACAGCTCGACTTCGACGAAGCCTTCATCCTGAACGAAACTGCGGTTTCGCGCTGGGGGCTTGAAGATCCCGTGGGCGCACCATTCCAATGGGAAGGTAAAGAGGGTCACATCATCGGTGTTGTCGCCGATCACCACACACGTGATCTCTATGAGTCTATCGGTCCGTATGTGTTCGTCTACGAGCCGCGACGGTATCGTGTCGTCACCCTGCGGTTTGTTCCGGACCAACTCGACGAACTGATGACCTTCCTGCGACAGACCTGGCGCGAGCTGATCCCCCATCGGCCGATGGTCTACGCCTTCCTCGACGATCGACTCGAGTTGGAGCACCGACGCGACGTGCGTTTCCAGACCATCTGTACCATCGCGTTCTCTCTCGCCGTCTTCGTCGCCTGTCTTGGACTGCTCGGTCTCGCAGCGTTCACCACCGAGCGGCGATCGAAGGAAATCGGCATTCGGAAAGCGATCGGTGCGACCGAGCAGAACATCGTACTCCTGCTCACTGACGAGTTCGTTCGCCTCGTCGCCATCGCCAATCTCCTGGCCTGGCCCGTCGCTTACCTCGTGATGGAAGACTGGCTCTCCAAATTCGCGTACCGGATCGACCAGGGGATCGTCCCCTATGCCGGCGCTGGCATCCTGTCGATGTGCCTCGACCCCGTCATCGCCCTCAGAGACAAATAGGGAGACTGTGATCTACGGCTTCGGTTGGGAATGGCTCCTCGTGCCCCTCTCCCTGTCCATCGGATGGGGTATTCGGGGGAATTTCGGTCACGAATACGGAGCAGCGATTCCGGGCGTCCTTGCCACACTGGGCGCCGTTCTTCTCGCCGGTCGTCCCGACTGGTGGGAGCGGGCACACTACTTCGCGATGTTCGGAGCCCTGGGATGGTCGTTCGGCGGGAGTATGTCCTACACGCACGTCATCGGATTCACACACTCCGGTCACCTGCCTTCCGTCCTCTACGGCTACACTAACCTGTTCGTCATCGGATTCCTCTGGGCAGCGATCGGCGGCATCGGGGCCGCGTTGTGAGCGGTATCGTCCCCATCAAGCCTCAACGAACTGATCGTCGCACTCGTCGCTGTCATTGCCGCCTAGTCCCTGCAGGCCCTTCTCGTCGATTTATTCTTCCGTAGTGAAGGAGGCGACCGCCACGAAAGCCCCCTCTAATAGTACGACACCGACTGGCTGGCGGCGCTGGGAGCCACGCTCGCCGCGCTGTGCGTAGCGCTGGTTCAAAGCCACTTCGATGCCTCCACGTCACTGATCCTGCACGCATCCGTCGGGTGGTTCGTGGGTTTCCTCGTCCTCGTCAACCTGCTGAAGCTGAGAATGACGCCCCCACGTGGTGATAAGTGGTCCGGCTGTGTGGGGATGGGTGCGGGCCTGCTGCTCTACTTCTGGGGGAACGATCTTCACCTCGTCGCGCAGGTCAGACTCACTACGGGTCTGATCGGGGGAATCGGATATGCGGCCGCCCAGATGGTCAAAGTTCTCCTCATCAAGACCGGACGCGAAGCGAATTGGCACAGCGTGCTCGAACAGCTTCAAGGACTGTTTCACGGTGTCGGCCTGGCTGTCGGAATCGGCGTGCTGGCCCACGTTGCACCCACCGTCAGTCCCCATCCGGCGCCCTCCTGGACGGGTCCGTTCGCCATCCTGTTCGTGCTCGTCGGCATCACGTACCTGAACCATCGAAAGACGGGTCTCCGATGGGTCGAACACGTCGAAGCCCTGACCGATCGCCCCTACGGCCTCCCGGTCACGGGGTGGTTGCGGGCTTCACGGGGATGGATCGGCTGGCTCGAACTTTTCTTTCTCGCCATCGGTGCAACCCTCCTCCTCGTGCTTTACGCCCACCGGACGGAACCCCTCCCTATCCTTCCAGCGGCCGTGTTCGGCAAGGTCCAGTTGTTGTATCTCGTCTTCCTCTGGTGGGTCGTCGTTATGAATTTCGACCACGCCATCGTCGCCTTCACCCCCCGCCGACTCGTCACCGAAGGGACCGTCACCCTCAACGCCGTCCTGTGCACGGCTCTCCTTACTATTCAGGGTCCCTCGCGCCCACGTCTTCGATCCCGACGTGGGCTTCGTAGGGCTCAGATCCGGCCCCGTGTGGGTCGTCGTAGCCATCTTGCTTTTCGCCTTCGTGACCCGGCTCGTCCACAGCGTCCAGCACATTCCGTTTGTCAGGAAACACATTCGTTTCGGACCGGATCGAACGGCTGTAGCGGACAGGCCGCAGAAAGGCGCTCGACATCCCTGATGCTCGTGGCTTCATTGAAGGATACCCCTGCCGCGACGACACGCAGCGCGATCGCGTTCCGCCCAACTCGAAACTGAAAGACTCTCTTTCAATGGTCTCGATCGAAGAACGATTCCAGTTCGACCTTGCCGGGTTCATCATTCTCCGGGGCGTTCTCTCACGAGCGGAATGCGACGAGCTCCTCAACGTCCTCCGCAAACTCGAGGGACAGGACTACGAGGATTTGTGGCTTCAGAAAACCGGAGGCGGACGACCCACCAAGGAAACCAACCGGGACCATCAGACCCGGTTGAACGGACTCCCCCGTCTGCACGACGCCTTTGACCAATTGATCGACCACGACACCCTCATGCCTTACCTCAACGAGTTCGTCGGGGCCCCACAGCTCATCAACACCTGGTCGATCAGCAAGGCGCGCGGCGCCGCGTTCAGCAGCTGGCATCGGGGCGTTCCGACGACCGACTACGCCTACCGCAACGGAGACATCCGCACTCGAATGTTCAACACCGTCTGGTTTCTGACCGACAACGGTCCAGACGATGGCTGTGTCGTCGCCGTCCCGGGGTCCCACAAGAGTAACATCGATATCGATCTCAAAACCCATCCCGCTTACGAGATGCCCAACGCCACGCCCATCACTGGCAAGGCCGGGGATCTCGTGCTGTTTTCCGAAGCCACCCTCCACGATGGCCTCCCCAAAACGACCGACGGCACTAGGACCAATCTCTACTACAACTATGTTCACGAGCACTACAACGTGATGTACCGGGAACCCAGAAACTGCCATCACTTCTATTTTCCTCCAGACATCCGGGCCCGACTTACCGATCGACAGAAAGAGCTCACCGCCTGGATGGAATTGGCTCGCTGGGACTACTGAACCGCAGTACATAAAACGGGCGGCCGCTCCGTCTCGGTGTGGTCGGCCCCGCTATGACTCGTGAGGTCGGTTCAGCGTGTACAGCCCATAGACGAACGGACAGATCGCGAGCAGCAGCAGGATGCCTCCACTCACCTGGTAGGTGGACACGTCCGTGTCCATCAGTCGACTTCCCGAGAGCACAAGGGTACCCAGCACCATCGCGAAGAAATACGCGAGCACGTTCGCACCAGCGAGGACCCGGGCCGCGGCGATCATCGCCAGAGCCTGTAGGGCGCCCAGAGTCATCCTCACGGTGCCGTGCCAGAACGTCTCCGCCTCGCCAAGGGAGACGACCAGCAGATACAGCACGACCGCGACACAGACGCGTGTCCACACTTTCAATGTCCGCTTCAAGACCAAGATCGCGACGTAAATCCCCAGTAGAACAAGAACCAGGTAACTCAGATTGGCGACCTGATCCAGGATGGGAAGGAAGGATTCGATCGCGACGGGCGAATGGGGTTCCGCGTTCAGCAATTCCGGAAACCAGGTCTGATCGATATAGCCTCGGAGCGCTCCGAAGCCAGACCACAAGAGCCGGAGCGCAACAGCGATGAGCAGGCAGTCGAGCAGGAGCCGGCCTCGAATCTCGCCCGTGAATAGACCGCCAACCCAACGTCCGGGCAGAACTTCCCCGGGCAGCTCCTCCCGCGACAGAGCATTCGCCAAACCCATCGCCAGAATCGCAATGAGGGATAGGACTGCGATCAGGACCATCAACCCAATGCTCTGAGACGTGAGGAACGTCATGAGGCCCTGCTCCGTATCGTAGTGGGCGTAGATCGTGGGAAGATCGTTCAACCTCGCCATCAAGGCAGAGACGCCCATCAGAACCCCAAACGCGTAACCCGCTCGCCAGTCGAGGGTCCTTGCACGATACAGTTGTAAGAAAAGTACACCCGCCAGAACGACCGTGACCAGAATGCACACCGTACTCACCGCACGGGACACACCGTCCAGCAGCGAGCGCTCGTTCAAAGCCCTCACGAACGACTCGGGGGCCGTAAACCCGAAGTCGAAGGACCCCACCTCGTCCCCCTGAACCCCCACCCGCACCCAGAATTCTCCCTCTTCGACCTTCAGGTCCGTCCTCTCCCACACAATGGTGTGGTCGAGCCGTCGTTCATGCTTCTCCTCGATCGATTCCAGAAGCTTGTACTGAGAGTTATCCGAAACGTCTACATCGAAATGTCTTCTCAGAAAATCGCCGGCCAGACTCTGCGCTTCGGTCTTCGACATCGACGCGCCGGCAGTGTTGTCCGGAAGTAGACGCTCCGCATAGGCCACACGCCCATCGGGCGACACACCTACATTCCACTCCGTCTTCTCTAGTGGGATGAACCATCGTGTCGTCCACCGTCGCGGGTGGGCAATCACATGGATCACTGAATCGGCAGCTTCTGGGCCGAGCTTGCGGACCAGGAAAGTGTGATCGTCGCGCCCCAGCAGATCGTCATACCAGGTCACCGTCCGGGAACCGGACGAATCCCATCCGAGTGCGGTTCGCACGGAATCAGCGACGGCGAACGCCCGCACTCGATCGGCCGTCAGGCGCAGAGTCTCTTCGCCGAACTCCGTCCGCGGAAGGCCCAGGGTCATCGCCAACCCCACCACAGCCACACCCGCGGCCAGATTCCGATGTTCGCGTGTCAGGGACCATCCCGATGGCGAAGGACCGTCATCCAGCGCCACCTCCTGAGCATCCGACACCCTCGATTCCGGAACCGGAGCCGGCGCGATCTCTTCTGGTTCGGTCACATCTGAACGTCCGGTCGCCCATCCGTAAATCGCGGCAAGGAGCGGCAAGGCCAGCAGCCCAACCACCGCCACACCCGAGACCTGGAAGTAGATACTCGACGAGTTTATCATCGGATACGCGCCCACAAAGGCGTTGAACGCGTAGTGTGATGTCACGACAGACCAAATGCCCCACCGAAGAAATGCCACGCCGAAAATACATCCCACGACCGTCAGTTCGATGCCCCGGATGTAGATCGGCTCCTGCGGATAGTGGGCGTGGAGAAACGCCCAGACGATCGCCGGAATCAGGACCGAAAGCCACCGGATCCCCGTCCACCGGAACATCAGCGAGATCGCCACGAGCCTGAACAAGAACTCCTCGCTCGTCGACGCAACGAGCCCGACGAACAGAGGATAGATCCACGGGAACATCGTGCTGAACGTCTCGCTGTAGTCCTGCAGCTCCGCTGGCGTCCACACACCGAATCGGTTGCCCACCAGATAGAACAATACGACGTAACCCAGGTGTACACCCGCCAGACCGTAACCGATCAGCGTCGACGTTGCGAAGCGACCGGCCACGAATCCACGGATGCTCAAGGACGGCATCACCCGCTGCCCGAACGTCTCCCATCCCACGGCCTGCCCGGCAGACCCCGCGAGCCCGACCGCCCCACCGAAAACGATCGCGCCCACAATCGCCTGAAGGACGGCCATCCCCACGAAGGTGCCATAGGCCTGAGTCGTCTCGTACTGAAACCGAATTGTCGGCCAGGAATTGATCGCCACCACGATCATTGCGGCGGTCACCGCGATGCCGACGATGCCGCCGGTGCGCCACGGGAGCGTATCCGCTCGATATCTCCGTGCCACAATCACCAGAACCGCGATCGCCAGACCGATCCACAGAACCGAAAAAACCTGGAACAGAAGGTTCGCACGGGAGCGCGTTTCGCGATAGGCTCTCAGGAACGTCTCCGGCACGTGCACGTATTCTTCGTACCGCCCCACGGCGTCGCCCTGCACCACGACCTGGAGTCGGTAATGACCGTTGTCTCCGGCGGACCAGCCTCGCTTCCGGAACGTAAACGTATGGTCCGTCCGTGCCTGCCTCACTTCACTCGACGACTCGATCGGCATCCAGTCCGCCGGGTCCAGTCCCGCCCGGTCAGTCAGGTCCTCCGACGCAATCGCTCTGGCTTCCTCGATCGAGAGATTCGCACCCTCTTCGCTATCCAGGATCGCGTGTTTGTAGGCAACGATCCGTCCACCCGGATCGACCTCGATGTAGATCTCCTCTTTATCGAGCGGCTTGAACCACCGGACCCGCCACGTCCAGACCGACACCCAGTCCCGTGCGAGAGCGTTCGACATCTCCAGACCCAGCGTCTTCTGAAGGAAGATCTGTACCGCCTGATCGTAGCCGAAGGTCTGCGCGTGCTCGAACCCGGTCAGATCGTGACCGTGTCCTTCCGCATAGTCGCGGGCAACGTTGAACGCCTCGTCACGGCTCACCTTGAAATCGATCGACGCGATCGGAGTGGCCCGGTCCTGCCAGTGGAGAAACGTCAGGAGACCCGCCGCGCCCAGGACCAGAAGCGTGGCGACCCAGAGAGTGTCAGAGCGGTTCATGATCGCCTCATTCGGATGTCGACTCGTGCGAAGCCGCAAGATAAAGCCCGATGGACCATCCACCAATCGCGGGAGGCTCGTCGATCTTGCCTCTGCAGCGGGGGCCCCGTATCATTCGGCGACCGGTCCCCCGATTCGCGGTTGCATCTTGAGAGTGTGAAATGTCAGCAACCATGCCCGCCGTCATTTGCCACGCGCCGGAAGACTACCGACTCGAAGAACACCCCGTTCCCACCGCCGGTCCGGGGGAAGTCGTCGTTCGGGTCGAATCCGTGGGGATCTGTGCCAGCGACCTGAAATGCTACCTCGGCGCGCCACTCTTCTGGGGGGACAAGCAACGGGAAGGCTACTGCCAGGCGCCCATCATTCCAGGTCACGAATTCGTGGGAAAAGTCGTGGACCTCGGGGAGGGCGCCGGAGAAAAGTACGGCCTGTCGATCGGCGATCGGGCCGTCTCCGAACAGATCGTGCCCTGTGAACAGTGTCGCTACTGCCGGCGCGGCCAGTACTGGATGTGCGCCGTTCACGACATCTATGGATTCCGTCAGGCCACCTTCGGGGCGATGGCCGAATTCATGAAGTTCCCCGCCAGGGCCCTCAACTACAAGGTCCCTGACAGCCTACCGTCGCACCACGCCGCCTACGTCGAACCCCTTGGCTGTGCGATTCACGCGGTACAACGCGGCAACATCGAACTCCAAGACGTCGTCGTCATCGCGGGCGCCGGCCCCCTCGGCCTGGGAATGGTCGCGGCCGCCAGACTCAAGGGGCCCTCTCTGCTTGTCTCCCTCGACCTCAACGACGACCGACTGGAAACAGCCCGTGCGTGCGGAGCAGACATTGGTCTCAATCCGTCGAAAGTCGACGTCGTCGACGAAGTCAGAGCGTTGACGGAAGGCTATGGATGTGACGTCTACATTGAAGCCACCGGCCACCCCGCGGCCGTCGAGCAGGGCCTCTATATGATCCGCAAACTCGGGACCTTCGTAGAATTCAGCGTGATGCGGGAACCCGTCACCATCGATTGGACCATCATCGGCGACACCAAAGAGCTGAACATCCACGGCGCCCACCTCAGCCCCGACTGCTACCCCGTCGCCATCAGGATGCTCGAACAGGGCCTTCTCCCGATGGACCGCATCGTCACCCACCAGCTCCCGCTCTCCGATTTCCAGCAGGGCATCGACCTCGTCGCGGCAGGTACCGAATCCATCAAAGTCACCCTCACACCTTAGAGTTCGAGAGCCTCTTCTATTCTCGTTTTTCGATCATCAATGATCAAACGCTATCATCTCGGCTGCCCGATGTGGGCGCACAAACTATGGCTCGGCGAGTTCTACGCGGAGAGAACACGATCCGGGGACTATCTGCAGAATTACGCGAGCGTCTTCAACACGGTCGAGGGAAACACCACATTCTATGCCGCCCCTCGACCCGACACGATCGCGCGGTGGGCGGAACAAACGCCCGAGGGATTCAGGTTCACCTTCAAGTTTCCGAAGACCGTCACCCACGAGCGAAAGCTCGTCGACACCGAGGAAGAAGCCCTGGCCTTCATCGAGTTGCTTCAGCCACTCGAGTCGCGTCTCGGACCGTTCTTCGTCGGACTCCCCGCCACCTTCGGGCTTGGTCTTCTTGATGTGCTCATCACCTTCCTCAGTCGAATGCCCGAGGGACTGCGGTTTGCAGTCGAGTTTCGCCATCCCGCCTTTTTCGGGCCGGTCGAGGCGACTGCCAACGAGCAACTTGCCGCCGTCGGGGCCGACCGAATCCATTTCCACACAGAGGCCCTGCTCGACTGCCCCACCACCGACCCGGACATCATCGAGGCCAAGCAGAAGAAACCTCCTGTCCCCTACAGGGATGAGGCCTTGGGACGGCACCCCTTCGTTCGCTACGTCGGTCCTCCCGATTCTGCCCAGAACGAACCCCATCTCGATCGATGGGCACAGGTTGTATCCGGTTGGATCGATGAGGGTCGCGAGCCATATTTTTTCGTCCACCATCCCCCGTCCGACGTTTACGCGCCCAGACTCGCCCGCTACTTCCACCAGAAGCTCTCCACCCTTGTCGACGCCGGTGAGATGCACGACTGGCCCATCGACGTGGGTCGAGCAGATCAGCTCGATCTCTTCTGATGCGAGGCACATCGGCAAGATGACTACGGAATCTGACACGCGAACACCGAACCACTCGCCTCTCCAACTCGTCGAGCCAGGGACGATCGGTCGTCTGCCCGACGTCCTGCCGGATAGTCAGCGCATCTGTTTTGTGGTCGACGAAATCGCCCTTGATGCGTCGGGGGTTGAGCCCCGTGTCAACAGAGCTTTTCAAGGAAGGTCCGTTTTCCGGTTCAGTGATTTCGAGCCGAACCCGACAGTAGACGCCATCGACCTTGCGAATCAGCGGTTGGATGACGCGTTCGACACCGTGGTCGCATTCGGCGGGGGTACCGCCATCGACATCGCGAAGATGATCGCGCTGACGGCGGGACGGTCGACGTCCTGTCACAACCTCCTTGACGATCCCTCGTCCATCGGACCCGATCGTCCCTGTCTCATCGCCATCCCCACGACGGCCGGCACGGGCAGTGAAGCCACTCACTTCGCGGTTGTCTACGCCGACGGCGTCAAACACTCCATCGCGCATCCCCTCGTGAAACCGGACGTGGCGCTCGTGGACGCACACCTCACGCACGAGCTGCCTCCAACTACCACCGCCCACTCAGGCCTCGACGCCCTCTGCCAGGCCATCGAGTCCCTCTGGAGCGTCCAGGCCACCAAACAGTCGTGTGATTTCGCGACTCGGTCCTTGCGCCTCTCGGCGAGCCACCTCCCTTCCGCCGTAAGGCATCCCACACCCGCTGACCGAGCCGCGATGGCAGAGGCCGCACACCTCGCAGGTAAGGCCATCGACCTCAGTTTCACGACCGGTGCCCACGCGCTTTCCTACACGCTCACCTCATCTTTCGGCGTTCCTCACGGTCTCGCCGTCGCGTTGACGATCCCCGCCTGGTTGCGGTATAATGGCGCCACGGTAGAGTCGAACTGCATCGATCCGAGAGGCCTTCCCCACCTGCGCCGCCAGCTGGATGTCGTCTGCGAGATTTTCGGGGTCCGATCTTCTGATGAAGCAGCAGACTGGGTCACCGACCTGTTGGACCGCCTCGGATGTCCGGGCCAACTTTCGGATGTCGGTGTCGCCCGGAGTGACCTCCCCGAAATTGCGGGCAGTGTCAACGTGCAGCGCTTGTCGAACAACCCGCATCGCGTCACCGACTCGGTCCTCCAAACACTTCTGGAAGAGAGCTTGTAGATGGCTTTCGTCGTCAATGATCGCAGCTACGATCCACCGGATCGGAAGCTCGTCGTGATCTGTCTGGATGGGTCCGCGGACGAGTATCTCGACGCCGCGTTCGATCGAGGAAGGATGCCACGGCTTCGCGAAATCGCGGCCACGGGGTATCGTGGCCTGGCTCGATGCGCTATGCCATCCTTTACCAACGTCAACAACACCGCGATCGTCTCCGGCGCGCCGCCCGCTGTCACGGGGATTTCGGGCAACTATTTCCTCGACACCACCACCGGGCAGGAAGTGATGATGAACGACGCCTCCTTCCTGCGGTGCCCAACGATCCTGGCCGCTGCGGGCGGAGAAGGTAGTCGTGTCGGCATCGTCACCGCCAAGGACAAGCTTCGGGAGATCCTCTCTTCGGGTCTGACGAACGGGATCACGGTCTCCGTCGAGAAGGCGGCCGAACTCGACATGTCCGCACACGGATTCGAAACCGCCCAGACCCTTGTCGGTGAACCGGGCCCTTCCATCTACAGCGCCGATGCCAGTCTTTACGTCCTCAAGACCGGCGCTGCCTTGCTCGAACGGAATCTCGCCGATTTCCTGTATCTCTCCACAACAGACTACATCCAGCACTCTTTTTCTCACGACGAAGCCGGCGCCCTCGAATTCTATACAGCGATCGACAAATGGATCGGTCGCCTGGTCGACACTGGCGCCGACGTCGCTCTCACCGCCGATCACGGGATGAACGCCAAGCATCTTCCTGACGGTTCACCCAACATCATTTACCTCGAAACGGAGCTCACCGCCGCATTTGGGAAAGGAATCAACGTTCTCCTTCCTATCACCGACCCCTACGTGGTCCATCACGGGGCGCTTGGCTCCTTCGCTACCATCCACGTTCCGTCCGGTCTCGACGTGACGACGGTCAAGGATCGGATCGCCGGAATCGACGGGGTCACCGAGGTTCACGACCGCGAAACTGCCGTTCGCCTGCTCGAGCTTCCCGGCGACCGTATCGGCGAACTTGTCGCCCTGTCCGGCCGCGATGTCGTCATCGGGAAGACGCCCGAACACCACGACCTCACGGTCCTGGAAGGCGCACTACGATCGCACGGAGGACGTTACGAGGAGATGGTCCCGATGATTCTCTCGAGGCGGCTGTCACCCGACTACAAGGCGAAGGCAATGGGCGACCTGCGCAATTTTGACGTCTTTGACCTGATCTGCAACGGAACGGAAGGAAAGTAAAATGAGTGAAGATTTCAGCGAAGCGAAGGAGTCGTTCGACAATGACGGGTTTGCCGTCATTCGAAACTTCCTGTCCCCTGATGAAACGGAAGACGTTCAGGCCAACGTCGCCAGATACATCGCCGAGATCGTGCCCCGGATCCCACGCGAACACGCGTTTTATGAGGACAAGGACGATCCGGAGACGCTCAAACAGTTACCCCGAATGGAAGAGTACGACGACTACTTCGAGAGCCTGCTTCACGGAAGCAAGTTCGAGCGCCTCTCCGAGGTCCTTCTCGACGGACCCGTCCTCGGACGCAACCTGCAGTATCTCCGGAAACCCGCCCGAGTCGGTCTGCCCACACCCCCACACCAGGACGGATACTACTTCAACGTCACCCCCTGCGAAGGGCTCACGGCCTGGTTCTCCCTCGGTCACGCCGACGAGGAGAACGGGTGCTTACGTTACATTCGGGGTTCCCACAAAAAGGGACTGCGACCCCACGCACGAACCCAGACGCTTGGATTCTCGCAAGGAATCACGGACTTCGGTCAACCCGACGACCTGGAGAACGAGGTGGCTTTTACGGCTGGCCCGGGCGATCTCCTCGTCCACCACGCCGTGACCGTACACCGCGCAGACGACAACCCCAGCGAGACTCGCGATCGACCCGCCATCGGGTTCGTTTACCTGTCGGAGCGAGCGAAGGAAGATCGGGAAGCGGTCGAAGCGTACAGAAAGAAACTGGCCGAAGATCTGGCCAGTCAGGGGAAGATTTAGCCGACAGCGTTGGGGGGCTTCAGGTCACTCGATTCAGACCGTTCAGCGCAGCCACGCGATAGGCCTCCGCCATCGTTGGATAGTTGAAGGTCGTGTTGATGAAGTACATCAGGGTATTGGCTTCGCCCTGCTGTGCGAGGATCGCCTGCCCGATGTGAATGATCTCCGAAGCCTGGTATCCGAAACAGTGGATCCCCAGGATCTCCAACGTCTCCCGGTTAAACAGAATTTTCAACATCCCCGTCTTCCGCCCTGTGATCTGAGCACGGGCCATATGACGGAAGAACGCGTGGCCCACTTCGTAGGGCACTTTTCGCTCCGTCAGTTCCTTCTCGTTCAGTCCGACCGAACTGATTTCCGGAATCGTGTAGATCCCCGTCGGCATATGGTCGAGCAGCCCCTTTTCTGACTTCCCCGTCACGATATGCGTCGCTGCAAACCGTCCCTGGTCGTAGGCCGCGCTCGCGAGACTAGGATACCCGACCACATCCCCCACCGCATAGATGTGCGGCTGGGCCGTCTGGTAGTTCTCGTTCACGACGATTGACCCACGCTCGTCCGTTTCGATCCCGATGTTCTCCAGACCCATCCGGTCGGAATTCCCCGTGCGGCCCTGTGCCCACAGCAGAAGATCGCTTCGAATCTCCTTGTTCGACTTCAGGTAGACACACACTTCGTCGTCCGTCGCCTCGACCCGGTCGTATTCCTCGCTATGGCGGATCACCACGCCCTGATCGCGGAGGTGGTAGGCAAGCGCGTCGATGATCTCGTCATCGAGGAACGTCAGGAGCTGCGAGCGACTGTTGATCAGGTTCACTTTGATCCGAAGACCCCGGAAGATCGACGCGTACTCGCAGCCGATCACACCGGCGCCGTAGATCGTCACCGACTTGGGGTTTTCCTTCAACTGAAGGACGGAATCGCTGTCGACGATACGAGGATGATCGAAGTCGACGTCGGGGGGCTGGTAGGGTCGCGAGCCAGTCGCAAGGATGAACGCCCCGGCAGAATAGGTTTCCTTACCCCCTGCCGTTAGCGCCACCTCGATCGTATGCGGTTCCACGAAGGTCGCACGACCTGCCGCGATGTCGAGATCGTTGCGCTCATAGAAACTACGGCGCAGGTCCACCTGCTGGTCGATCACAGATTCGGCCGATCGAAGCATCTGTTGGAAATCGATGTCTCCGTAGTCTCCCTGATCCGCCATTACCTGGATCGTCTGTCGCAGAGACTTGCTAGGGATCGTCGCACGGTGGGTGCAGTTCCCGCCCACGAGCGGATTCTCCTCCACCATCGCCACGTTCTTCCCCGATTTGACGCACTTCATCGCCGCCCCTTCCCCCCCCGGTCCGGAGCCAATCACGATCACGTCATAGTCGAATGCATCAGCCATAGTCACCAGAATCGATTGTCAAGTACCCTATCAAGAGACCTGCACCTTGTTTCAGAAGGTTCGCGGCTCGGAGAGCTCGCCCTGAGCGGAGTCGAAGGGCCGCTCCCACCGCCTCCTACCTCCTACCTCCTACCCACAACGGATAACCAACAGGCTTTAACTGCCAAGGATAATATTGCCACCGCCACCAGCCCCCGGCGCTCCTCCTCCGCCTCCGGTCAGGTTCGGCGGCGCACCCTTCGGCACGACAATCCGCGAGGCTTCCTGCCGTTGCATTTCTTTTGCCTCCTCGACCATTCGCTCGATTCCTTCCTTGATCGCCTCGGGGAACTTCTGAAGCGCCTCTTCAAGCGACGACGCATCGATCTCTGCACTCACGGGCACGGGCCCCATCTGGGACATAATGTGTGCCTGACCTGTGTAGATCGTCTTACGCGACGGATCATCAGACCCGTCCGATTTGATCGGAATCATGCGACGAATCGATGCCACTTTTTGATCGGTGATCGCTTCCTCGCGGTATAGGTTCTCCTTATCGACCTGCATAGAGTCGATCGGCATCTGGCTCATAGTGCCTCCCTGTGAGTGTCAGCAGCGGGCTCGTCGATCGAACCGACCGCCTGGGTCCGTCTCATAATTCTTCGTGCGTTGGGATCGAATTCGTTCCGCCGGTGTTGTGCGCACCGGTTGTCCCACACCGCCAGGTCACCCGGCCACCAGGCGTGGGTCCAGATGAACCGTTCGTCAGCAGTGTGCGCAATCAGGAAATCGATCGTTTCCTGGCTCTCTTCCTCTGACGCATCGGCGACACGAACGGCGTGGCTCGCGCTGAAGTAGAGCGATTTTCGCCCCGAATCGGGATGCGTCACAACCAGTGGGTGTACCGCCGGTTTTTCAGGCCGATAGGCCTCGATCACGTGCGTGTAGACAATGCGGAGGGCCTGGAATCGCTCCCGAGCCTCCTCATCGAGCGCATCGTAGGCCACATATCCACTCGACCAGGAAGTTTCGCCGCCCACCACCGGAGTTTCCACGGAGAAGAGCGTCGACACCGTTCCCGGCTCGTGCCGGAACGTCAGGTCAGAGTGGAAAAGGACCTCGTTGTGGCCGAGCGCGCCGATCACCCGCCCGTCTTTCTTGACATTGGAAATCAGCGTGATTTCGGGCAATGAACCGACGTGACTCTGGTTGGCAGGATGCGGAATCGGATCGCAAAACATCCGGCTGAAAGCCACCTGTTCCGACTCTGTGAGCTTCTTGTCCCTGAGGATCAGCACGCTGTAGGTCCACAGGGCCTCACGAAGCGTCCTCACGGCGTCCGCATCGAGCTCCTTCCCGGCGCTCCATCGCCCGACGTAGGCCCCCAGCGGACCGTCGGTGGGGGTGATGTCGAAGTCGCTCGCCACGACCTAAAGGTAACACAAAGCCAACGGACGCACCAAATCAGCGAGGTCTCACGGCCGTCAGTACTCAACCGTCAAAAGCATCCGCGAACGCCAGAAAGTCCCCGAAATCCACCTCCCGCTCCCGTCGAAATCCGAAGCTGGGCGATAGGCGGGGTCTCCCGATTCGGAGCCGAACGACGCGGCAAAGCTCAGGAAGTCCGTAAAATCGACGTCTCCATCCCCGTCGATGTCACCTCGCAGCATACCCGGATCGGACGCCCGGACGAGGCCGGCCTCCACTCGGATGCTGCTCGCCCCCACGACGGGAACGGTTGAGTGCCACCTCCCCAGGAAGCCCGTGATCGTCGTGTCCCCAGCCGACTGCGTTCCCCCTCCTGCCGCCAGACCCCCGAAAAGCACGCCAGCCGACTGGGCCCACACGACAAATGCGGACACCGTCACCACGGCGACCGAGATCTGAAAGAGAGTAGAACGTCTCGCCATCACGCGATTCTTCCTTGTGGACCGCTCAGTTGCGTGTCAGCCTTCGATACTTGATTCGGTGGGGCTGATCGGCTTCCTCACCCAGTCGCGCCTTGCGATCTTCTTCGTATTGCGAGTAGTTCCCGTCGAAGAAAACCACCTGGCTGTCCCCTTCGAACGCCAGGATGTGAGTGGCGATCCGGTCCAGGAACCAGCGATCGTGGCTGATGACGACCGCGCACCCGGCGAATTCCAGAAGTGCCTCTTCCAGCGCCCGCATCGTGTTCACGTCCAGGTCGTTCGTCGGCTCGTCGAGCAACAGGACGTTCGCACCGGACTTGAGCATTCTCGCGAGGTGGACGCGATTCCGTTCTCCCCCGCTCAACTGGTTAATCGGCTTCTGCTGGTCCCCCCCTGAGAAGTTGAATCGCGCCACGTAAGCCCTGGAGTTGACCTCTCGGCCACCGAGGTTCAGCACATCCTGTCCGTCGGAGATGACCTCCCATACCGTCTTGCTCGGATCCAGGTCGTCTCGGCTCTGCTCCACGTAGGCCAGCTGGACCGTTTCGCCGATCCGGATCGATCCAGCGTCCGGTTTTTCCTGCTCCGTGATCAGCCTGAAGGTCGTCGTCTTGCCGGCACCGTTCGGCCCGATCACACCGACGATCCCACCCGGGGGCAGCGCGAACGACATATCCTCCACCAGAATCAGGTCGTCGTAGGCTTTCCGAACACCCTCGACTTCGACCACGACATTCCCAAGACGGGGGCCTGGCGGCATAAAGATTTCCAGCTCCCGCTCGCGCGAAGCGCCGTCCTGGTTCAGAAGGTCCTCATACGAGCTGATGCGTGCAAGAGATTTGGCGTGACGCCCCCGTGGCGACATCCGGATCCACTCCAGTTCGCGTTGGAGCGTCTTTCGTCGCTGGGATTCCTGGCGTTCCTCTGTCTCCAGGCGAGCCTCTTTCTGTTCCAGCCATGAGGAATAATTTCCCTTCCACGGAATCCCTCGACCACGATCCAGCTCGAGGATCCAGCCAGCTACATTGTCCAGGAAGTAGCGATCGTGGGTGACCGCGATGACCGTGCCCTCGTACCGCTGAAGGTGATGCTCCAGCCATCCTACCGTCTCTGCATCCAGATGGTTCGTCGGCTCGTCGAGCAGGAGAATGTCCGGCTTCTGCAGCAACAGTCGGCACAACGCGACGCGTCGACGTTCCCCGCCGGACAGGATCTCGATCTTCGTGTCCCCCGGCGGACACCGCAACGCATCCATAGCCTGTTCGAGCTGGGTGTCGATGTCCCAGGCGTTCTTCGCATCGAGTTGCTCCTGTACTGCTCCCTGGCGCTCGATCAGCTTGTTCATCTCGTCGTCTGACATCGGCTCGGCGAACTTCTCGCTCAGCTCGTTGTACTCCTTCATCAGATCGACGATATCCTGAGCCCCTTCCTCCACGATGTCCCGGACTGTCAGAGATTCGTCCAGTTCCGGCTCCTGCTGCAAAAACCCGATCGTGTGTCCCGGCGCCAGATGCGTTTCTCCGTTGAACGTCGTGTCGACCCCCGCGAGAATTTTCAGCAAGGTCGACTTTCCCGAACCGTTCAGACCCAGAACGCCGATTTTGGCCCCGTAGAAATAGGACAGATTGATATTCTCGAGCACGGGTTGTTTGTCAAAGAACTTGCTGACCCGAACCATCGAATAGATGATTTTGTTGGGTTCGTCACTCATACGCGCAATCTCTCCATCAGATAATCCTCGCCTCCGTGTTCAATTTTCTAAAACCGAGTGGATGTCCGATTACTCGAACGGATTCCGCCAGACCGCTGTGCCGATCGCAAGATATTTGTGCTTGAAGGGTGGCTTCGTCCTCGAGGCGTACCACATCCGATACGATCCGTCGGGTAGCGTCAGAATCGATTGGCTTGTGGTATAGTGCGATTCCCATTCACGGTCTGGATCGGGGCCGAACACGGGGCTACCCGGGTGTTTGTCCCACTGCACGCCGTCTTCGCTCACCGCGAACCCGATTGCCGTGCGCATCGGCTTCATTCCGCTGTAGCTGCCATACCACATCAGGTAGATATCGTCCCGCTTCAAAACCGTCGGGTAGACCAACCGGTCGTGTTCCCAGGCGTCCACTTCCAGAACCGGATCCCCGTGGACCTGCCACGTTCGGCCGTCCCCGCTCTCGGCGAACCGAATCGTCCACGGCAGAGAGGAAACGTCCGTGTACCACATCAGATACCGGTTTCCGTCCTTCAAAACCGTCGGTGCGTAGGCATCGTCGACCTGAGCCTCGGAAGGCGTGTCCCACTCGATCCCATCTACGCTCGACGTTTCGTGCACCGTGTGGACGACGCCCGGAGGAAACGTCGTGGAAGAGAACCACAGCCGGTAGCGTCCGTTCTCCTCGATCGCGTGACCGTCTCCGTCGTGCAGAAACGTCGGCGTCAGGACCGAGGCCTTCGGACCGAATTCCAGGACCGGACCGCCCGGATGTCGATCGAATCGAATGCCGTCGCTGCTCGTCGACAACCCCATTCGGAACACGCGCTCGTCGACCTCCCCCCGGGAACCGGAGTAGTAGACTCGGAACCCGTCCTCGACAGCGACTGCGGCTGGCGCGAACAAATGCATATCGTCGAACGCTCCTTCGGGCCCCAACGAAAAGCAGGGCACCTCCGTATCCCGAACCCACTGTTGCTGGCAGAACCATCGATTCGAGTTCATTGCATGTCTGTTCCGGTATGGCAGGTCAGTATCGATCCCATCGATCTCTCCAGTGAGATAGGTAGTCGATCCGCCACTTTGCGATCGTATTCTGACACGTCTCTGCATCCGCCTCGAGATCGGTGTAGTAGTTGGGAAACCGATCCGGTTCCGGTGGGGAGTACGAACCTCCCCAGCTTTCCGCAGTCGGATCGTCCACGTTTCCGACGCCTCCATAGACCGGGGAAAGAAGATAGAGCATCGTCGGACTGTCTCCCTCTTTCAAGGTTCTCTTGGGAGACCCCGCCACGAGGAACGCGTCACCGCACACCTGATCGAACAGCCCGTTGTGAGTGGTGCCTTTACCTCGAATGTGTGTCTCGATGAACGCGATGTTGCCCCATTCCCCTCCCTGTTCGCCTCCCTCGTAGACGCCTCTGAACGTGTCCCGGCTACGTTTTGGCAACACACCGTTTTCGATCCACCAGAGTTCGGGATGTCGATCGGACATAAAGGCGTATACCCAGTCTCTGCTTTCGGGATCGTTCACCGTATTGGAAGATCCGATGAAGTGAATTCGGATTCGGTTCGCGATTTCCGGCGCTTCGAACAGAGCCTGCGCCACGTCCGTAATGCTGCCCCAGACCAGCACCCAGAGCGGATCGTCCCCTCCCCCTCGGGCACACTCGACAATCTGACGGGCCACCTTCGTCGACCGATCGTGCGACGGAATCCCGGGCGTCGTCGCACCCTGGGTCACGCCAGCCCGCAGCGCGTCGACATCCACACGATGGATCCATTCTCGGATCACATCGGCTCTCGGCGTACTCCCCGGCCCTGTGCACGACCCGATGCCTTCTACCCTGAGTGTGTCCGAATAGTGTATCAATCGATACAACGAATGAATGTCATCCGGATCGCCACCAAGGTCCGTCGACACGTAAACGCGAAAGGTATTCGGCACCGCCCCTTTTCCTTCTCTACTTCTCCCCTTCTCCACTTCCCTCTCAAAATACAAAAAGCCGCTCCCGCTGGCTGCGGAAACGGCCCTCCGAGCTCGACCGACCTTCAGACGGCGATCGACGCGTCTTCCCCCGAAAACACATACTGGATCGCATTGCGCTTCTTGCCCACGGACACGATCGCCCCCATTTCCCGCAGGCAATAGGCCATCTTCTGACTAAGCCAGCGGGGCATCGATAATTGAGCGGCCAGATCCGCCGTCGTGAAGGGCGTCGGAATCGCGTCCGGGATCTCGCGCAACAGGTCGCCAGGCGTCAGGAAAAGCCGTTGATCGACGACTTCCAGCAACCGGCGCTCCGATCGCTTCCAATCCTTGCCTCGCCGACGCCGTTTTCCATCCACGATGCGGACTTCCTCTTCCTGAATCATCGCGACAGCCAGCGTGAAGTTGGGCTCGCGCATCAATTGTGGAAACGCCACCAACTCGGTGAAAACCTGCTCCCACCGGCCACGTTTCGGTGATTTACGACGCCCAAGCGTTTCACCGTGCGGGTCAAGCCGGACGATCCATTTCTCCGCCGCAATCGGGTGAACCAGACGAACCGGATGCGTCGACATAAGAGAGGTCAACTTCCTGCGCATCGCCCCGAAGTTGGCCGTCTGGATCTCCACCAGCACGCCGTCCTGAACGAGATCGGCGATATATCCGTCGACAGGAACTTCGAACGCCCCGTCCGGGCCAGCGTAGTGCGCTTTCAGGGCCGCGTGAAGCGGGTTCTCGTTGTAGGTGTTGATGCCGTTTTCGGGCAAGAGGAATCCAGCTGGAAGCCGGGGAAGGGGTGCCGTGAACCTAAGTCAACGTCCGGCGGAGGTCAACCGATGGGGACGCTACCAAAGCACACGAAACGTCTCCCTGGCCAGGGCTGTGTTTTCCGTCGCAAGATCCTTGACCCTCACGCGCACATCCCATCTTCCCGGGGGAACCGTGTTCAGATCGATATCGAAAAACACTGGTTCAGTAGGCGAGGACCCCCTGTGGTCGTAGCTCAACGCCGTCATCCATCGCGCCTTCCCCGGACTGCCGACTTCCGGAATCGACCGCAGTTGGTAGGTCACCTCATAGTGCGTCTCGCCACACTCGTCCTGAGCGAGATTGTAGATCTCGAAATAGATCGATCCTTTCGACGTCGAATCGTACCGCTTGAGCGGGTTGGGCAGAATCCTGAAATCGCTCCGTTGCTTCGTCCCAGTCCCGGGCACGACGCGCCGGGCAAGCAATACGGAGCTGACCTCCAGGCTGTCGGCATCGAAGGCGCGAACCCGGATCGAATCGCGAACCGACCCGATTTCGTGCGTATGCGGGTTCTCCGCCTCGACCGCGAAATAGTAGCTGCCCGGAGGCACCTGGAAGTGTTCGCTCACGAAGTAGTAGTCTCGTTGTAACGCGTTCAGATGGATGCGGGGCAACCGGTTCACCCCCGACACAACTGTTTTAACGGTGTCCCAGGACGCGTCGAACAAGAAGACGCCCTTCCTCAGTTCAACGTCGGCATAGCCCGGTCCCTGCCCGGCCGACTCGACGCGACCTTCAGGGAGGGCGTAGTAGAACTCGACGCGGGTCTCCCCATCCTCACCCCGGAACTGCGCCAGCTGATGCGCAGGTCGATACCGGTCCCACGCGTAGGGATCCGGAAACTGCTCGTAGATCCGATCGAGAAAGTCCTTCTTCCGATCGGTCACCACGCGCCCGATCTTGCCTCCTTCGAAGATCCAGGCCGAGGAAATCAGATTCTTGAACCACAACGTAAACCCTTCGTATCGCCAGACCTCCAGTCGGGCGCGGTTAAACTCTCCTGCACGGACCATACGGCGTTTCGGCGGACCGTATCGGATGTAGAGCTCACCCCGGTCGGTCTCCCATCCCTTCAGGTCCTGGTGGGGATCGGCATAGCGCAGGTTTGCATAGGCGACTCGTCCACAATGCTCCATCAACCGTTCGTTCAAGGGTGACAGGAAGAGCGGATCGCGCTCGGTCCAGAACCCGTCTACCTTCTGCCCATCTGCATTTTCTCCTGCGAGCACCGCCCTGCGGATGAAGCTCTGCTCGTCCTCCGTGAGAAGATCGAAACCCTTCAGGAAATGGCGATAGGCCGTCTTCAGGCGTCGCTTGCCCTGGTAGCCCAGCCCAACCGAGAAATGGTCATCCGCGTCCAGAGGTTCGCCCGGGTTCCACCGAAACAGGGCGATCATCTTGTCGTGCTCTCCCGCTTCGTGGTGAACCAGACCCAGAAGCTGCCTTGCCGGATCGTGAGTCGGCTCGATGGCCAGCAGGCGAGTCAGGTATCCCACCGCCTCTCGCTTCCGATCTTCACCGAAGGACCGCAGACTCAGCGGTAATTCCTCCCCGCCCGCGTATCCCACCGAGACAGTGCGATAGTTGCGGTCCATTCCCCTTGCCGCGTAGCGTCCCGCGTAATAGAGCGCACCGATCTGGTCCGGATCGACTTCCAGGGCTTTTCTCGCCTGCGTATTCGACAGCTCCAGGTCGTCGAGCTGCCACAACAGCTTCGCATAGGTCGCTCTGAATTCCGGATTCTTCCGATCTCGGGCAATCGCGCCCTTCATCCAGAACTCCGCGTCCATCTGGTCGTCGGCCGACCCTTCCTCCATATACAGACGCGCCAGATCGTGATAGGCAGCCCCCGTCTGGTCGATCCGGATCGCCCGCTTCAGGTCCTGAACACGGTCGTCCATTTTTCGAGCCGTGTCCGCCGCCGTCGCTCTGAGCGAATCAACCTTCACGCGGATGTCCCGGGCCTGAACGGAAAATGGGACTCCACAGAGTCCCATCACCACGATCCACACACCCACTGGAACCCACCCCGGCTTTAGGATGGATTTTTTCATGGACACCTCATTCCCTGCAGAACGGCACACACCCGAGCTGCGGACATCTCCCTATCAACGGGTCCGTATTGCGCCTGACTCAGACCCGGGCTTCTCGATCGATAAACGATTGTAGCCTGTCCAGAATCGCCATCACCGGCAAACAGGCCTCACAACTCGTCAACGGCTTGCGACCTTCTCGGATTGCGTGGACGAACTCCGTGTCCTGGTCCACGATCCCGTTGCATCAGTGGCAATGGGATTCCCCTCGTGATCCGTCAGACCGGCTTTTCCCACCAGCAACGTCTCCTCTTCTCCGATGAATCGCCAGTCGGAGGAAATCGGTCCGTGGTTGTTGAAGGAGTGCGCCGAGGTCACCATACATCCCGCAGCCGTTCGTAGACTCATCGCAATGTCCATCGGAATCTTCAGATTACGATGATTTGGCCCCGCCTTCGCCCAGGTCTCGATCTCTGGCTCGTCGAAAAGCCAGTAGACGTAGTCGACCATATGGCAGGCCTGGTGCCACAGCAGTTCGTCGGTCCACGACCTCGGCTTGCCGAACATATTCGTGTTTTCGCGCCTGAAGAAATAGGTGTGCTGAACGATGTGGTGAAGGTCACCGCTGAGGACTCGACGACGAACTTCCCTGAGGGGGCCCAGGTACCGCTTGGTGTGACACACCATACAGACAAGACCCATTCCCTTCTCAACGGCGGCCACCCGCTTCGATTCTTCGAGGGTCAACCCCATCGGGATTTCGACCTCGACGTGTTTTCCCATCTTCATCGCCGTGATCGCCTGGTCTGCGTGGACCTGATTCGGCGACGCCAGCAACACGGCTTCGACTCCGGGTTGCCCCAGACATGCCTCGAAATCGGTCGAGTAGTGAGGGATTTCCCACTCGGCTGCGAAGGCTGCCCCGTCCTATTCGACACCGTATGCCAGGCTCACGACCACCACACCTTCGCCCGCCAGACAGATCTTCAGGCTCACGTCCTGCTCCTCAAACTTTATCGAGTAACTTCCTTGCCGCCCTCTAGCCTCACGATTTTCGTCGTCCCGATCACGTATCGAACGAACGTGCCATCCCACATCTTTCCGTCCTTGTAGGTCCCTCTCCCGATCGCTTTGCCCCGCTTGTCGAAATAGGTCCACGTCCCGGAGGGCTCGTCCTTCGTGTAGTGCGCCTCCGTCTGCTTGGCCCCATCCGACCAGTAGTAAACCCACTTTCCCGTCTTCATCCCGTTACGGTAGGTGCCTTCCACTTTCACCTTTCCGTTCGGATGGTGGTCCACGTAGGCGCCGTCGCTCGGCCCACACCCCGCCTGGATCGTCAACATTACCGCAAGACCCAGAGCAAATTTCATTTCCGATTTCCAATCCTTACCAGGTTCAGGATTCCAGCTTTTCGTTCACGCTGTCGATCTTGTCCTGCATCGTTTGCTGTCGGTCTGTCCTCGTTCCCACCTTGATGGTCGTCGAAATTCGGGGAGCTCCCATTTCGTGCACCACTTCGTGGCAGCGCTTGATCGCCTCGAACACCGTATCCAGATCGCCTTCGATATTGGTCCCGTATGCGTGAAGTCGCACCTCGAGACCCGCCTCCCGGAGAACGTGCTCACAGACGGCCACATACTCTGAGACACTTACACCGACGCCTATCGGCACCACACACAGATCGGCAATCGCCCTCATCGTAGATCTCCGAAATCAAGTTTGCACGACGTCATCGTGACGTCATTCAGCCGTGCTTTAGCTCAGGTCTGAACCTCAAACGCCCATTCGCCATTCCGCATCACGGGTTCTCGCGCGCCGTCCGCGGACAGGCCGTCGATGTCCATACGATTCGACCCAATCATAAAGTCGACGTGGACCACACTCGTGTTGCCCCCTGCCTCGTTGAGTGCCGCGTCTTCCATCCCCGCGCCCCGCTGCAGACAGATGCTGTACGCGCGACCCAGAGCCACGTGACTCGATGCATTCTCGTCGAACAGGGTGTTGTAGAACAGGATCCCCGTCTGCGAGATCGGTGAGCTGTCCGGCACCAGCGCGATCTCCCCCAATCGCCCCGCTCCATCGTCTGTTTCCACGAGCTTCTTCAGTACGGCTTCATTCGCCTTCGCGCTCACATCGACGACCTTGCCTTCCGCAAAAGTCACAGTGAAATCCTCGATGAGCGCCCCGCTGTAATTCAATGGTTTCGTTGATGCCACCGTACCGTCCACCCGTCGACAGTGGGGCATCGTAAAGACCTCCTCCGTCGGAATGTTCGGCGCAAACACGATCCCCGCTTCGCTCTTTTCAGCCGCACCGCACCACAGATGTCCCTCGGGCAGACCCACGGTCAGATCCGTTCCCTCCGCAGTGTAGTGGAGCGCATCATAACCTTTCGCGTTCAGGTAGGCCCGCCGTCGTTCCAGTTCCTTGATGTGAACCTGCCAGGCTTCCGTGGGATCCGGGAGATCCACGCGACAGGCACTGAAGATTGCATCCCACAGCCTTTCAACCTGCTTTTCGGGTTTCACGTCGGGAAACACGCGAGCCGCCCACGGTGAAACGGCCGCAGAGGTCACGCACCAGTTGATCGCGCTTCGCGAAATCAGCTTGCCGAACGGCTCGCCTTTCTGGGCCTCGATCTTTCTCACCTTCGCGATGAGGTCCGTGTCCTGGCCCTTCAGTAGGTCCGGATCGTTCCCTGAGATGCTCAGGAACGCGTCCCCACGTTCGGCGCAAGAGAGCAGGCCGTCCATTCGCCAATCCGGATACTCTTCGAAGGAATCTCGGGGAGCGTGTTCCAGACGAATACGTTGCAGGTGTTCGTCGGACCAGATGACGTCCACGTAGCGACAACCGGAGTCATACGCCGCTGCCACGACCGCCCGTGTCAGCTCCACGGCTTCGATGGGCGCCCGTACGACAAGCCTCTGGTCGGGCTGGACGTTCAGTCCGACCCTCACCGTCAGCTCTGCATATCGGGCAAGACGCGCTTCGAACGACAAGTTAAATCCTCAAGTGAGCGGGAAATAGGTCACAGCAGGTGGGCCCGTCGACGTCGACTGTCCGGAAGCGAGAAGAGCTTCGAAGGCCGTTCTTCCGGTATCGATCAAAGGTTCCCCGTGCCCGGGGCAAAGGTGAGTAAAGGGGGTTTCCAGGAGGTGGGACAACGTCTCCGGCGGATTGGGATGTCCGGTCGGGTGTCCGCCGATCGTCATCCCATCGGGCGCCCATTTGGCGGCGCAACCCACGCAGTCGGCCGTGAACAGGATGCCCCCGTGGACGGCGGAATGGAGGGCTTGCTCTCCGCGCGTCAAGCCGGGGACGCCAATCGCGCGCAATCCGCCTAGAAGCAGGTCGCCGTCGCCGTACGTCTCGAAGTCTTCGAGATCTTCGATCATACACAGATCCCGTTCCGGCACATAAACGGGCACGCCGTATCGCTTGCCGAACAGCCGCGCCGACCGCTCGTGCCATCCGATCGTCACGATCACGGCCAGGATGTCATCCGCCGTATCAATCGGAACCAGACGCGAGGATTCGATCGGATCGATGATCACGCTGCCCGAATCCGTCCGCAGGAAGTAACACTCCAGCGGCCAGATACCTGGCCAGATCACCGTCCAGTGCCACAACCCTGGCAGAATTTCCTTCAAGGTTTACTCTCTAAGGATGATAAGACCGTGACCACACCTGCCCGCCTCGCCGTAGCTCGCAGAGCGAAGGCGGGCTCTCCCTCACTCCTACCGGTCGACCGTAGCCTTAATGGAGGCGATGGCGAAAGGTCCACCGTCTACCGCCCGCCTTGCCGAAGCTTCAGCGAAGGCACGTCTACCGAACTACCAATCCGCTACACTACCGTCCGATTCATAGAAGAACTCCCCACCCAGTTCTTCTTCATAGATCCCGCAGTCCTGTTCCGCTTCCTTCTCATCGATCTCGAAACCCAATCCCGGCTTCGTCGGCAGATCGATGTGCCCGTCCCTCACGACCCAAGGATCCTTGAGCAACCCTTCACCCAGACCCACGTCGACCTGCTCCTGAATCAGGAAATTGGGAACGACGGCATCGACCTGCATACACGCGGAGAACGCCACCGGGCCGATCGCGCAGTGCGGCATAATGTGCATATAGTAGACCTCGGCCATATTCGCGATACGCTTGAGTTCCGAGATCCCGCCTGCGTGAGAACCATCCGGCTGGAGGTAGGACACCGCCTGCTTCTCGAAGATTTCCCGGAATTCCCACCGGGACAAAAGGCGTTCGCCCGTCGCGATCGGAAAGGTCACCTTCTCCGAAACGGCCTTCAGAGCATCTGCGTTTTCCTGAGGAATCGGCTCTTCGACGAACATCGGCCGCATCCCCTTCAGTTCCTGACAGATCTCGACCGCCAGGCCGGGTGTCATTTTCCCATGGAAGTCGAACGCAAGCTCGCAGTCGTCCCCCACCCACTCGCGCATAGTGTACGCCTTCTTCACAAAGGCATCGATCACGGCCGGCGGTTCGTGAGCTCGCCACTTCCCCCCTGGTCCCGCCTTGAATGCCTTGTAGCCACCTTGTTTCTGAAGTTGCTCCAAACGCGCTTTCGACTGAGCGAGCCCTTCATCCGAGTCGTCTCGGATACCCCAGTGGGCGTACACCCGGATTCGATCCCGAACCGGTCCCCCCATCAACTGGAACGAGGGTACCCCGAAGTGTTTACCCGCGATATCCCACAGCGCCTGGTCGATGCCCGACAAGGCAGACATCAACACGTTTCCTCCGCGGAAAAAAGCAGATCGATAGATGTGTTGCCAGTGATGCTCGATCCGCAGAGGGTCCTTGCCCATCAGGTAGTCTGCCAGCTCTTCGACCGCAGCGTGTGTGCTCTTCGGCTTTCCCTCGAGCGTCGTCTCCCCCCACCCTACGAGGTCGTTATCCGTCGTGATCTTGATCAGCCGCATCCGTCTGCGGGGAAAGAACTGCTCGATCTTCGCGATTTTCATTCAAACTCCCTCATCCAATCGTGGACCGCTACCCCACCTTCTCCCGCGCCTCGCTCAGGTATCCGAAGCAACGTTCTGCCACTTCCCATCCCTGAAATCCTTCCGCGCGCCAGAACTGCCCGCTGATTTCGACCGTGATCGGGACGTCCAGGACCGACGCCTTGACCGCCCCCAGATAGTCGACAAGGTCAAGACTTCCCTCCCCGGGGAGAGCGAACTGAACCTTGCCATCGACCATCGCACCATCTTTAACGTGGGTGTGCACGGAGTAGGGGGCGCAGAGATCGACGCAATGCTGCAGGTCCATCCCCAGGACGTGAAAATGACTGTGGTCGAAGTTCAACCGAACCGAAGGACGGTCCACCGCTTCAACCAGCCACACGGCCTTTTCTGGCGAATCCAGTTCCTGTCCCACGTGCGCCTCGACGGCAATCGTCACGCCGTGGTCGTCCGCGATACTCGCGTACCGCACCAATCGAGCGGCCACGTCCTCTTTGACTTCATCCCACTCGGCCCGTTGGCCTCCCAGCGTGGACGTCACCACGGGTGTCCGGCCGTCGAAACAGAGATCCCGAGCCAGCTGACACGTCTCCGCGAAGACTGCAGACTTTGCTTCTACGTCTTCGCCCTCTCCACACAGGTGGATCAGGTGCATCATTACCGGGGAGAAAAAATCGGCTTCCTGATAAGCCTCCCGGATGCGGGCCCGTGCTTCCCCGTCCAGCTTGCTCGGAGCCGTCGGCCAATCATCTCCCACATTCAGTTCCAGCCCCTCGTACCCGATTTCTCTGACACGCGGAATGACTTCAAAGATGTCATACGGCTGCAGCGCGTACGTGCTGTAAGCCAGCTTCATTCCATACCCCTCGTTCCGGCTCCTCCTCGAGCCCTAAATTTCACCCGCCGTCCAACGAATGCCTCGAGCCAGGACAGTCCTGAAGTGCTCGTCTGACCAGGTCTGATCGTCGTGGCCGAAAACATCGTTGAACACGCGCGCGTCCTCGTACTGTCGCGTCCAAGCCATTGTTGACATACTCTCCGGATGGTCGACGGTCAACAGAATGTCGTTGTCTTCCGGTCCCACGTTCCCGAAGTCATACGTCTCATCGACCATTTCCCAATCGGACAGTCCCTGCGTAATCGGGTGACTCGTTTCCTCCACGTGAACCCCGAGGGTCTCATCGTGGCTGAAACCGTCGATTGTTCGATCCGTCATCCCGACCATCGCGTCCCACGTCGGATCCTGCTTGAAGGCCAGGATCCCGTGGTGCAGGATTACGTGTCCCGGCCCTTCAGCGAGTGAATCGATCGCCGGGCGAACGTACCTGCCGAAAGCCTCAGGCGCCTCCTTGTGCATATTGTAAAAGACGAGCGCGTCGTAACGTCGCCCGTACTTTTGAAAGTCCGCAGCCCATTCTTCAAGAGACTGCAGATAGCAATCCATCCCGTCGATCGATCGGAACAGTCGATGAAACCCGATCACATCGAACGAATGCCCCCCTGTAATCACCCCAACCTTCAAGTCACTCATCACAAAACCTCATCAAGGCGAAGCCCCGCCCTTCTTCTCTACTTCTCTACTTTCCACGGTTTTCAGCACATCGGATGATCCGCCGTCCACCGGTTATACGCAGGGATATTCTTGACCGCCAGCCGTGCCCGCGTCTCGTACCACGATTGCGCCCACGCGGCGGGATCGTGCAGTTCTGTTTCCGGATGCGCCCGGCTTCGAGCGACAAAGCCTGGAAAGACATCTCGCCCCGTCGACTGACCGATCGGGTTGTACCGAATGTCGAAGCTGACTCGAACGTCGTCGCTCATATTCGGAAGAGAGGAATGGCACGTTCTGCGGTTCAAGAAAAGAACGTCGCCAGGTTCCATCGGAACCACCTTCTCCGATGCCAGGTCCAGCATCGAATCCGGCACGTTCAACCCGGACACCCCCGGACAATGATGGAGCAGGCCATCCTTATGGCTGCGTGGGATGATCTTCAGACATCCGTTCTCGCACGTTGCTCGTGTAAGAGGAAACCAGACGGTCAGCATATTCGTCTCATCCGCCTCGGGCAACACGACTCCGTTATCCTGATGCCATGGCGTCACGCCTGCATCGAACCCACCCAGATAACCTGAGCGGGGGTCACGACGATTCTCAGGCAACACCGACTGCGGCGGTTTGATACGTATGTGTTGAACCGGGTTTGAAAAGATCTCGGGGCCGATCAGATCCTCCACTGCGTCGAGCAGTTTCTCGTTGCTCAGGGCCCCGAACACCTCTGGCCCCACCCAGATCGGCGAATCTTCCCGCGTCCCCTTCTGAGGCAGCGAACAATCGAAATACTGAGACAACACCCGACCCGACTCGCGATAGGCCTGGGTCATCCGCTTCCCGAAGGGAAGATCCTCGTGTCGAGAGGTCATCTCACCAGAAGCTACCAGATAGTCAAGCAGACGGTCGAGCACTTCACCGTACTCGTCCCAGACCGGTCGCAGGTCGGTCTCCCATTCGAACAGTTCTCGCACGAGCAGAAAACCTTCTCGCTCGAAGTGCTCCAGATCTTCATCCGTCAGTCGATTCATTTCTCGTCCTTGTACGGCTGTCTCCGTCTCGGCCCCCGAGTCCGTTAACGGGGGAGAGCCGCTGAGTCGTCTCCGCTTTCTCACGGATCTCTTCCCAGTCCCACAGCTGGGGAATGAACTCTACATCTGCCCACAACTCGGCCTGGTCGGCAAAATGAGGGCTAGCTGGATGACCCGAAGACCCCAGCGGGACGATCCACCTCGAGTTCCTCCAGTCCGACGGATCGTGGATGTATCGGTTGACCGACAAACCACTGACCGTGTAGCGCTCCGGCAGGGAATAGCTTGCCGCCAGCGGCGTATCTCCATCGCCGTGAACACCGAGCGAGGGAGGATCGAGTGCGGCAGCTGCATCCGGGAAGGTCTTCGACAGGGGATGGGAGGGACGGGTACGATGGACGCGGCCCCAGAACCAGCCATCTATATCCTCCCCGAGGCTGGCCTGTAGTCGTTCCAGTGCCTGCTCCAGGGCACGAAGCAACACGGACTCCCACGTTTCGCCCTCTGGTAACAAACGGTCATCCTCGCGCTGGAGCCCGAGCGTAATCTCCAGAGCCACCAGCCGAACGTGCGTGTCCGCACCGGCTTCGCCCGAGAGCATCCGATCGCCTTCGCCTCCAAACAGGTGGCGAACCAGCCGTTCAATCAGCTGAGACCTCGTCTCGCTGTAGATCGTCGGCGCCACGTGATCCCTGTCCATCCTGCAGTCCCAGCTGCGCAGATAGGACAACGCCTTCTGAAGACGAACATCCTCCACATCGACTTCAATCAGGCGTTCGACCAGAGCACGCGCGGGCGTCGACTGACGTTCTCCGTGAATGGCCCCCATCTCCTCCACCGTCGCTGAGCCATTGGGGATCCGCTCTAGGCGACGCTGGATGCGCCGTGCCCGAAACTCCGGTGTGAAGGACACCCCGACGTAGTAGGGGTAGTCGCTCGGTGCAACACGTTGGTTACAAGTAATCACATACCCGATTTCTGGATCGAGCGAGCGGGGCAGTTCCTCCTGGGGGATGTAGCCCTGCCATTCGTGCCGGCCGTCCCATCCCGGGACCGCCCGCCAGCCGTTGGCCTCATCCCGGACCGGAATCCGACCCTCGTGTAGATATCCGAACGTGCCTTCCACGTCGCCCACAGCATAGTTGTTGACTCGATCGTTCCAGTTCGAAAAAGCCGAATGGAGTTCCTCAACGCTCCTCGAGGCCATCGCATCACGCGCCGCGTCCACCCACGGGGTCCCCTCGATCAATCCTGGGTCGGAGATCGCAACGCCCGTCCCTCGAGCAGGATCGCCCGCAACGACAGGACCGTGATGCGTGATCGTCACCTCCACATCGACCGGGTCCCCGTTTCGTACCTCCAGGCGTTCATTGAGAACCTGCGCCCCTCGCCAACCGTCCTCGAACGCATACCAACGCTGGTCGCCGTCATCCCGGAACCGCTCGAGAAAAAGATCCTGGGTGTCCGCACTTCCGTAGGTCATTCCCCACGCCACGTACTCGTTGTGACAAAAGTGGAGCGCCCCAGGCATCCCCGGAACCGAATGCCCGATCACCGTGAAGTCTGGACAACTCAGGTGGACCTGATAGTACACGCTCGGCGTGTCGAGAGCGCGATGCGAATCTCCCGCCACCAGGGGCTTGCCGGAAACGGTACGATCTCCCGAGATCGACCAGGCGTTCGATCCCGCCTCCACCTCTTTGAGGCGATCGATCTCCTCCAGCGAGCGCGAGAGTGCATCCAGGCCTTCCAGCCTCGCTCCCGCGTATTCTTCACCCGGTGGTACCGTTACCAGATGACCGTCGGGATACCCGTTCAACAGTCGAGCAAGCGCGGGCGCCGCGTCCAGGTGGCCGGTTAGCCGGGTACGGAGGAGTTTGGGTTCGAACGTGCCCAGAAGCGTGTTCCGCATTTTGTAGACCGTGAGGCAGTGCCAGTTCTCCCACGGCTCGGGTTCGCACTCCAGCAGCGTGTATTCGATCGGAAACGAGTCCGTCGACTGGATGAAAGCATTGACCCCCGCAGTGTAAGCATCCACCATCGCACGGGCGACCTGACTGCAAGCTTCGTAGTCGAGCTTCGCTGTTCGGCCCATCCCTGCCGCGCGCATCAGTCGATCCTGGTCGACCCCGGATTCGCCCACCCACTCCGCCCAGCGCCCCAACGCACGATGGCGGTCGTAGTCCATATGCCAAAGTCGGTCCTGCGCCGTCACAAAACCCTGGGCGACGAACAGATCGTTTTCATTCTCCGCCTGAATGTGGGGAATCCCCCACGGATCACGATGGACCGTTACGTCCGCCTGTAACGCATCCATCAGCATCGCCGACGTCAGGTCCGGGAGTGCGGATTTCAGTTGGTCTTCAGTCACGAACATTCGAAACTGGCTTCCCCGCATAGTGGTCGAGGGTAAGGCGTATCGCGGTCAGATGAGCTTCCACAGGCTAATCGAGTGGCCACGCGGTCGATGGGGTTTCGCAGAGGACCACGTGGTCCGCACTCTCGTAGTAGGCATAGGCGGACCAACCTTGGTCTTTCCACTTCGGATTGATGCCGTAAAGCCCTTCCGAAATCGGAAGGTCCAGACCTGCGTCCGTGTTCTCATCTCCGTCCACCGGGCCGATAGACTTGATCGCATCCACCAGGATTCCCCCCAGAAGCCGACCCTCACGTTGCACCTCGTAGATGTAGAATCCAGTGGCCTCGTAATCTTCGTGCAGGTCGAAGAAGAGATCGAATTGCCGACCGGCGATGAACCGTCTCAGAAGTACGGATTCGGCAACCTCGTCGTCCGACATCGCCCGATTGATGTCTTTCCCGCTGGCATTCTCTCGAGTCCCTACTGCATAGCCCGATGGATTCACACACGGAAGCACAAAGAAGAAGAACCGATCCAGGTAGGCTTTAATCGGCCCTTCTTATGAACTGTAGAAGGGCCTCCACTCCCGCAGGCTCATCTCCGTGCACGCCCCCGGTCATCAGCACACTCTGTCGACCCGAAAAACGATGCCCGATCTTCGCCCCCAGAAGGGGCAAGCCCCCGGCTTCCCCAAGTGCACCCACACTCACAAAGTCGGAGTTGCCACCAAGAAGTCGCCTGGCCACGACATCGAAATCATAGCCCTGGGCGGATTTTTCTGCCGTCCCCAACAAGAACCTCCTCGGTCAATCTCGACCGGTTGCCTGCAATGGACCCTGGTTTGTGGAAAAACCCGTGTCCCGGCTGGCGGGAAAGATACGGAGACGTCCCCACAACTCCAAAGTGGCGGATTCGGGAGGCCTTCTGGCTCCCAATTGTGGCCCCGGGTCCACAAGTGGGAGCCAGAACAGAACGGCTCAGAGCCGCCGGTGGATCACGATCGACCAAAAGTCCACGCTCGCATCGAACACGGCCTTGAACAGATCCACGTACTCGCTCGTCCCCACATCCAGCCCTTTGATTTTGCGTTCTACGATCCTCGGTTTATACACAGGCGCTTCAACCGGCCCCTCCAGCTTCAGTCCCCCGACGAAAGCCGCCACCGTCTCCATCGGTCGAATCGTCCCCGACAGCGCGACTCGCTGGAATTCGCCGGACAATCGAGTCAGCCGCTCGACGGCCGTCATCAGATGGACACCGCGCTTCGAATCGAACACACCGTGGACTTTGTCCAACAGAACCGACTTCACCCGCGTCAGAATCGAGCACCCACCCTTCGAGCTCAACATCAGGTTCAGACTTTCGGGCGTCGTGATGAGGATCTCAGGTGGCTCCCGTAGCATCCGTCGACGGTCGGACTGCGGCGTGTCCCCGCTTCGAGTGAGCACCCGAAGGTCCGGAAATATTTCTCCCGCTTCCTCGAACTGAGTACGCAGCTGTTCCAGAGGTTCCAGCAGGTTGCGCTGGATATCGTTGTTCAGGGCCTTCAGAGGTGAGATGTAGACCACGCTCGTGAATCCGCACGGCACCTCCCCTGTTACAAGCTGATTGATCGCCCACAGGAACGAAGCCATAGTCTTTCCACTTCCCGTCGGGGCCGTGATCAGTACGTGGTCGCCGGCTGCGATTCGGGGCTAGGCCTGTCGTTGCACGTCTGTGGGTTCCCCCATTCGCTCGGAAAACCACTTGGCGATTAGAGGATGAAACAGATCCAGCACGCTGCCTTCTGTCTGTTGAACGTCTGTCAATTCACCGTCCTCGATTGGCTGTCCACCATCGACTCTCGATCACAATACCAGCCAGACGCCGCCGACGCATAGGAACACGCCGGTCGTGATCCGCATCGTCACCCGTTCCTTCAGGAACAAGACCGCCAGCACCATTGCGAAAACCGGAGCCACAGCGGCCAGCACAGCCGTCTTGGCCGGGCCGATCATATCGATCGCCATCAGGAAGAAGTAGGACCCCAGCCCCATCCCGATCAGACCTGTCATCGCAACAATCGAGATCGTCGTCCTGGAAGCTTCGACAGGGCCGGCCCCTACCACGCGATACGCCGCGAACAGAAACAAGGCCACTACCGGCATCCGCACGCTGTTGGCTTCGATAGGCGTCAGCTGTTCGATCGCAGGCTTGATCATCACCGTGCTCAGCCCCCACAGAACGGCCGCAGTCAGGGATAGGACAATCCCGAGCCATAGACGTCCGCCACCCGTCTCTTGTTTCTCGAGCCTCGACTTGAGGGAGAGACAGATGACCCCACCCACCACCAGGAAGCATCCCACTACGAAGCGACCGGGGAAAGGTTGGCCGAGAAGAACGTGCTCGAAGACGAGCGTCGTCAGTGGAACGATGCCCACCAGGGCCATCGACCTCGAGATCCCGATTTCCCGGATCGACCACAGATACAACGTGTCCCCCATCGTCACGCCGATCACGACCGATCCGATCAGGAGCGCCCATTCCTTGCCGCTCAACAATCCGTAGACCGCCACCGTACTCGTCAATGCCAGAGCGATCCAGAAGCATACACCCGCTGCCGCACACCGAATTGCGTTCATCAGGACGGGCGGGACCTTGTAGGACTGGGTACGTGTGAGGACGCCGCTGACCGCCCAGATCAACGCGCAGAAAAGACCGATCCACTCGCCGGCCGAAATCTCCAACCTGTCAGCCTCCCTCGCAGAAGGCACAGGCGGTCATCGCGTAGACTTCGGCCACTCTGACCAGCTCGTCGACCGACACCCACTCACCGATCGTGTGGGCTCCGTGCGCGTCCGGTCCGTGCGTGATCGCCGGAATGCCGGTGTGCGCCAGGAACACATTTCCGTCATCCAGAAACGGCTTTTCGCCAACCGGCAGTTCGTGACCTGTCGACGCCGCGTGGGCGATCTGAAACGCCTCCACCACGGCTTCTTCTTCCCCGATCGAAAAGGCTTCACCCTGCCGGGTAGACGTAACCGACACCTCGACCCCGAAGGAGCGCGCGGCATCCTCCACCACGGCCTCGACCTCGCCGATCGCCTCATCGCCCATCCCGGAAACCGTCCAGCGACGTGTGCCCGCCAGTTGGGCCTCGACGGGCGCCTGATTGTAGATCTCTCCCGCGTGGAGCTGGCCGACGAACACCGTCTCGATCCCTGGCCCGGGGCTTCGCGTTTTCAGATCCTCGGCCAGATCGTAGAGCCGGTCCGTGATCCGAGCCGCCGCCGCCACCACGTTCGGAAGATCTGTGGGCCGAAGAACCTCGTGCACCGGATTGCCCGGTCGCGACACGCTGATCCTGAAGATGCCCATCCCGCGTCCCCGCAGAGGAAGGACGTTCGCGAGGTACTCAGGAAGCAACACCGCATCACCCACGTAACCGTCACGAATCAGCGCCTTTAGCTGGCGCTTGTCTCCCCAAGGACCCTCGTGATGGTCGTGAGCAGTCATCAGAATGCGGCCACCGCCAAGACATCCCGTATCCCGAAGCACGCACATCGCCTCCACGAAAGCCGCCACCCCGCCCTTCATGTCCGAAGCGCCCGAGCCACGCAGAATACCGTCCTCCACCGACGGCTCGACGAAGGGCAGATGCACAGTGTCCAGATGCCCGTTGAATTGGAGCGTCCTCCCTTCCTTTCCCGAGTCCAGATGGGTCACCACCGCAGGCGCTTCCGGCCAGTCTGCTACCACCCGCTCGACCTCGAACCCTTCGGCGGTGAGCAGGGCCGCGAATCGATCGGCCACCGCACCCGCTTCCCGTGTTGGACTGGGGACACCCACCAGTGCTACGGCCCGCTCGACGAGCCGATCGCGATCGATGCCGTCCCGAATCCTACTTGTCGTCGTTTTTGATAACATAGTCACCTCGGTTTCACGGTGCACGTTTGTCCGGGTCTTTGAATCACCCTATCATATAAGGACTATGGCTGACGATGAAGAACTTCTCGACGACGACGAGGAAGAGGGCGAACTAAACTGGGTCGCCATCATCATCGCGGCGGTGCTCGCACTGGCGTTGATTGGCGGCCTGATTTGGTATTTCGTCCTTCGCGAAGAGCCCGTAGAGGGCGAAAAGGAGCCCGACTACATCTCCCCCGAGTCGCTCGTCGAGGAAGAAATCTACCTCGATATGCCCGAGCTCTTCATCAACCCGATCGACAGTCGGGGCCGTTTCTTCCTCATCCTCAAATTCGACATCGCGTTCAACAATCGTTCTCTCGTCTTTGACGAAATGATTCTCAAACCGTGGAACTTGGCCAAAACCAAGAATATGATCATCGACGTCTACGGCGAATACACGAGGGAAGAACTCAGAACCCCCAAAGTCAAAGAGGAAACGCGTCAGCGTCTCCTCGATGAATTCAACACAATGCTGGGATGGGAATACGACGCCGTCCTCGAAGAACTCGGTCAGCTCGAACTCCCACCGATCAAGGCGCTCTACTACGCCAAATACATCCTGCAATAGGTCACTCCGATGACCCAAGGAGCTGAATCACTTCGGCGGTGGCGTCCATCGGATGTGCGCCCGCGGGAACCACGAATCTGAACCGCCCCGGGTCGATCTCTTCCTTTCGAATTTCAGTAAAGCGCTGGGCGATGACGGGACTTCCTTCCCCATCCAGCAGCGTCGACGAATGTAACAACCCGTCCGCCGTTCCCACCCTGAGTTCCACACGATCCACCCGAGTCGGCAGCTGCGCCGTCAACAGGTTCGGTAAAGGTGTGGCTGTGAAGATCTGGATCGCAGCCACTGTGTCGGACCCCACGTGCCGGATCGACTCCCATTCCACGCCACGGAACGGCCTGAGTGGATCGAACTGATCCAGGTCCGCTTCAATGTCGACCGATCGATACACTCGACTAAGATTGATTCGCGTGACCGCGTTCTCGGTCACATCGTGCATCCAGAGGTAGCTCCCATCCGACACGACAACTTCTTTCGCGTCCTCCGTCACCTGCTTCTCGATGCGCATCAGGTTGGGCAGGCGGAAGAAGCCCGTTCCTCGAACCTCCACGCTTTGGTCCCCCAACGTTACTACGGTTCTGATGTCCGCAGCACAGGATCTGACCAGTTCGCTCCGCTCCTGGAGCATCACCATCACGGAATCGGTGGCCGTATCGGTCGTGGTCTGCCCTTCGTCGTCCGTGGCTGTGGCACCTGGTACCTGACAGAGCCATAGACAGAATGACATTACCCACATCATCATTTTCACGAGCTAACCCTTGAGAGAGTTTATCCTACGGGCACGTAAGGGTCCGACATCCCCTGATTTCAGTCTGGACGATCTTCCGGCAGCCGGACACTTCGAAGTTGTCGCGCACTGTGTTTCGAACGCTCTTTTTTTCGCGAACCATATTCGAGACGACACCACGATCCATACGGTACTCGATGGGCCGTCGGACCCCCCGAAAACCGTCTCCTTCGACAGTCGCAACCTCGGATCGCTGAAGGGATTCGATGAACGAAACATCGCCGAGACGATTCGCAGCACACTCGAGGAAGGCGTGGGCCTCGACACGAATGCGTCGAAATCGTCCCTCCTTGGGGTCACCGTCGCCAAACGGGGGTTCGAACGACTTCTCCAGGAGCGCCAACCGGAGCAACTCTACTATCTGGAGCGGAAAGGGACGGATATCCGCGATACCGATCTCCACGAGGAGCCCACCTTCGTCTTCACGGACTTCCTTTCGATGCCCAGGAAAACCGACAAATACCTCCGTCGTCTGGGCGCGACTCCCATCAGCCTGGGGCCGCGTCTTCTCTTCGCCTCTCACTGCATCGTGCTCGTCCACAACGAACTCGATCGGCGATCGGCCTGAGTTCTTTAACGTCCGTTACACACGATAGTTCGGGGCCGTCCCTGTCGGCCGCGCTCGATTGAGTGGGCATTCGACGGGGCAATCCCTTCGGCAGTTTTCGTCGTCCTCGCTGTTCAAAGTATCCCACACATACTTGAGCGCCCGATCGGGTTCGGGGAAGAACCGTCTTTCTCCAATCTCGTCGAACGAACCGGTCCGTCGCAGCGCATCCAGCACCTGCATCTTTGTGCGGATGAAGAGCACCTCGATACCAGCCTCGCGCAGCCGATCCACGACGCTGACGAGCTTCTCCTCTCCCGTCGCGTCCATCTGGTTGATGCCTTCGGCATCCACGATAAGAAACTGAAGGTCTCTCATCTCCGCCGCGCGTTCGAGGACCTTGTCCTCGAAGTATCCCGCACTTCCGAAATAGAGCGACCCGTCGAACCGGATCATACAAACGTGATCGCACGTCTCCAGTCCGTGGGCTTCGACATCCCGTAGCGACCCGTCGGGATGCTTCGATAGGACCACGATCCTCGGATTCATCGTTCGATACAGATACAGGATCAGTGAGAGTCCGATGCCGGCCAGGATGCCGACCTCCAGCTGGGGGGCGAAAATCAGCGTCATCACGAACGCCGCCACCGCCACGATCCCATCGTGACGTTCAGTTCGCCACGCCCGGATGATCGGTTCCACCCGGATCAGGCTGACGACAGCCAGCACGATGATCGCTGCCAAAGTCGCCAGTGGAAGGTAGTAGAACAGCGGAGTCAACCACAGGAGCGTCATCAACCCCAGCAACCCAGCAACGACCGACGAAAAGCCTGTCACCGACCCGGCCCGGAAATTCACCGCCGATCGGACGAACGACCCCGACACCGTGTGACTTTGCGACAGGCTTCCGATCACGTTCGATAGGCCCTGCCCCAGAAGTTCTCGGTTTGTGCTTTCGCGCTGTCGCGTTCGCGTCGCAATTGCTTTGGCGATCGAGATCGAGCCGACGAAACCGACCAGCGCGATCGTCACAGCAGCCGGAAAGAGCGATCTTATCACTCCGGTTGAAGGAGACGGTAGATACAGACTTGGAAGACCTGCCGGAACAGATCCGACCACACGAATGTGATGGGTCGTATCCAAATGAGCCCAGGCCGTTACCCCCGTCGTCACACACACGGCGATCAGAATCCACGGCACAGAAGGCCCGAATCTCCTCGCGATCAACATTGTCGCGAAGGCCAGCGCGGACAGTCCGATGCTCGGTAAATGAGGGGCCGTGACCGCACCCCCGATCATTTGCCAGACACGCGAGAAATGAGAGCCGCCCGCGGGAACCTCTATCCCGAACAAGACGCCGATCTGCGACGTACCGATGATAATCGCAGCCGCGTTCGTGAAGCCCAGAATGACAGGATGGGACAACAGGTTGACGAGGGCGCCGAGTCGCGCCAGACCCAGACCGAGCTGAATCGCGCCCACCATCAGGGCCAGAAGAATCGTCCGGGAGATATGCTGTTCGGTACCTGGAACCGCGAGCGGCTGTATGGCTGCCGCCGACATCAAAGAAATGACCGCCACCGACCCTGTCGACAGGTGCCGCGAAGAACCGAACAGGGCCCCAATGATCGGCGGAAGGAAAGCTGCGTAGAGACCGTAGTGGGGTGGCAAGTCGGCAAGTTGGGCGTTCGCCATCGACTGGGGGATCAGGACGGTGAAAACCGTGATCCCCGCAACCAGATCGGCCTTCAGGATCTTGCGATCTCTGAGGTCACCGATCCACTCAATGAAGGGTAGGAGCGACGAAAGTTTCACGTCAGCATAATCCGTGGATGAAGTAACTTTGTCAAGACACAATGCTTCTAATGCTTTGTTTCCGAACGACTTGCATCAAGCATATCCCCGTGTTTGCGGTTGATCTACTCCTATCATTGTCTCATATTCACTCGCGAAACCCACTGCCACCGCTCTCGTTCTCCATCCGACAAGGGGACCTCGAATGCGACACCTCGGTCGCGCGATCGTCGTACTGCTCGCACTGCTTCTTTCCCACACCAGAGTGCTGGCTCAGCAAGAAGGGGGCTGGGTACGAGACAGGATCGGGAAGCTCAACAACCTCCTCGGTGACACAGTGAACCTGATGGCCGACGTACTCTTCGCCGATTTCGGTACGGGTGTGCCCCTCATCGTCGTCACGCTCGTTTTCGGCGCAGTCTTTTACAGCTTCTTTTTCAACTTCCTGAATTTCAGGGCGTTCGCCCACGCAATCGACGTCATCCGCGGACGCTACGACGACCCCGATGATCCAGGCGAAATCTCGCATTTCCAAGCCCTGACCAGCGCCCTGTCTGCGACCGTCGGACTCGGTAACATTGCCGGAGTTGCGGTGGCTGTGGGAACGGGAGGTCCCGGCGCCGTCTTCTGGATGATCTCGATCGCCCTCTTCGGGATGTCTGCGAAATTGGCCTCGTGTACCCTCGCCGTGATGTATCGTCATGTACATCCCGACGGACGTATCTCCGGTGGCCCGATGTACTATCTCGAGAACGGTCTCGCCCAGAAGGGCCTCGCCCCCCTCGGTCGAACGCTTGCCGTCGTCTTTGCCCTCCTGACAATCGGTGGCTCGCTCGGCGGCGGGAATATGTTCCAGGCCAATCAGACCATCGAGGTCCTCGGGACCGTCTCGCCCGCTTTCCATCAACTGAACTGGGTCGTCGGTCTGGTTCTGGCTTTCCTCGTCGCCATCGTCATCATCGGCGGTATCAGACGAATCGGCAAGGTCACTTCTCGGCTCGTCCCCACGATGTGTTCACTCTACGTCATCACCGCCGTCATCATCATCGTCACCCATCTTTCAGACGTCCCGGCGTTACTCGGACGAATCGTGGCCGAAGCCTTTACCGGGCCCGCCCTCTACGGCGGTTTTCTTGGCATTCTCATAACGGGAATCCGGCGGGCCGTGTTCTCCAACGAAGCCGGACTCGGATCTGCCGCATTCGTCCACGCCGCCGCCAAGACCGATGAACCTGCGAGAGAAGGAATCGTGGCGATGATCGGCCCTTTCATCGACACCGTCATCATCTGCACGATGACCGCACTCGTCTGTATGATCACCGGCGTCTACGCGGATCCCGCCTACGCCGACAAGGGCGTGGCAATGACCGCCGCAGCTTTCGAATCGTTCCTGCCCGGCGCCAGATACGTCCTTTCCGTCGCCGTGTTCCTGTTCGCCTACTCCACGATGATCTCCTGGTCCTACTATGGCGAACGAGCCTGGGAGTATCTCTTCGGCGAGGCGACCATCCTGGTCTACCGGGTGATCTTCGTAACCTTCGTCTTCATCGGCGCCGTGACCTCGCTCAGCAACGTCATCAACTTCTCCGATATGATGATCCTCGGGATGGCTTTCCCCAACATCATCGGCGGGGTGATCCTGAGCCCTCAAATCAAAGCCACCCTGACCGAGTACTGGCAGCGTTACAAATCCGGCGAGATGAAGACCTACAAATAGCCAACGCCACAATCGAATAAACGAAAGCGGGTGT
>DJHM01000015.1:125102-195459 GCA_002433075.1 Latescibacteria bacterium UBA6620
ACACCCGCTTTCGTTTATTCGATTTTTGCCTTTTTCCTTGTAACTAGTCCTCCAGTTTCAGCGATCGCTGCAACGCCTCGATCGACTCCTCCAGCGCCTGCATTTCGTCTCCTGCCCGAGACCAATCCCACGTTCTCATCGCATCCTGGACAGCGCGGTAGTGTTGCTCGGCGCGTGTCGCAAGCTCCCGTGCGCTCGCGGCCGGTCGTCTCACGGCATCGGCACCCGCCGCGTTCCCGCCTGCTGCCGTGTCGGCCGAAGCCAGTGTGCGACCGAACAACTCGTTCAAGGCCTCCTCGAACGTGTCCCGCATAATGACCTGCCCGGCGTACGCCACAATCACCTGCTTCAGCTCTGGAATCGCGGTACTCTCGTTGTTCACGAAGCCCTGGTCCTGCTGCGGGCGACGCGCCTGGGGCTCACCATCTGGACCCAGCTGCTGCGGTTCGTCCGACTCCTGACGGGCTTGCAGGTAAATCGGTTCGACATACAGAAACGAACTCTCGATTGGAATCGCCAGCAGATTTCCACGTATCACCTGTGATCCTCGCTGACCCCAGAGCGTCAGCTGACTCGAAATATCCGGCTGCTGATCGATACGCGCCTCCAGCTGCATGGGACCGAAAATCAGCTTATCCTTCGGCAACTGGTAGACCACAAGATCTCCGTAGTCGTCACCGTCACAGCGCGCGGCGAGCCATCCGATCATATTGTCCTTCTTTGCCGGGGTGTAGGGCACCATCAGAAGAAACTCCTCGCGCTCTTCCCCTGGCAGTTTCACGATGATGTAATACGGCTCCATTCGCTGCGCGCGATCGCTGTAGATCTCATTCGGAATCTCCCAGAGATCCTCCTGATTGTAGAAGACGTTCACGTCCTGCATATGGTAGGTCCGGTACATAAACGCCTGCACGCGGAACAGATCCACCGGGTAGCGAACGTGCGCACGAAGGTCCGCGGGCATCTCGTCGATCGGAACCAGCAGGCCCGGGAAGATGCTGGCGTAAGCGTTGATCAGCGGATCTTCACTGTCAGCCTGGTAGAACGTAATGTCCCCGTGATAGGCGTCGACCACGACCTTGACCGAATTCCGGATGTAGTTGATCGCATTTCGTCCACCGGTTCGCGTCGAATACGGATACATATTCGTCGACGTATAGGCATCAAGCATCCAGAACAACCGGCCTTCCGAAATCACCAGATAGGGATCCCCGTCGTAGTGGAGAAACGGCGCAACCTTCCGTGCCCGTTCTACGATCTGACGGTAGTACATCAGACGTGAATCCGGGAGCATATAGCTCGTCAGTACCAGATTCGGATCCATAAAGCGAATCGCGAAAGCCAGCCGGTTGAAGAAGCCTCCGATCTCCACACCCCCATCGCCCGCATACGTCGTCTGTTTGTTCTCACTCCCGCTCGGGTAATCGAATTCCTGGGTTGCGGTCTTGACCGCCACCGTGCCGTACGTCATCCCACCGTAATAGATTTCGGGCCGGGTTACTTCGAGATCATCCAGACCCACTGGCGGGATGTCCCGCACTAGAAATTCGGGCAAACCCTCGGGCGACACCTGGTTGACAGGGCTGACCGCAACACCGTACCCGTGTGTGTACTGGAGTCGCTCGTTCACCCAAGCTCTCGCCTGCTGGGGTAGACGACGCGTATCCATTTCCCGCGCCGATAACATAACCTGTCGGTAGACGCCGTCGATCGTATAGCGATCCACGTCCACATCTCTGAACACGTAGTAGGGCCGAATTTCCTGCACCTGCTGATACGTCTGCTCCATCGGCCGTTCGTCCCAGATCCGCACGTTCCGGATCGTGAGGTCGTTCCGATCGATCTCTTCACGAGTGAGCGACTCCTCCGCGGCGAAGGGACGTTCCTCGACTCGGTGCAACCCGTAGGCCTGCCGCGTCGCCGAGATGTTATGCTCGATATAGGGTGTTTCGCGAGAGAGTTCGGTTGGGTCAACGACCAGTTTCTGGACGACCGTCGCGGGAACCGAGCCGACGACCACCGCACCACCCACCAGAATGCCCAGCCCGATCAGTGGATAGCGACTTTCCCGTTTGCTGATGTTCAGGAAGAAGAGAACCGACGTGGCGATGAACAGAATCACAAGAAACCAGTACGCCCAGATCTGCACGTTCACATCAACGTAGCCCGCCCCCGTGAAAATCCGACCCTGCGAGAAAAGGAGTCCGTAGACTTTCAGCCGGTAACTCCAGGCGACCAGCAGGAGGAAGACTCCACCCAACGCAGAAAAGTGAGCCAGCGGTCGGGGCATCAGCTGAATGCTTTCCTGAAGCCTCACGCCGCCGCTCATCGCGTACGTCAGACCGACCACGATCGCCGAAACAATCACCGCTCCGATCAGGAAATTCACGACAAACTGATAGAACGGGAGGGCGAACACGTAAAAGCCGACATCCCGACTGAAAATCGGGTCGAGGACACCGAAAGACTGGCTGTGCAGATAGCGCCAGACGAGCGGCCACTGGCCCGCTCCGATGTTCCCCATCACAAAGACCAGCACCGCCGTCGCGATGACGTAGCCTCGCCGACGTTTAAGCAGCCCTTCGATCGACAATTCCCCCTCGACGGGCGAGCCACCGACTTCCAGCGCGAATCGGGTGAATTTTCCGGCGAAATACAGGTTCACACCGACTACCACGCCGGACAGAACGGCGAAGCAGGCGCCGGTCGCAAACCGCGCTTTCACGAACTGCCAGAAAACGTGGTTGTAGTCGGTCGCCACGAACCACATCCAGTCCGTATAATAGGCGACCAGCCAGCTTGCGCCGATCGCACCCCCCAGAATCACCAGGAGGATCCAGAGTCGATTGGGTTGTCCGTCCATACTACTCCCTTAGAAACAGTTGAATGTCATACACTTACGAACAGGCAAGAAAACAAAATTCGATGCCCCTGTCACCACCAATCAGAGCCGAATTTCCGGTTCCTCGTTTTTTGGGTTTTCAACCGGAGCCGGAGAACGTTCCTTCTCTCAATGGATTGGCACCCCTTCATCGTTCACTTTCCCATCGTCTTGATCATCGCATCCGTGCTCCTCGATCTCGGAGCGATCGCCGCCCGGAAGCCGGATCTGCATCTCGCGGGGATGATCCTGTTCCTTGCGGGGGCAGTCACGGCAGTTCCCGCGGCCTTTTCAGGCGAAACCGCCTCGGAAACGGCGGGTCTCATCCCCGGCATCGCCGAAGATCTCGCCCACCACGAAGATATGGGCACCTTGACCGCCTGGTTGACCGCCGTCCTGTCCCTCGCGCGAATCCATCTGACCATTCGGAATCGATTTCATACCCGGGCGGGATCGGTCTGGCTCATCGCAGCCGTAGCAGTGGCCGTAATCGCAGGTTGGAGCGGCTACACGGGGGGAGTCCTCGTCTATCGCTTTGGGGCGGGAATGCTCCCAATCCAGCCCTGAAAGGTCCCCTTGCCAGTCTTCCTGCACAATCCTCACAGCGTCCTGGCCACGCTGGAAACCCGCCCTCAGGACGTGTTCGAAATTCGCCTGCCCGGTGGCAAGCTGAGCGAAACGTGGGAAGCCGTCCGCACCGAGGCCGAAAGCATCGGTATCCCGATCGGCGAGCCACAACCCCGGAATCGTAAATCGTCGCGCGATTCGGGCAGAGCAACCCTCACCGAGGCCGTCGTCAAGGAAAGAGATCCCCTTCCCATCGACAGGATCCTCTCCTCGGAAGTCACCGAAGGTCTCTACCTCGCACTGGACGGTGTCCAGGATCCCCAGAACCTCGGATCGATTTTTCGATCCGCCGCATTCTTCGGTGTCCGTGGCGTGATCCTCACCCGCGATCGCGCAGCCCCGGTCTCGCAAACCGTCTACGATGTCTCGTCCGGAGGGGTCGAGCGTGTCCCCTTCAGCGCCGAAACGAATCTCTCACGCGCACTCGACACCGCCAAAGAACGCGGCCTCTGGATACTCGGGACGTCGGAACACGCGGATACCTCTATCGGCGAGATTACACTCGATCGGCCCTGGCTGCTCGTCCTCGGCAACGAGGAATCCGGCGTACGGCGGCTCACGCTCGAGCGCTGCGACCAGGTCTGCACCATTCCTTCAGTCGGAGCCGTAACTTCCCTCAACGTAGCCGTCGCGGCGGGCATCCTTCTTTCGAGCCTCACACGGTAGCTATCGACCCGGGCAGGGGCCAGTTGTTGGCTCTATCCCCTAACTGTATCTTGAATTGACCGAATGAAAGGATCGATGTGAAAACCGTGTTCTGGGATGTAGACACCCAGGTCGACTTCATCTCCCCCGACGGGAAGCTCTACGTCGACGGATCCGAAGAGATCAGAGACAATCTTGCCCGTCTCACGACCTTTGCGCGAGAAGCGGGGCGCATCGTTGCGTGCGTCGACTACCACACGGAGACCGATCCGGAAATTTCCGATCAGCCTGATTTCATCGACACGTTTCCCCCACATTGTCTGATCGACAACCCCGGCCAGCTAAAAATCGAGGAAACCACCCCTGCCGACCCCTTCTGGGTCGACCCAGATCCCATCCCGCAAGACGTGCTCCGTTCGCAACTCGACGAACACACAGGCGACATCATTTTTCGCAAGAGACGATTCGACGTCTTCACCAACCCGAACGTCGACATCGTCCTCGACCTCCTCGCTCCGGACAAGATTGTGCTCTACGGAGTTGCCCTCGACGTCTGCAATCGATTCGCGATCGACGGCTTGCTCGAAAGAGAGGTCGCCCCGATATCCCTGGTCCTCGACGCAACCCGCGCCATCGATCCCGCACGTGGAGACGAACTGGTCGACGCCTGGCAGTCTCGTGGCGTTGCTGTCGTCAGTACCGCCGACGTTGTTTCCCGGAACCTAGCGTGAACGGCGATCCCCGTGACCGCGTCGATCGACTGCGCCGGGCGGACCCCAGGAGGACACCCGACGAAGACCCAGAAGGCCGAATCCCGCCCGGTCAGTATCTCACGACCAAGTTTCCTGTCTTGACCCACGGCCGGACCCCTAAGGTCAGCACCGACTGCTGGAAACTTCGGGTGTTTGGCGCCGTCGCTGAGGAAGTCACCTGGGGTTGGGATGCGTTCAACGCTCTCCCCCAGGTGGAAATCACATCCGATTTCCACTGCGTAACCCGCTGGAGCCAACTCGACAACACCTGGGCGGGGATCTCTATCTCCGAGGTTGTGAACCACATCCAGATTCTCGCAGACGCCCGATACGTCACGGTTCACGCCCACGGCCAGTACACGACCAACCTCCCGCTCGCAGATTTGCTCGACGAAGAGGTATTGTTCGCCCACAGTTGGAACGGGAAGCCTTTGACGCCCGAACACGGGGGGCCGATGCGACTGGTCGTTCCCAAGCTCTATGCTTGGAAGAGCGCAAAGTGGGTCGAAGCGCTCGAGTTTATGACGCACGATCGGCGGGGGTTCTGGGAGGAAGCGGGTTACCACGATCGTGGCGATCCGTGGAAGGAACAGCGGTTTAATTGACCACGATGACCGACATCGCCCCGGGATCTTCCTGTTTTTGATTTTCTTATGAAGCAATCACTCACTAACCTATGAGCGTGTGGACGTCTTCCTCAGACTGATTTCCTACATCAGACCCTACCTTTACCATCTGAAATGAATCGCTATTTGGGTGGTCTACGCATCGACCCCGGGGAGGGGGGGGCATTCGATGCATTCTTGATTTCATCCACGAATGCATCCACCTCCTCGTCGTACGTCTCGAACGGGTCTCGAAAACTCAAGTGGTGTTCGTTCTCCAGGTAGACAGAATCCCAATCAATGATATATCTCACCCGGTTTTCGGACAGGACCTTGACCAGCCGCGAACGGCCCTTCGCCCGCGTGTCCTGTGGGGGCTCGAAGCTCGCGCGGTCCACGTGGTCGTCCTTCACCACACGCTGAGTCGACCCCTGGCGTTCCAGATCGTAGAAGAGGCTCTTGTCGGGGTTGATGTTGTGATATTCCAGGTCCAGACTCTGCATCCACGGATCGCTCCACGACAGACCCTCTTCTTCACGGAACATATCGAGCAGCCATTTCTTCGTCACCCAGTCCACCCGGTCCACGCACGACATCGGATCCCGCTCCAGATCGTTCAGCGTGCGCTCCCATTCCCTGAGCACCCAGTCGGACTCCTCATCCAGACCCGTCAGATGACGCTGAGCCAGCTCCAGGTAGGATCGTTGAATGTCGATTGCCGTCAACGTCCGGCCGTCGCTCCGCTCCAGCAGCCAGCGATGTGTGGGATCGCGCGACACCTCTTTTAACGCCCACACCGGATCGGTTAGACCGACGTCCCTCGGGAAAACTTTTCGTTCCAAGAGGTTCAGGACCATCGCGGTCGTCCCGATCTTCAGGGCCGCCGCATACTCCGACATATTCGAATCGCCCACCAGCAGATGCAGACGTCGGAACCGGCTATGGTCGGCCAGCGGCTCGTCGCGCGTGTTGATAATCGCGCGAGAGAACTGGATCCACTGATAGATCTCCGTCACGATATGATCCGCCCGCTGGGAGATCTGATAGACCACAGGATCTTCGCGATACGCCTCTTCTCGATCTTCGCGACCGTAGTAGTAGAAGCTGTCGTCATAGCTGCCTACGCGACCCGCTCCCGCAAAAATCTGTCGAGTAACCAGGAAAGGAAGAAGTGACGGAATAACCACTGTCGAGAAGGGCACGTTACGCCGAACCAGATAGTTCTCGTGACAACCGAACGTCGCCCCCGTAAAGTGGTCGACGTTGTTTTTCAGGAACGCGGCTTCCTTTTCGAGACCCAGCGACTTGAGAGCACGCTGAAGAATTCTCTCTCCAGCTCGGTCGAAGGCCACCACATCGAATAGGCTCTTGCACTCCGGGGTCGTGTATTCAATGTGCCCCATATCGATGTAGACACGCCCGGAATTGTAGAGGAATCCGCCGTTACCCGGTGGCTCGTCTCGACCCCGGTAATGGATGTCGACGATGCCGATTCGCTCGGAATGAAAGATGTGGTCTTTGACCTTCACGGAGATGGCATCCGGACTCACGAAACCTTCGTGTTCCGGCGCCATACAACCGTATTCGGTTTCCAGACCGAAAATGCGATCTTCCATAGGCTTCAGATAGACGGGTTAAATAAAAAGCCAGACCTCGTAAGGCCCGGCGGATTCCATCCAGGAGTGGTTCAGACCCTTACTCCCGAATGGACGAAACGATCGATTCAATTTCTTCCGGTTCCACGTGCCGGAACTTGGTTTTTCCACTTCCGGCAGGATCGAGAACCACGGCTTCGACCTCCAGGGTCCGGAGGGCTTCTCGAACCACCGCCGACGCATCAGCCTCCGAGGCCGCGGCTTTGAGCTCTTCTTCGTCGGGAGGCAGGCTATCCTGTTCTCCCGCCCAACGCCCCAGACCCCAGGCGTCGAGGGCGACGGACAACGCGTCACTCAGGGCATGACTGGAAGGATCCGCCGCAAGGATGTGTTCGCGCATCAGTCCGTCGGCTTCGGCTACACCCCCGATCGCAGCCGCTGACTCGTAGCGATGGAACGTTCCGTCGTAATCGACTGTGAAGAAAGAAGATCCTCCATCATCCTGGCCCAGTTCCGCGAGGAGAACGCGCGCAATATAGGGGGACCGTATAACGTCATCAAAAGCGCTCTTCACAGCGGGGCCGAGTCCAAAATGGACGATCTGTTGTAGGGTTACATCGGCGTCGGAGTAGTTGAACCCGATCACGTGAGCCAAGTCAACGGCTGACTGCCGTAGCTTTTCGATATCCGTCGGATGACCGACCGATCCCAATCCGATCCGGTCGTATGCTTCGAAGAGCTTCTGCGACCCCCCTTTCAGGGTCACCATCAACAGTCCGTCTGCGAACGCCACACCTACTACAGGGCTTCCATCGCGCAGTTGATCCTCGATGTAGTCCCTGCGGTTCGCAATCGCTTCGGCAAAGCGGTATGGTTCGTCCAGAAGCATCTGTCAGTCCAGGAACCGCGTGTGGAGGTCGCGAAGCTCGTCCTCCCCAATGTCGTCCTGGCCCTCCGAGGTAATCGTCTTCACCGTTGGCGGGATGTCAGTGGAGCGTTCGTAGCGTCCGGTCGCTGAATCGTATTCGGCCGCCGTAAACAGCAGACGCAACGAAAGACCGACGGCATCGTCACGACTCAATTCGGGATAGGGCGTTCCACTCCACCGGTTGGTGTAGTACATCACCCCCCGAATCGCCGCTGCGCCCGATCCCGTCGTCGCGAAATCCGTGACTTCGAACTGCGCTCCAAGCGCATCGTAGAAGTAGATGCGTCCGACGTCGCCGCGGGTGTCGTAGGTGGCAAATATCGGGATCACTGCGCCAATGCCCTGGACGGCCATCGGCAGGTTGTCGCGGATCAACAAGGAGAGCCGGCGCAGCTTGGCTTCGATACTCATTTCCTGAAGCTGACGCCGACGATGATACTGGAAGGAGTGCTCGAGGATCCGTGCGATTTCGAACGCCATCGCCGGAGACCCCGAAATGGCCATCACCGAATGGCGGTCGATTGGAATGACCTTGTCGGCTCGATCATAGAGTACCGCGTTTCCCGCTGTGGCTCGGCGATCGCCGGCCACGACCACGCCGTCCTGATAGCGCAGGGCGAGGATCGTCGTACCTTCCGTCGGATGGAATGGGAGGCCCTTTCCATCGCCTTCCACGCCCGCAATAACGTTCGCCGGAAACTGATACCCCTCCGACTTCAACAAGTCGAAGAAGTCACCGCCGTCACTCATAAGCGGCTTATTCTCCTGTCCGCTGGCGATACCGTCGGGCCTGATTCGGATCGACGCGGCGCATACGCTTCAGGAGATCGCGCGTGTCAGGACGCTCGACCTTCGGACGCGACGGACCCGATTCATCGTCTCCATCGGGCCCACCACCCGGCCCGGGGCGCGTTCGGCGTTCATACCCGATCCATTCAGCCATTGTGTCCTCCGTGAAAGTCCCGGGCTCGCCCTCATGTCACCACGGGATGATTTTCGATCTTTTTCAGTTCATCGATCAGTTGTGCGACAGTAGCCGACGCATCAAGGGCAACGTTGCATTGTTGCGCCAGGTCTGAATCGACCATCGGCTTCAGATCGATCGATTCGTGCCTCCCGTTCAGCCCGAAAACAATTCGGTCCCAGTTGATCGACTTCACCTCTTCACTAAACTTCTCCAGCGATCGTCCGCGGAAATAGGCTCGGGTCCGTTCGGGCGGTTCTGCCATCGCTTTGGCCACTTTCCCATCGTCGACCAGCCGGACGAATTGCCCTTGGGCTTCGAGAAGGTAATATAACCCAAGAGTCTGATCGACGTTATGATACTCGAGGTCCTGACTTTGCATCCAGAAAAGATGGTCGGGATTGTCCCACGACAGTGACTCTTCATCGCAGAACGAATCGATCAGATACTTCTTGGTCACCCAGTCGAGCGTACCCACAAGAGACATCGGGTCTGCCTCCAGGGCGTCCAGCGTGTCTTCCCACGAGCGCAACACCCAGTCGGTTTCATCGTCCCTACCCGCATAGTCTTCCTGAGCCAGGGCGAGATACGCACGCTGGATGTCCACCGACGGAACCAGCTGATTCGGTTGCCCTTCCACTTCGACCAGCCATTGGTAGGTCTGATCTTTCGCCACGTTTCGAAGCGCGGCGATCGGATCACGGAGCCTGAAGTCAGGCAGTCGATCCGCCTCGATCATGTCGACGATGAGCGCCGTCGTCCCCACCTTCAAGGCCGTCGCAAACTCAGACATATTTGCGTCACCCACGATCACGTGGAGACGTCGCCATCGTTCCGAATCGGCGTGAGGCTCGTCCCGAGTGTTGATCAGCGGGCGCTTGTGCATCGTGTCCACACTCGCGATCACTTCGAAGAACTCGGAACGTTGCGACAGCTGATAGATTGGCGCCCGGTCGCCCCGTTCTTCCCCCACTTTCCCCGCTCCAGCGAAGATCTGTCGCGTAGCAAAGAAAGGAAGCAGCCCGGAGACGATTCTGTCGAAGGGCACCTCCCGGGCCATCAGGTAATTCTCGTGACAACCGTAACTATGGCCTTCAAAATCCGTGTTGTTCTTATAGACACGAACCTCGCCGGCCTCGATCGCAGCTGTTCGACGCTCGGCGCAGATGTTTACGATGCGTTCTCCGGCCTTGTCCTGAGCCACGAGCTCGAACAGACCCGTGCATTCGCCAGTCGAGTACTCGGGGTGCGTGTGGTCGTTGTAGAAGCGCGCCCCGTTGTAAATGATCAGATCGCTCTTCAATTCCTTGAAGGGGATCTTCCGCTGTCGATCCTGCTGCAGGTGAACCTTTTCGTCCGTGTCATTCAGCAGTTCATCGACCTCGAACCCTCTCACATCTTTTCTCGGGTTCTCGAGCTGGTAGTCCCACAGAGGTACGAAGTCGCCCTGCAGGTAACACCTGATCAGCTGCATCGACTCCTCGACCACGTCCATCTTATCGACGCCGTCGATCGTAATGCCGTACTCTGTTTCGATTCCGAAGATTCGACCCATCGAGATCAGATCACGCGTTGCGAGCTCGACCGTCGGCGGTCGGCCTGGGGTCGAATTGGTGACACCCGCACGACGTTCTCAGGATCGTAGTCGAGCAGTTTGAGCCAGTCCTCGGTGTTGTCGGTCGGAGGGAAGATCTCGTTCTCCGCGTACTCCGTCGCGACGGCCGCCATCAGATCGTCCAGCGAGATACCCTCTTCCTGGCCCGCAGCGATTGATCGGAGGATCGCCAGCTCCTTGCTCCGCCGGACGATCGATTCAAGCACGGCTCCGCTGCAGAGGTCCCCCCGATGGAGCGTTTCCTTTCGCCCGCTCCTCAGCGTCACCTCCAGGAAACGCGTGTCGTCACGTCGTGCGAAGATCTCGGCCACCATCTCGTCCACGTACCGATCGATGACAGGACCGGCGTGTCCCCCCGAGGCGGACACATCGGCTTCATAGATCGGAAGATCCGTGGTGAGATAGATTTTCAGAATCTCGGCTGCTCCAGCCTGATCGGGCCGCACCACTTTGATTTTTCGATCCACACGCCCCGGGCGTAGAATCGCGGGATCAATCAGGTCGGGCCGGTTCGATGCAAGGATGATCACCACATCCTGGAGGGACTCGATCCCGTCCATCTCCGCACAGAACATCGGCACGACCGTGTTGCTGATGCTGTGGGACCGCATCGCTCGTCGCGTGCCCAGAATCGACTCGGCCTCATCAATGAAAACGACCGGGAGGTAGCCCTCTTTTCGTTTGTCGCGCGCTCTTCCGAAGATCTCCCGAACCTGCCGCTCGGATTCTCCCAACCACATATTCAGGATTTCCGGACCCTTGATGTGCATAAAGCACTGCTTCAGGTCCAGGTTGGACTCCTCCTGAATGTGCTTGGCCAGATTGTAGGCGGTTGCCTTTCCGATCTGCGTCTTGCCACACCCTGGCGGGCCATACAGCAGGAAGCCCTTCGGCGTGCTGTACTGGAACCGCTCGAACAGCTCAGGGTGGAGCACCGGGATCTCGATCGTGTCTTTAATCGCCTGAATGGCCCCATCCTGACCACCCACCTTGTCCCACGGTAGCTGCGGAATCTCTTCCAGATAGTAGTCGTTGACCTCGGCATTCGGGATTCGTTCTACAGCGACTCGGAACGTCGGATCAACTCTGAGCTCCTCACCCGTCTTGAGATCCTCATCGATCAGGTCGGTAGACCGCGTCAGAATCGTCGTCTGCGTTCCGTGTTCCTGCCCGACCCGGATCCTGCCGTCGTCCATCGCGTCCAGAACCTTGGCGATCGGACCCCCATCCGGGTAGCCCAGGTCCCCCACGACGGCGAACGCCTCGTTCACGAGCACGCGCGTGCCGACCTTGAGGTCGTCGTCATTCAGCCGGGTGTCGACGTTGGCAAAGTACTCAGATCCGCCCACCGAAATGCAGGCGACCGAGTTCTGAGCCGCCTCCATGAGAATCCCGATCCGATTGGAGGGGGCTGTGACTTTTTCCAACGCCGACTCCAGCTCGACGATGGCTCTTCGAGCCTCTTCGAAGGTGATCTCGTCTTCCTGAAGCTGCCTGCGAAGCTGGTAGAGCAGCGGACGTCGGCGGTCCTTCTCGTCCATCGACATCAGGATCTGATCGATGATCGTCAGAGACTCGAACGTGTGCTGCATATCGACGTAGTCCTGAAGGAAATCTTCAGGCGTGCGTCTCTGTGAATTGGGATCGTCCTGCAGGTTGATGGAGACCACCCCCTTGCGGTTCGATTCGCTCCGTTAACGGTGTCTGATTAGTTTAGCATAGGGCCTACCCAAAGTCAAGATGGCCCGATCTGTCATAATTTAATTATAATCAGTGATTTAGATGAATTATGCGCACGCAAAATGCCGCTCCCGAAGGAACGGCATCTCGGATCGGAACGGCAGGCTGAATCAGGCGGTCACGTCGACCACAGAGCCCCTTGGCAAACCGGAGCGTGGTTCAGGATCATCAGAATCATCCCCTGTGTTCGCTTGTCTCCTGCCCGTAGTGCCCTGCTCGTTCGTATTTCCTTCAGCTTCAGGGTCCACTATCCGACCTTCCGTTTCCGTCGTGGGGCGGGAACGCGTCAGATTCAGCGCCTGTTCTTCCGCCCCAGCAACCGCAGCCTGATGCTGGGCGGCCTCCGCCTCGCGCTGCACGACGTTTTGCTGCCTTGAGGCTTCTACCGTCACGCTTCGGAAATTTTCCTGGAACTCGATACTCCTGACCTGCACAGCGACCTCTCCCGGGGTGGGACAGGGTACACCTAAAAAGTAGCCGGGTCGATCCTGATTGTCAACGTCAGCGAGTGACCGCGATCGGCTTTCCGCCCTGCTCCGCAGACGCCCAGGCGGCTTCTGTCAGCTGGATAACACGAAGCCCGCAGATCGGTGGCACCTGGACGGAATCCCTCCCCAGAATGGCATCTACGAAGTTCTGATCTGGACTCGTGAAACGCGTTGGCAGATCGGTCATTTCGACCGGGTCGGACCCATACTTGCACGTAAGTGACCCGTTCCGAGAATAGAACGCGCCGTGTTGGCCCCAGATCGTAATGTCTTCCCACATCCCTGGCCCGGGGCCGTTCCCGACGACAGAGAAGTTCGCAATGGCTCCGTTTTCGAACCGCACGGTCATCGATGTGTTGATGTCAACCTCGGCTTCGAAATACTCCATCTGAGCACTGACCTCGACAGGGTCCTGGTCCACCATCCAAAGAACGATGTCCAACAAGTGGCTTCCCGAATCGTTCAACTGGCCCCCACCCGACAGGGACTTTGCCTGTCGCCATTTCCCATGCTGGGCACGATACCAGTTCTGGTCCTGGAGCGCGTTCACGAACTGCACTGGCCCGATCTCTTCCGCCGCAATCTGGTTACGCATAAACCTGAAGTTGGGTGAAAGATGCCTCTGGTAGGAGACCATTAGCGCGCGATCCACCTCTTCACTCTTCGCGATGACCGACTTCGCGTCCTCAACGGTGCACACCATCGGCTTCTCGGTAAGGACGTGAAGACCGGCCTCCAGACCTGCGATGATCTGTTCGTAGTGAAGGGTGTGGGGAGAGGAGATCACCACGGCATCGAGATTCTCTTTCGAAATCATCTCCTCATGATCTTCATAGTGGGGAAGATCCACCGCTTCCTCCACACGGTCTTTCATCTTGCCGACCGCATCAGCAGACGGGTCGGAGAGGGCCACTACGGACACATCGTTAATGTCCACCAGCCGTCGTAGGTGGCCCGTCATATTGCCACCGCATCCAATCAGACCGACTCGCAATTCTGCCAATTCGATTCTCCTGAAAATGAAAAAGCCGCCCAACGGCGATGCGCTGGGCGACCTTGTCGATCAACTTCCGCTGCGATCACTTCAGCAGCAGCATTTTCTGCGTGGCCGAGAAAGCGCCGGCCTCAACCTTGGCGATGTAGACGCCGCTACCGACGCCACGACCGAGGTTGTCACGTGCATCCCACTGAATCGTGTATCGACCCGCAGCCTTAGTGTCTGCGATCAGCCGGCGAACTTCCTGGCCGAGCGCATCGTAGATCACGATGGAGACGGTGGCTTCCGACGGAAGGTCGTAAGCGATCGTTGTGCTGGGGTTGAACGGATTCGGATAGATGCTCGTCGCAAATTCACTAGGGAGATCCAGGAAACGTGCACCCAGGATCACCTCGATCGGGCTGGTCTGTGTGATCCGACCGTCCAGATCGATCTGCTCGAGCCGGTAGTAGACCAGTTCGACTGTCGGTACGGCTTCGTCGGAGAAGGCATAAGGAATCACCGCATCCGACGTTCCGGCACCCGGAATCAGCTCACTGATCGGCGTATACGTCACACCGTCTTCGCTACGAAGGACCCGCCAGCCAGCGTTGTTCGTCTGCGAGAGGGTCGTCCAATTCAGCACGACCATCTCTTCAAGGATCTCTCCGCCGAACGCTGCGAGCTCAGCGGGCGAAATGCCGCTGAACGCCAGAGAGGCTGTCCCGATCTCCGTGCCACCGACCGAGCCCACGATGGTAACCGTCGAGTTAGCGCCACTGGCTACCACGGAAACCGTCTCAGTCGCTCCCGCTGCCGTGATGGTCACAGTTGACGTGCCTTCCCCTACCTCCGTGCCACCAACAGTGGCCGTAGCAGAGAGGTCCGAACTGTTCTCTACGGTAACGGTGAGAGTAACGACATCACCGGCCGTTAGGTTCGAAATCGTGACATCACCCGATGCGCTGGAACTGCCGCCGGAGTCGATCGGATCCGCAGGGCCACTGAGTTCCGGTCCCGGAGGAGCCTGGTTGAACGTCAACTCGACGGTCACACCTTCGAGCGACAGTATATCCTGAGTTCCGCCAGCGTCAGCCACAGTAAACTCGGTCAGCGTGATCGAGAATTCCGTTTCCGCCGTGACACCATCCTGGGGCATGAACGTTACGGCGCCCAAAAACCCATCAGCGCCAATCGTCGCCGGGGCGAAGGCTGCCAGAGCAACAGAGTTATCCTGCGGAATGGCCAGGGGAAAGAGCGGAGCCGTAGCGCCCGTCAACTTCACCTGAGCAGCATCGAGATTAAAGCTGATGTTCACACCCGCAACTGTCGAAGCAATACCTGACGCGAAGAGCTCCACGTCGAATGGAGTTCCCGCAACGACAGCTGTTTTGTTCGTTACACCGTCATTCGTGCTGTTTCCGGCTTCCAAATCCAATGCCGGCACCGCGGCCGCGTTGGGCCCCTGTGCGTGCGCACTGTGCACCAGGAAAAGCAGGACGGCTAAAGCCTTCATGCCTTTTTTCATCATCTTCGTTCCTTCCGTTAAGCTTGCTTTTCTATTTCCTGGCTGTTGGAAGCGGGAGCCAGACGAGGTCTGGCTCCCGCTCCGGTACTGGTGCCGGAGTTACTTCAGCAGCATCAGCTTCTTGACGTCTTGGAATCCGCTGCTACGGATTTCGTAGAAGTAGATTCCACTTGAGACTGATACTCCCCTATCGTCCGTGCCGTTCCACCTGACCGTGTACCGACCTGCCGACTGCGGCTCAGCGACGAGCGTGCGGACTACCTGGCCAACCACATTGTAAATGCGGAGGCTGACGTTCGTCCCTTCAGCGAGGTTGTACTTGATCGTGGTTTCTGGGTTGAACGGGTTCGGGAAGTTCTGCAACAGAGCGAACTCTGTCGGGGTGCTCTCGACACTCAAACTTCCAAGAGTGACGACCGGGTTCGAGAGCTGTTCGTGGTCAAAGACCACACCGTCAGCGATTTCGAACCGGGCGTTCTCTTCGAATTCACGGAGCACCCTGAAGGTGAGGCTCACCACTTCGCCGTGACCCGAAACCGGCGCGCCGTCGACGACCGCGTTAGCGACCATCAGCTGGCCTGCCTCTTCGAGGTGGGCGAGTAACAGTGGTGTCTCAGCACCGCCCGACTTCAAGAGATCCTGCTCGGCGGGCACGGATTCGACATACTCGAAGTTCTCCGTGTCGTAGAGCAGCTCGAAGCCAAAGCCGTTCAGCGCGGCTGCGTTGGACAGACTGACGTTGACTGTCACGGTCTGACCAGTGAGCACCTTGCTGTCACTGAGGCTGAGAGCGAGTTCGACGTTGTCGTTTACGCCTGGCAGCTGCGGCGTCGGGATAATCTTCGTCCCTGCCGGAGCAACCGCTTCACGGTTGAACGCGCCTGCGAAGGCGAGGAAGTCCGTGAAGTCAACGATTTCGTCGTCGTTCAAGTCTGCCTGGAGCAGGAAGCCGGCTTCACCCTTCGACTTACTGAACGCCCCCGCGAATCCGAGGAAGTCGTCAAAGTCCTGCGTGAGGGGTGTAGCACCGCCCAGGATAATGATGTAGACCGGCTCACCATCAGCGGTGAGGAACGGCTGCCGCGCAGCGAGAAGCGCAACATTGAGCTGGTCACCAGTGGTGACGTTGTCGAGGTCTGCTGCGTCGATGCGGTAGATCACGTTGGAAACACCCGGGACCTCTTCATCGACGAAGGTGGTTTTGCCAGCGTCGAGCGTGGTGAGGAGCGTAAGCGATTCTGTGCTCTCGCCTCTCCACACTTCGTAGCGATCCACACCGGCGATCGGAATCGAGTAGCCAAGATAGCTCATCGTCCCAACCACACGGTCGTCACTCGAAACCTTCCACTCGAGGCTGACGTTGGCGCCGTCAAACGTACCTCCAGCACCTTCAACAGCGGCGGGCGGCAGATCGTCGATGGCCTTCACGGGCTCCTCTGTGAGCGTGGTGGCCGACGAAACAATCTGACTGCTCTGCGTGCGGATGCTCTGCGGAATCGTCTTCGTTCCACCGACCAGCGCAGCAAAGTCGATGTCGAGCGCGGCGAACCCAAGGTCCTTCTGGTCGCCGATGATCGACTTCACGTAGTCCTTAGAGGGCGCGAAGACCTGGCCGAGTTCCTCTGTGGAGAGGACACGGTTCGGATCGACGCCCAGGAAGGACACCATATTCTGAACAAGCTGCTTCGTAAACACGCGCTTCGATGCCGATGTCTGACTCGAGGAAGAACCACCGCGCTCAGCTGCGATGCCCCAGGTAGACGCGATACCGTCGAGCGTGGGAACGACGTGGCGTCCGATATCATCTCCATCTGTAACGGCGTCGAATGTCGCCCACGGAACCATCTTAGGTGTCGGGTCGATAGCAACGAGGTTGCCATCGGCATCGAGACCCGATGAGACCGTAACTTCGCGATAGAGACGATATTGGGAAACAGAACCTTCGACTCCAGTGAAGGAGACCACCACAAACCCGCCCTGATCACCCGAGCCATCAGCACCCTTGTAGTCTTGGACAAGCAAGGTAGCTGGGGCAGTGAGTGCAACTTCTGGCGTTGGAAGCGTTTCGCCAGCGGCCACAAATGTCAGTGACGCACTCGAACCGGTCGCCTCCAGATACTTCGTCGCTGCAGTGACATCATAGTTCGTGGTGTCACCATCGGCGTTGTAGGTTCGAACACTGATGATTAGACCATCACCACCGCGATCAGGTGCAACTGCCGTGAATGACGTTCCGCCTTCGGCGACTGCCTGCGGGCCCTGTGGGACCTGGGCATCACCCATGTTTGCAGAGAATTCAACAAAAATCTCTGCAAGCACGTTGGAACTGTCGATTTTCGAAGCAAGCAGATTCAGGGAATCGCTGGCAGCAGGGTTGGCTGCAGTCCCACCCGCCTGTACGATCCTCTTGGCGCTGGGGTTACCGAATTCGTCTGTGGGCTGCACGCTGACGGTGAAGTCACCGCCAACGCCAGTGGTCTCGACGCCATCTTCCATCACCTTCACTGCATAGGCACGGAAGTCAGCAGCTTCGACACTCAGCGTGTCGGCTGTCTGACCGTCGAAATCAACAGCCGTTCCGGTCATCTGCTCGACCACGACTACGAACTTATCAATGGTTCCCGTCGACTTCACGGTCACCGTCCGAACGCCGAGATTCCAGCCTTCCGCGTCGAGCGCGGCCGTGCCGTCACCGTTGTCCGTCACGCCCGTACCCGCGATCGTGAACTTGGTGTGTGCGGCCTTCTTCGAAGACGCAATCTCTGCGATGCGAAGTGTAGCCGCCGCATCGTGGGTTACAGCTTTGATTGTCGTACTGGCGCTGGCAGAGAGTGCGCTGTCCTTGGCCGTAATCGTCAAACTGAGGGCCTGACCAGCGACGACGGCCTTGTTCGCCTGCACCACCAGGAACTCGTCTGCATCCGGGTTCTGGAAATCGGCGTCGTAGGTCAGGGTCTGTGCCGTCGTGATGCTCACGTTACCTGCCAGGTCACGCTGGAATATCTGCAGCACGTACTGTTTTTCGGACGTCAGCGTATCCGACAGCGTGACCATGAACGGACCTGTCAAGTCGGCCAAAGCGGCATCACCCGGGGAAACCCGGACGACAGAAGTGACCGGTGATACGGCCGTCTTCTGGACATACTGAACAGCGAGCGAATCCAAAGCTTCGGACAGCTCGACGAGAGGGTTTGCCGTGTCTCCGTTTACGGTCGGAGCACTCGAATTGGCCGGATCCGTCGGAGCACCAGCCGTCGTCGGGAAGACACTCCGGAACTGCGGTGGGAAACCGTCAAATTTCACGCCAGCCTGAGTATCCGTGCCCTTGTTACCCACACTGTCCTTTACGGTGATCGTGAAATCACCCGTATGACCAGCACTGTCCGAGAAGTTGAGCAGGAATCCACCGCTCAGATCATAGGTTGCGTTGGTTTTAGCGACCAATGCCGTAACCTGAGCTGCGGCGGCTGAGGTGTCATACTCCGTCTTCGAGGTCTTGTACTTGATATCGATCGAAGTAACACCCTCGGAAACCTTGAACTCGGCCGGATTCAGGTTGAACGTGGTAGATGTGGCTGCCGTTCCATCCGTCAGGTTCGTAATCGAAAGACTGGAGGATGTTATGAGAGCCGTGAAGCGACTGCTATCCTTCAGCGCGCCCACAGCCTGCTTTGCCGCGGCGACCTTGGGTCGGGCGGTCGTAATCGACGGATTCGTGAGATCCATCACGTGAATGATCGGATCGGTCACAGGATCCGGCGTCAGGCTGTCCTCATCAGAGGAGTGGCTCAAGTTGCCGGCGCGATCCTCCAGGAACGCGGCTGCAACGATGCGTCGGTTGTCCCCGACATACTTGGGGTCACCCGAAGCCTTCGACAGGGTTTGGAGTATGGACTCTGAAAGTACAACAGAGTCAGCTACCGCGCCCGTCAGCAATTCATTGAATGTGAACGTGAAACTGACGATGGCACTGTCAGCAGCGTTTCCAGCAACCACGTCAACAGGATCGGCAATGTAAAGAATACCCGTCGAGCCCGAAGGCGGGTTGGTCACTGAGAAACTGCCCTTAAGCGTGTCGCCCGTGCCGAAGGCCTGACGAGGCACGTTGTCATTGCCTGTCGCGCCTACAACATCAGGATTCCCACCCGTGTGGCCGTCGTCGGCAATCTGGGAAGCGTCCGTCGTCCAGGTTGAAGTCGGGAAGCGCTGGTTACCCTTGGTGGAACCAATGGTATCAGCATTGACACCCGTTCCACCGACTGTGTTGTCATCACCGAGATCGATATCCTCATCGATCTTGACGCTCGAGATCGAACCGACAGGTCGGTTCGAGTCAAGGCCGAACACCACGCCGTCACCCTCGTAACCGAAGGAGGTTCCATTCGTATCCGTTCCGACGGTCAGGGTTGTGGTGCGCAGGTTGTTGAAGGCTGCTTCGGTCGATCCATTAGCGACCTTTGCAACAACGGCCAGGTTCGCCGTGCTGACTTCAGCGCCAGAAGTGGCCGTGATGGTCCACGTGAAGGTAACTTTCTTGAAAGAACTCTCACCATCGACATCCTTCTGGGCAGCTGTGACAGCGGCCGAACCGTTCAGGTTTTTCACGAACTCGGTGCCTGAAGCAGCCGTCTGCGCGCCGCTATTACGAATCGCAACACCATCGTTCATCGTCGACGTAATCACGCCTGCCGTCAGTGACGTATCCGCCACAATAGCGACGACGATATCGTCGGGGGCGATGGTCGTGAGATAATGAACTTCGACCTCAATCTTATCGCCGATGCCCGCGAACGAACCGTTCGAGGGTTTGGTCACACGAAGACGGACGCCGTCGTTGTCGCCCAGAATCGTCTGAGCAGACACGGTGCTGGGAAGCACGGCGAACATCAGTGCAACCAGCAGAAGGCTTCCAATTTTCTTGAGGGTCATTACACCTCTCCTTGAAGTGGATAACTCAAAGGCAAAAAAGTCGTATTCGAGCCCATAGAGTCACTGCTGGAACTATTACTCGCTCTCACAGCCGACCCTGTCTGACCAGGGTGTCGTGAGAGCCGGTCGTTCATTGCGATAACATCCCTCCCTTCCTTAGTGTTTTTTTCCTGCATGCATTAAAAATACTTACTTTTCGCTATTTGTTTTCTTTTTGAATCTTACTTACTGTTTTTAAATCACTTAACCCTGGTCCCGGCTTAACCTCCCCTTGATGACACTACACATTTAAACCCAACAAAGAGAAACGCCTTCGCCTCTGGCGCTGCGGGCGCAAGTCGTTGTTTTTTTGACACTTATATCCAAAATTCTCGCAACTGTGTCCAAAGTGACGGCCTAAGTATACGGATAGCAAAATGGGCTGTCAAGCTAATTCTCGGTGATCCAAATCACGTATGCAAACGCATTTACCACGCTTTTTGACGAACGGAATCAGGCCGAAATTTTCACCATCCAGGAACAGATTTCTCACTGATTCAGGCGTCCGATTTCGTCTCTGATCCTAGCAGCCTCTTCGTAATCTTCATCCGAAACGGCTTTCTTTAGCCGACCCTTGAGAGACACTAGCAAAGCGTCTCCGTCGGGTACTACCTCAGGGAGAGCCTCGACGGTTTCGGTCTCCTGATCGGGTTCCTCACCCCAGATCGCAGGTCCGTCCTCGCCTTCAATGGTCAATCCCGCTTCCTGAATCACCTGAGGATCGGCAAAAATAGGCGCCTCGACGCGTAGAGCGAGCGCAATTGCGTCACTCGGCCGCGAATCAATGGTGAAGGAACCATCCGTCCCAGAAAGCGTAATCTCTGCAAAGAAAGTGTCGTCCTTGAGGGCATTGATGACGATGCGATCGACCTTCGCGCCGACCTGTTCAACCACCTGGCGCATCAGATCGTAGCATATTGGCCGGGGTGGCGGTTCGTTGTAGATCTCCATGTAGATAGCCGTCGCTTCGAAGTTGCCTATTGAAATCGGCAGGAACATTCGCTGCTCCTTGTCTTTGAGCCAGACGAGCGGTCTGTTGCTGTTGGGCTCCGGGGCGACCCCCACAACCTCCATTTCGACGATTTCAGTTCCTTCAGCCAACAGACTTCCCCTTTGAACGTTCGCAACCAACGACTTTGGGCAATATAAGACCACAAATCCGCGACGCGCAAGCGGTCCGTGGATATGGAATTGCAACTCCCACACGGTCCCCTTACATTCATCCACACCCACTCGATCTGTAAATGAAAGGCCCTGAATGAAGCGTTGGATCCTGGTTCTCCTCCTGCTGGTCGCCAGACACGGGACCGCGCTTTCCGATGTCCCTTTACTCATCAACTAACAGGGACAACTCACCGGGACGTCAGGGGCCGAAGTTGAACTTACGTTTCGACTCTTTCCGACGGATTCTGGCGGAGAGTCCCTATGGGAGGAAACACACACCGTCGCGACCTCAGGCAGTGGATTCAGTGTGTTGCTTGGCAGCCTGCTCCCACTGCCCGATGCAGTGTTCGAGTCGGAGAATCTGTAACTGTCGCTCTCAACCGAGGACGAGGAGCTGGTTCCCAGACAGCGGATCGTCAGCGTGATTTTCTCAATGAAGGCAGGAGTGGCGGAGAATGTCACCCCGAGCACCATCACGCCATCGGCCATTCAACTCATCGATGGACAGGGATTGTGGAACTCGGAAGGCCTCGAGACGGGGACCCTCAAGGTGGACAGCCTCGTGGTTGGAGAGACCCCAGTCATCAACAGCAGCGCAACCTGGGTGGGACCCTCCCAACCAGCCCAGTCCACAAGACTATACACGATCGTTGTTCTGGATTTTGAGGGGATGTTGTCTTCTTCGATCAGGATTTCTAGTCCGTCGGTTTCGATCAGTTCATCGATGTCGAGGGACCCGTCACACTTGAGTTCGATTGCGCCTTCAACTGGCCGCGAATTTTCCTTTCGAGGTTCGAATGGCCTACAAGCAGGTCGCACCGGACAATCTCAATCTCGGGCCCATCGGCTCGATTGCGGCAGGGTTACCCGCACCAACCCGTGACAGAATCGGCACCACGGTCCAAAGCTACGGAGTTCTCAGGGACGTCCAGACTGGGAACTACCGGGTCTGGGTTGAGGGTCACGGTGATTCGAATGTGACCGTCATCCGGGGACAGATCGTGGTCAAGTACTACAGGTAGGCTGAAGCCGCGTTAAATCGTTCAACACAACAAGCACACAGTAGGGAATCGGAACAAAGCCATGAGCGCCTGTTGTGGACCAAAGAGACCCTCCGAATCTCCCCGCCAAAGCCAGGGCAGGTGGAGAAACAAGAAGAAAAGGGCTACCCGAGCACGGCTGCCAGGGAACCTTATCGAAATTGGCGGGGGCCCCTTCATCATGGGAACAGATGATGAGGCCGGGTTTCCTGAGGACGGCGAGGGTCCGACCCGGGAAGTCACCCTGTCCCCGTTTCGAATTGGTGCACACGCGGTGACGAACGCGGAATTTTCCCGGTTCGTCAGGGCCACGGGCTACAAGACTGAGGCAGAGCAGTTCGGATGGACCTTCGTCTTCCATCTGTTTGTACCTCAGTCCACGGCGGCAAGAATCGATAGAGTCGTTGAAATCACCCCCTGGTGGTGGCCCGTGGAGGGGGCGTACTGGGCTAAACCGGAGGGACCAACCAGCGACCTCAAAGGGCGGGGAACCCATCCTGCCGTTCATTTGTCGTGGAACGACACAAGCGCCTACTGTGATTGGATCGGCGGTCGCCTCCCAACCGAGGCGGAGTGGGAGTTCGCTGCCCGTGGAGGACTGGAGACCCGTACCTATCCGTGGGGAGACGACCTGACCCCCGACGGCACGCATCGATGCAACATCTGGCAGGGCACCTTCCCGGATCTGAACGAGGAAAGCGACGGATTCGTAGGTACGGCTCCCGTCGACTCGTTCTCGCCCAATGGCTACGGATTGTATAATGTATCAGGGAATGTCTGGGAATGGTGCGCGGACTGGTTCTCGACCGACTACCACAGAACCAGCGATTCACGGAATCCGCGAGGGCCTTCCCGGGGAGAGGCAAAGGCAATGAGAGGCGGATCCTATCTGTGTCACGACTCGTACTGTAATCGTTACCGAGTCGCCGCCAGAAGCGCCAATACACCGGATAGCTCGACAGGAAACCTTGGATTTAGACTCGCGGCAGACTTGTAGAAAGGACCCACATGACTCGAAGAGGCTTACTGCTTGGCGCGTTGCTGATCACCCTTGTGCTCATCTCCACGCGAACACAGACAGGGGGACAATCAGCCCCGGAGGCTGCCAGATGGGAATACAAGGTCGTCAACCATAGTCCGTATCTTCGACATGGCGGAAGCGATCTGAACCGGTTCAACGGCCTTGGCAAGGATGGCTGGGAGCTTGCGGGATCCTACCCGATCAAGGGTGAAGTCATCGTTTCTGTCTTTAAGCGACGTCGCTGACCTGAAGACCCCGGATACGATTGACGGCGGCCACAATGTCGAGAAGGCGCGGTTGCACGAAGTCTCCACGTAATTCACCGGCGATTTCGTCAAGCTCTCCGGTGAGGCTGGCCTCTTCGACTTGCCTAAGCAACTCCTTTACCGTACACGGTGTCTCGATCGTCGCTCGTCGGATCCACCGCAAATAATAGCCGATCGCCCGTAATTGATCGCTGCCCACGATCTGTTCAATCGAATCAGCCTCCACCGTGATCCCATCGACCTCAACCTGTCGGTTTCTCAGGCGTATCCGATCTTGACCTCGGGCGGGCCAACCCCCGATCCTCCTCTTCGATAATCGTCCGAAAACAACCCCATCCGTCGGTGACAATTCGCGCATCCTCCCCCCCGCCTCCTTGGCTTCCGAGGTTACGTCGCTCGCACCATAGGTCTCCATCCGAATCACCAAATCCGCGACATCGAAAAAGTCTCCACTGCTCCCTGCGATAAGAACAGTCGAGACACCCACATCCCCATATAGACTTCGAACACGGTCGACATAAGGGGTAATCGGCTCCGTCGCCACGAGTGCACGCATTCTGGAATCGATGGACATGAAGTTCGTCGCCGAAGTATCCTCGTCAATCAAGAGGGTATCTGCACCAGCTTCTATGGCTTCGATCACATTCGCGGCCTGAGACGTACTCCCGCTGGCATCGGTCGTCGAGAAGCAGTCCGTCTCCCTGCCCAAGGGCAGAGCAGACACGAAAGGCCGCAAATCAACTCCCGAGATTTCACGACCTTCCTCAGAGCGTATCTTCACGGCTCGGGCTGACGTCACGACCCTCTCCCGTCCATCGCCAGGGATATGATTGTAGACACTCTTCTCGATGGCCTTCAGGAGCGTCGACTTACCGTGGTAGCCACCTCCTACGATCAGGGTGAGACCCTCGGGGATCCCCATCCCTTGAACGGCTCCCGCATAAGGAAGCGTGATTTCCGTCCTCAAAGAATCAGGTGACTCGAACGGGACTACCTCACCTTTTGACATTGGCCTGTCATCGTTCCCCGCTCTGCGGGGAAGGAACGCGCCATCGGCCACGAACGCGACCAGGCCCGATGCCCGTAGCAGATCACGCGCCGCATTCTGGTCTTCGTTCACATCCGCGTGGGCCTCGATCGAACGCACGTCGTGAGCGTGCGCGAACATCACTTCCTCCACGATTCCTGGAAGATCATCCAACAGCAGGGTAGCGGCCTGACGACTGTCGATACGACGTCCGCGTGCCGGGAGCCCTACAGTAAACCGCGCCTCCAACTGGGTCCTGACGCAGAAGGAAGTCCTGGGCAGAATCTCCTGACCGGGTTCAGACATTCGGATCTCACCCGACCGTCCGCTCCCGCGCTTTCGCTCGACCTTCCTGGATGTCACCACGAATTCCCGGGTCAGGTAATCGCACAGTGCAACCCTTCGGCTGGTGTTCTCGATCAACGTGAGCGGGAATCCCGCCTGTGACAGGGACACCAAGGTTCGGACGCGTGTGGGAGAAGCGAACGGGTCGCCCTGAACCCGGTCGATCTTCAGACTGAATCGATCGAACCGATAGGTTCCCCGTAGCCGCTTGTAGGCGGGGTATCCCTTCCCATCCAGCTCAACGAGCAGCTGACGAAGATCTTCCGCTGAATGTTCAGGCATTCCTCGTCTCCGGGTACAAATAGAGAATGGGCCCTACGGATACTCCGTGGGCCCATTCGACAACTGGTTCCTATCCCTATTCCTTGACGACCCAGACCTTAACTTTCGCGTCCACCTCCGGGTGGAGCTTAACTGGGACGTCGTAGACTCCGAGGGCTCGGATCGGTTCATCGAGCTGTATTGCGCGTCGATCGACCTCCAAACCCTGCTCGTTGAGCAGGTCGACGATCTGCTGGGACGTGACGGACCCGAAGATGCGATCCTCTTCCCCCACGGCCACCGCAATGTTTACCGAAGCCTTGCTTAGCGCTTCTGCCTTCTGTTCCGCCTCACGCTTCTCACGTACGAGCTGGGCGCCACGCTGTTGTCTGACCTCCTCGAATAAGGCCTGGTTGCCCTTGTTTGCCACCAAGCCCATCTGCCGGGGCAGGAGATAATTCCTCGCGTAGCCGGGCTTTACATCGACGACATCGCCCGCAGCCCCGAGGTGTTCCATATCCTGAGTCAGAATGATTTTCATCGTTCCATCCCCCCTAACGAACGGTTTCGGCCGCGTAGGGCAATATCGCGATGTTGCGTGCACGCTTGATCGCCGTAACCAGACTACGCTGGTGCCGTGCACACGTCCCCGACATGCGTCGTGGAATGACCTTCCCGCGCTCGGTCACAAAGCGACGAAGCATGCGCTCGTCCTTGTAGTCGACCTTCAGCGCCTTGTCCTCGCAGAATCGGCAGACTTTGATTCGTCCTCGAGTGTTCATGATTCCTCCTCTGCCGCCTCGACTGCAGCGGTTTCCTCTTCCGGAAACTCGACAGCATCGATGCGCACGAAAAGATGTCGAAGGACGTGCTCATCGAGTCCTAGTTGTCGATCCATTTCAGCGACAACATCAGGCTCACCTGCGAACTGCAGGAAAGTAAAGTCGGCCTGCGCGTGCTTTTTTACTTCGTATGCCAGCTTGCGTACACCGCGCCGATCGACACCGACTTCGGTGATGCCGTTTTCGGCCAGATACGTCTTGTACTGCTCCACGGTCTGGCCGACCCCGTCATCTCCGAGCTGCGAGTCGACGATCAGCGTCAACTCATAGTCTCGTGACATATGTGACTCCCCTTGGACTGGCGGCCCGGATCACCATCGATCGGGCGGGGTGATAGAATGGGCTCGCACCCTAAACGAGGAGTGGCGCGAGAACGAGCGAAACAACTGACATCAGCTTGATCAGAATGTTTAGCGAGGGTCCCGAGGTATCTTTGAGGGGATCACCGATCGTGTCACCGACGACACCCGCCTTGTGGGCGTCCGATCCCTTTCCACCCACGTTACCCTCTTCGATCCACTTCTTGGCGTTGTCGAGGGCACCGCCGCTGTTGGCCATCATCAGGGCCAGTAGCACGCCCGACAGCGTCGCCCCGCCAAGCAACCCACCCAGGGCTTCGGGGCCGAGAGTGAAACCGACCACGACCGGACACAGAACCACGACGAGCCCGGGAACGACCATTTCCCTTAACGCCGCAACCGTACAGATATCGACACACCGGCGAGTATCGGGCTTTCCCGTGCCCTCCATCAGGCCGGGAATCTCGCGAAACTGTCTGCGAACCTCCTCGACCATCTTGAAGGCGGCCTTTCCAACCGACGTCATCGTCTGGGATGCGACCAGAAACGGCACGGCCCCCCCGACGAATAGCCCGATCACAACGATCGGTTTCGTCAGATCGATCACTTCGAGCCCCACGCTCGCCGTGTAGGCGGAGAAAAGAGATAGGGAGGTAAGTGCAGCCGAGCCGATCGCGAAACCCTTTCCGATGGCCGCCGTCGAGTTCCCGATCGAGTCGAGACCGTCGGTGATCTTCCGGGTCTCTTCCCCCAGTCCGGCCATCTCCGAGATGCCGCCAGCGTTGTCGGCGATCGGGCCGTAGGCATCGACGGCCATCGTGATGCCCACAGTGGCAAGCATCCCCACCGCAGCGATCCCAATCCCGTAGAGCCCGACATACTGGAAGGCCAGACCGATGGCTCCGCAGATACACAAGATCGGAAGGACCGTGCTCTCCATCCCCACCGCCAGTCCCGCGATCATGTTCGTAGCGGGACCGGTCGCCGAGGCCTGAGCGATTCGGCGAATGGGAGGTCCTCCCGTGTAGTACTCGGTGAACAGGCCAATCGCGATGCCGGCGATTCCCCCGAACATCACGGCATAGAAAATGTCTCTGGACAGACCCAGTTCCTGGATGACCACATAGCTGCCGCCGAACAACAGCACAGCGGAAATCATGGGCGCGTATCTCAACGCAACGGCCGGGTCCAGCGCTCTCAGGAGTCGCATCGACAAAACACCGATCACCGAAGCCACCAGCCCGATCATAGCCACGGCGAGCGGAAGCTGCATCGCCGCCATCTGAGTCAGCGACGCGTCGGAGCCCGTCAGTCTGTCGAGCAACACCTTGTCGGCCGTCGCGGCGATTGCGATCGTGGCGATAATCGATCCCACGTAGGACTCGAAAATGTCGGCCCCCATCCCGGCCACATCACCGACATTGTCCCCCACGTGATCGGCGATCACGGCCGGATTCCGAGGGTCGTCTTCCGGGATGCCCGCTTCAACCTTGCCCACCAGGTCGGCCCCGACATCGGCCGTCTTCGTGTAGATTCCCCCGCCGACTCTCGAGAAAAGGGCGATACTGCTGGCGCCCATCGCAAAGCCGTTGATGACGACCGCCGTCTCCGGACGACCGAAGGCGATGAACAGGGCTCCCACACCAAGCAACCCAAGACTCGCCACAGCGAGCCCCATCACGGTGCCGCCGAAGAACGCGATTGTCAGGGCCTCGCCCCGACCTTCCTGGTTGGCCGCGAAAGACGTTCGCACGTTTGCCCGAGTCGCGGCTTCCATCCCCATATACCCGGCCAGAATAGAGCAGACCGCGCCGGAGACGAACGCCAGGGCGGTATGCGTCCCGACACCGACGTAGAGCGCGCCGAACACCACCACTACGAAAACCGACAAGGCGGCATATTCTCGTTTCAAAAAAGCCCGCGAACCGTCGTGGATGGCGTCGGCGATCTCCACCATCTTGTCGGTACCAGCGGGCTTGCAATTCACGTAGATATAGAAAAGCCCCGCGATCACGAGGCCGATGATCCCCAGCAAAGGGGCCCAGTCCGTCATGTCCCTGCGTCCCCGGAGCTGGACGTGTCGTCTTTCAAATTCGCCTGGTTCATGGCCCTCTCGATCCCATCGCGCGCAAAGCCGATGACGGTCTCGACCGCGCGTCCCAAAGCTCGGTCCACGGTCTCTCTTTCAGATGGTTGAAACCTACCCAGCACGTGTTCGATCATCGACGACCGAGAAGATGGCTGGCCGATACCGAATCGCAACCGAGCAAAGTCACGTCGCCCGGTGGTGGCGATGATCGACCTCAGGCCGTTGTGTCCGCCGTCCGACCCACCCCGGCGAAGCCTGAGGCGACCGAGATCTAGGTGAACGTCGTCCGTAACGACGAGGATTTCCTCTAGCTCAATCGAAAATCGATCCAACAGATCGACAACTGCGTCGCCCGAATCGTTCACAAACGTTGTCGGCTTTGCAACGATCAGTCGTGCCCAGGGAAAGCGCTTGACCGCCGCCAGATGGGTCGAGGACGGATGCCAGTCCGACCGGCCCACGACCCTGTCTGCCACGGCAAAGCCAACGTTGTGTCGGGTTCCGACGTATCGTCGCCCCGGATTCCCGATGCCTACGACAGCACGCCAGGTGGTGCGGGCTATGCTTCCTCCTCGTCCTCTTCGTCTTCCCGCTTTCCTCGTTCGATGACTTCCGGTTCCTGCATCTCTTCGTCTTCTTCCAGCTCTTCGACTTCCTCTTCGTCCTCCTGGCGGACGGTCGGTGGGACGAGAACGAACACCGACCGGTCGCCCTCGGTCACGATCTCAGCCTGACCGGCCACGACCAGATCGGATACGTGAACGCTGTCACCGATGACCATCTCGTTGACGTCGAAGAAGATCTCATCCGGTATCTCGGTGGGCAGGGATTCAACTTCGACGGTGTGAAGAAGCTGTTCCAGAATCCCTCCGTCGTTTCTGACACCAAGGGGAGTGCCCTCGCTGCGAACGGGCACCTCAACCACCAGGCGCTCGGTCAGGGAGATCCGGTGGAAATCGACGTGCAGCACCTGGCCGGACAAGGGATTGTGTTGAACCTCTTTTATGATCGTGGAGTGGCCGTCAGCGCCGCCATCGACGTTCAAGGTGATAATTGCGTTCCTTCCGTGCTCGCTGACCACGGCAGAAAATTCACGCTGATCGATGGAACAGTTGACGGGCTGAATTTCAGGCCCATAGACAACGGCGGGGATGCGGCCCGTTCCGCGGAGCCGACGGGAAGGGCCCTTTCCTGCATCAGTTCTCTCGGCTGCCTTGAGAACGGCTGTTTCAGACATCTCTCAGAACTCCCACGTGCCCAAGATCGGGCGGGTTAGGTCAAAATGGCTGCCGGGCAGGGATTCGAACCCCGATAGGCGGCTCCAAAGGCCACTGTCTTACCTTTAGACGACCCGGCAACACAACCTTCAGATGGTTCGGGGTTGGCAGATCCAGAAGTGGTACCCGGACGATTGCAGCAGTTCTGCGGCTGATTCGACTGCCTCCACATTCGCGAAACATCCGAAAATTACAGACCCGCTACCCGTCAAGCTCGAACACTGTGAACCCGCTCTCCCCAGAAGGTCCAAAACCTCGTGCACCACGGGGTTTTTTGCCGAGACGAGGGGAAGAAAATCATTCTCCAGAGAACAGAATAGCCTCTTTAGATTGACTCGTCCAGAGGCCATCACAGAATTTAGGAAACTAATATATGGGGGGGTGGCTGTCAAGCCGATTTCCAGATTCTCAAAGGCCCAGGCCGTTCTCACACGAAACCCCGGGTCCACTGCAACAAAGCGGGTTTCCGCCAGTCCACGAACCGGATAAAGGTGTTCTCCACGCCCCGAAACCACCGCTGCGCCCCCAGCCAGGAAAAACGGAACATCGGAGCCCAGTTTCAGCGAAAGCGCGTGTAGTTCTGCCCTGCTCAGATGAAGGTTCCACAATCGGTTCAGTCCCACGAGGGTTGTGGCCCCATTCGAACTCCCCCCACCCATTCCGGCGCCGACCGGAATCCTCTTCTGAATCGAGATTCTCACCCCTTCGGACCTGTCGTGTTCGTCCTTCAGGAGGCGAGCCGCTCGGGCAGCCAGATTACGTTCGTCGTGGGGCACATCATCCGATTCGCACACGATTTCGATAACGTCCGCGTCCAGTCGTTCCAGACGCACCGTGTCGACCAGGTTCACTTCCTGGAAAAACGAGCGAATGTCGTGGTAGCCGTCGGGGCGGAGTTGGCCGACCTTCAGCCCCAGGTTGATTTTTGCGTGAGAAGGAAGGGTAATCGATTCCATACTGCCAAAGTTGCAGATTGGTACCCCAAACAGGGAAGTGTAGGTTTGACTGTCACAGGAATATACTTTAAATTCCCGTTCAGCTGCAACTTATAGAGTCTAAACCCAACCAGATGCCCATGTCCTCAATCCGAGTAGCCTTCCTATCGACAGCCATTTTGGCTGTTTCATTCTCAGGCTTGATTTCGCCGCGTGTCGCTGCCCAGGCACTTCAAGACGAACGCGAGGCCTTCGAGTACGCCCAGCGCCTCCTCTCGGACGAACTTTACAGCACAGCAGCGCAGGAGTTCCGACACTTCATTCTGAACTTCCCGACCAGCGAGAGAATTCCCCAGGCGCGGTTTAGACTGGCGGACGCCCACTACCAGGCCGCCGAGTGGAATCAGGCCATTGATGCTTTCGAGTCGTTCATAGACCGTCACCCGGACCACCTCGAGGTAGCCGGCGCAATGCGCAAGCGGGCTCGTGCCCTCGAACGCACGGGCGAACACGCTCGGGCGGGCGAGGCGTTCGGTGAGTTGCATAACCGCTTTAGAGCGGGCGAGTACGCGGCACAGGATCTCCTGTCCTCAGGATCCAATTACGAACGTGCCGGAATGCCCGACGAGGCGATGTCCGCATTTAAGGAGTTGATCACGCGGCACGCCAGTTCTCCCCTGGTAAACGAGGCGGGCTACACTCTCGGACTCGTGCTTCTCAGGGCAGGAAGAACACAGGAAGCACTATCCCGATTTGAATCGATTCGTGCGTCCGAACGTGAACCGGATGCCAGGTTGGAAATCGGTCGTGTCGCTCTGGCTGACGAAGATCTGAAGCGGGCAGAGGCCGTGTTTTCTGATCTCCGCAAACGGTTTCCCAAGAGTCGAGCCACGGAACAATCCTACCTGGTGCTCGCAGAGTGGTACACAGAACGCGAGCATTGGTCGGACGCCGCGGAAATCTACGCACAGGCCCGTCGAGCGCTCCCAAAGAACGAGTGCAGGCAACGAGCGGTTCTCGGACTCGCCGAATGTCTTCGCAAAACCGGAGGAGACGCGCTGTCGCTCTATGCCGAATTCCTCAAGGCCTACCCCAAAAGCCCGCACCTTGCGACCGCTCGTCTGGGGTTAGGGCGGGCCTTCGCAGATAAGAAAAGACACCGCGAGGCGACGGAAGCCCTGACCCTCCTGCAGGATCAGTTTCCCGGACACCCCTCCGCCCGTGAGTCCTACCTCGACCTAGGCCACGTTTGGAAGGAAGTCGGAGACGCTCGGAAGGCGTTGGCTGCATACGAGGACGGGCTCGAGCAGAACCCATCCTCCCTTACCCGAGACCTAATCCAGGTCGCCATCGGAGAGCTGTATCGGGACGAACTCGGATGGTACGATCGTGCTACGGCCCGTCTGTCGACAATGACGGAACACGACCATCGCCCCCTCGCAGCTCGAGCCCAGTTCGCCCTCGCCAGAACCTACGAAGCATCCAACCGCCACGAGGCGGCGATCAGGGAATATCAACTGTTCCTGGAGCGTTTCCCGGACGAAGATCAGGCTCCGGAAGCGGAACGCAGGCTCACACTGGTCAGGAACTTCGCCAGGACCGCTCCAGTCGACGAGCCCCTCCTCTTTCTCCTGTCCGATCTCGCCGATGCGGGTAGTGCTTCTGCGAGCAAAGTCGGGCGATATCTCTTCGCCCATCGTTACTACAAGCTTGCCGCCGATGTGTTCACCAGCATCGCGAAACGAGACAGCTCCGAACGCGGTGAGGCCTGGTTCTGGGCTGGGCAGAGTTACGAGAAGCTCTACGAACGAAACCGAATCGATGACAGGAATGCCGAGAATGAAGAGGAGAAAGCCCGTGCCGCGTATTCGGCTGTCCTGGAAACGGACCCGAAGGGCCCACGCGCAGACGATGCAGCCGCACGCCTGGTCGAACTCGATCACGTTGCGGGTCTGAGCGACTCCTCCACAGCGGCTTCTTTACTCGCGGCCTATGAGCGTCTCGGCAAAACCTATCCCGATTCGGATCTACGCCCCACGATGATTCTTCGCCGAGCCGATGCTCATTTCGCCCTCGGATCCCCCGATCAGACCAAACGGGCATTGACACTCTACAGGACAGTCATCGTACGTTATCCGGGCAGCGACGCTACAGAGCGTGCGACCTACAGCGTGGGTCGCTGTCTTGCGAGACAAAAAGCCTACGCTGAGGCCGAAAACGTACTTCGCGATTTCCTTTTCACCTACCCGGGCAGCTCGCTGTCGAGTCAGGTAAGATTTCAGCTCGGCGTCATCCTTCTGGACCAGGGATTCGAGAGGTCGGCCACTGACGAATTCGCTCAACTGCTAGAAACCCCGAGTTCGCTCGCGCTGGACAAGTCGGGCCGGGTCCTCCTGGCAGAGTGTTACTACCGCCAGGAGCGGTTTGACCGGGCGATCGAAATCGACGAGCAACTTCTGTCCAGGAACCCCGGACCCGAAGTTTGGCGACGACTGGCGGATTCTCACCGGAGGTCGGGCAACCAGGATCGCGCCCTTTCCGTCTACCTGGATTTCGAACGAAAATTCGGCGACCACAGTGCCGTCGACAGCGTGGCCTTCGACAGGGCGGGACTCCTCGCCGAAATGGGAAGACCCGCTGAAGCGATCGCGGCCTTCGACCGATTCTCGAAAACTTACAGGTCGAGTCCCCTCGCTTCGAGCGCAATCCGGGCAGTCGCAGATCTCCAGTTCGATGCCGACAACTACGACAGGGCGCTGGCAGCTTACAATCGAATCCCCGCGACCGCCCTCGATGCCGATACCCGAGGCAAGCGGGTCATCTCGCTCTTCAGACTCGACCGAATCAAGGGGGCGACGAAAGAACGAAAGAACTTCGCCAAGGAACACAAGACCGCGAAGGACTGGAACGCGAGATTCTCGATCGAGGAGGGTCGTTACCACTTGCGCGCGAACCGACCGAAGAACGCTCGTAAGATTCTCTCAAAAGTCATCAAGGAGTATGCTGGGACGGATGCCGTGGCCGAGGCTGAATATTACCTCGTCGAGGCGCTTCGCCGAAGTGACGATCCCGAAGCCCATTTCGTCGCACTCGTGCGCTTCGTCAAGAACCACGACACCAGCCAGCACTGGTCTTCGGCGAACCTGAAGCTGGCTTCGATCTACACCAAAGACGAAGACTATGCGGGTGCATCGAGGGCTTACCTCAACGCCCTGAACAACGGTCTTCCCGACGACCAACGCCCGGAGGTTTTCGAGAAACTCTACAAAACGCACCGCAATCTGCGGCTCTACGATTCCGCAGTTGGATACGCGCGTGATCTCGTTCGTTCCTACCCCTCTCACCCGCTTGCACGAGAGGCGAGGATCCAGATCGGAGATCTGCTCAAGGAAAAGGGTGCACACGCTCTGGCGATCAGCGAGCTCTCTCCCGTCCTCAAGGACCTGTCGGGCGACGACTGGTCGATCGCCCAGAACATCATCGCCGAAGCGCATCAGCTGATGGGCGATTACGAGGGCGCCCTGCGTGAATACCTGAAGCTCGTCTACAACCATCAGGGTAGCAGCAACTGGATCGCCACTGCGCATATGGGCCGGGCACGTTCCTTCGAAGCCCAGGGTCGTGCAAACGAAGCCGTTTCCGAACTGGAGAAGATTCGGGCAAAATTCGGTGCGACGAGTGCGTTCGGCCTACAAGCCGGAAACATGATTGAGAGACTCAGGATCGATCGTGGGGCCCGAAACTGATGCATCTCGTCATCGAAATACCAGGATCAGGAGGGATTGATTCATAGCGAACTACTCAAGCGCGTCCCGCTCTTCGAGGAATTGTCCGATGGCGAGCTGGATGCCCTGTCTCAGGTTGCTCTGCTGCGCACGTTCCCGAAGGACCGTGTCGTCATCATGGCAGAAGAGGAGGGCGACAGCCTGTTTGTCATTCACGACGGCCAGGTGAAGGTCAGCATCGTCAGCGAGGACGGTCGCGAGGTCATTCTTTCCATCCTCGGTGAAGGCAACTTCTTCGGAGAGATGTCTTTGCTCGATGGTCACCCACGTTCTGCCAATGTGACGACAACGCAGGAAACCGAACTGCTGATGGTGAGGCGCGCCGATTTTCTCCGATTCATTCAGAAATCGCCAAAGACGGCCATCAAGCTTCTTTCAGTCCTCGCGAGTCGGCTACGCGTAACCGACAGAAAGATCGAAGGGCTTGCCCTCTCGGACGTCACCGGTCGAATCACCCAGACCCTCCTCCAGCTGGCAGACGAGCAGGGCGTACCCACGCAGGAAGGGGTCGTCATCAAGGACCGGCCCACCCATCAAGATCTGGCGAACATGTCGGGCACGACGCGTGAGACCGTGTCACGCATTCTCAGGCGGCTGGAAAACCAGGGATACATTGTCCCTCGGGGCAGAGATCTTCTGATCGTGGGCACGGACCTCAAGGATCAGGTACAGTAGTCGCTCGCATGGAATCCCTCGTCATCACACAAGATCCCACCCTGTCTTCCGAGCTGCGAAAATTCCTCGAGGACGAAGGATGGCAGACCATTGGGTCGAACACGGTCGGTCCGGCGCGCAAGCTGCTCAATCGAGGTCTCGACCTGGTCGTCCTCGATGAAGCCAGCCTGACTGCCGCTGCACCCGAGCTCGGCCCCGAAATCGCCCAGCTGGAACACCCTCCGCACGTTTTCGCGGTCGTCTCCTCGTCGACCCCTCCACGCACCCCTGACCTCTCACCCGACGCCTACCTGAACGACCCTGTCGAGCGCTCCGACCTGAAGCGCGCGCTGTCGGGCCTGGTCAACGGACACCAAAGAGAAGAACAACGAATCCTTGGAAAATCGGCCGACATCCAGCAAGTTCGCCAGATCATCGACCAGATCAGCCCGACACCCGTCAACGTACTGATCACGGGTGAGAGCGGTACCGGGAAGAGCCTCATCGCCGAAGTCATCCACGAGCAGAGCCCTCAGGCGACGGGGCCGTTTCTGACACTCAACTGCGGTTCGATTCCCGAGACGCTGCTGGAAAGCGAACTCTTCGGACACGAACGGGGCGCCTTTACAGATGCCCGCACGCGAAGGGAAGGCATCTTCGAGTCAGCCGACGGCGGTACGGTGTTCCTCGACGAGATCGGGGAGATGTCACTCTCCGCGCAGGTAAGACTCCTTCACGTTCTGGAAACGAAGCAGTTTTCAAGACTGGGCAGTAGCGCCACGGTCCGATCCGATGTGCGAGTGATCGCGGCCACGAATCAGGATCTGAGCCGGGCTGTTGCGGAAGGCCGTTTTCGCCGGGACCTCTACTATCGGCTGAAGGTCGTCGAAGTTCGTGTACCTCCGCTCCGCGCCCGCCCCGAAGACATTCAGGTTCTCGTGAAGAGATTTACAGGCACGATCAGCAAAGAACACGGCGTCCCGCCCGTAGAAATCCTTCCCGACGGAATGGAAGCCTTGCGCCGCTACCCGTGGCCGGGCAACATTCGCGAATTGCGGAATCTCGTCGAGCGTCTGATGGTTCTGTCCGTCGACCGTCGTGTGGACGGCCACCAGGTCGCCACCTATCTCCAAGATGATGATTACCAGCAGCCCCAGACCGACCGGGCGCTGCCCGTACATCTCGGGAAGACGCCCGAGGAATCCTCCCGCGATCTGCTCTACTGGGCGATCCTGGAGGTGGCCAAGGATATCAAGGAGCTCAAGGCCTACGTCCTGGGCCAGGGCACGGGTGGGGTTCAGCCGTTACCCGTCTACGAGCCCGACGGTCCGGTCATCGACCGCGGTACCGACGTCGAGTTCTCCGAAACGATTTCAGGGCCCGACGACGACGTCAAACCGATGCGCGAGGTCGAACGAGAGGCCATCATTCACGCGTTGAGGGCCACGGACGGTCATCGGAAGCAGGCAGCCCGTCTGCTGCATATGGCTGAGCGAACGCTCTACCGAAAAATCCGTCAGTACGGCCTGTAACCGTATCGCAGGTTTTCTGGAACCTTCCCCCCAAAGCTGAGTCTAATTCTGCGAACCTCCCGAAAAGTCGAATCATCCAAGATTGACGAAGGAGCCGTAGCGCTATGCACCGGAAAACGATCTTCCCCATCGCTCTGATCATCATCACCCTCGCCGGATCCGTAGTGACCGTTGCACCTGTCGCGGCACTCTCCGATGACCAGGCCATCGCGCAGCTCAAAACCTTCAACCAGGCGTTTACGGCCATTGCCCAACGGGTCACGCCTAGCGTGGTCACCGTCACCACAAAACAGGTCGTAGAAACGCAGGGCCGTGGCCGGCAGGCACCCGACTTCATTCATCCCTTCTGGCAATTCCCCCAGCGAGACCAGGAGCGAGAGCGTTCAGGACTCGGTTCTGGCATCGTCATGAACCGGGACGGCTACATTCTCACGAACAACCACGTCATCGACAACGCTGACGAGATCACGGTCGTGATGAGCGACAACCGGGAGTATATCGCCGAACTCATCGGAAAAGATGAATTGACCGACGTCGCCGTCATCAAAATTTCGGCCGAAGATCTTCAACCTGTCACAACCGGGAACTCCGACGACGTCAAGATCGGCGAATGGGTCCTGGCCATCGGGGCCCCCCTCGAACTACGCTCGACCGTCACTTCGGGCATCGTGAGCGCGATCGGCAGATCCTTGAACATCATCCCCAATCAGCTCGCCGTGGAAAATTTCATTCAGACCGACGCCGCCATCAACCCTGGCAACTCGGGAGGAGCGCTCGTTAACCTCGACGGCGAGCTCGTCGGTGTGAACACCGCGATCGCCACGCGCAACAGCGGGTTCGTCGGCTACGGTTTCGCGATCCCCATCAATCTTGCCCGAAAGGTTATGGACGACATCGTCGCGCACGGCGAAGTCCAGCGAGGTTACCTCGGTGTCAGCCTCCAGTCCGTCACTGCTCGACAGGCCGATGCGTTTGGACTGGATCGGCCGCGGGGAGTCCTGATCGACCAGGTCCTCGGAGACACTCCTGCCGAACGCGCCGACATCCGAAGCGGGGACATCATCCTGGAAGTCGATGGTCAGGAAGTCGACCGTCCGAATGCGCTGCAAAGCGCCATCGCTCGGAAGCATCCTGGCGACTCTATCATCCTCAGGGTCCGTCGGGACGCCAGGAATATGAACATCGATGTGACGCTCGGGGCTCTGCCCGAACAGGCTGACCTTGCTCGACGAAGCCAGCCTACGGGCAGTGCGACGGAAGATGGGCTCGGCCTCACCGTGCACGACATCACCCCCGCGATCGCAGAATCATTCGGGTTGGATGCCGGCGGAGAGGGGGTCGTCGTCGTCGAAGTCACACGAGGGCCCGGGAGGGATGCGGGATTCCGCAAAGGAGATGTGATTCTCAGCGTCCGGCAGGGTGCAGTAGATCTGCGCATCCAGGGCGTGGAGGATTTCCGGGAGGCCTTTCAGGCGCTCGAGCGGGGGCGGGCAGCGGCTTTTTCCGTGATGCGACGGAATCCGCGTAGGGGCACGGACCGCTATATGTTCTTGACGCCACGAATAGCTGATTGATCCCTTCGACAGAAACACAAAGGGGCCCCGACGATGTCGCGTCGAGGGCCCCTTTTCATTTCCCACAACAAGTCCTAAGCACGAGGATGGAACGAACGATGCACTTCCTTCAGATATTCCCGGTCGATATGAGTGTAAATCTGGGTGGTCGAGATGTCTGCGTGGCCAAGCATTTCCTGGACGGCCCGAAGATCTGCCCCGCCCTCCAGCAGGTGGGTCGCGAACGAATGTCTAAGCGTATGCGGGCTCACATCCTTCTCGATGCCCGCACGCTTCACGTGCCCCTTGATGATTTTCCACACCCCCATCCTTGACAGCTGACCGCCGCGGAAGTTCAGGAACAGCGAATGAGGCGATGAAGGACCGGTAAGCGATTCCCGCGCCCCCCCGATGTAAACCGAAAGCCAGGACCTCGCATCCTCGCCAATGGGCACGATCCGTTCTTTGTTCCCCTTTCCGATGACCCGGATGACCTCGAGATCCAGCAGTAACTGCTCAGGCACCAGGTCGACCACCTCTGTCACGCGCAAACCAGCCCCGTACATCGTCTCAAGCAAGGCGCGATCGCGCGTACCGAGTGCAGTACTCGTATCCGGTGCCGCCAGCAGACGATCCATTTCCGAGACGGTCAGGACTTTCGGGAGTTTCCGACCCACCTTCGGGGGCGACAGATGGTCGGTCGGTGTTTCCGTTGCCAGGCCTTCCGCGTTCAGGAATCTGTGGAACATTCGAATCGCCGTCAGACTCCGCCCCACACTCGAAGATGCAAGACCGATGTCAGAAAGCGAACGAAGATGATCGGAGATGCGGTTCGGAGGAATGGAGGCCAGGTCGTCCACCCCCTCGCGGGCGAGCGCATTCAAGTACCGAACCAGATCCCTCCCATACGCTTCCACCGTGTGACCGGACAGACCACGCTCCAAACCGATGTGATCGAGGAACAGATGGAGGCTTTCCTGCAATCGGCCCGCCGGAACGGAAACGTCCAGTGTCAAAACAGGTTACCCTGTGGCTGTTCCAGATCCAACAACGCTCGCTTCCAACCAAGACCATACGCGAACCCGGTCAGATCTCCTGATGTAGACACGACCCGGTGACACGGCACCAGGGGGGGAAAGGGATTCTGACCCAGCGCCGCTCCCACCGCTCGCGCGCCGTAAGGCCGTCCAAGACGCTTCGCGATTCCGCCGTAGCTTTCCGTGCGGCCGTAGGGGATCGACCTGACGGTCTGCCACACGTCTTGTTGGAACGGTGTAAAGCATGAAAGATCGAGAACGGGAAACTCTAAACGTTCACCCTGGAAGTATCGCTCGAGAAGATCCATCGTCTCTTCCTCTCCTCCCGACACTCGAGCGCCCGTCATCTGGCAGGTAGGTTGTCTGTCCTCCTCGCCAAAGCGGATCTCCTCGAGTTTGCATCCGTTCCAATCGACGTAAACAGTACCCAGCTCCGTTTTCAGCACGGTAGTTCGATGCGGTGTCATCTATTCTCCGAGTGCCGTGGCGATGTCCGCGGCTAGCTTGGGTCCCACTCCTTCGACCCTGCCGATCTCCTCCTCCGTCGCTTCTCTCAATCGTTTCATGGACCCGAAGTGACGCAACAACGTCTTGCGACGTTGCGGTCCCACACCCCCGATTTCATCGATCTCGGAGTGGAGAGTCCGCTTGGATCGGACTTTACGATGATAGGACACTGCGAAGCGATGTGACTCGTCGCGCAACTGCTGCAAGAGCCGAAGAGATGCAGACGTCTTAGGGATGTTCTGAGGGTCTGCGTGCCCGGGCAGGTAGACTTCCTCCAATCGTTTGGCGAGTCCGATCACGGGCTGGTCCTCGATGTCCAGGCTCCGCAGGGCGTGGACCGCGCTCGACAGTTGGCCCTTTCCACCGTCGACTAGGAGCAGATCCGGAAACGCATCCCCCTCTTGTTGGAGCTTCTCAAATCGGCGAGTGACCACTTGACGCATCATCGCGAAATCGTCCGAGCCCTCGATGCCGGTGATCTTGTAGTGCCGATAGTTCCTTTTCGACGCCCTTCCATCGATGAACGTTACAACGGAAGCGACCGGGTCGCTGCCCTGGATGTTGGAGATATCCATCGCTTCGATCCGCCTGGGCGGGTCGTCCAAGTGAAGATCCCGTTGCAGGGCGGTCACCGAAGCCGGTATCTGAGCTTTCCTGTTCTCCCGTTTCAGACGGCGCTCCGACAGAAGGATACCCGCGTTGTTTTCCGCCATCCGAAGAAGCTGTGCCTTGTTTCCTCTCTGCGGAACGTGCAGGACAACCGCCCCTACCGCCCGGCTTTCCAGCCAGTCCGAGATCGTGCCTGCATCCTCGGGCTTACTCGGTAGATAGATCTCGCGCGGGACGAAGGACGCTGTGAGATAAAAGAGACGCAGAAAGGAAGACACGACCTCCGCCGCCGAAGCCTCCAGTACCCCGCCCAGAAAATAGTGCTGGCGACCGATCAGCCGTCCCTCACGCACTTCCATCACGACACCGCACGCCTCGTCGTCTTCTCTAGCGACCGCAATCAGATCCCAGTCGTCCGAGTTTTGCGAGACGACCTTCTGACGATTTGTCACCTGCTCGAGCGCTTCCAGCCGATCTCGGTAGATGGCGGCTTCCTCAAAACGCAGGGCCTCTGATGCGCTCTCCATCTGCCCTCGCAACAGCGCGGCGACCTGTGAGCGACGACCCGTGAGGAAAAGCACCGCATCATCGATCAGCTTCCGGTAGTTCTCCACGCTGATCAGTGCTTCACACGGTCCATCGCATCTCCCGATTTCGTAGTCGATACACAGGCGAACGTTCTTGTTCGGAAGATCGAAATCGCAGCTGCGGACACGGAAAAGCTTGTGCATCACTTTCAGCATCTTCCGCATCGCTTTTACGTCGGTGTAAGGGCCGAGGTAGCGTCCCCCATCCTTCTCGACGTCGCGTGTCACGATAATTCTGGGAAAGGTCTCTTCTGTGATCTTGATGAAAGGGTATTTCTTGTCGTCTTTGAGGGTAATGTTGTAGCGGGGCTTGTGAGACTTGACCAGGTTCGCCTCAAGCATCAAGGCCTCCCGGTCTGAATCGGTTACGATGTATTCAACTTCGCGGACATTCGACACCAGAGCCAGAAACTGCCCTCTTCCATCGAACGCCCGAGGTGTGAAATAGGAACGAACACGGCTACGCAGCGACTTTGCTTTCCCGATGTAGATGATCTTGCCTGCCGAATCGCGCATCAGGTAGACGCCAGGTGCACGCGGCAAAAGCTCGAGTGTTTCTTTCAGCCGCTCCGCCGAGTCCCTGCGGTCGATCCGAACGTTGACCGCATCGATACCCTTCGGTAGATCCTCCAACATACCGTATCACCTCGAGGCACGTAACACAGCTGGACGAGATCGCCCTGCTCTGTCATCACAGCGTAGTAAGTCCTGGACGAACAGTCATCCGCCCAGAATGCCCCTACATCGGAAACTCGATACCACCGGCCGCGCCATTCGAATCGGTGGGACGCAAGTTGTCCGGCCTTCGCTCGGTCTTCGTAGGCGGGAATCCGGATGGTTTCGTGCGCAAAACTCGACCGACGATCCAGAAAACGGGCACTTCGGTAAACCTGGAGCACCTGATCCTTCGCGAGCGGCCGAGGGTGGAAAGATCGGCGTGCAATCCGGCGACGACGCTTGGGCCAGGGTAAAAGGCGACCAAACCAACCCATCCTCACAAGTCTACGATCTCCACGGTCATCGTGCTCAGGTCGAGGAAAGCCACAGTGGATCGATCCGTCGTCCACCCACCCGTTTCACCGGGATTGATCACGAGCGTCTCACCCTCCCGAACATCAACATTGTGAGTATGCCCGTAGATGATCACATCGTAGGCCCCACTCGCTGCCAGGGCATCGACCTCGTCGGGCTCGTGCAGCATCAGAAACTGTTTATTCTGGTGCTCGAATCGGTAGGGCGCCCGATGGATCGGACCCAATTTCTCAAACATGGCCCTGAGACCGAATTTTTCGCCGTCGTTGTTCCCAAAAACCCCCACCATCGGGGCATTCAAATCGGCCATCCAGCCCGCATTAAAGGGTGCAATATAATCTCCGGCGTGAAGCAGTAACCCGATCTGCCGATCATTAAAGAGACGTACGGCCGCAAGAACCGCGTTTTTGTTATCGTGGGAGTCCGCCATCACGCCCACAAGACTCGGATTTAAGGCCATTGATCACTCCAAGCGTTTTATAAACAGAGCATTATGTAAACTTCCCAATCCTTCCGATGCCTCTTTCCGTGTGTTCCGGAACACATCAGTTCGGGCAGGAATAGGATAGTTTGCGCGTTGGGAAGAGGGTCTGACGAACTTACGACGGTCGGGAATGGGTGTCAACCGAGCCCCAGGTGGCTCGGGGAATACGATTGACAAATTTCTTTCATTCTAGTAACGTGTTTCGGATGTACCCTAACCCCTTTATATTCAGTGGGCTTAGGTAGCCAGTTCGACTGGAGATCGAAGAGCGAAGGATGTTCAATCCGTTCAAGAAAATCGGAGGTGCTCGCCGACAGAGCGCCCTGAAAAAGATCCTGCAGACCTTTCAGGAAATGGGGCCGAATTCTGTCAACTGCAGTCTCTTGAAAACGAGCGACGGTGAGGAAGCGGATGAAGACCTCGACCGGGCATTCGTGTTCAAGCACGGCGACGATCTCCTAGTAAAGAAGAAAGCCTTCTACATCACCACTCCCGATGGCCTGAAGGCCGAGGATGAGTCCAAATTCACCGGGAAGGGCGAAATCCTCCACCTCTGGTTCCTTCACCAGCGAGTCCCCCACACCGTCGATTGTAAGGTGATGGGTCGCATCCGGTTTCCTGAAAACCTGCTCGACGACCTCGCTCCGCGGGTCCCGATAGCGTATATGCTCCGACCCGTCGGCAACATCCGGAAACAGGAAAAACGCCAGTTCCTGCGCTATGCGCACAAAGCAGGAGCCGGTGCTCGCCGCGTTTATTCGCAGATCACGTTCGACCTCTATATCACCAAGACGGACACGACCTATCCCGACACGGGAAGTCTGCCGCCAAAACTCGCCGGTCTCCATACCATCGCGCACGACGACGAAGTCGACCTCGACGACCCAAACGCCGAGAATATCGTCAAATTCATGAAGAACGCGATTCGACTGAACCCGCGTGAGTCCAGAGTATGCGGTGTCGGCAAGCCGCATATAGACGAGCGAACGAACAAAGTCGGGTTGCTCGAGATGGGCAATTCCGACGTCCTGGGACTGGAAACGTCGAAGGAAGAGTCCAGGCAGTTCTACATCCGTAAACCGCCCAAAATGTCCACCGATCGAAAAGAGCCTAATAGCCTGACGGACGGGGACAGTATCGTCCTCAGTTTCCACACGCGCGTCGGGCCCGACGCTCCGACAGATTATTTCGATATGGTGGCCGAGGTCGCACGCGTCGGGACGAAAAGCATGACCGTGCGGGCGAGCGAGTTCATTCGCAAAGAAGGCGGCATCTACGCGGATCTCATCGACTTCAGCATCGGTGGCATCAAGATCGAGAGCTCAAGAGAGTTCCTCGAGTATGTCCTGGGCGAAGACTACGCGTTAATGGATTTCGAGGAACAGTTACAGATTCTCGAGAACACCTGCTTCCAGCTGAATTTCTACCCCAAGCTGCGGTTCAACCGCGAAACCGAGATCTATATCCCCGAAGTCCCGATGAAGATCCAGATTCTGGGGAAAATCCTCCGCGTCGAGCTTGGGGCTGCCACCCAGGAAGAGGAAAGCGTCCAGATCTCCTCCTTTGGCCTCAAGTTCTACTACGATCCCGCCGAGTATTCACCTGACGACTACGAGTACGATCGCTGGGAACTCATTCGGGACTTCAAAGAGAACAAGCACTTCCGTGAGATCCACAATTCTTTCAACGGTCTGATCACCTTCCTAGAGAGCCAGTCCAGGTAACCCCCCCGTCGCACCGCAAAATCTCCTCCTCTGGAAACAAAACGAGTATCTTCTGTGTCTCTGAGGGTTGATGCCCTTTCATCGACACTTTCGGAGTCTCTGATGCCCAAACTCAGAATTGGTCTGCCGTCTGGTAGTTTGCAGGAACTGACCTTCAATCTGTTCGCCCGAGCAGGCTACAAAGTTCGAGCCACCTCACGTTCCTATACTCCATCCATCGACGATCCAGAGATCGAGTGTCTGCTCCTTCGGGCTCAGGAGATGGCCCACTATGTCGAACGGGGCATCCTCGACGTGGGCCTGACGGGTAAGGATTGGATTCTCGAAAACGGCGCGAGTGTGGTCGAAATCGCAGACCTCAGCTACAGTAAAACCACTTCCCAGCCGGCTCGGTGGGTGGTCGCAGTACCCGAGGACTCCGACGTCCGGACCGTCGCGGACCTGAACGGAAAGCGCATCGCAACCGAGCTCGTCGATGTCACCCGATCCTGGCTCAAAGACCAGGGCGTCGAAGCTGAGGTTGAATACTCTTACGGTGCGACAGAGGCCAAAGTCGGTGCGGCAGGGCTTGTGGACGCGATCGTCGAAATCACGGAGACCGGATCCTCGATTCGAGCGAACCGGCTTCGGGTGATTGACACGATGCTCGAAACTACCACCCGGTTCATCGCCAACTCGCAGGCGTGGTCGGACCCCTGGAAAAAGCAGAAAATCCAACGAATCGCCACCCTCCTGGTCGGCGCTTTTCAGGCCGAGGACAAGGTGGGTCTCAAGATGAACGTAAAGCGGGGCGATCTGGATGCGGTCGTGAATCGGTTACCCGCTCTGAAAAATCCGACCATCTCCAACCTGCTCGATGAATCCTATGTGGCCATCGAAGTGATCGTCGACGAGAGCACCGTCAGGGACATCATTCCTGTTCTGATGGACGCCGGAGCCACCGGCATCATCGAGTATCCCCTCAACAAAGTCATTTACTGAACGTGACCGCCCCGCTCGTACACGGTACCCCGGAAGCGGATCGGCGGCTTCAGGAAATCACAGCCCGCAGCATCGAGACTTCTCCCGAACTCGAATCCCGTGTTCGCCACATCGTAGAAGATATCCGTCAATCGGGAGATCGCGCCCTCCTCAAATACACCGAAGAATTCGACGGTGTAACCCTCACTCCCGGCCAGCTTCAGGTCGATCCGCAGGCGATCGAGAAAGCCTATAACAGGTCCGATCCCGGTCTTCTCGAAGTCCTCGAATCCGCCGCCGCGAACATCCGCCGTTTCCACGAAGCCCAGAAGAGAGAGTCGTGGTTCGTCGAGGATGGCGACGGCGTCGTATTGGGCAAGCGCATCACGCCTCTCGAGCGTGTCGGCATCCTCGTGCCCGGCGCGAGTGCCCCGCTCTTTTCAACTCTTCTGATGGCTGCGATCCCGGCACAGGTTGCCGGAGTCGATCACCTCACCCTTGTCACGCCGCCTCAGCCAGACGGACAGGTCCATCCGGCCGTACTGGCCGCCGCCCACATCGTCGGCATCGATACGGTCTACCGGGTGTTTGGCGCGCAGGCCGTGGCCGCCCTCGCCTACGGCACTGAATCCATCGAACGAGTCGACAAACTCGTGGGGCCGGGTCATCCTTCGGTTCAAATTGCTAAGCGACTCGTCTACGGCCAGGTGGACATCGATATGATCGCGGGCCCGAGTGAAATCGTCGTTCTGGCCGACGACTCCGCCGAAGCCCGGCACGTCGCGGCTGATATGCTATCTCAGGCCGAGCACGGAAGCGGTTACGAAGCGGCCGTCTGCATCACGACCAGCCCCGAACTGGCTCGGTCAGTGTCCGAAGAAATCGATCGCCAGCTCCCCGATCTCTCCCATCGCAATGCGGCCGAGCAAGCACTCGCTCGCTACGGGGCCATTTTCGTAACCAGCGAAATCAGTGACGGAATCGACCTCGTCAATCGGATCGCACCCGAACACGTCGAGTTGATCGTCGATGACCCCTGGTCTGTACAGGAGGGCATTCGACACGCGGGCGCCGTGTTTCTCGGTCCGGCATCGAGCGAACCTGTCGGGGACTATTTCGCTGGCACGAATCACATTCTTCCGACCGCGGGTGCCGCACGGTATGCGTCCTCGGTCGGTGTCGACACCTACTGCAAAGACATCAGCGTGGTCGCCTATACACAGGAACGTCTATCCAAGGTAGGCGTTCAGATCATCGCCCTCGCGGAAGCGGAAGGTCTCGACGGACACGCGAACGCCATCCGCCTCCGCCTCGATTGACGATGCCCGGAAAACCCAACCCTCCAACTCACCTGATCCGCGAATCCCTGCGGTCGATGCCCGGGTATCACCTGTCCGCATACGACTGTCCGATCAAGCTCAATCAGAACGAGAGCCCTTACGAGCTTCCCGACGACCTCAAACGGCGAATCCTGGACCGCGTCCAGACCGAAGCCTGGGGACGTTACCCGGAACCGATGCCGACCGACCTCGTGGAGGCGCTCGCTCGATATGCCGGGGTCGGTGCGGATCGACTGATCGTGTCCAACGGGTCGAACACACTCGTTCAACATCTTTTTCTCACGGCGATCTCGCCAGGGACACGCGTGGTCGTGCCTCGACCTTCCTTTTCCCTTTATGGGCAGTATGTGACCATCTGCGGAGGAGAAACCGTGTTCGTCGATCTGGACGATCAGTTCGGATTCGATGTCGAGAGACTCCACGCAACCATCGAGACCCAGAAACCGGGGTTGACCATCCTTTGCGCGCCGAACAATCCGACCGGGTGCGACATAAATAATGAAGACCTTGTCAACCTTCTCGAAGTCTCGGAAGGCTTCGTCGTCGTCGATGAAGCCTACGGCGAGTTCACTGATCGGACAGCCATCGACCTGCTCGATCGCTACGCCAACTTGATCGTACTCAAAACCCTGTCGAAAGCATTTGGCGGTGCCGGACTACGAATCGGCTACCTGATCGCGCATCCGGATGTGGCCGCCCAGGTTCTCAAGGTCAAGGTGCCCTTCGACATCAACACATTTTCGCGCGTGGCTGCCCTCGAACTTTTGCAGCACGCTGACCTCATCCGCGAGCGGGCAGAACGGATTCAACAGGAGCGTACTCGCCTCTTCCGAATCCTCGATGGAATGGATGGGATCGTTCCGTATGCCTCCTCGGCCAACCTCATCCTCTTCGATGTCGTTACTCCAGATGAAATTTTCAATCGTCTGATCGATCGCGGAGTCCTGGTGCGCAATGTGTCGAGTTATCCGAATCTGTCTCGCTGCCTGCGCGTCAGTATCGGCACGCCCCAAGAGAACGACGCCTTCATTGACGCATTGAAATCCAGCCTGGAGGCCTAGTCGTGCCCAAGCCAACCGACATTCGTCCGGTCGGTCTGACCGCAACCTATCTGCCCGTCGAAGCCCGAATCCCCTACCGATTTGGAACCGAATCCCTTTCCCACGTGACCTGCATCCGCATCCGACTCGACGTCGAGACCCGAGACGGGCAGCGTGGGTCGGGGTGGGGTGAAACCCCCTTGAGCGTCCAGTGGGCCTGGCCCTCCCCGCTGAGCATCGCCGAGCGACTCGACGCGGTCACGGCTCTGTGCGCCGATCTGGCGAGACGCTGGGCGAATTTCGATCGTCAAGGTCATCCCATCGAGGTGGGACACGCGTTCCTAAGCGATGAACTTCCCGTCGCGCTCGGGGAAATCAACCGTGAGAGATCGGGCGAGCCTGTCCCCTGGTTGGCTGCGCTGGTCGCGAACTCGGCCTTCGATCTCGCCCTCCACGATGCGTACGGAAACATCCACAAGCAGCCGACTTACGCCACCTACACACAGGAGTGGATGAACGAGGACCTCTCCACCTACTTCGACCAGGCTGACGGGTCGGATGTATCCTTCGTGAATCAGTATCCTGATGCGTATCTGTCCTCGGACCGGTTGGATCGGGTTCCTGCGTGGCACTCGGTGGGGGGTAACGACCTCCTCTCCGACTCGGAAAGAACCGGAGAAGAACCCGATGACGGATATCCAGTCGTGTTGTCGGACTGGATTCACACCGATGGGCTCAACTGTCTTAAAATCAAGCTGACAGGCGAATCCGAGGGCTGGGACTACGACAGAATCGTCGATATCGGCAGCATCGCGATGGAGCGTGGTGCATCCTGGTTGTGTACGGACTTCAACTGCACCGTCGAATGCGCGGATTACGTTAACGACATTCTCGACCGGCTTCTTCAGGATCACCCGCGAATCTTCCAGATGATCCTCTACGTCGAGCAGCCGTTTCCCTACGACCTGGAAGCCAACCCGATCGACGGCCACAGCGTATCCGCCCGCAAGCCGTTGTTTATGGACGAGAGTGCGCACGATTGGCGTCTTCTGGCGCTCGGACGCAGGTTGGGCTGGACGGGGGTGGCACTTAAAACCTGCAAAACGCAGACGGTTGCCATCCTCAGCCTGTGCTGGGCCCTCGCGCACGGGATGACATTAATGGTCCAGGATCTGACCAACCCGATGCTCGCCCAGATCACGCACACCCTACTCGCCGCCCACGCTGGTACAGTGATGGGCCTCGAAACGAACGGAATGCAGTTCTATCCCGAAGCCTCTCAGCCCGAGGCGACCGTTCACCCGGGTGTTTTTCGCCGAACCGACGGACACCTCGACCTGTCAACCGTGCGGGGCCCGGGCTTCGGATACCGCCTGGACGAGATCGAGAGGACTCTGCCCGCGCCCTTCGCCACTTTCACGGACTGAGAAAACGATGGCCCGGACGACAACCATCCAGCGCGCGACGAGCGAAACCGACATCCGTCTGAGTCTGAACCTTGACGGTTCAGGTGACAGCCGTATTCAGACCGGGATTGGTTTCTTCGACCATATGCTCACCGCGTTTGCCCGTCACGGCCAGTTCGACCTCGACGTCACCTGTCAGGGGGACCTCGAGGTCGACGCTCACCACACCGTCGAAGACATCGGAATCTGTCTTGGCCAGTCCCTCGATCAGTCCCTGGGGGACAAAACAGGAATCACGCGGTTCAGCCAGGCGTCGATTCCGATGGATGAGGCCCTTGCCCAGGCCGTCGTGGACCTTTCGGGGCGACCCTACCTCGTTTACAAAGCCGACCTCGAAGAAACGACGGTCGGCGCCTTCCCGACTGAGCTCGGAGCCGAATTCTTCAGGAGTCTGACCGATCACGGCCGCCTGAATCTCCACATCGATCTCATTCGTGGATCGAACGCCCACCACTGTCTCGAAGCGATCTTCAAAGCCGTAGCCCGGGCTTTACGGCACGCGGTTTCCCTCGATTCCGGTGTGACCGGAATCCCGTCCACCAAGGGTGTCCTGTAACATCGTGGGAAAGCGAATCACGCTCGCAGAGGCTGACCTGGCGAGAGAGACACCCAACCGTGTCATTTTCACCAAAGGTTGTGACTACTTTCGCGAGTGTCATCGAGCCCGTCTTGTGCCGCTTCGGGGCCATTCCACGACTTCAGAGTTCACGTTACAGTCGTGAGAATTCTGCACACCATTTACGATGATCCCTGGAATACCTGGTTGGGTGGCGGTGGTTCCCTACGGACGTTCCAGATCAGTCGGCAACTGGTCGACCGGCACGATATTACGATCCTCAGCGGTCGCTACCCGGGGACCCCGTCGACCGAGGATCGGGACGGCGTCCGCTTCGTTCGGGTCGGGACCTCTTCGTCGTATGCCCTGAGCCGGGCAGCGTTCTCGATCGCAGCCTCTTCACACGTTGCCGCGTCCGATCACGACCTCTGGGTCTACAGCTTTTCGGCGTTCGCCCCGATCCTGGCGGGCCCGGAGCGTCGCCAGGGAGCCCTCCTCGAGTGTTTTCATCTAATGGGCGACCACGCCCGCCAGAAGCATCGCTTGATCGGTCTCACGACTTCCCACATCGAGTCGGCTACCCTCAGGGCCTATCGCCAGGTGCTCACAATTTCTCACAGTGTTCGGGAGGACGTTGCCGACATTCGTGGGACGGAGGGACTCCACGTCGTACACACTGGAGTTGACGACAGCTGCTTCGTAGACCCCCTCGGTGAGGAAGATTACATTCTCTATTTCGGCCGGCTGGACCCGTACACGAAGGGGCTGGACCTCTTGTTGAAGGCGTTCGCCAGCCTGGATCGGAGCGATGTCCGGCTGAAAATCGCCGGTCGGGGAACCCCGGAAAGCCATCGCGAAATCGAAACGCTCATCACCGACCTAGACCTCGGGTCACGCGTTGAACTCGTGGGATCGGTCGACGAAGAGGCGAGGGCCGATCTCTATCAGCGCGCGCTGTTCTTCTGCTCCCCTTCCCGGTACGAAGGATGGTGTATCGCAGCGGTAGAAGCTGCCGCTGCCGGTAAGGCCGTACTCGGTACCCGGATTCCCGGTCTGAGTGACGCTGTTCGACACGAGGAAACCGGTGTTCTCGTACCCCCGGATGATGTGCCCGCTCTTTCGGCTGCGATGACGCGGCTCCTATCCAACAAAGACGAACGGACCCGACTCGGTCGAGCGGGCCAAACCTGGGCAAGGAACTTCACCTGGGAGAAGATCGCAGCCGACCAGGAACGCGTGTATGCCTCGGTCGCGTAGCCCGAAGACTGCTCTATGAATCGAACCCGAACCAGACAGCGTCGTGCCGGTCCCGCCCCTCGCCCCGAGGCCTCGTCTGTCGACCGTCTGCTGGCGAAGCGGGGTGTTGTTTTCTTCTCGTTCCTCTTCCTGACCGTCATCTATTTTTCCGGATTCGTTTTCGGCAACTTCGTGATTGAAGGCGTAGATACGAGGAATGAGTTTTACCTGGGGAAAGAGCCTATCAGCCAGAAGCTGAAGGACCTCACCCCGGAGAACTGGTCACGTTATCTGGGCGGCACCCCGATGTCGGGATTCCGAAAGGGGAAGTACTTCCCTCTGCACGTGGTGTCCCTCTTCACGACCTGGCATCGATATCTCGGCTGGCGCTATTTCTTCGCCACCTTCGCGGCAGGGTTCACGATGTACCTCTGTGCGCGAGGAATCGGTCTCAGGCGATTGCCATCCTGGGTTACGGGACTGATGTACGGCTTCTCTCCCACTCTGATGACTTTCATCTTCCCCGGGCAGGAAGGAAAGATGCTCGTCATCGGACTGCTGCCGTTGATGGTGTGGGCGCTCTACCGGGGAATGGACACGCTCCGCCCCATTTACCCCCTCATACTCGGAGCCACGATTGCCGCTGGCATTTTCACACCCCATCTGCAGATGCTCTACTACGCTCTGTTGGGACTGGGGTTGCTCTACCTCGTTCGGGTCGTCCAGACCTATTTGGAAGATCGAGATGTCCGTGGCCTACTGCTACGATCGGTCGTCGCTGCATCCGGGGTAGCATTCGGTCTGGCCGTCGGAGCCGTCGGTACGTTCCCCGCCTACCACTACACCAAAACTGAATCACGGCGAGCCGGCACCGAAGGTGAAGGCGTGGGCCTAGATTACGCGCAATCCTGGTCTCTGCACCCTGAGGAGATCGCTTCGCTCATCGTACCCGAATTTGTCCACTTTTACCGGCCGGATTCGCGACAGAATCTGTACTGGGGCCGCAATCCGCTCAAGCTCAACACGGAATACTTCGGGCTGGTCGCCTTGGTGCTGTCACTCGTGGCTCTCGCCCGCATCCGAAAAGATCCACGGATCCTTCCTCTCGTCGTCCTTGGCGCGTTCGCGCTCGTCTTTTCACTCGGGCCGCACACCCCGCTTCACGCTGTCTTCTATCACTTCGTGCCGGGGATGAACGTCCTCCGTGTCCCGGGAATGATCGCCTTTCTCTTCGCTTTTCCCGCCATCCTCCTCGCAGGGATCACGTTGGATCGATTCTGCCACACCCTGGAGGAAGAAGACACGAAAGCAATGTGGGTCGCAGGCCTGGTCCTTGGACTTCCAATTCTGCTCTGGGCCACGGCAACTGAAACTGGCCTGTCCCTGTGGCGTCAGGTCTTCTGGAGCGACATCCCTGCTGATAGAGCCGCCCTGGCCCGGGCGAATCTCGATCATCTCCAGAACGGAGCCGGTTTGGCCGTACTTTGGCTCGGTGCGCTTCTGACCCTGGGCACCCTCAGGGCGCGGAACAGGATCGGTTCGAAGTCGTTTCTGCTCTTGCTCGTACCCATCATCTTCATCGACACGTGGCGCGTCGACCAACCCTATTTGAAATACATCGACCCGGCACTGCACCCTGATCCTGAAGTGCGGTTCCCGAATACGGTCGGCGCCCTGCGTGCCGATGATTCGCACTATCGCGTGCTCGTCAGCGGCCGGAGCCTGCAGATCGATAAAGTCGACCTAGTCAACGTCGCCTATCACGAGCCCTTTTCGGTCCGTCGATACGATGTGGTTGTCCGCGATCATCTCAGCAACCTGCAAATGCTGAATCTTCTCAACACGAAGTACGTCGTAACCGACCGCGAGATTCGGGCAACCGGACTCATTCCCGTGACGACCGACCGAGGAGCCTTCCTCTATCGTAACCAGGACGCGTTGCCCTTCTTCTACCTCGCTGGTAAAGCCCTTGTACTCACAGATGAACCGGCCATCCTCGCCAAGCTCCAGGAGCCCGGATTCGATCCCGCCCAGGCCGTGATTCTGGAGTCAGACTTGCCGGTACCTCTGTCTCCTTCCGGGGAAGGGCGTGTCAACCTTCTGGAATTCCAGGAGCGACAGGGTCGAATGGCGTTCGAGGTCGATACTCCCACGGCGCAGGTACTCGTGATCAGTCAGAACTACTTTCCCTACTGGAGCGCCACGGTGGACGGCAACCCTGTGGACCTGTTTCGCGCCAATTATCTGTGGCAGGGGGTCGTCATCCCTCCCGGTCGCCACCGCGTCGAGCTGGATTACTATGATGGATTGGCCGTCGTGTGTCGGTGGCTGAGTCTGATCAGCACGGTCGGTCTGATTGCGGGGCTCGTCTACTTCGGGCAAAGGGAATGGTGTGAGCAAGCGGCGTAGATCCAGAAAGAAAACTCAGGGAACAGAACCGGCCATCAAGCCGATCACGATCGTGACCCAGCATCGCGCTTTCCTTCCAGGGCTTGCCCTGCTGGCCATTCTCTTCGCCTGGATCACCTTCGACGCCCGCCTCTCACTGATCGGGGACAACGCGGAGTTCATTACCCTTGGGCGCTCGATCGCTCAAGGACACGGGCTGACCTACATCAACACCGTCGAAGCGCTGCCAGCCACCAAGTATCCATTCGGCTTCCCCCTCGTGCTCGCAGTCATTCATCTGATCTTCCCCTTCAGCCTGCCCGCGATGAAGATCTTCGTCGCGGCGACCTTCATCCTGTCGATCCCCACGATCTACGTTGTCGTGGCGCGCTTGATCTCCCCGGGCTACGCACTCGCGTCTGCCGGGTTCACATTGATTTCGATCTACGCGCTCAATTTCGGAAGCATCGTCCTGTCCGAAGTCCCCTATATGCTCCTTTCGCTCGTTGCAATCTGGCGGGTCCACCTCGCAAGCGAAAAGGACGACCTCCGATCGCACGGGCTGGCAATCCTTTCATTGATGGCAGCCTATTACGTGAGATCGATCGGGATCAGTCTGGTCGCGGCGACGGTTGTCTACCTCTTCCTGAAGGAAAAACGCAAATGGGCTGGCATCTATGCGATCGTCTGTGTGCTCCTGGCCCTCCCCTGGCAGATCCGGACACAATTGGCCGGGGGCCCAAGCTACGTTCGCACCTGGCTGCTGAGCGCCGACCCCTATACGCTCCAGGGAACCCTCGGATTCTCCGGACTTCTGAACCGGATTGCGCAGAACCTCTATCTCTACGCCACGAAAGAACTCCCTCGGGTGTTCTGGCCGTCACACTATGACCTGCAATACGCGGGTGGGCCTTTGGATTCCGGATGGGTAAGCGGCGTACTCGGAATGGCTTTGGCACTCGGAGTGTTGGTCTTCGTCGTCCGTGGCCTGCGGGATAGGCAGCTGCTCGCCCTGTACCTTCTCTTCTATGCAGGTGTGTGTATGCTGTGGCCCGAAGTCTGGGCCAGTGTCCGCCTGCTTATCCCTGTGATTCCCTTATTGGTCCCGGGCGTTCTACATTCACTGGGTTCCCTCGTGACCAGATTGGCCGGTGGCAATCGATGGTCCGGGGTCATAGCGCTCGTCTTCGCCGGCCTCTACGCGTTCAGCAACGGCAGTGCGATTGCGCGCCACGTAGACTACGTGACACGCCAGCCCCCGGCTTTTGAGAACTATCTCGCTGCCGGAGACTGGATCAAGAGAAACACACCCGAGGACGCCGTCATCTGTTGCCGGAAGGCCTATCTTATGTTCGTCGCCTCCAATCGGCGGACCACCAGCTATCTCTTCACGAACGATCACACTTCCTTGTTGCAGGACCTGGAAGAAAAGCAGGTCGACCACGTCGTCGTCGACCACCTGAGCAGTTCGACCGGTCGCTATCTCGTTCCGGCCATCAACGCCAACCGGGGACGATTCGAATCCCTGCACATCGTTCCCAAGCCCGATACTTACGTTCTCAAATTCAAATGACACTGAGCATTCTGATACCCGCCTACAACGAACGTCACTTCATTCGTGAAACCGTCGAGCGTGTGCTCCGTGCGGACCTCCCGGGCGATATGGAGCGTGAGTTGATCATCGTCGACGACGGTTCAGTCGACGGAACCCGTGACATTCTGGCCCAGCTCCAGGAAGAGCACTCGAACGTCCGGGTCCACCTTCAGGAACGGAATCAGGGCAAGGGTTCTGCGATTCGAAAAGCCATCGAACTCGCCGAGGGCGACCTGTGCATCATCCAGGATGCCGACCTCGAGTACGATCCCAAAGACATCGGCCAGCTGCTTCAACCTATCCTGAATGGTGACGCAGATGTCGTCTACGGGTCGCGATTCGCAGCAAGCCGCTACAGGCGGGTGCTCTTCTTCTGGCACACCCTCGGCAACCGGGTCCTGACCCTCGTATCGAACGCCTTCACCAACCTCAACCTGACCGATATGGAGACCGGATACAAAGTCGTGAAAACGAGTATCCTCAAGTCGATCCCTATCCGGAGCAATCGGTTCGGAATGGAACCCGAACTGACGGCCAAGCTTGCTAAACGAGGGTGCAGAATTTACGAGGTCCCGATCTCCTACCGAGGAAGAAGCTACCAGGAAGGAAAGAAGATCACCTGGAAGGATGGAGTGAAGGCTCTGGTTACGATCGTCTACTTCTGGCTGGTGGACGACATCTACGAAGAACGTTACGGGCACGACATTCTATATTCTCTGTCGCGCACACATCGGTTCAACCGCTGGATGGCCGACACGATCCGTCCCTACGTGGGGGAGCGTGTGCTGGAAATCGGAGGCGGGCTTGGGAATCTGACGCTGAAGCTCGTTCCACGCGAACACTACACCGTATCGGACCGGGATTCCTTACACCTCGAGTATTTGCAAAGCCGTTTTCGTGACTACCCCTGGATGGAAGTTCGATCGCTCGACCTGGAGTCCGTCGACGACTTCGCTCCCGTTCGTTCGTCGTTCGACACGATCGTCTGCCTCAATGTGCTGGAGCACGTGCCCGATCACGAACAGGCTTTGCGGAATATGTTCGACGCGCTGCAACCGGGAGGGACAGCGATTATCCTAGTCCCTCACGTTCAGTTCCTGTTCGGAAGCCTGGACCGGGTGCTCGATCATCAGCTCAGATACTCGAAGAAACTTCTCCGCGAACATTGTGAGGTGACCGGGTTCGAAATCACACGAATCTTTGGTTTCAATCGCATCGGGTTCTTGCCCTGGTTGGTGTCGGGTCGGATCCTTCGACGGAAGCGGTTTGGCAAACTTCAGCTCAAAATCTTCGACAGCTTCGTCTGGTTCTGGAGAGCACTCGAGGTCATACTCCCGCTTCCAGGTCTGTCGATCATCGCCATCGCTCGGAAGCCCAAATGAGATTCAGCACGCAACTTGGAATTCGATCACGTATTGTCTAACTTCATTTTCGGCTCACGTCACCGCTCTTCAATGAACCACCTATGACGCAATCCACCGACACTTCGGAGAAGGACCTCGACCTGACAGTCGTCGTGCCCCTCCTGAACGAAGAAGAGAGTCTGCGCCCGCTGATGGACCGCATCAACCGAGCGATAGACGAGACCAACCTTGCCTACGAAGTCGTCTTCGTCGATGACGGCAGCACAGACGGCTCTCCCGAGGTGCTCACCGAGCTCCACGCGGCTTCATCCAACGTGAGGGTGATCCAGTTCCGGCGGAATTTCGGAAAGGCGGCAGCCTACACTGCCGGCTTCGAGGAGTCCCGAGGTCGAATCATCATCACGATGGATGCCGATCTTCAGGACGATCCTGCCGAGATTCCGGCCCTCGTTGCCAAACTCGATGAAGGCTACGATCTGGTTTCGGGATGGAAGCAGAAGCGGCACGATCCTCTCGGAAAGACCGTGCCGTCAAAGTTCTTCAATTGGGTGACGGGCCGCGTGTCAGGGATCGACATCCACGACTTCAACTGCGGGCTGAAGGCCTACAGACGTGAAGTGACGCGTGACGTGAAGATCTACGGAGAACTCCACCGATACATTCCCGTTCTCGCCGATCTCGAGGGATATCGAGTGAGTGAGATCCCTGTCCAGCACCACGCCCGACAATTCGGCACGACAAAATACGGGTGGAGCCGCCTCTTCAAGGGGTTTCTGGATCTCCTCACAGTAATGTATCTCGGACGCTATATGGAGCGGCCGCTCCATCTGTTCGGGGCGGTTGGAATCCTGATGTGTGGGCTCGGTGTCCTCATCAACGGCTACATCGCCTCACTTTGGTTCCGCACCGGCAGCATCCAGCACAGATACCCCCTTCTCTCCCTGGGGACCCTTCTGATGGTACTCGGTGTCCAGGTGATCTGCACGGGGCTCATCGGCGATATGATCGCCCGGAGCGCAAACGCCAGAGAGATCTACAACATCCAGCGTATCCTCCGCTAAGGAACACGCGTCCCACGATGCCCCCGAAACAACCAACGACCAGGATTCCCATCCTCGATCTATACACGCAGTACTCTACGATCAAGGCCGAAATCGACGAGGCGATGGAGCGCGTTGTTCGAGCCTCCGCTTTTGCGGGTGGGCCGTTTGTAGACACGTTCCAGGAGGAGTTTGCCGCCTACTGCGGGATCGGTCACGGAGTGGGGGTGAGTTCAGGAACCACGGCGATCGAGCTCGTCCTCAAGGCGCTCGGGATCGGGGCGGGCGATGAAGTCATCACAGTGCCGAACACTTTCATTGCCACCGCTGAGTCGATCGCCCATACCGGAGCCACGCCTGTTTTTGCCGACGTGCTCGAAAACACTCTCAACCTCGACCCCGAAAAGCTCGAAGCCGCGATCACCCCGCGCACGAAGGCAATCATACCCGTTCACCTCTATGGACACATCGCAGAAATGGACTCGATCTGCGACATCGCTGGCAAACACGGCATCCCGGTGGTCGAGGACGCAGCTCAGGCCCACGGATCCAAATATCACGACCGAAGGGCTGGCGCATTCGGTGTCGCAGCTACGTTCAGTTTCTACCCGGGGAAAATCCTTGGTGCTTTCGGCGATGCTGGCATTGTGCTGACGAACGACGGAGACCTGGCGTGGCGGATGCGCAGTATGGCCAATCACGGGCGGACCGACCACCACGACCACGAACTGCTGGGCTACAACTTCAGAATGGGAGGTCTGCAGGCGGCGGTGCTCAGTGCGAAGCTGAGACACCTCGATGGCTGGCTGAAAAAAAGAAAAGAGCAATCGCGATTGTATGCGCGACTGCTCTCAGATTCTTCAATTCGGACACCCGTCGAACTGGAGGGGTGCGATCACGTCCACACCTACTACGTCATCCGTTCGGAGCGGCGTGATCAGCTGAAGCAAACATTGAACGAGGCCGACATCGAGAGCGGGATTCACTACCCGATTCCGGTGCATCTGCAACCCGCGTTCTCAGATCTGGGATACTCACCAGGCGACTTTCCAGTAGCCGAGCGAGCGGCAGGCGAGATTCTGTCTTTGCCGATCTATGCAGAGCTCGCGGACGAGCACATCGAACGGGTTGCCCGTGTTCTGACGTCTGCTGTTTGACGATTACGCCTGAGCCTGAAGTTCAGGAACTCGCTCGGCAGCCTGACCTTCGAGCCGGCGACTAAGCGACGAATCATTTCCGAGCGCCCCTCGTTCCCCGTGATGGCATAATAAAGGCGAGGTAAGCCAACTCATTTCGTCTCTTTGCGTCTTGGGTAGCAACCACGGCTCTAATCCTCCGTGAAGTGGTGAACTGCTATTCACCAGGACTTTAGGCAATCATCGGGCCACAGAAAACAGATATCCACCTTTTGCACTATTGTCGGTAAATCAAGAACTTAGCGTTCGTCGGTCCAGGATGGCTTTCCAGCAGGATGGAATAATCTGTTGAATGACACCATCAGATTGGGTCACATTTTGCCAACCTGACATCACCACTGGGCTCGTGACACCGTGAACTTCCGAACCGCCACCCTTCTTATCATCGGCATGTTTGGGTCCTTCAGTGTGATCATCGTCACGATGATGGTACTCTTTTGGCCCGGTTCGAAAAGCACATCGCAGCCAAGCCGTCGTGTAGAGACCCGTTCAGCCACCCTCCCCAAGGTAAAAAGAGAGTCTGATCGGGCTCCGAGAGCGGCTCGAGGCATCGATAACGAAGGGAGCAGGGAATCTCTCCCACGGGCGCCAGCCCCGGACCCGGCGCCCATCAAGAGGGAAACCCCGCAAGAACTCAAGGTCCCGTCTGTCGCGACCCCGAAACCAGAAGAGGCGTCGGATCGTCCATCCGAAGTGACCGAATCGGGCCCGACCGGGAAACGGGCCTCCAGGGAAATCCGGATCGAACAGGATGAGATTCGGCTGCTTCGAGCCGAAATGGAAAAAAGGCTCAAGCAACAACTGGAGCTTCACGAGCGGAAGCTCACACAGCTTGCCCGGCAGTGTGCGTCTCTCGAAGCCGGGGCGGCCACTCAGGTGTTGATGAACCTCGACGACGACACCGCACGGGAAGTTCTGAAACGGATGAACCGGTCTACCGCTCTGAACATCGCAGCCATACTGGTCCGGCTTGGAAGAGTTACGGCCTTACCCACCCACCACGAGGAAAATTAGACGCTATGCTGGACATCAACGTCATCCGCGAGAATCCGGACACCGTTCGGGAGGCTCTTCTCAAGAGAATGGACGAGGTCGACTTCACAGACCTCTTGCGTTGGGATACTCGGCGGCGCGAGTTGATCCCGGCGATCGACGCCCTCCGCGAACAACGGAACAAGGTGTCTGCCCAGATTCCCACGATGAAGAAGGAAGGGAAAGACACGACCGAGGTACAGAGTGAGATGCGAGAGGTATCCGAGCGCATCAAAACGCTCGATGTCGACCTCGGCGAGGCCGACGATCGGATCAGGGAGATCCTCGAAGAGTTGCCCAACATCCCGGCCGATGACGTCGTGGCAGGCGGCAAGGAAGCCAACGAGGTCATTCGCACGGAAGGTTCGAAGCCAGCACACACCTTCGAGGCGAAGGACCACGTCGAGTTGGCAACGGAGCTCGGGGTAATCGACTACGAACGTGGCGTCAAGATGGGTGGCAACGGGTTCTGGCTCTACAGGGGAAATGGGGCCCGTCTCGAATGGGGACTCCTCAACTACTTCGTCGAAAGTCATCTCGCCGACGGCTACGAGTTCGTCCTGCCCCCACACATTCTGACCTACGATTGCGGGTTCGCCGCCGGCCAGTTTCCGAAGTTCGAGGACGACGTCTTCCACATTCGAGGAGACGATGATTCAGCTGGACATTTCCTTCTACCCACGGCCGAAACCGCCCTGATCAATTTCCACCGGGGCGAAATCCTGGCGGAGGAGGAACTTCCTCGGAAATACTTCGCCTACACACCTTGCTATCGTCGCGAAGCCGGAAGCTACCGGACAAACGAGCGGGGGATGATCCGGGGACACCAGTTCAACAAGATCGAAATTTTCCAGTTCACCCGGCCTGAAGATTCCGCCGCCGCACTCGAAGAAATGATTGAAAAGGCCGAAGCCCTCGTTCAGGGTCTCGGCCTCCACTACCAGGTTTCCAAGCTCGCGGCTCGGGACTGTAGTGCGTCGATGGCCAAGACCTATGACATCGAAGTCTGGATCCCGAGTATGGAAGAGTACAAGGAGGTCAGCTCGGCCTCGAACGCCCACGATTACCAGGCCCGGCGGGGCAACATCCGCTACAAGAAGAGCGAGGGGGGGCGCAACACCTTCATCCATAGCCTGAACGCTTCGGGACTCGCGACCTCCCGCCTCGTCCCCGCGATCCTCGAACAGCATCAGGGCGAGGACGGCACCGTCGCAGTTCCAGACGTACTTCAGAAATGGGTGGGCACCGACCGGCTCGGATCCCCGTGACCGAAGATCCTGAGAAAGATTCTCGCGAATCCGCGGCCGCTCTTCGCTATCGTCCCGAGGACAATGCGGCTCCCAGGATGGTCGCGAAAGGCGAAGGTGAAATCGCCAAACGGATCATCGAGATCGCCGAGCAGCACGGCATCCCTATTCGCCACGATCCAGACCTGGTGGCCGTGCTCGCCAGGCTCGATCTGGACACCGAGATTCCGAGCGAGCTCTATCAGCCCATCGCTGAGATTCTATCCTTTCTCTACCGGGTCAACGAGCAACGAAAACAATAAAGCCCCGTCGCCATCGGCGACGGGGCTTTCAGTTTTTTACGAAACAACCGCTACACCATCTCTTCCGGGTCCAGATCGACAGATGCGCACCAGTCCCGGTACGCAGACGGCACGATCTCCGAGGGCTTGATCTCGCTCCTGCCGCCCCAGAAGACGTTCGTGTAGGACAGCGGAATCCCCACATCCGCGAGGTGGGCATCGATCGCCGCCTTGTGCTCGTAAACGAGATCCCGCTCTGTGCCGTGAACGACACCCATAATGTTCACGTTCCCGAAATCGGGCCCGCCCTCTCTCCAATAACAGTGAGTCAGGATGTGGTGACGGCCGATCTCGCAGCCTCCCTCCACCTCCCTACCCTCAGGCACCGCCCAGTGAAACAGCGCGTTGTAGCGCGTTACGCGTTCACCCGTCTTCAGTTGTTTCGCGTGTTCCAGGAAAGTCGAGAATCGTCCGATCACCTTACGTCGCTGCAGGTCTTCGGCCACTTCGCAGAATGTGTCTACGGTTACACCGACCTCCTCCCCCCGATTCTTCCATAGGTCCGGCCCGACCTCGTCGACATCCAGCTCTCGCTTGAGACCGATCAGCACGCGCCAGTCCAGATCGCTCAACTCTACCACCTCGACATGCTTGGGTTCCGCGGGTCCGTCGGACTTGCTGCCAACCTCCATCGTCCGTCGGCGCACGTGACCCACGCCCAGGGCGAAAATGCACTTGGCCGGCATCAATCTGAAGTGGTCGGCGCCCACCTGGTCCTTCAGATACTCGCAGTGTCGATCGATCGAATAGGGTCGGGGCACCTTAACCGTCGTCCACAGGCGATAGCGAGCGCCCGCCTTCCCTTCGTCGGTCGTCCGAATCACGACGTGCCCGGAAAACGGATCGTTCCGAAACATATACTCGAACGCGTCGTCCAGTCTGTCTTCCGATACGCTCCACGCCACCAGGGCGCCCGGCGCCAGGTTGGTCGCCATCAGGGTCTGACGGACTCGACGGATCGTCCCCGCCTCGAGCATCGCCCGGATCCGAGTCACCACATCTTCCAGCCCGACCCCGGACTGATCGACGATCGCCCCGATTGGGTCGCGATGGAATCCCTGGATCCTGTCCTCGGACACAGCCAGGATCCGGGCATTGACCGGGTCGTCGGTGTGAATCGGAATCGTCGTCAAGCGGCTCAGCCCTCCAGTTCGCCCATAGCGGTCACGACCTTGCTGATCAGACCGTATTCGACAGCTTCGGGGGCCGTCATCCAGTAGTCACGATCGGTGTCGTCCGAAACCTTCTCGAGCGGCTGTCCCGTCTCTTCAGCGTAGAGCTCGTTGATGCGCTCTCTCAGCTTCAGGATCTGCTCGGCCGTACGCTTGATGTCTTCCGCGGCACCGTGAGATCTCATCGAGGGTTGGTGGATCATAATGCGCGCGTTCGGAAGCGCCATTCGGTCTTCCTTGGCTGCCGCGAGCATAATCACGGTGGCCGCGCTCGCCGAAAGCCCCGTACTGACGATCTTCACCCTAGGACGAACGAACCGGATCATATCGTAGATCGCGAACCCGTCATCCGCGCTGCCACCCGGTGAGTTGATGAAAATCTTGATCGGCGCTTCGGGATCCTCGTTGTCGAGAAACAGAAGTTGCGCAGTAACGCGCGCTGTCAGCTTGTGATCGACCGGGTCAGAAATCAGAATCGTGCGCGTCTTGATCAGACTCCGCCCGAGGAATTCACCCTCCTTTGATCCTTTTTCCTCATCCTCTTCGTCATCCTCGAGCCGTGCGTTCCTGTATGCTTGCATCTTGCGAACCTGCCCTTTCCAGGGAGTTACCAAAAAACAGATCGCGCCTGGAAGGCGCGGCGAAAGCAGGCTGAATTTATCCGAAGGATTCTCCAAAGTCAAGCTGCGTAAGGCCTTAGAGCCATTCGTCGCCTTGACATCGCAATCCATCTCGGACTAATTGTCTTCTTCTTTCCTCTATGGACATACGACCCGACAGATCCTCCCCGACCGCGCGCCAAACGGCACTCGACCTGCTTCTTCGGATCGAAAAGGGCGCCTTCTCCGACCACCTGCTGGAGTCGCTCAACGCCACGGCAATGAATGAGAAAGACCGTGCCCTCGTAAGGGAGATCGTGCTCGGTACACTTCGCTGGCGCCGGCCAATCGACGCCCTCCTCTCCGTTTATTTGACGCAGCCCCTGGGCCGTCTCCCTCTTCCGACCCTCACCCTCCTCAGATTCAGCGCCTACCAACTTCGACATCTCGACCGGGTACCCGACTATGCCGTGGTGTCCGAAGCCGTCGACCTCGCAACCCACCGTGACCGCAAACGCGCCGGCGTGGTCAATGCGGTACTTCGTGGAATTGCCGATCATCGCAAGCCTGAGCCCCCCGACCCCGACGCTTCCCCGATCCAGCAGCTCGCCCTCGCTCAGTCCGCGCCCCAATGGCTCGTCGAGCGATGGGTTGCCCGCTACGGCATTGACCGGGCTAACACAGCCCTTACAGCATTGAACGCGCGCCAGCCCGTAACCCTCAGAATGTTCGGATCCACCGAGCCGATCATCGAAGAACTGGCTCGAAACGGAATCCCCTATCGATCCCATCCGACCCTTGAGAACCTGCTCTATGTAGATCGACCCGCCGGGCTCTTCGACACGCGAGCCTTCGAATCCGGCGCCTTCATCATTCAGGGCCCTGCTGCAGCCCGAATGGTCGATTTCGCAGACATCCACGAAGGACACTCGGTCCTCGACGTTTGCGCGGCACCCGGTGGAAAGACCTGCGTGGCCGCCCACCGCGCCGGCCCCCGGGGCAAGGTCGTTGCGGTCGACCGGAGCGCCCTGCGGCTCCGACGTCTGATCGAGAACACGAACCGGCTGGGTCTGCAGGCTCGAATCGTCGCCGCAGACGCCACCCGACTCCCCCTAACCGGCCGTTACGACCGGGTCATTGTCGATGCGCCCTGTTCCGGGCTGGGGACAATCGGGAAGCACCCTGAAATCAAGTGGCAACGCGGCCCGAAGGACCTTCTCGCGCTTTCCCGCGTCCAAAGTGAGATTATTGAAGCGGCGGCCGACCGAGTCCGTGCAGATGGAGTGCTGCTTTACAGCACCTGTACCACCGAGCCGGAGGAGAACGAAGCCGTCATTCAAGACTTTCTGGATCGAAATCCCCGTTTCCAGCCGGATCCCGATGCGGAAAGCGCGTTTCTGAACCTCCTGCCGGAGCATCCCGGCGACGACGGGGGTTTCGCAGCCAGACTGCGCAGAATCGCGTAAAAGCGGGTGGTGAAATCATGCAAACTGCCGATAAATTAGAAGGATAGGTAAGAGACTCCCCCAATGATCAACTCGACACGAATCCTCATCTGCCTCCTCTCAGCGCTTCTGCTCGGAGGAACGGCGACCGGACAACGACGTCAGAATGTCGTGGTGTTTCCCTTTGCTGCAGGGGAGGACCAGACGTGGTTGTCAACCGCGACCGCCCACGCCCTTTCCGCGAAGCTGGATCGGACAGGACAGCTCCGACCGCTCGATCGGGAAGAACTGGCGAAACTCGGCAGGTCGATCAATGTCGACATCCGGAAGGCTGGGGAACTTCCCCTTCCAGCCATCAACCGCATCGGGCATTGGCTCAACACCGACCTCCTCATCATCGGGCGGGTCGGCCGCACGCACGATCGGGATCGGGCGCGCGAGCTCATCGGGTCGGTACTAGTCTCCAAGAATGCGCCCGAAGGATCCGAGATCTGGCTGGCGGCACGACTCTACGGCTACCCGGGCGGAACCTCTCTCGGGAGCGCCTTCGTCGAAGGCTCGGAGAGTGGCCTCTTCGATCTTTTCGACGGCCTCACCCTCCAGATCCTCGATCGTCTCGGGGTCGATGAAGCGCGCGCAATGCGCGCCTACGGTCGCCCCACGCATTCCGTTGAAGCCTACCACCTCATCGCCGAAGCCGACGCGGCCTTCCATACTTCCAAACGGTCAGAAAAAACCGATCGCTTCATCGCCGAAGCCCTAAATCAGGCGCTTCGCCTGGACCCCGACTACAGCGAGGCCCACCGAGTTCGGGGCGATGTGCTGCATCGCCAGGGAGATGAGGCTGGCGCAAGGGAGGCCTACGGCCAGGCCGCCGCCCTCGATCCAGACAACCCGCGTCCCCGATGGTCGCTCGCGATGTTGTCACGTGCGCAAGACGACGTCGCCTCCGAAGCCGAAGCCTTGGCTTCCGTCCTCGAAGCGCAGCCCGAGGACGATCGAGCTTTCGTTCGAATAGCGCGGCTGCACTTCGAAGCCGGGCGACACGAAGAAGCCAGGACCCACTACGAACGCGCCCTCGCACTGTTCAATAAAGAGCCCGGGCGACTGGCCGAGGTTGGAAGCTTCTTCCTCTACCTCGGAGAAGCCGACGCTGCCGATCGCCTCTTCAGGAAAGCCATCGAGATTGAACCCGGCAACCCGGACCATCACGTAGGCTCGATCGCAGCCCGGACGCGAAAGAGATTCTATGTCGCCGCCGATGGCGCTTTCTCGGAGGCGATCGCGATGGGCTCCGAGTCTGCCGATCTGTGGCAGGTCGCGGGTCAGCTTTCTGTCATCCGGAAAAAGTACGACGACGCCAGCGAGCGTTATCAGCACGCCCTGAAGCTGGCCCCCGAACGGACTGACTTGCTCCTAGACATCGCAAACCTTCACGCCGATCGGGGAAACATCGAGCAGGCGGTGACCGCGTATGAGGACGCACTCATCAAGGGCGTCCCTCTGGAGGACATCGCAGATCCTCTTGTGAAGGCGTACACTCGACTCGACGACGACGGAGCCGCAGATTCCTTCATTCAGTCCCTAGCGCTCGACATCAACCGACTCGACATCCTGCTGATCGCCGCCCGTCTACACGACGAGCGTGGAAACCACCAGGCGGCCGTTGTCGCCTATGAAGATGCCCTCATCAAGGGGGCTCCGATCGCTGACATCGCTGGACCGCTGGCGCGTGCTTATATGAATCTCGAGGACGGAACAGCTGTCGAACGCATCCTCGGCAGCGTGCCCGATCGACCAGACCTCGCCGCCATCCGGGGTGATCTCTACGAGTCGACCGGTAGCCTGCGAAAGGCAATGGGCGCCTACGAAACAGCCCTGGCCTCCACACCCGACAACGTCGACCTCCTGAAGCGGCTCGGAAGAGTTTACGAACGTCTCGGGTCGAGAGAGAGCGCAGCCGAGGTCTATACCAAGGCCCTTCAGAACGCGCCTGGGGAAATCGATCTCCTCATAAAACTCGGGGATGTACTTCGAGAACTCGATCGCAACGCTGAGGCGCGACCACGCTACCAGGCCGCGATCGATGCCGGAGCCAAACGGGTCGATGCGTTCAATGGCCTGGGGCTCTCCGCCGAAGCTCTCAGACGACTCAGAGAATCCCGTCTCGCATACCGAAACGCGCTTTTCCTGGATCCTCAAAACGCCATCGCACTCGCTGGAATCCAACGGGTGCGACCTCCAAGACGACCATCGCTCCCCTCGCCCCAGGCCTTGATCACCCAGGCCCGGGATGCCCTGACGCAGAGTGACTTCGAAAAAGCCATCGATCTCTTTCAGACCGCGCTTCGCAGAGACGGTCGCGATGGCTCCGCCTGGAACGATCTGGGTCTGGCTCACGCCGCCCTGGGTCATCCGCACGAAGCAAGGCAGGCATTCGAATCGGCCGAGCGGCTCGCACCCACTCCAGAGACCATCTACAACCTCGGCCGGTCGAGCGTCGAATCCGGGCGCTACCAGGAAGCCGTATCGGCCTATCGCACCGCGCTAGAGCGAGATCCCGGGTTTGCTGAGGCGGCCCTCAACCTGTCTGCCCTTCATCTGCAGGAAGGCCACGCACCAAGTGCCGTCCTTACTCTCAAGCAGGCACTCGAGGTTTCTCCCGACCGTGGGGACGTTCGGTTGGCTCTGGCAAACGCCTACCTGCTCATCCGGGAGCCAGAATCCGCACGAAGAGCCTATGAGGAGGCCACGGCGGATCCCATACAGCGGGCAGCCGCAACGGTTGGACTCGGAAATCTCGCTCTCGCAGCGGGCGACACTGTGGTCGCCATCGACCACTACCGGGATGCGATTCGCCAGAACGCTGAGATTGCCGATCCATACATTAACCTGGGGTCCGTCCTCGCGATTCAAGGCCAGGCCGAGGCGGCAATTGAGTCCTACACGACCGCTCTGGAGAAAGCACCCGAAGACCTGACCATCTACCTGAATCTCGCGACGTTGTACTATCAGTCCGAACAGTACGACGACGCCCTCGATCTCCTCGGCGTTCTCCTCAGACGGAACAGCAGTATCCACGAAGCTCAGCGTCTAGTGGGACACATCGCACTGGCAACCGGAGACCCCGGGCTCGCAATCGAAGCCTATCACATCGCTCTCTCGATGTCGCCAGCGGACTTGGGTGCGTTGCGTGGTCTTGCGCTCGCCTGTGAAGCCGACCATCGCGTCGAAGCTGCCCGCGATGCCTGGCATCGATGGATAGATGCGGCGGGAGACAGTCCGGGCTTCGATGCCGAGATCGAACGGATCCATTCGCGTCTGGAGTCACTACCCGACGAATCCTGATCGCCATTCAACCTCACCTATCGAACAAAGGCCCCACTCGAAATTGATCGAGCGGGGCCTTTGTTCGACCGGCCTGGGTGGATCTTCCACCCCGTATTCCTGACCCGTCGGGATTGTAGGGTAGGATTGTGGCCCCGGGGCCACTTTTAGGATCACAGAGTCGGACAAACGAAAGACCCCGCTCGAAACGGGCGGGGCCTTTCAGTCATCCAGTCAGAAACTTCGTTTAGGCTATCGCTTGAGGTAAGCCAGCAATCCGTTGAGCGATCGGTGAATCTCTTTGAAGTGGGGGTTATCCCTTAGGGCTCGCAGGGGTTCCCAGGCTGAAACAGAATACACCGCCGAATCGTAGTCAGCCGGATCATAACGGAAGGCGATACCCAGGTTGGCGACACGGCCCTGGTCTTTGCCCGAATCGATCTGGCCACGCACGATCTCACCGATTAACGGAATCACGGGAGGCACATGCGGCTGATATGTCGCCAGATCACCGGGATAGTGGAGCCGCGGGTAGAAAGTCATCAGCAGTTTCTTGCCAACCATCTGTTCGCAGAGCGTAGAGGGGTCCGTCGCGATGTTTTCCCCATCCAGAAGATACGTTTCGAGCAACGGACTGTTCTGAATCGACACGCCGCTCACGCTGAAATCTCTGATCACGACAGGCAACCCTGTCTGTTGCTCGATGATTCCCTTCGGTCGAAGCGTGACGACCTTCAGGCCGGTTCGGAATACGCGACATACCCAGCTGTGATGCAGATCCACACTCTTGGCAAGTTCTCTCCACAGAAAATGGAGAACGACGACGTCCCCATCCTTCAGCGAGATACCTTCGGCGTGTTTGGGGCGCCGCACGTTGATGTGAGTGCTGTGGGTTGCGCCGTCAAGACCCAGAACCTGCGCTTCGCCAAAGCTGACCAGATCGGTGCGACCATTTCGTGCGTCTCGTTCGGCCTTCGTGATATGTACGGAACGAAGGACTTCCGGGTTGGTTCGCATCATCTGATGAAACAGATCCACCATCTCCTCAGACGTGTCGCACGCCTTGACTGCGGCCGGCACAGGATCGTCGCCCGGATAGGGAATGACCTCGGGTTTGCTCTCGAGGGATCCGTCGACCGCGATACGCTCGACGTATGCATCGAACCTGAAATTCGGTGCCACCACCGGGCCCTTCACACCTCGAACGTGGCCGAAGCGCAAGGAACACCGGTGCTCGTTCTTAACCACCGACCCTGTTGGCTTGAGCTTCAGGCCGATCTCAACCCTTGGCTCAACCGCTGCCAACAGACGGTCCGAGAAGCGAACTCGCTGCATCACCTCGCAGTCCAGGCTGTAGGGATTACGTTGATACTGAAACTTCAGACGCACTTTCTCGCCGCGACCACGCAGAGGGCCGGTTTTGTAATCATATCCGGCCGGAGGGGCGAGATACAGGTATCCATCCCGGCTGAAAAGACGGTTGGGGGTCGAGTAGAACGAGACCAGACCGACTTCTTCATTCGTATTTCGACCCTCAGCGTCCGTCACGATCGTGCAGATCACCGATCGTGTGCCAAACTGATTCAGCCTAGCGATCGCCGGACTCACACCGGGGCGTTTGGGCGTCGATGTCTTCTTGAAGATCTTGGCAAGCATTTGTAGACTCCCTGCTTGAACGTGGGGGTGGATCCAAGCCCGCCGAGAAGCACAATAAATCTAAATAGTGCTATATAGTATTTATCGGCAGATACGCGGAGTCGCCCACCCGGTCCGGTCTATTCAGATCGGACCACATACGGAGATCGCAAGGCCTGTGCCACGCTGTACAAGTCTTCGTTTATGACTGTTTTACATATATTTAAGAGAATTCATGCCGTGATACGGGGAGGAAAATCGTGCCGGTACAGAAAAACCCCCGACCATCTCTGGCCGGGGGCCTGTGGAGCGAATAAACTGAGAAACTCAGACTGGAGCCATTGCCTCAGATAGAATCTGAGAGGTACTCGGCCTCATAATTCGAAGATCCACGGCCTCCCCGTTTCCGAGAAGCTCCCGCACTTTCTTGCCCGAGATGAAGACGGGATCTTCATCCTTGTGGTGCTCCATCAGGTCCACCCGGCCAATCGACTCGTAGAATGCCGCGAAGCCGACCTTGACAGGCTGGATCTTCAGGTCTCCCGTCAAGTTGGCAAGATTCAGCACCTTGGCGGACACAGACATATCCTTCGAAACGATGTCGGCGAGCTCGTTGGCGCTCGACCCGCTGTCGTCCGCGACCTCCAGCACTCGGCTCATGATCACCGGCAACGTAGGAAGGTTCATGATATTCCTGATACCCAGCCGGATGTCTTCACGATCCATCTTGGTCCTCTCCCAACAGGTACATCGATCGACACGGACAGGTGCCCGCCCCAACAACACGCTATTGCCGCGAAAACGGCCTGCGGCAATGTAAACAGGAGGTGTGTAAAATAACACCGGGATGGGCAAAGCCAAGGGGGTTTGGGGTCCCACGGGTCCGCACATCCCTCATAAAATCAACGGTTTGAGACAAAAAAACCCTCCGGAAACATCCGGAGGGTCCTCGCTCTAGTGCGCCCACAAGGAATCGAACCTTGAACCTACTGATTAA
>DJHM01000007.1:0-23583 GCA_002433075.1 Latescibacteria bacterium UBA6620
GACTTAAAATCTCCCGGCCTTCGGGCCGTGCCGGTTCAAGTCCGGCCCCGGGCACCATCTCAATACCAAGGCCATACTTCCATCCGTTAGCACGAGCGATGTGTCTTCTCGATGCCCTCGCAAGCTGAAACATTCCCAAATCACGAAAGTACTCGATCCACACTGACGGTCCGTGGCGTCGTCCTCGGTGTGGCCACGGGTGTCCTGCTGAATCTCTACAGCAACTACGCCGGGCTGATTATCGGAGGTGCTTCGCTGGTGAAATCCCAGCTGCCGATGGCGATGCTCCTTCCGTTCGTGGCGTGGCTTCTGATCAACACAATTGTTCGCCTGATCGCTCCTCGACTCGCGCTGTCTGGCGGGGAACTGATTGTGATCTACAGCTTGTCCTGGATTGTGGGAACGATGTCGGCGAGTGGTTGGCTCGCCTACTGGGGCGGCATCGTCAGCTCGCCGGTATACTACGCGTCGGCGGAGAATCGGTGGCAGGAAGTGCTGTTCGATGTGATTCCCTGGTGGTGCTACCCAACCGACTCCAGGGAAGTCATCGTTGCATTCTACGAGGGGCTGCCCGAGGGGGCCAGCATCCCTTGGTCGGGTTGGCTGTCGCCGCTCTACTGGTGGTTCTCGTTTTCGGTCGCCCTTGTGATCGCCGGACTGTGTCTGTCCGTAATCTTCCAGCGTCAATGGGAGGACGCAGAGCGTCTGACGTTTCCGCTGTCAACGTTCGCTGTGGCGTTGACCAAGGGATTCGACGGAAAAGAAAGGATTCCTCCGATCTTCAAGGACCGCGCCTTCCAGGCCGGTTTTCTCGTTGTTTTCCTGGTCCTTGCGTGGAACATCGGCGGCTTCTTTACGCAGGAACTACCGCGGATCACGATCTACGACACCGTGGAGTCCAAAGGGCTTCCGGTTGGGCGGATGTTTCCTCCCGTCTACCTGCGCATCATGCCACCCGTCATCGGTTTGACCTACCTGTGTAACTCGGACCTGCTTCTGAGTTTTTGGCTCTTCCGATTGGTTGCGATCCTGAAGGAAGGTGTGATGGCCCGTCTGGGTGTTCCGATCGGCTACTCCTCCGCCACAAACGCCACGATCGGGCAACCGAAGTCAGAGCTCATCATGCTCGAATCGCACGGTGCCATGGTGTTCCTGGCCGTGTGGTCTGTGTGGATCGCCAGGCACCATCTGAAGCACGTCTGGCAGGTTGCGAGAACGGGTGTCCGTGGCCCGGGTGACGATGGGGTGATGCCGTATCGCGTTGCACTCCTTGGATTCTCGATTGTGACGGTGTACCTGCTGGGCTGCTTTATGTCGATGGGTCTGACACCGTGGATGGCGATCTGTCAACTCGGGCTGATCTACATCGCATACTTTACGTTGGCGAAGTTTACGGCCGCGACGGGTTTCGCATATCTGTTCCCCGTCGCTGAGAAGGGAGGGAACGTCGTTCTGGCGCTTGGAGGTACTCGCGGAATGAGCGCCAGGGAGATCGTGGGGATGGGTACGATCAACTCCTACGCCTTCTTCGGCAGGGCACGCATCCCGGCCTGGCCTGCACTCCCACACTACCTTCAGCTTTTCGGGACCGACCGAAGACGCTACTGGACACCCTGGTCGGCGATCCTTGTTTTTTCCGCCACGTTCATGGGGTCCTGTCTGTTGATCATCTGCCTGGGGTACGAACACGCAGGCCAGAATCTCGGGTTGAGCGGGTTCGTCAAGGCCAATCGGGAGACCTACCACAGGATGGTCTCCGCAGTGATCGACACGGATCGGGCGGGGTTCAATCCTGGCAAAACGATGGTGTGGCTGGCAGGGGTCGGTGGAGCATGGCTCCTGATGGTCCTCTACAACAGGATTCCCTGGTGGCCCCTGCATCCCCTCGGTCTGGCGTTCCAGGACTCGAATGGATCGGAATATTACGCATTCAGCATGCTGCTGACCTGGGTTGCCAAGGGGCTGATCATGAGGATCGGCGGGATCGGCATGTTCAACCGGGCGAGGCCATTCTTCTTCGGGCTTGTGGTGGGCTACGTTGCCGGAATCGGCACGGGAACCCTCGTCGATCTCTTGTTCTTCCCGGATGGCGGGCACCGAATCCACGGGTGGTAGGACAGGTCGGTTCTTTGGCTTTGTCCACCTAACGAGGTGGGACGGAGACAGCAATCGTTCAAATGCTTCGTGGAGAACGATCTGCTTTGTGCAAGGAGGGCCGAACTGCGGACGGCTATGGAATAATTAGAGTCTTCAGCGAACTCTGATGCTCGGAGCTGTTTTCCTGTTCGAACACGGCCGCGAGATCTGTCAGTCTGTGGGAAACTGAATTTTCGAAGACGATGTCCAGGTTGAAGACGCCACGCTGAACCGCCCGGTAGGCCTCACGCATGTTTTCGATGGACCTCAGATGCGTATAGTGGACCGCGTTCAAGTTGCGAATTTCGAGACCGTCCTCGTGAAATCGGTGGAAACAAAAATTATCTACTGGGGCATAATTGTCGCCGTAAAGGGCCATGATCCCGTTGTGGCAGACCGTATCCAGGCATTGTTTGAGACCCTCGCCGCTTCCTCCTACCGCTTCGATCGAGACGTCGACGCCCTCTCCGTTCGTGATCTCTTCGACCTCTGCCCTGACGTCCGTGTCATTCAGGTTCAACGCGTAATCCGCACCGAGCTGTCGGGCGACCTCCAGTTTTCCCGGATCGGCGTCGATGGCGATGACCTTCGCGGCACCTGACCGAACTGCGCCTTGAAGCATGATGTTGCCCGCGAATCCCACTCCGTTGACCGCGACCCAGTCACCGGGTGTGACGCCCGCGTGTAATGCCGCCCAGGCGGCGCAGCCAAGTGGTTCATAAAGACAGCCGACCTCGAAGGAAACACCGTCAGGAATCGGCTGGACGTGCGAGGGGTCCGTCACCCAGTAGTCGGTGTAGGTCGGATAGACCAGACTGCCCACGCGATCCCCGACACGGACTTTTCCGCCCCCCAGGTAACTGTCTACTGCGCTCCCGATCTCTTCGACCGTACCCCCGCCTTCGTGACCGAGGGGTCCCATCGGATATGCATAGGCCGTGCCGGTCTTCTCTTTCGCTTCCACAAGATGCGCTTCGGGTTCTCCGCGTGCCTCGTCTTCGGGCCTCACAGTTACACCACGATAGAAGTAGCGCTCAGACCCGCAGATCGATGCCTGGTGCGTTTTCACGAGGATCTGATTCGGTGCGAGATCCGGCAGCTTCTGGCTGCGAAGATCGATCTTGCCAGGTTCGAGGTAGACGGTGCGCGTTTCCATTCAGAGTCTCAGGCGTAAGGAAGCAAACTGAAGACGAGGAGGTCAGAGCATTTTCACTGTGAGCGCGGCGAGGAATCCCCCGAGCGTTGAAAGACCTACGATGGGGCCTCCGCCTTGCTCGAAGGCTTCGGGGAGCATCGTCTGGGCGATCATCGTGAGCATGGCGCCACCGGCCAGTCCCTCGATGATGAACACCAGGTAGAGGTCGGAACCCGCGGGATGGGCGGGGAGAAGGAGCGTGCCGATGTAAGCGCCGACCGCGGTCAGGACACAGAGTGAAAACCACATCCAGAAGATGCGAGTCTTCAACATGCCACCCTTGCGCATGGTGACCGCGCTCGACATGGCTTCCGGCATATTCGCGAGGAAGACGCCGGCGATAAAGGCCACGCTGAATGCTGTGCCCTCCGCAGCCGCGGTTACCACGAGCATGCCGATCACAAGCGATTCGGGAATGCAGTCGAGAGCGATCCCCATCCAGATGGCCAGCGCTGGATTTCCGTGTTTGTGCTGTTCCTCCTGCACCAGATCGGGCGTGATGCCCACCGTGACCTGGTCTTCGACACCCTTGACACCCGATCTTGCCCATTCCCTGGCTGTTTCCGCGCTCACGTGACCCGCCTGCTCGAGATTTTTGATGCGGTCGGCAACAACGCGGTGGATGGCGGCTTCGAGATTGGGCGAGGCTTCCATGTGTTCGTGGAAGGCCTCTTTCGGAATCTTCCAGGCCCTGACGTGCGACTCCGTCTGGACCGTGGCGCTCCTCGGGTTGTCCGTGACGAGCGACATCTCGCCGACCACATCGCCCGCTCCGATCGTGGCGATTTCCTGGTCTCCAGCTTCGGACTTTCGCGTGACTCTAACGGTGCCCTCCGCAACGACGTAGAGACCGTCACCTTCGTCGCCTTCGTGGAAGATCGTCTGGTTTTCGTCGAACTGGACCATTTCCACATCTGGCATGAGGCTGATTACCTCTTCCATGGGCAGGGAACGGAAGTAATCGACTCGACCGAGGCTCTCGAGGAGCAGGTTGGCCTCTGCCCGTCGTTCCTTTACGACGTGGCGGCGAATCAGACCCCGCCGCCGCAGGAATCCGCCTTTTCCCTCGAGCAACAGGTTGAGGCCATTGAAGAGCAATCCGCCGACGATGGCGGCGAGCATGACGGCCAGGATCAACCCGGGTCGGTCGACGTGACCGTGGCGATCACTGGCGACGTGGAGCGCGTGGCCGAACAGTTCGATCGACAGCGCGAACAGAAGGGCGCCGGCACCGAAGGCCATGGCCGAAGAGGCGACCCGTCGTTTGGGAACGAGCGCCAGACCGAGCAGCGCGCCGAGAGGGAGGGAGACCGCACTCAGGGCTCCCCAGAAGACGGCGGAAAGGGCGAGCGAATTCATGGGTTAGACCTCCCGGGGCACACGATCGAAGCTGTCGATGGGCTAAGGAGACCAGCGCGAAGGCTGAGAAGAGTGGAGCGAGCGGAGAGCGGTGGGAACCGCCTCGTCAGCCGCCCGCCCCCAGGGCTTTGCTTACAGACTTGAGGAGAATCTCGTTGTCGAAGGGTTTTTCGAGGGTGGTAATGGCGCCATAGCGTTCGGCGAATCCTTTTAGATCGATGTCGTCCTGGGCACCGAACGCGGCCATGGCGACGATCTTGGTGTCCGGATAGTTCGCACTGACCGCCTGAATCACCTCGAGACCGCTTGTACTGGGAAGGAAGATGTCGACGATCATCACGTCGAACTCCTCCGATTTCAGTAACTCGAGGGCGTCGTCGCCGGAATAACTCAAGATGACCTCGTGGCTTTGGCCGGAGAGAAGCTGAGTTATTACCTGTCCGATATTGGGATCGTCGTCGATGACGAGGACTTTTGCCAACGATAATGCCTTTCAAAACGGCCGGATCGTACGAACCCACGTAAGATAGGCCTTGGCAACCCCCATGACAACAAAACGCGTGGCTGAGATCTGTGCCAGATCAAGGCCCCAGAGGACAAACGGTTTGACTCGACCCCCCCAAAACACTAATTTTTCAGGGATTGAGATGTCTTTCCCAGGTGACCGGAGGGACGACTTTTGGATTGGATGTATCCTGTTCTGATGGTGTGTTTTACCGCCTTCTGTTTCCAGATTTTCGCTGTTTTCAGGAAGCAGGCTGCGTTGCTTCAGCCTACCGTGGAGCAGCTGGAGTCGAGCCGTGGGAATGTGGAGAGGCAGATTCAGGAGGCCGAACAGGCAACGGAGGAGAGCCTTCGTAGAATCGAAGGCCTCAAGACAGAGCTCTCGGCCCTCGACGAGCAGCGACTGGCGTTGCAGTCGCAGGTGAATCAGAAGGAAATGATCCGGATCGAAGCTGGCGAGTTCATGATGGGGGATGATGAAGGTGGACGCGACGAGGCGCCTGCTAGGACTGTCCTGCTCAACGCTTTCCAGATTGATAAGATGCCGGTGAACAATCAGGAGTACAAGATGTTCGTCGAGGTGACGGGTCACAGACGGCCTCCACATTGGACGAGCGGCACCTACCAACTGGATCAGGCGGCGCATCCCGTGACGAACGTCAGCTTTAACGATGCGAAGGCCTACGCGACGTGGGTCGGCAAGCGGCTCCCGACCGAGGCCGAGTGGGAGAAATCCTCGCGCGGCACCGTCGGTCAGACGTATTCCTGGGGTGATGCGTTTCGCAAGGATAACGTGAACTGCGGGAACGAATATGGTGGACCAACGCCCTGCGATCAGTTTCCTGGTGGAGCCAGCCCCTACGGTGTTTGGGACACGTGCGGCAACGCAATGGAATGGTGTGAGGACTGGTATTACGACGACTACTACAAAACGGCCCCCCGCGATAATCCGGAAGGGCCCCCCGGCGGTCAGTATCGGGTGATTCGAGGTGGTTTCTACGCCGGGAACAAGGCCGATGTTCGCTGTGCCGCGCGTCACTGGGCACCCGAGGCGAACATGCAGGACCATATCGGTTTCAGATGCGCCAAAAGTCCGGATTGAGTTTTCCGGGAGGGAGGATCTTGATGAAGTTGGGAAACCGCCAGCTTATTGTTGTTGGGGACAGAATCCTGATCAAGCAGGAAGAGCTCGAAGAACGTACGGATGTGGGCCTCTACTTGCCGCAAACCGTTGTAGAAAAAGAAGAGGTACAGGGAGGGCGGGTCATCGAGACGGGGCCAGGGATTCCCCTTCCCGAATCGCGGGACGAGGACGAACCGTGGAAGGCGAACGAGAGCGAACCGCGCTACATGCCCATGCAGGTCGAGGTCGGCGACTACGCGCTCTTCCTGAAAAAGGCATCCATGGAAATCAAGTTCGATGGCGAAAAGTATCTGATTGTTTCCCACTCCTCGATTCTCGTTCTCATGCGCGATAAGAGCTCGATTCTGGACGAACTCGGACTGGACGATCTCTGATTCACAGGATCCCAGGGCACCCTCACAGGCCGTGAATCGGACAGTCCGATGCGGCCTTTTTCCGTGCGGTTCGAATCCTCGCCTGATTGACTTTGAAACCTGGACCGGTTACCTTAGTCGCGCGTAGCTTACGAGCACAGCGAAAGGCAAAACCCAAATGGCGGATGAAGGGCAGCGGACGGACATTACGGCGGGAATGCTGGTTACGTGTCGGTTGGGAGAGCACACTTCAGTGGGGCCCTGCAAGGTGCTATTCGTGGGCGATGATTACGTCACGGTTGAGGACCCCAACCAGAAGCTCTGGCAGACGACGCTCGACCGTGTGGAGCCTGCCGATGATCAGTTGAGCGATATGCTGAACGGATAATCGGATGCGAGATGGCGAAACGTACACGGCGTAACCGAGACCGCGGAACGGAAAGGACCGACGGGCAATCGACCGACTTGTCATGGGAAGGAGGTTGGCGCGACCGACTCGAATTGTACTTGTTTCTGGCGGTCGAGATTCTGTGCCTCCTTCTGTTCATCGACTTCCTGTTCATAGGCTATTACGTCAAGTGAGCGAAACGGACGTCTCGCTGCGCGAAGAAGGAATCTAAGGCTGCGATTTCACCCCCTGGGGGGTCGGAACGCAGCCGTTTTCTTTAACACCCGCTTCAGGGGAGAGAATGGGATACGACGCGATCGGAGAAGCGTTGCCTGGCTATGCGAAGGATCTTCATCAGAACCTGCGCGTGATCACGACATCCAGTCTGGAACCTGTGGCGGCTTACGGTGCGGCCTATGCGGCCGCCCTCGTGGCGGGTAACGAGGATCTGATTCGGGCGGCAGAAGAGGAGGCGCATTCCCATCTGGATCCTGATCAGATGGAAGGGGCCCGGAGTGCGGCAGCCATCATGAGTATGAACAATGTCTGGTATAAGTTCACAGATGTGGTGACCGACAGCGAGGTGAAAGCTTTACCAGCGAAGCTTCGGATGAACGTGATGATGACCCACGGCGGGGTAGACGTGGCGTTGTTCGAAGCCTGGAGCCTAGCAGTGAGTGTGGTGAACACGTGTGGGACGTGTATCAACGCCCATTCGACTCAGATGCGAAAAGCAGGGATGACGGTCCAGAACGTCGTCGATCTCGGCAGAATCGCAGCCGTGGTGAAAGCCATTGCGGACACGATGAATTTCGAATCCGCAAGGTCTTCGTAGAGGGCCGGCAGGACACGAAAAGCGGGCGACGCCCATAGGCGCCGCCCGCTTTTCGTGCATTTCCCTTTCAGATCAGATTCGTTTGGTTCTGAGGTCGTCCTGGAGACCCTTAATTTCTCCTGACAATTGGGCGATGTTGCTCTTCATACGCTTGTTGTCCGCCTGTCTCTCCCTGGTTCTACGGGCACGGGATTTCTGGTCCTGCCGCAGATCGCTCAACTCACCTTTGAGTTCGAGGGCCGAACGCTGCTCACGCATCAGGTTCTGGCGCATTCTCCCGAGGGCAGTCGTAAAGTAGAATTTGGCGAAGATCGTGAGGACCGTCGCGGCGAAACACGTTACCCACCAGATCATGTCGGAGCCCCGTGCCTGCTAGGGTACCTGCAACTGCTCATTGTTCAGTAGATTATGCGCCAAGGCGCACAAAGTCAAGGAAAAGGGTCTGTAAACGATGGATGCCTTCGTCTTTCTGCTGATCTGTCTGATCGCGATGATCGTGGTTGTTTCACGCGTCTACGGGGGGCGGGAGGAGCCGGCCCAGGAAATCGACCGCAGGGTGGATCGGCTGGCGGCAATCGTGGACCTGGACGTGATGGAAGGGCTCACGCGCCTGGTGGAGGATTCGCGGGAGTCGGAGGTGGATCTGGCAAATCGGCTGCTTCGGGAGGCGATTCGAAAGGAAGAAAATCCTCGTTGACGTAAGCGCGTCCGAGGGCTTCGGGGATAACAATACCTCCGGAGACAATGACCTGCATGGCCTCTTCGACGGACAATCCTGTTTCCTGCACTTTGTCCTTGGGAAAAACGACCATCCATCCGGTGGTGGGGTTCGGGGATGTGGGCACGAACACGCAGCAGCCGCTCTTTCCGTCCGGCAAGGACATCTCGCCCGTCGCGAATCCGAGGATCCACCGTCCGTCCGATGGGTACTCGGCCAGTACAACACGTCGGAAGCTGTGTCTTGGATTGGGGGAAACGAGGGTGGTGATGAACTGTTTGACTGGGGTGTAGATGCCCCTGATCAACGGGATCTTCGCGATAAGGTCGTCTCCCTGTCCAATCACCCGTCTCCCGACGACGTTTCCACCGAGGATTCCGGCGACCCAGACGACAACGAGGGTCAGTGCAATGCCCAGCCCGGGGATGTCCTCTTCAGACCCCAGGACGCCCTTGATCAGGGGTTGGGCAAACCCGTCCAGCCATTGGAACACCAGGCGCAGGGCCAGGAACGTGACTACGAGGGGCACCAGTACGGCCACACCTGCGATCAGCCGTGTTCGGACAGTTGCTCTCGCTCGCCCGAATCGGGATCGACTCTCACGCTCTGTTTGTTCCATCCGCCTTACCCTTCGTTCCTACCCATCGCGTAACTGAACGTCTGAGCGATCAGGTCCAGCTGCCTCAGATATGTTTCCTTGCGCTTGTTGGGCGAAAAGACGCCCACGTCTACAAACCAGAACCTCTCCAGTTCGGTGTCCACGAACGCGTAGCTCTTGAATGGCCCGCCCGTCCACTGTTTCTGGTTTTCCCAAAGTCCCTGGAGTACGACGGCCAGCTTCCCCTGAAACTCATCGTGAAACACGTCCACCTCACCCGGTGCGATCCGGTCGTTGTCGAAAAAACGGCGTGTGATCTGATCACGCTTGTCAACCACCCAATCCTCGGTCAGCGTGTCCGGGGCGATGCCGTCTTCCCAGTAGACAAAAAACCATCGGTTGGGTTCCTCCTTCACGAGCGCGACAAACCCGCTGTCGGGCTTGGACTCGAGGATCCGATAGCCGAAAGGCACGCGGATCTGCCATCCGAATTCCCGGAGCAGCTGGTCGGTGACGTCTTTCCGCTCACCGTACTTGTAGATGAGCTTCGTAACGCGCTCGTTTCGCGCGTCTTCGGCGGTCGCGTAGAGCCGATCCGCTTCCATTCTCAGGTTTGCGACGATATCGTCCAGGTTGGTACCCGAAGCGATCATGAGGAGCTGGTCTTTCGCCCACACATCCCTTTTCCAGGTGACTCTGGCCTGTCCTTCGTCGATGCGGGCCGTGACGGCATCGCTCAACAGCGAGCGGAGGAATTCGCCCACATCGTGGGTGGCGTCGATGGGAGAGACGACGAGGAGATTCTTTCTCCGAAGATGCTTGTGACTCTCGAGGTCGGCCATCAGACCGTGTTGGACGCTGAAGATCTTTTCCGCCTGCGGTGTGAGGAGGACCTTCTCGAACGTATCGCGAATCGGTTGTTCGAGGACCGCCCAGTCAGCGGGATCGGCGAGGACGAGGATCTCCTGCGTGGGCCCTACGGAATCGGGTTTCGTATCCCCGCAGGACACGCAGAGGATCGAACTCAGCAGGAGGAGTGCGGAAAGTTTGGGCATAGGGAGGCTCCGACGAATCTCGATTTTACGGGACACGACAGAGACAATATACGGAAAAACCTACGGTGGGGTCGCGACTCTGGGCAGCCGAGAACCGAGGCCTGCGAGGATATCGTGGGGGATGGTCCCGGCGGCGCGGGCAAGATCGTTGATCGTGATGCTTTCCGATTTGCTGGTGCCTACCAGGGTGATCGTGTCACCCAAGCGGGCATCGGGGCAGTCGGTAAGGTCGATGACGGCCTGGTCCATACAAACGGAGCCGCGAACCGGACAGGGTCGACCTCGAACGAGTACGTGCCCCCGGTTGGATAGGCCCCGAGGGTAGCCGTCGGCATAACCGACCGGAAGAATGCCCAGCCGCGAGGGTCGATCGACGGTGAAGGTGCCACCGTAGCTGACGGTCTGACCCGGGCTCGCATTTCGAAGCTGCGTGATCCGGGCTTCCATGGACAGGGCAGGACGGAGTTTCAGGCTTTTCGGGATCGGAAGCCGAGCGTCGAAGAGAGGTTGGGGAACGACGCCATAAAGAAGCAGACCGATACGGGTCGTATCGAAGTGACTCGGGGCAGAACGCAGAGCGACGAGGCTGTTCGTTGCGTGCGCCCGACAGCCCGTCGACGCAACGATGCGCCGGAAGGCTTCTACCTGGCTGTCGATCCGGTCGTCGTCTTCCCATCCGATGTGGGTGGACAGGGCGTCGACGCGAATACAGGGGAGGGCACGAGCGTGTTCGAGGAGGGAGGACATCCCGGAAGGAGGGGCGCCGACCCGGCCCATACCCGTGTCGGTCTTGAGATGTACGGCCGCGATTTTTCGTTGTTGTTCGGCCGAGCGATTCAGGGCATCCAGCATTCCCCGATCCGTCACGGTCTGAGCGAGATCGAATTCAATGAGGGTGTCCGCGGCATCGGGAAGCGAGGCGCCGAGGACGAGGATGGGAGCATTCACACCGGCTTTGCGGAGGGCGACCCCTTCCTCGGGAAGGGCAACACCCAGAGACTCTGCGCCTCCGGCGAGCGCGGCCTTCGAGGCGGTGAGAAGACCGTGGCCATAGCCGTTGGCTTTGACGACAGCAAGACACCTAGAGGGACGCAGCCAGGCGGTGATCGAGCTGACGTTGTCGCGGATGGCCTGGTCATCTACTCGGATCCAGGCCGACCGGCGATCCGCGAACGTGCGGTCTGTGTTCACTCCGCGCTACCCAGGATTCCGAAGGTGGAACCCCGGTCGGCGGTCTTGGTCACCGCGATGGTAACGGGAAAGGCGTCTTTGATCGCCTCGACGTGGGAGATGACCAGGATTTTCTGGAAATCACCACGAATGACTTCAATCGCGTCGACGAGGCGATCGACACCTTCGCTGTCCTGCGTATCGAACCCTTCATCGATCGCGGTCTGGAAGGTGAAGCGGAGGCTGTTGGAGAAATCCTGCAGACGCGTATTCAACCCGGTTGCGGGGTCGGTGCGGCCGTAGGTTTCCACGCCGAGATGGGTGTCGGCGCAATGCAGGATGGAAATCGGCATGCGTTGTTGGCTGGTTCTGGGGGAGGCGTTCGTCGCGCGGGGAATGCAAGGAGGGGATTTTTAAATGTAGCGCGGGCGCATTGGAGCGACAAGGCTAATCCTATCGATGCCACTCGATTTGGGTGGCCCAATCGGTCGCCGTTCCGGCCGAACGATAACCGACCGAATACCGGAACGCGAGTCGAATCGGGCCGATCGCCCGGGGAAGGGTCATTCCACTGTGAGCACCGACTCCACTCAGCGAGACAGGGAGGCCGTCGCCTACGTCGGGGCGATAGGCGTAGATTCGGGCTTCCGAACCGTCAATGTGGTGGTAATGGAACCACACGGCGAGGGAACCTCGAGCGAAGGATCGCGTCCATTCAGTTCCACTGCCGAACCCGACGTGCGGGTCTTCCCATCGACGCTAGCCCATCGAGTCCTGCGATTTGCACGGAAACGCCATCGATCACCCCGAATGGGTGCATCCTGATCGTTACGGCTGTGGCGGTCGATTTCCACGGTCAGTCGTGTTCTGCGGCCCAATCGGGCCTGCCACGAAGCGAAGAGTCCATTCTCGTCGCCCGTGGTCGAACTGAAGGTGGAAAACGGCCCTCCTCGAAGGGCGAAGAATCCCGGGGCGTAGCGACGGCCGACTGCGGTCAATCGAAATGCTCCCTGGTTCAGCTCGAGGCCAGCCAGGCCGTGTCGTGTTGGAATCCGTCGCGCTGTGAAATGGCCGCTTCGCCGAAGAGTTTCCTTCCGTGGCCTCCTGCTCGGGCAGTCAACGCCTACCCGTTCAGCTGGCGAAGCGGTTTTCCCTGGAAATTTGCGGGGATAGAGAACCCGGATGACGTAAACAGTGCGGCGATGGACCTTCGGTCTCCAGCGCGGATTCCCGCAGCGATGAATCTCTCCTTCAGCTGGTTTCTACGCTCGAGCTGGCTGACTGTCACGTGCTCGCCCGACCCCGAGGGGGTTGCGACACCATCGTCGATACGGGCATCCCACGTTCCTCGTGCGAAGGTCCACGCTGCCAAGAGGCGCCGACGCCGGAGAGCCTTCCCGATTCGAACGTTGAGTGGTCAGCCATCCGCAGGCTCTCCGATCTTCGAGCGGTTTCGACTGACGTGTTCCGGGATCGTCGTCGGCTCAGCATCAGGCCCCTGCCGTAGCCCAGTCTCAGGGCGCCGAGGGCTCGTTCGAGGGGATCACGCTCGGTGACCACGGTGACCGCCACGCCGCTTCGCTCGAGGGTGGTTCGAAGGGAGACACGGAGATGCGCGAGGGCGGATTCCCGGGCGGATGCCGTGTTGAGATCGATCAGGAGGCCCTCACTCTCATCCACCTGCTCGCGCCACGCATCGACGTCCTCCTGGCTCAGGGGCTGGGACCCAGCGGGCGTGTAGACGGCGATCGCGAAAGAAACGTTCAACAGCACGAGGGCGAGTGAAATGAACGTTCTTCTGGATGGCGTCCGATAGGCGGGCAGGAGCCAGGCTCCGTCTGTGAATGACCCTGAAGTTCGGGTTTGTCACGATTGGAGCAGGCAAGGAAGGTGCCAGCGGGTAGAGCGGAAGTTTGGGGGCCCGGTGATGGTCACCGGGAAGGAACGACTATGGTGATTCGGGAGGTTCGGGTTCCTGGAGGGGTTCGATACGTCCTCTGCGGAGCTTGAGTGTATACATCCAAGCGTTTTCGCGGTCACCGGGTCGGAATGTGACGCGCCCCGTGGCCCCCGGAATGTCCTGGAGGGTCTGAAGTTGCTGCACGAAGGAGGACCTGTCGGTTCCCCCCCTTTCGATCGCCTCTCGCGCCGCCCGCATGGCGTCGTGTCCGAGGGCGGCAGCGATGTCCTGGTCACGCCCGAACCGAGCTCGGTAGAGGTTTACAAATTCCTGCACGGAGGGAAGGCTACTCTGGTCGTGATACTTGGCGACGAAGACGGCGTTGTCGACGTAGTTTCCGCCGTCGCGCGCCACCTCGGGAAAATTCCAGCCATCGCTTCCGAGCAGCTGCGCGTCGATCAGGGCCGAGGCCACCTGGGGCGTGATGAGCAGCACGTCCTCGGCACTGGAGGCCCCTACGAGGAGCGCGTCGATGGTCTTGACTTCCTCGGGTTGAACGGTGTCGGGGTCGACGGGAACCGGCGGTGGAGGGGCGATCTGGAGACCGCCGAGCAAGAGGTCATCGATGTCGGCCTCGAACGACTCTGGCATTCGTAGCGCGAGACCGGCGTCCCGGATGCGGCTGAACTGCCCCCGGTAGTCCGTTGCTCCCGGCTCGAACCATTCCTGGACAATCACCTCACCTCCAAGCTCTTCGGCACGGGTTGTGAATTCTCGGGCGAGTCGGTTTCCATACGGGTCGCGGGGGGCCAGGGTCGCAAGGGTACGGTGCCCCATCCCTCCGACGGCATAGTCAGCCAGCCGGCGACCCTGAGCGCCTGGAGTGGCGTTCATCTGGAACACCGCGGGTAGGGAGGCGATTTCGTCTGTCGACGCGGTGGGCGCGATCAACGGTATGCTCTGAGGGCTCAGGTGCGCGGCCAGGGGGATCGTCTCGAGGCTGCTGAGAGCGCCGATGATGGCGATGACGTTGTACTGTTCGACGATTCGCTCGGCCGCTTTGACGGCCCGAATCGGGCTCCCTTCCGAATCCTGGAAGATCAGGCCGATCTGTTCGCCGCTCGACAGGGGGAAGCGCTCGCGAGCGAGGAGGATACCGTCCCTCAGGTTCTGTCCGACCGCCGACTCGAGGGGAGCGATGATCCCGATTTTGTATTTGGCCTGGGTCGGGTCTTCCTCGACCTCGGCAGGGGTGGGCAGCACGTCTTCCTCAGTTTCGAGGGGGGATCGCGCAGTACTCGCGAGGAGGCGCCTGCGAACGAGGGGCTCGAGATAGCCATTCGGAAATCGCTCGAGGAATACGGCGAGACGCTTGTCGGCCTCCGCGGCCTGCCCGAGTTTGGCCGGCCAACGGGCTTGTCCGAAGGCGACGGCCTCATCGACGATTTGTTCACCGAAATCGGCACGCAGTCGGATGATGTCCTGATCGGTCAGCCGACTCGTGCCCACCATCTGGCCGAGCCTGTCGGCGGCGCGGGCCTTCAGCTCAGTCGGACCTCGTGATGTCAGGACTCTTGCGTACTGCGTGGCGGCACTGTAAATCTGGTTTTGTCGGAAGTAGCAGTCGCCGATCAGAAGATCGGCATCGGGCAGGTACCGACTGTAGGGGAAGTGTTCATAGAGCTCGATCGATGCGGCAAGGGCCTCGTTGTAGTCACGAAGTTTGTAGTGACTTTTTGCGAGGAGCAGACGCGCGGCCGAGGTGCGCTGATTCAACGGGGTCTGATCGAGGAGCTCGAGCAAGGTCTCTCGTGCCCCGGTGAAGTTCTCCTTGATGTAACGTGCGAGCGCGCGCTGAAAAAGGGTCTCGGCATCCTGGCTGAACGTGGGTGTGGCGGACTGAGCCCGTGCGGGGCCGACCCAGAGCAGGGCGGAAACGACGAATCCGAGGATGAGGTGCATCGTGTGTTCGATCTGTTGTAGGATGGGTCTTCGGCGGGGGTGCGAGGGGAGCACGCACGAATATACGGAGGGCGTTCATGTGGGTCAAGCGTCGTTGATTCAATCACTTACGAGGAAAAGCATTGGCCTCTGACCTCGACCGTCCAGTGACCTCCCTAACCGGCGTGGGGGACCGAAGGGCTCTTGTCCTGGAAAACATCGCCGTGCGAACGATCGGCGATTTGCTTCACGTGTTGCCGCGCCGATATCTCGATCGAAGCGTTGAATCGGTGATCACAGATTTGTCGGAGGGCCAGGAGGTCACGGTTGTAGGTACAGTGGAGTCGACGGAGACGATTCCCGGCCGTCGCCCGCGGGTCCAGATGACGATTCGAGACGATTCCGAACGTCTGACGTGTGTGTGGTTCGGACGCTATGCCGCGGCGGATCGGTACTCTCCCGGGGATAGCGTAGCCGTAGCAGGAAAGCTCAAGCGGTATCGGGGGTGTGTGCAGATGGTTCATCCGGAGGTGGAGGCGGTCGGGGGCGAAGAAGATGACGACCGTATCCATACAGGGCGTGTCATTCCGCTTTACACGACCTCCGAAGAGATGAAAGACGCGGGCCTTTCGACCCGTACGCTCAGAGGGTTGATTCGGCAGGCGCTCGACACGTGTCCGATCGAGGATCCGGTTCCCGATTGGATTCGGAAGGAAACAGGCATGCTTGGTCGCGGGGAGGCCCTGTCACTCCTGCACTTTCCGGAGGATACAGCCGATGTTGATCGTGCTCGGGACAGTCTGGCATACGGCGAGGCTCTGGAGGTGCAACTCTGGGCTTTGCGCCGTCGTCTTGCAGCGGGACCCTCCTTGTCGAGCAGCAAGTCCGGGACCCTCGCTCGGGAGTTGATGGACGGGCTGCCGTTCGAGTTGACGGGTGGTCAGCTCCGCGCGCTGGAGGAGATCCAGTTCGATCTCCAGTCGGGACGGCAAATGCATCGCCTGCTCCAGGGCGACGTCGGATCGGGAAAGACCCTGGTTGCGTTGCTTGCCGCGCTCACGGTCGTCGAGGGCGGAGGTCAGGTGGCGATTATGGCGCCGACCGAGGTGTTGGCGGAACAACACGGCCAGACGCTGCGGGGCTTGCTTGGGGGATTCGATGTAGTGGTCACCGTCGTTACAGGAAGTCGGCCCCGGGCAGAGCGCGAGGCGTCCCGGTCCCTGATCGCAGCCGGACAGGTCTCGATCGTGGTCGGCACGCACACGCTGATCCAGGAGGACGCTATTTTCAAGAATCTTCAGCTGGCGGTGATCGACGAACAGCATCGATTCGGCGTCGATCAACGATCGGCCTTGGGAGAGAAGGGTGATGGCGAGGCGCCCCACATGCTGGTGATGACGGCGACGCCGATCCCACGTTCTCTTTCCCTGACCCTTTATGGGCATCTGGATGTGTCGGTGATCGACGAGCTCCCGCCGGGGCGAAAACCGATCACGACAGGATGGCGCCTCGCGGCGGATCGTTCAAAGGCACTCATGTTCGCCCGGGATCAAGTGGAGGCAGGGAGGCAGGCCTACGTCGTCTACCCTCGAATCGAGGGCTCGAAGACATCGGAGATGAAGGCGGCGTCGGAGGCCCACGCTGAGCTGCAGGGCGGAGTGTTCGTCGGGCACAGCCTCGGGCTTCTGCACGGGCGGATGAAGGCGGAAGACAAGCTTTCGGTGATGGATCGCTTCCGCGCCGGTGACCTGGATGTCCTCGTGTCGACGACGGTCGTGGAAGTCGGGGTGGACGTGCCGAACGCGACCGTGATGATGGTGGAGCACGCGGAACGTTTCGGACTCTCGCAACTGCATCAACTTCGGGGACGTGTAGGCCGAGGTCCTCACGACTCCTACTGCATTCTGGTGGTCGATCCCGATGGGGATCTGACCGAGGACGCACACCAGCGTCTGGAGGCGATGGTCCGATCGGATGACGGGTTCGAGATCGCGGAGGAAGATCTGCGGATTCGGGGGAGCGGCCAGTTGTTCGGTACCCGGCAGGCGGGCTTGCCCGAGTTCCGATTTGTTGATCTGGTGCGTCATACAGGTCTGATCGAGACGGCCCGTGGTTACGCGGGGCGACTGCTGGAGACGGACCCCGATCTCGCGGAGCATCCTCTGTTGGCTCGCCGAATCGCCAGGCTGGAGGAAGCTGGATTCCGCGTCCCCACGGCGGGATGAGGCCCCCGGGGCATGTTGACACCCCTATTTCATTGTGGTAGATTGGCCCCACTTCGGCCCCGGCGACGGCCGACGCAACTGCCTGTTTCGGAGGGGCTTAATGCCAGAGGCGGTGAGCCGACGAATCGCTCTCGTCGGCGCCATCAATCGCGATACGATCCGCACGGCCGATGGGGTGGAGACCGAGAGCTATGGCGGCCTCCTCTACAGCATTCTGCCGCTGGCCGCCATCGCCGACGACGACACGATGGTGCATCCTGTCGTCAACGTCGGTGAAGACATCCGCGAAATCGTCGAGGACACCCTCTCGCCCCTGGCGAGGGTGTCCGTTGCAGGTATCGAGTTCGTTCCCGAGAAGAACACGCATTGTTTCTTGGACTACGACGAAGACGGGAATAAACAGGAAACGCTCCTCGGTGGTGTTCCGAAGCTGACTGTCGAACGGCTCGAGCCCTACCTGGACGGCGACGCGGTGGGGTTCAATTTCATCACCGGGTGGGAGCTCGATCTGGAGACACTCCAGACCGCCCGGCAGATGTCGGATGCCACGTTCTTCATGGATGTTCACAGCCTCTCCCTCGGTACCGACCAAGAGCATCGCCGCTACCTGCGTGTGCCGCCGGAATGGGAAGCGTGGACGGCCTGCGCGGACGTGGTTCAGATGAACGAGAAAGAAGCCGAACTGCTGGCGGGTCACAAGCTGGTGGACGAAGTACAGCGGCTGACGTTCGGTCGGCGTTTGATCGAGAACGGATCGAGCGTGGCGATTGTCACGCTGGGGGAAGCCGGCGCCGATGTCATCTATGTGCAGGATGGCGATGTTCAGTTCCATCACTCTCCCTCCCAGCCGGCTGGGCCCCCGCAGGACGAAACGGGGTGCGGGGATGTTTTTCTGATGGGATTTGCCTGGTCGTATCTTCAAGATCGGAATCCCCTAGTGGCAGCGCGTTTCGCGAACGTGCTGGCCGGCATCAATGTCACTCTGCGTGGGCTCGATGCGGTACGCGGTATCGGCGAGGCCCTGGAAGCTCGCGCAGAAAGCTCATAGGAAGCCCCATGCAGCAGTACGACTTTCCCAACCGACCGCAGCTGGACCTGAATATCAACACGAAAACCGTCAGTTACGTGGTGGTGGCTTTCGTGCTGCTCTGGTTCGCGAGCGGGATCTACATCGTGAACCCTGAAGAGCAAGCCGTCGTGTTCAGATTCGGGGAGGCGGTGCATCTGTCGGAGTCCGGGATTCACTACCATTTTCCGCGCCCGATCGAAAAGATCGAAAAAGAGAAGGTGACGCAGGTAAAACGACTCGAGATCGGGTTCCGGACGATCAGCCTGGAACCGGCACCGCGTTACCAGAAGGTGCTGCGAGAATCGATGATGCTCACTGGGGACGAAAACATCGTCGATGTCGAGCTCATCGTTCAGTATCGGATCAGGGACATCCAGAAGTATCTGTTCAACGTACACAACCAGTCAGAAGCGGTTCGCAGTGTGGCCGAGTCGGCAATGCGTCAGGTGATTGGAACCCACACGATCGATGAAGCCCTGACGGAAGGAAAGCTGGAGATCCAGAACGAGATGGAAGCCCAGATCCGCGATGTCCTTGGGATATACGATATGGGCATTCACGTTGAGAACGTGAAACTCCAGGCGGTTGCCGTCCCACGAGAAGTAGATGCGGCTTTCAAGGATGTGGCGAGTGCACGTGAGGATCGCGAGAGGCTGCGGAACGAAGCGGAGGCCTACCGGAACGAGATCATTCCGAAGGCTCGAGGCGAAGCCGAGCAGGTGATTCGAGGGGCGGAAGCCTATCAGGTAGAGCGCATCAAACGATCGCAAGGCGACGCGGAACGGTTCCTGAAGGTGCTGACAGAGTATGAAAAAGCGCGGGATGTGACCGAGACCCGGCTCTATCTCGAAACGATGGAAAAAATCCTCCCGGCAATTCAGAAGTACGTCGTGCAGTCGGACGGCAAAGGTGGGATTCTGAACGTGCTTCAACTCGACAAGCAAGCGCGGGGAGGGACCACACCGTGAAGCCCCTCGTCGGAGTTCTGATCGGATTGGTTGTTCTGGGCATCGCGGCCGATGCCATCTTCTTTTTTGTGGATGAACGCGAGCAGGTCGTCGTGACACGGCTGGGCAATCCCATTCACACGATCCAGTCTCCCGGGTTGCAGATCCGGGCGCCCTTTATCGAGCAGGTTCATCGATTCGACGATCGTCTTCTGGCCAGCGACGCAGACCCAGCGCCGATTTACACGCTCGACAAGAAGAACCTGATCGTCGACAACTTCGCCCGGTGGCGTATTGTCGATCCCTTGAAGTTCATGCGTTCGGTGCAGACGGTGTTCGGAGCACAGTCACGGCTGGATGACATTATCTACGCAGCGGTTCGAGAGGAGCTGGGCCAGCACACGCTCGAGGACATCGTTTCGGGTGACCGCGACGCCATTATGCACTCGGTCACAGGCAAATGTCGAGAGGACGCGGCCGATCTGGGGATTGAAGTGGTCGACGTGAGGATCAAGCGCGCGGATCTTCCAGAAGAAAACAAGAAGAACGTGTTCGATCGCATGCGGGCCGAGCGTGCTCGCCAGGCCAAGGAGTATCGCGCAGAAGGTGAAGAGGCTGCGCTCAAAATTCGGGCAGAGACCGATCTCGAGGTCACCCGAATTCGCTCCGAGGCCACACTGCAGGCACAGCGGCTTCGCGGCGAGGGTGATGCCGAGGCTTTGAGGATCTATGCCGAGGCCTTCCAAAAGGATCCGCAGTTCTACGAGTTTCAGCGGACACTCGAGGCCTATGAACAGACGTTGGGTGAAGGCACCACTGTCGTACTTCCGCTCGACACGGAGTTCTTCAAGTACCTGGGTAGAGCCAAGAAGTAGCCTCGTCTTCCTCTGGATGGCGCTGAGCCTCAGTGCCCCGTGTCCGGCTTCGGACTGGTCCCAGGTCGCGCGTTCGGGCATTCGGTTGCACTACTCGCGCGATAGCGGACCCGTCCTGGCGGATCACGTGCTGGACGTGCTCGTCGAGGGCCGTAGCGAGGTTGCCAGATCCCTTGGCGGTCTGGATCAGGTGCCAATTGAAGCATACCTGGCTCAGACTTCCGAGCAGTTTCACGAATTGTCGAACCATCGAGTCCCCCACTGGGGTGCGGGTGTCGCCTTCCCCGACTCACGCACCCTGGTTCTCCGCAGTTTGCCAGGCCAGTCAGACGAGCTGGTTCAGGCCGCTCGTCACGAACTCTCCCACATTCTCCTCCACGCTGCCGTATCGAAGACGGCTGTCCGCATCCCCGTTTGGTTCAATGAAGGTGTCGCCATGTGGGTCGCCCACGAGTGGCGATTTCACCAGAGTTTCGAAGTACTCTTTGCGGCGCTTGGGTTGGGGGTCCTCCCTCTTGCCGAGATCGAGTCGGTCCTTTCGTTCGGGTCGGCACGTGCACACCTCGCGTATACGGAAAGCCTCCTGGCGGTTCTGCTCCTGGTGGAGCTGGGTGGGCACGGGGCGATTCCAGACATGGTCGATGCGCTGTCCAGGGGCGTCTCGTTCGATGTAGCTCTGTTCCAGACGACGGGGATGACGCCGAGCGCGTTCGAGTCGGAGTTCCAGTGCTACGTGGGTCGGAGGTTCGGACCGTGGGCCGTGCTCACGACACCTGAAGCCATCTGGCTGGCGGTCAGCCTGATGATCCTGCTGTGCTATGTCGCAATCCGCTTTAGGAACCGGGCGAGAACCGCCGCTTGGGAAGACGAGGACCCGCTGGACGCGTTGCCTCTCAAGCTCAGGCTGAAGGTCCGTCGCGCACGGAGATCTGGAGAATCGAGGGACGAACATTGACGATCGGTGTGACGGGGAGCATCGGGTCGGGGAAGAGCACGCTCTGTCGTCTGTTTGGTGAATGGGGGGCGACGGTTTTGGATGCAGACCGGATGGCCCATCTTGCGCTGGAGGAACCCGCCGTTCAGGCCCAGATCGTCTCCCGATTCGGCCAGGATCTGGTGACGGCCGGCGAGATGGACCGTCGGGAACTCGGACGACTTGCATTCGGATCGGACGAGAACCGGGAGGCGCTGACGGACATTGTCTGGCCCGCGGTCGGTCGGTTTCTCAAAGTCGGGGTGGAGGAAGCGAATCCGGATCGACCGATCGTGATTGAGGCGCCCGTGCTTCTGGAATGGGGGGACCCCGACGGGCTTTGCGAAGTGGTCGTGGTCGTGACGGCGCCAGAAGCGATCCGGGTCGCGAGAACGGTCGAACGATTGGGGATCAGCGAAGAGGAAGTGCGAGAGCGGGCACGCCACCAGATGCCTGAGGCGGAGAAAATCGAACACGCAGACCATGTGATTGCCAACGATGCCGACCTGGACACGCTTCGTGGGCGAGCCAGGCGACTCTGGGAAACCCTTACTGAATGAAGGGACGATCCATCGCATGAACTACACACCTCATACCGAGGCGGACATCGGCCAGATGCTCGAAGCGGTGGGAGCAGACCACGTCGACCGGCTCTTCGATCCCATCCCTGAGGAGCTACGGTTGGAAGGTCTGGACCTTCCCAAGGGCGTCAGCGAGATGGAAGCGATTGCTCGACTCGACGGATTGGCGCGAGAGATCCAGACGTCCGGGCCAGATCTGTGCTTCATCGGCGCGGGCGCCTATGATCATTTTTCGCCGAGTGTCGTCGATGCAGTGATCTCGCGGGGCGAATTTTTCACCGCCTACACGCCCTACCAACCCGAAGTCAGCCAGGGGACGCTGCGTGCGATCTACGAATTTCAGACGATGATCTGTGAGCTGACGGGGATGGAAATCGCCAACGCTTCGATGTACGACGGGTCATCGGCTCTGGCTGAAGCGGTGATGATGGCTGCCCGTATTCGGGACGCTCAGCGCGTGCTTCTGCCTCGCAGTCTCCACCCTTACTATCGCAAGGTGGTCGAGGCCTACGCGCGTGGCGCAGGTCTGAAGATGGTCGACGTTCCCTGGACACGCGCGGGAACGATGGATCTGGATGCGCTGAAGGATGAGCTGGACGATGACACGACGGCGGTGGTGGTTCAGAATCCGAATTTTCTTGGCGTGCTCGAACCGCTGGACGCGATTGGCGAGATCGTGACAGACAGTGCGGCGAGCTATGTGGCCTGCGTGAATCCGATGTCCCTCGGCCTGATTCGCCCACCGGGAGATTTCGGCGCCGACATCGTTGTGGGGGACGGACAACCCCTGGGGCTTCTGTTGAGTTTCGGAGGGCCCTACGTGGGTTTCTTCGCCACGCGTGAAGCGCACGTCCGGAAGATGCCCGGCCGTATCGTCGGTCAGACGACGGATGTCGACGGCAAATGCGGCTATGTACTGACGCTGAAAACCCGGGAGCAGGATATTCGGCGGGAACGGGCGACGTCGAACATCTGCACGAATCAGACCCTGTGCGCGACGGCGGTAACAGTGTTCCTGTCCTCACTCGGTCCTCAGGGTCTGGGGGAGGCGGCCGCTCTCAACTGGGCCCACAGCCACCAGGCCGCGGATGCTCTGGCCACGCTGGATGGAGTGAGCCTTCCGTTCGATGGGGCGTTTTTCAACGAGTTCGTGGTGGCCTGCGATCGCTCGGCGCACGAGGTCCTGGGGGCGATGTCGTCACGCGGAATCGCGGGTGGCATCGATCTGGGCCGATTCTATCCGGAACTGGATCATCACATCCTTACGTGTGTGACGGAAAAGCGAACGGGCGAAGAAATCGATCGTTTGCTGTCTGCGTGGAAGGAGGCGGTATGAGCTACGCCAGCCTGATCTTCGAGCGAGGGAAAGCGGGTCGGCGATGCGTGCGGTATCCTGCTGCGAAGGTCAAGGGCGTGCCCGAGACGATGTTGCGAACGACTCCCCCCGGGCTGCCGGAGGTGAGCGAGTTGGAACTCGTTCGTCACTACACGTCGCTTTCTCACCTGAACTTCAGCATCGATACGCACTTCTACCCGCTGGGTTCGTGCACGATGAAGTACAACCCTAAGGTCCACGAACGAGCGGCTCGCATCGGAGGACTCGCAGGCCTGCACCCG
>DJHM01000007.1:23888-38226 GCA_002433075.1 Latescibacteria bacterium UBA6620
GCGCAGGCCTGCACCCGATGCTCGAGACGTGCCAACCCGCCCTCAGAATGTTGTGGGAAATGGAGCACGTGCTGAAGGCGGTCAGTGGGATGGATGGGTTTACGTTCCAGCCGGCTGCGGGAGCCCAGGGCGAGTTCGTCGGAATCTCCGTGATTGAGGCGTATCATCGGGCCCGTGGGGAAGAGAAGAAGGTCGTGCTGATTCCCGATTCCGCCCATGGCACAAACCCTGCGACGGCCGCGATGTGTGGCTATCGCGTGGAAGAAATCCGATCGACTGAACGCGGTACCGTCGATGTGAATGACCTGAAGTCCAAGATGTCGGGTGAGGTCGCAGGATTGATGCTGACGAATCCCAATACGTTCGGAGTGTTCGAAGACGAGATTCTGGAGATCGCCGGGATTGTTCACGAAGGAGGTGGCCTGCTTTACTACGACGGGGCGAATCTCAACGCGTTCCTGGGCCAGTGCCGGCCGGGAGATATGGGGTTCGACGTCGTGCACATCAACCTGCACAAGACGTTCACGACACCGCACGGGGGTGGGGGCCCCGGTTCAGGGCCGGTCGGGGTGAAGGCTCATCTGATGCCGTTCCTCCCGCTGCCTGTGGTAGCCCGCGACGGGGATACGTTTCACCTGGACTTTGATCGTCCCCAGTCGATCGGCAAGGTCAGTTCGTTCTACGGTAACTTCGGCATGGTCATCCGGGCATACGTCTACGCGCTGATGCTCGGGGCGGAGGGTATGCGGCGAACGAGCGAAATGGCCGTTTTGAACGCGAACTACATCGTGCGGAAGCTGGAGAAGGTGTTCGACCGACCAAAGTCGTCCCAACCGATGCACGAGGGCGTCCTGTCTGCTGCGCACCTGAAGAAGGACCACGGTGTGACCGCACTCGATGTGGCAAAGCGGCTGATTGATTATGGATTCCACCCTCCGACGATCTACTTCCCCCTGCCGAAGGTATGTCCGGAGGCCCTGTTGATCGAGCCGACGGAAACGGAAAGTCTCGAACAGCTGGATGCGTTCATCGAGGCGATGACGCAGATCGCGAAGGAAGCGGGGGAGGACCCGGACCTTTTGAAATCTGCGCCGCACGACACGCCCGTTCGGCGGCTGGACGAAGCGACGGCCGCACGCAAACCGGTGTTGAGGTGGCGTCCCGACGATTGAGGTTGGGGGTCGGCGCAGAACAGAAAAGGGGCCGCGATAATGTCGCGGCCCCTTTTGCTATCCACTTCAAATCTCGATCAGGTCGGTGGACCCGTGATTTCGACCAGGTTTCCTGCCGGATCTTTGCAGAAGGCGAACGATCGACCGCTGTTTGGCCTTTTCCCAGGGCCCCCGACGAGCCGCACGCCGTTCTGGCCTAGCTGCGTCAGGCAGGCGTCGAAGTCATAGTCCGGTCGATCGATCGTCGGTAGACCCAGAATGTCGCCGTAGAAAGCGCGCGCGTCTTCTAGATCGGATACGACGAGTGTGGTATGGTGGATGCCGGTGACTTGGAAGGACACGGGTCGACTCCGCTCAGTTTTCCATTAGATAGACGCGAATCTTACGCATTCGCGATGGATGCTTGAGTGCGGCGAGCGCTTTGTCGCGAATCTGCCGGACTCGCTCCTTGGTGAGGCTGAACTGGTTGCCGATCTGTTCGAGGGTCATGGGATCCTCGGTATTCAGACCGAAGTAAAGCTTCAGGATCTGGGCCTCTCGGGGAGAGAGCGATTCGAGCGCGGAACGGACCTCGTCGACCATAGCCTGGTGCATGACGACGTGTTCGGGCGTAACCGCGTCTTTGTCTTCTATGATTTCGAGGAGGGACGTATCCGGACCGTCCTCCAGCGGGGTGTCGAGTGATACGTGCCAGCGAGATGCGTCGAGCAGATCCTGGACCTGCTTGGGCTGCATCTCCGCGCCCTTGGCGACTTCCTCAGTCGTCGGCTCCCTTCCGAGTTCCTGTTTGAGGCCGGAGGCGATGCGCTCCAGACGACAGAGATGCTTGATCTTGTTGACTGGCAGCCGAACCATTCGGGCCTTTTCAGCCAGAGCGGAAAGGATGCCCTGGCGAATCCACCAGACGGCGTAGGTTGTGAACTTGACGCCAACGGTCTCGTCGTATCGGGTCGCGGCACGAACGAGCCCCACGTTCCCCTCCGCGATCAAGTCCTCGAGCGGGAGTCCTCGTCCCTGGTACTCTTTAGCGATTGTGATGACGAATCGAAGATTCGATTCGACCATTTTATCCAGGCTCCTGCGGTCACCCGCCCGAATCCGCACAGCCAGGTCGAATTCCTGCTGAGATGTCAGCAGGGTGTTGTAGGCAATGTCTTTGAGGTAGAGTTCTAACGCTGAGCGACGACTGCCCGGCGTCTTTGGCCCTTCCTTTCCACGCGAAGCGGTGGACGGCATTCGTTTCCCCCTCGAGTCGCTCCAATCGAGCGACTTCAATGGTTCGTCTACACGATTCGAAACCGGCGCCTCCTGCGAGGGCCCGAATCGAGGCTGTACTCACGTCTGAGGGGAGTTGCTCAGAACAATGGGTCGTATGGGGATTCGTTGGGAAAAATCGATTCTTCCGCCGCGTCGCAGGGGCGCAATCGAACCGCCGTGGGGGGCGGTGCTGGGGATTGCTGTGGACGCGTTGTGGGGTTCTGGAAGAACCAGGCCCGATAGGGGAACCGGACCGAACTTCGTTCTCTTTCGCTCACCTCCTTCTTAAGGTTCGGGCTCGTATTTTTCTGTTTTCCGAAGCAGCCGGGGGCGGGAAATCTTCAGCATCCGCGCTGCCTTATTCTTATTCCACTCTAGTGAACTTCAACGTATGGTCGATGACGTGTTTTTCGACTTCCTCAAATGTAACGCCACCGTCGGGTATGTCAATTACAAGCTGGTTGCTGTTCCACTTCTGTGTGGCCAGTGAATTCGTTGTTCGAATGCTGACCGGAATCGTGTCGGGCTGCAGTGTCTCGGCGTCGTGCATGATCATCGCGCGTTTGACGGCATTGCTCAGTTCACGCACGTTTCCAAGCCAGTGGTACTCCCTCAACAGCTCTCTGGACGTTTCCGTCGGCGTTCGTTGCCCCAGTTTGTAAGTGCGCCCAAACTCTTCGATGAAACTCTCGGCGAGGAGGATGACGTCCTCGCTGCGTTCGCGCAGGGGCGGCAACGTGATCCGGATTTCGTTCAGCCGCTACTAGAGATCCTCGCGGAAGTTCTGTTCCGACATCGCTGCTTCCAGGTCGACATTTGTGCTGGCGATGATTCTCGCCTTGACCTGTACTTCGTCTTCTCCTCCCAGCCGACGAAACGTCTTTTACTCGATGGCCTTGAGCAACTTGGCCTGGAGGGACAAACTCATGTATCCGATTTCGTCGAGGAGCAGCGTGCCCCCGTCCGCCAGTTCGAACAATCCGCGCTTCTTGCGATCGGCCCCCCAATAGGCGCCTTTTCGTAACCGAACAGCTCAGATTCGATCAGGTGTTCGGGAACTTTTCCCGTGGGGAACGGGATAGATGCTTCGATGAGGAATATTAAGGAAGATAATACCGAGATGAGGCTTTGTCAACAAATCATCTTGTAAAGACTACATTTAGGCTAGATGCATGCTTTGTAGTAACAAGTCCAAATGACTGAATCATGAGATAGCAATCCTGATACTCGAACCACAATCCATTTCAGGCGGGCGGGGCACCGGCTTCGTCTTCGGCCTCGATGCCGCTTCTCTGACCCAGTTCCCGATCGAGCATAAAGAGCCCGTTTCCGTCGTTACCGATAAGCTTCAGCTGCTGGATGATATCGCTGGCTGTGGCTTCTTCCTCGACCTGTTCTGTGACAAACCACTGGAGAAACGTGTTGGTTGCGTGATCTCTGACCTCGAGACTGAGGTCGACGAGGTCGTAAATCTTGGAGGTGACCATCCGCTCGTGTTCCAGGGCGCTCTCGAACACGTGAAGGGGACTGTCCCACTCACTCTGTTCACCCTGCAAGGCTTGTAACTCGATGGCGCCGTCCCGGTCGTCGATGAAGTCGTAGAATTTCATCGCGTGGACCATCTCTTCGCCGTGCTGAGCCCGCATCCACTGCGCGAACCCGTTGAAGTCTTCCCTCAGGAAGGAGGCGGACATTGCCAGGTAGTAATAGGCCGACTGGAATTCGATGTTCAGATGATCGTTCAGTGCTTTCAGCATTCTGTCGGAGATCATCGGTTTCTCCAATCTGGACGGCGAGCGGGGTTCCAGTATACACAAAACGTTCCACGCCACAAAGTCGTTTCCTGAAGGTGATCGTCAGAACGAATTTATCTTGACCTGACACGTTCGGTCCCTACACTTGACTAAGAGTTAAGGGTTTGATCAATGATCTGGGGGCGGTATGATCAACGAGAAGGTGCTCGACGTTCTGAACAGGCAGATGAATCACGAGTTTCACTCTGCGTATCACTATCTGGCGATGGAGTCTTACTTTCGAGTGGAGAACCTGCAGGGGTTCGCGAAATGGGCCCGATCGCAATACAGGGAAGAGCGTGGCCATGCCCTGAGAATCTACGATTTCATCCACGAACGTGGATGCAAGGTGACGATGCGCCCGATCGCGGAGCCGCCCCACACGTGGGACTCGCCGCTGGTCGCCATCCAGGATTCATATGAGGAAGAGCAACAGGCCAGTGGAATGATCAACAACCTCGTCGACATCGCGCTTGCCGAGCGAGACCACGCCACGGACAACTTCCTCCGGTGGTTCGTGGAGCGTCAGGTTGAAGAAGAGGCAGATGTGGCAAGTATCGTTCAGAAGCTGAAGCTGGTGGGGGACGACAAATACGGGCTTTTCCTGGTGGATCGGGATCTGGGATAGTCGACGGAAAAAGTTGAAGAATCTCGAACTAACCCGTTGACATTCTCCCGTCCCTGAAGTACCGTTCAGGCGTCTTGTGTTTGGTAAGCCAAACACAAGATGTATCAGCCTAACGATGGCGTGGTTAAAGTCAGGAGAGGCAACGTGTTGGGGTTTATCCTTCCACAGGAAGACGAGATCCGAGGGAATGATAAACCGATTAACTTGAGCGATCTTCGGGTCAACGAACCGGCCCGGATCCTTTCCGTAGACGGGGGCGACAACCTGAACGATCGCCTCGACTCGGTGGGCATCTCGCCAGGCGTCGATGTACGGCTGTTGCGTAGGGGCGCCGCGGTCGTCGTCCACGGGGAGGGCGGGCGCTTCTGCCTGAGGGAAGAGGACGCCCGAAGAATTACGGTACGTCCCTTGGTCGCCTGAGCCATTGCCTGCGGGCATCACGTGAATTCAACACACATCGAGGCGGATGAAGAACCGCCACTGATTGGGGTCGTCGGGAACCCGAACACGGGGAAGACGACCCTTTTTAACGCCCTGACGGGGCTGCATCAACGCGTCGGCAACTACGCCGGCGTTACGGTCGAACGTAAACAGGGCCGCCTCCGGCTCTCCGACCGATCCCACCTCGATCTGCTCGATCTTCCCGGAAGCTATACCCTCGATGGCCGGTCTCCCGACGAGAAAGTTGTGGGGGAAGTGCTGAAGAACCAGCTCGATGGCGAAAGACCCCTCTCTGCGGTTCTTGTCGTTGCCGACGTGGTTCACCTGAAGAGAAACTTCAACCTCGTGTCTGAAGTACTCCAGACGGGGCTCCCCTGTGTCGTCGCGGTGAATATGGTCGACCTGGGACGTTCGAAGGGTATTGCCGTCGACTGCGCCCGATTGTCGGATCGACTCGGGATCGATGTCGTCCCGGTATCTGCGACTCGACGTGAGGGACTCGAGGATCTGATCGATTGCCTCCGTCGACCCAGATCCGCATCGACGGAAGTTCCGGTGGAAGATGTTTCGGAGTGGATCGATTCCACACTCGAAGGCGCCTTCACAAACCCTCCTGGTCTGACTGATAGCCGCTCGGATCGAGTGGACCGGGCGCTTACCCATCCCGTCTTCGGGTCTCTGGCGTTCTTCGCGGTGATGGTCATCGTCTTCCAAGCGATCTTCAGCTGGTCGGCCCCGTTCATGGATGCGATCGACGGCACGGTCAGCCTGTTCGGGAATCGGGTGGGTTCAAAGATCCCGGAAGGTCTCTTCAGGAGTCTCGTGGTTGACGGAGCTATCGCCGGTGTGGGTAGCGTCGTCATTTTCCTTCCGCAGATCGCTTTCCTGTTTTTCGCCATTTCCGTCCTAGAAGACTGCGGCTATATGCCCCGTGCCGCACTGATGATGGATCGGTTGATGCGCTGGTGTGGTCTGTCGGGACGCTCCTTCATTCCAATGCTGTGCAGCTTCGCGTGTGCGGTACCCGGCATTATGGCCACACGCACGATTGAAGATCGAAGAGACCGGTTGGCCACGATCCTGGTCGCACCACTGATGAGCTGCTCTGCGCGACTCCCGGTCTATACCCTGTTTATCGCGGCATTCATCCCGAAGGTGGCCATCTTAGGGTGGGTAGGTCTACAGGGTCTTACGATGATGGGCCTGTATCTGCTCGGTGTGGTGATTGCCGTTCCGGTGGCCAGGCTGCTCAAGCGGACGGCTCTGGAGGGGACGACAGTTCCGTTCCTGATGGAGCTCCCTTCCTACAAAGTTCCCAACTTCAGGACGATCTGGCTTCGAGTCTACCACGCCTGTTACGCATTCCTGCGGCGTGCAGGGACGGTGATCTTCGTCGCGAGTCTGGTGATCTGGGCCCTTGCCACGTTTCCTCGAACGGAAGGTGCGGACGATGCGACATCGCTTCGCAACAGTGCATTGGGCACGGCGGGTAGGTTGATCGAACCTGTGGTAAAACCGCTTGGCTGGGATTGGCGCCTCGCCGTGGCTTCTCTGAGTGCGTTCCCGGCCCGAGAAATCGTCGTCGCCTCGCTGGCCACGATCTACAGCGTCGAGGAGGGGGAGGAAGACGTGGAGTCGCTGAAGCTTGCGTTGGTCAACGCCAAGCGTGAGGACGGCAGCCCCGCGTTTACGATTCCGGTTGCCCTGTCTGTGATGGTTTTCTTCGCCTTGTGTGCACAATGTTCTTCGACTCTCGCCGTGATCCGTCGTGAGTCAGGATCGTGGGGGTGGGCCGGGTTCTCCTTTATATATATGACCGGTCTGGCCTACGTCGGCGCTTTGGCGGTCTATCGGGTCGCAGCTGGGGCAGGTCTGTGAGCATTGTTCAGGATGTCGAGGTGAGGGGGATGGTATGGTCCTTGCGAGGGGGTCGCGTGCCTTCAGCCCGTGGAAATGCATGGTTGCCTTGCCTGTGAGCCCAGCCCCGTGGGCTGGGCTTCAGGATTGCGGGCCGTTGGCCCTGTTGATGATTGTGGTGAGTGACGAGGTATCTGGTGGAAAATTATGAGATCCATTGAGCTTGAATCGGTGTCGAAGTATTTCAGGGATTTCTGTGCGGTCGACGATGTCAGTTTTGGGGTCGACCGGGAAGAGATCGTCGGGTTCGTGGGGCCCAACGGGGCAGGGAAGAGTACGTGTCTCAAGATGCTGGCGACCTATCTGACACCGACGCGGGGAAAGGTGGCGGTCGAAGGGCTCGATTCGGTGGAATCATCCCTGGGAGTCCGACGGCGGATCGGGTATCTGTCAGGGGACACACCCCTTTATGCGCAGATGCGGGTCGATCGGCTGGTCCGGTTCGTGGCAGAGGCTCGCGGTCTGGAGGGTGGGGATCTGCGAACCGGCATCGAGCGGGTGGTTGAGGTCTGTGGCATCGAACCTGTCATGACCAAGCGGGTCAGTGCGTGTTCGACCGGGTTTCGTCAACGGGTGGGGCTGGCGACGGCCCTTGTCCACGATCCGGCGGTGCTGATTCTGGACGAGCCGACACACGGGTTCGATCCGATTCAGGTTTTGGCGTTCCGAGAGACACTGGAAGGTCTGAAGGCAGGTCGGGCGATCCTTTTCAGCAGTCACATCATCCAGGAAGTGTCCGCCCTGTCCGATCGGATCGTGATCATCAATGAAGGTCGGATCCTGGCGGACGGCCCTCCCGGGGAACTGGCGAAAGAGGCCGGACGGGAGACGACAGAGATGGATGAAGTCTTCGCACACTTCGTGCGGTCACAACCGTCGGAGTCTCGCGTATGAAGAGTACCCGTGAGACGATCCAGGGCACAGCCGTCGTGTATCGACGCGAGCTGGCCGCCTACTTTGACGCGACGATCGCGTATGTGTATGCCTCGGCTTTCCTCGGCCTTTCATGTGCCATCTACATGAACAGTTTTTTCCTAAACGCGAAGCTGGAGATGACCTCCTTTTTCGATTCGCTGCCGTTTCTGTTCATCCCGTTCGTGCCGGCGATCACGATGCGGCTTTGGGCTGAGGAGAGAGCGCAACGGACGTTCGAATTGCTGCTGACGCTGCCACTGCAACCTGTTCAGATCGTGGCGGGGAAGTATCTGGCTGCGATGACCCTTTTCGCGATCGTTCTGGCCGGCACGTTTCCGATTCCGACAATGCTTCTGTGGTTGGGACGCCCGGACATGGGCCTGATCATTGCCGGCTATGTGGGGAGTCTGCTGCTGGGCGGTCAGTTTCTGGCCTTTGGTCTGTTCGTTTCTGGGCTGACGCGCGATCAGATCGTGGCTTTCGTCCTGGCCGCACTGATCGGTGCACTCTTCGTTCTGAGCGGGCAGGACAAGGTGGTGGAAGTGCTGGACGGGCTGGTGCCGGATTGGGCGGTCGGCACGTTCCTTTACCAGTCGTTGTCGGTGATGCCTCACTTCGAGGCATTCACGGACGGCGTGGTGGGACTTGGGCACGTGGCCTATTTCGGGTCGATGATCGTTTTCTTTGTGTTCATGAATCTGGTGACGCTGAGGAAGGTTGGAGGGGAGTTTGGAGATTAGAGCAATGCAAAGTGCAAAGTGCAGAGTAGAGGCAAAGTCAGAAAGTAGGGATGGCGGATAAAGGATACAGACGACGGTGGGATCTGGCGTGGGTGGGGGTGGCCTGCGCTTTTCTGATTCTGGGGCTGATGCAGGCTCAGCAGGTTCTGCGACACTTTGGAGACGTGGCGCTCGATCTGTCGGGGAGGTTGCCTGGGTCCCTGTCGCAGGAGAGCGAAGGGTATCTCCAATCACTTAAGGATCCGGTTCTGCTGACGTATTTCGTATCCCGAGAAGATGCGATGCCGTCCCATCTGAAAGAAGTGGAGCGGCAGGTGACTGCGGTGCTCGAGGCCATGGAGAAAAGCTCGGATGGGAACATCCGGGTGAACGTGATCGACCCGGATCGGGGTGGGGAGATCGGACAGCGGTATGCGTCACGACACGGAGCGGCACCGTTCAAGACGAAAGAAATCAGAGAAGACACGAACGAGGAAATTGCCGTCTGGTCTTCTCTGGCGATCAGTCGAGGAAGCCATCGGGATGTGTTGATTCAGGGCATCCTGCCGAGCGATGTGTCGTCGCTGGAAGCGCTCATCGTCGCGCATCTGAAACACCAGGATGACCCGACACCAGTTGTCCACGGGGTGACGGCGCCCGCGTCTTTCAGTCTGCTCCGAGGTTTACTCGGGGAGAAGGGCGTCCTCAGAGAGACGACCCCAGGCGACCTGGATGAGATCGACGTTCTGTTCTGGCTGTCGCCATCGGAGGTGGAGGAAGCGGATATTCGGTCTCTCCATCGTTTCGTGGCATCGGGGAGAACGGCTGTGCTGGCGGGCAGCGGGTACGATCTGCTCTACGGGTTCGAAGACGGTCAGCCGGTCTTCTTCGCCGACCCGAATCCCGCGTGGGAAAAATTGATGGCTTCCTTTGGAATCCGGCCGCAGCTGGATCTTCTGACGGACGCCCAGCACGGACCGGTCTACGTGGCGGATTCAACGAGGGCGGTCAAGGAGGTGACGGCGCCGTTTCATCTCCGGGTCATGCCCGGCTACTACAATCTGAAGGGTTTTGCGTCGGCGGCACGGGGTGCGCTGAACTTTACGGGGGTCACGCCGCTGACGGTCGATCCAGCCAAAGCGCTGGAGGCGGGATTTCGGGTTGAAGTATTGGGTACAACTACCGAGAAGGGAAGGATTGTTGCCCTGCCGAGCGGTGGATTCGGACTGGGAGATATCGCCGCCGGATACGACGTGGGGAAACAGAATGTGATGCTTCACCTCGTTCCCGAGAACCCGAGATGGGGTGACGTGATCGTGATCGGCTCGGAGAGCGTCTTCCGCGACGGGATCATCAACCAGCCGAATTACGGCCATCGGGTCTTCACGCAAACGATGCTCCGGTCCCTGTCCGAGCCTCATCGACTGGCCGAGAGCCGTGTGCTTAGATCCGAGGCGCCGTTTACACCGGATCTGAGTGAAGGTGCGCGCGTTGTCTGGCGGGTGGTGGTGGTCTGTCTGGGTCCGTTTCTCCTGATCGCCTACGGGTTGAGACGAGGAACGGGGTTCCTGCCGCAACGTGTTGCTTCGACTGTGTCCGTCCGGCGGGCGGGGTTCGCCCTCGGACTGATCGCTCTTGCCGGTATCAGTCCGTTTCTGTGGTCCTCGACCCAGGGCGCCTTTGTGGACCTGACCGATGAAGGACTTAACAGCCCACTTCCGTCGACGGTAGAAACCTTGGCCCCTCTCCGCGAAAAGATTCGGGTTCGGCTCTTCCAGTCTCACCGCGCATCGATGCCGGCGAGTATGAAGCACCTCGAGAGGTCTGTTCGCTCGAGGCTGCGGGCCCTGGGCCTGGAGGTCGACCTGATTCGGCCCGAGTCGCTCTCCCCGGACAGTCGGCAGAGGCTGATGTCGGCCGGTCTGAGTCCGTTTACGGTGAAAACGATTGTTGACGATGTGGAGCAGATTTTTTCGGTGTGGAGCGGGCTCGTCCTGAGCGATCGGGTTCGACAGGTGGTTGTTCCACGCATCGAACCGAGACACCTCGATCATCTTGAGTTCCTGGTGGCGACGGCGGCACGACGACTCCATCCGCGACCCGCTCCCCAGGTGGCGTTGATCTCCGAGCCTCCCAGACTGTCGCCGGCCGAAGCCTACGAGTATGTCCAGCAGAAGCTAACGCCCCCGAAGGGGGAGGACACCTACAGCGACGTGCGCCAACTCCTCGTTGAATACGGGTATCGCGTGTCCTACGTCAACCCACGGGATCCCGTACTGCCCCACGACGCGGACCTGGTGGTCTGGTTCCAGCCGCGGAGGGACGCGTCGAAGGCCCTGTCCCAATTGTCCGACCATCTGGCGCGTGGAGGTCGCGGGGTCATCGCGAGTCAACACTACAACGTGCAGCAGCGACAGTATCGGGGAAGCGGATTCAAGACGGTCCATTGGCCGCAACCCCAATTCCAGGACGCCGAACGCTACCTCAATCGGTTGGGGGTTTCCCAGGTGCGTGAGGTGTTGATGGATCGCAACCGGGCGAACCTCCAGCTGGAGACCCAGGTCAATCGAAGGGCGGTCCGGGAATACGAGAGTCAGGAAGTGGCGCTTCCATTCCTGATCCGGACCGTACGAGACAACTATTCGATTACCACACCGGTGACCCGAAAGCTGGGAGACCAGCTATTCGTGTGGGGGAACCGGTTCGAGACGAATCCTGATTCTCTGACAGCCCGGGGTCTCACCGCACATCCCTTGATTGTGACGAGTCGAGAAGCGTGGTCTTTCGATTGGAAGGGTGGGTGGCTTCCCGATTCCGTATTTCAACAACCCTCAGCAGGACCCGCATTCTTCAACGCAAGACATCCACTTGCGCTCGAACTTGCGGGGACCTTTCCCAGAATCTCCTTCGAGCGCGAAGAGTCGGGAGATCTGAAGACCACGATCGACGCCTCAGGTTCGGACAGCGGCGGGCGGTTGGTCCTCGTGGGTAGTTCGGAGATGTTCAAGAACGATCATCTGTTCCGTCCGGGCTACCAGCACGAACAGCTCTTCCTGAACATCGTGGGGGATCTGGTCTATGGTGAAGACCTGGCCGCCCTGCAGGCGCGGCGACGAACGGAACCGGGGTTCAGTCCGCAGGCCTTCGAGGCGGTGGCGACCTGGCGCGTGGCCGTGATCGCGGTCGGCCCCGTGTTGTTCCTCTGCTTCGGGTGGGGCTGGTTCATTCGAAGGGCGCGCGCGTGAGAATCCTGACCGTGACCCTGGCTGTGCTCCTTGCAGGTCTCGTAGGGGGCGAGCGATGGCTGAGGGAGACGTCTTACCGAGCTCGCGATCTGAAGGCGGTCGTTCGGTCCTTTCCAGAAGACGTGCCTGCACTCCCCGGGGATGTCACGTCGCTCGAGGTCGTCGTGGATCAATCGCGATGGCGATACGTTCGTCGCGACAGCGTCTGGTTTCACCCGGCCCTGCACGATGTTCACGCCGACGGGGCGGCCATCCATCGGGTGCTTCGCAGCTTGTTGACGTCTTCTGCCACGATTGTCTCGGCAACCGGCCTCGAGCCCCATCACTCCACCGGTGCTTTGCGGAGCCTTGCTTTCCAAACCCTCGGGCTGGACCAGGCCTTTGAACTCGGTGACCGACTGCCGGGGGCGACCGTACCGGAACGCTACATCCGTGTGGTTTCGAGCGATACGGTCTATCAGCTTCACGGCGATCCGTGGTCTCCGATCGGAGATGCGCTCGATCCCGCACCCATGCTGGACCGGAAAGTGATTCCGACCGCGCTTTCCCGCCGAAGCGTTCGTCGAGCCGTGATCGCTCGTGACGATCTCGTCGTCGAACTGACGCGTGAGGAGATCGAGTCGGAACGACCTTCGTCGCTTGGGACCGAGTTCGTATGGTACCGATCGGAGGGGGGGGGGCGAGATTCGCTCAACTCGAGTGCCGCCTTTAGCTATGTGGGGTTCCTGCAACGGCTGACGTGGTCGGAGGTCGAGGCTGCGTCGAAGGGCGAGGAGGATGTGGGCCTGGTTGTGCTCATCGACGACCTGGACCAGACGGATTCCCTGATCGTGCGGCGCACGGGAGATCGGGCGTATGTGATGCATCGACCCTCGGGTCGTGCCTACCGGATCGAGGATGTCAAGGTGGAGAAGCTGTTTACGAAGCTGGACCTGCATGCGTCTCTACCGGACCCGAATCCGTTTCGTCGCCCCTGAGTGACCTGCAAGAGGAACGATGCAAGCTGATTGGCTATTGCGCGTTTGCTACAAAGGCCACAAACTGGAAGTGGTGGTTGCATATCGCGAATCAACTTAACCCTTGAGCCAGAACGCGGACTGGTAAAATACAATGACTCACTCTCGCAAAACCCAAGCTCAGCTCCTTGTCGCACTCGAAGTCGAAGCAGCACTGGGTGACGTGAGGACCCTCACGGGAGAGATCGAGGGGTTCGACGACCTCATAAATGTGGCCAAAGTTCTGGTCAGAGGACTGGGGGACCTTGGATTCGAGATGCTCCTGAGCGCGCTCACCATATTCAGACCCCGGGGTGATACGCTGAACTGGATGGTCCCGGTCACAGAGGGATCGCATTCGGCCTTTGAGGCCTACTTCTGGCATAGCCGGTTGTCGGACCAGGAACCGGGTTCAGCCACTGTGACCGAGGCACGGTCTGACCCGTTTCTTGGAGGAAGGGGCGGCAACATTGCTGGAGGAGAAGGAACGCAGGGATGCCTATTGCCATCTCTTGTGGGATCGGACAAGCCTCGAGAAGCGGCGAAGTCGGATCCTTAAAGAGGAAGCCCACAAGATCGCGTCGGGCATTCTGAAAGAAGTCTTGAATACCTGGAAAAGAGTTGGTGACCAGGAAAGTGGTTTCGCGTTTTTCTTCGAACATGGATGGCTGATGATCGCCGCTATCGAACCCCTAAGTGAAGAGCAAGTTCAAATTGGACTGCAATTTGCCCAGGAGTTTGGAATCACCTTCAATCGCTATCTGGAACTGGAGCAACGCGAGCTCCAGAATCTTCAGCTGGAAGAAATGATGCTGGAACAGACACAACAGCTTCAGACCGCCCACGAAATGCAGATGAACCTGATGCCCAAAACCAGACCTCAGATTGAAGGGTTCGATATAGCCGGTCGGTGTATTCCGGCCACCCACGTTGGTGGAGACTTCTTCAATTACTATCAGTTTCCCGATGGTCGTGTAGCCGGTGTCCTGGCCGATGTGACCGGACACGCGATGGCAGCAGCGATACCGTTACTGATTTTCCACGGGATTCTCGAGAGTCTGGTCGACCAGTACAGTTCAATCGAGGAACTGGTTGTCCGCTTGAACCGACTGCTTCATCGTTCGCTTCCCGAACACACCTTTGTATCTCTCCAAATGGGAGAGTTGGATCTGCCGACAAGCCGGATGCGTCTCTGCAACTGCGGTAGTCCTTTGACCTGACCCCTCTGTTTGTCCCAGTTTCAGAGTTAGAATCTG
>DJHM01000038.1 GCA_002433075.1 Latescibacteria bacterium UBA6620
GCTTGCCGCAGCTGACCGATGATCTGCTCTGCTGAATACCGCTCCCTCGACATAGAAAACCCCTCTGTCTGTCCCAGATTCTAACTCTGAAACTGGGAACAATCCAGGGGGTCAGGTCACCGCAGGCACAGCATTTGCCTATCCACAATTGATGACTTGAGGTACATCCTGAGGTGAATTGTTCTTTTGATCGCGGGCCCGAAGAGAGTTGGGCCCCAGCGAAGGGAGCAAAGGTCTATGGCAGAGGACCTCGGAACACGAGCCGCTTTACAGCAAGTCGACGCGCGGCTCAGCAATCTGGAACTGAACACCAGGGAGATGCGAACAGATATGAACGCCCGTTTCGATGCGCTACGTTCCGAAATATCTGTCAATGGCCGATCGGCCTGATGGTTACCATATGGCTGAGCCTGATGGCCACCATCTGGCTTAGAACCTGAGGCCCGTGGAAGAGGCCAAAGCCTGAAGAACTCGTACCAGGGATGTCCTGGATCCGTCCCGCCGCAACAGCAGCTGGAGATTCCTGCACAGTTTTACTATACGCGACTTCGAGGCTGTGCGTCGATACTAAACCGGCCCCTCGATACACCGCCCAGCGGAACCCGCCTTGGCGGCACTCGGGAACACGGTGTTAACTCTACGTAGATGCTTGTCGTTATCCACCTTGGAGTCTATATGATTCCGCGCTCCATCAGGTTAGCAACCCTATCCTCGTCGTAGCCCAGCTCTGTCAGGAGCTCTTCATTGTGCTCACCCAACCTAGGCGCCACACCAATCTTTGCCGGTGTCTCGGAGAATTGCCACGGTGAGCCGTGCACCTTCACAGTCTTCCCGTATTCAGGATATTCCTTCTCGCTCACATAGCCGTTCGCAAGTACATCCGGATCGCTCGAGGCTTCGAGCAGCGTGTTGATCGGGGCCGCCACGATCCCCGCGTCCCGCAGCGTCTCGATCCATTCGTCGCGACAGCCCCTGGCGAAAAACTCGCCCAGCGTTCCCAAAATTGCCTTCCGCTTTTCTGCCGACGAGATGGCCAGGCCGAGATCGGCGATGCCCCGCTCTTCTAGCGTCGAGTAGAATCCAACAGCCTTCATCGCTTCTTCCCAGCTTCCACCGCCAAGCTGAAACACGAACGGCTTCCCATCCCGATCGTCAAAGCTCGCAGCCAAACCCGGGCGTTCAGGCGTCCCCGTCACCCGCGCCCCGGTGATCGGATCGGCATCGCGCCACATTGTCGTCGTCAGCGTCCACCCCATCAGCCGTACCGTCGCTCCCACGAGGGACGTCTCGACCTTCTGGCCGACACCCGTTGTCTTCGCGCAGTAGAGCGCGGCGAGCAGTCCCCCAAACGCCAGGATCGCGCACGACTCATCCGCCACCGACACGATGCCGGTCCGCATCGTCTGACCCGGCACTTCGTAGGCCTGCGCGATTCCACCCAACGCCTGTCCCACCGCATCCACGCCACCCAGATGACCGTGCGGGCCCTTCGTGCCGTAACCCGACACGGACATATAGACGAGCTTCGGATTGATCTTCTTTAGGTCTTCGTAGCCGAACCCGTTTCGCTCCGCGGCTCCCGGCCGGAAGTTCTGTCCAAAAACATCAGCCGTCTTCACCAGCTTGTGGAGGATCTCCAGTCCCTCTTCCTCTTTCAGGCTGAGGGTCACGCTCTTTACGCCACGGTTGTTCGTCTCAAAATACGCGCTGGGAAATCCTTCGATCATCCCCGAGTTGCGAGACTTGTCACCCTTCCCCGGCACCTCGATCTTGATCACTTCCGCACCGAGATCCGCCATCAACGCATACGGCACCGTCCCCGCTTGCGCCGTCGAGCACGTCACCGCACGAACACCTGTCAGTGGTCCAGGTCTCCCAGACATTGGTCGTCCCTTCGTGGTGGACTCAGCTTGAAGTGACCCTGTTGTCGTCCCACCGCATTCAGGAGCCGTCTTCTCCGGTGGACTCCAGCGTCGGCAACCGATGCCGATCTGCGGGGTCGTCCCATCCCTTGTAGTTCGGCTTCCGTTTCTCCGCAAAGGCTCGCCGGGACTCCATTCGATCTTCCTTGCAGCCGTGCTCGTGAAGGGCGGCGGAAAGACGTTCGAACTTCGGATCGACACGCGGGATCATCTGACGCATCATATGGATTGTATTGACCCTCGCCGCCGGCGGCAGCGTCAGCATATGCTCGGCCATCTCCATCGCGGTTGGCAACAGCTCGTCGGACTCGACCAGACGATTCAGGAACCCGACCTCATACAGCCGTTCCGCGGTAAAGCGGTAGCCCAACGCCATCTCGGTTGCGATCGCGTGCGGTAAACCGGCGACATAACCGTGGTTGTAGCCTCCAAGCAACCACCGCTTTGCCTCGGACATCTCGAAGACCGCACCCTTGACCGCCACCCGCAGGTCCGTACGCTCCACGAGCATAAACCCACCCCCCATCGCGAATCCGTTCACCGCCGCGATCACGGGCTTTTGCAGCCTACGGTCGTTGAACGGATTCTCTACCTTCTGTCCTGCAGATCCCAGCGTCCCCTTTTCCACCGACTCCTTCATATCCTCGCCGGCGCAGAATCCGCGTCCGGTTCCCGTCAGAATCGCCACCTCGAGCGAATCACTGTCGCGAAACTGGACGAACGCCTCGCCCATCAGCTGGCGCATCTCCGTCCCGAGCGCATTCAGTCGGTCGGGACGGTTGAGTCGGATCACGAAAACCTGATCGTGTGTTTCCGTTTCAATGAATGACATTGTTTACCTCTGTGAACGTGCACGAACGGACGACGCCTCGACCTTCACTCTCCTCTGAAGTCTATGTCCTTCACCGTTCTGGCCGTCATTTCCCGAATCGTGATCCGAAGCTCGTCGGGCGTGGGGCGACCGACGGAGTACCATCCGTTGAAGATCCGGTGGATCGTCAGATCCGGCAGAAGCGCGAAAGTGTAAGGCACAGGAAGCGGGCCGTGACGCGTGTCTGTCGTTTCGCGAATACCCAGAGCGTCCGTGAGAGCCAGATGCTCGTCGCTCAAGAGCGGGAACGCGGCCCCCAGCCCGGCCTTGAAGGCTTCCAGCACTCTGGGTGGATCAACCGACACGGCCGCCACCTTACAATATGATACCTCTGTTCGCTCGTGGAACTGAACCAGTTCCTTCAGTTGAACCCGTCACTTCGGTCACCACGGGCCGCGAAAGAAGGCCAGGATCAGAGGCTGACGTCTCCCCACATCTTTGACCGTGACCTCCTTCCCTCGATCGTCGACCAGGCTGACGTTGGGGAACTTCTGACCTTCTTCGAACTTGAGAGGCATTGTCTTCTCCTTCGCGCCGGGGTTGGCGAGATCACACCGGGGGTGCGCTACTCGATCCAGAAGGAATACAGGCGAGAGTGCCGAAGGTAGAACTTGAGACGAACGGGTTTCTCGAAGACCAGATCGTGCGGGTGTTTCCAACGTAGCCTGGCCCTTGTGTCGTCCCCGGTGAAGGGATCCGGGCGCTCGCCGGGTACCCAAAACCCGTCGTGCGGCTTTCGCGTTTCCCCATCCACGATTTCGGCGTAGACCTCACCCCAGGTCGCGTCCGCATTGATGTAGACGTTCCCTCCCTTGAGATCGAAGGGCTTCGTGAGCACCGTGCCGCATTCCGCACCATCGATCGAAACGAAGCCGTCCGGACGCAGCTTCGCGAGCGACAGGGCCCCGGAATCTTCGAAGTGCCCAGGTTTCACGCCGAGACGCGTCAGCTCACGACATCGATCGAACTCTCTGTAGAGCTCGATGCTACCCGGCGTGCGCAAGGCATTGTAGTAGCACCAGATCTCACCATCATCCCGCACAACCGGATGACCGGCCATCAACAGTTGACTGCAGCCATAATTCTCCCCGTCGAACGATTCGAGGCCGATGAACAGGGATCGATCGGCAACGCGGTCCCAGTGCATCAAGTCGCGGGAGACGCTCATTTCGATCTGATTGATGCGGGTAAAGTTGGTTGCAGGGGGCGGAATCGCGCCAAACGGGTTGAAGATCGTCGGGAACCCCACATAGAGTCCTTCGTAGGGCAGGACCGCCATATTGTAGCACTCGGCGATGTAATCCTCATCATCGACAATCGGGGGCGTGATGTAGGCCGGGTTGTCGACGACCTCGCGCACTCGACGTCGTCGGTTCTCGCGATCGATCTCGTCCGTATGGAAGATCAGGGTCGGATCGGTGAAGGACTCAAAATCCTCGCTTGTCGAAAGCCAGACCGAGCGGCCCCATTCGGTGGGCTGTTTGACGAACGCTAGGAACCGTCCGGACTCCCGATCGTGTGTAAACTGAGACTCGTCCTGACTGGGAATCGGCGGGGTATCGATCATCGTCCAGTGGAAACCGTCGGGGGAAACGGCGGGGTATCGGCTGCTTGCGCTCAGGAGACCCTTGTAACGCCGATTCGGGTCCGGGTCAGTCTCGTCCCTCACACAGTGATACAGCCTGCCGGGACGCTTCTGGCTCGGATCGAAGGCGGCCTGTCCTTCCGGATCGTAGGCGATGTTGTTCTCCTTCGATCCGTTCCATTCGAACAGACCCAGACTCGGCTTCTCCCAGTGTTCGCCGTCCTCCGAGGTGGCATAGTAGACGTGCCCGCCGAAGTACCACCATTCCCAGAGATTCTTGTCCGAATTCCACTGAGGGCAGGTCCGGCTCTGGATGCCACCGGTGATAACGGGGCCCCACTTCTTCGGCGAGTGCAGCGTTCGGGTCGTACGCGTCTCGGTCTCGATCGCAAAATCGTCGATGAACAGCTGGCGATGTTTTCTGGGGTCGATCATCTGGATCTCATCCGGCGGGTCGGCTTCACTCACTCGTGCGATGCAAGATGGGATGGGGAAAGATCCGTCGCAAGCGGAGCGCGGCTGCCGAAACGAAACAAGGGACTACGTCTGTGACGTAATCCCTTCTCCTGTCCGGCGCTGAACGGCGGACTCGCCAGGTCGCCTGGTTACGGCGTGCTCTTCACGAAGACTTCCCGTCCTTCTGCAGACACAGGATACCCCACGTCAGATACCCATCCTGTCCCCCGTCGATCCAGTGTTGCAGGCCTTTCTTCATCCGGTCGACGTAGTCCGCGCTCACGCGGCCAACGAGGCGCGAGGCCTGGCGTTCCGTTTCCTCCAACACGCGTGTGTAGTGCCGGACGAGACAGTCCGTCATATCCTCGTAGGTGAACGTGCTGAAGCCAGCCTTCCTCCCGCTTTCGCGATAGAAGGAAGGCGAGCCGAGCGAAGAGAGATGGATGCGGTCGAAGATGGGTTGCAGAACACCCGGCGGACAGTCATCAGCCTGCATCGGATCGGTAAACACCAGCTCGCCGTCGGGCCTCAGAACGCGGCACGCCTCGGACAGGACACGGTCTCGATCTCCACTGTGGAGGATCGCATCCTGGGACCAGACGACGTCGAACGATACGTCTTCGCACGGGATCGACTCGAAGCTGCCATCGATCACCTCGATCCGATCGATTCCCTGTTCCTGGTTGAGCTGACGATGGCGCTCGTTTTCGACCTCGCTCAGGTTGAGCGCCGTCACGTGACAGCTGAAGGTCCTGTTGAGGTAGCGGGCTGCGCCGCCGTAGCCGGATCCCATATCGAGGACTCGACTGCCCTCGTGCAAGCCTTTCGTGATTCGCCGAGCAACCTGCTCGACCGTGCGACAGCTCGCCGTCAGGATCGTCTCGTCCGGCTCCAGGTAAATCCCAACGTGGATGTCCTCGCCACCCCAGATCTCGTGGTAGAACGCATCCGCGTCAGCGCTGTTGTAATACTCTCGCGCCGTCGAGACGGCATCGGAATACGCCATCAGGCAGCCCTTTCGACGTATTCCTTCTCCGCGACGTGGATGAAAAAGTCCGGTTCATCCTCTTGATACGTTGCCTGAAAATCTCCGTAGGTCGAGGTCTCCTGAAAACCCACCTCCGTCATCAACTGACGGACGTAATTCTTCCGGAGGGGGAACATATTCAGGTGATACTTGGAGCCGTCGGGAAACGTGTAACAGAAGCGGGCAAGCCCCTCATCCACGTGCTCGGGCTCGGCCGTCACGTTTTCGCCGCAGTAGTAGTAAACGTGCTTCGAGCTGAAGCCGTCGTCCAGAATCGCATCGTAGTTCCGGTGATCCAGGATCAGCACCCCGTCGTGCTTGAGCGCGGCGTAGTACTCCGCGAGCGCCTTCCGTCGATCCCGTTCCCGGGACATATGAGTGAAGGAGTTGCCGAGACAAATCACTGCGTCGAACACCCCGTGCACGTCCCGGTTGAGAAATCGCCAGCCCGCCTGAACGGTGCTCAGGATTTCGCCTCGCTTGCGTCCATTCTCGAAGGCCTTGGCAAGCATCTGGGGACTCCCGTCGGCACTCACGACCTCGAACCCCTCCTGGAGCAGCCGAACGGAATGGAAGCCTGTTCCGGTCGCCACATCGAGGATTCTTCGCGCCCCCCGCTCCTTGAGATGATCGATAAAGAAGCTGCCTTCACCTTCCGCCCGGCTCTCCCAATCGATCAGCTCGTCCCATTTTTCCACGAACCCAGCGACGTATTCTTCCTGGTAGTGGTCCGTCTCCCGCACCGCCACGGGCACGTCGCCGAAGTCCTGGTCCTCCGGGATTCCGAATGGATCCTTCTCCTGCCCCTCCACCTTTGAAGCGCTCGACACGTGGACATCCTTTCCGGCATTCCGATGTTTGGAGTCCTCATAAGTTTCGCACTCCAGCACGCGCCTGGTTGCCATCTCGTGCTATATCTTCTATAACGGATGCCACCCAACGAATGTGTGATCCTGCAACCTCGCAGGTAAATCATTATAAAACAAGAATTTTTGCGCAGAGAAGAATAAATTTAACTTATGTACCCACCCAGCCTTGCTACACATAACCCGGCTCTCTCGGTGTCCTTCTTTCTTTTCTGCGAACGAAGCGTCTGAAACGATGACCGGCGGCCACTGATTTCGTGTACACAGATCAGGGGCTTACACGCTCACGTGTAAGCCCCTGAAGAACCACAATTTATTTGGTGCCGAAGAGGAGACTCGAACTCCTACGGGCTGACGCCCACTACGCCCTCAACGTAGCGTGTCTACCAATTCCACCACTTCGGCACTAGATCAGTTGGTTGTCGTGTCTGTTGACGCAGGCGTTGTTGCTTCGGTCGCCGGCGTTGTCGCATCGAGAGGCAGGGGTGCCTCGGGCTGCGTAAGGGGTACCGGGGTGCCCTGCTGTTGCAGCATTTTTTCCGCAGCGGTCTCGGGCAGCGACTCGCCCGTCCGAGCGGTGTACCACAGCCCCACGCAAGTGGCGAAGAACAATACCCCCGAATAGGTCGTCACTTTGGTCAGAAACGTGGCCGCGCCACCGCCACCGAAAAGCTGGCTGCCGCCTCCGCCGCCCATTCCGCCGAACGCTCCTCCCGCGAGGCCGCCACCGCGCCCAGCCTGCATCAGAATGGAGACGATCATGACCACACAGACCAGGATGTGCACACCTAAGAGAAGATAATACATAGCGAAAACCTCAACTCTCTGCTGCCTTGACGATGGCGGCAAATGAATCGGCCTCGAGCGAAGCCCCACCAATCAGCCCACCATCGATGTCCGGTTTGGAAAACAGTTCTACCGCATTGTCGGGCTTCACGGAGCCACCGTACTGAATCCGAACCCCGTCTGCCGTCGACTGGCCAGCCAATCCGGCCAGCTCACCGCGAATCTGAGCGTGAACTTCCTCAGCCTGCTCGGGCGTCGCCGTCAATCCTGTTCCGATGGCCCAGACAGGCTCGTAGGCCATTACGATTCTCGCGACGTCATCTGACCCGATTCCTTCGAGCGCGCCGTTGACTTGAGCGCTTATCACGCGGGCCGTCGTACCACTCTCTCGTTCGCTTTGGGACTCGCCGACACAAACAATCGGCGTCAGGCCGGCCTCGATGGCCGCTCTCAAACGCCGATTCACGGTTTCATCCGTCTCGCCGAAGAATTGCCGACGCTCCGAATGACCTAATATAACGTGGCTGCATCCGGCGGTCAACAGCATCGCCGTTGAGATCTCGCCCGTGTAGGCGCCTTCGGACTCCCAGTGTACGTTCTGACCCCCCACCTCGATATTCGTCCCCGCAACAGCTGCTGACACACGATCGAGCCCCGTGAACGTCGGGCAGACAACCACATCGACATCGTCCACTCCGCTCACCACACCCGCAACTTCCCGGGCGAGGGACTCCGACTCGTCCACCGTTTTGTTCATCTTCCAGTTACCGGCCACGATGGGTCGTCTGTTACTCATCGGGATTCCCTTCTGTCGGGAAAAATGAAAGAATCAGTTGGCATAGGACAGCGCCTCGACACCGGGAAGCGCCTTTCCCTCAAGAAACTCGAGCGAGGCCCCTCCACCGGTGGAAACGTGGCTGATCCGGTCCTGCAGTCCCAGGTCAACCACAGCAGCGGCGGTTTCGCCTCCGCCCACGACGGTCGTCGCTCCGTTGTCGGTTGCCTCCGCCATCGCCCGGGCTACAGCTTTGGTCCCATTCGAGAACGGCGTCATCTCGAAGACCCCCATCGGGCCGTTCCAGACCACGGTCCTGGCCTTTCCTATCCATTCGCCGAACAATGCCTGCGTCTCGGGCCCGATATCTGCCGCTTCCTGGTCCACGGGGATCGAGGCACGGTCGACGACAGCTGTGACCGCATCCTCCGACAGGCCCGTCGCCACCACAGAGTCGACAGGCAGCACCAGGTCGATGCCCGCCTTCTCCGCCTCGCCCACAATCTCTTCAGCCACGGCCATCCGGTCCTCTTCCAGCAGGGAACGTCCGATCTCCAGACCCATCACCTTGAAGAAGGTGTAGGCCATCCCACCCCCGATCAGGAGCGCATCGACCTTCGTCATCAGCTGGCTGATCACGTCGATTTTTCCCGAGACCTTCGCGCCTCCCATCACCGCCACGAATGGCTTCTCCGGGTCCGACAGGGCGCCGTCCAGATACTCGAGTTCTTTCTGCATCAGCAGACCTGCTGCACACGTCGCGAAGTGATGCGTGAGGCCTTCTGTCGAGGCGTGCGCCCGGTGAGCGGTCCCGAACGCGTCGTTCACGAAGAGGTCTGCGAAAGCAGCAAACTCCATCGCAAATGCCGGGTTGTTGTCCTCTTCTTCAGGGTGAAACCGAAGGTTCTCGAGGATCAGCACTTCGTTCGCGGACTGGGCCTTCGTAGCAGCCCTGGCCACATCACCCACGCACTCGGGCACGAACCGGACCGGTTCATCGATCAGGCCGTCGAGAATCTCTGCGACCGGTTCCAGGGAGAGAGCGTCGACACGTTCCCCTCCCGGCCTTCCCAGATGGGAGATCAAGACAGGTCGTCCACCCTGGTCCAGGATGTAGCGAATCGTCGGAAGAGATGCGAGAAGGCGGGTATCGTCCTGCACGACGCCTTCGTCGAGCGGAACGTTGAAATCGACACGAACAAGGACCTGCCTGCCCGACAGATCCACATCTTTGATCGACAGCTTGGACACTTAACTCGCGATTTTCCTGACGAGATCAATACAACGATTGGAATAGCCCCATTCGTTGTCATACCACCCGCAGACTTTCACGAGGTTGCCTTCCATAACGGCCGTGATCTGGGCATCGAAGATGCAGGAGTGCGGGTTCCCGATAACGTCGGCAGACACGATCGGATCTTCCGTGTACTCCAGAATGCCCTTCAACGAGCCTTCCGCATTCGACCTGAAGGCCTCGTTGACGGCTGCGACGGATGTTGCCGTCTTCAGGGTTGCGACGAAGTCCGTGAAGGACCCATCCGGCGTGGGGATGCGGACTGCCATCCCGTCCAGTTTCCCGTTCAATTCGGGAATCACCTTGCCCACGGCACTCGCAGCCCCCGTCGTTGTTGGAATCATCGACACAGCTGCGGACCGAGCCCTTCGTAGATCCTCGTGCGGTGCGTCAAGCACCCGCTGGTCCCCCGTGTAGGAATGGATCGTCGTCATCAGCCCGCGCTCCACCCCGAAGGCGTCGTTCAAGGTCTTGACCATCGGGGCGAGACAATTCGTCGTGCAGGAAGCGTTGGACATCACCGTATCGTCGTCGGACAGCGTATCGTCGTTGATTCCGAAGACAACCGTGGGCAGGTCTCCTTTTCCGGGCGCCGAGATGATCACCTTCCGGGCGCCCCCCTTGAGGTGCTGTGAAGCTCCATCTTTGCTCGTGAAGAAACCCGTCGACTCGATCACGATCTCCACGCCCTGGTCACCCCAGGCCAGGTTACCAGGGTCACGTTCGGAGAAAACCTTGACCTTCTTGCCGTCGACGAGCAGGGCCCCATCGGCAGCCTCGACACATCCGGGATATCGTCCGTGCGTCGAGTCGTACTTGAGCAGGTGGGCCAGTGTCGCTTCGTCAGTCAGGTCGTTAATTGCGGCAACTTCAATGCCCTGCGACTGCGCCGCACGGTAGACCAGCCGACCGATTCGGCCGAACCCGTTGATCCCAATCCTTACTGCCATCTGGTCCTCCTCATTCCACTCCCCCCTCACCACCGGCGCTCACCCGAAGAAGACTTTTGCGATATCGTAGAGTCCCATATCGACGGTGCGATTCTTCGATACGGCGTCCTTGATTTCGACAGGCACGATCTCCGTGCCCCGGAGCGCAACCATCTTTCCAAAGTCGCCCTGAGCAACCAGGTCGATCGCCGCGATGCCGAAACGCGTACCAAGCACGCGGTCGAATGCGGTGGGGCTTCCCCCCCGTTGAATGTGTCCGAGCACGGTCACTCGTGTTTCGTAGCCTGTTTCCTTTTCGATCTGCTCACCCAGGACATTCCCGATTCCGCCAAGCCGAACGTGACCGAAGGCGTCCCTCTCGTCCGACTGGAGCACCATACTGTCATCGGCGAGCTTTGCTCCTTCGGCGACGACGATGATGCTGAACGTCTTGCCTCGTTCGTGGCGGAGCCGAATCACGTCGCAGACATCCTGAAGCCGGAACGGCTCCTCTGGAATCAACACAACGTCAGCACCACCGGCGATCCCGGACTCGACCGCAATCCACCCTGCGTGACGCCCCATCACTTCACACACCATCACCCGGTTGTGAGACTCCGCCGTTGTGTGGAGTCGATCCACCGCCTCCATCACGACGTTGATTGCCGTGTCGAACCCGAACGTCTGGTCGGTGCCGTCGAGATCGTTGTCGATTGTCTTGGGCACACCGACCACTTTGACCCCGTCCTCGTAGAGCTGGGATGCCACACCGATCGTGTCGTCCCCACCCACCGCGATCAGCGCATCCAGCCCGAGGCGGGCCATATTGTCCTTCACCGTCAATTCGCCCTTTTCTTCGCTGAACGGGTTCGTCCGCGAGGTCCCCAGGATGGTTCCGCCTTTCGGCAGGATGCCCGAAACCTCCTTCAGATCGAGCGGCTTGTAGAGCCCTTCCATCATCCCCCGCCAGCCCTCGAGGATGCCGATGATTTCCATATCGTAAACGTCGATCCCTTTACGGGCGACAGCTCGTATCACAGCATTGAGCCCGGGACAATCTCCTCCGCCTGTCAGAATCCCCACGCGTCGAGCAGACATATGCATTCCTCGCGTTTGCAGCTGGATGATTACCCCGCCTTATACCGGGCAAGGGTCCCACTCCATCGCCACTCGTTTTTTCGCAGCAACCAAGAAAAGTATACAGGCACCTTTATCGTGTCAAGTTTCACGGACAGGCTCAGGGTACCAAAGTGTTTGTTTCAAAAGCACTTCAGTGACTACGGGGGGGCGTGAACAGGTGAGAAAAAGGACGTTTTCGACCGGGATCAGGATGGACCTGTTTGAGGAACTAATGGAAAAAGGATACCTGATGAATCGGCCTGTCCCTCCGGCTGACTTCCCAACCCGGATATCGGTTCCCTCCAGGTGCGGGCCTCAGCCGGAAGCCGAATCTGACACTTATCGAGCCCGATTCTCCCAACCGTCCGGTAACCTACGGGTTGCAAGACGCCGAACCGATCGATGGGCCCTCGCAGTCAGACCTGGTCCTCCCCATAGGGACAGGCTATAGCCATCACATCCGCCGAGGATGCCCCGGCCACGAGAAGCGCCTCCACGCAGGCGTTGACCGTTGCCCCCGTCGTGACGAGCGCACCACAAACTTTCCGAGCCAAATCAGCGTTAACACGAATGTTCTGATAAATCGAGAAATTTCAGGTATTTCGAGAGGGGAACTGAAATAGGTAGGACGTTGATGCTTCAGGGTTTAGAACAATCACCCCCCCTTGCGTCCGTACAAAGGGGGCTTCTCGGCTCCCGACCCAGACGGTCACTAGGTCGGGTAGAACCCGATAACGTAAGTTGGGGTGGCTTACCCACCGGGCAACCCGGTTTAGGCCACCCACGGCTCTGCAAACCCGATTCAATTGTCGCGAGGGCATGACGCGGGAAGCAGGCGAAATCACATTCCAGTAACTGCGTGCGCTATGCTTGTGAACTCCTTCATCAATTTGTTATGCCATTGATAGGCATCCGGGATATTCCACAGGGCAGGCTCAGTTCTGGGTCAAGTAGGAATGCCCCCTGCCTGGGAAAGCAGGGGGCGTGGGGATTACTGTAGATCGTCAAAGGTCGAGTCCAGGGCGAATCAGTACCCTATTCGAATAACTCCAGCTATAAACAAAGCCTGCCAATGGGTTTGGATTCGCGATCCCCGATGTGAACCCCCCATTCCCACCCGCGATTGAACCGGTATTTCACACTATTTCTTGTTAACTCCAGGCGGGCTGCCCCGGTAAAACCGTTGTTCCGCAAATCCGTTATTCTGCGAGAAACTGCTCCCGAAGCTCTTCAAGGGGCACTAAGCGATCATCAGTTCGTGTAAAGAGGTAATCGTAGCCATTCAGCGCTTTGGTGTTCCCACCTTTTGAATTGACAACCGCTATGGCAAGCTTACTTGGAACCACGTGCCGCTGTCCGTTGTATTCAACGCTCCCATCTATCTGCACTTTACCAGCATCAATATAAAGTTCCCCACCATCCCGGCTTTGGCGCTTTAATGCCTTGCATACTAGTTCACTGCCCGGAGTGAGAAGGCCAGCCCGCACAAACTCAGCAAACGTCACTCGACGGCTTCCCTGCCTGCGGGATACCGAAGACGGATCCGGCATTGCCGACGGTTGACTAGATAGAGAAGATTCAGATCTGTCCGGATCGAAATACCACTTCAGCAGCGCTTCCCGTAGGTCTTGTGGCATTTCGCGCAACTGGCCTTCGCTCAACGTAAGAAAATCCATAAAAACCCTCCTTGTCGTGTTCCTTTAACACACAGAATACAATTTGTTTATTGAAGGAATTGTTTCAAGGAGGATTTATGCCCTGGTTGGCCTGTCCCAATTGGACGCTACGCTGTTGATGTGCGGTGTTCCGTTCTCAGTTGGATGCGGTATGTTGCTTGCGCCTCCCCGCCATCCCCCACTGGAACATCAAACACCGGCTCCGCAACCAGCTCAACCCATCCGGGCCTGGGCATTGTCACCACAACGCAACCGTCACCAAGGAAGTCCAACAGTGCTTGCCGCCTTAGGTGCTTGGACGGCTGTAAGTCGGTGTGGTCTTTGCGCTCATACAGCTTAAGCCGCCACCGGTAGCTTTCAATCAGCTTCTCAAGATTATCTAGGGATTCGCGCTCTAAGTCGTAAGCCGCAATCTCGCCCTCGATCTTGCTTATGTGCTGTTTGGTTGCTGTTACTTCATTTTCCGCTGCCTTGCGCTCGGCTAAAGCTTCCAGGGACGTGAGTGCGCCGTCTATTGCTAACCGCTTGATCCTTTCGATCCGGTCCAATCTACCTCCTAAGCTGTGTGTCAAGTCACTTCAGATGCTCTTCAAGCTGCGGCTGCGTGTCGTTCTCTTGTAGCTGCAATTCCGCAACCTGGCGAACCATCTTCGGATCACTCAGGTGGGGCCACACAATGTTCTCACACGCAGCAGTATCCAGAGCTTCGAGCGGCACGTAGGGGAGCTTACAGCACCTGTCAAGACTCACCTCGGACTTGGGAACCTTCCGCTTCTCGGCCACCCGTCGGCGCTCTTTGTTGTCGCACTTGTAGTGACCACGTCGTCCACGAGCCAGATGTGCTTGTCTTCAACCGAACCTTTCACGGAAAACGCCCCTTCCACATTTTCGCGACGTTCGTGGGTATCGAGCGCCGTCTGGCTGGATGTCGCCCTTATCCGGACCACAAGGTTGGTCGACAGTCGACCGAATCCAGAACGGCTCAATTCCCGTGCGATCAACTCACTTTGATTGTAGCCTCGCTCCCTCTGCCGACTCGAGTGGAGCGGAATCGGAACGATTTCCCTCGGCCCCCTCTGTTCGATGCCGATCCCGCGCAATCTTCGAATCAGTCCCCCAGCCAGGGTTTTCACGACAGCTGTCCGGTTCCGGTACTTCAGATCGTGCAGAAGCCTCTGCACACCTTCCTCGAACGAAAAGCCCACCACCAGCCTCCGAAAAATGAACGCCTTGTCCTCACGTATATTACATTATGCAACCTCCGGCTCGCCCGGACACCCACATCGGGGGCACCCATTCGCTTCCACATATCCAAGACTCTCCGAACAGTCCTCGCAGACCCTGGATTCCACGAAATTCTGCCTTTCACCGCACAGAAGGCAGGCAGGCCGGGAGAGGAACGCCTCCAATACGATCGTCAATCGGGTCGCAAAGTGAGAAAAAACAGTGACGTAATCTGGCTCACTCTCGTTTTGGAGAGGACGATGCGTGTTTGGGGTAGAGTTATTCAAGAATCTTCACCGATTGGGCCAAAATGGCGCAGCGTATTCTCGTCATCGACGATGAGCCTGAATTCAGATCCACCCTCTCCAACGTACTGAGGCGTGGGGCTATCAGGTCGACAATCCAGAGTATCTGGCCTCTTCTGTCGGCATTGGTCTCACGGGTGACTATGACCTCATCACCCTGGACCTGAAGATGCCCGGTGTGGATGGCCTCGACGTCGCGCGCCTCTATTCCAAGAAACTTCCCGAGACACCGCTTCTTGTGATTTCAGGCTATCTGGATGACCAGGCGGTCTCGTCTCTCGACGAAATGGGCGTGAACCTCCTCCTGGACAAGCCGGCCGGTGTCGGCGATCTCCTCGAGGCCGTTGACGCTGCCCTGATTACGCCCGTTCCGGAGCGCAATGCGACCGAAAAGCCCCGGAACAGACACACGAACGGACGCGCTACCCGGCACCACCGCAGAATCTGACCTGCGTAGACTTTCCCTCCTGAACGTCCTACATTGTAGCGCACGGGAAGACCCCTCCCTGGTTCCCTCATCGATCATCATCCGCTCGAGCCCACTCGACCGGCAGACATCATGAAAAACACCCGCGCCGTCATCTTCGACCTCGACGGCACTCTCTTCGACCTAGCACCCCTCGTGCACGCGGCCCGGAATCGCGTGGCCGCACTGCTTCACGCAGCCGGGTTCTTTGCGTCGGAGAGCTACGCGCTCAAGAGGATCAACGAACTCGAAAAACGCCACGGCCCCTACTACTCGTCTTCGCCCTACTACTTCGCATTCTTCGACATCGCCAAGTCCATTTATCGAGAAAAGCCCGACAAGTGTTCGGCATTCCTCCGTACCTACGGGCACGCCGATGGCGATCCGATCGAGCAGCTCGTATCCGTGCTCGAGCAAGCTTACAACGCGGAGGATGTGGAGAACATCTCGCCCTATCCAGATGCGATTCAGACCTTGGAGGAACTCAGAGCTGCCGGGTGCAGAACCTACCTGGTCTCGATCGGGCGACCCGGACGACAGCAGAACAAAATCGACAAGCTTGGTATCGCTCCCCTGTTTGACCGCATTATCAACGAAGGCCCGCCCTCTCACACCTACTGGTTCAACGAAATTCTGAGCGACGGAGGATACCGCCCGGACGAAGTCATCGTCGTTGGAGACCGCGCAGAAGACGAGATCCGTTCGGGCAACCGACTTGGCCTCACGACCGTCTGGCTGAGACGCGGGCGCTACGGTGAGATCGATCCTGGCGAAGGCGACCGTCCCGATATCGAGGTCGGATTCCTCGCCCAGGTCTCAACCCTGGTCCACCTCGCTCGTGTAGGGAAGGACAGGGAACATTTCAGTACGGTCGTCATCGGTGGCGGCACGGGACTGCCCACCGTGCTTCGTGGAATCCGGGCGTTCGACCGGAATCCCACGGCCATCGTCGCCGTCACCGATACCGGGGCGTCATCGGGCCGCATTCGCTGGAATCTCGGTGTACAACCTCCCGGGGACATTCGGAACGCCCTTACCGCGCTCGCGGACCCCGACCTGGTTTCCCCCGGCCTCTTCAGGGTCTTTCAGCATCGTTTTCCAAACGACGAGGCAGAAGCGGGCATCTTCAAGAACGATCATATCGGCAACTTTCTTGTCGCCGCCCTGACGCAGCAACTCGGAAACTTTCAGCACGCGATCCAGACCGCTTCGGAGATGCTGTACGTAAGAGGCACGATTCTACCGGCCAGTGTCGACAACGTCGACATCTGCGCCGAGCTCGAGAACGGCGAACATCGGTACACCGAGTGGATGGTCCGAAAACCGGGGAAAGCCCCACTCAAACGAGCCTACCTGGTGTCGAACCGTGAGCTCCTCGACGAACTCGACCGCAAGGGGGGATCGATCAAGCGAGTCGAGGACCCCGTTACGGGGCAGGTCGAGGTTCACGGCAGGAAGGGCGCTACTTTCGCACCGGGATCCAAGTCGTTACAGGCACCCGAAGAAGCCATCGCCTCGATTCGGGAAGCGGACCTCGTCATTCTGGGTCCGGGCAGTCTTTACACGAGCGTGATCACGAACCTGCTCGTCCCCGGAATCCGGAAGGCTCTGCTCTCCCGCTCGAACGGGAAGACCTGCTACGTGTGCAACATCACGACGCAGCCCGGTCAATCGGACGGCTTCAAGGCATCGGATCACGTCAAGGCGATCGTCAACCACCTGAAAAACGGGAACGCCCGCGACGTCTTCGACTGCGTACTGGTTCAGGAAACCGCGGTATTCGAGACCGACAAAAGCAAGGCTTGGGGACCGCTGCTTCAGCGCTACGCCGAAGACGACAAAGTCCTCGTCGAAGCGGACGAGGAGCTGGATCGTGTCGCGAACTGGATGAAGGCCGACTTCGTCGAGGAGTACAGTCCCGACGTAATGGGGCGAGGCGTCGGCGACTTCATCAGCCACGACTCCAACAAGGTGGCAGACGCCCTCTGTCGAGTCTATTGCGGCCTGCCCATCCCCGACTACTGGGGGCTCCGCACCGGGGAATGAGCCGCCCCACGATCGGCGGGGTCATCTTGGACCTCGACGACACCCTCTTCGACTGCACCGGCCTCCTCACCGAGCCCGCAAGACGACGTGCCGCAACCGTCCTCGCTCGATCGGGTCACCTCGCGGAGGGAGATGCCTTCCATTTGCAAGTCGAGTGGTCGGCGAAATTAGGATCGACGGAAGCCCTTCGGGAGATCGCACGGCTCCACGGGTTCGCGGATGACGTCCTGAATGAGGCACTCGCGACCTACAACACGCCAGATGTACCCCCCATCGCCCCTTTCCCAGATGCCGTTTCAACCCTCCTGGCACTCAAAGACAACGGGCTTCCCCTGACCCTCGTAACGTCGGGTGTCCCGGAACGTCAGCGGGCGAAAATCGAAAGACTGGGTTTGGCCGAGTTCTTTTCCAAGGACATCGGAAACCTGTTCCTGCACGATCCAACGGCCGAACAACAAGGCAAGGGTCCACACCTGTCTGCGGCCGCTACGTGGATGGGCGTCACCAACGACAGTACCGCCGTCGTGGGTGACAAGCTGGATAGCGAAATCGAGGCCGGCAACAGATTGGGGATGGTGACCATCCACATCAGGCTGGGATTGCCTGCCGCCCCCACCACACCGGAACAGAAACCCGATTACGAAATCGACGGCCTGGCGGAACTGGTCGACCTACTCAGCTCCTGACAGTCAGGCGATCCACCACCGCATCTCGACCTGATCTCCGCGACGAAGATCCAGCTGTTCGCTCGCGCTCCCTCCTCGCACCGAAATTTCCACCGTCTCCTGACTTCCCACCAGTGCGAGCACTTCGCCTTCTCCCACATCCGCGTAGGTGCGCCTCACGCCCCGTGCCGTCGTCGACGCCACGGACACTTCGACCTCTTCTTCCATCGGCGCGTCTCGCCGGTCCAGGTTCGTGACCGCATTCCCGAACCGATCGATGTGAACGATCCGACCTCGAACCCAGCCATCGCCCCGTTCGACCTCCCACAAACCCAATCGGACGGGCTTGTCGATGGGCTCGCCGAAGTTCGACAAAGGCTCCCCCATCGCCAAGTGCCCGGCTGCCGGAGCGAAGACATCACGGCCGTGGAATGTCGCACTCACCACCGGACGCATCACTTCCGGATTGGCGATGGAGACGGCCCGGATGGGCTCGCGGTCCAGAAGTGGCGTCAGCACCCCGTTGTCGGGGGCGACGTAGAGCCCGTGCTCGGTTTCAAGAATCATCCCTTTTCGGTCTGAGCCCACGCCCGGATCCACCACCACAATGTGAATGGTGTCCGTCGGGAACAGGCCCATCAGCGTGGACACGCTGTAGGCGCCCCCCCAGATATCCTGAGCATCGATCTCGTGGGTCACATCGACGATCTGGATGTCGGGAACCAGGCTCAACAGCACGCCTTTCATCGCCGCGACGTAGGTATCGCTTCCTCCGAAATCCGTCGTCAGCGTGATCACTCGACTCACGATGTCCTCGAATGATTCAGGGGGTCCGAAATGTGACAGGCCGGGACGAACCTAAAACGTTCCGACCCGGGCTGGCATCCACAGCACCCTGGAAAAAACCTCAACGATTTTCCATAAGCAATTGAAAGACAGTTTAATACAGATACATACACCTAAAAAATGATGACACATCTAGATCGTGATGGTGCCGGATGGGGACGGTCATGTTGGGTGGAAGGTTCCACCGGGAGGCCAGGTGGGTGCCAATTTCGGCGTGATTCGTTCCGAGCGCCTCGGACTCGGCTTTGGCGTGGTGGAGATCCCTTTCCTCTGCCATGGCCAGGGCATACCCGTGGAGGACGGGCAGATATCGTGCGAGCAGGTAGGTACCGATGTTCTGAAGGAGAGAAACAGTGAAGATGCCGTGAGAGGCCTCACGGTTGACGTGTGAAGTGATCATCACGGCCGCAACAGCGTTGGCGAGGGAGCACTCCCAGAATGCCTCGTAGTCAAAGCCGACCACATCCACCTTGGGGAGGCTGCTCATCGCTGCCAGACCCAACGCCAGCGACCCGACCTGTTTGAACCCCATCAGGCTGACCGCTTCATTCACGCTGCTGATCCCGCGGCTGAACCCGTAGAACGGCGAGTTGATGATCTGAAGGACCTTGGCCGACAACGCCATATCCTTTTCGATCAGACCCGCTACCTCTTTGACCGTCGTTCCGGGCCCGTCCGTCGCTTCGATCACCCGGGTCGCAACGTTCGGGAGTGCGGGCAGACTTCCAGCCGCCTCGATCAAGCGGATGACGTCCCCTTCCCGGATTTATAGTGCCATCCAGGCGTAGCCCAGACGCCCCGTGGTTGGCGCGTCACCACTACCGATTCTCCCCCGATGATGAACTAAGCCAATGCCGCCCAGACGGACTCGATGAGAACTTCGGGCTTCACGGGCTTTTGCAGCGTGGACATCGCCCCAAGTTGTTCGGCGAGCCTGAAGATGTCAAACTTTTCCCTGAGATCGATCCCTGAAACGACGATCAGACGGGCATCCGGGTCGAATTCACGAACTTTTCCGATCACATCGAGCCCGCCCTTCTCCGGCATGAAGAGATCGGTCACGACGACATCGATCGGCTCCGCCTTGTAGGTCTGAATCCCCTCGTCGCTGTTTGTCGCTTCCACGACTTGCAGCCCCTCTTTTTCCAGAATTTCCCGCAGGATCGCCCGGGAAACACTGTCATCATCCACCACAAGGATTCGTGCCGCAGTCACAGATCCTCACTCTCTGAAAGGGTAAGATCCGGGCCCGCCACCGGGATCCGGAATGCGAAAGTCGTACCCTCAGAGGCCGAGGAGGTCACATCAATCGTACCGTCGTGCGCCTCGACGAACAACCTCGCGATGGTCGTTCCCAACCCCGTCCCCTTATTGGCCCGCTTGGTCGTGTTGAACTTTTCGAAGATCGTCGCAAGGCGATCTGGCGGAATCGGCTCTCCGCCGTTCGTCACGCGAACCTCGACCTCTTCCCCGTGCGGGATGACTTCGACCAGAACTTCCCCGTCATCGTGCTCGAGTGCGTTCTTCAGTAGATTGGCGAGGGCACGCTGCAGAATCGGAGGATCGTGGACGATCGACAGTGGCTCCGGGCCGTGACGCTTGAAGGAGTCCCACTCCTCCCTCATCTCACTCATGTGAGTCTCCAGCTCACGACGCTTCGAGATTTTGATCAGGGTTTCGATGTAGAACTGGTCCTCGTCTCGCGCGACAATGCCGATAGGCATTTCCACCGGAACACGTTGCTCGTCCCAACCCACCAGTTCGATCTCGATGCCCGCCAGCGTCTGCTCGTCCGACGAGGAGAGATCTTCGCGTACCATCTCCCACGTGAGGGAATGCACCTTGCTGAAGTCCTGCCCGATCAGCTCCCCGAGGGGATAGCCCGTAAGTTCGGCAGCCTGGCTGTTGGCCTGGAGAATCTGTCCCGTATCCGGATCCCCGATGAAGACCGCATCGGCAATGCTCTCGAACAGGTTGCGATGCTCCTTTTCCAGGACGCGGATTTCGCGAAGATCGCGCAAGCGGACTAGAAAATCCTATTCTCCCTCGATCGCCCGAACTTCCAACATCATCGGGACGTGCCGCCCGTCGGCTGAGAGTACACCGACTTCGATCTCCGGCATGTCGGTCCCTCACGCACTCCGCGCAGAACGACCTCGAAGCCTGAGCGGCTCGACTCTTCGAGCAGCTCCGAGACCGCACGCTCTCTCAGGTCCGCAGCTGCGTATCCAAGGATATCGGTATACCGCGCGTTCGCTACGCCTACCTGACCTTCCTGATCGATCGTCAGGAGCAGGTCGGGGGGCGATGTCGAATTGTTCACTTAGAATCCGTAGGTTCGATGGAGTTCCGACTTCAACGTTTCGAACGCCTCAGCTGGGGTGTCTGCAAAGTGGAACAATGAAAGGTCTTCTTTGCTGATCATGCCCCACTCCACGAGCGCGTCGAAATCAATGATCGAGTTCCAGAATTCGGACCCGTACACGACGATCGGCAGAGGTCGGTCAACCTTCCCCGTCTGGACGAGGGTGAGCACTTCCATCATCTCATCGAGGGTGCCGAAACCACCGGGGAAGACGACCAGGGCCTTGGCCAGGTAGACGAACCAGTACTTTCGCATGAAAAAGTAATGAAACTCAAAGCCCAGTCCCTCGGAAATATACGGATTCGCGTACTGTTCGAACGGCAAACTGATGTTCAGACCGACCGAGGGTCCGCCCGCTTCGAATGCTCCACGATTGGCAGCTTCCATTATGCCAGGCCCGCCTCCCGAGCAAACCGCGAATCGATGGTCCGGATCGAGCTCGCGCGACCACTCACCCAACATGCGGGAGAGAGCGACTGCATCTTCGTAATATCGAGAGACCTCGACATCCCGTTGGGCTTTTCCTACGTCTCCGCCCTCTCTCGTCGCGTCATCGAGCGCTTGGGCAGCAGTTTCCCGGTCGCGGGTTCTGGCCGATCCGAAAAACACGATCGTATTCTGGATTTTCTCTTCGCCGAACCGCTGCTGTGGGTGAGTGTATTCGGAAAGAATCCGGATGATCCTGGCCTCGCGACCGTTCAGGAAGTCCATATTCTTGTAGGCCTTGTCAGGCGCTCCAGCAGCCTTCTGCATTTTCAACCCAACCTTTTGTAATTGTTGGTTTTATATCAATAATTGACCAGTATATTTGGTCGTTCAATTCGTGTCAAACCCAATTCAGGCCAGGGTTCTTGCTCATGTTCGGCCCAGGCGTTAAAATGGCCGGCCGTGCGTTCACCTCATTCTCAGATCACCCGATCGTTCCTCTTCAACTTCCTATATTGATGAACCTACTGGCCATCTGCCTTGCGGTAACCTACGGGCTGATTGCACTCGCCCTGACCCGAGGCATCGTGCGAAACGAAATCGGATCTTTCTCCAACGCCCCTTCCGTCAGTGTGCTTGTCGCCGCCCGGAATGCGGCCGTCCATCTCGATGTTCTTCTTGAGGCACTGGCCGACCAGACCTACGAGGGCAACTTGGGCATCTACGTTCTCGACGATCGCTCGACCGACGGGACGGCCGCGGTCGCAGCGAAGTGGTCAGACCGCATACAAGGTTTGAGAATCATTCCCGTCGACCGGGCCTACCACCGTTGTGGCAAGAAGAACGCCCTGGAACACGGAATCCGGGCCTCGGACGGCGACATCGTTCTCACGACAGACGCGGACTGTCGACCCCTTCCGGAATGGATTGCGAGAACCGTGTCGTATTTCGATACCCACACGGGTGCGGTCGCAGGTCCCGCCCCACTGGAAGGACGTGGCTGGGCGCGTGGGCTCGCCGCCTTCCAGTCCCTCGTCGTCGGAGCCATCGGGCTGGGGAGTGCAGGCCTGGGCTACCCCCTCACCTGCTCGGGACGAAACTTCGGGTTCCGCAGGGCGGCCTTTACCGATGTGGGTGGATACGACTCTTCCGGGCACCTCATCGGGGGGGATGACGTCTACCTGATGCGGGCCATCGCTGTCCACCGCGATTGGGACGTGGTGTATCACGACGACACCGAGGCCGCCGTTCCCTCGCCAGCTCATTCCGACGCTCTCTGGCAACGACATCTGCGTTACCAATCCAAGACGTTGCGCTATGGGTTCGGAACCTTGATGGTCTCCCTGCCGGTCTATATATTGCACCTGACCTTGCTGGTCGCTCCGCTCATCGTGTGGTGGCGACCAGACCAACTCCCCGTTCTGCTCGGGCTTGCAGCCGTCAAGTTCCTCACAGATGGGGTGTTTCTTTATGCGGCTGCACGCAGGCTTCGCCAGATCGGTTTGTTGCTCTGGCTTCCGATCGTGGAGTTGATTTCCATACCCTACGTAGCCGTCGTGTCCGCCATCGGGGCCGTCCGGCCCACGTCCTGGTCGTAACACACCTTATGCTCTCACTCAAAACGCTACCGCAAGCGATCGGCCGATACTACGGCATCACCACCCCCAGGCGAGGGTGGAACGCGGCCAAGGTCATCACATCTTACGGTCTTTCGAATCTCTTCAGGCGGGACATCCGGTTCGGCCGGCCGATGATGCTCATGGTCGAACCTACCAACCATTGCAACCTGCAGTGCCCTCTTTGTCCTTCGGGCAACGGCGAGATGACGAGGCCTCGCGGGATCATGCCGTTCGAAGACTTTCAACGGGCGTTCGATCCCCTGGCGGACGACCTTCTCCTTCTCCTCCTGTGGAACCAGGGCGAGCCGTTCATCAATCGGGATCTCACCCGGATGGTGCGTCACGCCGCCTCCCGCAACGTCCCCACGATCACCAGCACGAACGTTCACTACGTACGCAGCGACGAGGAGGCGGAGGACATCGTTACGAGCGGGCTCAGCGAACTCATTCTCTGTCTGGATGGAGTGGACCCTGAAACGTACGTCAAGTATCGCGTAGGAGGTGACTTCGATCGTGTGCTCGACGGCATCGACCGCATCACGCGAGCCAAGCGACGCCTCGGGACAAAGGGCCCCCTCATTCATCTCCAGTTCATCATCATGAAGCACAACGAAGGCCAGATCGAATCCGCTCGCGACCTCGCCCGCCGCTTTGGCGTAGACCGACTGTCCCTCAAGACGGCCCAGGTCTACACCGATGACGACGTTGACGAATTTCTTCCCAGCGACCCCTCCTTGAGTCGATACGATTATCAAGCCGAGGGGTTAAAAACAAAGGCACGTCTCAAGAATACCTGTCGCCATCTCTGGTACAGTACTGTCATTAACTGGGACGGCTCTGTTTCCCCGTGCTGCTTCGACAAGGATGTGCATTACGGGCTCGGTCAGACCCTGGACGGCACAGACTTCGACGATGTCTGGACCGGAGAACGCTACACACGTTTTCGAAACGACATCCTCGAGGACCGCGCGGCCGTCCCGATCTGTAACAATTGTTCGGAAGGCATCAAGGGTTTGTTCTACGACATCGAGGACGTCACCCCGTGACCTCGCTCGAACTCGCCGCCCTGGGGTTCCTTGTTATTTCGACACTCGCCTACGTGATCTCCGCAGTCCTGTTTCGCATTGGCCTGGGGCGGCTTCACGATCCGTCTGGCGCAGACACGCCCTTCGTCTCGGTCGTCATCGCCGCTCGCAACGAAGAGAGTTACATCGGCGCCTGCCTCGACTCCCTCGCTCGACAGACTTATCCCCAGGACCGCTACGAGGTCCTCGTCGTCGACGATGATTCTGACGATCGAACGTCCGAGGTCGCTGCCAGCTACTCGGTCGCGACCGTCGTCCGACCCGACCCACAGTTCAACGATCACGCCGCCAAGAAAAGACCGATGGCCACCGGCATCAGCCGTGCAAGAGGGGAACTGATCCTCACCACAGACGCCGACTGTACCGTGCCAGAAACCTGGATCGAGGAAGTGACCAGGTGTTTCTTGCCAGAAATCGACGTCGTAATCGGGTTCTCGCAGATCAGACAACCTCGGTCTCCCGGATCGGTGTGGGATCGCCTCCAGGCGCTCGACTTCCTCGCCCTCCTCACCGCAGCCGCTGGCGCAACCGGCCTGGGATCCGCCCTTGCTGCGACGGGTCAGAACTTTGCTTTCCGGAAGTCCCTCTTCAGACGCGTTGGAGGCTATGAAGAGGTCAAGCACCGTCCTTCCGGCGACGATGTTCTCCTGCTCCAACTGTTCAAACGAAGAGCGGGGGCCCGTGTGGGCTTCTGCCGTTCACCTGGCGGCTTCGCGACCACCTGGCGAACCGAGGCGATCGCCGGCTATCTCCGACAGAGGAGAAGGTGGGCTTCAAACGCGACCGCCCAACTGAGACTCAATCCGCTTTTTTTCTCCTACATCGTCACTGTCTTCACAACGAATGCCCTGATCCCTGTCGCGCTCTGTCTGGGCCCGCCCCTGTTCCTGGCGGGTCTGGTGGCCGGCACCGTAAAACTCCTTGTCGATGCGCTCGTGCTTTCGGCAGGAGCTCACATCTTCGGCCGACGCGACCTGCTACGTCTTTTCCCAATGTGGACCCTGCTCCAGCCTGTTTATATCGTCCTCGTCGGATTGACGGGGTCCCTGTTCGGCTTTACGTGGAAGAATCGCCGGCACTCACATCGACCCTCCAGCACGGACCTGAACCATGCCACAGTGTGACTACACCGGACCCAGCGGGAACCAGTGCGCCATCGACGCCCAGGATGGGAAACCGCGTTGTATCTGGCACGATCACGAGGTCTCCAAACGCGACCTGGACGTCAAAGCCCATCTGGAGGAGTGCGCGAGAAACTTCCAGAGTTGCGAAGGGTATGAGCTCAACGGAGCGAACCTCGAAGATGCCTACATCATGGAACTCGATCTCTCCCACGCGAACCTCGAACGGGCGTTCATTCGGGACGGGCACGCCTACGGCATCAACCTGACCGGCGCCCGACTACAGAAAGCCGACCTGCAGGATGCCACGCTCAGAGAAGCCGTGCTAGCCGACGCAGAACTACTCGGCACGAACCTCGATGGAGCCAGCCTCGACCGCGCTGACTTCGGTCAGGGCAGCGTCCTCCGGAACCATAAGCTCGCAGACGAGCTCAGCCGTGATGGCGATGAGAGGGGAGCTATAACGAAGTATCAGGAGGCAGAAGAGATCTACCGCAACATCCGGCAGCGATTCGAAGCCGCCGGAAAAACCGACGTGGCAGGCCGGTTCTTCTACCTGGAGATGGTCAGCAAGCGCCGTCAGCTCCCCTACTTTTCCGTGAGCCGGTTCTGGTCCAAGCTCGTCGATCTGATCTGCGGGTACGGGGAGGAACCCGTTCGGGTCGTCGGTGTTTCCGTGATGGTCATCCTGGCCTGCGCACTGTTGTTCTGCATTTCGGGGATCGGTCACGGCGACAACGAATACGCCTTCCACCTTACCAACACCCTCTGGGAGGATGTCGAGATCCTGGCGATCTCGATCTACTACAGCATCGTGACCTTCACCACGCTCGGATACGGCGACATGGTCGCTTTCGGGTGGGGTAAAGGGGTCGCCGCACTCGAGGCCTTTGTGGGTGTCTTCCTGAATTCGATGTTCCTCCTCACCTTCGCCAAGAAGATGGTTCGTTGAGACGCGTTCTCGCGTTGCTCATCCTGCTCGGTGTCGTCAACTCCGTTCGGTCGGAGCCGCACCGGCCGCGTGCGCGCGACGCCGGCGTCGTCATCGGCCGTCATCCGACCGGCCCCCTCAACGCGATCACCGACGTCCCGGGCGTGGCCGTGGGTCACGTGACCCTGATCGAAGGTTCGGGAGCGCTTGTCGTCGGAAAGGGCCCCGTTCGAACGGGGGTGACTGCCGTTGTGCCACACCCCGGTGACATCTACGCGGAACCCGTCTATGCCGCAGCACAGGTCATCAACGGATATGGAGACATGACCGGGCTGTCGTGGATTCAAGAGAGCGGTCGTCTCGAGTCGCCGATCATGCTGACCAACTCGATCAGCATCGGGGCCGTCTACGAGGGCGTCCTCGACTACGCGCTCAAGCACGACCACGACCCGATGCCCGTCGTCGCGGAATGCTATGACGGGGGGCTCAACGACATCAAAGGACGTCACGTCACGAGAGCACACGCGGTCCAGGCCATCCGCAGCGCAAAGACCGGGAAAATGGCGGAAGGCTCGGTCGGTGGCGGAACCGGAATGCGATCCTACGGCTACAAGGCCGGCATCGGCACCTCGTCCCGCCAGGTAGAACTTTCGTCGGACGGCTACGCCTTTACGGTCGGCGTCCTCGTGAACGCAAACTTCGGACGCCGGGCCAACCTGACAATCGCCGGTGTGCCGATCGGTGCCCGTCTCCCAGACGCTTCGGACCCGCCCAAGCGCGACGGCTCAATCATCATCGTTATCGCCACAGATGCCCCCCTACTCCCGATCCAGCTCAGAAACCTTTGCGGCCGAGCCGCATTCGGAATCGCGCGAACCGGTTCATCGTCTCGAACCAGCAGCGGGGATTTTGCGATCGCTTTCTCGACTGCCAAGAGACACAAACAAGATGATTCGGTCATCGATCGATCCGAACACGTGCGACATGGCGAGCTAACGCCACTCTACGAAGCCGTCTCCGAAGCCACGGAGGAGGCGATCCTCAACGCAATGTTCAAGGCGGATACGATGGTCGGTCAGGGAGACAGCGTGATGCCCGGTCTGCCGGTGGATCGCGTCAAGTCCATCCTCAAGGAACACGGAAGGCTGGCGGAATGACGACGTCGGTGATCATCGGGCTCATTGCCTACGTCGGCGTCACCCTCGGTATCGGCATCTATGCGGGCCGCCGAGTCAAAGACGCCTCCGACTTCCTGGTCGCCGGCCGCCGGCTCGGGACCGTCCTGGCCACAGGCACCCTCGCAGCCACCTGGTTCGGAGGAGGCATCGTGGTCGGCGCCTCGAGTGAAGCCTATAAACACGGGTTCCTGGGCGTCATCGCCGACCCGTTCGGCGCCGCACTGTGTCTGATCCTGGCCGGTCTTTTCTACGTTCGCACGATGCGCCGAATGGGCCTGACCACCATCGCCTCCTTCTTCGAAGTACGGTTCGGTCGAACGGCCAGCCTCATCGCGGCTGCGTGCACGATTCCGGCCTACGTTGGATGGGTCGCCTCCCTCATGGTCGCCTTCGGGCGTGTCATCCAGACCGTCGGCGGCATCGATCCCGATCTGGGAATCTGGATCGGCGCGATCATCGTGCTCGTATACACGACGGTCGGAGGCATGTGGGCCGTGACCCTCACGGATTTCGTTCAGGTTCTCGTCCTCGTCCTCGGGCTTGTCTGGATCACACCCACGCTACTTTCGGAAATGGGAGGCTGGTCGACGCTCCGACCTCAGATGCCCGATCGTATGTTCCATCTGTATCCGCACGGCGGCGATACGATCGCGTGGTTCAACTATGCTCGCGACTGGCTCGTCATCGGCCTCGGGAATCTGGCCGGCCAGGATCTCATTCAGCGTACCCTGTCCAGCCGTGATGAGACCGTCGCCCAGAACAGCGCCTATCTCTCAGCCGCGCTCTACCTGACCGTCGGCCTGTTGCCCGTCTTCCTTGGTATCGCGGCAACCGTCGTGCTCCCGGACCTGGGGAACCCGGATCTCGTCATGATGGAACTCGGGCGGCTGTATCTACCACCGCTGGCGCTTGCGGTTTTCATGGGAGCGCTTGTATCCGCCCTGCTCAGCAGCGCCGATAGTGCTCTGCTCGCACCGGCCAGTGTCATCAGCTGGGACATCCTGAAGGCCGTGCGTCCTGACGTCGACGAGCGTACCGTGCTCCGCGCCTCACGTTGGTGTGTTCTCGTACTGGGTGCAGTGTCCGTCTACCTGGCGTTCGCGCACAACACTATCTACTCGCTGATGGTCGATTCCTGGTCCATCCTTCTCGCCACGTTGTTCGTTCCACTGACGGCCGGAATCTGGTGGCCTCGCGCAAACACACGGGGCTGTAAGGCTTCAATGATTGCAGGATTTCTCGCTTACCTGATCCTTGGGGAGTGGCTACCCGGCTTGCCGGCCGATCTGTTGGCCGTACCCATAGCCACCATTGCCCTAGGTTTCTTTTCATTGAGCGGGCCGTCTCCGCTCCCCCTCCGCACCCAAAATGGCTCTCCGCTGGGCCCCTGCCCCAGGATCGGTCTTCATTTCAGGATGCAAAATCGAGGATAAATTTCGCTTTGTGGTTCCATTCCAACTCTTTATATCATTTGTTTGTAAGAGGTTAGGGTTCGCAGGCGACATGTTGCCGATCGGTTTTCGGCACAGAGTGAGCGTTCGCGCACCAGCCACAAGAAATCCCCTATCAGTTTGTTTTGTAAGGCTTTGTCGTAACCCCACACCCACTTCCCGTGGGTGAAGCCGGGAACGATAAATTCATGTCGGACGCTAGAGACAAACTGAGCGCGGCGATTGCCGCGAAAAAATCAGGCCCCGCTTCCAAGCCTTCGGCACCCAAGAAAGCCAAGGCGACAGCAGTATCCTCTTCGCCCGCGCCCCCCGCACGAACTTCCAGACCAAAAGCCGAAAAAGAAAAAGCCAAGAAGAAGAGTGGAGGAGGAGGCAATCTGCTTGGCAACGCACTCGGTAAGCTCGCAAAGAACTTCGTGGAAGGGCTCAAGGACGCGACCGGTGAGATCAGCCCCAAGCAACTGATCGAGTCTGCGCGGGACGGCATATCCAACCTTCAGCCTGGTGAAAAAGAAGGCGGTATCGATGAGGCTCCTGTGCCCACCTCCGAATCCCCCCTGAAGAGCCCGCTGCTTCACGCGACGTCGGCGTCTCCGCCGAAAGCTCCCCTGCAGATTCGGCAAACGGTGCCCCCGCGGGGGATGAAGCGTCCGGCGACTGGTCACCCGCCAAGGTCCAGCGCGCCCCCAAGAAGCGAGCAAAGAAAGAAGCTGCCCAAGAGGCCCCTGCTTCAGAGCACACAGAGGATGTAGAGTCTCCCGTGGAAGGTGAGGTCGAGGCAGCCGAAGCCGAGGCACCTGCCGCTTCCGACACTCCCGGAGAGGAGGCAACTCAGGAGGCCGCGGTAGCCGACGAAGGCCCGACGCTCGAGGATGTCGACACCCCGTCCTATTCACCCGCCAAGGTGCAACGAGCAAACAGGCGCACGCCCAAGAAGGACAAGGAGGAAGAGCCAGCTCCCGCTAACGAAGACGAAATCGAAGCTGTCGAATCCGCTGAAGCGGAAGCCCCTGAACCAGAACCCTCGAATGGCAAGCGCGCATCCAAGAAACGTCCCAAGCGATCCAGAGCGCCACAGGCCAACGTATCACCCGAGGAGCAGAAGATTCGTGGGTTCCAAGCCCTCCATACTCTATTGAACAACGAAATATGGGCGCCCATCGCCGTCGACAGTCAGGCCAAACCGAGTTCCATTTTCGCCCCCCGGCAACACTTCGATAAACAATGGGCGACGCCTGAATTCCGGGAAAGCCCCTACTGCCGTGTTCGAATCCACCCTCACACGGGGTGACGACGCGGGAGTCCCCCTGGAATGGACGCTCGCTCGTTTCAGAGTGGGCAGTGAGTCATTCTTCATCGGTGTTGCGCGAGACCTGTCGGATCGTAGAGCCGCAGAGCGGCAACGATATGAAGCAGAGCAGATGCAGACGCTCCTCGAGATCGCGGGAGGTGCGGCCCACGAAATAAACCAACCCCTGACAGCCATCCTCGGCTACGGGGAAATGGCCCTCGCGCAGCTCGAGGAGAGCGACGGGATGCACGGCCACCTCAAGCACATCGCGGAAGCCGCGCTGAGAATCACGGAGATTGTAAAGAGGATGCAGGCTCTGCACGAATACCGTACTCGCCCTTACGCAAACGGTCAGCGCATTGTCGACTTTCGTTCGGAAGACGAACGAAGACGGGAAGAGTGAGGCTCGTCCTTAGCCGTCAGATCGCTGACGGTTGATCAGACTCGCCGCATAACCTGCACCGAATCCGTTGTCGATATTGACCACGGTCACACCGGAACTGCAACTGTTCAACATCCCCAGCAACGCCGCCAGCCCACCAAAGCTCGCACCATACCCCACACTCGTGGGAACCGCTATGACCGGGGCATCCACGAGTCCTCCGACGACACTCGGTAGAGCGCCCTCCATTCCTGCCACCACGATCACCACCGAGGCCCCCAGGAGCCACTCCCGGTAAGCCAACAGACGGTGAATGCCGGCCACCCCCACATCGAAAACGCGTTCCACCTCGTTTCCCATCACCGTTGCCGTGACCGCCGCCTCTTCTGCAACAGGCAGGTCCGATGTCCCCGCCGACACGACCGCGATCCATCCCCTCGTTTTAGGGGGTTCCGTATCGGGATGTATGCGATGGGCGGTCCGGGCAAGGCGGTTGTGTTCAACCTCCGGAAGCGCCGCCGTGAGTGCCTGCCGGGTCTCTTCATTGACGCGTGTGGCCAGAAGAGTACTCGAGGGGATAATGCGGCGTGCAATTTCCACCACGTGGTCGCTCTGTTTCCCCTGGCAGAAAATCACCTCCGGGAACCCCTTTCTAATCTCCCGATGGTGGTCGACGTGGGCGAAACCAAGGTCTTCGAAGGGCAAGTTCGCGAGGGCGCCCACGGCATCGTCGACCGCCAAAGCCCCCTCTCGAACCTGTTCCAGGAGCCGGGCGATCTGGTTCGCGTTCACGTCCGCCCCCCCCGCTCACCTGGGTCCTCGGCCACTAGATCCCCTTCTGTCCTGGCCACGTGTCTCAATATTCGCTCCACCTCTTCGGGCTCCCCTTCTGTCAGCAGTGATCGCCTCAAGGGAACCGCGCTTTCGATTCCTTTAACATAGGCGGCCAGATGATTCCTCAACTCGTAGACTCCCTTTGCCCGACCCTTCAGGTCGACCGACCGCCAGAGGTGGTCGATGGCCACCTCCATTCGCTCCCCGATCGTCGGGGGATCGATTTCGGGCATTCCGGACAGGCGTCTTTCGATCCTGCCGAACAACCACGGATTGCCGATGGCCCACCGACCGACCATCACCAGGTCGCAGCCCGTCTCCTCGACCATACGCTCCGCATCATCTGAACTACGAACATCTCCGTTCCCCGCGACGGGTACGCCCACGGCCTCTTTGACGCGCCGAATCACATCCCAGTCCGCGCGGCCCTTGAATCTGGACGCCCGAGATCTTCCGTGAACGGCAATGGCGGCCGCACCCGCATCTTCGACGACTCTGGCCACCTCCGGAGCGTTTTCTTCTCGATCCCACCCGCTGCGGATCTTTACCGTAATGGGAGTGGAGACAGCCTCAAACATGGCCGAGACGATCTCTCCGAGCTTTTCGGGTTCCCGCATCAGAGCCGCGCCGGCATTTCGGTTGACGATCTTCTTGACGGGGCACCCACAATTGATGTCGATAAGGTCCGGCTCGCGTTCGGCCACAACCGCCGCCCCGGCCGCCATCACATCGGGATCCGAACCGAACACCTGAACCGAGATGGGCGCTTCATCCGGCCTGAAGTCGAGGTATTCACTCGAACGCTCTCCTCCGTGAACAAGACCGCGGGCGCTCACCATCTCCGTCACGGCCAGACTCGCCCCCTGTTCGCGGCACAAGGTCCTGAACGATCGATCGGTCACCCCGGCTAATGGAGCCAGCACCGTACGACCCGTCAATTCCACACCACCGATGCGCACCCCCGAACTCCGATCGTCAGTCTCCGGAATAAGAAAAGCGCGCGACGAATGCCGCGCGCTCTCGTCCGCCTGGACGACGGGCTCGTTCAGTTGGGCGTGATCAACCATCGCTTCCATTGCCCCATGACGTGAAACTGATGCTGAATCCTGTGATACCTCGACAACATCTCGATGATTTTCAGACGCAGAGCCATCTTGCGAAGGTCTTCGGACACGGTATCCTCCCGGGATCGTGTGACGTGTTAATTTTAGCCACGGTCACGGATGAAGTCAATCCGCCCTTTGCACTTCTGGATGGCGCGTCTATATTGGCGCCCTTCCGTTTCGAACCCAACAGGAGGTGGTATGCCGAACAAACTCCAATCCGCGTTTTCCGAGGGGCAGGTTGCTCTCGGTCCCTTCGTCAACCTGGCCTCCGGGGCTCTGATCGAGATTGCGGCTTACTCCGGATTCGACTTCGTCATCATCGACACCGAACACGGTCCCCTCGACATCCCAGTCGCCGAGGATCTCTGTCGGATTGCCAAGAGTGCGGGGATCACGCCCATCGTCCGGGTTCGTGAGAACGACCCGCCCCAGATCCTGCGCGCGCTCGACATTGGTGCGGATGGGGTCCAAGTGCCCCAGATCTGCACTCGGGCAGATGCGGAGGCCGTGGCTCACGCGGCCAAATACGCGCCCCTCGGGATGCGGGGCGTATCCCCCTACACCCGCGCTGCCCGATACTTCGCCGATGGAGCCGCCATCTTCGAGCGTCTCAACGAAAATCAGATGATCATCGTTCACATCGAAGGCGTCGAAGGCCTTGAAAACCTGAGTGAAATCATCCAGGTCCAGGGGCTGGACGTCATCTTCCTCGGGCCCTACGACCTCTCCCAATCACTCGGCATCCCGGGACAGGTCGACGATCCACGTGTCGTGGACCGCATGCGTGAGGCTTCTGCCGAAATCAATGCAGCCGGGTTGACGGTTGGTACCTTCGCGGGCACGCCCGAGGCGGCAAGGCGGTGGATCGACGCGGGTGTTCGTTATATTTCCCTGTCCGTCGATACTGGAATCTACCTGGAAGGCTGTCGACGGATGATTTCAGAAACGAGGGGATAAAGAAAAAGCGAGGCACCACGAAGGGCCTCGCTTCCGCTCGATCCGGTTCTGAACGGTCAGTTGTCTTCATCCATCGCCGGCAGATCCTCGCTCAAAATCGAGCGTCGACGCGGGCGCTCGGGCGCCCCCCCCGGGGACGTCTTTTCCCGCTCTTCCTGGACCGCAATCGTATACCGTGCGGTCGGGATCGCCTTCAATCGGCCTTCCGGAATCAGCTCCCCGGAAACCTCGCAGATTCCGTAGGTTCCGTCCTCGATCTTCTCCAACGCGTGGTCGATTTCATCCAACTCTGCCCGCTCGTGATTGCCGAGGGTCGTTAACAGTTCGAGAGTCGAGGTGTTCCCGGCAAGATCCAGTGGGTCCGCGGGCTGATCGTCCCTGAGTTCACCGATGTCATCGTCCTGGTCGATCACCTGCTTCAGAAGCTCGGATTTACGTGTTGCCAGAAGCTTCTGGAAGGCCGCCAGCTTCTTTTTGGTGTATTTTTTGGCTTTTGCCATCTGAACCGTCTTCCCAGCTTACACCCATTTAATCCAGAAAAATTCCCCTACCTGTTTGTGTTGCAACTGTTTACACCCAAAAACCAAGAAAAGTGAGAGGGTCCGACCCCGCCTCACTCGATAAACTGCAGGAATGCCGACGCAACATCATTGGCAACAGGAATTTAGGGTAGCCTGTCAACCGAGTCAACCCCCTCCCGTCGTGTGGCGCCGGAATGATGGGCGCGGCCCTCACGGCAACCCCGAAATCCAGCACACCTCCTTCAAACTTTCCTAAAATCTCTTCGCCAGACCCACAAAAGAGGAGCCGAAATGGAAAAATCACACATCACACAGTGGATTGTGGCGTCCATCGCCATAGTCATTGTCGGCGCAGCGATCCTGCGTCTTGAAAAACAACCCGAATCAGCCGAGCCCACCCGTGATGAACGTGTCGAAATCGTTTCCTGGAACTGGAAGAAAGACCGATCGGGCAAGGTGCTGGCGGTCTATGGATCAGTCCGCAATCTCACCGACCATGACCTGACATCCATCGTCCTCGAGCTCAGAACCGAATCTGAGGGAAAGCCACTGGGCTTCCACACGATCCGCATCCGAAATGTCCCGGCCCAAGGCAGCAAGGCTTTTCGCGAAGACATCATCCGCACGGGGAACGAAGAAATGGGCTACCTGGAGGTAAAGAATGTCGAGGAAGCACCCTCGGAGTAGTAGTTACAGGGCGGACGGGCATTCAGCCCTGACAGGACAGGATGCGCAATCGGGTTTCCTCGCCCGGCACGTCTTCCTACCGTGACGAATCAGAAGGTGCGAGAACAACGTCCATTCGTCTCGGGGAACCACCTTCATCAGATCCTGCTCCACCTTGACCGGATCCTTCTGCCGCGTCAACCTCAGGTGGTTGGATATCCGGCCAAGGTGGGTATCCACCACAACACCCTCCTCTTTTCCAAACGCATTTCCCAGCACAACATTCGCCGTCTTACGTCCTACTCCCGCCAGAGCCGTCAGAGACTCCATCGAATCAGGTACCCTGCCTCCGTGGTGGTCGACAAGTGCTCTGCAGCACGCTCGGATCGATTTGGCCTTGTTCCTGAAAAACCCCGTCGAGCGGATCAGATCCTCGATTTCGGCCTGGGGGGCTTCCGCGAATGATTCTGCTGTCGCGTAGACCTGGAAGAGCTCCTTCGTGACCGCATTGACGCGTTCGTCCGTACACTGCGCGGATAAAATCGTCGCGATCAGCAACTGCAGAGGCGTATCGTAATCGAGAGAACACCTTGCGTCAGGGAAGGCGGTCTTGAGTTCGGCAATGATTTTCTCCGTCCGAGCGCGCTTGTTCTTCAGTGACTCACGGGGCATCGATATCCTCTCCCGAACACCAACTCAAGAACGAATCCACATCCAACACGTTAAGCACATCATCCCGCCCCAAACCTCCCTTCCTGGCAATCCCCACACCGTAGACCATATCTTCGAGCCCCTCGGCGCCGTGCGCGTCTGTGTTCACCGAGATCTTGACCCCTTTCTCTCTTGCCAGGGCGAGATACCGCCAGTCGAGTTCCAGTCTTCGCGGATGAGCATTGATCTCGATCGCGGTGTGTGAAGCCGCGGCGGCATCGAGCACAGCGGGAATGTCGAGCGGATATCCATCCCGGGAAAGAAGCAGGCGCCCTGTGATGTGTCCGAGGATGTCGACATTCCGATTCTCGACCGCTCGAATGACCCGCTCTGTCACCGTCACACCATCCATCCCGAACACCGAGTGAACCGAGGCAACCACGAGGTCAAACTCCTCCAGGAAGTCATCGTCGAAATCGAGACGGCCGTCGACCATAATGTCGACTTCCGTCCCTTTCAGGATTCGAATGCCTTCGAGCCGAGACTGTACCTCGTCGATCTCCTCCCACTGCGCCCTCACACGCTCTTCGCTCAGCCCTCCGGCGTATCCGGCGGCGAAGGAATGGTCGCAGATCCCGATATATCCATAGCCCAGACCGTTCGCCGCGCGAGCCATCGCTTCGATCGTTCCCCGACCGTCACTGTGTTGGGTATGGACGTGAACGGTCCCTTCGAGGTCGTCCAACTCCAGCAGGCGAGGCAAGGCTCCGTCCTCCGCACGCTCGATTTCCCCAATTCCCTCTCTCATCTCAGGAGGTATATAATCCAGATCGAGCGCCTTAAAGATTTCTTCTTCTGTCGCGCACGGAACCGTCTCTTCTCCATCGAACAACCCGTATTCGTTCAGCTTCAGACCTCGACTCTTGGCGCGACTCCTCATCTGGGTGTTGTGTTCCTTGCTCCCCGTAAAGTGATGGAGTGCGTTGGCGAATCCAGCATCTTCAACGATTCGGAGGTCGGCGTTCATTCCCGACTTCAACTCTACGGACACCATCGTAGAACCCTTGGCGATCACTCGCGCAACCTGCGGACCCGCAGCGAAGGCGGCCGCGACGCCTCCAGGATCCTCCGTACTTGCGACCAGGTCCACATCCTTGGTCGTTTCCTTCCACCGACGAATGCTCCCCGCCACCTCTGCCCGGACGACCTCCGGGTGGCCGCGCAAGAAATCCAGAAGCTCCTCCGCCTCGGAGCGTGCCGTACTCAGCAGATACTGCCCTCGATGCGTCTGCAGATATTCGATGCCCTGAGAGATGCTCTCCGCAGACTTTCGACCGAATCCTTTCAACTGTTCGACAGCACCCGACGCACACGCTTTGGCCAGCGCGTCGATGTCCGAAATCCCAAGCGTTTCATAGATCGTTCGCAGCCTCTTCCCGCCCAGACCCGGAATTTCACTCATCTCCGCCAATCCCTCCGGAACGGCCTTCAGCAGATCCCGGTGGCGCTTCATCGACCCCGTCTCGATCAGCTCGGCGACCTCTCGCGCCAGTGTCTTTCCAATCCCCTTGATCTCCGACAGTGTGTCCTCCGCTACGAGGTCATCGACGGGAGTCTCTAGGGTCTCGATCGCCCGGGCGGCTCCGGTGTACGCCCGGGCCCGAAACGGGTTTTCTCCGTTCAGTTCCATCAGGTTGGCGACATCCTCAAGAACACCGGAGACCACACGGTTATCCATCACTCATTCCTTCGCCTGCTCGACGGGGGCCTCATCCACCTCGTCCGACGCCCGAACGGCGTCATCGCCCATCACCTCGTCCAGAAGAATGTTGTTACGAACGATGTATATGGGCGTCTGCACGAGAGCGATCAGGTTGACTCCGAGACTCAGAATAGCGAGCAATTCGTGAACCCGTGAAAGCATCGACTGGCCGGCGGGCTGTACCGGCCGCAGCAGGTCCGAATGCGCCCCACCACCGAGCATGGCGGCCGCCATAATCAGCAACATGCCGAAGAACAGGGCGTAAAAGAAGGAACCCTTGAACGCACGGGCGCGGCGCAAGTAGCTGAGGCTGAGATCGCGTTCCCTGACCTCGTGCTTGATCGCCGAACCGGTACCCATGAAGTAGAACATCGTCGTCGTATGTGCCAGCATCGTCATGATAGCCGTGACAAGCCCGAACTTGAGGTGCGTGCTCACGGTCACCCCCCACCACCCGTAGTGGACCCCGTACCCCATCCCGAATGTGATGATCAGAAGCGGCAAAGAGATGACGACGAATGCCAGGATCGCTGCTTGCATAGAACTTGCCTTTACGCCTTCGGACGCATCCATCGTCATCCCCTGAGAGCCGGATCTGCCGGCCTCGCCCTTCGGCATTTTTGTGGACATTCCAGAGCAAGAGACTATTTTAGCGCCCCTGCTCGACGAAAATACGTGTGTGGCGCGTGAATATAGACGCGGCCTCCGGCATCGTCAACTAGGTGCCCGTATCTGACCGCACCAAGTGGAGACTCGAAGTGAAGCTATCCCTCACATCGGTCATGCTCCCACGCTGGGACCTCGACCAGACCTTCGACAAGCTCGCGGAATACGGCTTCGACGCGATTGAGCTGCGTGTCCGGGACAACCCCGAGTCTGACGAGGCTCCCTCTTTCTGGGGTCGTCACCTCGCAGACGTCAGCCCCGGCAACCTCTTGTCAAAGGCCGACGCCATTCGGGAAGCTTCCGAGCGAACGGGCATCCGGGTCATTGCCTTCGCGCCACGCGCCACGATCAACGACCACGACCTGATTGACCTTCTGTTCGAAGGCGCACGGAAGATCGACGCTGACCGACCTCCGATGATTCGGATAGGTGCGCCGCCGCACGATCGTACACAACCCTATCTACCCCAGTTCGAATCTGCCCGAGAGGGATTCAGCGTCGTCGCGGACAGGGCCAGGGCGGCGGGCGTCAAGGTCCTATACGAGATACACACGGGCACGATCGCCGTCTCCTGCTCCCGCGCCATCGAGTTGCTGAGAGATCTCGACCCGAATCACATCGGCGCCATCTTCGACGTCCCAAACATGATTCGAGTCGGAATCGAGGATACCCGGATGGGAATGGAACTTCTGGGCCCCTACCTCGCACACTGCCACATCGGGAACGGTGTTCCTGTTCCCGACAAAGCCGATCTCTCGGGGCCCGACGATCGACAGGACTATACCTGGACCTTCAGCGAACTGCGCAAGGGGGTGGCCAACATCCCCGAGATCATCGAGGATCTGAAATCCGTTGGCTACTCAGGCTACATTTCCCTCGAAGATTTCAGCCCCGGCAACGATGACGAGAAAGTCTGCGACCAGGGCGCCTATCTGCAAAGGTTGATCGTTCTTTAAATCGGAAGGTCGACGACTCCAAAGACAAGGAGACCCAGATGATCCCCCTGATCAGCAGCATCTGCAGCGGCCCCCTCGACGTCTGCCACCTGCCACGTTTCTGGTGGAAAGCCACCCTCCGCGCCAAAGGTCTGCTCGACGAGGAGTACCCCGACCTGAGCGGCGGTCTGGACACGAATGTCCTGAATACCCTTGGCCTCGACCCCGATCCGACACTCGCCTTCATCCGTTCGGAGATCCCCTCCTACCTGACGTTCGAGTCCTGGGTACTCGAACAGAAAGAGGGAAGCATCGATCGAGCCGCTACCGATACGTGGAACGAGTCCGTTCGAAACCGCGTTCACACCCGCCCTGAAAAGCTTGAGGAAACCTACAACGACATCGGGTGGAACAAGGACGAAGTCTCCGTCGACTCTGCCGTCGTGCTCAACAGCGTTCAGGACTGGCAGCTTTTCCACAAAAGAGATGTGGATGCCGGCTATGCTGCCTTCGGTAACCAGGTGGTGCCACTCATCGCCACGATCGACTACGGTCGTCTCGAAGTGTGTCAACTCCCACGCACCTGGTACAAGATCACCATGCGCGCGAAGGGGAAGCTCCACGACAACTATCCCGATATGCTACCAAACGGGGGCCTCGACAAACGCGTCATCGACGTCCTCGGTATCAGCCAGAATCGCGTGGTCTCTCACGTACGCGAACACCTGCCCGACTTCGTGGAATTCGAACAGTTCATCCTCGACGAATGCGGTGGTGAAATCGACAGGCAGGCGGCCGACGCCTGGAACACCGAGGTAAGAGATCGGATCCACAATGAAGCCAAGCAGACCGACATTCACGGCACCTTGAAGGATTACGACGTCGGCCACATCACATCGGCAGTTGTTCTAAACCAGATCGAGGATTGGCACTTCGCCCACCAGCAGCTGACCCAGAACACCTGATCGTCTCTCATCTGCCCAAAGAAGAGGGGTGCCGTGATCTTTCGCGGAACCCCCTTTTTGTCTGCCCGTGGAACCGTCAGGCATCCGTGAAGACGGCCAGCCCCCCGGTGTAGCTGTGCACGAAATTCTTCCCCCCCACGGGAGCCAGCTCCGCGTTTCCGAAGAAACCCACGAGCGGGAATCGTCCCAGCCTGGAGGTGATCAGTCCGACGTCGTGATCGGGCTGACCGAAAAGTCCAAATCCGCGCCCCAGACAATTGAAGTAGAGCCCAAATCGAACAGGATCTTCACCCAGTTCGCCAGCCACGGCCTCCAGTGTCTGCAGCAGATCCTCGTGTGCGGCAGCGGGCGTTCGACGATTGAACTGGATCGTCTGGCCGGTTTCGACCCGCTCACCCACCGCAATCGACCCGTCGTCGGGGTTGATACCGAGCAGATTTCGGATCAGAAAGTCGCCTCGTCCCCGCCCGGTCGCCATCTCATCCATGGCCAACCCGACGAAAATCGACGGCCCAACGTTTTCCTTCTCCTCCGGAGTTAGGTCGTCAAGGGCCTCCTTCAGCGCATCGATCGCCGGCGCAAAGGCGATCTGGTGAATCACATTCCCTTCCGCCTTCGTGATCCCGTAGGCCTGGCCGAAGGGCTGACAACCCTGCGCCACTCCGGTCAAGATCCGAACATCGCCACGCAACAGCACGCCGCTCACTCCACCCTGTAGCACCTCACGCCTGCACCACTGATAGCTCCTTGGGTCAATCGGCGTCCCCGACGGAGCTCCCCCCACGATCGGAAAAGGCACGGCCTCATCCAGCGTAGCAACAAGGGCGCCCGGGTTGTGCGTCGACGCATCCGGGAAAAGGCACAGGAGCCCCGAATCTCCCGAGTAAGGCATCAGGGTCTCGCTGATTTGGATCGGTACATCTTCTCCCGAGACCAAGAAAGGGACCGCTTCGATGGCGTCTCCCGAAAGCGCCAGAGCGGTAACAGCATCACGTTGCTCGACCTCGCCCACTTCGCTCAGCACGCCCATCCCACTACATCCAACCACTGATTCTGTCCTCGAAATCTGACACGCTTCCTTCAGCAGGACGTCCGCGCACGAGGAGGGTCCTCCGGAAGCGAACAACAGAACGAGAGAGACGTCACCGTCTAGACCGTCCACCGCCGCGGTGACCGCCTCCCGACTCGCCGTTGCCGCATCCGACTCCTGGCTCATCCCCGCCCCGACCGCGATCATTCTTTCACCTCGCAGTCCAACCAGCACAGGGCTGTATCGATGGCCGCCACCTGGAACCCGACCTGCGTTCCCACAGGGGTCCTGGCGTTGTTGTTCTGGACTTCCGTCACGATGTGCAAACACTCCCTTTCTATTTCATCCCACGCTTCGATCAGATACTCCGACTGTTCCGATCCCCGGCGGTACCTCGTCCCAGGGCTGGGTCTTGGATTCTGTCCGCCTTCGCGCCAGCGGTCGTGAATGGCTTGACCCAGAGCCTCATACGCGCATCGACGATCTTCATCGAACTCGCGCAGTCCTGTCGGCAGGTTTACGTGACAGTTATGCTCCGAACCGACATACTCTGTCTGATGCAGGTCGATCCACGCACGATAGTTCCATCGAGCGTCCAGATCGAAAAACGAGCGGAAAAACGTCGATCTGTGGTCCCGATTTGGTTCGACGTAGGTGTGCGCATCGATTTGCTCGTATGCGATACCCAGACGCTTCGGGCGCTCGACTTCACGACTGTCCCACGCAGGCACCCGGGGGAATCGTTCACCGGGCGCATCCCCTCGCTCGCCAAACATCCAGAGGAAAAACGTTTCGTTCGGAACCTCGGTCCCGTCCCAGAACTTCACGGGCGCCCGCTGGCTGCCCCCGGGGTTGGCGTCCGGCACGAACGTAATCGAGAACCGAGTGAGTACCCATTCTCGCCACGAGCGTGCTCCGGACTACCGACCGGATAGCAGATCGAGAATCAACCAGCTCGCCGCCGTAGCGGCGGGCTCGTGGGCGTGAGGTCTGGCCACAAACACCCCGATCGGCCCTTCGCCCACCGTTACCGCGTAAACCGTCCGTCCCCCAAACTGCCTAAATCGGTCGACCTTCACAGATTCCAGAGAATCATAGTATTGTACGTGGAAGTCGGCCTCATCAGGCGTGACCGTCAATTCTGAAGGACCCGGGACGAGTCCCGAGAGGTCGGCCAGGCGTTTCATCAAAATCGAGTGGCCTCGGGGGAAAAGCGACAGGCTCTGATGCGCCATTTTGAGAGCTTTTCTTGTCTGCCCAAATCAATTCGTTTATATTAGTCGTCCTGCCACCAACGCAGGGCATTTCATTAGGTCTCTTAAGGTCGACGCGTGAATCGCACGTCATGAATTTCAAAGAAACACTCAAGGCTGAGCCCGTACGGCGCATCGACCTTTCCTTCTACGTGGAAGTGAGAAAAGGCACCACGGTGGCCGATGCGGTAGAAAAGATGCAGGCCAGCCATCGCAAGTGTGCGCTCGTTCTGGACGGCGATCAACTCGAAGGCATTTTCACCGCCCACGACATCAGGGACCTTGCCCGCGAATCCGATGCACTCCAGCAGTCGATCGATTCGGTGATGACGCGTAATCCGGAGACCATCAGCGGTGACGCGTCGTTGTTCGAAGCCATTCAAGTTCTGAACGACAAGCCCTATCGATACCTGCCGGTTCTGAACAAGGACGGCCACGTCATCGGTACCCTCACCCACTTCGCCGTCCTCAAGCACATCTCCGATCACTTCCCGGAAGATATCTACAACCTGCCTCCGGAACCCAATCGATTCGCACAGTCGCGCGATGGCGCCTGACCATTCCGTTTCTCAGTGGAGATTTTGAATTATGGCCGAAACTCCGGCTGAAGCAACCGACGACGAAGGCATCGAAGTCGTCGAGTCTATCGCCGTTCGCTTCGCGGGCGATTCAGGCGACGGAAGTCAGATTATCGGCAATGAGTTTGCAAATACCTCGGCCATACTCGGAAACGACATTTCGACGCTGCCAGATTACCCGGCTGAGATTCGTGCTCCGGCCGGTACCTTGCCAGGAGTCAGTGCCTTTCAGGTAAACCTTTCCAGCGAAGAGATCTACACGCCCGGCGACGAGCCACAGGTTCTTGTGGCAATGAATCCTGCCGCTCTCAAGGCTAACATCGACGATCTCCCCCCGGGTGGCGTCCTCATCGCCAACACCGATAACTTCACGCGTAACAATCTCCGAAAGGCAGGATACGACCAGGACCCCCTGGGAGACGGGTCTCTGTCGTCCTATCGCGTCGCAAAGATTCCTCTCACCACGCTCCATAAAGAGGCCCTGAAGCATCTCGATGGCCTATCCAATCGGCAGATCGACATCATGAAGAACATGTTCTGTCTTGGGTTGGTGTATTGGATCTTCGATCGGCCGATCGAACCCACGATCCGAATGATCGAGAAGAAGTTCGCCGCTAACCCCTTGGTCGTTGAAGGCAACACCACGACGATGAAGGCAGGCTACAACTTCGGCGAAACCACAGAACAATTCCAGTATCGGTATCGAGTCACGAAGGCGCCTGTCGAGCCAGGGACCTATCGGACGGTGAATGGTGCCCAGGCAGCAGCTCTCGGGCTCGTGACGGCAGCCACCAAAGCTGGCCTCACTCTCTTCTACGGAAGCTATCCCATCACGCCGGCGAGCTCCCTGCTGGAGGAACTCGCCTCCCTCAAGAACTTCGACGTTCGCACCTTCCAGGCCGAAGACGAAATCGCCGCGATGGGTTCGACCATCGGGGCCGCGTTCGGGGGCGCTCTCGCCGCCACAGGGACAAGCGGCCCTGGCATCGCCCTTAAAAGCGAGGCGATCAACCTGGCCCTTGTCCTCGAATTGCCGATGGTCATCTGCAATTTTCAGCGAGGGGGGCCAAGTACGGGGCTGCCCACCAAGGCGGAACAAAGCGACTTGCTCCAATGCATGTACGGACGGAACGGGGAAAGCCCGATGATCCTGGTCGCAGCCCAATCTCCAGCCGACTGCTTCGACACGGCGATCGAAGCCGCACGGCTCGCGATCGAAACCATGTCGCCCGTCTTCTTCATGTCCGATGGATATCTCGTCTTCAGTTCGGAGCCCTGGCGTATCCCCGACCCTGATTCGATTCCCGAGATTCCCGTCACTCCCTGGACGAATCCAAACGATTTCCAGCCCTACAGCCGAAACCCGGATACCCTCGCAAGGCCCTGGGCTCTGCCCGGCACCCCCGGGCTCGAGCATAGGGTTGGCGGCCTCGCCAAGCAAGATGGGACCGGGAACGTCTCCTACGACCCCAACGACCACCAGCATATGGTGGGCACGCTTCAGGAGAAAGTCGACCGCGTGGCGGATCGGATTCCCGAGCAATCGGTCGACGGACCCGAATGGGGGGATCTGCTCGTCGTCGGATGGGGCAGCACCTACGGTGCGATTCGATCAGCAGTCCAGCGGTCGCAGCAGAAAGGCCAGAAGGTTGCCTTCGCACACGTCCGATATTTGAACCCGTTCCCCCGCAATCTTGGCGACATCCTTCTCAAGTACGACAAGGTTCTGGTCCCTGAACTGAATGGTGGCCAGTTGGCCCACCTCCTCGATGCGAAATACCCGTTGAAGGTAATCTCTTACCCCAAGATTCAAGGTCAGCCTTTCCGGATTTCGGAAATCACCGCAAAGATCGACGAACTCCTGGACTCCTAACGCAGCAGCTTTCTGGAGAACGCATCACAATGACCGAAGTAACGGCGGCACCTCAGCTCACGCGCAAAGACTTTGTCTCCGACCAGGAGGTCCGGTGGTGTCCTGGATGCGGTGATTATGCCATCCTCGCACAGATGCAGCGCATAATGCCCGAGCTTGGCATTCCCAAAGAGAAAATCGTATTCGTCTCGGGGATCGGATGTTCAAGCAGATTCCCCTACTACATGGATACTTATGGAATCCACTCGATCCACGGACGTGCGCCTACCCTGGCGACCGGGCTCAAAGTAGCGAACCCCGACCTAGCAGTTTGGGTTATCACGGGGGATGGTGACGGGCTGTCGATCGGCGGCAACCATATGCTCCACGTGCTCCGTCGGAACGTCGACCTGAATATCGTGCTGTTCAACAATCGAATCTACGGCCTCACGAAAGGTCAGTACTCTCCGACTTCCAAGCCCGGCCACGTCACGAAGTCATCGCCGATGGGTTCTGTCGAGCAGTCTTTCAACCCCATCTCCGTTGCGATCGGAGCGGAGGCGACCTTCGTTGCCCGGTCGGCGGACCGCAATACGAAGCACTTGGCCGACATCCTTACCAAGGCCGCAGCACATAAAGGCACATCGTTCGTCGAGATTTACCAGAACTGCAACATCTACAACGATGGTGAATGGCTCCACGTTACCGAGGCGGACGTTAAGGATGACAACACACTCATCCTGGAAGACGGCGAACCCATGATCTTTGGGAAAGACAGAGATCGAGGTATCCGTCTGAACGGGCTCTACCCCGAAGTCGTTCAACTCGGCAACGGAACGACCGAAAAGGACCTCCTGGTTCACGACGAGCAGGCGGAAGGCCCGGAACTGGCCTATCTGCTCAGTCGGCTTGGCCCGCCCGAGTTTCCCGTTCCACTCGGTGTCTTCCGATCAATCGAACGACCGACCTACGAAGCACAGCTGGCGGACCAAGGCAGGAGGGCACGGGAAGAGCGCGGCGACGGCGACCTGGCCACCCTGTTCCACGCCACCGACACGTGGATCGTGCCCGAGGATTCCGGCTGGATTCCACCAGAGCAGCGACGCGACGTGTCGACAGAGGTCTCTCCCTCCACACCAGACTACACCCCGGACATCCATCACGAAGTAGAGCAGAGCGAGCTGCAGGCGCTGATGGAGAAGCGTATCGCCACGCTCGACCTGCCTGAACCTGCCTGCGTGAAGGCAGAAACGACACTCGCCGAGGCCATCGAGCTCATGCAGGATCGGAACCTCGGATGCCTGCTCGTGACCGATGACAGCGACCGGATCGAGGGGATCTTCGCTCAGGGGGATATCTTCTCGCAGGTCGCCCGCCGCGAGATGGACATGGACACCACCACCGTCGGGTCCCTGATGACGTCCGATCCGACGACCCTCAGTCGTTCCGCCCCGATCGGCCACGTGCTCCATATGATGGCGGGTCACGGATTCCGACACATCCCCATCGTGAACGGAGATGGCAAGCCCGTCGCGCTCGCCTCGTTCAAATCGATCCTAGGTTTCCTAGGCGACCTACTCAAGTAGATCAGCATTCACCAACTGAAAATGCCCACCGCTTCCACACGGTGGGCATTTTTCTTTGTTCGAGGGATCCCCATTGAGCGCACTTCGAATCGGTATCATTGGGTCCGGTGGGATAGCCACACGCAGGGCGCACAGCTTTGCCGCTCTTCCGGAGTGCCGCATCGCCGCGATCGCGGCACGAAACCCCGAGACCGGCCCCGCGCTGGCCGAAGCACACGGATCGGATCTGACGACGGATTAGGCGCAGCCTCGTAGCGAGGGACAACCTGGACGCGCTCGTCGTCGCGACCCATAACGCCCTCCACGGGGAGATCGTCGCTGCCGGACTCGAACAGGGCCGCCACATCTTCTGTGAGTACCCCACCTCACGGCGCCCGGCAGAATGGTCCAGAATCGCCAGCCTCATCGAAGGCTCTGATGTTCTTCGGCTTACCCACAATGCGCACGTCTCCGAAGAACACCTTGCGCTGTCAGATTCCGTCCAAAGCAGCGCCCCCCTGCTTTCTAAATTCCTCAGGTTGACACCCGGACGCGGAAAACGCCCCGAGGTCCTGTTCAATCTCTATCTGTCCAGTCCCCCGGCGCTTTTCTTCGTTTATGAGATTCATCCCTACGTGAAACTCTTCGGGAAAGCCGAAACCGTCCACTGCGAGGCGCACTACGAGGGCCTTCACGACGACGCCTCCTACGACCGGTTTACCACCTGCCTAACCGTTCGCTTCCAGAACGGTGCCCGCAGTCAGTGGACGTGGGCAGGCGGTATCTCCATCGATGCAGCGATCCAAGAAGCCAGAATCGTTTCTCACGGCGCCACCTTCATCGAGGCGAAGGAAGCCTGGGATATCGCCACACCGACCGGGACCACGCCCCTGGAGTTCGTTGACAACGATACCACCCTGGAGACGCTCTTCCTGGACGACATTCGAGGAGGAACAGACTGGCAGGCCGACGTCCGTACCGACCTCGAGGCTGACAGGATCTCGCTCGCAGCGGAGGTATCTGCCACAGAAGGACGCGTCGTCGAGGTCGACGAAATCGGTTCGCTCTAGGACCACTCGACTCTTTCTACAAAGGCCCCCCCGTCCAAGCGAAGGGGCCTTTATGGTTTCCTGAATGAGATCGTCGGCACGGGAGGCCATTCGACCCCTTCTAGCCCATCGGGGCCGGCTTGCCTGGCTCGCTCACGACCCTCGTCGATCCTCTTCTTGACCAAGCCGATGTCGACTCCGAGAAAGTCATCCGGGAACTGTTCGAGTTTGGCGCCTGCGTTGTTGAAGTGCTTGACCACCCCGTGATAGACTCCGCGTCCCAGCTGGTAATAGGCAGCCGCAAGCTGAATAAGGGCCTGGAAGAATACCCGACTCGGGACATCGCAACGTCGCCAGACCTCCTCCCACGCCTCGTGACTTTCCCAATACTCGGACGAGTTGAAGAGCTCCGCACCACGGTGAAGATCGATCCAATCCTCCTGATTCAGTGGAGGTTCGACGACCTCTTCCGGAGCCAGCGAATATGCCGGACGCTCGCGCGCACTCTCGAAGTCTCGTTTCACACTCGCCTCCGGTTTATCCAGAATTCGACGCAAGATGGTCGAGCGCACCATCGATCGCCGCGAGATGTCCCAAGACCCGGACGTCGAAATCTAGACTGCTCGGAGACTCAGCCGTGATCATCCTTTCCGTATGCCCTTCCCTGAAGAGGGAAATCGGGATGCCGCTGCCGTCTCTAAGCTTCGGTGCGTTCATATTCGGAAAGATCACTCCGTCGGCGGCGTCCTCACCATCGATCCGGGTTCGGCCGTCGATCGGACAGACGGACCTCACACGCTCGATCAGCATTTGACCGATCGAAACCTTGTTGAACTGTTCGTAGAGATAGTAGCCCGGGCTCTCCCAATCCTCATGAAGATCCAGAACGCACCGAATGTCGCGACCCGCAACCAAACTCTTCACACACGAAATCTCCGGCACATCATCGCGCAAGTATGCCCAGTTCACGTCGATGTCCTGGGCATTGTGCCGCTGATCGCGAACTCAGGCGTGTGGACAGAGACAGGGCACCACCGTCAAACGAAACAAACGACTCCATCGTTCGGCCCCATTCTCGAGAAACCGCAAAGCCGCCTCGACGCCCGCGGGCTCATTGCCGTGCGTGCCCGCATTGATGTAGATGTTGGGATGGTCTTCGTTCCCCAGTTCTACGGTCAGAACGGGATGCCCCGCAATGTCGTCGAGAACGCGGCATCGTTCACGCTGGAGAGCTCGCACCCCGTCAACGATCGATGAGTAATCCCTCTCGCTCACGAAGCGCCCTTCTTGTCAGATCTCAAGCCATCGCTTCGATTTCGCTCAGGGCTTCGATCACGCGGCCATGGATGGCACCGTTGCTCACCACGAAACCCCGATTCCGCTTCATTAGAGGATCCGATCGAAAATCCAGGTCCCTCCCACGCATATCCGTAACCCGCCCTCCGGCCTCCTCCACAATCAAGGAACCCGTTGCATGGTCCCAGATCTTCTCCGCATAACGTTTGCCGTCGGCTGAAGGCAAGCGCAAATACAGAACGGCGTCTCCCCGGGCCACGGCGGCGTATTTGGCCTGGCTGTCCATTCTCAGGGAGGACGTCTGAATATCGACGACGCGCGCAGCCGCTGACTGAAGTGCGGGATTCCCGTGCGAGGACTCTACACTTTCGACGAAACGCCACGAGTCCGGAGAGGAGGCATCGCTCACCGCGATCGAATCTCGTCGTCCGGTCGGCAACACGGACCAGGCCCCTCTCCCCGAACGGCCAGAAACGTGCTGCTTTTCCCTTTGTCCAGCACGGGACACGCGAGGGCGGCGACATCCACGCGGCCCTCGACGATCAAGGCGAGGGCAATTGCGTACTGGTCGTTTCTCAGGAATCCCTTGGTCCCGTCGATCGGATCGATGGTCCAGAACCGGTCCCCCACGGTTCAATTTCCCGGGTCGATCCAGGCCCGAATCTCCGGCTCTTTGGCGTCGTACCTACACCTTTCCAGGTGTTATTCGATCGCCCCCATCAACCCGCAATGTTCGGGTTGAACCAGATCGCTCGCATCTTCTTCCGCTACGATCGCATCGTCTGGGAACGTCTCGACCAGCCACCGACAGATCAGGGCTTGTGAACCAAAGTCGGCAACCGTGACCGGACTGCTATCGGATTTTTCGATCGCGTAACTCGCATCGAGTTCGCCACGTACCTGCTCGCACAGGACGGCCGCTTCACCGATCGCCTGAAGGGCGACATCCACCTCCGCCTCGTAGTTCACTTCGAGTCCACCGATCGATCCAGCCAGCCAGGGAGATCAAGCTCGGCGGATTTTCGCCACGCTGTCAGCAGCAAAGACGCAGAGAACCTCACAGCCTCCCGAGAGCGCTCCATCGCGAATGCCGAGACGTGTTCGTTCGGTGCTGGGTCCTGCGGGTCGGTCCCAGGCAACACATCACCCAAGGCATAGACCTCGTCGACCAACCGGAAGCCCGCAGAAAACTGAGCCATAATCGTCGGCATCAGCGAATCCACCGATGTCGGAGCAATCCCGGCCGAAAGTAATGACCTTGAGAGACCGAGCGTTTCAGGTAAAGCATCAACCTTCATATGAATGCCTCGATGCTGCATCGTTCCATCCTCTCCCGGTCGGCCATCGGCGTGCGCCGTGAGGTGTAGTGGCTGACAGAGGTCCTGGGCATAGTGAGTTACGTAGCCCGCATAAACGAGGCACTTGTTCTGGATATGGGCATTGTTCGGCCACTTCCGGTGTTCGGCGAAAGCCACAGCCAGGCGCTCGGTCCACTCGCCAACTGCGTAGGGAAGGAAACCAACCTTTTCTGGACGCAAGCCCATCTCGTGACACAGGGCGATGTAGTGAAAGCGCTCCATCGGGAGAGGTCTGCCCTCGAGCAGCTCCAGATCCAGGTAGTGCTCGACCCGTTCCGCATTTCGTACGACGGGAGTGCCTCGATTCTTAGCAACGTCGGGATCGTAGGAGGCGTGGGCGACCGCACGTCCTCCATCCCTGAAGAATTTGGGAACGTCCTGCGGGAGCGCGTCAATAGCGGCCATCGAGAGGATATCGTGCCCCCCACCCCACCAACCGAACGCGGGTGAAACCGTCAGGAAGAATACGGCGATGACCATCCGAATCACACGCAGCTCCTTTTCCCTTGACCCGGAACGGGTATGCGTTTACACTCTCTCCCTGTCTTCGGCCTGCGATTCGTTTCGAGCTCTCTGGGGAGTGTAGCTCGATTTCGTCCGCTGGCCGATCCCTCTTTCAGCACCCCGGGCAAATGCCTGCGGCTGCTTTGATTTTTCCGCCCTAGGATGAGGGCTTGGCAGGAGCCAACTGAAGAGCGCTGAATCTACCCTTCTGCGTCTTTTCTGTCAACGGAGCGAAATCAAAGGGCCACCCGCCACGTGACGGATGGCCCTTCTTGAATGGCGGAAGCGCATCGGAATCGAACCGATCCTGTGTGGTTATAGCACACAACAACGGCTTTGAAGGCCGCGGGGGACACCAGTTCCCCTTCCGCTTCCCGGTCAATGGATCTCAGTCGGCCTGCAGCACGGCATCCTCGCGTGAGATCTGCTCCTTCTGCCATCCGTAGTACACATCACCCTCGTAGGAAACTTCGGGCGTTTCAATTGCCCACAGCTGCTTCCGGATCAGCCAGTTCTGAGGATCCAACTTGAAGGCCTCCTTTAACTCGGTGACGGCGGCCTCCCGCTCATCCTCCGTCATCGGCCTGATCTCGGTTTCCTTCGTCCCGAGCCACCTCTCCGGGAGGGTATTGGTTTCGGCCCACAAAGTCAGGTCTGCCAGGAATTCCTCGTCGACGATGTTCACCGAACCGACCGGCCTTACGAGTCGCCCCGCTTCGTCCAGGATGATCGCAACAGGCAAAAATTTCAGGCTGTAGGCCTTCCCGATCTGATTGTGTTGGTCCAGCAGGGCCCGATACATCCCGCCCGCCTCTTCCGCCCAGGGCTTCGCAACTTCTGCGCCCTGGGCATCTTGAGCGATGACCACCACTTCATCCCGATCGCCCTGGGTCTCGTAGAATCGCTTCCACCCGGGTAGCTGACCACGACACCCTCACCGGGAAGCCCACATATAGAAGACGGTCCGCCTCCCCACATAGTCCGTAAGCCGAACCTTTTCTCCTGTAAAGAGGTCTGGAAGTTCGAACCCGGGAGGGCAATCCCCCACCCCGAGTCCAACGGCCCCCCGCCTCAGTTTCCACGATGACGCGTGCTCCGTCGATCCTCCACGCAAAGTCGAGCGGCGAAGCAATGTGATCCAACCGAACGAAGGCCGCCGCCATCTCGAGCAAGTCACCCGCAGCGAGTGGAATGCACAGGTCACCCCGGCAGACAGAAAGCTGATCTTCCCCCGGAATCGGCTTTACCTCTGCTCCGGTCTCCGCACAGAACGGGTACAGTTCCACGTAGACCACTCCATCTTGATCGATCGCTCGCACTGCGATCGACCGCCCGTCGATCGTCACATCGTAGTCCATCGTCGATCCTCTTCCCGGCCACAGAAACAATCCGGCTATCACGAACATCCACCTACAGCAGGACACGCACATCTCCCTTCCGTTCCGTTACGCCCTGTGCGTCAAAGAAATTGAGCAACGGTACCGCGAACTTCCGAGAAGTGCCGACTAGATCGCGAAAGTCCGAAACACCGATTTCCCCACTGTCCTTCGCGAAACGAATGAGTTTCTCTCGGATGTCGGCGATCACCTCGGCGGCGAACCACATCGTGTCCTCCAGCCGCACAAGGTCTCCACGTGTGGCCATCGCATCCAGAATCGGCCCAACCTCGCTCAGGCCGGCTGCCGCTTCGAGCGCATCGAAATCGGGGGGCGACGCACCCGCCTCTCTTAACGCCTCCAGGATCGACTCCCGAGCCGTTTCCTCTTCAGGACCGAACGTGACGGTGTGGGTGGCCGTACGCAGTGCCGGCCCTTCCTTCACCAGGCCACCGTCCGCAACCACAGCACCGATCACCCGCTGCAAGTAGTCTGAATCGTACAAGTCGAGGACCTGGCGCAAGGCCTCCCGGGACATCCCCGACTGAAGGGGATAGGATGCGTGATGGCGCTCGACCAAACCGACCACCTCATCGCACAGCACCCCCCAACGATCCTTGCTGACATAGCCTCCGTCCGTACCGGGAACGCAGAGGGCGGCTCCCGCGGCGACGAGCGCGTTAAGGAGGTCGGAAACGATGTCGACAGAGACACCCAGCTCCGCGGCCAGGTCGGACGTCCACGATATTTTGTACGGATCCCGTGTGAGGTAGTGCAGAAGTACCTGCTCCGGGTCATCCGCCTCCAGCTGTTCCACAGCGGCAATGACGTCAGGTCGTAGCCTTCGGTGCTTAGGGGGCTTTGCATCAAGCACAACCCCACCTCCAAGCGTCACAACGGGACTGAACCGGCGAATTACGAACCGGTCACCGCGTGCGGCCACACCGGGAGTTTCCAACCGAAACTGCACGAGGGCCGATTCACCGGGTGCGATCTCGTCCCCCTCGAGCACGATCACCCGGGCGAGCACACCCCGAGGACCCAGATGCAGGTGAACGCGAGCCCGATTCTTGACGGCGGATGCATCATTCAGCACCTGCAGACGGGCGTCGATCATATAGGTTGTCTCGAAGTGTCCCGGCTGCACCAGTAGATCGCCCCGCGTCACATCCCCCACGTCGACACCCGCGATGTTCATCGCCACGCGAGCTCCGGCGACGGCCTCTCCTACGTCCCGGCCGTGGGTCTGGAGGCCGCGGACCCGAACCGATTGGCCGTTCGGCAAGAGGTCGACGGTAGATCCGTACTTGACTGAGCCGGAGACGACAGTACCCGTCACAACGGTACCGAAACCACGTACCGAAAAGGCACGATCCACAGGAAGTCTGAAGATACCGCTGTCGGCTCGCTCCCCGACTTTCGCGACTTCCTCCTCGACAAGTGTTCGGAGCGTGTCAATCCCTTCCCCGGTCTCGTTCGACACCTGGACGATCGGCGCTTCGGCCAGAAAGGTTTCCGAAACCAGTTCCCGAAGCTCCTCGGCCACGAGTTCCACCCAATCTTCTTCGACCAGGTCCGTCTTGGTGATCGCGATGATGCCCCTCTCTACACGAAGCAGATTCAGGATACCCAGGTGTTCGCGTGTCTGGGGCATCGGACCGTCATCCGCCGCCACGACCAGGATCGCCAGATCGACGCTGCAGACTCCTGTCACCATATTCTTGACGAAGCGTTCGTGACCCGGGACATCTATGAACGTGACGTGGTCTTTCCAGTAGGCAAAACCGATGTCGATCGTCACGCCTCGCGCTTTTTCCTCAGGCAGCGTATCGGTATCGATTCCGGTGAGCGCTCGCACGAGCGCCGTCTTCCCGTGGTCGATATGTCCGGCAGTCCCCACAATCACGTGTCGCACGGAGTCTCCCGTTTCACACCCAATGCCTTGAGAACCGCATCGGCAATTTCAGCCACCTCTCCATCAGCCACCGTCCTCAGGTCAAGGTGCAGGACATCGTCACGGACGTAGCCCACAACCGGCGGATCGCTCGATCGCAGTCGGCGGGCGAACTCACTGGCCGACAAACCGGACTGGATCGTCACCGCAACACTCGGGATCGTCTCGACTGGCAACGCGCCGCTCCCGGCCTGCGCCGCAGACTCAACGATCTCTACCGTTCCGTCCACCTCCCCGATCTCTCTCGCAAGCAGGTTGGCCCTTTCCTTCACCCGGTCGACCGCCTCTGTCATCATTCGCATCACAGGATGTCGAGTCCGAAGGTGAGGTTCATTCAGAAACAGCTTCAGGGTCTCTTCGAGAAGGAGATACGTGATCTTGTCGCACCGAAGTGCTCTCATTAGAGGGTTTTTTCGGATGCGATCGAGGGCGTCCTTTTTTCCCACGAGGATTCCGCACTGTGGCCCCCCCAGCATCTTGTCGCCGCTGAAAGTCACCACATCCACCCCCGCACCCGCGCTCTCCGATACGATTGGCTCGTGGGGCAACCCGTATTCCCGCACGTCCTGGAGGACCCCACCACCCAGGTCGTGAAGGACCCCAACCTCGTGCCGCCGTGCGATTTCAACGATCTCTGGCAAGGCCACCTCAGCCGTGAAACCCTCTACCCGAAAGTTACTGGGATGTACGGACAGCAGAAGAGCCGTCTTTTCCGTAATCGCCGCCTCATAGTCTCGTGCGTGCGTGCGATTGGTCGTCCCCACTTCGACCATCACCGCTCCGCTCCCGTCCATAATGTCGGGGATCCTGAATGACCCTCCAATCTCCACCAGCTGGCCACGAGAAACGATCGCCTCACTTCCTGCGGCGAGGGTATTTAGTGCAATCAGCACCGCCGCCGCATTGTTGTTCACGACTGCCGCCGCTTCCGCACCAGTGAGTCGACAGAGCAATGCGTCCACGTGATCGACGCGAGACCCGCGTTCGCCCGATTCAAGGTCGAATTCGAGGTTCGTGTAGCCCGATGCGATCTCAGCCACCCGCCCCACGGCCGCCTGCTCGAGAGGCGCCCGGCCAAGGTTGGTGTGCAGAATCACTCCCGAGGCGTTGATGACACGCTTCAGGTTCGGCGACAGAAGATCGTCGACCCGACGTTTCAGATCCTGCGTGAGCCAGACTTCCAGACCCTCTTCGGGATCGAATCCATCCGACAGAAGCTTCTGCCTCAGATCGAATGTCGCCTCCCGGGCAAGGTTGACCAGAACCCGTCGGTCGATTCTGGAAGTCAGGGAGGTGACCGCCGGTAGTTCCAGCAGTCGGTCGACCCCCGGAATCTGCGACAACAGGGACTGCTTGGATTCGGCTTTACTCACGATGAAAACCGCCTCGCTTCTTCGATTGAGCCACACCTTCGCCCCGGGGCGGAATATTGTGTGCTAATCCTTTAAGAACCATGAAGATAGACAGTTTTTCTACCTTTTCAGGGGGTCTGGGTCGTCCTCCGAACACGATTACCTAATTTATCCCGAGCGACCCTGCCGCGCAATCGCCTTGTCCCCACAAAAGCGGCGCAAGTGGCTTATTTGACAAGAATTTGGGCAAGTCCTATCTTCATTCGTCATCTGCGCGATCACCCGCAGTTCCCCTGCACGACCCCACTTCCACAGATCCGTCACGAGGATCCTTTGCGCATCTCGAAAGTCGTAGTTCCGGTCGCTGGAATGGGTACCCGTCTGTTTCCGACGACACGCGCCCTGCCCAAAGAGATGCTTCCGGTCGGACGACACCCGACAATTCAGGTTGTCGTCGACGAGCTCGTCGGGGCCGGCCTGATTGATCTCCTGTTCATCACCGCCCCATCGAAGAAAATCATCGAGCGTCAGTTCATTGACAATCTCGACGCGGGCACCGGAGCCGGTCCTGCTCTCACTTATTCATTTGCCGAGCAACAAACGCCGCCTGGCTGGAAAAAGCCCGGTGGAACCGGTGTAGCCATTGCGATGGCGGAGGCGTTCGTCGACGGCGACCCCTTCGTCGTGGCGTACGGCGATACCATCATCCGCTCCACGCACGAGCCCTCTTTTCTGCATCGGATGCTGGATGCCCACAGCCGGGAGGATGCCGACGCCACGATCGCTGTTCGAGCGGTCTCCGAAAATCAGATTCCCGCCTACGGCATCGTAGAACCCGCCACCGGTCAGGACCCGCAATCCGATGCCTTCTGGATTTCGGATATCGTCGAAAAGCCCACCATCGAGGAAGCGCCCAGCAACCTCGCTGTTAACGCTCGCTATATCTTCGGCCCATCCATCTTCCCACACATTCATCGCCTGGGACCCGTGAACGACGCTGAGGTCGGTATTACGAATGCGATCCGTACCCTCATCGAAGCGGGAGGGAAGGTTCAGTGCGTACCGCTCGCACAGGGCGAAACCCGCTACGACATCGGGAACCACATCGGCTATTTCAAGGCCTTCATCGACTATGCACTTGCCGATCCTGACTGCGGCGACGAGGTGCGAAGCTACCTGTCGACGGTCTGTGCAGGAGGCGACGAATGACCTCGATCGGTCTACTCGAAGCCACGGAATGGAAGCGAATTCTTGAGAATCCCGACGCCACTTTGGAAAGCCGGCTCAAGGCCATTTACGGCCCCGATCCTTCCGTAGCCGAAGGCAGGCGCGCACTCCTGGAGACCGCCGTCGCGACCTTCATCGACCGGTATGGCGGGAATCGACAGGTTCTCATATCTCGGGCCCCTGGCCGGATCAACCTCCTGGGAAACCACATCGATCATCGAGGTGGTTATCTGAACTTTATGGCCATCGACAGGGACACCCTGATGGTCGCGTCCCCGAACAGCGACGACACGGTACGAGCCTGCAACTCCCTCGAATCCCGGTTCGAACCCTTCGAATTCAGGATCGGCGAACTCCTTCCCGTCGAAAAGCGAGGTCAGTGGCACTCGTATATCGAAGAAATCAACATCCCCCCCCGCATCTGGCAAAACTACGTCCAAGCCCCCATCCTCTATCTCCAGGACCAGACAGACCGGGAACTCACCGGGATGGACGTCTGCGTGCACGGAGATGTTCCCATCGCTGCCGGACTGTCCTCCTCCTCCACGCTCGTCGTCTCTGCCTTCCAGGCGTGCTGTGTCTTCAACCAGATCGACATCACACGGGATGCCCAAGCCGAATTCTGTGGAGCAGCTGAATGGTACGCAGGCACCCGCGGGGGCTCCGGCGACCACGCCGCGATGCTCTATTCTAGGCGCCAGACCATCCTGCAAGTGAGGTTTTTTCCCCTCACCACGACTGAGGTCCCTTTCCCAGAGGGCTATCGGGTTGTCGCGTGCAATTCACTCGTGGAACACGCGCCGCCCGGGATCTTCAACGAACGGGTGGCCACCTATGAAATCGGCCTGATGATGCTGCGTAAGACCCACCCCACCTCGCTCGCCGAGGTCGAACACCTTCGTGACCTCGTTCCGGACGGTCGCGCCGCCACCCTCGAGTTTTACGAGATGCTGAAGGGTCTGCCCGAGCGGGCCACCCGAGACGAGATCCTCGGTACTCTGCCCGGAGAAGAGGATCGATTGAGCACGCTCTTCGCGCCACACTCGGAGCCCGAGAGGGGCTACCGCATCCGACAGGTTATGCTCTACGGTGTCGCGGAATGCGCACGGAGCGCGAGAGGTGCCAATCTGCTCTCCGCTGGAAAAGTGGAAGCCTTCGGCGACCTGAAGAGGCTGTCCCACGACGGAGACCGGCGTGTGCGGATCTCTCCCGATGGGACTCCATCTCCCGTCGACAACCGCGTCACCCAGGAAACGATCGACCGCCTCATCTCGACCGAGGCCGAGATCTACGCCCAGCCGGGGGGTTACGACTGCAGCTGCGAGGAGCTGGACCATCTCGTCGACCTCGCCCAGAGTGTGGCAGGGGTCGTGGGAGCCGGGCTGACCGGGGGCGGGCTCGGCGGGTGTGTCCTCGTTCTCGTGAAGGAGAACTCGGTAGACGAATTGATCGATGTCCTGAAGAATCGCTTCTACGATGCACGAGAACTCGAGAGCGATATGCTCGTTTGCAGCAGCGTAGAAGGTGCCGGGATCCTGTAGTCATGAGAATCGCCATCGGTGGTTTGTATCAGGAGTCCCATTCCTTCTCCCCGGCCCCCGCCGATCGTGGTGCCTTCGAGGGGGGTAGCCTGCTGTATGGAAGGGATCTGATCGAGGAACTGGCAGGTCTGAATCACGAAATCGGCGGCGCACTGTCCGCAGCCGTCGACCACGAGGCCATCCCCCTCCTTTACGCGGCAACCGGCGCGTCCGGAATGCCCGTCCGCCAATCCGTCCTTGAGGAATTTGTCGGGGACTTTCTCCAACGACTCAGCGCCTCACTGCCGGTCGACGGGGTCTACCTCGCAATGCACGGCGCAACCGCCGGCGAGCACCTCGATGACCCCACCGGCCATCTCTTCTCCCGTCTACGCGAACTTGTCGGGCCAGACGTTCCTATCGTGGCCTCCCTCGACCTCCACGCCAACGTCACCAAGGAGATGGTCGACGCCTCCGACGCACTGGTCGGTTACCACACTGCCCCCCACATCGATCAGGGCGATTCGGGCGCCCGGGCAATGCGCGCCCTCATCCAGGCGATGGAGGGCACCAGGCTGAGCACGGCCCTTCGGCAGATTCCGATGGTCGTGCCGGGAGAGAACGGCCGCACGACCGAAGGACCCTACGCTGGCGTGATGGACCAGGCGATCGAGCTTGAAGATGAGGAGGGGATCGTCTCGGCATCGGTTTTCTGTGTCCAACCCTGGCTGGACCTTCCAGAGATGGGCTGCTCTACCGTGGTCGTCACACAAAACGACCCCGAGCGTGCACAGCGGGAGGCCGATCGTCTGGCTGAAATGCTGTGGTCGCGCAGGAGAGACTTCACGCCTCATCTGGTATCTGCGGACGATGGCATCGACCGTGCGCTGGCTGATACGGCGGGGCCCTACGTGTTCTCCGATGCTGCAGATGCTCCGAGCTCAGGCGCGCCCGGTGACAGCACCGTTCTGATCGATGCCTTCCTCCGTCGGGGCCTGCAGGAGACCGTCCTCTTGAACATCCTCGACCCTGATGCGGTGAGTTCCGCGACAGCTGTAGGTGTTGGAAACCGAGCAGTTTTTACCCTTGGAGCCTCACTTTCTAATACCTTTTACGGACCGGTCACGTTCGATGCCAGGGTCCGCACGCTGTTCGACGGCAGTTTCCGCTTCAAGGGCCCCGCTTTCAAGGGGGTCGAGTTCCATATGGGCCGAACCGCTGTCTTGGTCTCCCGCGGGCTTCACCTAGTTGTGATGGAGCAGCCGATTCTGCAGTGGGACCCTGAGCTGTACCGCTGCGTGGGGCTCGACCCAGCGGATGCCAAGATCGTCGTCGCTAAATCTCCCGCAGCGTTCCGTGCGGGGTACGAACCCTTCGCCGCACAGATACTCAACATCGACTGCCCGGGCGTTTGCAGCCCGAATCTGAAGTCGTTTCCCTGGAAACGAGCCGGTCGACCGCTTTTCCCCCTGGATGACGACGCTTCGTTCGTCGTCACCTGATTCAGAATCCACATCAACGCGCAACACGAGAGGAACAGGAATGCCAGAAGCAAACATCGCCTCGATCCGGGACCATCTCGGCAGTGAGGCGGACAACTTGCTCAACCACAACGCCATCGTACCATCCGACGGGCTCACCCTGCCCGGCCCGGATTTTGTTGAACGGGTCTTCGTCGACTCCGACCGCCCCGTGCAGGTCCTCAACAATCTGCAACGACTTTACGGCACGGGACGCCTCGCCGATAGCGGGTATGTATCCGTCCTGCCCATCGATCAGGGGATCGAGCACTCCGGCGGCGCCTCGTTCGCGCCCAACCCGATTTATTTCGACCCGGCGAACATCGTGAAACTCGCGATCGAAGGTGGATGCAACGCCGTGGCCTCGACCCTCGGCGTCCTCGGCATCGTCGCCCGTCGACACGCGCACCGTATTCCGTTCATCCTGAAGTTCAACCACAATCAACTGCTCACCTACCCCAGCCAATACGACCAGGTCTTCTTCGCACAGATCGACCAGGCCTGGAATATGGGCGCCGCAGGCGTTGGGGCGACGATCTACTTCGGCTCGCCCGAAGCGAATCGCCAGATCACGGAAGTGAGCGAGGCGTTTAAGAGAGCGCACGAATTGGGAATGTTCACCGTCCTGTGGTGCTACCTCCGGAACAGTGCCTTCAAACCGGCGGACATCGACTATCACGAGGCCGCCGACCTCACGGGGCAGGCCAACCATCTGGGCGTGACCATCGGGGCGGACATCATCAAGCAGAAGCTGCCGACGAACAACGGAGGATATCCTGCGGTCGATTTCGGTCGCACTCACGACAAGGTCTACAGCGAACTGAGCAGCGGCCACCCGATCGATCTCTGCCGCTACCAGGTGGTGAACTGCTATATGGGTCGTGCGGGATTGATCAACTCGGGTGGCGCCTCGTCAGGGGCCAGTGACTACGCAGAAGCCGTCGCCACCGCAGTCGTCAACAAGCGGGCTGGCGGGACCGGGCTCATCTCGGGGCGAAAAGCTTTCCAGCGTCCAATGGACGAGGGCATCGATCTCCTGAACCAGATCCAGAACGTCTACCTATGTGAAGACGTCACCATTGCCTGACATCCACACACACAAATAAAGAGGGCTCCCGAACAAACGTTCGGGAGCCCTCTTTATTTTCTCTTGAACGCCGTCTACTTCTTCCTGCGACGTCGTCGTTCGCGCTTCTTGGGCTTTGGCGTAAACTTCTCGACACGCTCTGTGATCGTATCGGCGGTATAGGGCTTCACGATGTAGTCGTTCGCCCCCTCCTGCACAGCCTCAATGAGGGTTTCGTTATCCGTCAAGGAAGTTAACATCACGCCCGGGATGTTCGTAAGCATCGGGTTCTCGCGAATCTTCTTGAGCGCCTCGATCCCGTTCATTGCCGGCATCATAATGTCGAGCATAATCATCCCGGGCGGCTCTTTCCTCGCGAGGTCGTATGCTTCGTAGCCGTTCGTCGCCTCGACAGGGACGTAGCCAAGTTTCTTGATGACGAAACAGAGCGCGCGCCGGCTGGCGATCGAATCTTCGGCCACCAGGATGCGATTCGAATCGATCGGCGCCGCTGCTTTCTCCTTCAGGGCATTCCCACAGTTGCTGCAGAACTTTGCCCGGCGGAGGGTTCTTGGCGTCGCATTTAGGACGCGCGATCGGCTCCGCCGATACTTCCTCGGCCTTAGGAGCCGCCTCCACCTTAGCCCCCGGAGTGATTTCGATCGAGAAGGCTTCCCCCACGTGGCGGGCTGGCTCGAGGATCATCCCCAGAAGCTCATTGATCGTGTCATCGCCGAATCCGAAGAACTCCCTCGCACGTTGATCCAATTGCTCCCGAAGGTCTGTGCCTTCGTCCTCGAGAAGCACGGATACGAGCAAGCTCGATAGGTTGATGACCTAAAGAATCGTTTTAATTCCGCGGGCAGGAGTCTTGTCAGCTTCGTAATAGTGGTGGCTCAGTACGGCGTCGCCCAGAAGCTTTGGCAGTTTCCACTTCCGGAAAAGCAAAGCGCCGATTTTCGCGTGGTCGACCCCGATTGAATCCTGCTCGGCCAGAACCATATGGGTACTCTGGCCTTTGGAAACCCCGAGCGCGGAACCGTATTCCAGTGGCTTATACTGCACAAAGAACAGAACACCGATGTCCTGGAGCAGACCGACCGTAAAAACGTCGGCAGGCAAATCCGAAGGAAGTTTCGAAGTGATCGCTGCGGCAGCCACCCCGTGACAGATGGAGCGCTCCCAGAATCTGGCGTGATCGAACGGGCCGCCAGCTTCCGTGAGGAAGTGAGAAATGAGGTCAAGGCCGACGCCAAGATTGCACATCTTTTTATAACCGAGAAGCTGGATCGCCTCTTCGATGGAGCTGGCGGGAGCTGCCAGCTTGTAGAAGCCGGAGTTGACGACCTCCAACATCTTCTTGGAGAGTTCGGCGTCCGACCCGATGCGGTCTGCGACATCCTTGACCGGCACGCTCAGATCCGACGTCAGCTGCGCGATCTCCGCCGCCGTCGAACTGAGCTTCGGAAAGTCCGTTGCCTAATTGATCAGGTGGACGACTTCTTCATCGGTTAATGCCATTTCGTCTTCTCGCTCCCACGTGGCTGTCTACACCAGATGCTGGCCGTCGAAAACGAGCTTCTCCCCCTCGTAGATGCACCCCGTTTCTTCATCGAGGTGGTACTTCATCAACTGCCCGATCGAGAGATGGTTGAAGACTTCCTTCGGATCCTTGTATTTCTCGATCAGTTTTTCGATCGGTCCCTCAAATTTAATCTCGCGCCGCTTCGGCCGGTCTTTCTGCTTCTGAGCGATCTCCTCAGCGGACATAATCGGAAGGCGCTCTGAGGTAGGCCCGAGCCGACTCGCGAATTCCTGCTTCCTTCGATAGCGATCGTGACGAAGTTCGCTCGGTGTCAGGTCTTCATCATCTTCGGCGAGGGAATCGGCCTCGTCCATATTCTTGTTCCAGCGCTCCCGCTCGTTCTCCTTGAGCTGGTCGTCACCAGCTTTCCTCATAATGTCTTTCAGCGGATCGCTCACTCATTCCTCCACATTGGGAAACCAAAAAACCCCACGAGATCCGTGTGGTTGGACCCTGCAGGGCGTCATCTCGATGTGATTCAAAGCACGGATCATGTTAAGTGTCGCTAATGATTCGAGAATAAGCGAGGGGACGATCTTTGTCAATCTGTAAATTCCCGTTCAAGGCCGAAGATTTCGAGGTATTTACGCACACGACGGGAAAGATCGGGCGCCTCGATGCTGAAGCAGAGGTCATCGGCTCGATAGGCTCGACAGACGTCTGGCCTGTCCTCGTAGATGGCGCACAGGAGGTCGTCCGTAAGATGGGGACACCGTTCCCCGATTCCCTTGCCGAGTGCGGCAATATCGGGTGCCACACAACAGGCCCCGCATCGGCTGCATTCGGTCTCTCCAGTCTCTGTCGTGCAGGCCAAGAGGCCCCCTATCGTTGACGCTCCACCGGACGTCGGCTACATTGCCTGGCAGCCAAAATATACGAAAATTCCATCTTTTACCCGCAATCGTGGAGCACCAGATGTCAGAATTCAACCGCCTGGTCGACATTATGGCCAAACTGCGGGCACCCGATGGCTGCCCCTGGGACCGCGAGCAGACGCACGAAACCCTCAAGCCCTACCTGATCGAGGAGGCCTACGAGGTACTCGACGCGATCGACGCGGGCGACACTCGGGACCTGGTCGAGGAACTGGGGGATGTCCTGCTGCAGGTCGTTTTTCACGCTCAGGTTGCCAGCGAGGCGGGCGAGTTCGAGGTGGAGGACGTCGCTCGAGCCATCTCTGAAAAACTCGTTCGACGCCATCCCCACGTCTTCGCCGATGGGAATGCGAAGAACGCCGATGAGGTGCTCGCCAAATGGGAGCAAATCAAGTCTGAGGAGCGGGAAGGAAAAGGCGAGGACCCCTCGATCCTGGATGGCATCCCGCGCCACCTCCCTGCCCTGCATCGAGCCGAGAGAATCCAGAAAAAGGTGGCAGGGGTCGGGTTCGACTGGGAGCACACCGATGAGATCGCGGTCAAAGCTAGGGAGGAGGTCGAGGAATTCATCGAGGTCCTCGGCTCGGACGACCGGGACAGAATAATCGACGAACTCGGGGACGTGTTGTTTTCGATCGTCAACCTGGCGCGCTTTGTCGGGCTCTCCCCCGAAGAGGCACTCACCAGCACCAACGCCAAGTTCATTCGTCGCTTCAAATTCATCGAAGAAAAGCTGGCCGAGCGTGGTAAGACACCCGAGTCATCCACTCTGGAGGAGATGGACTCGCTCTGGGAGCAATCCAAGTCAGCCCTGAATGAGGAAAGCTGAAGATCTCTGACAGACTGGGGCTGATCAACCCGACCAGAGGGTCCGCTCCAGGACGGCGAGCGCTGCAACCACATCCTGAGCCGCCAGACCGGTGAGATAGCAAATACTTCCGGTCCCCTTCGAGCTCGACAACGCCCCCAGTGCGGCATCCCCCATCGTTGGCGCATCGTCTTCCAGCGCATCGGGCAATTCCAGCAAGTCTCCGGAGACCCGAGCCTGATCCACGTGATCGGGCACGATTCTGCGTGCCGCAATCAGCCCTGGCTCCACCTGGATCGCCCGCGGATCTCCACCGACCACCGACAGGTGGGTATCGCCACCCAGATGATGGCTCAGGACAACAGGAGTTCGGGTGGGAACGGCCGTGAACAGCCCGTCCACACCCTCGGCGGCCTCATCGACTGACCCCACGGCCACGACGGCCGCCGCAGCCCCTTCATCCAGTCGGTCGGCAAAAGCCTGGCGCCGGGTTTCCTTCCGGCTCGTGACTCTGATCTCTTCGCAGTCGAAGGCCGCATCGACACAGCGCACGATCGCCTCCGCAATCCGCCCTGTACCCACGACGCCCACCCTGGACGGATGATCCCGACCGAGATACCGACATCCCAGGGCGGCCGCAGCCCCGGTTCGCCAGTTGGTAATCGCCTCCGCGGCAACCGTCGCGCGGCGTCCTGTCCGGATTTCTTCGATCTCGATCACCGCCGTCCGTTCCCCGAGATGACCCGAGCCCGCTTTTGACCGCTCTTCGATTCGCTTCTTGCCGCGATAGTGTCCCAACCACTCCGCCGGCATTTCGAGACGGAAGTACTCCAGTTCCCCCTCTCGCCCCACTGATTGATCTCGAGGCGGGTTTACCAGCTCTCCCGAGCCATAGAGCCTGAAGGCCCGGTCACAGGCCGCCAGGAAATCCTTGGCCGACAGAACCCGTTCCACCGTCTCGTCCGTGATGACAGCTGGTTCGTCTCGCATTCCCTACTCCACAACCGGCATCAGGATCCCAGTGGCGTCACCCAGCATTTCACCCCGTCCTTCCAGAAACCAACGTCCCGCCAGCGCCCCGCTGGCCGCATCCAGCTCGTGGTCATTGGCCGTTTTTCTGAGTCCTCGAAGTCCCAGTTTCCGCAGTCCCTTCAGCAGTCCTTCCATATCGTGCTGCTTTCGCGAAATGCCCCAGACATCCTGTGCACCTCCCGGATAGCACTCCACGGCTTCGTACCCCATCTCCGCGAGGATGCCCTTGAGACGAATTCCTCTTTCAGTAAGCATCCGCATCGGCCCCAAGGTGATCGGAAAAAAACGAATCCCCATCTTCTGCAACACCCGATCGCAGGGCCTCAGGTGCTCACCGTTGCGATCTTCCAGGGTTTTCCGTCCCGGAGGCAAAGAAAGGGGAGCGTCCATCGGCACAAGGACGGGCGCGTGGGCATCCACAAGGGCCAGGAGCTCCTCGTCCTCGTAGACGGTCGAAACTTTAGCCCGGTTTCCCTGAAGGACACACACGCCAGTGGGTCGTTTGGGAGCTCCTGAAAGATCCACTCCAACGACAACGTCTTCTGCTGATTCGGGTTGGCTCACGCTGCCAACCTACCGGTCAGGATCTGATGCGGCAAGTCCCTAAACCGGCCCCGGTCGCAACCCGAGTCTTGGTCGCCCGGCGATTCCATCTTACCTTACCGGCCGCTCAATCGAACACGCACTGGAGGACGTATGAAGATCACGAAGGTCGAAACTTTTATCGCCGGAAACCCCTGGAAGAACTGGCTCTTCACGAAAGTCCACACCGACGAAGGCGTAACCGGCATCGGGGAGGGCACGATCAATGCCTTCGCAAAAACAGTCGAGGCCGCCGTACACGAACTCGAGTCGATGTTCGTCGGAATGGACCCTTTCCAAATCGAGCGGATCACCCAACGGATGTATCGCGACGTCTACAGTGACGGCGGACAGGTCCACAAGCACGCCGTAGCGGCTGTCGAAGTCGCGTGCTGGGACATCATCGGGAAGAGTCTGGGAGTCCCCTGCTGGAAGCTTCTCGGGGGACAGGTCCGATCGGAAGTTAAAGCGTATGCGAACGGATGGTATCGTGGCGATCGAACGCCCGATAACTTCCACGAACTCGCAAAGGGAGTCATCGATCGAGGCTACAAGGCACTGAAATTCGATCCCTTCGGGGCCGCCTATCAGATCACGGACAACGATGATGAAGCGCTCGCCATCGACATCATCGCCGCCGTTCGCGATGCCGTTGGACCCAGCGTGGACATTCTGATCGAGGGGCACTGTCGGTTCAGCACGTCGACTGCCCTCAAATTCGCTCGAAAGATGGAGCGCTACAATCCCACCTGGTTCGAGGAACCCACCCCCCACCACAAGATCGACGCGTTGGTCGAGGTCGCTCGTGCTTCTCCCGTACCGATCGCGACGGGAGAAAGCCTGCATACCAAATATGAATTCGCCGAACTGCTCAAGCACGATGTCGTCCAGATCCTTCAGCCCGAACCTCTTGCCTGCGGGGGGCTGTGGTCCTGCCGCACGATCTGCGATATGATCGACGCCCACTACGGGGTGGTTGCACCCCACAACGCCCAAGGACCCGTCTGCACCGCGTTGTGTATGCAGATCGCTGCGTGTACGCCCAACCACTTTATTCAGGAAATCTTCGACGAGTTCAACGTGGAGTGGGAGAAAGACCTTCTCACCGGCCATCATTACGAGGTGAAAGACGGGTATATCGACGTATCGCACGAGCCCGGCCTAGGAATCGACCTCAACATTGAAGAGATTCAGAAACATCCATACGCACGTAGCAACTACCTGCCCCTCTTCCGGGATGGCTGGGAGCGACGGGAAGGTGAAACACAGCAGGGGTAAAGATCCACACCCGACAGGAGCACCCAATGGTAAATCCGGTGAAATCGATATTGGAAAGAGGAGAAGTCTCCCTCGGGGGCTGGCTCAATCTTGGTTCTCCGATGGCGGCAGAGATGATGGCGAGTTGCGGCTTCGACTGGCTCGCCGTCGACGCCGAGCACTCGCTATTCGACCTGAACACCATCGCCGATTCGATGCGTGGGATCGAAGCTCGTGGATGCGTACCGCTCGTGCGAGTCTACGGTCACGACCCCGTCACGATGGCCCGAATCCTCGACGCCGGGGCCTACGGGATCATCGTCCCGCACGTCAGCACACCAGATCAGGCGAAAGAGCTTTCGGATTCGATGCGCTATCCCCCGGTCGGTGTGCGCTCGGCGGGGACGGGCCGAATCGCGGCGATGGGCGACGATTATCGTGCAACCATCAACGACCAGGTTCTCGTCATCCCGCAGATCGAGGATATGGAAGGGATCGAAAACGCAGAGGCGATCCTCGAGGTCGATGGCATCGACATCGGTTTCATCGGCCCGAACGATCTTGCCCTCTCGATGGGTGTCGAATCCGGCCATCCAGATCACGAAGCAGCCATCCTTGCCGTCGCGGCGGCTGGGAAAGCAACCGGCAAGCCCGTCGGGCTCCCGATCCGTGAAGTCGAAGGCGCCAGGAAACGCATCGAAGATGGTTTCACCTTCATCGATTGCTGCAGTGATCTGCGGATAATGGAAGCCGGAGCCAAAGCGACCCTGTCCGGGCTGAGAGGATAGGGATGCTCGTCCTGACCACACACACGATCGAGAACGCCTCCATCAGGACCTATCACGGTCTTGTCAGTGGGGAAGCCATCCTGGGCGCCAACGTGTTCCGCGATCTGCTCGCGGGTATCCGCGACATCGTTGGAGGGCGATCTGGCGCGTACGAAGAGTAGCTCCGTTGTGCGAAAGACATCGCCATCCAGGAGAGGGTGACACAAGCCGAATCCCTCAGTGCCAACGCCGTCACCGGCGTCGACGTAGACTATGAGACCATCAGCGGCGGGACTGGCAATATGCTGATGGTCGGCACCAGCGGCACAGCCGTGGTCTATTCGGATCGCGTGTAGTAGGTAGCGTAGCCACCCCCGTCCCCTTCCCTCCTTGACGAACTTCGATTCCCACATACAGCGCCTTCGATCTGCCGTTTGCGCAGCCGATCACACCCTCTGCCATCCGTCGACGGTCGAGGCTCTCTCCGCTCTCCGGCAACACGCCACCGACATTGAAATCCGCCTCCGCACTCCGGAGTACGACCGCGACGAGTATCTGTTGAACTGCGACCAGGACGGTTGCCCAGTTCGCGCTGAGTTCGACGTCGCCGCTCTTGTCCCCTGGGTCGAGACCTCAGAGGGTATGATTCTCGTCAACAGATGGCTCGCCCACTTCTTCGGATTCCGCCATCGGGTGATCCATCTTTTCCTCGACCACCCCGACCACTCCGATTGCACTTTCGCCCAGATCCGAAGCCTCTCCAAGTACAACTCGCCAGGTCGCCTGGATATGCCCGTGGGCGGCCACGTGACCGGCATCGACGACCAGTTGGATTCTCTGGCTCGAGAGGTGCAGGAAGAACTGGGGCTCAGCATCGAGCGCGATCTCATCGACGTGAGGGTAGTCGGCACGTTCAACATTGTCGAGGATGACGATATGGCCGACTACATCGAAGTCGAACATGCAACCGTCTACAGGGCGTCGCTCAGGACGGACACATTCCAGCGTCTGCGCTTCCAGCCGGGAGAA
>DJHM01000027.1:0-585 GCA_002433075.1 Latescibacteria bacterium UBA6620
CATATGGACTTCGTCAATGATGTAAACTTTGCGCTTGTCCTTCGAGGCCGCGAACCCGACTTCCTCGCGAAGCTGCCGGATGTCGTCCACGAGACCGGTGGAGGCACCATCGATCTCCCGAACGTCCAGGCTGCGCCCGTCACGGATCGCCGTGCAGGAGGCGCACGTGCCGCACGGTTCAGGCGTGGGTCCTTGTTCGCAATTCAGCGCTTTGGCGAGCAGGCGCGCGGTCGTCGTCTTTCCCGTGCCGCGCGGCCCAGAGAAAAGGTAGGCCTGGGCGATTCGATCTGCCCGAATCGCGTTCTGAATCGTTTTGACGATGTGGTCTTGAGAGAGGACGCCCTTGAAGACTTCCGGTCGCCGCTCTCGAGCCATCACCTGGTAGGACATGGTGTGCCAGTCGTGTGTGGGTCCACAACGTCGAGGCGAGATGATGAGGGGGAAGAACCCTTCGTTACTGCTGGGAGCGAAGGAAAAAAAGGTCGTGCACCGCGCTTCGAAGATCGCCGCAGTCCTGATGACCGAGCGCTGGCTCCCGCCAGGTCGCCCCGCGGCACACGAGCCTGATCGCTTACCGCTGCTACC
>DJHM01000027.1:915-43696 GCA_002433075.1 Latescibacteria bacterium UBA6620
CTACCTTCCGGTCCTGACGGGGTTTGGCGAGGATTCGTTGCGCAGGACCTGACGATCGACACCGCAGACTCGGCAACCAGGTGCCGAAGCGGAACTCCTCAGACGTGGAATTCGACCCCGCTATAGCGGATTGCGGGTTACAAGGCGCCGCTAATGCCCCGTCTAGCACGACCTATGGCATAGAACATTGGAGATAGAACATTGTGACATGTGCAATGCTCTATGTTCAATGCCCATATGTATTTGGTGGAGCGGAAGGGGGTCGAACCCTCGACCTCTAGAGTGCGATTCTAGCGCTCTCCCAACTGAGCTACCGCCCCACCCTTTTTCATTGAAGATGTTATCATTGAAGATAGAGCATTGCACATGTCACAATGTTCAATCTTCGATCTTCGATATCTCGATGCTACTGGCGCTGACGCCCTTGAGCTGAGTTACGTCGCCGTGCACCTTGCCGATCGGGTTCACGGCACTGGCCGAGCGGATTTCGTCGCCCTGGCTGGCCGGCGTTTGACCGTAGAAGATGCAAAAGGCCTTGCCTGGAGGCCAGTAAGCCAAGTCCCCCAGGTCGACCGTCTCGACCCCGTTCTCCGGCCCCGTCGAGACGGGAATCGCGAAGTAGATCTCGTCGCCCCACGTATTATAGCCCGACTCGATCGGAAGCGCGTCATAGATCATCGTCGCGGTCTGCGAATCGTTCAACTCCGCTTCAAGCGTGACCTCATCGACTTTGATCTGTATTTCTCGGCTCATCGCATCAACCTGTCCAGGTCCCGGCCATTCCGAGTGCCCGCCGACCGGTCGAGGGATGGCGGAGAGAGGGGGATTCGAACCCCCGGTACCCGTGAAGGTACACGTGATTTCCAATCACGCCGGTTCAACCACTCCCGCATCTCTCCTGAAGAGGAAAAAGTGAAGAAGCAAGAAGTGGAGAAGGCGACACTGAATGACTTCACTTCTCTCTTCTCTACTTCTCCCCTTCTCACTCAAAATGACTGGCGGAGAGGGTGGGATTCGAACCCACGGTACCCAGAAGGTACACTGGTTTTCGAGACCAGCCTGTTCAACCACTCCAGCACCTCTCCGGATTCACCATCGACCGAAGAAGGAGCAACATCTAACGGTCGCCCGGTTCCCTTCTCTCGCGAAAGAATGTCCTGAGAATCCGACTGCACGGCGCCTCGGACACGCCGCGAAAGAGGGTAGGCCGATGGTTGAGTCGGCCGTCTTCGATCACATTTCTAAGCGACCCGCAGGCTCCGGCCTTTGGGTCCGCAGCACCGAACACGACCGCCTCGAGCCGAGCCAGGACGGCGGCTCCCGCACACATCGCGCAGGGCTCGAGCGTCACGTAAAGGGTGCATCCCTCGAGCCACCAGTGGTCGAGGGATTCGGCCGCTCTTCGAATAGCGACCATCTCAGCGTGTGCCGTGGGATCGGGCAGGGTGCGCGTCAGATTGTGACCGCGACTGACAACCTCGCGCCCTCTCAGAATCGCGGCTCCTACGGGCACTTCGTCACGCTGCAGAGCCGCCGCGGCCTCCTTGAGCGCGATGGCCATCCCAAAGGTGTGGAGATCGCCCGTCATGTGAGGAGATTCCAATAAAATCAGGCCCTTAACGGTGCGAGAATATATCAGTTTGAATTTTTCGCGTCAATCCCTAAGCCCCGCTCGAGCGGCCATTTTCGCCACAGGGATTGCACCTTTCCACCACCTCCCATAGATTCGGCCCGACGTTGGAGGGAACGCGCCAACCCTCCTGCTCTCTCACTCTTCACCTCTGCCTTTCATGTCCCAGACCATTCTCATCGTTGAAGACGACCCCGACATCGCGGATCTCATCGAGATCCACCTGAAGGACATCGGCTACGGGCTCGATCGAGCCGAGGACGGGGCCACCGGGTTGGAAATGGCCACGAGCGGGGACTACTCGCTCGTGATTCTGGACCTGATGCTCCCCGAAGTCGATGGCCTGGATGTCTGCCGCAGGCCAACGTACCGAAGGGCCCACTGCCGACCGCCCTCGGCTTTCCGCCCCTACTGTAGCCCACCCTCCCGAAGCCGCCACACTCTTTTGTGCCTTCCGTGAGACTTTCCTCGCCCGATTGAGCCTCTTTATGGATGACCGGAGTCGGAGCCGGGATTCATTCATCAAGGAGGCAGCATGCGCAAGCTATTCGGATTCGCACTTTCAGCCAGCCTGGCGATCGGCTGTGGCGAGAGTGCGGTCAACACATCCAATACCAGCAGTGGGCCCCGGACGAAACAGGCCGTTGGGTCACGGGGGCATCCAGGTCACCATCACCCCGACATCCGACACGGGCTTCACGGTCAGCATCGAGAACGTGTCGACTGAATCAACGCTGTCCACTGCCGATGGGAGCGACTCAGTTGGTCCCGCTCGCTCCAGGAGTGTTCGTGGTCCACAGCGCCCCGGCCCCTCTGTTCGACGACGGTGTGGCCGATGCGGGCACGGGCCTGCACGCCTTGGCCGAGGACGGCAATCCGGCTCCTCTCGCCGACTACGTTGGCGGGAAAACCGGTCTGACCGTTCCACAGTCACCGGGTGTCTAGGCGGTCCACACCGGATCGGAGCCCTTTTTCACCGCAGGTCAGGTCGACCGAAGACAAGGGCTCGAATCGATCGCCGAGGATGGAGGCCCGCTCAGTCTCGCAGATGAGATCTCAGGCGAATCGGGAATCCGTGCATCGAGCTTCTTCAACAGACCCGACGGCTCTGCCGGTCCCGGACCGATCGGGCCCGGAGGCGCCTAAACATTCAGCTTCACGGCTGAACCGGGAGATCGACTTTAGTTCGTCAACATGTTCGTGCCCTCGAACGACTTCTTCTTTGGCCCGGACGGTGACGGAATCGAGCTCTTCCCGTCCGGATCGGCACCCGGCTTCCACAACGTCACATCTCGATCTGGGATGCCGGTACCGAAGTCAACCAGGAACCGGACTCGATCAGGTACAGCGCCAGTCCGGCGCCAACACGGGTGCCGCGGATTCCGACGCAACCGTGAGACTGGCCCCCGATACGTTCAACAATCTGCCTCCGGTCGAAGACATCATTCGCGTTACCATCTCCTCCAGGTAAGCGTCTCGACCCGTGCAGGGCGGCGGTCACAAGCCAATGGGTCTGTGACCGCTTTTCATTTGGCGACGCCGGAGTGATCCAGGACACGGCTCTCCAGGAGTTCCTCGGGCTACATTTTCGGACAGAGATCACTCATCATCAGAGAGAATGTCGGTGTGCTATCCAGAATTCCACTACCGATGGTCCTGGCAGCTGGGTCACACGCCTGCCGAACTGTGGCCTTACATTGCCGACACGAACCGGTTCAATCACAATACCGGGCTGCCTTGCGTCGAGTGTCATCCCCTCACACCCGAAGAATCCGTCAACGCCAGACGAAAATTGAGCTTCAAGCGAATGGGCGTGACGGTGGAGTGGACGGAGGAACCGTTCGAGTGGCTCGAACCACGTCGGTCCGGCGTCGTTCGGCGAAATAGCCGAGGGCCTGTCGACCGTATGCGGGTCGTCGCAGAACTCGAGCCTTACCAGGACGGGACACGGCTATTCTATCAGATCTGGGCGCGCCCGGCGAACCCGATCGGCCTGCTGGCCATCCCGATCCAGATCGGAAGACTCACCTCCAGAGCCTTTGGCCGTGTGTTCACTCAATACGACGAGTGGATTGAAGAGGACCGTCGTCCAACACAGGAACAGACACAGTCTTTCGTGTCCGGTGGCCGACACCGGCTGACTGGCGAACTGGTCAACGCCGGCGCCGATCCCGATGTGACCGAAGCACTGGGGCGAGCCGTGGTCGAAGGTTCCGACCTCGACCTCATCAAGATGCGGCCCTACGCCCTCGCCGATGAGTGGGCCTTGCCTCGCCGCACCGTCCTAGACGCGTTTCTTCTCTCTACCCGGCTCGGGCTACACGACGTGTCGTGGGACGTCCTATGTCCCTTGTGTCGGGGAGCAAAGGACACCACTACCAATCTGGCCGGAATCCTGCCCCAGGTGCACTGCGAAACATGCAACATCGACTTCGATGTCGATTTCGATCGCTCGGTCGAATTGACATTCCGTCCCGGCAGTACGATACGAGAAGTCGGGAGAACCGAGTATTGCGTCGCGGGTCCGCGTGTCACGCCACACGTCGTCGTACAACAATTGCTCCAGCCTAGCGAGAAGAGAATCGTAAGTCCCGAACTCGAAGAAGGACCCCACAGAATCCGAACCCTGCGTTTGGCGAGAGGTCGGTACCTGGATGTGAAAGACGAGGGTCCATCATCGGTCGATGTTGACGCTACACCGTCAGGATGGGGAAGAGAGGCTGTTGCCATCGGATTGACCCCGACGCTCTCTCTCAGGAATGATACCGATGAGGAGCAGCTCTTCGTCCTAGAGAGGATGGTGGTGGATGGATTCTGCGGTCACGGCCGCAGAATCCATCCACCCTGCAGCGGTACAGGGACCTCTTCTCTATCGACGCCCTTCGCCCCGGGCAGCGGATCGCTGTCGGAAACCTCGCCATCCTGTTCACCGATCTGTGCGGATCGACCCGAATGTATCGGGAAATCGGGGATGCCCCCGCGTTCGGGCTGGTGATGGATCACTTCGGCCTGCTTCGAAGCACAATCGACCGCCACGGCGGCGGCATCGTAAAGACGATCGGCGACGCTGTGATGGCAGCCTTTCGCGATCCAGGGGCCGCGCTGCGAGCCGCACTCGAGATTCAGGAAATTTTCGAGGATCCGAACCGGCTGGAACATCCGCTCACCATCAAAGCCGGACTGCACTAGGGCCCCCGCATCGCAGTAACCCTGAACGAGCGCCTGGACTATTTCGGCTCGACGGTCAACATCGCTTCCCGCGTCGAGCACCTGTCGGAAGGTGGTGTCACGATTGTGTCCGAGGACGTCACTCGTGATCCTGAAGTCCAGGCTGTGCTGGACCGTGACCCCGAACTCAATGTCGGTCACTTCGAAACCGACCTCAAGGGATTCGACAGATCGTTCAGGCTCCATCGAGTCCGCCATCGCAAAACACAAAAGGCGACCCAATCGAATGAGTCGCCTCGTAGCTCTCTCCATCGCTCATTGCCCACCGAACAATCGTCAGATCAGACCTCAGCCAGCTTTTCCTCCTCCTGACCGTAGCTCGACAGAACCTCGTTAAGACGGTCCGGGAAGTTCGTGATGATGCCCCCAACACCCATTTCGATCATCTCTCTCATCTCTTCCGGCTCATCCACCGTGTAGACCCAGAATCCCATCGCGCGATTCAGGAACATCTGTACCAGGTCGGGTGTCGCCGCCGTGTATCTCAGAGCGAGAGCGTTGGCTCCCAGATTGAGCACTCGCTTGACCACCCCTGTCCGGCGGCGCAGGTTGGCCTCGCTGCCCGTCATCAGGAAAGCCGTGGGGATTCTCCGATCCAGCCGGTTGATGCTACGCACGGCCGGTCCAAGAAACGACTGCATCACCACGCGCGACTGGGCGCGCTCCGACCGAATAATCGTCACCGCCTGCTCGGCCGCTTCCTCCGTTTTCGCCTCGATCAGAATCAGCGCCCGCCACCTGACCAGATCCAGCACTTCTTGGAGCGTGGGAACACGCTCACCAGCGAATGACTTCCCGAACCACCCACCCGCGTCAAGCCGCTTCAGCTCGTCCAACGTCATCTGATCCACGGGCCCGGCCCCGTTGGTCGTGCGGTCCACCGTTCGGTCGTGAATCACCGCGACATGCCCATCCGCCGTCAGATGGATATCAATCTCGACAGCGTCGACGCCGATCTCGATCGCCCTCTCGATCGCGGCCAGCGTATTCTCGGGAGCCAGCCCGTCCCCCGACGCACCTCGATGCGCGATCCGCATGACGGGCGGCAACGGCGCACCCGCCCCTCGGGTCCGGAGCCGCCGAAAGGCCGTCTTGATTCTTCGACGACGCTTTCTTGGTTTTCTCGAGATCTGCATAAATCGTCCGCTAGCTTTTTCTCTATAGCCGGAAGTGCTCTTCTCAGGGGTCCTAACTTAGCCATTCGGACGCGTGAGCACACGCCCCTTTCGTCCAGTCACCGGCTCCGTCTGGGTTTTCCCTCACGGAATCCCCTTGAACGCCAATAAGTTCATCGGTAGGGTCGAATCCGGGATTTGGCTTGACCCCAATTCTGGCTTCACGTATAGTTTCATCCACTGGATTCAAGGCATTCCGGCGTAGCTCAGTCGGCAGAGCAGGTGGCTGTTAACCACCGTGTCGCAGGTTCGAGTCCTGCCGCCGGAGCCAAAAAATCTTCGAGGACCGCGAGTTTTTCTCGCAGCCTATACTGCAACCCCACGGCACTGCCGACGGCCTGCCACACCTTAGCCCAGAAGGGGCGTAGGCGGGAGCCAAAAACAACGATGATGGCCAGCTACCGAGTCACGTCGGTTGCGGGAGAGATGTAACCGAAGCCGACAGTCGTCAACGGTAGAGGGTCTTCAATCGCCGGATGTATTCCCGATCCCGTCTTTCAATCGCCTCGTCGAACTTCTCCGGATCGACGAACCAGGGCTTTTTCTCAGCCATTCGAAGACGGATCTTTTTCGCGACTTCGTCTTCCGAGTCCGGGGATCGCTTTGATCCGGCGTCCGCAGGCCATTTCCAGATCCCGGCCAGGTCGTAGTGCATGAAGGGACCCTCGTGGGGCATTCGGAATCCGAACGTCGTGATTACCCCCAGCTCAATGTCTTCGGCCGTCGCCATTCCCTCCGCCCATAGTCGTGCGGCTTCCCGGCCCGCCGCCCCCTGAATCCGATTCAGAAGGTAGCCCGGCTTCTCCTTCAACAGCCGGATCGGGATCCGTCCCGCCTTTTCCATCAGGCCGCAAATCAGTTCGTACGTCTCGTCACTCGTGCCCGGCCCCTTTGCGACCTCTACCCCCGGCACGATGTGCGGCGGGGCGAAATAGTGCGTCAACCCGATCTTGTCCTGACGTTGGACGTCTTTCCCGATTTCGCTCATCACGAAACCCGACGTATTGCTGACCAGAATCGTGTGCGGCGGACATCGCTCATCCAGTCTTGAAAACAACTCCTGCTTGTCGGGCAGCCGTTCGACGATCGCTTCCGTCACGAAGTCACTCGCCTCCGCCAGCGTATCCAGATCGGTCGTCAGTGTGATTCTCTCCAGCGCAGCGGTCGCCTGATCCGGGGTGACAAGCTCCTCTTCGACGAAAAGGTCGAGCGACTTCCGGGTTTCCCGCAGGGTGCCTTCGATCGCCTCGTCGCTGACATCAGCCACGATTGTCTGGTAGCCGCCCAGAGCAAAGTTAAGGGCGATCCCGAAGCCCATCGTTCCGCCGCCCGCAACACCCACGGTCTTGATGTCTTCCAGTTCCATTCGAATATCCGTTCACTCGTTGATTCGAGAGGTTGACGATCGCCGACTCAGTCCGGGAGCCACGCCCGGGGAGCAATGCCTTCCAGATGTGTCTTGACGTCGACGACAGCTGGTCTTCCAGACTCGAACGCCTGGTCCAGTGCGCTGGGCAGCTCGCTCGGCTTGTTCACCGTCAGTCCAAGACATCCCATCGATTCGGCCATCTTCGCGAAATCCACCTCGGGGAAGAGCCACAGTTCATCCGAGCCTTCGGTTCTTCCGCCGTAGACCGCTTCGACACCCCCCTGTTCCTGATTGAGAGAGTGATTGTTGTTCACGACGGTCACGGTGTTGATGCCGTTCTTCATCGCCGTATCAAGCTCCGTCATGTGATACCAGATTCCCCCGTCGCCCGTGAAGCAGAGTACGGGACGGTCGGGCTTGGCACATTTGGCACCGATCGCTGCGGGCAGTCCCCACCCGAGCGACCCCGCACACCGCACGTACGTCTGACCGGGGTCCGTGAAATCGAGCATCGTCCCGGTCCAGATCCCGGAGTGGCCGGTGTCCGACACCAGGATGACGTCGGATGGAAGGTAGTCGGACAGTTCCTTGCACAGGCGCTCCGGTCGCATCGGAATCTCATCCGAGTCGGCCTTGTCCTGGACGGACGCCCGCCATTCCGCAACGAGTTCGTGGACTCGAGCAAGCCACTTCGTCCTCGGTTCGACTGCTTCCGCCTGCTCTACCATCTTCCGAAGCGAACTCCGGATGTCGCCCTGCAGACCCACCTCGATGGGATAGTTGCGACCCAGTTCCTCAGCATTGATGTCCAGCTGAATGACCGGAGTCCCCTGCGGCGGAATGCGGTACTGATGCGTAACCTGCCCACCGGCGTGGCTCCCGATGAAAAAAACGAGGTCGGCTTCACAAAGGGCCTGATTCGTACAGAAACGCGAATAGTTCCCGGGCGTACCCAGAGCCAGATCGTGGTCGGCTGGAAACATCGCCTTCGCGTTAAGCGAGGTCGCAACCGGGATCGACAGTTTCTCAGCGAGCGCGATCAGCTCCGCCCTCGCGTCCGATGTGGTCACCCCTCCCCCGGCGACAATGACCGGCCTTTCCGCCGCAGCCAGGCGCCTCAACACTTCCGCGATCGCTTCCAGCTCGGCCTCGGGTCTGAACGGCGGAACCGACGCGAACAACTTCTCAGGCATCCCCTCCAGGTCTCCCTCGCAGTCGACCACAGCGGATCCGCTTAGGGCCTCGAGATCGAGGTGCGCGGGCCCAGGCGTGCCCGTCGTCGCGGCCCGGAACGCCTGTCGCAGGTAGACGGGAAGCTGTTCGGGGGTGGCGACATCGGCACTGTACTTCGTCACCGCCGAGAACGGATTGACGTGATTGACTTCCTGGTAGGCGTGCCGCTGCAGACTGATCTGAGTCTCCCGCCCCGTAATCGCCACAACGGGAGAGCACGCGAGAAAGGCGTCCTGCAGACCCGCCGCGAGATTGACCGCGCCGACAGATTGGGCCATACACAGCCCCGGCCCTCGATTCACACGCGCATAGGCATCGGCCATGTAGGCGGCCGCTTTCTCACCGTGCGTCTGAATGCGCTTCATTCCGAGCTTCTCCATTTCCATCAGCGCACGGGGTGCGATGTAGGGCATGAAGAAAACGTGTGTAATGCCGAGTCCGTGAACCGAATCGGCAAGAAACTTCGCTCCAGTCATCTCAGGCATACCGTTCCTCAGTGTGGTGTGACGATTTCAGCCGCCAGGCCAGATCTGCCGCTGGTTTCATACAAGCTTGTAGGGCGCTGCACCGCGCCCTCCCTCGGGAAGACCCGACGGAAGTCGAACGTCGAGCAGGTAGGGTCGCTGTTCTTTCGTGACAGTGTTCAGACCAGCGTCCAGCGCCGCTTCCAGCCCGCCCTCCTCGGTAACGCGATCCCCCTCGACACCAAAGCCATCCGCGATCTTCACGGGATCGATTCCTTCGAGCGCAACCCCCGCATATGCTCCGGATTTTTTCATCTCCCCTTCCGCCCTAGAAAAAGCGCCCGATACGATCCCGTAGGACTCGTTGTTCGAAATGACATACAGAAGCGGAATCCCGTGGTGTACGGCGGTCCACATCCCCGAGTCCGCGTAGTAAAGGGAGCCGTCTCCTACCAGACCGACGACCGGCTTCTCTGGCGCCGCGAGTTTCACGCCAACGGCGCCTCCGACCCCGTACCCTTCAGACCCTCCCGCCGCGCGCAGATAAACATTCTCTGGAGCCGGCTCGGCAACTCCGTCGAGCGTGACCGCGTACTGCTCGACCATCACTTGGCCGCCACCCGCCCGTGCGAGTGCCCGATCCAGGTGATCGGCCAGGACCCACGGGCGCACACGTCCCTCCACGGGCTTCGGGCGTCGCGCAGTCTTCAGTCGGCGTTCTCTCAAGGTCTGGGCCTGAGCATGGGCGCGGGTTCGACGATCTGCAAACCGATCCGCCTTCGTCTGTGCTTCCAGGCGTGACAGGGTTCGGCCTTCGTCCGCGAGCACACCCAGATCGAGGCCGGGGATGTTCTTGAGGTTCTCCCCGTCCGACCCCACCGCGATCAGACGGTCGGCCCCGGAAAGGGACCCGAAGTCCTGCGGCTTTCCTCGGCCGCCCAAACGTACTCCCGTACACAGGACGAGGTCCGGCTCGATTTCCGCCACAGCCTCGTCGATCCTTCCGCAGAGTAGAGCATTGTCCTTGGGAACACGGCGCATCTCCGCCCAGTTGCCCGCGATCGGGATGCCGTATTGCTCGGCGAAGGAAACGAGCCCCGCCTCGCTACCGCTCTTCCAGATCCCGTCACCAGCATAGATCAGGGGCCGCTTCGCATCGTGGAGCGCCCGGGCGATAACCTCGACGTCGGCGTCGTCAGGATAGCCGGCACGTAGCATTGGAATCGCACCCTCGATCAGCTGAGTGCTGACCTGCTGGTCGTCGAGCAACCGATCGTAGACCGCCAAGTGCACGGGGCCGACGGGGGGCGTCCTTGCGATCAGCAACGCCCGATAGATTGCCTGAGGCAGACCATCAGGCTCGATCACCGTCCAGCAGGCTTTGGTGAAGGGTTCGGCGATTGACGTCGGCCCAACGTTGTGGCTCAGGTCCAACCCCACCTTGTCGCCATAACTTCCTGTATCCCCCGCAAACGTGATGACGACGACGGGAAGGCTGCCACTCCACACGTTGATCAGCTGCCCCAGGCATTGGGCAAGCCCCGCTCCCAGGTGAACCACCATCACGGCGGGATCCAGTCCCACCTGCGTGTAACCTCCCGCCATCGAGGTCACACTTCCTTCATGCAGGGCCAGAATCCCGTCGATGTCGGGATGAACGTGGAGAGCGTCGAAGAATCGAGCTTCTCTGGAGCCGGAATTGTAGAACACGTACTTCAAGCCCGACGCAGCCAGCTGCTCGACCATGATCTGAGACGGATTCGCGGTGATCGGTTTCATAGAGAGCTCCAGCGAAAGATGCGCTACGCGACCGTACCACGGACGATCCAAAGATTGCGACAAAGCCTATTCGGCGCTACTGGGGAAAACCTCTCCCCACGATCGGGGCCCCAGAGAGGCTAACCCCATCAACGGGTTCGCCCAGGATGGAGAGATCAAGAAACACGATGCTACAGATGCTTTCGCCCCCCCTCGATGATCGCCGAAGTGGCCGACGCCCCCTCCGGAGCTTGAGGTTGAAAAGGAGCGCGGACAGGTTTAGCTTCCCTACTGGAGTTCGAGTCAATCGGCTCGTGAGATGGAACCCGGGGGGCGACCATCCCTCTATCAGGCCGATCGAAATGGACGCCCTTATGAAGTGGCCAAAGAATGTTCAAAGGGGTCACGATCTCACATCGTGACCCCCTCTGTTTTGTGAGCAACCTCTCGGAGCCCGCTCTGCTGGTACTGAAGGCAGAGGTAGACCGCGCAGATGCCTGTAGTCACTCACCGACGACTCCTGACCCTGTTCCTCCCCCTGGCCTTCAGCGGTATCCTCTATCCCCTTTCGCGTCCGATCATCAATGCCGCACTCGCACGATCGCCCGACCCCATCACGGCGATCGTGGCCTTCGCGGTCGCTTACAGCATCAGCATGCCCCTTCAGTCGCCGATGTTCGGTCTCCGCCAGGTCGTCACGGCCCTCGCCGCGGACCGACAGATCCTTCGTCTAATCGCCCGGATCAACTGGATGGTTGGGGTCGGAGCCGCTCTTCTCATTCTCTCGGTCGCACTGACGCCCACCTACGAGGCCATTGTCGTTGGTCTGATGGAAATACCCCCCGACATTGCCAGGGTCGGCCCTGCGGTCCTGGCCGTCATCGCAGCGGGCCCGCTCACCACAGCCGGGCGCGGTTACTATCAGGGCATCCTGGTCCGACACGGCATCAGTATTCCTGTCGGAGTCGGCGCCATCGGATTTCTGGCCACCGTCACCGCGCTTCTCTGGGTGGGTGTGCTGTTCACCGACTGGGAGGGCGCCCTGCTCGCCGCGATCGCGACAACACTGGGCCAAGTCGTGTATCTTGCCTGTGTATGGCAGCCGGCCCGGAGCATTCTGAGGGACCGGATTCCCGATCTCAGCGAGTCGATTCGGCCCCAGCAGCGTTCCCACCGTTACATCCTCGGGTTCTACGTGCCCATCGCCGTCTCAACCGTCCTGATGACGCTCGTGGAACCGATGATTCAGTCAGCCATCGCACGGTCCCCGCAGGCAGAAGCCTCGCTTGCGGCCTATTCTGTATGTATCTCTTTCATCTGGCTCGTCGGCGCGCCGCTCTGGAACCTCCAGCAGGTTGTCATCTCCCAGGTTTCAGATCTCCAGTCCTACCAGAAAGTGAGTCGATTCGCGGTGGGCGTAACCGTGGCGCTGACGGTTCTCCTCGGACTCCTGGCGATCCCTCCCGTTGCCCGCTGGCTGTTCGGCAGCATCATCGGGATTACGGGCGATGCCTGGCGCGTGTCGGTGGACGGGTTCAAGTGGTTGGTCCTGGCCGGGGCGTTTATGGGGATCCGAAGCCTCTACCACGGCGTCCTCACCTGCCGTGGCCAGACTCGCGGAATCCAGACGGCTGCCGTTCTGCGGGCGGCCACGCTCGTCCTCACACTCGTCCTGGGTGTTCTGTCGGAACGGTGGAACGGATTCATCATCGCGGCCGTAGCGACACTGATCTCCGGGCTTGCCGAAGTCGTACTGCTGCGGCGATTCGTGGGTGCCCTGCAGTGGGACGCGGACGCTTCGAAGAGTGAGAATGGAAACACATCGAATGGATGAGAAGCTGACCGATTACCTGTTCGACCTGAGAGGTTTCCTGGTGCTGGAAGCAGCTATCGAACAGCAAGACCTCGACGCAATGAACTCGTGGGTCGACGACCAAGCCGAATACGTGGAGCAACCCTGGGATGCGTCGTCGGACGAACCTCAGAGGCGGTGGATCGGTCACATCGAAACACACCGCTACGGAAACCACGACGGCGTAAACTTCCAGAACATCGTCGAAGGAGGTCCGGTGTTCGAGAAGATGATCGATCACCCCGCCTGGATCGAACTCGTTCGGAAGTACGTCAACCCGATCAATCGCCTGTCCATCCACGAGAACCTGCTGAATGTTCGCGGGCGGGGCGGGCACATCTATATGCATTCCGGCGGGCACTCCCCGATCTGCTACCAGACCTTCCGTCAGCGCAACACCGGAGAGTGGGCCGTTGGCCAGATCAATGTCCTGATGGCGCTCGAGGACATCGGACCGGGCGATGGCCCGACGGTCGTCGTGCCAGGAAGTCACAAAGCGACGGAATTTCACCCGCGCCTCGATGTGGAGCTGGAACCAAGACGCGAAATGCCCGGCGGTACTGCATTCGCAATGGAGGAGGTCTATCTCAAGGCGGGAGACGCCCTGTTCTTCACGGACGGGATCTCGCACGGATCGGCCGAACGCACGAACGATGGACACCGCCGCACGGCTCTCTATCGATACTCTCCGCGCTACATCCGCTCACGATTCAACTATGCGCTCTCGGACGCCCTCCGAGCGCGGCTCACCCCCGCACGTCTCGAGATTCTCGACCCCATCGAGCAGCGACGACCGCCAGAATTGAATATGGAGCGAACGTAGTTCGACGCTCCACCCGGTTCTGTGGGTGAACACTTGTACAGATCCATTCGGGCATTATTCGATTTCGATCGTGCCCCTGGGCGTCTCGATCGTCGCCACGATCCTTCCGGCTCCCTCTCGAACCTTCCCTCCTACGCCGAAATCCGCCAGCGCGTTTTCGAATCCAACCGGGTCTTCGTGCGTGATCTCGATCCCCAGCAGGCGACACCCTCCGGGCGAACTCACAGCCGGGTATTGCGAATCCCCGCCCCATTCAATAAAGAAAGGAAACGGCTCTACCTCGGGAGAGCCGAACCGATTCTTGATCCTCATCGTCTTCCAGGACAGCGACTCACCCTCGGGTGTGCGCCGCGCGCCGTCTCGAAAGTCCAGCTCCTCGGAACCAGCCTCGTAGGCCAGCTTCTTCAGATCGTCGACCTGAACCGCCCACGCGACAAGACGAGGCTCGGAGAGTCCAGGAAGGTCGATCGGGAAGCTGAAGGTATCCTGGTCGGGATCAGGTGAAATGATCTCCAGATACGTCGATTCTCCCAGCGAGATCAGCGCGTTTTTCGTTCCCACACCCGGATGGACACCACCCACCGTAGCCCTTACGCCCGCCCGATCCTCGACCCACGCGATCCCGAGTTCCAGATCGGGGCTTCCCAGGAGCAAATGGTCCGTCGCCTGAGTGGCCTCTCGGTATGCCTCCACTGCCATTCTCCCATGCTATCAACGTGGTCCAGATCACAGACCTGTCTTCGGATTCATAAATAATCGGGTTCCGGGCTCTTGCGGGCAACGTGACTGACCGTAGAGCCTGGTTTGCCGGCACTCTACTGTCCGTGATCGCTGGGCTCGGTCCGCCCTCCGGCGCACAGACCCTGCCCGGCAATCCCATCCACGAATTCTCTCTGCTGGACCTGAACAGCGTAGGCCACGAACCGGGAGACCACCGGGGTCAAGTCCTGATCCTGTTCCTCCTGGGCCACAACTGAAGCGTCTGTAGAGCGGCGGCGGCGCTCGTGCAGAGTGAGGTTGTAGAAGCTCATCGGAACAAGCCCGTTCAGATGCTCGGGCTCGACCTGTATAACGGGTCTCAGTCTCAGCTCGGCGCCTTTCGCTCGGTCAACCGCGTCGACTTTCCCCTCCTGCAGCGTGCCGGTGCGGGAGGAATTCCCTGGGGTCTCGGCGTCGAAAACATCATTGTGATCGATCGTCGAGGAACCGTTCAGGGCGTTTTCGGAATCACCCAGCGAAGCGCCGTCAACAGCGCCGTTAACCAGGCCGTGAACGACCGTGTCCCGAAGTCGAGCCTCACCCCGGCGTCGCTCGACTTCGGCCAAACCGCCACCGTCGGCACTCCAATCCAGCTCACCCTGAGTATCGAAAACACCGGAAACGGCTCGCTCGAGGTGTCTGGCATATCAAGCGGTCTGCAGGACGTCCAAGCCGACCCACCGACCTTGTCTGTGTCGCCAGCTCAGACCCGGGAAGTTTCTATCATCCTCACCCCCACCGGGGAGGGACAACTCGGCAGGGAAACGCTGTTCGTGAGGACGGACGACCTCGACTGGTCCCTTCCCATCTCGCCGATTTTCGTAGAGCCCGCTCCTCCACCCGTCATCGCGCTGCCCGAATCCTCGATCGACCTCGGGACGATCGAAATCGGACGCTCCGGCTCGGGGACGTTGCGTATTCGGAACGATGGACAGAGTGAGCTCGATGTGTCGAACCTGACCTCCAGCGTGGGCGACCTCCGATTCGCAACCCGGATGCTGACCATTGCTCCCGGGGAAACCGGCGTGGTCTCCCTTACGCCCGACCCCGATTCAGCCGGCCCCATTTCCGGCACCATCGAGATCGCCAGTAACGACCCCGAAGGACCCATCGCGACCGTCATGTTTTCCGCAATTGCAATCGACATCCCCGCCGATGCCCGCGCCGATTTCGACGGCAGCGGGTTGATCGACTTCGCGGATTCCCTGGGTTTCGCAGGGGCATTCGGCACGGCCGAATCGGTTTACGACATCAACGAGAACGGTTCGGTCGACTTCGCCGACTTTCTGACTTTCGCCCAAAACTTCGGGAGATCCGTGAACTGATATTTCAGTTCGGTCCCCGGACATCAGGGTCCCAGATACAGAAAACCCCGGGCATTCGCTCCGGGGTTTTCTGTAGTACGCAAGAGGCCGGTCGTGGAGATCTACTTGAGGACCGAACGCGATGTCGGGACAATCCTGGTCACCACGATGCGTTCCCGATCCATAATCTCCCCGATCCGGGGGCCGATGTCGTCTGTCCACTGGGGATCTTCATAGACGGCCTTGTAGAGCTGTTCGCGCTCTTCTTCGCTTTCGAAGCGGCGCATCCAGATGTAGAGGTCGTCTTCCTCCTCGGCCGTAAAGCTTCCCGTGACCACCATCCCTCTTGCCACCTGGAACGGGATGATCTCCTTCTCCATGAATTCGACCCACTCCGCCATCCGGCCATCCTTGATGCGGTACTGCCGATACTCGTAGAACATTCCACACCCTTTCTCTTACCCTCTCAAGGAGGAACGCGTTTCACGACTTCTCACCGGATTCAAACCTGATAGATTCTGTCCACGATCGCCTGGTCCGTCCACATTTCATCGAACGTCACCAGAGGAGTCGCTTTCCCAAGACAGCAATCGATAAAGTGATGAACTTCCTTCGTCGTCCTCTGACTGGAGTCATCTGTGAATTCAGACGGTAAAAATTCCTCCGTCCGGTCGACATAGTCACCGTCCTTCCAGGACATCAACCGAAACGGCTCGAGGGATGCGTATCCCGCAGTCCCCCACACATCCACACCCTTCTTGTTGACCACCTCAGGCGCAAGCCACATCCCCTCCACGGTCATCGACTGGCCGGACTTGAACGAAACGTGCCCGCTGACGACGTCTTCCGTGTCGTAGGTACTCCTAACCTTCTCCAGCTTTTCCGGGTAGGAAAGCAGATCGTGGAATCGAGCTTGTATCTGACCTGTCGCAGCCTCCAGGTCTGGGCTTCCGAGAAACCAGACTGCCAGATCGATCACGTGAACGGCCGTACTGGCCAGCGATCCACCACCGGACTGCGCCCTGATGTAGTGCGGTCCCCAGGTCGGCACACTCGCCTCGTGCGACCACGCCCTGGCAAACATCGGCCGTCCCATCCCACCCCCGGCGATGAATGCGTGCATCGCCGTCGCATCGGCACGGAACCTGAAGTTGTAGCCGACCATGAAATGCCGGTCAGCCGCACGAGCTTCGTCGATCATCCGTTCGGCATCGGGCAGAGTGAACGCCATCGGTTTCGCGGCCAACACGTGGGCTCCCCTTTGGAGCGCGGCGACCGTCACGTCAGGTCGGATGTCGGCCATCGTCCCGACCATCGCCACGTCGATCGCTTCCTCGCGCAGAAGATCCCGATAGTCGTCATACACGTTCGGGCGCCCAGAGGTCTCCTCCGGATAGTAATCCTCGAATGCTTTTTCGACGCTCGCCGCGTTGACATCGCATAGCGCGACGACGTCTGCTTCCCCGTGCGAGAGAACGTTCCTCACGTAGGCGTTTCTGCCGAATGACCCGCAACCGATGACACCGACTCTAATTCCCATCGATTCTCCCTACAGGTCGCGAACACGAATGTTGCGGTACGCCACCGGTCCGTGATCGCCCTGCAGCATCAGATTTCCGGAAGCAGTCTCGGGCTTGGGAAGCGATGCTCGCGTCGGCCCCTCGACCTCAACGTTTTCGTGCACAACCTGCTCGTTCCAGACTACCTGTTCGAAGCAGGCATTTGCAATCTTGTCCCCAGACGGCCCGAATCGGGGGGCGCGGAACGTGATGTCGTAGGTCTGCCATTCGCCGGCGGGACGACTTGCGTTCACTCTCGGTGGTGTCCCCCCGACCGGTTTCTCGTCGATCCACTGGCAGTAAACCCCGCCGCAGGTGCCATATTTGAGGTCGGTCTCTCCCCAGCTGTCCAGAATCTGGATCTCGTAAAGACCCATCACGTAGACCCCGGAGTTCGACTTTTCCGGAACCACGAATTCCACGTGCAGTTCGCAATCTCCCTGCGTCACGGTCGAGACTATATCGGCCGTTCGCCCCGAAGAACCGTTGTAGAATACGCCTTCTCCGGGATTTGTCGTGAATCGAGTAGGATCGGCTGGATCCAATGCGACGCCACCCACCACCGCCCACGCGTGTTCCTGGTCGTTCGAGCCCGCCCAGCCAGATAGATCTTGGCCCTTGAACAGATCTTGATCCTTCGCCATCCGTAACACCTTTCTCGCATGGTCGCTTGCTTCGATTCGAGCCGGTTCACAATTTAGGTCTCAACGCTTCCCCACGCACGGGAGATCGCGTTACTGTCAGGTCCCGCCCATTCGACGGACGGATTGACGTATACTCATATCCAGGTACTGTTGATTTGATGAGCAAATTCGTCCCACCAGATTCAATCGGCTGGGCAGGAGTAAGGCAGGATGTCTGAGTCACCTCGACCAACCCAGTGGATCGTCAGTCCACTTGTCGATCTGAGCTTCATCACGCTGGGATGGATCGCTTTCTATCTGACCCCCCACCTGTTCCCTCAGCACCTGGAAACGATCCGCCTGGTCTCCGTTACTTTTCTTTCCGGTGCTCATCGATACTACACCTTCCCGCTCGTCTACTTCGACCGAGCCGAGTTCGGTCGTCGCCGCGGGTTCTACATCCTGGCCCCCGTCCTGGTCACGGTCGGTGTCGCTCTTTGCTACTACTTTCGTGTCGACGAACCGGAGATGTATGGTGCGTGGTATCTGTTCAACTACTTCCACTTCGTCAGACAGAAATATGGCATCCTCAGGATCTATTCCGGGAAATCCGGCTACGGCCACAAGCCGCTCGACGCCTGGTCGACCTACGCGTGGGGCATCGGTGGCTTCTTCTACCTGCTCTCCTATACCACCCCGACCGAGGGGCGCTTCACCTATTATCTGAGCCAGTTCTTCGGTGGCATCCCGACCTTCCCGATTGTCGTGTGGACCATTTACGCGGCGGCGGCCGTACTCACACTCGCCTGGCTCGTCCACGAGCTGCGAAAGCCAGACGGTCTGAACCTGCCCAAGCTCTTGTTCCAGTCCTCGGTCGTTTACCTGTATGGTGCGGCCCCCCTCTTAGCAGTTGGGTCGCTCTTCATCGCGACGAGTATGAGTCACGCAATGGAATACATCGCCATCGTCGGTCTAACGGTGAAGCGCAAGGCGCGAACCAGCACAGAGGATTGCCCGGTACTCGCCAGGGCCGCCAATCACACCGTGGTCAACACGCTCCTGTTCGCGGCCTTCATCTGCGCGCTCCTCTACGGGCTGCAATACGTGTCGATCTTCGCGTTCCTGTTCTTCGCTTACGGAACCGGCTTCCTCCACTTCATCTACGATGGAATGATCTGGCGAATTCGCCGACCGAAAGTTGCCGCAGAGGTTGGTGTCCCTGCTGCGACATAGGCGCGAGACTTTACAACCCCGATTCAAAGGGACCAGGATTGAAAACGCAGAGCCCCCTTGCCGAACAGCTCGGCCGTCAACTGATCAAGGACGGCTACTGCCACGTACCTGAGGTGGCCCCACCGGATCTGATCGAACACATCCGAAAAAAATCCGACGCGTGGGCAGATAACCTTCCCAAAGAAGAGAAGGAGCGTCGACGGCATCAGGGATCCCTGATCAGCGTCTACGACCACGAAGAGATGCTGCCCTTGATCACGTTGCCGGCCGCGCTCGACGTCCTCGCGGACCTCGGATATCCGGATCCCCGGTTCTACAGCGGCTATATCATCAGCAAACCACCGGAAGTTGCCCCCCCGCTCTTCTGGCACCAGGACGGCATCCTCTGGACCGAGCCGATCAGCTATACGGATACGCCCCACCAGTTTTTTCTGATGTATTACCTCGTCGACACCCATCGTGAGAACGGGTGCCTGCGAGTCATTCCCGGATCTCATCGAAACAGACATCGGCTGCACGCCCTTCCTCCCGCTCACACCGACGACATCCAGAGCGCCGACGAGCACCACCCCGCCCTTCAGGAAGATCCGGACGAAGTCGATGTCCCGGTCCGAGCCGGAGACCTCGTCATTGGCGACGCCCGCCTCCTCCACTCCGCCCATCCAAATCGTTCCACCCGCAGGCGAACCGTCATCACCCTCTGGTTCTGTCCCACGTTCCCTGATATGTCCGAGAGCACCCAGGCCTTCTACTCAAAGTACCGGGAGAAACCCCCTTCCTGGAGTGACGAAGCCTGGCGGACCCTGGCTCCCCTGCGCTGCGCCTACGAGGGCACAGCGTCTCCCCCCGAGAGCCACCGCATCCCCGATGAACGACTCTCCTGAACCCGTGGAATGAAATCCCTCTGTTTCGGCGCCGTGCTCTGGGACCTGATCGAAGGTGAGGAGCACCTGGGCGGAGCCCCCTTCAATCTCGCCGTGCATCTCAAGCGGCTGGGCTTCACCTCGTCGATGGTATCGTCGATCGGCACGGACGCGCGTGGCGACCGCATCGTGGAGGAGATTTCGGGTCACGGGATCGATGGCAGATGGGTCCGGCGGGATCCCGATCATCCTACGGCGTGCGTCACCGTCACCACGAACACGCAGGGCGAGTCGGACTACGTCATCCACGAGGACGTCGCATCCGATCATATCGAGCTGTCGGACGACGAGCTGGAAGCGATCGTCGACGAGAATTTCGACGTCATCTGCCACGGCACGCTCGAGGCCCGAGGCCATCAAACCCATGATTCCCTCTTCCTACTGCTCAACGCCGTTTCTGAGAAAGAGGGCACCCGGATCTTCTGCGATCTGAACCTCAGGCAGTCCTTCTATAGCCTTCCGCTCATCCGCGACACCCTCGTCTATTGCGACATCCTCAAACTCAACGACAGTGAAGCGAGCGTGGTCGCGGAGCTACTGTTCCCAGACAAAACGTTCGCGAACGACCGAGACCTTGGATCGATCCTCTGTCACACCTACGACCTCGAACTCACCGTGATCACCCGGGGCGAGCGAGGTTGCGTTGTCGTCACGCGAAACGAGTACGTAGAAAGCCCCGGTCTTCCGGTCGACGTAGTCGACACCGTCGGGCCGGGCGATGCATTCAGTGCGGCTTTCCTGCGCGAAGTTCTTTCAGGCGGGAAACTCGAAGTCGCCGCGGAACGAGCGAACAAGCTGGGCGCCTTCGTAGCCTCGCGAAGAGGCGCGTTACCGGAGTACGACGCAGAGATTCTTCAAGCGCTAAAGCTCTAGCAGCTCGCAATATTCGATCATCGACATTCGATGATCAATGATCCGGTCTAGGAGTGGCTTCCCCAGCTGCCGAGCGGATCGCCTTTATGTTTCAACCATCGATCCATCCAGCTCAGGCACGCTTCCTGGGAAAGATCCGGAATCGCGTGACCGTCGCCGAACACGAGGAAAGCGTGAGCGTCTTCGTGCCCCAGCAGCCGATAGAGCTCACGTAGCTTGAGGTGTAGCATCACACGGTGGGCCTGACCGGCCTCGTCCCCGTCGTTCAGTGCGAACCGCTCCAGCACCGGGCGAGGGGCGATCAGTGCGAACATCTCGTGAAAGTCACATTGCACCTGCCGGCCTGCGAGAAAATCTTTCCGCAGCTGCGGAAAGTAGACATACCAGTGGTCACGAGACCAATGGAGGGGCGCCGGGTTCTCGCGAAACGTGCCTCCGCTGCAGCTCGGAATCGCGCACTTGATGCGATCGTCGTAGGCAGCCAGGAAGACGCTACCGTGTCCACCGAGCGAGTGGCCCGTTACACCGAGTCGAGTCTCGTCGACGTCCTCCCTCCCCGCCAGAACGTTCGTCGCAATCACACTGTCGTAGGTGTATTTGCCGACCGCCGACCAGTTTGGGTGTTTTCTGTAGAGCGCGGCCGTTTCGTAGCGCCCCTCTTCCGGAATCCGAGACGCCGAACAGAAATGCTCCGGGGAGATCGTGACGTATCCGCGTCGAACCAGCTGCCGCGCAAAATCCTTTCCATCCACACCCCCACGCCCTTCGTCCGGATCACCCGGTTCCGCCAGCAACCCGAGGGTACGCCGGGCTCCCCAGTTCGTCGTTCCGTGCAGGCACACGACACCCGGAAACCCGCCAGACGGTGGCTCTCCACCCGGAACGCCCACATAGGCGTGAGCCCGCTCATCTTCCTCGACCTGATAGCTGACATACTGAATCGTAAAGTCGTTCGCTCGCCATGCCCGTTCGACCTTCAGGTCAGGCTCGGGCGGCTCGGGGGCGGCCGTGTCGCAAATCAGGGCCAGGAATCGATCGTGAACGTCTTTTCGCTTCGCCTCCCAGTCCTCGACCGATGAAATCTCTTCCATCAGATCGTCCCAACTCGTCGCGATCGGGGTTGGGGTCCAATCCGGCAATGACTCTTCCATTGATCGTCTCCAAGTGTCGCGTCAGACTCGACGGCGGTCCAGAACCTCTTCGTTCAACACGTTGATGGGTGACCCGGCCATCCAGGCCTTGATGTTCTCCACAGAAGCCACGTAGAAATGCCGAAGCGTCGACGCCGTGTTGTAACCCAGATGCGGCGTCAGGAGCACATTGTCCATCGCCAGATAGGGATGGTCTGCAGGAAGGGGCTCCCGATCGTAAACGTCGAGCGCTGCGCCGGCAATGGGCCCGTCAGTGAGGGCATCAACCAGAGCCTGCTCTTCCACAATCGGTCCCCTTGAGGTATTCACGAGGAACGCCGTCGGCTGCATCATCGAGAGCTCGCGAGACGTGATCCACCCCCGGCTCAGATCCGTCAACGGCACGTGGATCGTCAAAATATCCGACCGTTCGAACAGACCCTCCCAGGTCACGTACTCAGCCCCGTTCTCGTTCGCTCGTTCAGCGTCAAGCGTCGGGCCCCACGCGATCACGTCCATCTCGAACGCGTTTCCAAATCCTGCCACAATCGTCCCGATCCGCCCCATCCCCAGAATCCCGAGCGTACACCCTCCCAGACCTTCCGCCAGGCGCGTCTGCCAGCGCCCCTCCCTCATCTGTCTGTCTTCCCAGCAATGTGGCGGGTAAGGGCAAGCACAAGACCCAGGTCAATTCTGCAGTCGAGTTGCCTCGGGCCCTACCCCCGGTCGTCACACAGACGGGGATCCCCAGTTCCGTTGCCGCATCCAGGTCGACGTTCGCCTGACGTCGCCCGGTGCCGGAGATCAACTTCAGGTCAGGCAATCGTTCGAGCACCTCCCGGGGGAATCGGGTTCTTTCCCGCGTAGTCACAAGAACGTCGAAGGCCCGAAGGCGTTCCCCCAGCGCATCTGGATCTTGGATCGTCGAATCGAAGAAAACAATCTCCGCGTCGGGTGACGCCCAATCCGCAGCCTCCTCAGCCACGTGCAGGTAGTCATCCAGCACGGCAATCCGCGTCAACGGCATACCTCCTCCAAGGGTCGTTTTTCCCGGTAGTCACTCTTTGATGAAAATCTGTTCGTGGAAAATGGGCCGGCTCCACCCCCGATAGGGATCGATCGTCGTGCTCTCCAGGGGCACGTTGCCCAGACGTGTAGACGCTCCCCAGACGTGAGAGGCGAATCCAGGAACGATGCGCGGGACTTCCTCTGCATAGAGATCGCGAACACGCCCCATATAGTCTCTGACCCTGGCCGTGTCCACCGTCGTGCCCGCCGCTTCGATCAATCGCGTCGCCTCGAACAGCCAGGGAGGTCCGTCTGTCGCAGCCTCCCGATGCCATTCCGGAAGGTTCTTACCCATAATGCCCCAGACCTGTCGCTTGACCAGCGCATCGTCCGGCATCGACCACCACCAGTGAATCTCGAAATCCCCGGAGTCCATCAGCCCACCGATGATGTCTCGCAGGGCGATGTAGAGATCGACCCGGATCCCGATGGCGCGCCAGTGTTCGGCTACGAGCTGGCAGACGTCGACGCCCATCCCCGGGATCACGTCGAGGGTAACCGAGAAGGGCGACCCGTCGTCCAGTTCCCTGATTCCATCCCCATCCGCGTCGACGAACCCCGCGTCTTCGAGCAACTTCCGGGCACGCTCAGGGTCATAATCAACATACCACTGAGTCGCTTCCTCGGAATAAAACCGGCTGGAAGGGGCGAACCCGCCACCCGCCGGCTGAAGCAACCCGTGATACAGAATCTCCCCGATCTCCTGACGGTTCAGTGCGTGGGAAAGGGCCATTCGCACACGACGGTCTCTCAATGCACGCCGGAGCGGCAGCCGTTTCGCATCCCAGTTAATCGTAAAGACGGAAACGGGTACGGGCGTCCCCAGGTAGACCTTGAATTTTCCTTTCCGCTCTTCCGCCTTCAGCGTGGAGAACATATTGACCTGCGCGTATCGACCCAGAAAGTCGATCTCGCCGTTCATAAATTTCAGCAGGATCACCTGGGTGTCCTGGATGATGTTGAACACAAGACGGTCCGCGTAAGGCAGCTGATTTCCCACGCTGTCGACCTTGTGGTAGTACGGGTTCCGTTCGTAGACGATGCGCTGACCTCGCGACCACTCGACAGGAACCCAGGCGGACAGCCTCGGGATGCCCGGCTTGTAGAGCATATGTGCCGTCGTGGTGCTTTCACGAAGCGCCTCGTAGCTCGCGTTGGGGTTGTACTTGGGATGCAGATCCGCGAGGATGTGTTTGGGAAAGGCGATCCAGTCGGTGCACAGGACATCCAGAATCCGGCCGAGCGGCTTGTGCGAGCGGATTCGCAGGGTCCAGTCATCCACCTTGTCCAGCAGGAAGGGCTTCTCCTCGACCACCCAGGCAGACGGGAGGAGCGGATTCGCCCGGGCATCGTCGTTGAGCGTCATATCGTCGTACCAGAACAGGATGTCGTCCACCGTGAACGGAACCCCGTCGGACCATTTGATCCCCTTCCGGATCCTGAACAACGCCGTCTTGCCCCCGTCCAGAAACTCGTGGCTCTCCGCCAAGTTGTAGAGAATGCTGTTGGGCAGTGGACGCTCGTAGCCCATCAGGTTTTCGTTCAGCGTCTTGCTCACACCGGGCGTCTGGACGATGTCCCCCGTGAGGGCCCGTCGGAGGGTGCCCCCGTAGCGGCCGATCTCCTCCATCGGTACCACCACCAGTGGATTGTCGGGAAGTCGTTCGGAAACCGGAGGAAGTTCACCCGCGCGAACCCGCGCAGCCAGCGACGGGGCTTCGCCGAAGGTGCGGCTCTCCAGGATGGCGGGATCAAGCGTTTGTGGCGCCATCGATATCTGCTCGATCACATCCTGGCTGAGGGTGACCTCACCCTGGTCGCCAGGATCGTTCGCCAGACAGCCGTAGAGCAAAGCGCACAGCAGGATCTTTCCCGTGCGAGAACGAGAACACGGTCGGTTACCCGGAAGCTCGTTCGCTTTTCGCCACGGAACGATTGAGTCCATCGGATTCGTACCCAATTCGAGTCTGGGGGTAAAGGAGTGGAAGCCGCAACCGGAACCCCAGAGGACGACCAATGGGAATCTGGACCGGCGTGCGCCAAAATCCGATGATTTGCGGAGAACGCAACAGGAAAGGCCCCGGTTGTCGTATCAACCGAGGCCTCGGAGGTGGACCACAAAGGCAATCGCCCTCTTCGTTTTTGTAGGTGAAAGGCCGTGCCCGTCTGCGGTCCTAATTCGATGTCTTGTTCAAGTGTGTCCGTTTCAGGCAACCAGCTTCGCGTAACTCTACAGGACGATGTAGCGCGATCCCGTCCACTGATTCCCCTGACGAACGATCAGAAGATGATTCCCTTCGAAACCACGTCGAATCTCTTCAACTTCGCCGACAATCCAATGTGTGTGCTCGTGCGTGAAGCTTACTGTGTCACCGGGCTGGAAGGCCATTTCCAACCTCCTGTGGTAACGAGTTGGCTTACACTCCACTTACACCTTGTTCATATGCAAGCTTCGTGCCCGTTTCCACCCAGCCGGGAATATCCCGCACAAGCTATTGTTAATGAACTACTAAGATAGTATATCCAATGGGATGCAACGGACCGAGATGGTGGAAGATTTCGACGCAATCTGTCTGAACAGTGAAAAATCGTCCATCCCACACCCCGTGGACAACGGTAAGGAATTTGGCCCGATGAAGGCTCAGCGCTGGCGGATCTGAGCAGGCGGGACGGACGCGACCTCGATCCTACCGAGGCGGAGGGTTGGGACAACGAGCGTCTTCCGAGTCCGCGGTTTCTTCAGAAGCGTCTTCTGCAATTGCCCTGGTCCGACGCAACCTAAGCCGCGCCGACGATCGTCCGACCCTCCCGTACACCGAAGCAACGGTTCCGTAGATCCAGCGCATCGACCAGTTCCACCAGAAGGTCCCTCTCCTCGAGCCCGATCGTCCATACCCCCTCCGCGATACGCTCGACGATCGACGTGTCCCTCCTGACCCGTGCCTTCAGGAGCAGCATCCGCAAGACACCCGCCTTGGTCGCGAGTCTTTCATAACGCTCAGCGAAGGCATCACCACCGAGAAGAACGCCTCTCGCCTCAAAAAATCTGAGCCGATCCACCATCACTTTCTTGTGTTCCCAGAACACGTGGATCGGTCGAACGTCGTAACAGTCGGGACGCACAGCCAGGAAGCGGAAGTATCGCTCGAGCCACTCTTACGTCGCCATCCCGTAAAAGCGGGCATCGTGATTCCGAAGAGCTGCGAACCGTTGCGAGCTGTTCTTCGACCAGAGATAGTCGTTCAAACTGCTCCAGAATCCACTCCGTATCGAGCTCGTGGGAGACCTCGGGAATGGGCCGCATCAGACAGATGCCCTGCTGGTTGTATTGCCCCCTCAAGTCGGCCGATGCGATCGCACGCTCGACCTCTTCGAATCCCAATTCGTCGATTGTATAGTCTCCCGCACGGTCGAATCCGATTGAGGCGACGAACGACTCCCTTTAGGTGGATTCCCAACTCCGTATTATCCTCCAATCCGGAAACCGGGCTCCCTGATCCGGCCGCGTAGTCTGCCCCAAACATCGCGTCGACAACTCCATTCCTTTTCCCTGGAGGCCAGAACGTGTTCGACCGTCGCTACTTCCCACCCGCCAATCACGAATTCGTCGTCATCGCCGACACGCACTATATGCTCGAAGTGGGGGACGCCCCTGTAGAATTCGAGTCGCGTCGCAAACAGACCGCCCGGGCAGGGGCCGCACTCGCGCTCGTGGCGAGTCTGAACATCGAGCACGTCATCCATCTGGGCGACCTGGTCCAGGAGTATCCCGAGACACCCGGGTTCGACCAGGCCTTGCGGGAGGCCCTCACCCAGATCGCCGATCTCGGTCTGGATCCCCATTTCGTCGCGGGCAACCACGATGTCGGGGACAAGCCGGACCCCACGATGCCGACCCACGACGTCGCGCCGGAGGGTCTTGAGAAGTTTCACACGCAGGTCGGGCCGTCCTGGAAACAAGTCGACCTCGGACCGCATCGCTTGCTCGTCGTCAACTCCCAGATTCTCAACACCGACCTGCCCGAAGCGACCGACCAGCGCCTCTGGCTGGAGATGCAACTCGCGATGAACGTCGAGGGTCGCACGTTTCTGTTTCTCCATCTCCCCCCCTACCTGTTCGACGGGACAGAGCAGGGATTCGGCCACTACGACGTCATCGATGAACCCGACCGGAGCTGGTTGCTCGATCTGATTCAGCGAAGCCAGATCGATACGGTATGCGCCGCCCACGTACACACGGCCTTCACGGACCGGATCGGCGACACCGCCTACAACGTTCTGCCGTCCGCCTGTTTCACGCGCCCCGGTTTCAGCCATCTCTTTTCAGCCTCTCCCCCTCCAGAGCAAGGCCGTGACGACACACCAAAGCTCGGATTCTACATCTTCCGACTCATCGGCGAGCGTACCGACGTTCACACCGTCCGCACACACGCCGCCGAGACAGTCGACGAACGTGCCCGACTGCTGACCCGCACCAGCGCTGCGCTACCCTCCTCACCGGTCGGGGTCACGATGCGAGGCGCCGTCTCTCCGGTCGGGCAGGTGCCCATCGCCTACCCGTCCGGCATCGTTCAACCTGTCCGTAACGACTACCCGCTGCTTGCCTGTCTCGAAATGGGTGTGCGTCACGTGCGTGTCCCCGCGACCGAACTGGACGATCTCCAGCTCCGCCGTATCCAGATTCTGCGCGAGCGCGGCATCCTCGTCATCGCCTACCACCTGTTCGCCTACCCCTCTGCCGCGACCGAGATGGCGATGCGTTACGGTGACCGTCTCGACGGGCTCGAGGTCCAGTTCGCTTCCATCCACCTGAACGATTTCTCCCAGCTGAGATCCGACGACCTCCCCCTCACGCTGTGCCCGGTCGCCCCCGGCGTCTCCATCCCCGGTAAGCAGCATCCGCGAACCCGGATCGGCTACAGCCTGGACGAGGCCAACACACTGTCCCCCGCGGACGTCCGTCATCTGTGTAGGATCGCCACAGGAGACGCACTCCTCGAATGGCTCGAGGCAAGGCCGATCACCTCCGGGCGCGCAGATCTCGTACTCGACCTTCCCGGCGTGGACGACGATCTAAACGCGCGCCGCGTCGCCGAGGCTCTCCTGCTCACTGCGACGGTACCGGAGAACCGGCTCTTCATCGATCCGCTGACCGACTTCGACCGCACGATGGACCTCACGCACGGTCTGATCGACACCCGTTGCAATCCACGCCCCGCGATGACGGTCGTCCGAACACTCAACACCATCCTGCACGCCGACGGCGAAACCTGGTCCGTGACGCCCGGGGATCCAATGACGATCGAATCCGCCACGCGAAGACTCAGCCTCACATCGTCGGTGCCTCGGGAAGCGTCGACGCTCTACGGCCTGACGAGTAGCAGGGTCACAGAAACTGCGCAAGGCCTTGACGATGCCCTCCTCCTCGCCGAGTATTTGAAATAGCAACGTTCTGCCGCACCAACCTTCTGGGGGTTGACCGGCTCTACATAGAGAAGTCGCAGTGATCACGATCGCCCCGGAGGTCCCTACATACCCCAAGTTCTGGCTGGGGGAGATAGTTCCTTAACTTCCGCTATGTCTGCTTACGAAAACCTCGTTATCCGCGCGGCGGCGTCCGACCCCGATGATGCCCGGCTGGCGTTCGACCGCCTCGCGCGGGACTTTGGCGCGACGGTCCACGCCCAGGCGTTGGGTCACATCGGCGATCACCATCTTGCCGAAGACGCCGCGCAGAACGCGCTTACCGAGGCCTATCTCAAGCTGGACCAGCTCAAGGTGCCCCGCACCTTTCCCGTCTGGCTCAAACGCATCGTCCGCACGCAGTGCGAGTGAATCCGACGACGCAGGCACCCCTCCCACCGCTCGACACCGCCCTGACGGTCGCCGATCCGTCCCCCGATCCGCTTGCGGCCACGGAAATCGGAGACCGGATTCTCCACGAAGCCATCGATCGACTGCCCGACCACGAACGCGAAACCGTCCGGGTGTTTTATTTCGACGATCTGTCCCAGGAGCAGGTCGCTCGACAGCTCTATATCCCGGCCAAAACCTTCAAGAGTCGCCTCTTCTCCGCTCGCCGCCACCTGCAGCCCACCCTCGTCCGTCGTCTGGCGGAACGCAAAGCCGCCACCTTCTATGCCTTCCCCGCCTCCGCACCTCCCAACACCGTCGCCCAAGCCGCTTAAAAATCACATAACACACCGTAATTAAATTACTAATACGGAAATTAGGAGTTCCCCAATGAAAAGTGGCCTCGGGGCCACTTTCATCTCCCGCACGCAATCCCTTTTCCCTCCCTCTCGTCCACCTATATAATGTGCCGGTCCGACCCACTTGACCCAGTTAGGCCGAATGACACAAAGTCTACCCGATACCCCGTTTGTACAGAAGCGGTCCCGCTCCTGGACCCTCCCCGGAGGACGTCATCCAAACGACATCCGCAGCCTCGCACGGGACGTCTACGGCACCGTCGTCCTTGGCACTGCGGATGGTCTGTTTCGGTTCAGGGACGGACGGTTCGAGATCGACCGGGACATCCCCTGCCCGGACGTCAAGCGCCTGAGCGTGAGGGAGAATACTCTCGTCGCCTGCACCGGGCTCACCCTGAGCGAGCGATCCGGGGACAGCGCCTGGCGAAATCTCCTCCAGGAGACCTGGGATGACGGCGCCGTCATCGACACACTCCCGGGGTCCCCACCATCTGTCATCCTGAGCGAAGCCGGTATCGGCACGATCGAGGACAGCGTTGTCAGACCCCGACCAGATATGTATCCGCCAGATGCCAAAGCGTTCCGGTTCGCCGCCCGTCAGGACGAAGTCTGGGTCGGTGGAACGGACGGCGTGCGAATCATCCAGGCGGATGGAACATCGACCGATCTCCTCCGCGGTCACAGGATCCGCGATATCGTCTTCACGGAAGAAGACCACGCCCTGGTCGCGTCGGCTGAGGGGCTCTATCGGATCTCCGCTTCTGGTGACGAGGAGATGTTCGAGACGCCCGTCACAGACTTCCACGCCCTCGCTACGGGTGACGGATGGATCTGGGCAGGCTCCTCGCTGGGTCTCTGCGGATGGGACGGTGATCGCTGGCACTATCTGGCCGGGCCTCGCTGGCTCCCGTCCGATGACGTGCGAGCGATTCTGGTTGTCGACAACTGCGTCTACGTCGGCACGGGCGATCTGTCTACCAGCCGCCCTGCTCCCTCCGACAACGACGGCCAGTGGACGGCTCTCTATCTCGTCGCGCAATCCTATCGCTACGCGGTGACGGAAGAACCCGAGGCTCGCGCCTGCGCCGAACAAGCCTTCGACGCCATCGCCTGGCTCGAGGCCGTGACAACCGTGGGCGGTTTCCCCACCAAGGCCATCGTTGAGAGTGAGGAGGACAAGGGCTCGGACCCCGTGGCCTGGTATCCCACCGCAGACGGCCGATGGCTGTGGAAGGGCGATTGCAGCTCAGATGAAATCGACGGCCATTTCTACGGATACTCGATTTACTACGACCTAGCCGCCACCGACGAAAAGCGCGCCGAAATCCTGTCCCTTGTCGATCGCGTTATGGGTCACATTCTGGACATTGGGTACCTCCTCATCTGCGCGGACGGGAAACGCACACGCTGGGGCGTATGGGCTCCCGACTACCTCAACGGCCCCTGGCGAGCTCAGCGAGGCCTGAATTCGCTCGAGATCCTGTCCGCCCTCCGATCCGCGGAGCACATCACCTCGAACAGCCGCTACGGTGACGCCTACACCGACCTCGTCGAAAACCACGGCTATGCCGAGAACGCCCGACGCACGAAGATCACCACCCCCGGACACGTCAATCACTCCGACGACGAGCTTGCCTTCATCTCCTGCTACCCGCTCCTGAAGTACGAGACCGATACGGGTCTACGCGACATCTACCTGGAAAGCCTTCATCAGGCGTGGGAAATCGAGCGGCCCGAGCGAAATCCGTGGTGGAACTTCATCTACAGTGCAATCGTCGGGACGCCGACCGACATCGATAAGGCCATAAGGACCCTCCGCGAGATCCCCTGCGATCTGCTCAACTGGCCGGTTCGAAACAGCCATCGCCGTGACGTCACCATCGATGCTTATCGTGGTCGCAAGGGTGAGGTCCAGTCGACACACGTCCTGCCCTACGACGAGTTACCAATGTCGAAATGTAACGGCAATCCCTACAGTCTGGATTCGAGGACGAACGGAGCGAGTGAGGACGACGGGACCTACTATATCCTGCCTTACTGGATGGGGAGGTATTACGGATACATTGGAATGCAGAATGAAAAGTCGTAAGTGCAAAATGGACGGACGCGATGACCCTTCACACCCGTTTCCAAACGGTCTGACGCAGCACGATCAACAACGCGGCCAGGGTGAGCGATCCCACGACGATCCACACGGGCGTTCTCGCGGACTCCGCGAGGCCCGGTGTCGTCCTCATGATCAGACTACAGAGGGCGATCGCGAGAAACTGCAACGTGCTGACTGTCGTAAACCGGAGGACGAGCCGCCCGGATTCTGCCCCTTTTCGATAGGCGGCTTCAGACAGAATGATGATGGCTAGGCCACCTACGCCGAACAGGAAGAAGATGACCTTGTCCAGCAGCGCAGCAAGTTGCGGAGTTCCACCCGCGATCGCGATTGCGGCAAGGCCGACTTCGCGAAACAGCACGAGGTTGAGGAATCCCACCCCCATCGTCACGACCCAGCAAGTCACCACGACCAGCTTCATCGTACGGGAGACTTCCGTCTGAGTTTTCTCAACCACTTGGGAGACCCCTGGTGATCACGCGTTTCCTGTCCCTCATCGCCCTTCTCACTTGCCTTGTCTCTGACACGGCCGGAATCGATCGTCCACGACCACCGAGACACGAGTTTTCGTTCGTCGTCCTGGGAGATAGTCAGTTCGAGGGTCCCAACGCCTACAACCGCTTGATCGACGAAGTGGTCCGGCTCTTCCCGTCCTTCGTCATCCAGGTCGGCGATATGATTCAATTCCCCGCCGACTCGACGGTCGTCCGTGCTAAATGGAAACGCTTCAAAGCCCAGATCGCTCCCCTCGGAGAGATTCCTTTTTATCCTGTCCCGGGGAACCACGACGTCCTCGATTCATCGCGTGCTCCCGGCGGCGAACCCGTCTACCGCGAAGTCTGGGGAGAAACGTACTACTCTTTCGACTACCGGAACGCCCACTTCGTCGTCCTGAACACCGACGAAGGTGTAACGAGCGAGATCGTCGGCAAACAGTGGACGTGGCTGGTGAAGGACCTGCGAGAGGCCGCCGGAAAGGACCATATCTTCGTTTTCTTCCATCGGCCGATTTACTCACTCGCCAACGAGGAGGCGCTCCACGCTATTTTCGTCAAGCACAAGGTAAGCGCAGTTTTCTACGGTCACCACCATCACCTGAATTTCCACGAGCGCGACGGCATCACCTATCTGATGACCACCTCGTCAACCGAAGCTCGGAACCCCTACGGCGAACGATCGGGCGTGTTCCATCATCAATTGCTCGTCACGGTCCGGAATGACGAAGCGAGCATCGCCGTCATCAGGGCCAACAGCGTCCTGCCACCTGACATCGTGTCGGTCGAAGACAACAGCGACCTGCACAACCTCCATCGAAAATTCTTTACCCGCATGGAAAGCCGTTTCAGCGATCTGCCGAGAGACGGGAATCGGTACACCGTCACTCTTTCGGTGAACAATCCATCGGGGCAGGACCTCGTCGCCTTCTTCGAATGGGAACTTCCCAACAATCGGTGGGCCGTCGAGCACAGTCGCGGAGTGCGCGTGGAACTCCCCGCCAGCACCCGGGACCTTTCCGTCACCTTCACCCTCACGAGAAAGTATCCTTCGGCGCCCGAGGCCTATCCCAGCTGCATCGCCAGAGCCCATTACCTCACCCACGACGGAGACGTGGTGGAAACAAAGCACCGATTCACGATCCTGGGTCCTGCAACGGAAGAGAACCCGTGACGACGTCCCCTCCCTCCCTGTCGCATATCCGTGTCGTGCTGGTCGAGCCCGCACAGGCGGGCAACATCGGCTCGGTCGCCAGAGCGATGAAGAACGCCGGTCTAACTCGGTTGTACCTCGTCAGGCCCGTGGACCATACGACCGGTGACGCCCGAAAAATGGCCCACGGATCGGGCGACATCCTCTATGGGGCCACGGTGACCGATACGCTCGATGAGGCGCTCGAGGGCACGATCCTGACAGTGGGAACCTCCGCCAGGGCGCGTAAGGATTTCGATGTGCTCTACGGCCCGTCCGAAGTCGCGACACGCCTGGTCTCCCTACCCGCTGACTGTGAAGGAGCGCTGGTCTTCGGTCGTGAAAAGACCGGGCTGACGAACGATGAACTGGAAAAATGCCAGCTCCTCTGCCGGATTCCGTCCGCACATAGCTACCCCTCACTGAACCTGTCGCAAGCCGTCCTGATTATGGGCTACGAGCTCTATCGCACGGCCGCCAACCCCGACGAACGACCCGACCTGGAGATCGCGCCCTACGAACAGATCGAGGCGATGTACGCACACGTCGCGGGGGGGCTCGATATGCTCGGGTTCAGCTCGCATCATCGTCCCGAGACGTTTATGCGGTCGATTCGGAGGCTATTCGGACGGATACAGCTCGAGAAGCGGGACGTCTCGACCCTCCACCGGATTTTCCGCCACATCGACCGGTTCGTCGTCAGACACAACATCCAGGTCGAACCCGACGGCCCGATGTCCCGGGCCAATCGCGCCACGGACGTCTCGGAAAGCGAAACGGAGAAGACCGACGAGCCTGAATGAGCGACATCGCCATCTACCTCGGATATCTGGTCCTCTACGCCATCCTGCACAGCCTCCTGGCGACAGAGGCCGTCAAGCAGACCGCATCGCGACGCCTCGGTCGTGCCTATGCAGGCTACCGGTTCGTCTACGTCGTCCTCAGTGTTGGCCTGCTCCTTCCGCTCCTCTGGTTGCCCGAACCTGAAGGCATCGGCTACACCGTCGAGGGACTTCCGCCCTGGGGCTCAGAACGATCCAGGGTACAGCGATCGTCGGGTTCATCTGGACCCCGACAACGGCAGGTTTCTGGGTCTGACGCAACTCCGCACGGATCGTAATTCCAACGAGAACGACGTTCCTTTCTCCACCGCCGGGCCCTTCAGATGGTGCCGTCACCCGCTTTACTTCTTTACTTCGCTCCTGCTCCTCGCGAACCCATCAGTAAGCACTGCCTACGCCGTTTTCTCGCTGTGGGCGGTCGCCTACTTCTACCTAGGCAGCTTCCTGGAGGAGCGCCGTTTGCGAACCGAGTTTGGAGACGCCTACGCGAGATACCAGGAGACGACACCCCGGCTCCTGCCTCGGCCGCCCCGCAACGAATAAAGCCGGCCCCGCAATCGGGACCGGCTTCTCACTCTTCGTACTTGGAGATTCTGTTAGGCTGATTCGGGTCGTCGCGTCGCCACCCCTTCGCGTTCCAGAAGCACCATCACCTTCCCAGGATGTAACTCTTTTTCAGACGCAATTTCCTCGACCGTCTTGCCCTCCTGGTAAGCCTTCGCAACGTCGCTGCCCGCCACGTCCTGTCGATATCCCTTCGTCCCGTAGATCCCCTCGTACTTCTTCACCTCGATATCGCCTTCGACCGACACCTGACACGCCAGCCGGAGGTTTCCCTTGAGCTGGATGAACCGGAACTTCTCGATCGCACCCTTTGGCGATACGGCTCCGGACGGTTTGACTTCAACCGTACACGTGCCACAAAGTCCCATTCCCTCGCAGTTCGTGTATTTGGCGATGCCGTTGTAGAGGTCGATATCATTTTCGATCGCCAGCGCTCGCAGGTTCGTGTGCGGCGCGCACTCGATCGTTCTGCCTTCGGGCGTGAAGGTCACCTTGCAAGTCGTTTTCCGTTCGTCCATCCCGTGAATCTGCGTCGGCATTCCTGTCCCCCCTCAACCGGTCGCCCGTCTACCCCGGACTCGTTCGCGAACGCCAGAAGGTAAATCCACACTCCGCGGTAGACAAGAAAAAACAGCCATTTAACGGGTCTTCTGTCTGCAGATCCCGCGTTGACAGCCCCTGAACCGGGCTCTATACTTAGCGCTCCTTCGAGCCTTGCGTTTAAAGGATCGCGTATGTTCGGACTTCACATCCTCGATGTCGCCACACTGAGCATCTACCTGATCGGAATCGTCATCGCCGGTCTTTGGGCCGCGCGAAAGGTGAAGGGCGTGGGCGACTACTTTATGGGCGGCCGGGCCTTCGGCAAGGCGTTTATGATTATGCATTCTTTCGGCACCGGCACGCACACAGACCAGGCCGTGACGGTTGCCGGCGCCAGCTACAAGCTCGGCCTCGGCGGAATCTGGTATCAGTGGCTCTACCTTTTCGCCACCCCGTTCTACTGGATCATCGCACCGATCTTCCGTCGACTCCGCTGCATCACGACCGCCGACTTCTTCGCCGGCAGGTTCAGTCCTTCACTCGAGTTTCTCTACACGTTCTGGGGGCTTTTTTACTTCGCCCTGCAGATCGGGACGATGCTGCTCGGAACAGGCAAGACGGCATCCGCGATTACGGGAGGCGGCGTTACCGAGTGGCAAGCCATCTGGGTAATGACTCTGCTGTTTCTGTCGTACGGTTTGCTTGGAGGGTTGCCCGCCGCCATCGTCACGGACTTCATCCAGGGCATCTTCATCATCGTGCTTTCCTTCCTGCTCTGTCCATACGTCCTAGAGCAGGTGGGCGGGTTCAGCGGGCTTCACGCGCAGGTCCCGGCCGAAATGTTCAGCCTGATCGCCCCCGGCGACCCACCACCCGGTTACGACCGTATCACGCCCTTCTTCATTTTGATGATCGTCATCAACGCTCTTGTCGGAATCGTGGCCCAACCCCACATTCTGGAGAGCACGTCTGCCGGTAAGACCGAGCTCGAAGGCCGCATCGGTTTCACTTATGGAAATATGATAAAGCGTCTGTGCACGGTGGCCTGGTCCTTCACCGGCATCGCTTGCATCGCCCTCTACCCGGGGCTCACGGACCCGGAGCACGCTTTCGGACTCGCGTCCCGCGACCTGCTACCCATCGGGCTGATCGGCGTGATGCTGGCATCGATGATCGCCGCCGTGATGTCCACGTGCGACTCCTTTATGGTCGACGGCGCAGCGCTGTTCGTGGAGAATCTCTACAAGCGCCATTTCCGCCCGGACGAAACAGACAGGCACTATATCAACGTGGGCCGGGCCGTTTCGCTCATTATCGTCGCGGGCGGGCTGCTCGTCGCGGATCAGTTCGTGTCCGTCGTGGAGATCATCCGGTTCAGCTGGTCTTTCGTGGCATTTTTCGGCATCGCATTCTGGGGCGGCATCGTCTGGCGACGCTGCAACAGCCACGGCGCCTGGGCGGGCATTCTCGTGTCCGGCCTCCTCTGGTACATATCCGACGCCGTGTGGGAGTGGGAGCTGCCCGCACAGTACCTGCTCTACACGATCGGCGGTTTCGCCGCCCTCGTGATCGCCAGCAAGCTCACCCCACCGCTGCCTGAAGAAAAGCTGAATCGCTTTTATACCATCCTGCACACGCCCGTCGGCGAAGAGCAAAAGCTTCGCGACGCGGGTATCACTGTCGTTCTGGAGTAGGAGGAACCGATGTCCGACCTCGAAATCAGGAAGCCCAACCGACAGACCGTCATCGGATTCATCGTTGCCTGGGTCTGCGTCATCGCGATTATGGTCCTCACGATGGTGATCGCCCAGATCGGGGCGTAGACATTGAAGATCGATGATCGATCATCGTTGATGTACCCCGACCTCCCGCCCTTGACGTCTCTCTCCACCAGAATATTTTCGTATAAACGTATACATACATCTGTGGAGGGGTGATGGAAGACAACAGGCTGTCGTTTATCGATCGGTTCCTGACGTTGTGGATCTTCCTCGCGATGGCCGTCGGCATTGCCATCGGTTTCTTTTCCCCGGGTGTCGTCAACGTCATTACCGATCTCCAGGTCGGCACCACGTCGATCCCGATCGCCGTCGGCCTGATCCTGATGATGTACCCTCCCTTGGCCAAGGTGAAATACGAGGAACTGGGCGGGGTCTTTCGCAACGCGCGGGTACTCGCCCTGTCTCTCGTTCAGAACTGGGTCATCGGCCCCGTCCTGATGTTCGGCCTCGCCGTCCTGTTCCTGTCAGGCTACCCGGAGTATATGGTCGGCCTCATCACCATCGGCCTCGCACGCTGCATCGCGATGGTGATCGTCTGGAACGACCTGGCCAAGGGTGACCCAGAGTACGCCGCAGGCCTCGTGGCTTTCAACTCGATCTTCCAGGTCCTGTTCTTCTCGATCTATGCGTGGGTCTTCATCACGGTACTGCCCCCCTGGTTTGGACTGGAGGGCGTCGTTGTCGACATCACCATCTGGCAGATCGCGGAGAGCGTCCTGATCTACCTTGGCATCCCCTTCTTTGGTGGGATGCTGACCCGCTTGGTCCTCATCCGAGTCAAAAATCGCGACTGGTACGAATCGAAATTCATTCCTCGGATCAGTCCCCTGACGCTGGTGGCTCTGTTGTTCACGATCGTGGTGATGTTTTCGCTCAAGGGCGAGTTCATCGTTACCATCCCCCTCGACGTTATACGGATCGCCATTCCTCTCGTCGTCTACTTCGTCCTGATGTTCTTCGTCTCGTTCCATATGGGGAGGAAGATCGGCGCCGGCTACGGTCAGACCACGACCATCGCCTTCACAGCTGCGAGTAACAACTTCGAGCTGGCCATCGCGGTCGCCGTCGCCGTATTCGGAATCGACTCTGGAGTCGCCTTTGCTGCGGTGATCGGTCCTTTGGTGGAAGTCCCGGTCCTCGTAGGCTTGGTCAGTGTGGCGAAACGATTCGAGCGAACCTACTTCGCTACGGCCGAGCCCCAACCCACATCCTGAGACGCCCGTGAAACACGATCTCCATATCTTCAAGGCATTTTCCGACGAGACGCGACTCCGGATCCTCTTCCTTCTTGCCGAACGAGAACTGTGCGGGTGATGGCCGAGGCCGGTGTCGATATCCGCAACCAACAGTCGCAACACATCGACGACCTGTCCGGGATTCCGTTCGATTTCGTCATCACCGTCTGCGATCACGCCGCGGAGCGTTGCCCCGTGTTTCCGGGCGAGGTTGCCGTTATCCACCGGCCATTCGACGATCCACCTAGCCTCGCCGCAGACGCGGAGACTGAAGAGGACGCACTGCGGCATTACCGTCGGGTCAGAGACGAGATCCGCGACTATGCCGAAAGTCTCCCCGGCCCGCTCGAGCCCGCTTGACGGATTCCCACCTTGCCGGCGTTTCCTCGTCGGCCTATTTTCATTTCCCTCCTGCCACTCCCGCGTTCCTTTTGAGGATCGTTTTTCAATGATCAGACCCTATGAACCCCGCGACCTGGACCGCATCAAGGAAATCACCGTAATCTGCTTCGAAGGGGTCTCAATCGATCACAACATCGAGAAAACCTTCGGACAATTCGCTGAGACGGACTGGAAAGCGCGCAAAGCCACGCATATGGACGACGACGTTGCTGCGAATGCAGGCGGCATCTTCGTCTATGAAGAGAACGGTGTCGTCATCGGCTACATCACGACCCGCATCTTCCGAGACGCCCTGATCGGTCAGATTCCGAACATCTCCGTCCTCCCCGGACATCAGGGCAAGGGCATCGGAAAGGCCCTGATGAACCGTGCGTTCGACTACTTCGAGCAGCAGGGAATGAAGGTGGCCAAGATCGAAACCCTCGACCAGAATGACGTCGGCCAGACCTTCTATCCCAATGCCGGCTTCAAGGAAGTCGCAAGACAGATCCACTACGCGATGCCTCTGAGCGACAGGAAGATATAGAGGCGGTAGACGATAACGAAAGCAGAGGCGCCCTCCTCGGTCATTCGAGCAGAGCGCCTTCCATTTTGCCTTTTTGCTTCTGCCTTCTGCCTTCTCACTCCTGCTCCCACACAAGAGGAAAATGCTCCCCGCGCATCAACTCCCCATCCCCCACTTCCACGAAAGGCTTCATCACGTGGTTGCCGCTGGCCACGAAGCGTGACTCTTCGGTCATATAGTGAATGGCGATCGCTCGTCGGGGCCGTTCGCTCTTGTTGGCGTGTGAACCGTGCCACGTCAGCGCGTGATGGTAGTGGACCTCACCTTTCCGAACTGGACGAGTCACAATCTCGACGTCGTGATCCTCGAACCGGTCCGGCATTCCGTCGTAACCGTCCAACCCTTTGATGAACTCGATGTGGTTCCCCCACTGATGGGACCCGGACACCATACTCATACACCCGTTCTCCACGTCGACGTCATCCATCGCGACCCAGGCGCTCACCTCCGTCATTGGTTCGATGATCGGCCACAGCGGTGCGTCCTGGTGCCACATATTCACACCGCCCGTACGGGCAGGTTTGTATTGAATCTGATCGTGCCAGATCCTCAGCCGGCTGGCCCTCGTGAGCTGAGCGATCTCCTCTGTAATTTTCTGGTGACTCAACAGGTCCCGATAGGGCTCGCTCGCCTCCCAGATGTTCACGACCTGCCAGACCGGCTCCTCCGGCTTCGATCGATTCATATTAATGAGCCTTACCGGCTGTGGGACGCCCTCACGATCCTGATCCGCGATCACTCGATCGAGCTCGTCGCGCAGGACGTCGACCTCGTCATCGTCCAGGGCGGCTCCCCCGTTCAGGTAACCCTCTCGATGGAAGGTATCGACCTGTTCTTCGCTCAGCATTCGACTAACTCCGTCCTTCTGCAAGTTGACTGACCGCATTCTCGAAAACGCATATCGTTGCTCTCGAAAATGGTCATTGCCGGCCGACGTGGCAATGCTAAAAAGAAGCCCCGAGGTCACTCAAAAAGAGCAACCTCGGGGCTCCCCAGCTAATCTGGTTACGATCCTGCGGCTTGCAGGAGTCGCTCACTTCAACATCACATCGATCTCCTGATGCACCCGAATGTCACGGACCACATCGACGAGATTCTTGAATGCATGGGCACCACCGTCGACGATCAGCCGTCGCAGGGCTCCCATCTCCTCGTCATCGTAGGTTCCGTGCATCTCGATATCCTCGAGATAGGCCTTTTTATCCTCCTTGGGCAGCTGGGAGAGCGCGTCGAGTAGCGTAAAGAAGCGATAGCACTTTTCGTCTTCGAGGCAGCGTTTAGCTGCTGCCAGCAGTTTGTGTTTCGACTTGAGCTCTGTCCCGAACTTCGGGGTGGCAGCTTTCTGGCGGGGCAGGTTCATCTCATCCTCCTGGACGTTTTTCGAATGGACGCCCAACAGATGAGCAATCACCAGACCAGATCACTCCAATTCGCTCAACTCACTAAAAATAAAAACTTTACACAATTCCGAGCCTCTCCTCCCATCCCCAGACGCCAGAACATTCTTCCCCCCCCACGATCTCACCCGCAACTTTCTTCATTTTGCCTTCCGGCCTCCGCCAAAGCTACGGCGTGTCAGGAGGCTCCGGCCCAACGGGCTACCTTTTGAATTTTGCCTTTCTTCTCACTCCTGCCTTCTGCCTCAATAAGACATCGACTCCGGTCTTCCGAACATCAGCCGGTATCCGAGGTAGGCCAGCCCGACAACGACCGCCGCTTTCGCAACGAACCACAGCAACCCGATCACGGTCCCGACCAGCATCATCAGCACGCTGAACCCGACCACCGCAGCAGCGACAATCATCAGGGCTCCAAAAAATTTCGAGATCATCGTTCCCTCCTACGTCTGGGATGCCTTCTTGCGAAGGGCGGTGAGTTCCTCTTCGACCCGACGGTTTCTTTCGAGCCGTTCGTAGTCGTCCGACGGTGGTGGATCCGTGATTTCCTCATAAACTTCGGCCGCGATCTCGTCCCGCTCGACGTCGTCCACCAACCTGTCGTAGGCCTGAAACGGTTCGGCGTCGAACGTAGGACCACCTTCCGAACGGCGATCCGACTTCGCCCGACAGGCCGCAAGCGCCGGCCCTCTGGCTTTGGCGTCCTTGAGCTTGACGCGAAGCTCGGACAGGCGTGTCTTGAGCTGTTCTGACACGCTGGCAGCTTCTGCAACCGCCAAGGACTGTCGATCGATCGACACGTCCAATGCGAGCTTCCGCTCCAGCAGCGTCCTAGCCTCCTCGTCGTTACCCGCTCGCACAGCGCGTTCCGCCTCCGCTTCAAATCCGGCGGGTCGGCTGCGCATTCCAATCAACCTCCGTTCCATCATCCGGTGGTTGGCAATCGCCCGGCTCGTCTCTGCGACCACCGCGTTCAGGGCTCTTTCCATATCGATCACCATCTGGGTCACGAGTTTCGGGGTATCCTCGAATCGACTGACAACGTTCTCCACTTCCGCCCGCACGATTCGGCTCATCCCGCTAATGGTTCCGGCCATTGGTAACTCCTTTTAAGAAGGTCTCAGCGTTCGCCGACAACGCTTCGCACACCCCGTACCAGATGGTTGCACCGAACCATTTTTCACATAAAGCATTATTAAATAATATTTTACATATCATTCCCCAATACTCCCCCTGTTCGACCCAGGGTGTATCCCGCCATCGGGGAGGCGTGATTCACCAAACAGAAAAGGCCGACGCGTCAAACGCATCGGCCCTCATCGAATTCGCAGGTGAGATGGGATTCAGGTTGCCGCAAACATCGAAGCCACCTGATGGGCGGGTTTGCCTCCTGACCGCCGGACCCGAATCAGTTCCCCGACCACACTGACGGCGATCTCTTCGGGGTTGTCTGACCCGATATCAAGGCCGATGGGTGCGTGGATCTCTTCGAGTCGTGCCCTGGATACGCCGCTATCTTCGAATTCCTTCCACATCAGAGCGACCTTCCTGCGGCTCCCCAGCATTCCGATGTAAGCCGCATCTGTCTTGATCGCCTGCTCCACCACGGGCTTGTCGAACTGGTGACCACGGGTTACCGCACAGACGTAGGCAAGGTCGTCGATGGGCAGATGCTCGAACGCCGTCTCCATATCGAGCACGAGAGTCTCATCCGCCATCGGGAATCTATCCTTGTTCGCGAACATCGGCCGATCGTCGACAACCACGATCCTGAACCCTACTGTTGCGGCGATTCGGGCGATGGCGAAGGATACGTGCCCGCCACCAAAAAGATAGAGCGTCGGTTCCGGACAGATCGACTCCAGGAATATTCGGGCGGGCTTCTCTCCGGGCTCGTCCACATCGATCACTTTCAGAAGATCTTCGGGGACGGTTTCCATCTCCCTGACCTCGGACTGAACCACCTCGTCGAGAGCGTCCTCGCCCAGCGAGCCGATGGATGTCCCGTCTTCCCTCACCAGCAGCTTTTGCGCACGGTCGCCCTCCAGGTCGGCGGAAACGAGCGTGGCCAACACCGCAGATCCCAGGTCGGCCCTGACCGCCGCGATCTCGCGAAAAATCTCTTCAGACGACCCACTCACGACAGGCTCGGTAAAAACTTCGACGTTGCCTCCGCAGTTCAGACCATCGGCGCCGGCGTGTTCTTCCGTCAGGATAAAGGTCTGAAGCGATGAACGGCCCTTCTCCATCACATCCCGGGCCTCCGACCAGACATCCCCTTCAAGGCACCCCCCACCGACCGTCCCGACGATCGTCCCATCCTGCTGTACGAGCATTTTCGCCTTCTTGCTCATCGGCAGGCTGCCCTTACTCGACACGATCGTGGACAGGGCCGCCGGCTCGCCCGCCGCCATCAACCTCAACGCCTCTTCGAAAACGTCTT
>DJHM01000004.1 GCA_002433075.1 Latescibacteria bacterium UBA6620
GATACAGAGATGAGGCCAGGTCACCGCCTCTCCCTCTGAGAACCAAGGACACGCCCATGGAACTGAGCGTCACCCAGCTCACGTACGGCCCCGAACATCACTTCTTCGGCTACATTGGTCACGCGCGCACGATCCCGTGGAACGGAACCGGTCGCTACATCCTCTGCCTCCGCACCACGTTCCAGGATCACATGCCGGGACCTGGTGAAACCGCCGATGTATGCCTCATCGACACCGAGGACGACGGACGCGTCCTACAAGTCGACCGGTCGCTTGGCTGGAACCCCCAGCAAGGCACGATGTTCTACTGGAATCCCCATAAGCCGGACACGCAATTCTTCTTCAACGATCGCGACCCGAAAACGGGTGACGTATTCACTGTCCTCTACGACGTCGAGGAAAGTGACCGCGTCAGAGAGTACCGCTACGACACCTCGTTCGGGAACAGCGGCGTCGCTCAGAACGGGGGATCGTTCCTCGGACTGAACTACGCGAGGATGGCGCGACTCAGAAAGGTGACGGGTTACGTGGGAGCGTCCGACTGGACGGAGGGCGTTGATCATCCCGACAACGACGGCGTCCATCGCGTCAATGTCGAGACAGGTGCGCACCTCGTCGTGGCCTCGTTCGCGCAGATCGCCGACGCGCTCCGTGATATGGGATCGCAAGAAGTCCCCGCCCTGTTCATCAACCATACGCTGTGGAATCGTGACGACGATCGCATCTACTTCTACGCGCGGGGCGGTTGGAGTGGCAACCCAGGCAGCAAAGTCAACCAGCCGTTCACCGTCGACCCCGATGGATCCAGCCTGACGCCGCAGTCCGTGTTCATCGGCGGACACCCCGAGTGGGAGCACGGTCACCGGCTGATCGGTGGACGCGACGGCAAGCTCGTCATCTACGACTCGGAGGCGCAGGCCATCGTCGGTCAGATCGCCGATGAAGAGATCATCCCGAAGCCCGGCGGCGACTCCGCCCTATCGTCCGACGGCACGCACATCGTGACAGGCTACGGCTTTGACGGCCACAACCAGTGGGTCATCTTCCGATTGGCTGACGGTGAGTGGGCGCGCACCGGGCGATTCGATCAGCGACCCTATGTCTCGGGCGACCTGCGTTCCGATCCTGCTCCGTGTTGGAACCGGAATGGCGATCGGATTCTGATCCCATCTCTCACCGCCGACGGAACGCGACAGCTTCACGTCATCACCATCGAGGAATAGGTATGCTCGACTTGAAGATGACGTGCGAAATGCCCGATGCCGCCCGCCCGATCGTTGGCATCGGGGCCGGCGGCATCGTACGTGACGCTCACCTTCCCGCGTATCGACTGGCCGGTTTCGAGCAGTTAGGATGCGGGACACAGAAAGGGGGCCAAATGGCCAGAAAGCGTTTCACGGCAGAACAGATCATCGGCCATCTCCGTCAGGCCGAGATACGCATTTCCGAGGGCAAGACGGTCGCAGAAGTCGTGCGTGAGTTCGGTGTCAGCAAGCAGACCTACTATCGCTGGCGAAAAGAATACGGCGGCATGGAGGTCGAGCAGCTGCGACGGCTCAAGGAACTGGAGCAGGAGAACGGACCAATAGGCATACGGCTACTTGAGGGAGTGCGTCCATGGGGCTGAGTATCCTACACACCGCAGACCTACACTTGGGGATGAAATTCGGTTCTTACCAGGACATGAAGGAGAAACTCGCCGCGGCAAGATTCGAGACTCTGGGCGGCTTGATAGAGATCGCAAACGAAACGAAGTGCGACCTGTTGGTAGTAGCCGGTGATCTCTTCGATCGCGTCACCATAGCCAAACGAGACGTCCAGAAGTGCCTGGACATCCTGAAGGGATTTGAAGGCCAGGCATTGGCCGTTCTACCTGGCAACCATGACTACATATCAGGCGATAGCGAGCTGTGGCACTACTTCAAGGAACACGCCAGCGACCGAGTGGTTTTGCTCGATGAATGCAGGGAATACGATCTCGCACACTACGGAATGAAGTGCGTGCTGCATGCTGGGCCGTGCAATGCGAAGCATTCCGGCGAGAATGCAATTGACTGGATCGGAGAGTCTTCACGAGCGTCGGATCAAAGGATCCACATAGGCGTCGCCCACGGGAATGTGGCGGGTTATGGTCCCGACATGGAAGGAGAGTACTTCCCAATGGACCGGCGAGAGCTGCTATCCCTCGGTCTCGACCTATGGCTGCTCGGACACGTCCACGTGCCTGCGCCGAAAGAACCTTCTTCTGATGAGAGGGTCTATTATGCGGGGACACCAGAACCGGACGGTTTTGATTGTCGGCACGAAGGGAGTGCCTGGCTCATCACGATTGCCGAAGACAAGCAAATCGAGGCATCACTCCTGCGGCCTGGGAGATATCGGTTCGCCCACGAGCAGGCCGATCTCCGCGATGAAGCTGCCTACGAGGAGTTACTGGTACGGTTTGCCGACGAGGTGTATAAGCGGACACTTCTCAAGCTCAAGCTAACTGGACAGCTGCCAAGAGAAGCATTCGAACGGCTCAGTGATCTCCGCGCTGCGATCGAGCCGCAACTTGCCTATGTGTCTATTGAAGATCACGAAGTCTCAATCGAGCTCACCGCCGATGACATTAACCAGGAGTTCACTGAGGGATCGTTCCCCCACCAGTTGCTTGGCGCCCTATCGAACGAGGCCGAAGATGGAGAGGCGCTCCAACTCGCCTACGAGCTCATTGGGAAGGCGAGGCAATGATTCTCAGGAAGATCCACCTCCACCCATTCGGTGGGATCGCAGACCTGACGAGAAACTTCGAGCCCGGTCTCAACGTAGTGAAGGGCGCAAACGAGTCTGGAAAGTCTACCCTCTTCCGCGCTATCGAGACAGTTCTCTTCGTGTCGGCAAACTTGCGAAAGCGAGAATTCGATCGCTCGATCGAGCCATTCATACCCCTTGGCGGCGGAGACACGGTGCGCGTGGCACTTGACTTCACCGTTGATGGATCGATCTACCATCTGGAGCGATCTTGGGGTGGCACGCAATCGGAACTGCTGGTACTGCCAAATGAAACAAGTCTGACCGACGAGCATAATCTCCGTGCTCGCCTGTCCGAGGTCTTGCCGGCAACTGAGGGTACTTTCAGGTCGGTATTGATGGCCTACCAGTCCGGCCTAGCTGACACGGTTAGTAGCATAAAGAAGAAGCCCGAGACAATCGAGGCCCTGGCTGATCTGTTGCAAAGGGCAGTATTCGAGACAGACGGTGTTTCTGTTGAGCGATTCAGGACGTCCGTCCAGGCGGAGTACAATACGCATTTCAAACGGTGGGACCGCGAGCGAAAAAGGCCAGAGGACGAGAGTAGTCGATACCAGCGCGATGTTGGGCATCTACTTCAGGCTTGGTATACAGTGGACGACTTGCGGCAGGAATGCAGAAAAGCAGAATCCTATGACAAGAGAATGGACGCGCTGAACGCTCAGATCACCTCCCTTGATGAGGACATTGACCAGAAGACGCAGTTCATTGTCGAGACTAAGCCAGTAGTTGAAAGTGTACAACAGCGCAAGATCCTGGAGAGCCAGCTAGAGTCTACCCAGACTCAGTTGGATATATACGAGAAGGACAATGAAGATTGGCCAGTTGTTGAGCAAAAGCTCAAAGAGATTGAGGAAGAACTCCCCGACCTAAAGAAGAGGGTCTCGCAGAAGGAAGACCAAATAGCGGAATGCAGGCAGGTAGACCAGCAGACCAAGACCCGTGAGCGATTCGAAATGTTGAAGGGTCTAAAAGAAGCGGCAGAATCGGCGGAGGCAGTGCTTGCTGGTGGACCGACGCTCAAAGGCGAAGAACTTGCAGAACTGCAAGAGTTGGACAACAAGAGGATAAGGCTCGAGGCGGAGATTTCGGCCGCCACTCTATCGCTGAGAATTGTTGCGCGAAAACATCTTGATCTGTCAATACAGGAAGGAATCCAGGATCCTGAGGAGCACAGCCTCGCCGAGGAAGAAATTCTCGATCGGGTCTACAAAGGTAAGGTCCGCATATCTCATCCAGACTGGGATGTCGAGCTCACGTCGGGCGATGGGAGCCTTGATGCTAGCATCCAGTGCCTCCAGCAAACTCAGGAGGCACTTTCCTCAGCTTTGGCTGCTCGAGGTCTTGAAGATGTGGAGGCAGCAAGGCAGGCCAATAGTGATTACTCCTCCAACAAGAGAGAGTCAACCAAAGCGCGCGACGAATTTGAAGAGACCTTGGCTGAGGACGTATATGCAGACATAGAGGCTCAGATCGAGCAAATGGGAGACGAGCCCGACCTGCCGTCCGAAGTCGAGCTCATGCAGGAACTGGGCCCGCTGCAGCGCGATCTTGATAGGAAGACCGGAGCACTTCGCGAGGCAAGAGCACGTGTGGAGAAACTGAGTACTTCCTATGAGAGCAAGCGTGACCTGTTCCTAAAGGTTGGTGAGATCGCGCTCCGGCAGTCGAACCTCAAAACCGAGATTGCTGAACTCCCACCCCTCCCGGAGGGGGTAGATAACCCCGAGTCGCTTCTGTCGCACTACAAAGAGACTGAGGCTGACCTGAAGACGCTCGAAAAAGACCGTAACAGTCGCGTGCTAGACCGAAAGGACCTGGAGAAAGAGGAGCCGGAAGCAACAACGGAGGAGTTACACGATTTTCTGGCTAAGGCGAAGGCAGCGTACTGTCGATCGCTGAGGCGTGGTGAAGCTATAGGGCGGGTGCACGACACCACAGAGGCACTCGCGGCCAAACTCGACAAGGACACATACAAAGGGCTTGTGGGGGACCTCAGCCGGACCGTATCAGCGATGACCGGCGGTCGCTATTCAGAGATACCGATGGAGGCTGGACTTCCAAACGGGCTCAGAAGAGATGATGGGGCGATTCTGCCAGAAGCCCTTCTATCTGCGGGAACGAAAGATGTGCTGGCCCTTTCGCTAAGATTGGCTATGGCGAGGCAGTTCTTGGCCGGGGCCGAAGGATTCCTGATCCTGGACGACCCGCTCGTGGACATGGATCCTGAGCGACAGGCGATGGCTGTTAGTGCCCTGCATGAGTTGTCTGAAGAGAAACAGGTAATCCTCTTCACGTGCCATCCAGGTCACGCTGATCAGCTAGGGGGCAACCTGATTGGCCTCGCGTCGGGTCTTCCAGATTAACTGCCTTCTTTCGGAGTGCGCTAACTGAGGTGATTGGAAGCCTCCCCCGCCCATCACCCATCTACTGTCTTCACGACGTGCCTCCTCTCGTCGATGCGTTACTCCTGCGTATCATCATAGTGTCGTCACACCGTCCGGTGTACCCGCAACAGTTCCTCAATCTCCGCGTGGCCTTTCTTGCGAGCCCAGGCCAGCGGCGTCGCCCAGGGCGGATCGTCGGGCAGGTTTATCTGGGCGCCCCGCTCCAGTAGCATCTCAACCGCCTCCTTCCACCCCCAGCGGGCAGCCCATCCGAGTGGCGTAGACCGGTAATCTTCATCCCGAGCATTCAGGTCCGCGCCGTGCTCGATGAACAGCTTCATCATCTTTGGATGTGGTCGGTAGGCGCTCCCGTCCGTGCCGTGAGACGTCGCCCCCAGAACCAGCAGGTGGAGCGGCGTCACCCGAAGCTAGTTGGGATCGTTCGGCGTCATACCCGCTTCCAGCAGGAACGTGAACGGTTCCAGCACCTCCTCTTCATCCAGCCGGTGCAGCTTGTAGATTAGGTCGTAACAGTGCACTGTCTTCGCCACGTCTGAGTCACGGCCTAGACACAACCGCAGCACCTTCGTCCTGAATCCCATGTAGCTGCCCAGCGACAGGTGCAGGGCCTCCCGAATCGCCTCGGGGTCCTCGTCGAACCGCGCCGACAGCGTATCCGTGTCTTCCACGTCCACGTAATACTTGAGCGGAAGCACATCTCCGTAAACCGCCGCCAGCGCCTCGGAATCTACGTCGCTCAGGTCCATATAGTCCGGAAATGTGCCACCGTAGTGCAGCAGCAGCTTCAGAATATCCCACTGCTTGTTGCCGGCCGCTCGACCAAGGGGCGTACCCGATGACTCGACGGTGCCGTTCGGGTCCGCCCCTTGCTCCAGAAACGTCTTCACCATCTCGATGTTGCCGCTGCTGACGGCCGCCATTACCGCCCGCCCATTCGGCGCCATCCCGGGCTCGGGCGTCGTGGGATCCGCACCGCACTCCAGTAGCACCTTCACCGTTTCGGTGTGACTGTTGTTGGCCCCCGTGTTGCTTCCGCCGAGCGCATTCACCAGCGGAAGGGCGTTGTAATACGTGCAGTAATCCGGCACCCGGTTCGCGAGGGACGGGTCGTGCTCCAGCAGCTCGTGAACGCGCTCCGCGTCCCCAACCTTCGCAGCCACACAGATGTCGTAGTCGGCTCCCTTCGCCACAAGGTAACCCACGAAGAACTCGTGGGGCGGCGAAACAATCGGCACATCCCGGTTTCGCCTGAACCAGTAGTCCCCGTTGGTGAGGTCCAGTGGCCGCGCGCCGTCGGGCCGTTGCGCGTTGATGTCGGCCCCGCGCTCCAGCAGCAAGTCCACAATCGTCGTGTTCCGCGTCAGCGCCGCCCAGTGCATCGGCCTGTTTCCCCGTGCGTCCATGGCCTCGACCAGCGAGGGCGTCACGTCCAGCAGCGAGCGCACCCTGTCCACATCGCGCGCCCTTATCGCTTCGGCGACCTCCTCCCCATCGTCCGGTCCACCATATCTCGTGAGATGCTCCTCAAGCAGGGACTTCATCTGCTTGTAGCCGCGCTCCTCGGCGATCACAATCGGCCGCTCGTGCCACGGATTGCCGGAACGCTGACTCGGATCCGCCCCGTGATCCAGCAGGAATCTCGCCGCTTCGATGTGGTTCTCCTGCACAGCGAAATGCAGCGGTGCGCGATATTGATTTCCGCAGTGCACCAGACGCGAGTCCTTCGTCACCAGCTGGCGGATTCTTGCCACGTCGCCGCGGATTGCCGCCGTGATCATTTCCCACACGTCTGTCCCACGGCCACCGTGCCACGGCTGTTCTTCCTTCGACTTCAGCTCATCGGGACGCACCAGCCGCCTCACCCGATCCTCGAACCGGGCGTACCGTGAAGGCGCGGACTTTCTCAGGTTATCCTCGGCCATCTTCAGCATCCTTTCCTTGAGGCGTTCCCGGCCTGTTCGCAGACGGCCTTGCACGGTCGTTAGAAGAAGTTGGTCTGCCAAGCCAGCTCTCGGATCTCCTCTGGAATCTCGTCGTCAGGTCCCTTCGGAACCAGCGGCTTCTCCTCTTTGGTGGTGACCGGCTCGTGGGCGCCGTAGGCGTGTCTCCCAGTCCCACCGCCGTGGGTTTGGATGCGGACCTGGGTCACCTGGCCGAGTTCTTCTGACGAACGAAGTTCGTCCATCAGCTGCCGGGCTTTCTCGATCCCGGGGTCGTACGGCCGCATGTATCCGACCATCAGCAGCCGATCCGTCTTCCGTGCTACCGCGACCATCCGAAGGGCTTCACTCAACCAGTCGGACAGCGATTTCTCCGTGAACACGTGCTTTCCTGCCCGCATCAGATCGACGGCGACCGGCCCGTGGAGCGGCTCCCGAAGAATCATCACCACCGCCTCGATCTTGGGATAATCGCACAGCACGCGATAGCCTCCGGATACCTTCGGGATCCCGTGTCGGGCAGCCAAAATCGAGGCGAGCTCGGTTCGCTTCTCGACGAGCGTGCTGACCTCGCATTGCTCCGACGCGGCAAAGTACGGCAGGTGCACAGTCTGGGCCGCCCGTCCGCACCCGATGAATCCGATCTTCTCCTTCCCCAAGGCGTCACTTTCTTATAGAAGTCTGATTCAGTCTACGATTGGGGCTACAGCTCAACCTGTGAGGATGCCCATCCCATAGCACTACACCGTCTGGCAAGAGGGATCGTGCGCGAATCGGCGCAGGCCGCAGCCCACGAGGGCGGCGGCTCATCGTTTCTGGCTTCGATGACGACTGGATTCATCGGATAAAAATCGAAGATGGGCACGCTCCAAAGACTGAGGTGACGAGGCCAGGGAGAATCCAGAAGTCAGTCGTGATCGAATCTCATCCCGATTAGGCCGATGCAACCGTGATAGCGGCCATTTTCTCATCATCGAGCTCGATACCGAGGCCGGGGCCCTCAGGGACGGTGAGGTAAGAACCTTCGGCGTGGATACGCTCTTTTGCTGGCGATGCGGTGTAGAGCATTGGGCCCATGGGGTCGCACGGTAAATTCAGGTTGGGCATGGAGGCCCCCAGGTGGAGTTGGCCCGCGATGCCAAGGGTCGATTCCTGGTCGGTGCCGATCGTGCAGAAGATCCCGGCGGATTCGGCCAGGGCGTAAAGTCGACGGATGTAGCTGGGGCCACGGAAGATGTTGCACAGGTTGAAGGCTGTGCAGGCACCGCGTTCGATGGACTCCAAACCACGCTCCAGAGTAGCCGTGTGGAGGCTGACAGGGAGGTCCATACGCTTGGTGAATTCGGCGCATACGCGGAGGTCCCAGGATGGTTGCTCGAAATGAAATGGGTTGTGGTGACGAAGGACGTCTGCGTACCGAAGCGCCGCACGCCAGTCCGAGAAGCGCCCAGAAAAATCGATCTGTTTGAGGCGGATCCTGTCCCCAAAGCGGGAGAACATGTCGGTAAGAAATCGGTTGTCGAATTCGGCGTCGTCTCCCGAGATGTAGAAGCGGAAGAGGTGGTGGCCGTGATCTACGAGGCGCTGCAGGTAGCCGACCGTTGCTTCGTAGTCCTCCTTGACCAGCACACCCCACGTTGGGAAACAGCAGTAGATTTTGTCCCGGAATTTCCCGCCCAGGAGCCTGTAGACCGGCACATCCAGCGCCTTGCCATTGAGGTCGTATAAGGCCAGGTCGATGGCGGAGACGAGATGGTTGTTGGAGACGGTGCTCCCGAAATCGTGCGTAGCGAGGAATTCGTTGATTTCGGTGATGCGGGTGGGGTCACGCCCGACAAGAAGGTCGTTGTACTGGTTAACGACGGCGGCAAGGTCGCCGCACTTGCTGTCGGAAGCTTCGCCCAGGCCGATGGGACCGTCGTCGACGTGGACTTTGACGATGACGTGCCCGGAGATGTGGCCGCTGATCCGGGGAGTTTCGATCTGATGGGCTTCGATCTTGGTGATTTTCATTTAAGCTCCGATGGTTTTGCGATGCGTGAGTTCTCAATCCAAGGGCAACGATATCGGCAACTCACGGAGGGTGGCGACTTCGTCGGATTTCGCGCCGGACCCGGCTCAGGCCTGTGGCCTCTCCAGCACCATGCCTTCTCGCTCAAGGCGAGAATACATCTGCTCGAACTCGGCGCTGCCGTCGTCGTCCCAGTAGCGCGTCGTGAGCGGCGCGCAGAAGCTGAATGGCGCCAGACCGCGTTTCCAATCGGGGCGCACCATGAAGTGCCCGGATTTGCCCGGTTCGAATGGGCAATACATCTGCGTGCCGTTGGCAAAACTCGAGGCGATGATCCAGCGCGGTTGTGTCGGCAACTCCAGAGCCGTCAGGCGCTCGAGGGCCTCGCGGTCCAGAGTCACACCGAGTCCGGGCGTTTCCGGTACGCGAACGAGACCATTTACCGGGTCCAGCCGCTCGTGTACGACGTCATCCGACCACGTCTCCGTAGCTGAGATAAAGTGGAAAATTGCTGACGGGAAGGCGGCCATCATGTGCGTCGACATCGCGCGTGTGATCGTCGTACCCACATTCTGCAACATGAAGGGAATGTTGCCGGCGGCGAACAGCCCCGCCTGGCGCGCGGCGACGCCTATGAGCTGATGGCCGCGCATATATACGTCACCCGCCCCCATGAGGACCTCGTAGCTACAATCGAGGGCTGCCCGGTGGCGGACGAGGGGCAAGCGGATGCGCTGGCGTAGTTCGATAGATCCCTTGATGTCCTTCTCGTCGATGGCATCCTCGAAACAGCCGGCGATTGGGTGTTCCTGCAATCGCGTCAGCAGATCGACCATGTGGTCGTCGGTACCACCCCCGGTAAAGTCGTAGTGCACGCGAAAACCTGGCGGCGCCACCGCCTGCATCGCCTCAGTCTGGTCGAAGACGTTCTCGAACGGGGACAGGTGATACTTCAACCACGTGTATCCCGCCACCGAGTACCGCCGCACAACCTCCGCCATGTGGTCGGGATGCGTCGATACCGTCCAGCTACCCACCGGTACCCACGACCGGTGCTTCTGCCCGAACAGCTTGTAAACTGGCACACCAGCAGCTTTACCCATCAGATCGTACATCGCCATGCCGAGCGGCAGACTCAATTCATCCCCCATCCAATCGAAGGGGTTCGAGCCGATATAGCGGTCGAGCACCTCCTCCGCCACGGGACCACCACCATCACCGAGGCCGATCAACCCCGTGTCCGTGTGGGCAACGTAGACCGTACGCCGCGACGGGGCACCGTAATGATTGAGCGGGTAGGCGAGCCAGTCCTTATACGGCAGACTGATCTCGTGGACTTCGATCTCGGTGACCTTCACGAGACGCCGTATTCGTGGAGGCCGAGGTCGGGATCGACAAAACCGCGGGGTGAACTTCTACCCATCAGATACTTGATCTCCAGTTCAACGTCGCGTAGCGCGTGTGATTCGACTTGCTCGCGCCGGTCGACCAACGTGTATGGGCTCAGATACTATGACGTTCGTCGGTGGCGATGCGCGTGATGGTGTGCGGCACTTCCCGGGGCGGTCCGGGCTGCCCGTAACCCCACTTGGTCCTGCTCCCGCGACGCGGGACCGTGAACGTGATCCGTTCGACTTCCGTAATCTTCATGCGATTCCCCTAAGCCATCTCGGCATAAACGAGCGTTTCGGTCTTCTACCCCATTATATTCCCAAAGCCAAACTTGATGAAACCAGTACTTTCACAGGATTGGACATCGGGGCCCGCAGGAAGACTTCCATGATCCATGGATGGGCCTAGCCCCTTGTGAAGGAGAAACCAGCGATGGGTAACACGAAGGCTGACAGAGACCGCCTGGTCGTGGGTTGGGGCAAGCAGCTGCTCGCTGACCCGCGCGTGGTGGAAAGTATGCGCGGTGTCCATATGGTGATGAACCCGCCGTACCAAACCGGTGAAGAAATCGTAACCCGGGATACCTGGTGGGAACAGAAGCCGGGCGGCATGATAGGCGGCTACAGTACGATCATGCGCGATAACGCTACGTTTCGTCTCTGGTACCAGTTTGACCACCGGTATGAGCCGTGGACGAACGCGAGTGGCGCGGGGCAGTCGGTGCTCTACGCCGAATCCGAGGATGGTGTCCGTTTCAACAAGCCCGCGCTAGGTCTGCACGAATTCTACGGTGGTAGGGAGAACAATGTCGTTATACCCGGCTACGTCCAGGGCGGGCACGTCTGGATCGACCCCAACGCCCCGGCCGAGCAGCGCTACCGCTCTCAAGGCAATGGTCAGGGCCACATCCCGTTCTATGGCTCGCCGGACGGTATCCACTGGCAGGAGACCCATCGCGTCGTGCTCGAGTCAGCGATCACCGGCAGCAGGAAAGTGGATGGCCGCACCAACATTCACTGGGATGTGGAGTTGGGCCGCTATGTGATGTTCACCCGACTTTTTTACCCCGCGGCGAAAGAAACGCCCAAGGGCTCGGGGATCTACCGCGGACATCGCGCCGTACGACGCCTCGAGTCCGATGATCTCGTCAACTGGGACAACGAGCGTCTCGTGTTGACCCACGATGACATCGACCTGGACGCACACAGCGTCGATCTTCCCGACCAGCCACCCGTGGACTACAACTACGCCACGGTTTTCCGCTATCCTGACGAACACGGTCTGTGGTTCATGCTGGTCACCTGTTACTGGCACTGGTATGACCGGAGGCCGGAAGGTATTGTCCTCAATTCCGGCTATAATCTCGGCCCCAATGCAAACGACATCCGTCTGTTGGTCAGCACCGACGGCGAACAGTTCGATTGGCTCGGAAACCGAGCTCCGTTCCTCCGTCTGGGGCCGGAAGGTCGTTTCGATTCACGAATGCTGCAGGAGATGGCCTACCCGATTCCGGTGGGCGACGAACTATGGCTGTACTATGCCGGGCGCAACGTCGAGCATGGACCGCCGCCGTCGAATATTCCCGATCCCGCCGCTCTGGAGCCGAAAGAAGCGATATCCAGAGCCATCATGCGCCTCGACGGATTCGTTTCCGCCGATGTCGAATACACGGGCGGTGAGCTCATCACGTCGCCGTTGGTTTTCGAGGGGGATCGGCTGCTGCTCAACCTCGACACCAGCGGTGGTGGGGAGATCAAGGTGGAGCTGCAGGATGAGAAAGGCGCGCCGGTCGAAGGCTACACCCTGAAGGACGCTCGTCCGCTGAACGGAAACGCTGTCGCCATGCCTGCACGATGGAACGGCGGTAGCAACATCGACGCGCTTGCAGGACGTCCGGTTCGACTACGCTTCGTTATGAACGACTGCAAGCTGTATGCCTTTCAGTTTGAAAAGGCGGTAGTCATCTGAGGCGTGCGGGACATAGAGGCACGTGCCCTGATAGCACGACAAGTGCCCCGCGATCGCCCCTACGAATATCTGCCGTGACTCGCACGGCCGCTGAGACACGATGACCCGACCATCCACGATCGCATTTCAGGACGGCCCCGAGGACATGCGCCCCGAAGATGAGGCGATCGTTGGCTTCCTCGCCCGGGCCACCCCCTCATAGCCGCGGCACAGCGAGGGCGACATCGTCGCGTTGTCCAACGGCCGCCTCCTGGCCGTCTACTCCCGCTACCACACCGGCGAGGGTTGGGACGGTTCCTCGGCGCATCTCGTGGCACGCACGAGCGACGACGGAGGGCGTACCTGGGACAACGTCAAGCTGCTCGAGCGGAGCCTTGACCTGCCCCCGGGATTGTTCCCAGTCCTAATGTTAGGATGTGGGACACAGAAGGGGGCCCTATGGCCGGGAAGCGTTACACGGTAGAACAGATCATCGGCCATCTCCGTCAGGCGGAGAT
>DJHM01000045.1:0-6823 GCA_002433075.1 Latescibacteria bacterium UBA6620
GACTGAGCTCCGGGGACCGCATACGAATGGCCGGGCAGGGGGCCCCGAGGGATGGGGCCCGGCCCAGCTGGCGACCTGTTCCTCCGAGTTGAGTCCACATGCTCGCTTTCGACTCGATGGCAACGACCTCCACCTGGACATCGACATCGTACCCTGGCAGGCTGCTCTCGGCGATGAGGTAGTCGTTGAAACGTTGATCGACAAGGTGCAAGTGAAGATTCCAGAGTCGACCTCATCCGGAGATCGGGTCAGGGTGCCTGGCAGAGGTTATCCGGCGAGGTCAGGTACCGGCGACCTTTACATCAGCTTCACAATCGTGGGGCCTCCCGTTCTGCTGGAACGAGAGCGACACCTTTATGAGAAATTGCAGAGGGCTACAGGAGAGGGTGTGTCGGCACCCCGGGAGATAAGGCATGAATGCTAACAGAATGACCGAGCGGTCTGTGGAAGCCCTGCGTGATGCTCAGATCCACGCCATCAGGGCCGGACACCAGGAATTCGGTGCGGCACATCTTCTGTTGGCGCTACTGGATCAGCCTGATGGGCTGGTGCCAGCTGTGCTGAAACGCGCCAAAGTCGACGCAGCACTCGTTGCAGGAGCAGCCAGGGAGGTCGCCGACCGCCAGCCGCGGGTTACTGGGTCCGGCGTCGAAGCGGGTAAGGTCTACGTCACACCGGACCTGCAACAGGCACTCGTGAAAGCAGCGGAAGAAGCGAGCCGGCTCGGGGATTCCTATGTGTCGGTAGAGCACCTTTTCTTGGGACTCATATCATCCAATCCTCAGATGAGGGAGCTCCTCGGTGATCAGGGTGTTACTTACAAAGGGTTTCTGGCCGATCTCAAGCAGGTCCGCGGCAACCATCAGGTGACGAGCCCTACGCCAGAAGACATTTTCGATGCACTGGAAAAATACGGTGTCGATCTCGTCGTTCAGGCGCGGGAGGCAAAGCTGGACCCGGTGATCTGCCGAGATCAGAAGGATCCGCCGGATCCTGTCCAGGACAACAAAGAACAATCCGGTGCTGATTGGAGAGCCTGGCGTGGGAAAGGTAGCCATCGTCGAAGGCCTGGCTCAGCGTATTGTTCGGGCTGACGTTCCCGAATGGTTGAAAGATCGGAATATCTTTTCACTCGACCTTGGGGCCTTGCTTGGCGGAGCGAAGTATCGTGGCGACTTCGAAAAGCGCTTGAAGGCAGTTCTCGGGGACATCGCCGCGAGCGAAAGACGTATTCTCCTGTTCATCGACTAGGTGCATAACATCGTTGGGGCTGGACGCACGGAGGGGTCGACGGACGCAGGGAACCTGCTCAAGCCGATGCTGGCCAGGGGCGAGCTCCACTGTATCTAGACGACTACTTTGAATGAGCATCGGCAGCACATCGAACAGGACCCGGCTATCGAGCGGCAATTCGAGCCCATTCTGGTCGGTGCGCCCTCGGCGGAGGATACCATCTCTATCCTGCGGGGTTTGCGTGAGCGATTCGAATTGCATCCCGGCGTGGGGATTCAGGATCACGTGCTGGTGGGCGCCGCACAGCTGTCCGATCGATACCTCTCTGAGCGATTGCTTCCTGGTAAGGCGATTGACCTGGTTGACGAGGCTTGCGCGATGGTGCGGACCGAAATCGACTCGATGCCGGCAGAATTGGACGAGACGACCCGGCGTGTGCTGCAACTCGAAATCGAGGCTGCGGCGCTCGAGAGCGAGAAAGATCCAGCAAGCACGAAAAGGCTGGAAGAACTTCGAAAAGATTTGGCGGATCTCAAAGGTCGGAGCGACGAAATGAGGATGCGATGGGAGGCCGAGAAGGAAACGTTGGATTCTGCGAGGTCTCTTCGGGAGCAGATCGCGGAATCCAAGCGTGAAGTCGAGCAGGCAGAGGCCAAGTACGATCTCAGTCGCGCAACGGAACTGGAGCACGGTCATCTGCCAGAACTCGAACAGCAACTCGAAGATGCCGAGGCGGCCGTCCGGGGTTCTGACAGGATGTTGACAGAAGATGTGACGGATTCTGAGATCGCAGACATTGTTTCTCGCTGGACGGGCGTTCCAGTCTCGAGGCTGGTCGAAGATGAGCGGGAAAAGCTGATGCGACTCGACGATGTGCTTCACGAGAGACTGGTTGGGCAGGATGAGGCCGTGCGTTCGGTTGTCGACACAGTGACCCGGGCCCGAGCGGGGATCAAGGATCCTGACCGGCCGATTGGGTCGTTCATTTTTCTCAGCCCTACCGAAGTCGGCAAAACCAAGCTTGCCAGAACGCTGGCCCTCACGCTGTTCGACAGCGTGGAACGGCTGGTCCGCATCTATATGAGCGAGTATATGGAAAAGCGCGCGGTGTCGAGACTGATTGGCGCCCCGCCAGGGTAAGTGGGCTTCGAAGAAGGCGGCCAGCTGACCGAGGTGGTCCGCCGGCAGTCCTACTCGGTGATTCTGTTCGATGAAGTGGAGAAAGCACACCACGACGTGCCTAACATCCTCCTCCTGCTTCTCGATGACGGAAGGCTCGCACCGTAGACTTCAGGAATACCGTGGTCATAATGACCTCCAACGTGGGATCTCACGATCTGCTCGATGGAGTCAAAGATGGGGCGATACCTGAATCCACACGGGACGGGGTGCTCGCCCAGCTTAGAGCGTTTTCCAAACCTGAATCCCTTAATTGTCTACATGATATTGTATTCGCAATGAAATAAGAGAAATTATTGCGTTGCTTATGAAGGATCTGAGTAACCGGATCGAGGAGAGAGATCTTCGGTTGAAGCTCCACAATTACGCGATCGACTTCATCGCGGAACGAGGATACGATCCCGCTCTGGGAGCCAGACCGCTGAAGCGCTATGTCCAGAGGGACGTGGAAACGCCCACCGCCAGAACCCTGATCGATCACGTGCCAGAAGACGGAGCGACGGTCCTGGTTACTCGGAAAGACTAGGGACTGGAGGTTGGTCTGGAGTCCGGCTGAGTCGTGCGCGATAAAATGTGAATCACATCAAGCCCTCCTACGCGTGCAGGGGGGCTTTTTCCCTCCTTACAGGCGCAGGGATTCTAGTATACCCATTCGGAGCGATAGCCTATGTTTCCGGGGGAGACCGCATTGTGAAACGCGCCAAAATCATATGTACTCTGGGACCCTCAAGCGGGGAAAAACCAGTCCTCCTCGAACTCGTGGATGCAGGACTCGATGTTGTTCGATTGAACTTTTCGCACGGCACGCACGAAGATCATCGCCGAACGATTGAGATGGTCCGGGAGGTCGAGTCGGAGGTTCGTCGACCAGTCGCCATCCTGCAGGATCTTCAGGGGCCCAAGATTCGTGTGGGGAAAATCGAACCAGAACCTCGGATACTCATCCCCGGGTCTGAGGTTGTGCTTACAACCACAGAAGATGCCGGTTCGGAGGCGATCTTTACGACGTATTCCAGCCTTCCTGTGGATGTGGGAAAGGGAGATCGACTGCTTCTCGACGACGGCAAGATCGAACTCGTCGTGCAGGGCGTGTCGGAAGGATCGGTGACGTGCGGGGTTGTGGTCGGCGGAGCACTGAATTCAAACAAGGGGATCAACCTTCCGGACAGTTCGGTTAGCGCACCCTCTTTCACAGAAAAGGATCGGGAGGATCTCCGGTTCGGGATCGAGCACGGAGTGGATCTGGTAGCGATGTCCTTCGTTCGCGCGCCGGCCCACATCGGTTTGGTCAAGCGGGAAGCCCGACAGTGGGGGGGCGAGGTCCCCGTGATCGCGAAACTCGAACGACCGGAGGCTGTCGAAGCCCTCGATGAGATCCTCGAGATCGCCGACGGGGTCATGGTGGCAAGAGGAGACCTCGGCGTGGAACTGCCACCTGAGCGTGTTCCTCCCATCCAGAAACGTATCATCTCGAGTGCGAATGCGGCTGGCGTCCTCGTCATCACGGCCACGCAGATGCTCGAGTCCATGACGAACAATCCGAGACCAACGAGAGCGGAGGCGTCAGACGTAGCCAACGCCATCTACGACGGAACCGACGCGGTGATGCTCTCTGGTGAGACTGCGGTCGGGGAATACCCCGTAGAAACGGTCCGGATGATGGCGCGAATCGTCGAAGAAACGGAGATCCATCTCTCTGTCGATTCCAGTGAAGGTCTCGACAACCCGGGGCATCTATCCTTCCCTGATGCCATCGGCTACGCTGCCACGACCGCCGCTCAGGGCGTTGGTGCAAAAGCAATTGTGGCCTTTACTCAGTCCGGAGCGACAGCACGTCTGATTTCCAAGCGCCGCCCCCGCACCCCGATCGTGGCATTTACGCCGCACGAGGCCATTTGGCGCCAGCTGAGCCTTTGTTGGGGGACTGAGCCCAGATTGATTGACGCGGCCCACGATACGGACGAAATGGTGGCCGAGGTCGAGGCGCGGCTTCTGATGGAGGGCGGGGTCAATGTCGGAGATAGCCTCGTGATTTTGTCAGGAGCTCCGGTGACTGCCCGGGCAGAAACCAACCTGCTCAAGCTGCATCGCGTGGGCGATGCGCGGTAGGCCAGTAAGACGTATCCGCCGTGCTCTTGTTGTGCTGGCTTTCCTTGCCGTAGCAGGTTCTGCCCCTGGCCAACCTACACACCCTGTTGTACACCACCTTGCCGTCACGGGGAATCTATCCGTGCCGGCGGCACAACTTCAGCCCCTTCTGTCCACACGGGCAACCTCTCAGCTCTCCTGGCTTCCCTGGGTGGACAAACACCATCTCGATCCGGACAGACTCCGCGCAGATTTATTGAGATTGAGGGCATTCTACCGCGACCACGGTTTCTTCGAAGTAAAAGTAGATACGGTCCTGGACCGATCTCGTCCTGGCCGCGTAGAAGTGACCTACATCGTGACCGAAGGGCCCCCTACGCTCGTGGGCAGGGTCGATGTGATTGGATCCGAGGTGCCCGAGCGTCTTCATCGGTCCCTTGGCTCCATCCCTGGTAGACGCCTGAGTAGGGAGGACCTGGAAGGGGATCGGCTGCTTCTTCTGGAAGCTGCGCGCGACTCCGGTTATGCCTTCGCTACGGTGTCAGCACAATCCCGTATCGACCAGGCAATCCACAAGGCTGACGTCACCTATCGCATCGATATCGGCCCAAGATATCGGTTTGCGGCGCCCCGAATCGAAGGCAACGAAGGTGTGACGGCCCGAACGATCGAGCGGGGCCTGACATTTCGCCCCGGACAGTCTTTTTCTTCGCGAAAGCTCCGACAAAGCCGCAGACAACTCTACCTGTCCGGTGCCTTCAGATCCGTGGTCCTGAATGTCCCGGACAGCCTTGTTTCTGACGACGATGTTTCTGTGGTGGTCCGGGTTTCGGAGCGGTCTCCCCGTACCATCCAAATCGGTGCTGGTTATGACACAGAGAGTCAATTTCAGGGACTACTCGCGTGGAAACACAGGAGTGCATTCGGTGGCGGTCAGCAATTCACCGTATCCGCAAGGGGCTCGGCAATCGAGAACCAAGCTTCGCTTTCGCTCCGTCAACCTTATGTCATGGGGTCAAGGAATTGGCTGAGCCTCAGGACATTCGTGACACGTGAGGAACGTCAGGAGTTTCGCCAGATTGAGCTCGGAGGAAACATCCTGTTTGAGAGGAACATCCGCACCCGTACGACGTTCTTCTTTGATACCTCAGCCGGCTTGATCGACTTCAAGGCAGATAGTGCGTTCACCGAATTCGCACTCGGGTTTCGGAACGATCGCCGCGATGACTTTCTGGATCCATCGAACGGCCTTCTCGTCAATCTTACGCTGAAAGAGAAGGGACTGTTATTCGGCTCTGACCGGGAATTCATCGAGCTGGCCGGCGAGGGGCGCTTTTATCGCTCCCTGCCTGGACGACTGGTTCTGGCAACGAAGGTTTTGGGGGGCGCCTTGTTCGACCTGAGTGAAGAAGGAGAGATTCCGAACATCGAGCGATACTTCGGGGGCGGGTTAAGCAGTGTCCGAGGATGGGGCTTCGAGGAGCTGGGTCCCCGTGATGCTTCGGGCGCTGTCGTAGGTGGCAAGAGCCGCCTTGAAGGAAGCGTCGAACTCCGAGCGCGCCTGGGAAGATACTTCGGCCTCGTCGGATTCGTCGACGCCGGAAACGTCGACTCGGAATTTGAAGCCTTCAATCTCGGTTCACTCCGATGGGCCATCGGGAGCGGCCTGAGGTACCTCAGCCCTGTTGGACCGATTCGCCTGGACTTTGCCCGGCGATTGAGCGAAGACCTCTTCGCATCTCGGCACCAGTTTCACTTGAGTCTGGGACAAGCCTTTTGATGATCTCACTCACTGGGAACCGTCGACGTACCCTGCGATGGTGCGTTTTCTTATTCGCCATCGTGACCGGTCTTTCAGCCGCGCTGACCTCAACGGGAGCTTTCAACAGCCCCCTTCGCAGGGCCCTCGAAATCGTTGGGAAACGCACTCTTGGCGAAGACTTTCAGATTCGGAAGCTCGAAGGGAACCCACTGTTCAAACCAAGGCTTGGGGGCATATCCTGGTCCACGACCGAAGGCGGGAGGGTGCTGGTGGGTGAGGCCCAAATACAGTATCGGCCCCGATGGCTTCTCCTCGGCCGAGTCCACATCGACTCTCTCCGCATTGTCAGCCCGCAGATCGATATCGCCTCCGGACCGGTTACCAGAAAAAGTCAGCCGTGGATGCCCTCGACGAACATCGATGCTCTGGTCGTAGAGCACGGAGTCGTTGCCGTCGACGGAATGGAGCGGGCGAGAGACGTCGCACTCTCACTGGGCATCGAGCACCGAGAGGCTGGAAGCCGAGTCACGCTTCGTGGCATGCGATCCGTCGTGTTCGACC
>DJHM01000045.1:7134-13866 GCA_002433075.1 Latescibacteria bacterium UBA6620
TGCGATCCGTCGTGTTCGACCCGCCAATCCACATCACAAATCTGGAAGGAATCCTGCTTCGCAGTCCGGAGCAGCTGATTCTGGACAACGTGCAACTTGCATCGGTGAAATCGACGTGCCGGATCGACGGATCCCTCCTGCTACGTGACCCCCCGTTCCTGGACTTCTCGACTCGATCCGACTCCCGAGCCGCTGAATCGCCGCTGACTTACCTTGGGATCGACCTTCCCCCAACGGACGGCTGGGTGAGGGGAACTTTTCAGGGGTCCCTCGACGATCTACGGATCGAGTTTCAGTGGGTGGCAGGTGGCGCGGCCGGGGAGGGACTTGCCCGTGGGAACCTGTGGCACAGCCCCAGAACGCTGTCCGTAGACTTGACTGGGAAGGAGGTTCAGCTTGGCGGTCTCCTTGGCGTCACAATAGGGGGAGAGCTGTCAAGTCGGCTCGATCTGCAGGAGGTCGATGGACGGGTCGATGCAAGCGCGACTGCTGTTCTATCGGAGGCGTCTTTCCTCAATGGCCGGTTGGACACCATTTCTGCCAAGCTGAACTATTCCGGAAAAGACATCGAAGGATCCGTCAGTGTCATCAGGGGTGACGGTGGGGCGGACCTGTCTGTGCTGTTCGATCCCGATCAGAAAGCAGGCAAACTGACCGGCCGCATCTCCAACCTGGATATCGAAACGTTTGGTGGCCCGCTGTCATCGCTAAGCGGCACAGTCGCCGTTCATATCGGACCTGACGAGACCAGCGTGTCGACCTGGCTGACGGAAGTCGGAGTAGCCGGATTGGATGTGGGGTCACTCCTGGCGAATGCTTCATTCACGACCGCTGGAGGGCGTCTGAACTCTTTCGTTTGGACCGACGATGCGTTTCGAGTGACAGCGGAGGGATCGTTGACGCCCACAACAGACGACACGGTCGGGGGCCTGAATCTGAAGATCGCCGGAGAGCTATTCCCTCCCGCCTGGACGCCGGCAACGAGCGTACCGGCCTCCGTGAGTCTTTCCGGCCGACTCTACGAAGCACGGGGCCCGATGGGCGCGCGATCCCATACAGTGGACCTGAAACTCCACCCTTCTGCCACGTTTCTTGGCATGGATACCCTGGATGTAGGAATGGTGTTGGAAGGTCGCCAGGTGCGAATCGAAGCGCTTCGAGCCAGCGGGAAGGCGGCCAGCTACGAGGCCGAAGGTGGCTTCGTCATAGGACGGTCCTGGGATGTGGCCCTCAGTGGGCATATCCGGTCTTTGGAAGGATTCCCAGCCCCGGAATGGGTATCCCTACAGGGACAGGCCGCGCTCAGGGCGTCAGCTTTCGGGTCTTGGCTGCAGCCTGACTTGGAAGTGACCGCAGCTACAGACACGTTGAGCTTCATGGATGCCCCGCTTATCCGACCACACTTACGCCTCCATCGAACGGAACGGTCTGGGTTATCCCTGCGTGCACACGCTCTCGAATGGGCGGGACGTGAATTGCAAGGACTGTATGCCGATTTTGTAGAATCTGAAGGTGAAATTTCTTTTCTCATCGGGAATGCGGGCACATCCGAAGACAGAATTCAACTTTGGGGGGATGCGACATCGGAATCTGACCAAACTCGGATCGGAATCGACTCATTGCTCATTCGAACGGCGGAGGTGACCGTTTCGAATCAGGGGTCCTCCTCTCTGACCTGGTCGGGGAAGGAAGGCCTGCGTGTCCATCGAATGGCGTTTGGAGGGGCAGGTGGTTCCCTGCTTGCCAAATCCAGGCCGGATCGGATGGGGACACTCGACGTGACGGTCGATCGCGTCGACCTGCGGCCCTGGGCTTTCGTTCTGGGTGTTGGGGAGACGTTATCAGGGCTTGTTTCGGCTAAGGCCAGCTTCGTAAGGGGTGCGGGACTGGAAGCAGAAATAGATGCCGAGGCTCTCAGGTGGGGAGATCTGACCGCCGACTCACTCACCGCGGAGATTGCGATTGGTCAGGTTGGCAATCTGGACGTGAGCGTATGGCAGGGAGACGGTCGAATCGACGTGAAGGGTGCTGTGCCGGTAGATGAATGGGGCATTGTGACCCGTGGACCTCTCGATATCGAGTTGAGCGGACAGGCAGTGGATGTGGCCCGTATCGAGGATTGGGTCCCGTGGGTATCCGATGTCTCCGGTCAGGCTGACGTATCGCTCACGCTTACAGGACGGTCTGACTCTGCCTCGGCGATGGGCACGATCTCCGTGCGAGATGGGAGGGCGACGGTGGACGCTGTAGCCCAAACCGTGTCCGATCTGTCCGCTTCATTGAGGCTCTCTCCCGGCCGGGTGACGGTCCATCGAGCATCAGGAAAGGGAGGAGACGGGCTGCTGGAAGCAACTGGCGTCGTCCAACTGGCCCCGATCGATCTCGTCTCGGGAGATCATATTACGTCTGTAAGCCAGTTCGATCTTGCACTGAACGGTGCTTCATTCAATGCCGTCAATCTCCCTGAGTTTGGTGCCCGTGTTGACGCCCAGGTCCAGATCGCTGGAACGGTCGATACACCAGCCGTCTCCGGAATCGTCAATTTCCGTGAGGCGGAGATTCGGCTCTTGTCCCTGCTGGAGGCGCCCCCGGATCCTGAGAGCGTGTGGCGAACGGTCCCCTTCTTCAGGAACCTCCATAGCACACTGCAGCTCGTAGCCCAAAATCAGGTCTGGGTGAGGGACGAAAATCTCAACGTAGAACTCAACGGAGACGTAGACCTGTTGCGGAACGAGGAGGGAGTCCGCCTGTTCGGGTCTTTATCAAGTCTTCGAGGAGCCTACCGCTTTCAAAATCGGGATTTCAGAATAGAGCGGGGGCAGATTGATTTCACGGGCGCGGGCACGATCGATCCTATCGTTTCGATTGTGGGAGCCACCAGACTCCCCATTCTACAGAACTCCGAGACTTCTGCAGAAAGAGACGATGTGACGATTCGAGTCATCGTCGGAGGAACGATCACTCAACCCGAGATCACTGTCGAAAGTGATCCTCCCGTAGGGGACGAAGCCACGATTCTCTCCTATATCCTGCTGGGCCGACCGCCCGACGACTTCTTGTCAGGCCAGCAAGGCGTGTTTGGGGAACAGTCTGCGGGACTGGTGATGGGATTGGCCGCTAACCAGCTGAAGGAGCGAATTGGGCAGGAGCTGAATCTTGACGTTGTCCAACTGGAGATGGCGACCGGAGCGCGCGTGTCGCGAGTGCGGGTTGGAAAGTACATTAGCGACCGGATCTTTGTATCTTACGACGATCCGATCGGGACCGACGCCAGGGAATTCACGGTGGAATACGAGCTTCTTCCAGACCTGACTCTCGAGTCCCGCGTGGGTTTTGACGATGAAGGTGACCAGAAGTCCAAACTTTTCATGACCTGGCGAAAAGACTGGTAGGAGCGTAGTGAAAACAGAAAACCTGCAGCATCGGGTGCGAGCCGTGGCCTGCGACCATCGTGCGCTGGAGAGCGAAATTTACGAAGCGCTGGTTCGGGCGACAGACCCTCTGGAACGGTCCTGGGCCCGTCTCAGTGGCGCGGCTCGGATTGTCGTGAAATTCAATATGATGAAGCTGCCTGGCCGCATCATCTACTACGAAGGAAGAAGACGCGAACTGGTCGACGAAGCGGTTTGCCGGTGTGTGCTCCGGCTGCTCCTTGAAAGGACGACCGCTGACGTTGTGGTGACGGACACCAACCCCTACACGCGCGCGCACCTGATGGGGACCGATTTCAACTACGCCAGCATCCTAAAAGAGTTCGGGGTCTCATTCGTTGACTCGAATGCGGAGCCCATCAGCACCTTCGATGTCCCCGGAGGTGGGCTCATGTTCGAACGCTACGAACTGAGCGAGTGCTTCCAGGGGGCGGAAGTCGTCTCGGTAGCCAAGATGAAGAACCATCTTTTCATGGGGCTCACACTCTGCATGAAAAATCTCTTCGGCCTCCCACCCATTACGCCGCCGAAGGGTCGGGTCCGCAGCTATTATCACCACTTCATACGCCTGCCCTACGTGCTTCCTGACCTGGCGATGGTGACCGACCCAGCACTCAACATAATCGATGCGCTGACGGGCCAGTGGGGGCGGGAGTGGGGAGGAGAAGGCAGGATCTGCAACACGCTCATCGCGGGTGACCACGTTACCGCAACCGACGCATGTGGTGCTCACTTGATGGGGCACGATCCCGAGTCAGACTGGCCGTCGCCTCCCTTTCGTAGAGATCGGAATCACCTGTTAATTGCCGCGAACCACGGGTTCGGTACGGTCGACCTCGATCGAATCGACTTCGAATCCGAAGTCGAAGGGCCACTCGCCGATTTTGATTCGGAACAGACAGACTCAGAGGAAACGGTCCAAAGCTGGCGTCGGACGACGTGCGAACAGGCTCTCTTCTACCGAGATCGGTCCAGTGAATTGATCGATCGGTATCGGGGCGCATTCATTTTTTTACAGGACGGTGAAGTTGTCTGGAGTGGTGAGAATCCAGCAACTCTTGGGAGCCGACGTCGGTTAAGTGGCAACAAGAAGGATCAGGGGATGTGGTTGAAGCTGGTCGATCCTGAAGAACGAGAAAGCGAGCGATTTGAAGCCTACGAGGAATGCCTCACACCGTTCGCTGCCTGATCGCACCCATTCAAAGCCTCTAACACAAACATGGCTGATTTTACGGTTAGTTCGGTACGCGGCCTCTCCAACACTCACGAATTCGCAAGGCGAGAGGAATATTTCAGGAGAGGACGCGTCCACAACCTGACGTTCGATGAGAGCGGCTATGAAGCCTACGTTCGCCGGTCGAAATATTACCACGTCAGGTTCTGGCAAGAGGCCGAAGGGCCGGTCGCCAGCAATTGCACCTGTACCTACACGGGGGCCGGTGGATGCCGCCACGTGGTTGCAGCGATGCTTGCGGTAGTTCAGGGGCCTGGTGCCGGCACGGGCCTCACTCTTCTCGACACGGGTTTGCCAGTTTCACAGGATATCCTCGAGGACGAACTAAGCGGCGATCTCTCTCGCGCCGGGGTCGACGAGGACCTGGATCGAGTCGAGCTCCAGCGGCAACCGTCGCGGGTTTTCGCCCGGGATGTCATGACTGCGCCTGTGCATACTTTGCCCGAAAATGCGTCGCTTGCTCGCACCCGGGAGTTCCTCCAAACGCGGAAGGTCAGACACATCTCCGTGGTCGGCGAGGACGGCAGAATCATCGGAATGATTTCTGATCGCGACCTCCTCCGGGAAGCTGTCTCTGACGCCATCGCTTCAGACGCCAAGCCACTGACCGGACGAGTCGTGTCCCAGCTCGTGCACACGAGAATCCTGACCGCTTCCGAAGACACAACCATACACCAGATAGCCCGAGCCATGGTGGAAGAGCGTGTCGCCATCTTGAACGGAGGCCAATCTGTGGTAGGCATCATCACGCGTAACGATCTCCTGAGAGCTCTCGGATAGAGCGCGGTCCCCGACTCTCAGATCGCTCAAGAGTGATGCGGGGATCGGTTGGCGAGGTGGCCGTGGTCCAGGCCCATCCTTGAAAACGATCGCGCTGAGTGGCCAGCCTTGGATGTCACGGTGTGGTGTTTTGGGCTCGCGTTCATTTGACCCAGAGGGGGGGCGATGCCAGAGGAAGAGGCAATAGTCAATGAGCTTCGGATGCGAGTAGAGCGTCTCGAGCTTCTGCTGATGATCGGGCGGGTGATGCACGCCACGACGGACCAGGAAGAACTGGTCAACAGTATCGCCCTGGCCGTCGGTCACTATCTTGACGCGGATCGGTGCTCCATATTTTTTCACGATCGCTTGACCGACGAACTCTACACGCACGTTGCACTCAGAACGGACGGTGGCGTGGACGAGTCGATCCTGAAACTGGAGGGTCAGCAGATCAGGATTAAGAGCAATGAGGGTTTGGCCGGCCACGTGTTCCAGACGGGTGAGGTGTTGAGTGTTGCCGACACTTCCGTTGATCCACGGTTTACCGGTAGCACGGACAAGAAGACCGGTTACTCAACGCAGAACATGCTTTCTTTCCCCCTAAAGAATCGACGCGAACGAACCATCGGTGTTCTGCAGTTGCTCAACAAGCAGTCCGATCCAGGATACTTTACTCCCGACGACGAAAATTTCGTCGGCGAGCTCGTCGAACAGATCTCCGACCTGATGGAACTCGTTCTCAAACGAGACGAACTCGAGCAGCGGAACGCCCTGCTCGAGGAGCAGATGAATCAGCTTTCGTCTGTCGACTACTTGATCGGAGACCGCACGGCCATCAACTCGGCGTTTCGGTACAATCGGAAGATCCATTACTGGGCGGGAACGGCGGGTCTCGTCCTCCTGGCGCTTATGGCGGTCACGTCGATCGGCATGGTACACTTCGAATCGGTTCGCAAGCTCATGCTGGCCCTGCACACCGGGACCTTCTTCGGCCTGGGCCATCGTTACTACTACTACACGGATGCGGTGTCCGTTCTGACACTACTGCTCTGTGGGTCGGGACTTCTGATGTATGTGTATCCTCCCCTGAATCGATGGCTCAAGGCGCAGAAGGCCCGAATACTGAAAGCAGGGAAAGCCTCACCTCCGTAGAGGAACGGGAGGCAGTCATCTTGACGCACACAAATGGTCGACTTATCATAGACTGGGTCTGTGGGTGACTCGAGTGTGTTACGCAGAAGAGGAGGGAAAGGATGAAGACAGGCCTGCGGCGTATCGCGCTGGCGGTTGGAATCGTCTCCGCGG
>DJHM01000045.1:14189-78100 GCA_002433075.1 Latescibacteria bacterium UBA6620
CTCCGCGGGCGACGTCAAGGGCGCAAACAAAGCCTTTCGGCAAATGGTTCCGAGTTGCAATAACTGCCACGAGGACTGCGCCTACATGCTCGCACCGGCATTCCCCGAGTTCGCTGACTGATTCAGTGAGACCAGGCAAGGCCAAAGGGGAACCCTACGGGGTTCCCCTTTTCTCATGAGCTGCTGCTTGCATTCTGCAATGTCTCGAAAACGGGATCCGCGGCGAACAGTGTGGGTTCGGAGACGGTTCGGCCGTCGTAAAGGTCGGAGAACACTACGGCAGATCCGGACACGTAGCGGGCCTGAATGCCCAGAACGGACAGAATCGCGGCCCCGGCGGCATAGTCCCATACACCGGCCCGGTCCATGGCTCCGACCGCTGAGCCTCTCGCCACATAACAGAGATGTGCCGCCGCAGAACCCAGGCTCAGAACCTTGCCCGTGTAGTTAACCGTGTGATCCTGGTAGGCGCCTTCACTGATGAGGAAGACTGCGTTGACATCGACCTTGGGGGAGGGTCGCGGTAGGGGCGAGCCGTTCAGGTAGGCAATTTGTCCGTCCGTGTGGTATAGATCCCCGATCGCTGGCAACACGAAGACCCCCGCGTGGGGCCGACCTTCGACAATGAGGCCGACGCTCACTCCCCAGATGGGAAACCCGTGATAGAACGCACGAGTCCCGTCGATGGGATCTATTGCCCAGACACGATGTGCGGTTGGCGGTGCGACCTTGTCGCCTTCTTCTCCAATCACGTAGTCATCGGGTAACGAAGCGCGGAGCTTTTCACGAATGAACTGCTCGATGGCCAGATCGGCTTCCGTCACCCACGAATCATCAGCTTTAAGACTCGCTGTTGCTTTGCCGAAGTATTCGAGGGCCGTGTCACCCGCTCGTCGAGTCAGATCGATAAGCCACTCCATATCCAGGTCCGTGTGCATCCAATCACTCCAATCAGGTGTAGCCTAAATGTCTGAAAGAAAACGCCTCCTCGTAACGGGCGCAGCCGGCATCGTCGGAACTGCGATTCGAAAACATCTCAAAGATCGCTATGATTTCAAACTCCTGTGCAACCGGACGATTCCCGAAGACGTGTCGCCGTCAGATGTGGTTGTTTCCGGGGATATCGCTGATTTCGAAGCGATGACCGAGGCGGTACAGGGCGTAGACGGTATCGTCCACCTCGGACTTGCGAACCGACGAACCGCTGGAACCCGGGCAGAACTGGCCCGGGGCACGATCGACGTAGACATCCGAAGCTGCTACAACATCTACGAAGCAGCGCGCATCAACGGAGTTGAAGTCGTCGTCTTTGCGAGTACAAACCACGTCACCGGGTTGAATGAGCAGGATGGCATTGTCTCTCGGCCCGACCTGCCTGTCCGCCCCGATGGAATTTATGGTGCGGGGAAAGCGTTCGGAGAGGCGTTGGGACGCTACTACGCCGATCGAATGGGGGTTCGGGTCCTTTGCCTTCGAATCGCAAACTTCAATGGGAAGGACGAGCCAGGGCGGTTCTATCCGAAGGGTGGATCCAGGTGGCTGAGCCCCAGGGACTGTGCGCAGCTTGTTTGGCGAAGCATCGAGACAACAGACGTGAAATTCGGGGTCTTTTACGGTGTTTCCCTGGGCGGGGAAGAGAAATGGGATCTGACGAACGCCAGGGAACAACTCGGTTATGATCCGGTCGATAACGGGGCCGATGAGAAGTGGCAGGCCCAATACCGTGAGGATAAGCCATGATTCTTGATGATGCTCGTGTTCTTGTTTTCAGTGCGCACGCAGCAGATTTTTGCTCGCGTGCAGGGGGTACCTTGTTGAGAATCGTCGAGAGCGGTGGCGCCGTTCAGGTCCACGCCCTGACCTACGGAGAACGTTGCGAAGCCCCCGCACTGTGGCAAGCCGATCCCGATCGCGACGTGGAAGAGGTCAAGCAGATTCGAAAAGATGAGATCGCAGCCGCTTCAGAAATACTGGGGGTTCCGGTGTCTTGCTTTGACTGGGGCGATAGCCCATTGGTCCTCGACCAGCATCGCCTGGAGGCTCTGGTCCAGGCCATCAGGGCGTTCCGCCCCGATACGGTGCTGACACACTGGAAGAACGATGTCATGCACCCGGATCATGTGGAGACGACGCGAGGGGTGATCTGGGCCGTAAGCTATTGCGGAGCCGGGGGTATCAAGACCCAGGACCCACCGTGCCCCAGACCTCGACTGTTCTGCTACGAGACGACCATTGGGACCGCGCCAGCGGCCGGTTTTCTCCCTGAAGCCTACGTCGATATCAGCTCAGTCATCGATAGGAAACTGGAGGCTTTGGCCAAGTTCGAAGCGCAGTTCAACCTCTCTGACACCTACGATGTTTTAGGGCGTTATCGAGGGTTCGAGGCCAAGTCGACTGCGGGGATGTCGGCGTGTACACACGCCGAAGGATTCGTACCGATCGGCACCCAGTCTGCAGGCTGAAGGTCAGTCGAACTTCCAGACCTTCAACGCAGTGCCTCCGAATATAGCTGCCCGCTCGTCGTCGTTCAGTTCGGAGAAGTACGCAAGGGGAACCGAGAGACTGTTTCTGTAGCCCTCTCGGCCGCTGACTGGAGGATAGTCACTGCCCCACATCATTCGATCGGGCCCGAATGCCTCGAGTGCCATGTCCGCAAGAGGCGGGATCGGATCGAAAGGAAGAGGGAGTTTACAGATCTCTCCGAAGCCGGGCAGTTTGATGGTCAGGTTAGGACGTTCGGCCAACTGGAGCGCGCTTCGATACTCGTCGTAGGGTGCAGCGGCGTCTGACCCAACACCCGCAAGATGCTCGATCACGATCTGAAGATCGGGGAACGTGTCGAGTACCTCGGTAAATTCGTCGCTCAGAAGAGCCGAGGGTCGACTGGGGGCGCTGACGACGAGGCCTATGTCCGCCGCAGCTCTCCAGTGTGCGAGCGGGTCGGAGCCCGTCGCCCGAGAGGCCGCCGGAAGTCGGATACCCACGATTCCCAGTTCCGCCCAGTATCGGATTCGTGCGCCGTCCTCGTCAGGGGCGACGATCATCGCAGCCTGGAACCTCCCGGGTTGCTCCGCCGCGGAGTCGATCATGTACAGATTTTCGTTATTGCCCCCGTACTGTATGAACACTGCCTTGTCCACCCCCGATTGGTCCATGTGGTATGTGAGAGATTCCACTGGCTCGTATTTGTGTAGACCGATGTGGCAGTGTGTGTCCACGATCGTCAATGTTGGACCTCCTTGAACGCTACAGCAGGGTCAACTGGGCACCCGGGGTTCCTTCGGGTGACGGCGAAGCAATACATCCCTTGCCCTCATTTCGGGCCGAATTTACGTAGGGTGTGACTGGCCGAAGGCTCATGGATGCGTCCGGAAAGGGGACGAGTAATCCGTTCAGAATTTCGGGTTCGTCGGTGTCGGGGGCCAGCCAGGGGTCGTATGCCGAAGGGGGGAGGATCACTGGCATGCGATCGTGTATAGACGCGACCAATCTATTCGCTTTCGTGGTAATGATCGTACACGATGTCACCGAGTCCCCTGAGGGAGGATGCCATCGATCCCACAGTCCCGCGAACGCAAACGGCTTCCCGGTATCGAGCTGGATGTAGACCGGAGTCTTGCGGCCATCCTGCTCCTTCCGCCATTCGTAAAACCCATCGGCGACAACAAGGCATCGACGCTTTCGAAAGGCTTCTCGGAATGCCCGTTTCTCAGAAAGCGTTTCCGCTCGGGCGTTGATCATCCGGCTCCCGATCCGTGGGTCCTTCGCCCACTGCGGGATGAGCCCCCAGCGTGCCTCCGTGACTTCTCGCGCCCCGTAACCCCGGACGACCAAAATGTCGAGTGTGGGAGCAATGTTGTAGCGAGGCTCGACATCAGGAAAGACGAAACCTTCGAAGGCGAGTTGTAGATCCTCACGACTTGTGTGAAGGGTGAACCTCCCGCACATCAGCAGCCAACTCGTGACACGAACTCAGGCACACCGGTGACTCCCAGATCGACCTGAAACAGCCCGCCCGCACCTGTGCCCTCATTCTGTTTGTCATCTCCACCGGCAGTTGTCACGTACGCATCGGCGTAGGCGTCTCCACCGAATGTCACGGATGACACTTTACGCGCCGGAAACTCGACCCGGGCAACCTCCGTCCCTGTAGGGTTGTATCGTACCAGACAATGGCCATCCCATCTCGCAGACCATACGTGTCCTTCGGCATCGACCGTCATGCCATCAGGGACCCCCTCCTCGTCTCCGACGTCCCGGAACACACGCTGGTTGGACAAGTCGCCTGAGGAAGCATCGTAGTCGAGCAGGTAAACTTTACGGGCAGTCGAGTCCGTATAGTACATCTGCTTCCGGTCTGGCGTGAATCCCATGCCATTCGAACAACCGATTTCGTCCAGGACTTCGGTGAGGCTTCCATCGGTATCGAGTCGGTAAAGCTTGCCCAGATGATCTGGACTGGGCATGGTGCCACAGAAGACACGACCCTCGGGGTCGGCAATCACGTCGTTGAATCGTGAGGCTGCTTCACCCGGAATTTCGTCCACTATTGTGATGAACCCACCCTTGTCGTAGATGCGGATCGCCCCGCGGGCCATAAACAGGAGGAGCTTTCCGTCTTCCTGGATCGTGAATCCCCCAATGACGTCTCCGTGATAGAGTTGCTCGTGGCGGTCGGTCGAGGGGTCGTAGGAAAACAGTCGCCCGTTGGGGATATCGCACCAGAAGACTTTCTTTTCCTGGGGATGCCACAACGGGCCTTCGCCGGTCTTGCACGCATAGTCGGCAACAAGTCTCGGGTTCAAAATATCATCCCCCGGTGGTGTCGTTCCATGTCGGCCAAGCCACCGAGTCAGCAACCCGGTTGCCCGTCTCCCAGCCGCATCTTACATTGGGCCACATTTTTTTCTCGACAGCTCTGGAGTTCCCTGAAAATCGAAAGGAGAGCCGAATGACCGAGATCGTCGAAGAGTTGACTGTCAACTATGAAGAAGACAATGTGCTGCTGGTTAAGGAACTCGATAAACACGTTCTGACCAAAGGCGCGTGGGCGACTGTGATGTTTCTGTATCAGGATTTCGACAGACGAAAGGAGGACTATGGCCCAACCAAAATCGGGATTCGCCGATATCAGAAGAGGGACGGGGCCTACGTTTATCGAAGCAAGTTCAACATTTCTAGTCTCGACCAGGCACGGAAAGTCGTCGAAGCGCTGAACAAATGGATCAAGGAAGAATCCTGACTACATCGACACACCCAGCAGCCCTCTCGTAAACTGAAAGTCGTAGAGTCGGCTTGACAGAGCCTTGGCTACGGTCCGCCGCGAGGCGACTTCGACGATAAGGTCGATCAGATCCTGCCCCGTGGCGCCGGTCTCAAGGAGCACGTCCAGGTCTGCTGAGTAGGATGCATTCCGCTCGGTGCCTACCTGAACGACTGGAACGAGCGGATGGCCCTGGAGGGGGTGATCTCCTACAAGCACGAGGACCAGATCGACGCCAGTGCCGCCCAGCCCGGTGAGTGACTCAACCCAGTGCTCTGTGGGACACGCCATAATATGCAACCCCGCATTGTCGGGTCTTTGCCCGTATGCGATGGACGGCCCGAACGCGGCTGATTCCAGAGTTTCCTGTAGGTAGGTCTCTGACGCAAGAAGCTGTGTGGACTCCGGCAGAATGACGGTCGCCCCTGAACTGACGAGCGTTCGTGTTAGGTCGGCAAAGAGCTGGTCGGCGACCTGGGGCGAGTGGCTCTCGGAGCACAACCCGATTCTGAGTGAAGAAAGTGGAGCCTCCATGATGGACGTTTCACGATTTGCGCGTGCTTCGAACCAGGATTCTGCCATCTCCAGGACTGACGCAATCCCTCCGTCCAGCTGTATGCTGGCCCAGCCGAAGCGGTTCTTGGCAAGGCCACGCTCGGCGATGTGATGCCTGATGAAGTCGTTATGGGTTTTCTCACATCCGTGTTCGAGTACGAAGGCATTGCGCACGAGAGGGTGAGTGAGATAGCCCAGCATCGATTCTGTGTACATCCGTTCGTTTTCGTCTCCTGCCACGCCACATCCCTCCGTATGCACAAGAGCGCTGTAACGCGTGATTCCGCTGCCTACCCCGATCCCCTTTGCCTGTAACTGATCGGCACACATTCTGGCAATCTGACCCGAGCAGAGACTCGTAGGGAGGATGAGACCGACCGCATCTGCCGCGTGTCCTTCCTCTGTTACGAAAGCCGAATAGGTTGCTGGAGATGGTGGGTTCGTCCGGACGGTGATCGGGTTCCCGTTGGGTTCGTCGCCGGCAAGAACGGTTTGGGGATCGGTTTCTCCTGTCTGGCGCCAGTTCCTCCACAGTGAGACCTGAGCGTGGCCCGCAGCTTCTCCTTTGGAGAGTTTTCCCGATGCAACCTCAAGCGTCTGCGACAGCGTCTGTTCACCCAGATCGTCCATTGAAATGCCGTCGAGATATGCGCCCGCGTTGACATCCATTTCATGAGAGAGCATTTCGTAACGGTTGGAGGTCGTTACAATTTTAATCGTGGGGACGAAGGGGAAGTTGGTGATCGAACCGTTTCCCGTTACGAAATAGATCATGTTGCAACCCGCGGCGACCTGCCCTGCGATACTCTCGAGGTCGTTTCCTGGGCTATCCATGAAATAGTAGCCCGGTTCCTTCATGGGCTCGCCGTAGTCGATCACATAGTCCAGTCGGACATCCGGGTGACGCTTCATTGCGGCCCCGATCGATTTGAGGACGATATTGTAGAGACCACGATACTTGTTTCCACCGGATGGGTTACCCTCCGCGGATGTTCCGTGCCACGCGGCTAGTTCCTTATACGCTTCTACCTTATCCACGAATCGGCGGGCTGTATCAATGTCCCTCACATTTTGAAGCACGTAGGCTTCCGCTCCGATCAGTTCGTCTGTCTCGGCAAGATTCGCCGCCCCGCCACTTCGAATCAGCTCACGGGCGATCCACGAAGCGAGCGGGTTGCCCGATACACCGGAAAATGCGTCCGATCCTCCGCACTGAAGCGCCAGCTTCAACTCTCCCGCTGGAACGGTGGATCGAGATGTTTCGTTGATCCTGGGTAGCCACGACTTGACCAGGTTCGCTGCCTCCTCCTGGCTCTCTTGCTGACTCTTTTGGATGCTGTAAAAGGCGTGTGGGAGGTCCTCGATGGGCAACCGATGGGTCCGAATCCACCGTTCGAGGGAGGCGTTCGTGACGGCCTCTGTCCCATAGTCCACTGCGAGGATTCCACCCACATTTGGATGGACGGCGAATCCTCCCAATGTCCGGTGAACATGGTCTATGTTGTTTGGACGGTCCCGCTGGCCCCCTTCGGTATGCGCGACAGCAACAATGCCGTCAATGTTTGTGAACTTTTCGATCTCTGGTTGAAGACACTCTTCCAAAGCTCTTACGAAGCTGCCGGTGCGGGATGAAGTCCCCAGGAGAACAAGGCAATTTCGGGTGCCCACACCTCGGCCACTCCCCCTCCGGTATCCCTCAAAAGTCGGGACATCGGATCTATGCTCGACCTGGACCCCCGGCTCGAGGGTGCCGGAGTCTACCGAGTGTGGGACGATCCGATCCTCGAAGTTCGGCTCCGCGGGAAGTTCGAAGTCAAGCTGACGAAGACCCAATGCTTCCAGGATTCCAGCGTTACAGACGTAGTCACCTGCTTCGATGTCTTTCACCGCGACACCAAACGGGAGGCCCCAGGAGAGAAGCGGCATGCCGGCCGCGATGGAGGTCAGGGCAAAGCGGTGGCCCTCCATCAGGGTGGAGGCGAGGGTTACCTGGCGATCTTGCAGCTGGATTCGGGTATCCTTTTCCAGGCGCCTGGTGACGATCGCGACGTTGTCACCCGGAAGAGGGAGACGCGCGCACGCGTCAAAGTTCAGAGAAATTGGCATGGGTAGCTCCGAAGCGTGTTGATTTCATTGGGTCGAGAAAAGTCGAATGAATCACGGGAAGGTTCACAAGTCAAGCGGGCGGTCAGCACTCGGGGTTGACGCATCCCTTGGGTATCCTATATGTTGGGGAGGGAACAAAACTATGGCGCGGAGGAGTGAATGGCTGCCGGCGGAGTCTGGAAGGAATACGAGAGCAACGAAATCTCCCACAGCGTGGCGCATCACCTTGCAGCCATCGGTGAACTTACGATTCAGCACGGTTATGCCCGTGTGTCCGATGTTGCCCGCCACCTCCAGATTACACGGGGAAGCGCCTCTCTGACCCTAAAGGCCTTAAGGCAAAAGAACTACGTCCTCGAAGACGAGAACAAGTTTCTGAGGCTTTCCCCCGAAGGGAAGAAGATCGTCGATGGGATCCTGGCAAAGCGGAAAATCGTCAGGACGTTCCTCAACGACGTCCTCAAGATCGACGAGCGCCAGGCTGAGATCGATGCCTGTAAAGTGGAACATCTACTGAGTGAAGAAACTACGGACACATTGCTGCGTTTCCTGGAGCACCTTCTGTCCGATCAAGAGGTTCCCCGTTCATTCCGAGAAGCATACTGGGGTCTTGAGGGAAAAACCGATGGGTAGCTGTCTTAGTATGAGAGTGGAAGGACAACCTGGAGAGGGGTTTTTTTATTTGCCCGGCCCCACATTTAGCCCTGTCTAAATATAATTCAAAGTCTCACGAAGCAGACTTCCGGCGGAGGATCCATGAACGCATTTCGGAAGTGTCTGAGGGGCATTCCGGTTGCGCCTTTGGTCCTCGCATGGTCCCACGCACTCCCTACTGCTCCTCTACCTAAAAAGGAACCCTTAGACGCAATACTGGATGTTTCACCCGGTCTCCTCGCGTCTTTCGTTCGAGGAGATGAACAGTTCAGACGTGTCTTCACAATCTCTGATGGATTGGGGCCCCTGTTCAATCAGCCCAGCTGTGAAACGTGCCATCCGGGCGATGGACGGGGTCCGCCGATAAGCAGTCTGACCCGGTTCAGCATCGGTGGAGATCCTGTGCTCGAGCTGGGCGGGCCCCAACAGCAGGATCGGGCCATTCCCGGGGTAGAACCCAAGTCCATTCCAGCAGGTGCGGAAACATCCGTTCGAACGGCCCCCGCAGTTTTGGGGATGGGACTTATCGTGGGGATTCCCGTAGCCACGCTTCTGGCCCTCGAGGATCCCGACGATTTAGATGGGGATGGCGTATCTTGAAGAATCAACTACGTAGAAGCAGCCGATTTCGTCTCCCCTGGGACGGTGGGGGCGGGCCCAGGACCTGTCGTCGGGCAATTCGGTCGGAAGGCCAATGTGTCTTCGCTCCTTGAGCAGGTTGCGATCGCCTATCAGCAGGACACGGGTGTGACGACCGACTTCCTTCCCGAGGAACCCACCCCCGCGGGTTTAGACGTGGGAGCGGGCTCAGACATCGTCCCGGATCCCGAAGTGCCTGCGTTCGAGGTCGGAGATGTCGTGACCTATGTTCGGCTCTTGGCCCCGCCCGCAAGAGGGCCCTCGACGGCCGAGTCCGAAAGCGGGGGCAGGGTGTTTCGACAGATTGGCTGTGCAGCCTCCCACGTTCCTTCCATGACAACCGGGGTCAAGGTGGCCCCCGCACTCAACCGGCAGGAAGCCCGGATGTATACGGACCTTCTGCTTCACGATATGGGACCCGGTTTGGCTGACGGTCGCGTCGACGGAACGGCCAATGGGTTCGAATGGAGAACGGCCCGGCTGTGGGGACTCCGTCTCGGACCTGGTGCACTTGGGGGGGAAGTCAGCTATCTGCCCGACGGTCGGGCGAAGAGCGTAGATGAAGCGATCCGTCTGCACGGAGGGGAAGGTTCGTGTCGAGACACGCGTATGTCAGACTTCCAGACGCCGATCGCGAAAGGGTGTTGGCCTACCTAGACACCTTGTGATCTCGGTCGACAGACGAACCTTTCGCGACGTCGGTCGCCGCAAAAATGGGTCTACGCGTACTCAGTGAGGTCCCGTGATCCCGCCAAGTTCCCGCTGAACAACTGGGAATTCCAGGCCCGTCTCAAGTGAAGGTAGAGTCGAGCAGAGTGGTGCACCTTGTTGGTAGGCAGGAGGGAAGTAATACGTCTAAAGTCGTTTCCGCATGATGTCTGCCATCTGGAGCGCTGGACGATGACTTCCTGCATGGATTGGCGGGAAGCATCTTTGCCGAGACGGGGACGGCTACTATCTTCAAGGCAGTCGACTGGGATGTAGTCGAGTTGAGCTGCTGAGGTTGTTCAGCCATACCGAGTCGCGACAACGATCCCAGGGGCCGACGTGCGAAGGTTGACGTTCGGACTCAATCCCGCCCACCATAGATCCGGTCCTCAAATTGAACGATGTAAAGTGTCGGCTACACGAATGTTGTGATCTTGTTCGAAGTGTGAACGCTCACTTGAGTGTGGCTTCAGATTTATAAAAGACGTCGCCTCATCGCCGCGCTGATGTGGGTGGCAGTCGCCGGAGCCTCCTGCGAGCAGCCTTCCAGTCAGCCGCTGAGGGTCGTTTGCACGACAGACATCCTGGCCGAGCTCGTTGCCGACATTGCAGGGGATGCTGCTCAAGTCACCGTGCTGATTCCTCCTGGGTCCAATATCCACCGTTTCGGAAAGGACCTGTCTGAGGATGTAGCGGCTTCTGCGGATGTCGTTTTCCATCACGGGTTTGGCGTTGAAGAAGGACTCTACCACGTCCTGGCGTTCTCCGAATCGCGGTCAGACCTAGTATCCGTGACCGAATTCGTGGCCGAATCCTACCCCCCGGATTCCCATATCTGGCTTGATCCGGAACTCTGGAAGGAAGCCGCGGGACCCGTTATTGCGGCCCTCTCCGAGCATCGGCCCTCTAAATTCGGAGAGTTCAAGCTCAATGGTGAAAGATTCCGGGCCCGTCTGGATACGCTTCACGTCTGGATGAAATCACAGATTTCCAGAATCCCTCAGCGAGATCGAATAGGCATCAGCACCCACGATGCTTTCGGGGTGCTCCGCCCGGGCTATGGAGTAGATGTAAGAGGGCCGATGGACGGCCCGGTCGACAGCCTTGCAGGTTGGGCGGATGAACATGAAGTCGAAGTGCTGTTTCCCACGAGCCACGAGGAAACAGCCAATGTCACTTCACTACTTCGAACTCTCCAAGCTCGGGGTGTGACACTGAGGCGAGGACCCTTACTTTATACAGACGGTTTGCTGACCGGCCAGAGAGAGGGAAGTCACTACGTAGCTACGATGATGGTGAATGTCAGGGGGATAGTAAGCGCGTTCGGAGCTTCAGCCTCTTCTTCCGTTGCGAATTGACGCTCCACCCCCTTTGGCGTATGGTTGTGGGTTGAAAGAGGATACCAAATGGCGATCAGCCACTCAGTTCAGGATTACCTGAAAACCATCTACAAGCTTCAGAACGGACACGGCGCCAACAGTTCGGTCAATACGACATTACTATCGGAAACGATGGGTGTCTCGGCCGCCTCGGTAACGAGCATGTTCAAGAAGCTGGCAGAAATGGACCTGGTTCGCCACACGCCCTACAAAGGCGTGGCGCTGACCGATGCGGGAGAAAAGGCCGCTCTGGAGGTGGTGAGACATCATCGCCTGCTTGAACGATACCTCATGGACAGGTTGGGCTACTCTTGGGATGAGGTCGACGCTGAAGCAGACCGCCTTGAGCATGTCATATCGGAGGAGTTCGAAGATCGAATCGACAAGGCCATGGGATATCCCACAATCGACCCTCATGGGGATCCGATTCCCACAAAAGATGGGAACATTCATCGCATCGACACGTCTCGACTATCGGAGACCAAGGTTGGGAAGCAGGTCCGTATCGTTCACGTGAGCGACCACGACCCCGAAATGCTGCGTTATATGGAGGGCCTTGGTCTGGTTCCTGCTACACGGGTTGAAGTTCGTGAACGCGCGCCCTTCAACGGCCCTTTGCTCGTTGTCGTAAATGCGGGTGAAGAGCACGCCCTTGGGTTGGAGGTCGCCCGCCACATCCATGTCGCGGAGTCCGAATGATCGTTGCCTTGATCCTCGCCAGCTTGACGAGCCTGAGTGCACAACCCGCACTGCTGCCCGAGGGGGCGCAGGAGGATCTTCTTCGCCGGATGATCACCCTCGTTGATCCTCAGGCCGCCCTCACTCAGTTCGGCGAGAGACGTTCACACGAGACGTCGATCGGACCCGCACACGGGGGGCACGTTAAATGCGGAACGCTGCTGATATCGGAAGTGGCTGCAAACTGGGGACGCCTCAGTAAGGCCACTCAGGCAGGCCTCTCAAGGTTCTTCCAGCGCCAGAATCGCCAAGAATCGCTCGTTTCTCGAAACGGACGATTTCTCATTCACTACGACATTACAGGGTCGAGCTCGGTGCCTCCTTTCGACGATGACTCGAGCGGGATCCCTGATTACGTGGAATTTGTCGCCGATACGTTTGAAGACGTCTGGGATCTCGAGGTGACACAGCTCGGGTATCTCGAGCCGCCCCCGGATGACGATGGCCGCTATGACATTTACATCAAGAACCTGGGTAATTCGGGTGTTTACGGACTTGCTTGGCCCGACCCGGGCGGAACGACCACGGCAAGTTATCTCGAGATAGATAACGATTTTACAGAAAACATCTATTTCACCCAGGGGCGCAAGGCGGTTCAGGTGACCGCGGCGCACGAATTTTTTCATGCGATCCAGTTCGCTTACTATGCCCCTTTCGATGTTGCTTGGTGGCAGGAATTGACCGCGACGTGGATGGAAGATTTCGCGTACGATGAGGTGAACGATTACTACGCCTACGTGGAGTTTTTCCAGCAGGATCCCGAGGAGTCCCTCGACAAATTCTCCTTTGGAAATCTCAGACCCTTCGGCGCTTCCATCTTCGGGCATTATATCGCCGACGTCTATGGCCCCGAAACCATCCGCGCGACCTGGGAGTCGCTGGGAACCCGCACACCCGCCACCTACGATATTTTAGATATCGACCTTGCACTTCCCGGAGGAATCGCTGGAGCCTACCCCCGGTTCGCGGTCTGGAACTATTTCACGGGAAGTCGAAAGAGAGACTATTACGATGAGGGAGACGTATTCCGGGAAGTTTCACTCAGGGCAGTTCAACCCATAGTCGGACAAACGATAAAGGACTTCAAGCGTGTAGATCATTTTGGCGCAACCTACGTCCAGATCCTGGCCTCAGGAATTTCGGGCGGACTTAGAATCGTCCTGAGCCTGGACGAGGACGCAACCTGGGATGTCGTTGTTCTCCTCGTGACCCAGACGGGGCTTGATATCCTCAGGCCGCCCGATGCTACAATCGAGATTCCTTCTGCGGGCAGTTACGAGGAAGTGGTGGTCATTCCGATTGTCGTTTCGTCGTCCGGCACGAATTTCACGGTGGACTACTCTGTCACGGCAAGCAGTACGATTCAGTCGTGGTCTCACCTCGTCGCCGATTTCGACAACGATGGGGAAGTTTCATTCAACGACTTCATCGGATTTGCAGATTCTTTCGGAAAGTCTGGCAGCGAGGGCCACGATGAGCGCCACGACCTGAACGCCGATGGACGAATCGACTTCACGGACTTTCTGAGCTTTTCTCGAAGATTTGGTGATACGCGGTAGCTGATCTCACATCGATGCTGGACCACGGGCGGCTTTAGGTCGCCCGTTTTTAGTTGCATTCACGGGCTCCTAGCCGAATTCGACTATTCTGTCCGTCCAGAGTTTATTATACTTGAGGGCTGGTAGGATTAACAAAACTAAACTGATCGGTTTTGGATGATCGCACTCAGAACCACCCGTGAGTTTGACTTGATTCGCGAGAGTTGCAAGGTTGTTGGAGCCGCTCATCAGGCTCTTCGGGATCTTGTTCGGCCGGGGGTTTCGACGGGCGAACTCGATGGTCTTGCGGAGCAGGCGGTAAGGTCGGCTGGCGCGGAACCGGCCTTCAAGGGGTACCACGGTTATCCAGCAACGGCCTGTATATCCGTGAACGAGGTTGTCGTGCACGGAATCCCGGGTGAGCGGACGCTTGAGTCGGGGGACGTGGTTAGCATCGACATTGGGGCAAAGCTGAAGGGTTATTTCGGCGACCAGGCAATCACCTTCCCGGTAGGCGAAATCGAGGAACCTGTGAGTTGTTTGCTCGAAGTCACTCGTCAGTCGTTGTTCGACGGAATCGATGGAGCTAGGGCGGGGGGACGACTCGCCGACATCAGCGGTGCCGTGCAGTCGTGTGTGGAGGAGAATGGCTTCTCAGTCGTACGGCAGTTCGTGGGGCACGGAATTGGCCGCAAGCTTCACGAGGACCCTCCCGTACCGAACTATGTGCCCGTCGATCGAAATCCCCGTCTCAGGGCTGGAATGGTCCTTGCCATTGAACCGATGGTCAATTTGGGTCGACCGGAGGTATGTGTGGCAGACGATGGATGGACGGCCTCCGCCGTAGATGGGAAACCATCAGCACACTTCGAGCACGTAGTCGCTGTGACCGATGGTGATCCAGAAATTCTGACCATGACCGAGGACGAACTGGGGTTCTTGTGAGAAGATGGAGCACGCTCTACCTGGCCCTCCTGCTCGGTTGCGGTCAGAACTACGAAGAGGGGGCCCATCCGGCCCCGAAGCCACTGCCCCGGTCAGCCAGTTCGCTACCCGCAGGACATCCCCCGGTCGAGAACACCCAGCACGAATTTGCGGACGAGCCGGGGGCGATTACGGGAACCGTTCGTCTCTCTCCGGATGTTGGCGATCGAGTGCCCCGAGATGCCTATCTCTACCTGATCGCAAGAGAACGTGCGGATGGGGGTGCGCCCTATGCGTTTCGGAAAACGAAGGTTCCCTCATTTCCACACACGTTCAGTCTGGGACAAGCACACGTCGCCAGAATGCTGGGCGATGGGATTGTATTTGCTGAGATCCCCGAAATGTACCTGATCGCCAGAATCGATGGGGATGGCATGGCGGGAGCTCGCCCAGGGGATCTCTCCGGCGCGTGCGTCCAAAACCCGATCGCGGCAGGTGCTCGCAATCTTGAAATCACAATCGATCACATTAATTGACCTATCTGCGTCATCGCCCACGTGACTCACGAAGCTGTGCGAAAAATTGGTGGGATCGGCGCCGTACTCGAGGGCTTGATTACGTCTGAAGCCTACCAGACGCACGTATCGAGGACGCTCCTGGTAGGCCCGCTCACACCCGACGATGGCGAGGATCGCCTCCAACAAGTAGGAAGCGTAGACTTCAGCAGCCGTTCGGGCGTCCGTGCAAGCCCCTATTCGCGGATCATGGCCCGGGTTTCGTCCGACTGTGATGTAGATGTCGTCCACGGGTGGAGAAACCTCGGACACCTTCAGGTTGAGGTTCTTCTCGTCTCTCCGGTAGCGAGTGGGGGACGGCACGATGTCGCTCTAAAACACCAGCTATACGACGCGTATGGTCTGGAGAGCGATCGGTACGAAGGGGAGCCAGACTACGACCTCTACATGGGGATCGCCCGCCTGCATTGGCGCTCCTCGATCGCATTGTGAAACCGACGGGGCTCTCGCGTGTTCTTCTCGCACACGAGTTTATGGGGCTCCCGACCGCACTTGCTGTTCCCGATCGCACGGCATGGCATTCGGTGTTCTATGCCCACGAGGTTTCCACCGCTCGACGCATCGTCGAAACGACCCCGGGACAGGACGCTACGTTTTATGGTGCGATGGCCCTGGCTGCATCGGAAGGGCAGTTCATCGAGGACGTATTCGGAGACCAATCACTGAGTCACAGACACGCCCTCGTATCTAGATCCTTCGCGTGTGGCACTATCTTCGCAGTGGGCAAGGTAACAGAACGAGAACTTCGGTTTATGGGCCCCTCGTTCGCTAACTATCCGATCGATCTCGTTTACAACGGTGTACCGTGCGTTCCTTTCGATCTCACACTCATACAGATGTCGCGCACGAAACTCCAGGATTACGCGGAGGCCCTGCTGGGGTTCCGGCCCGATGTCGTGTTCACGCACGTAACCCGGCCAGTCCGGAGCAAGGGCTTCTGGCGTGACTTGCAGGTTCTGACCGGCCTGGACGAAACTTTTCGGAAGGATGGCCGGAGAGGGGTGTTCTTCGTTCTCTCCACAGCAGTATGCTCCAGGACACCCGCGGACGTTGTAAGAATGATCGAGTACGGTTGGCCGGTCTCACACAAGATAGGGTATCCGGATCTCGAAGGGAGCGAGGTGGATGTCTGGCGTGCTGCCGCCGGGTTCAACGAGTATACCGAAGCGATTCGGGCTGTCTGCATAAACCAGTTTGGCTGGGATCGGGTGTCGTGCGGTCCGGACATGCCCGAAGCCATGACATTCGAAGATCTGAGGCGTGGATCGGATGTGGAATTCGGTTTGTCCACCTACGAGCCGTTTGGGATCGCGCAGGTTGAGCCCTTGTCGTTCGGAACCATTTGCGTGGTAAGTACTGTCTGTGGGTGCGTGGCCGCCGTCGAGGCGGCCGGTGGGGGGGAACCGAATTTTCTTTTGGCCGACTACCGGCCCGACCGTGGAACTGTTGAAGAAGCGCTTGCCACGACTTCGGCCGAACGAGAGGGTCTCGAATGGGAACGCAGTCGAACACTCTCCGGGCACCTCGGTCAGCTACTCTCATCAACGGATTCTGACCGACAAAACCTTGTGGAATCAAGCCAGGCTACGGGGGTAGGGCTGACGTGGGATCGTGTATGTGAAGATCACTTCTTGCCCGCCCTGAACAGATTGAGCAGATCGTGAACCAAGTGGATAGCTCGAGCGTCAAAGTGAAATGACCCGGAAATCCTCCATCATTACAATCGTTGGCATTCTTGCGTTCACAGCGGCGTGCGGATCCAGGGATCCTTCTCCAGTAGGCGTGGGGCTGCTCGAGGGAGCAGCTGGCCAAACCGTGGAAATCCTATCCACGCAGGCTTCCGCTGCGCGGACCCATTTCGATGGCTTGAACTCCTTCATTCTGGGAGCTACCGGGGAGCTCCTGGTTGGCCGCGTTCACGGCGTAAGTTATCGCGCGCTCGTACGTGCTCGTTTCGATTCTGCCGACGCTCCGATCCGCCTGGGCGACATCGAACGTGCCGAGATCGTAGCCTCACTCGTGACCACCGGCCAGAGAGGAACTGGAGGGGTATCGCTTGGGGTTCCGCTCACCGATTGGGGAGAGGCGACCGCTTTCGTCGACTCCTCGAATCAGGAGATTCCTTTTCAGATCGAGGCCAGGGCGGCTGAGCACTCGACGTTGGTCGATTCCGTGCTCACGGTCGGTCTTCCGCTGGATCTGATCCAAAATGCGCTGACAGAAGGCGCCCCGGATGTGGCCCTCGTGCTTGGGCCTTCGGAACTTGCGATAGAAGACTATCTCATCGTCGTGGGTTCGCGAGAGTTTTTCATTGACTCGGACGGCAATGGGGATGCGGACAATGTAGCAATCGCGAAGCGCCCACGGCTCCAGCTCGTTCACTCAGACCAGACGATCGTAAATGTGCCCTTTTCTGAAGACACCTATTTCGGTCAGCGCGAGGCCCCAGTTGCCGAGAACTCCCTGCTTCTTCAAGCCGGAATCGCAAGGTCCTTGCGCCTGAAGTTCGATCTCCCTCCGATTCCGGAGGATGCGACGATTAACTTTGTGGAGTTCTCATCCCAGGTGAATCAGGATGCTTCTCTTACAGATGGCCTTCAGATCAATGTTCGAAGAATCGACGTCGACGGCCAGGACACGACCTTCGTTCGCATTCAGAATGCATTCAGTACGTTCCCTGCTTCTGGGGCGATTTCGACGATCCAGTTTACTGTGGACCACCTGATTCTGCAGACCTGGATATCCGGCCTCTCGCCTAACCACGGCATCGCGCTGTTTCCGATCTTTGAGGGCCGATACGAATGGCTCGAAATCACTGACCCGACCCTTCGCATAGTTTACACCAACCCCCCTGGAACCGATGGATAGTCTCTTCACACTAAGGCAGCGGTTGGCAACGTTGCTACTGTGTCTTTTTTCCATCACCGACGCGTACAGCGGGTCGATTTTTTCGGTGGCGGACCTCGGATACGCGGTACGCAGATTAGACAGCCGGTCGATCGGGATGGGCGGAGCAGGGAGGGGCATTGTAGACGGTCGAAACTTCAGTAGCCACAACCCGGCTACAATCGCTTCCTTCGACCGGGCCGCCCTCTCGGCTCTTTACGTCGCGCAACGTCGATCGATCAGTGACGTGGCAGGAAGGAGCGAGGCGGTTGCTGACGGGGACATAGGCGGCATCCGACTGATGCTTCCTGTGAGGCAGGGATTCGTTCTTGGGCTCGCGCTAGATCCAGTCAGCGACATGGATGCGTCCGTCATCGACACGACCGGGACAGGGCAAACGAGGAGTGTTGTCCGATTCAATGGCTCTGGCGGCCTCCAATCCCTTGGGATCGGGGCTGGCTACAAACTCGGAGAGCGCTTCTTTGTCGGGAGTCGACTCGACCTGATGGTGATCGGCACGATCACTGAATCCTGGCGAAAGGACTTTCTTGATCGGCGCCTACTACCCTCGAGGGACTCGGTCATTCGCACGTTTCGAGGGTATCAGCCTCATTTTGGCGCAGCTTATGCAGTGAATGGCTTCAGCCTTGGCGTGGCCGTCAAACCGTCCGTAGAAATCAGAGAAACCCGAGTACGAGAGACTCGGTCCGTGCAAATCGGCCTTCTTCCGTCGGAATCAGCAACCGAGATGGATTTCGAACTGCCGCTCGTGCTGGGTGGTGGCTTGGCCGTAACCCGTTCGGATAAATGGATCGCCGCACTCGACGTAGAGGTGGCGCGATGGAGCGATACGGGAGGGCGTCGAAAAGACACCACCGAAATCGCGGGGGGAGTGCTGTATCGGACTGGCTGGAACGACCCAATCCGTCGGCAGCGTCGTCACGAGCTGACGGTGGGTGCCTTCCGACGCGGACTTTACTTCGATACAGGGATTGCCGACCAGATTTTTGAGACTGGCGGGAGTTTCGGCCTCACGATCCCTTTCAAGGGGACCGGAATTTTCCGGTGGGTCCTCGAGGGGGGGCGACGTGGCCGGACTCAGGAGCACGGCGCTTCAGAGACGTTCCTCCGTCAGACGTTTTCGATTACTGGTTGGATGGACTGAGCGCGTGTCGAGGCTCAGGAAAGAAGTCATCCAACGTCGATGGGTCAATATTTCGACCGATCGGGCTGACTTCGTCGTGGATAGGGAGAGGGTGAATATGGCCTTCTCACCCTTTTCCAAAGGAAATAAAGGGCGCAAGCCCGGAGAAGTCTATGCCATCTGGGAGGGTGATCGAGCCGCCAACACACCAGGCTGGCAGGTGCGGGTTGTGCCGAACAAGTTCCCCGTTCTCGGAATCGAAGGGGACACCGAAACCGCCCGGGACGGCGTATTCGAAGAGATAGACGGTGTGGGTGTCCACGAAGCTGTGGTCGATACACCGAGGTCCGAGCCTGATCTGGCCGACTTGCACCCCGACCAGGTTGGGCGTGTCTTCAGAGCATGTCGTGAACGACTTCGGGACCTCGTTAACGACCGCCGACTCCGTTACCTCCTGGTGTTCAAGAACCACGGCCTGGAAGACGGGGCTCCGGTGTCCCGCTCCCACACGCAGATCATCGGGCTTCCGGTGACTCCAATAACCGTTCGGCAGGAGCTGACTTCAACCCGCCAGTAATACGAAGAGCATAAAAGGTGCCTTTTCTGCGATGTAGTTCGGCAGGAATCCGAGAGTCGTGAGAGGGTCATCCTTGAGACGGACCGCTTCCTTGTCTGGGCCCCGTTCGCTTCCAGGTTTCCTTACGAGATGATGATCGCCCCCCAGATTCACAGTCACGACTTTTCCGCATCAGACGACGCAATGGTAACGGCACTTGGTCAGACCGTCCACCACGCGCTCGGCCGACTCAAGAATGTGTTGTGTGACCCTCCCTATAATTTCGTCCTCCACACAACGCCCAACGTCAAATCGGAACCCCAATCCCCGCACTACTGGTCCACGATCGAAAGGGACTATCACTGGCACCTCGAGATTATTCCCCGTTTAACGCCAGTGGCGGGGTTCGAGTGGGTGACGGGCTTCTACACCAATCCGATGCCGCCTGAAGCAGCTGCTCGTTCTCTCCGCACCACGGGCTGACTGCCCGAACCCCTCCTCGAGTTCGAACACAAAGAAACGATCAGGGCAGGCAGGACGCCCGCCGACAGGAAAAGAGCCGTCAGGAACAGGACGGGGTCGTGAGCGCGTGCCCCCAGGAAGAGGTGCGCAGGCACCACGAGTGGAACGAGCAGGGGGAGTGCAACTCCCTGGGCGTAACTCAGGGTCCAGATTCCCACAGGGGCTCCCGTGAGCCGGCTTCCCAGAATGCCTCCCAGTGTTTTTCCAGTGACGAGCGTGAGGAGGTAGACGGCGAGGAACTCCCATTCGATGGCGCCAAGATCGGCCAATCGATGAGGCTGGAGATGCGCCGCGATGTTGCCAAGAATGAAGGGGCCGAGGTGGGCTGAGCTGTCCTCCAATGGCTTCAAGCCATCGCGGAAGGCCCGAGCTCGGAGACCAAAGCCGAAACCGAACCCTGCACCCAGCAGCAGAGGGTGGATTTCACAGTAGTAGGACAGTCCCGTGAGGGCCCCTCCCACGAGGATGAAAAGCACATAGTGCCCGGGCTCCGTTCTTACTGCCCGATAGCATCGATATGTGAGCTCCAGCAGCAGAATCAACAAACCAGCGACCGCAAAGGCTCTCTTCGATAGACCGAAGGATTCCAGATCGGGAACAACAGTTAACCCCAGAAGGATGAGGACAAACGCGGACACCAGTGTGGCCTGCGCAAGCGGCTCCCTTCGTTCCGGGACTGTCAACTGGACGAACAGCGGCGCAGTAGTCGAAGCCAAGAGACCCAGGCGGAGACTCTCCTTCAGATCGAGAGGATACATCCAGGAGAAGAGGGCACTGCCAATGAGGGTGCACCCTATGACAGGGGCGGCCGCAGCGATCACTGTGCGACGATTCAGGGTTACGGGTCGCGAACACGTTGCACCCAGATATAAACCCACCCAGGCAAAGCCCAGTGCGATAAAGGGTTGGACCGTCTGAAGCGCCGATGTGGACAGCAATCCTGTTGGCCCAAGCAAGAATCCACCGGCGATCGCACCGACAGGTGGTGACAACCGACAGTTCCTGAAGAGTCGTGCGCCAAGAATGGGGATGACCAAGACGATGCCAAGATAGGTCGAGGGCTCCGTCAGGGGTGCTGGACCCGACTGAGCCAGGTAGACCATTGTCGCAAGTAAGAAGCATATAAAGAGGTTTCTCACGTGGCTGTTCCGTTCTGCGTCCCACGGCTTACAGAGGCGACCCGCCCTGGCAGGACGATCGACTGGGACAGAGCGACTGCCAATAACAGACCTGCAGAGAGTGTGGCGCCTCCCATGGGGAACAGGAGAAGCTGAGCGATCAGACCGATCGATGTTCGGCCCATGGGCAGCCACGCGTAAAGTGAGTGGTTCTGTCCCCGTGGAGGTTTCGTTTGGGGGACAAGGGCAGCAAGAGACCGGCTTGTTCTTGCCAGCCCCCGTAGTAAAAGAAAAGCCAGAGCGACGGCAGCCGTAGCTGACGGATCGATTGAAACCGGCGAGTGATGCCCAGCGATTAGTGCACCGAGGGTGAGTACGAATATGGGTTCAACAATGCTTGTGGCATACTCGGACAACTCGGCAATCTCACGCTTTCGGACGGTCGTATTGATGACCCATACACCCCCGACGAATCCCGCGACGATCACAGGAAAACCCAGTTGTAAGCAAGGGCCGGTAATCGCCGCACACGCAGAGAGGGTAAGAAACGTACAACGTTGACCGTTTCTGTGGGCGCGAAACACAAAGTCGACCATGATCCCTAGTAGCAATCCCAGACTGGCCAACACGGCAATCGTCGGAAGGTATCCGGTCACCCGAAAAGGCCCGATCAAGCCGAGAGAAGGGGTCGACACGACGGGGTAGAGCAGGCATAGAAGAAGGACGGCAGCAGGATTGGCCATGAAAGAAACGGGCGATGCGACTGGGGCAATCGGCTTCCCCGTTCCGACCCCGAAGAATCCTGAAGATCTCGCGGTGAGTCCAATGACGGACAGCACCAGAACTGCCACGTAGGTGAACCCATCGTCAACAAGTTGAGGGGAGGCGGGCGGCACCAGGATAGAGAGCACGGAAAAGAGTGCGACGAATGAAACCATAAGCAGAATCACTTCGGTCCTGACTTGCCCTGGGTTTGCCTGTTGCAGCTGCCGGAAATCGAAGTCAAGTCCCGCGCGAAACCCGATCCAGGTCAGACCGATGCCAAGCAGCCCTTTGAGAGCGGGGGTGTAGCTGTGCAGGTGAAAACCCTGGTGCGACATGATGAGTACAGTTGCAGCACCAAGGACGAAGAAATGCCACCTGCCGCCGCGCAGGCTTTCGAAGATGGCGGGAAGTCCGTACCGTTGGTAGAGATACATCCCTAGCAGGAATAAGGAGCAGCCGGCTGAGGCAGAAATGATGAGGGTGACCAACAGGGTCTCCTGATATCAGGTTTCGTCGATCGCGAAAGTATACTTTCTGAAAGCTCGTTGCGTCAAGCCAGCTGTGCGCCTCCAAGTCGGGCATGATCTTGACAAGCTCTCGAACGATGGAGTATATTCTCACTCGCGGTAACCTCTATTCTTCTTAAGGTTTACCATGGCAAGGCGTCCGTTCGTCGGGCTGCTGTTCCGGTGTTGCAACGTCTACGCACGGGCCTACCTCAACGCAAAGGGCACGGCCTATGCTGCCACGTGCCCTCGCTGTTCGGAGCGCGTTCGCATCGCTGTCTCACCCAAGGGGACGAAAGGCCGATTCTTCTCGGCCGGGTGACGCGCCACTTTAGAAAGCCGCCATGTCCCAGGACACACCCGAAGTGCTCGAGATTAGCATCCCGAGCACTTACGACGCGATGGAAAAAGTCGCTGGCCTCATCGAGGAGGCGGGTCGGCGTGTGGGAATCGGAGAAGACGACGAGGTCGATCTGATGATCTCCGTCATGGAGGCGGTGAATAATGCCATTCAGCACGGAAACGAAGAAAATCCTCAGAAGGAAGTTCATATCCGAATCGTCACCGCGGCCTCCGAGCTCATCTGTACTGTTCGGGACGAAGGAGGGGGCTTCGACCTCGCGCAGGTCCCGGACCCCCTTAGGAAGGAGAATCTTCTCAACCCCTCGGGTCGGGGGATTCTGATGATGCGGGAATTCATGGACTACGTGGATTTCACAACCGATCCCGAAGGAACATCTGTCAGGATGAGGAAAACGTTCGATCCGGCAGCACCAAACCACGCTTGAAAATTCGTGGGAGGATCACGTGAACATTAGAGTCTCCGGCCACCATTTCGACATATCAAACGCGATTCGTGAGCACGTCGAGCAGGCTGTAACGAAGCTGGAACGGTACTACTCCCCACTCATCGATGTTTCCCTCACAATCCTCCAGGAGACGCACGAATTCCGTGCCGACACCGTGGTGAACGTCTCTTCGCAGACGCTTAAATATTCTATAGAGGGCGAAAAAGTTTATACGGCCATCGACTTGTCACTTGAAAGGATGGGAACCCAGCTCAAGAAACTCCACGACAAACGTCGCGATCGTCGTCCGGACACACACAGCCAGCCCGCCGGGGGAGAATGAACGTGCAGAGCGTGACGGTCGGAGAAGCCATAGAACTCTTTGGAGATAAACTTGATCTAACCCTCGAGGCTGGTCAGGGCGGCTTGGAGAACGAACTGGTTTCAAGCGACGTGCACCGCCCGGCCCTCGCCCTCGCCGGGTTCGTGGGACTCTTCACCTTTGACCGTGCTCAGATCCTGGGTAACACAGAGATGTTGTACATCCTGAGCCTCCCCGAATCCCGACGGCCAGAGGTACTGAAAACCATCTACCAGTTCGACATTCCCGCGGTGATCGTGACGGATGGCAACGAAGTACTGCCTACCCTCCGACATCTTGCGGACGAAAGAAACATACCCCTCCTGACGACATCCTATTCGACAACAAAATTCGCCCACTTGTTCTCACTATACCTCGACGATGTCTTCGCCCCACACACAGCGCTTCACGGCTCATTGGTCGATGTCTACGGTATCGGGCTCCTCTTGATGGGCCGTAGTGGGATCGGCAAGAGCGAAATCGCCATCGATCTGGTAGAACGTGGACACCGTCTGGTGGCCGACGACGTTGTCCTGGTTTCACGGAAACTTCAGGGGATCCTCGTCGGCACAAGTGGAGAGGCGCTGCGGGATCACATGGAGATCAGAGGACTGGGAATTCTCAATGTGAGGAGCATGTTCGGTGTACGTGCGACGCGTTTGCAGAAGAGAATCGAGGTCATCGTCAAGCTGGTGGAATGGAACGAGTCGACGGGATTGGATAGGATCGGACTCGAAGAAGACTGGGCTGCAGTTCTGGATGTGGAGGTGCCCCAGGTGACAGTGCCGATCTACCCGGGGAAAAATATCACGGTGATCGCTGAGGCTATTGCTATGAACTACCAATTGAAAATCCAGGGATACCATACCGCGCACGAGTTCAACCGCAGACTGGTTGATCGCATGAATCAGAAGAAGCGATCGGAGGTCGTGCTCAGGGCCGACGTCGAGTAGCTGGAGGAAGCAATGATCTGCAGAAGAGTCATTCCTGTTGCAATGCTTGTGCTCGTTTGGGCGTGCGAAGACCGCGAAAAGCAAGCCGCTTACGATCTTGGGTTGGTGCGGGACCTGGAAGAGAGTGTCACTGATCTCCAGAAAGCCATCGAGAGGTATGACGATGTCGCCACCACCCACCGAGGGACGAAATCTGGTGAACGCGCACAGATCCGGGCCGCCCAGCTCAGATCCATCGAATCCAGAGTAGGCGATCTTGCCGTTGCCACCGGTGACTCTATTTACAGTATCGGCGTTGACATAATCGCATCAGCGTCCGGATATCCACCCGCAATGAGGGGCATTGCCAACCACCTTTACCAGAAGACGCGGTTGTGGGGACGGGCAGCGGCGACGAGAAAAGATCAGGCTATGATCGAGCGGGTATTGAAGACGTGGAGTTTCCAGGACTCGATCTGGAGCTTATATGATTTCCGAGCGATTCCCGAGGATCGCAACGCGAAGAATCTGCTATGCAACCAGGCGCTCGAGGTGGCTAGAATGTTAGAGGGGCTCAAGCGGTACAAGGAGGCTCTCCAGGTCGTCAGCAAGGGTATCGATTACGGGGAAGGAAATGACGAACTGGCACGGGCAAGGGTGTTCGCTTCCTTCTACCAGTTCCGGGGCGGAGCATTCGATTCAGCCATCGTAACTGCCGAGGAAGCGTTGACCAAGGAGGACCTGTCCCACAACCTCAAGGCACGCGCCAATCACGTGATTGGACTGGGTTATACATATAAGTTCCAGGATTCAGATCAGGTGGAGCACCTCGAAGCAGCCATTGACGCGTTGAATCTGGCAATCGGCCTGGATCCAAGCATGTCAGACGTAAGAAAGCTCCTGAAGCAGCTGCGGAAGAAGAAGGCGTCTCTGGCCTCTTGACTGAAAAAAGGGAACCGACCTGGCGCGTGCTGGTGATTGACAACGATCGGCTCTTTCTCGAGATCGTCGATCTCAGTCTCACCCGATCAGGCTGTGAGGTGCACGTTGCCGCCGACCCGCGGGAAGGATTAAACGAAGCACTCAAGGGCTTGAGGAGATCCTCCGCCTCCTCAAGCCCTTGAGCCTACACCAGAAAATTGCCGTCGTGAGTGGATCGGATTCGAAGGATGCGGAGGCCCGGGTACGGAATCTCGGTGCGTCAGGCTATATTCAGAAGCCTGTGAACACGAGAGCTCTCCACGGATTACTGTTGGGGATCCTCCAGGAACGCGTTCGCCAAAGAGCACCGGAAGAGGCGCCGCGTGATCTTCGTTTCTTGGGGCGGCTCTCCACCTTCGTTTTCGTAGACCCGGACCCGGAGGGGGGCAAGCAGGCGGCTGCCGTCGGAATCCTGGTGAGCCTCGGGTCGATCCTCTACTCTCTCAGATAACTCAGGCGAAACCATCGCCGGATTGTCACGATCCGGCGATTTCTCTAGGGCACATATTGATGAGCATCACGTGTAAATTCGGCGGGTCTTCCCTGGCCGATGCTTCTCAGTTTCAGAAAGTTGCGGCGATCGTGAACGCTGATCCAGAACGGAGATTCATTGTTCCCTCTGCGCCGGGCAAACGTCACGACGATGACACGAAGATCACGGATCTGCTCTACTTGTGTCACGAGGCGATTCGGCAGCGGGTAACCTATGATGAGGCGTTCGGGCTGATTGCCGACCGATATATCGATCTTGCCCAGTGGCTGGACCTCGATCTGGATGTGGAAGACTTGCTCGGTCACCTTCGTGCCGATCTGGAACGGGGTGCGTCGGTGGATTACGTTGCGTCGAGAGGTGAGTATCTCAACGGGAAAATTCTTGCTGCATTGCTTGAAGCCGTCTACGTGGAGCCCGCCGAACACATCCGGTTCGACGCAGACGGGCGCCTCGATCCTGTTACGTACGAGCTTCTGGGCAACGCCTTGGATGGCGAGGGTCGCTATGTCATCCCGGGATTCTATGGAGCTTCCGCCGACGGTGAGGTAAAGACTTTTTCTCGCGGAGGTTCTGACATCACGGGGGCCGTTGTTGCCAGGGCAGCTGGGGCCAAAGTTTACGAGAACTGGACGGATGTCTCGGGCTTGCTCATGGCGGATCCCCGGGTAGTCAGCAACCCCAGACCGGTTGAAGAGATCACGTACCGAGAAATCCGAGAGCTCTCTTACATGGGCGCAAGCGTCTTCCACGACGAGGCCATGTTCCCGGTGCGTGAAGTCGGTATTCCCATCCACATCAAGAACACGAACGATCCCGATGCCAAGGGGACGCGCATCCAAAAAACACGGATCCCTAAGGACCACGCTCTGGGCGGTGTGGCTGGACGGCCCGGTTTCACGATGTTGTTTATCGAAAAAGCCCTCATGAACCAGCTCAAGGGTTTCGGCCGTCGGGTGCTCGAGGTCATCGCGGCGCACGATATCAGCTACGAGCACACTCCTTCAGGAATCGACACGATCTCGGTCATCGTGAGCGACGAGGAGTTGGCAGGTCGGGGCGCGCTCCTGCTTGAAGAAATCGAGAGAACACTCGATCCCGATCGTACGGAGTTGCTTCCCGGACTGGCGCTGATCGCCACGGTCGGGGAAGGCATGTCGCATCAGATCGGTATCGCGGCCAAACTCTTTTCAGCACTGGCCGACGCCGGTGTCAACGTACGGGTGATCGATCAGGGGGCCTCGGAGATCAACATCATTGTTGGAGTCGAAGAGTCGGACTACGAACAGGCCGTCCGTGCGATCTATCACGCCTTTGAGTCAGATGGGAGTGGACCCCGCTGATGAAAAGGATCGCGATTCTTACCGCAGGCGGCGATCCGCCTGCGCTGAATGCCACACTCCACGGCGCGGTCGCACGGGCCAATCAGCTCCACATCGAAGTCTTCGGACTCATCAAGGGGTATGACAGCCTGCTCAACCCTCGTGTTCCCTATGCTCACCTGAATCCACTGTTTTGAGAAATTCCCGAGCTGGACGCGACCATGGGCGGCACGCTTCTGGGGGTTCCCGAGCGTACGTAAATTCTGACGACCCAGGAGAGTTATCGCTGATTCTGGACCGCCTGCACCGCTTGCGGATCGATGGTCTGATCTGTGTGGGCGGCGACGGAACACTGAACGGGTTACAACCAATATCCGAGCGGATTCCGGCCGTTCTGGCGCCCAAGAAGACCGACAACGACCTGGGCCTGAACTACGCTTCGGAAGCCTAGGAATGGTTGAAGGATGATGTCGATGGAGAGCCAACCTACAGAAGGGCAACCTTCGACCTCGAATACATGATCAACTACGTTACCCCCGGCTATGCCACAGCTGTGTTTGATGCCGCGATGGGGATCCAACGCGTTCGGACGACGGCCGAGAGTCACCACCGCATCGCCAGCGTCGAAGTGATGGGACGGCACTCGGGCTATATCGCGCTGGGGGTCGTATATGGCCAGCCGGATCTGATTCTGATACCAGAGGTGCCGCTACACGTCGATCTAATCGCAGAGCAGGTGTTGGAGCTCTACGACAGGCAGAAAAACGTCGTCATCGTGTGTGGGGAAGGATTGAAGGGTGAAGATGGCAGAGAGCTTGGGGCTCAGAAGGCATCAACGGATCCGGCTGGTAATATCCAGCTATCGGGGGCGGCCGAGTCTTTGCGGCATATCCTGATCGATTGCATCGGAGACGACTTTTTCCAGATCTGTCGACGCAGTGAATCTGCCAGCGCGGCCATTTTCACACGAAAGGTGGGCCACGCTCAGCGCGGTGGAAGACCGATACTGTTCGACCGGTTCTATGCGGCTCAGCTTGGCGGTAAGTCAGTCGACATGCTGCTCGAGGGTCAGAACAACGCGATTGCCACTCTCCAGTGGAATAGGGAAGAGGGTTTCTACCTCGACAGCATCGACGCCAACGCCCTCAGAGATCAGTGGGGACACATACACGCTCGCTACGTGCATCCCAGATTCTACGATAGAGATCGACTTGCGCCTTCCCGTACAGGGACAGACTACCTCCTGCAAATTTTCAGCCAGGCCCTCGGTCACGACGATGTGGAGAACATTCGTCGAACGTTGTTTGACAGTGGTAATCTCTTCCGCCCGTATCATTCGGTGAACACCGACGTGGCCAGACGAATTCGGTACCTGTCGGAGTAAGTGTGTCGACCTGGATCCTCGATCGAGCCCACGAAGCTTTGCAAGACCGAATGGAGGCGGAAGACGTCGCAACGCGTGTGGATCTCCTCGAGCGAGTGCTACCCGAAGATATCAGAGAGGGAGACCGCATCTTGTGGGTCCCTGGCCGAATCGAGATTCTTGGGAAACACACAGACTATGCGGGTGGCCGAAGCCTGCTTGCAGCGACACATCGAGGCATGTGGATCGTGGTCCGGCCACGCCCGGATCGAACCGTACTGGCCATCGACCGAGTCCGCGAAGAACGGACCCAGTTTGATCTTTCTCCGGACCTTATCCCAATGCCGGGATGGGCCAACTACCTGTCCACTGTGGGACGGCGGCTTTCCAGGAACTTCGGCTCCCTTCGGGGTGCCGATTTCTTTTTTGGAAGCGACCTGCCCCTGGCAGCGGGGATGAGCAGTTCAAGCGCCTTGATCGTTGCTTTCAGTTTGGGCCTGATTGGAACGAACGCCATCGAGGAATCGGAGAACTTCACAAACACCATTTCCAGCTTGCAGGATCTCTCTGGATATCTAGGTACGGTCGAAAACGGACAGTCCTTTGGACCTCTTTCGGGGGATCGAGGCGTCGGAACTTTCGGGGGAAGCGAAGATCATACTGCCATCCTGACCTGTAAGAAGGGTCACTTCGAACAATACTCGTTTTGTCCAATCAGACACGAAGGGTCGATCCCGTTCCTGCCGTCCGTGGCCCTGGCGATTGGGGTCTCGGGTGTTGTTGCCCAGAAGACCGGCGAAGCTATGGATCGATACAATAGAGCTTCTCGACTTGCTTCAGCCGTGCTGGAGGGAGTGAATGCAGGGAAGCAGTCGAAGTGGACTACGCTGGCCGACGCCATTCGGGAACAGGGTGTTGAGGAGACTCGAAGGGCTCTTTCATCAGCCCCGCCAGGGGAATTCACCCAGGCTGAAATCAGAGAACGACTCGATCAGTTTGTTGAGGAAAGTGAGCGGTTGGTGCAGGAGGCTGCAGATGCCCTGGCCAGGGAGGATCCACTCGGTTTCGGGTCTGCTGTGTCTGAATCTCAGTCTCGAGGCGCTCGCCTACTCCGAAACCAGGTCGAAGAAACGGAATGGCTATGCGATTCTGCGGTCCGCCAGGGAAGTATAACCGCTTCGGCCTTTGGAGCCGGATTCGGTGGGAGTGTATGGGCCGCGGTCCCGGAATCCGAAGTCGACGAATTCCTTGCTTCGTGGGAGTCGGATTATCATACGAAATTTCCCTCCCGGTCGTGCACCTCAGAGTTTTTTGTGACGCACCCCAGTTCTGCCGCGTTCGAACTAACCGCGTGATGTTGAACCGCGCTGAATTTGGGGGGCCACGCTGTGTCCCCTTGCAGTCAGGAATCGTCTACGCCTGATCATAGTCCCCTAAATCACGCATCCAGATATTCCTGTACCTGACCAGATCACCGTGATCCTGCAGTTTCAGGGGCCCCTTGGGGCCGTGCGGTGGGTCGTAGGAGGAGAGATTCCTATGGCCCGTCGGGCCGTGAGCGGCTTTGTGATGGTGCAGGAGAATCCCATTCAAGAATACCGTCAAAAAGGCTGGGCTGACGAGGTTGCTGTTCTGGTAACGCGGCGCCTGGAAAACGATGTCGTAGGTTTGCCATTCCCCCGGAGCTCGACAGGCATTGACTAGGGGGGGGAACTGTCCGTAGATAGCACCCGTTAACCCATCGGCATAGGTGCGGTTGTCGAATCCGTCCAGAACTTGAACCTCATAAAGTCCCATGAGAAACACACCGCTGTTTCCCCGACCCTGGCTGGATCCACGAACCTCTGAAGGCGCGGCAAATTCCAGGTGTAGCTGCGCATCGCCGAATGTGGCCTTGGATAGGATATCCCCCGACTTTGGATTGACTTGCGCGTAGCCGTTTTCCACTGTCCATTCAGCCGGGCCTCCATCCTTGTTCTCCCATCCAGACATGTCAGAACCGCCGAATAGCACGACGGCATCTTCGGGTGGGTCGGTCGAGGTGGCCCCAGGTGTGACCACCGTCGGCATGGGCCGTTCCCCATCGTGGACGCGCCAGGGTTGGCCTAGCAGGATGGGGGTATCATCGTATCCTGTGGGTCCGTGTTTTTCCTCCGCCATCGTTCGCTCCTTCGTTTCTGTACAATATGACTCTGTTGGATGGAATGATAGGCTCGCCGTCCTGAGCGTCAAAGACGTTTCGCAGGAAGTGGCAAAGAGGGCGTGTCGGTTGCGTGTCCAAATCGTTGTGGGTATTATCTCCGCCTCTGAATACGATGATGACCCGGAGGCAAGATGAGAATCGACCCTGACGTTACGCTGCGCGATCTGTCATCTCAGATCAAACAAACTTTCAACCTGGCCGCGCAGAAAGCTAGATCCCTCAAAAATACTTGGGATCCGGGTGAGGGCACCCCTGTCTTCACGGCAGGCGGGCAATATACGACGCGAGGTTGGACCGAGTGGACGCAGGGTTTCCAATTCGGGTGTGCCATTCTTGCCTTCGAGGCGACCGGGGAAGAGGATCTGTTGGAGATCGGCCGCTCTGAGACGGTGTCCAGGATGGCCAGCCACGTCACTCACGTCGGCGTCCACGACCACGGGTTCAACAACCTATCGACTTACGGTAACCTTCGCCGGTTGGCGATGGAGGGCAAGATTCAGGCCGATGAATGGGAGCGTCACTTCTACGACCTGGCGATCAAGGCATCGGGCGCCGTTCAGGGTGCAAGATGGACGACCATACACGATGGGCGTGGGTACATCTACTCCTTCAACGGTCCCCACTCACTGTTTTCTGATACGATCCGATCTTGTCGGGTGCTAGGCCTTGCCCACACCCTCGGCCACGCATTGATGGGGGAGGGGGATCAACCGATCTCGCTACTCGAGCGTCTGATACAACACGCCGAAACGACGGCGACCTACAATGTTTACTACGGCGAAGGCCGCGACACCTACGATGTCAGGGGACGTGTTGTCCACGAATCCATCTTCAACGTGAACGACGGCAACTACCGCTGCCCAAGCACCCAGCAGGGTTACTCGCCGTTCTCAACCTGGACCCGGGGCATGGCCTGGATCATCACGGGTTACGCAGAGTTGCTCGAATTCATCGATACGCTGTGTGACGCGGACCTTGATGAACTCGGTGGACGAGAAACCGTATTGGAGAGCTTCACGAAGGCCGCAAGGGCAACAGCAGACTACTACCTGGACGGCGCAACGGCCTCCGATGGCATTCCCTACTGGGATACTGGAGCGCCTGGTCTGAGCGCGATGGATGGGTGGCGAGATCGTCCGGCTGATCCGTACAACGACCACGAACCTGTAGACAGCTCGGCTGCAGCGATTACGGCCCAGGGCCTCTATCGCCTGGGTAAGCGCACCGGCGAGGCGCCCTATCTTCAAGCCGCATTGACTGTGGCACGAACGCTCTTCGCAGAGCCGTATCTCTCCATTTCAGATGAGCATCAGGGCCTTCTGTTGCATTCGGTTTACCACCGCCCGAACGGATGGGATCACGTTCCAGATGGACATCGCGTTCCTTCGGGTGAGTCCTCCATGTGGGGCGACTACCACGCGCTTGAATTGGCCACACTGCTACGTCGCGAGCTCCTGGGTGAACCGTATCTCACGTTCTTTGATCCCACCTGAAATAAACTCCTCCGTTCCCTCACGATTGCGTGAGACCCTGCCCCCAGACGCCTGGCCTGCGGTGAGCCTACCGCCGGATGAAACACACCGCAACGACCCGCCATTGGTTGTAACCGACTGCCCCACAAAACGATGAAGACACGCTTGCTTTCAATCATTTGATGGCACAGCAATAGCCATCCTTGTCTGAAGACAGTTTTAGCGTGGAACGCACCTAACTGGGGAATCGATATGGCCGAAGAAAGAGGTCAAGGAACCTACAACGCCGTCGTGATTGGAGCAGGAACTGCAGGTCTCGTGACCGCCGCCGGCACGGCCGGACTCGGCGGAAGAGTGGCCCTTGTCGAGCGTCATAAAATAGGAGGGGACTGCCTTAACTTCGGCTTTGTCCCAAGCAAAGCGCTGATTTCATCGACACGGGTACTCGAAACGATTCGGCACGCCGAGCGCTAGGGGATCGAAAGAACCGAACCCCACTTCCAGTTCGGGAAAATTTTCGAACGCACGAGGGCCAGACGAGGTAAGATCGAACCGAACGATTCAGAGGAGCGGTTTGAAAGCCTGGCCGTCGACGTTTTCAAGGGCCGGGCCCGATTGGTGTCACCCAATGAAGTGGAAGTTGATGGGGAAACGAATCTGAAAGCGAAAAATTTCGCCATTGCTACAGGCCGCCGAGCGGGCATCCCACCGATCCAGGGCATTGATGATGTACCTTACTACACAAACGAGACAATCTTCGATAACCTGAATCAGAAACCTGACAGGCCGGTCATCGTCGGGGCTGGACCAATTGGGTGCGAACTGGGTCAGGTCTTCAATCGGCTCGGGGTTGAAGTGACCCTCTTTGAGTTCATGCCCCAGATCATGGGAAAAGAGGATCCAGATGTCGCCTCGTTCGTTCAGAAACGGCTCGAAACTGAAGGGGTCCGTGTCCTGACCAGTACGGGTGTAAATAGCGCCCAGAAGTCGGATGGTCGCATAAACTGTATGGCTACGCAGCGCGACGAAAACAGCGGAGAAACGGCTATCACGTTGGAGACGGATGCGCTGCTTATCGCTGCAGGACGGATCCCGAATGTCGAGGGCCTCGACCTCGAGGCAGCGGGCGTGGATTACGAACGGCTACGGGATTCCGGTTAACGACTACCTCCAGACGAACCCAGAAGCACATTTACGTGGCGGGAGACATCGCCGGGCCTTATCAGTTTACTCACACAGCCGATGCTCAGGCCCGTGTCGTGATCAGAAACGTATTGATGCCATTTCAATTCATGCGACAGAAGGCTGCATTGAAAGTCGTCCCGTGGGCCACCTACACAGATCCGGAAGTTGCCCACGTCGGGTTGAGTGAAACGGAAGCGCGTGAGCAGGGCATTCCCTATGATCTTGACAAACAGGAACTGGAGGATGTGGATCGGAACATTGTGGAGAGTGAGGAGTCAGGTTATGGGAAGATCCTGACGGAAAAGGGTGGGGACAAGATCCTCGGCGTCACGCTCGTCGGTGCCCACGCCGGCGATCTCCTTCACGAATTCGTTCTGGCGATGAATCACGGGATCGGTCTGGGAGGGATCGCGGCGACGATTCACGCGTACCCCATTTTCGCCGAGGTAGTCCGGAAGCTCGGGGACCAGTACAACCGGACACGGCTTACACCGCGGGCGAAGTCCGTTTTCGATTGGCTGTATCGTCGGCGGAGAGGAGTGTAACCTGTGGGCGATAACGAAGACACTCTCCCTTCGGAAAACCGCCGGTTCTCGTGGAAGTGGCCCGCGATCTTGCTTGTCGCTATCGGGCTCTTTGTGGTTCGATCATACCTGCCAATCACGGATTGGCTGACGGCCTTTAACGATTGGGTCGCCGGCCTCGGAACAAAAGGAATCATCGTATACATCCTCGTCTACATTGCCGCGACGGTGCTTTTCGTGCCTGGCTCCATCCTGACGATCGGATTTGGTTTCCTGTTTGGACTCGTTCTGGGTACCGTTGTCGTCTCGGTGGGCTCGACAGTGGGCGCGTCGTGCGCATTTCTTATTTCACGCTATTTCGCCAGGGACTGGGTCGCGAAAAAGGCCGATTCGAGTGCACGCTTTGGAGCCATCGACAGGGCAATCGGGCAGGAGGGGTGGAAGATCGTGGGGCTCCTGCGACTCAGCCCCGCAATCCCATTCAGCCTGAGCAACTATCTCTACGGTCTGACTGCCGTGCAATTCGTTCCGTATGTCATCGCGAGCTGGGCAGGCATGCTCCCAGGTACAGTCCTCTACGTCTACCTCGGCGCAGCTGGAAAGGCCGGCCTACAAGCAGCAGGTGGAACGGCCCGATCGCCACAGGAGTACGCATTCCTGACGGTCGGTTTAATCGCATCGGTCGTCGTCACGGTTCTGATTACGCGCATTGCAAAGAAGGCACTGAATAAGGCGTCAGAATGACCTGGATCCTTCTCGCATCGACTCTCATTTTCGCTTCGCCCGTGCTTGCGCAGCCCGGATCTTTCGATCATAGTCTCCTCGACAAAGGCCTGGACAGATACGTCGACGAAACAGGAAGAGTTGACTATACCGGTCTGAAGCAAAACAGGGCCGATCTGGATGCGTGCGTGGTCTCACTCTCAAGGGTAAGTCCAAAGAGTCATCTGGACCGCTTTCCGACACGTGAAGAGCAGCTCGCATATTGGATCAACACATATAATGCGCTTACGCTCAAGGGGGTCCTTGAGGCTTATCCCGTCGCGTCGGTCAAGGTCATCAAGCTCCTTCCGGGCTTCTTCAAGCGAACTTGGTATACGGTAGGCGGGAAGGACTACATACTCAACGATATCGAGCACGATAGCATACGTGCAGAATTCGGTGATCCCAGAATCCACGCGGCCATTAACTGCGCCTCAATCGGTTGTCCGAGACTGGAGCGCCAAGCCTTCAATTCAGCAACTCTCGAAGCCAGGCTGGACCGGGCGATGCGTGAATTCCTGAACGAGGACCGGAACGTACGTATCGACACTGAGGAAAAGACGGTAACCTTGTCGAAGATTCTGTCCTGGTTCGAGGACGACTTTACAGGGTGGCTAAAACGACAAGATGATGGGGCAAGCCCCGACATCCTTGATTACGCGAGACGCTACCATCCCGGAGCGCAGGCAAACACGGCTCTTCCCTCATACGCGGTTGCGTATTTCGACTACGACTGGTCTCTCAACGATCAGGCTCAGATCCACGGGGCAGTGAGTGGCACGCGTTGAGTATGCCATGGGCCGAGTCACGGCCGAATTCGAAGAGGCAGTTGAAGGCCTCGCCGCGCTGGACGCAGGCAAAAGAATCTGGGCCAGGGACTCCACCCTCTGGACGGAATCGGGTGAAGAGGCCTGGCTCGCCTGGCTCGATGCACCGCTACAAGCAGCGAGGTGGGTCCGGGACACGAGCGAACTCCGGGAAGAAGCCCAACGAGCAGGCGTGAAAGATGTGGTATTGCTAGGCATGGGCGGGAGCAGTCTGTGCCCCGAAATGCTCTCGATCACATTCCCCGCTGATGCGACACCCCACCTGTCGATCTTAGACTCCACCGTGCCGGACCAGGTCCTCGCGGTTGACCGAGGAATTGATCTTCGAAAAACCTGGTTCATCGTTGCGAGTAAGTCTGGTTCCACGACAGAGCCCAACATCCTCCTGGATTACTTTTACCATCGGACGGAAGGTGACGGGTCGAAATTCATTGCGATCACGGATCGGGGCTCGCCTCTAGAAGCTGTTTCCATCGAACGAAATTTCCGATACGTGTTTCACGGTATCCCGGAAATCGGCGGAAGGTTTTCTGCTCTTTCGGCGTTCGGGCTCGTACCTGCTGCACTGGCTGGTATCGACCTCGCTCGATTCCTTGAGAGTGCTGCCTCAATGCAGGCCGAGTGCGCACCCCACGTCCCGGTTGAATCCAACCCGGGTCTTGTCCTGGGGGCCGCCATAGCAGCCGCATCCAAGACGGGCTGCGACAAAATGACCTTCCTCATATCCCAAGCGCTTTCGCGATTGGGAGGTTGGGTCGAGCAGCTCATCGCGGAGAGTACGGGCAAGGACGGGGTGGGCATCTGCCCTGTTGTAGAAGAGCCAGGGCGTAGTCCCGAGTGCTATCTTCCTGACCGAATATTCGTGTTTGTTCTGGTCGGCGACGATTCCAGGCTATCCGCGCATGCGAGAGAATTGGAAGCGGAAGGCCATCCCGTAATTAGAGTCTTTCTCGACGAAGTATGGGATCTGTCCGGAGAGCTATTTCGGTGGGAGGTCGCCACCGCTGCAGCCAGCGTCCTCCTCGGTGTGAACCCCTTCGATCAACCCGACGTTCAGCAAAGCAAGGATCTCACCGCCCGTACGATCTCAGATTTCGTGGCCTCTGGCAGGTTTCCAGAGGAACAGCTCATTGCGAGTGACGCATACTTGAAACTCTATTCGACAGGGACACCCGCGAGCTCAGTAGGCGAATGCCTCGGCGAACTCTTCACACAAACTCCGCAGATGGGGTATGTCGCCTTGAGTGCGTTTATCGACACGCAACCTTTCGCCGAAGAGGCCTTACAGCGGATCAGGCAATTGCTTGGACATAGGCTTGGCGTAGCCACAACGATGGGTTTCGGACCTCGGTTCCTGCATTCGACGGGCCAGTTACACAAGGGCGGCCCCGGGAACGGCATCTTCCTCCACATCACGTGCGATCCTATCGACGATGTTCAGGTGCCCGAAGCGGGCTATTCGTTAGGCAACCTCAGTCTGTCGCAGGCACTGGGAGATGTGAAAGCTCTTGAAGGACGGAATCGTCCTGTCTTGAGGTGTCATTTGTCAGATCTTCGGGACGGCCTCGACCATCTGGAGCAGATGCTCAGGAGATTCCTCCCTCCTAGGTGATTGAGGCAGTTCGTCGAACAGCCTGTATTCGAACGAATCTGAGGGCCGGGTCATTCCGTGAAAGGGGACAGCTGCCATGCTCGATGGGAGCAACGGAGCAACAGCCGGACAGGAATTGTTGAACATCGCGAGTGAACTGGACGGAGGTATCGAGAGCTTCTCTCAAACCTTGGAGAACGAGGGGATTGAACTCGTGAGAACCTCCCTCGACACGTTGCAGATCAACGTGGGGAAACTCTGCAACCAGGCGTGCCATCATTGCCACGTCGACGCCGGCCCAACGCGGACGGAGCTCATGACGTGGGAGACGATGTCGCGGATTCTGGAATTCCTGGAGGCGTCGGACATTCAAACGGTCGACGTGACCGGTGGGGCCCCGGAACTCAATCCTTCTTTCAGGCGGTTCGTGGAAGCAGCACGGCGGATGGATCGTAGTGTCATGATTCGCTGCAACCTAACAGTCATCTTCGAACCCGGGCAGGAGGATCTCCCCGTTTGGTATAGGGAGAACGCTTGTGAGCTGGTCTGTTCGTTGCCCTGCTATGAGGAGGAGAATGTAGACACACAGCGGGGAAAAGGTGTTTTTGAGAAAAGCATCAGGGCGCTGCAAACCCTCAACGAACATGGTTATGGTGTTCCCGGTACCGGCCTCCTCCTCCATCTTGTTTACAACCCAGTTGGCCCCGTGCTTCCCCCACCCCAGGATGAATTGACTTCCGATTATCGAGAAGAGCTGTGCGATCGATTCGGGATCCTCTTCAATCAGCTATTCACGATCACCAACATGCCGATTAATCGTTTCTCCGCATTTCTGAAGCGAAGAAACGAGTATGAAAATTACATGCACCTGCTGGAGGACAGTTTCAACCTTCAGACCCTTCCGCACATCATGTGCCGATCCCTCGTAAGCGTGGATTGGCAGGGACACGTGTTCGACTGCGACTTTAACCAGATGCTCGACATTCACATAGGGGCCCCGGCAGAAAAATTGTGGGACTTCACTCCAGCCCAACTGACCAACAGAAGGATCAAGGTCGATGACCATTGCTATGGCTGCACGGCTGGGGCAGGAAGCAGTTGCGGTGGAGAATTGGTCTGACCGCATTCGGTCAGACCTTACTCGTAGCCTTGAAAAAATAAGGAATCGACAAGAGCACCTATCTGGAGACGACACGGGAACTGTATCGAGAGGCCGCCCTGGAGCCACAGGCCTCACTGTTTTGCAGTACGTCTACACCTTTTGCGCTCCCTGGCCTCTTGATTCCAGAAGAGATGGCGGTCATGAATTATGGTTGTGGCACCACCGTCCACGCAGGAGACTTACGACCTGACACGACAGTTCTTTATGTTGGTGTAGGCGGAGGAATGGAGGCCCTTGAGTTCTCGTGCTTTACCCGACGCCCTGGTTCGGTGATTGCCATCGATAGCGTACCCGAAATGCTGGAAAAGGCTGCCTCCAACTTCGAGATCGCTGCCGAAGCAAACGACTGGTTCGACCCGTCATTCGTCACTCTGATGGAAGGCGATGCACTCGATTTACCCGTCCCGGACGACTCAGTAAACCTGGCGGCCAGTTCCGGATTCTCGAAAACCTCCCTTTCCATGACGTGGCACCAGTAGCACGACGAATATCCTATGGGAAGAAAAATGGGTTTGTTCTGGTCGCGTGCGACTGCAAGGGCGGCGGCCCCCCACGGATACCAGTCGACGGGGTTATGGGCGTGCTGTCTGAGATAGGGAGACGATTCATCAGAGAGCCGGTTAGCAGGCGCCTGAACCGAAGTCTGGTTTTGAGAAGGCGTGTGAGAGGGATTGCACGACAGGATTGGAGCGAGGCTGAACAGGAGTGAAAAGCGTAAGGCCGGACATCTTCGTCCGGCCTTACGCAAGCTTGAAAGGGGAGGGTTGGGTCTACGCCCCGAAACAGGTAGCCGCGACACGCTCGAGTTCCTCCGCAAGCCGATCCTTTTTAAACGGCTTCGCGACCATCCCTTGGACGCCCGTGGCAGTCAGGGCCTTAGCGATGTCTTCGGTGATGTAACCCGAAACCACAATGACCGGGACAGGGAACTGCCGCCTGCGGATGACCTTGAGCAGATCGAGGCCACCGACTCCCGGCATCTTGAGATCGAGCATCACGAGATCGACATCACCGCGTTCGATCGACGAAAGCGCTTCTTTCGCTTTTTCCGTTGCCGTTGCTGGATAGATAACCCAGGCGATTAACCGTTTCAAGCAGGAGCCCGCGCATATCCTCATCGTCTTCGACGATCAGGATCCGCACGTTCTTACTCAGCTGTGGCGCAGTCTCCGTCATGACGTGAAGGCGACCTTGATCTTCTGGATCGCCTCGACCACGTCATTCAGGTCTTCAGATTCCCCGAGAAGCATGTATTGATATAGCCAGATGCTGTGAGCCGATGCTTGTTCCACATTCGGGCACGGCAGACGGCGGACCATGTCGGGGTATCGCTCGGCCACCGTCTTGAGCGCGCCCTCGTCTGTCAAGGGACGCTGGTAACCGGGCGAACTCGCAATCCCTTCACCTCGAAGTGCCTCCAGAAATTCGTCACGGGATTTCCCGCCGAACGCCGAGGGTTCATACTGCATCATGTAAAGGTGATAGCCGTGCTGGGTTACGTAGTCCTTCAACTGCGGCGGTGTAATGCCTTCAATTTCGTCGAGCGACCGGGTCAGCCGTGCAGCGTTTTCGTTGCGTCGCTGAATCTGGGATTCCAGCAACGGTAGGCGCTTCAATAGAATAGCCGCCAGGTACTCTGATGTTCGATAGTTCCACCCCAGCCGCGGATACTCCCAGCGCTCTCCTCCAGGTCGACGGCCTACATCCTTGAACGCATACGCCCGATCGCGAACATCCACGTTGTTCGTGATGAGACAGCCTGCTTCTCCAGCCGTCAGGTTCTTGCTGGACTGGAAACTGAAGGCACCTACGTGTCCTAGCGCGCCCACTTTTTTGCCTCTGTATTCGGCTCCGTGCGCCTGAGCGCAGTCTTCGATGACCATCAGGTCGTGTTTTTCGGCAATGGCGTTGATGGCGTTCATGTCTGCAGGGTGACCGCCGAGGTGGACCGGTATGATCGCACGCGTCCTGTCCGTCACGGCTGACTCGATGGCTTCAGGCAGGATGGTGAAACTCTCTGCGTCGATGTCAACAAGCGCAAGCGAGCACCTTACCGAAATCGGCGCACTTGCTGTCGCGATAAACGTGTAGTTCGGGATAATGACCTCGCCCCCCTCGCCGATCCCATCCAGATCGAGTGCGCCGGCGAGCGCGGCGGATATCGCATCTGTACCGTGGGGCATGATCACGCCATAACGACCATCGCAGTAGGCTGCAAACGCAGATCCGAAGGACTCACATTGTGTGGCTGGCAGTCCCTCCGTACGACTCAAGTAGACGTCCCGAAGAGCGGGCTCGATGTCCGATTCCCATTCCGCCTCGCTATTATCCGGCCACGACGCCCATGACTGGTCGGTGGCTCGCACGGGAGTGCCGCCGTCAATGGCGAGTGTCTGAGTCGAGGTAATTGCTGGCATTGGAAAGCTTTCCGAGAGGGTGTTGGGGGCTCGTTACGACGGGGCAAGAGTAAGAAACGCCCCTGAGGGAGTCAAGAGATTTGCCCTTTTCAGCTCCAAAGAGGTGAGTCTTGGCGTATGATTTGCAAGACCATCTGTTGACTTTGCCAGAGGAACCCCACACAGTCCATGTATGCGCAATAAAAACAAACGCTTACGATTTGTGTGGCGAATGCGGTCTCTTACGTGCGAGGGTAGAACGTGCCGGTAAGTTCCAGAATCATTCGTCCCGTCATCCTGATGGTCGTACTCGCGATTGGGTCCGTTTCGGACGCCCAGTTGCGAAGAGACCCCAACCTAGTTAGCGACCAGGAGTTTCTTAGGCTTCTGCAGCAGTCGGACCAGCTGAACGAAGAGCAAAAGGAGCGGGCGCGGAAGACAAAGAACCCGAGAGTCCTCGTGCCGTTGTCGAGCGATGACGACCCCGGTGTCAGATTCTACGTCGCGTTCAACTCCTACACACCTTCCCCCTCCCTCGGCAAACTGGCCAGAGATCCGAATCCGACAGTAAGATGGGGTGTGGCCCGAAATTCGCGTCACCTCTTCGACATCGATACCACCTTCGTAAAGGACCTCGATGGGGGCGGAGGTGCCTTGGTCGAGCTGGGAAGAGCGTTCGGGCGGAAGGGGATCTTTCTTACGAACAGCACGGAAATCGAGACTATTACGCCAGGTAGTTTCTGGAAGATCACGGACAGATTCCAGAGCTTCGAAGTCAAGAGGAGACGCCTTGGACTCAAGGTTTACAACGAGCAAACCGCCAACGCCGTCCTCACAGTTCTAGCGGAGGATTACGCCGAAGTTGTTCGCGTGGGTCTGGCGAGTAACCCCAACACACCTGCTGAAATCCTGAGCATCTTACACAACGATGTATCGTTGACCGTACGAAGGCACGTGGCTGTAAACGAGAATACCCATCCGGACACCCTTGGGGTATTGGCGCAAGATTCCGAGCGATCGGTCCGTCTGGCCGTCGCGCGAAATCCGTTTGCCCCGCTCCACGTTCTGGCCGACTTTTCTGTAGATCTTGACGAGGCGATCCGCATCGAAGTCGCCCGGAATCCGGGCTGTTCGCCCGCGCTCCTCCTTGGGATGATCTTCGACACGAGTGTCAGTGTCAGGCAGGGAATTGCTGCGCATCCAAACCTTCCCGACCCGGGGATCATCAAGTTGTCTGACGACCCCTCCCTGGAGGTGAGACAGGCTGTGATCGGGAATATCAACACCGTCCCGGAGGCGCTTCGCCAGCTTTCCTTCGATACCGACGAAGACATTCGGGGGGAGGCAAGGACACGCCTGGCCGCCATCTTAAGGGAGCGTATCGCAGACGATCGGGAGAGGTAACCATATGGCCGACATCCTGCTCGTAGACAGCAATCCCGAGCACGTCAGGGCCTTCGAGGGACTGGTCAAGTACCGAACAGGTCACGAGATCGAGGTGGTTCCCGATTGCGTCCAGGCGATTCGGCGTGTTCACACCCGGCGTCCCGATCTCATTCTCATCAACGTCTTGCTGTTCAGCAGCAAAGACTTCGGGTTCGCCAAGGCGCTTTCTGAGGTACCCGAGCACGCTGACATCCCCTTATCGGCTTGTCTTTCGGGTCACATTGGGGAGCTGACCTACAAGAGAATCGAGGCACTTGGCGCGGGGCTGCTTGAATTACCGGTGTCGGCCGGTGAAATCGATGAAGCGCTGAACCGCCCGCGTAAAGTCACCGGCGTCGAGACGGTAAGTTGGGGTGCTGCTGCCAAACCTGAACCCACTGCCACCCAGAAACCACCTCCCCAATCTCAAGCAGGCAAAGAAAAAGCAATCAGATCGGTAAACTGGGCAATGGATGGGCCTCCTTCGAGCCAAGATTCCAGCGCTCGCACCTCGACCCAGCGCAGCAAACCGAAGCGAGCAAGTAACCGCAAGGTTATTTCGGATGCGCCTGTGTCTTCGTCAACGAAGGACGCAGCTCCCACGAGCTTCGCGCCGTTAACGAATTCTGCTGAACGTGTAGAATCCCAGGCAGAGTTTGCACCTAACGCCCGTTGGGAAGAGGTCGACCCAAAGAACGTCAAGAATCGACACCGATCCTCTAAGAGACGTTGATTCAACTTATTGTGGCCTGAATCTGGCGCCCGGCATTCGTTGCCGGGCGCTTTCTTTATTGATAGATTGTGGCCGAATCATCCACGCCATTCGGAGGGATCAAATGAACGATGCCCCCCTTGCTGGGCTGGAAACTGCGCTGCAGGACCGTCTCGAAGGCGAATTCAGAAGCGACCAAGCAACGCGGATTCTCTACAGCACCGATGCGAGCATGTATGAAATGCACCCTCTTGGCGTTGCTTTTCCTAAAAACGTCGAGGACGTGCTGGTAGCGGTCAAGACCGCCAACGAGCTTGGTATTCCCATCGTTGCCAGGGGGGGAGGCACTGGGCTCGCGGGACAAACCGTAGGAACCGGTCTGATTATCGATTTCTCGAAGTACATGAACGAGGTAATCGAATTCAATGCGGAGGAACGTTGGGTTCGAGTGCAGCCAGGTGTTGTACTGGACGATCTCAACGCTTTTCTGAAACCGCATGGTCTGCACTTTGCGCCGGATGTGGCGACCAGCAGTCGAGCAACGATCGGCGGAATGGTCTCGAATAATTCTGCAGGTGCGCATTCGGTCAAATATGGCAAGACGATCGATCACGTCATCGCGCTTGGGATGATTTTGGCCGATGGAAGCCAGACCCACTGGTCGACCATGTCGAAGGCCCAAGTTGGCGCAAAGATGGAGCAACGAGACCTCGAGGGCCGGATCTTCAGGGAAGTCATTAAACTCGCCCGTGTTCACGCGACAGAAATCGAGCGTCGATATCCCAAGATCCTTAGAAGGGTGGGGGGCTACAACCTCGACGCTTTTGTGGATCCCGCCGAGGACATCAACATGTGCCGCATGGTCGTCGGGTCGGAAGGCACGCTCGCGACGATCACGGAGGCTACACTTAATCTGGAGCCACTGCCCCAAGCAAAGGTGCTGGGCGTCATTCAGTTCAAGGGGCTGGTCGAATCGATGCGAGCCGTCGCTCCGATCCTGGAGACGGCGCCAGCTGCGGTCGAACTGATCGATAAGATGATCCTGGACCAGACAAAGGGGTCGCTTTCACTGTCTTCCCAGCGAGCGTGGGTAGACGGTGATCCGGAGGCTGTGCTCGCGGTGGAGTATTACGGCGATTCCGTAGACGAGCTCAACCCCAAGCTGGATGAACTGGAAAAGCTGCTCGAGAGCCTTGGCCTCGGCTATGCGTTTCACCGCGCCATAGAGGCGGAGGAGCAGGCCAAGGTCTGGAACGTGCGTAAAGCGGGGCTTGGGCTGCTCATGGGGATCATCGGGGATGCGAAACCGGTCGCCTTCGTTGAGGATGCAGCGGTTTCTCCCGAAAAACTCCCCGGATACATCGAAGAATTCGAGCAGATCGTCCGTGCTCACGACACGACGGCGGGCTACTATGCGCATGCCAGTGTGGGATTGCTCCACATCAGGCCCGTTGTCAACATCAAATCCGCGAGCGGCATCGCCAAGATGCGATCGATCGCCGAACAGGTTCGCGACCTGGTCCTGAAGTATGGCGGAGCCGTCAGCGGCGAGCACGGCGATGGTCTGGTTCGCAGTTGCTGGAACGAACAGATGTTCGGGCCCACGCTTTACAACGCTTTTCGGGAGCTCAAGAGAGCGTTCGACCCAGAGGGACTCCGTAATCCCGGAAAGATCGTGGATGCTCCTATGATGACAGAGAATCTCAGATACGGGGCAGAGTATCAATCGATCGAACCTCACACTCATTTTGACTTTTCATCACAGGGCGGCTTCGGTCGAGCCATTGAGATGTGCAACGGCGTAGGGGAGTGTCGAAAAAAGCTGGTTGGTACGATGTGCCCATCTTACATGGCAACGAGGGACGAAGTCGATTCGACACGGGGACGGGCAAACGCGCTACGGGCCGCCATCTCAGGTAAGCTCGATGGGGGACTTACAGACCCGATCGTTCACGATGTGCTGGATCTTTGCCTCGAGTGCAAGGCCTGCAAGTCGGAGTGTCCATCGAATGTGGACATGGCCAAGCTCAAGTACGAATTCCTGGCACACTACTACGCCGAGCACGGCACCCCACTCCGAGCCTGGGTCTTCGGGAATATCGACGCCATCAACCGACTTGGGTGTCTGTTCGCACCTTTCTCGAACTGGATTGCCCGGAGCCCTCTGTCCAAACTCGGCATGAAATGGCTTGGCATTGCCGAACAACGCACACTTCCACCGTTTGCGAATCAGACGCTCACGTCCCGACTGAGCCGCCGGAAGACCAGGAAATCCGAGAAGAAAGTCGTTTTGTTCAATGACACTTACTTGAACTACAACTATCCCGAAATCGGGATGTCGACCGTTGGCGTCCTCGAGGCCGCAGGCTACGAGGTGCTGGTTCCTGATCGAAAGTGTTGTGGGCGACCCATGTTGACGGCGGGCATGGTCGACGACGTGAAGGCCAACGCGCGCTTCAACATCAGTCAATTGCACCCTTTCGTCCAAGACGGTATTCCCATTGTGGGTATCGAACCCAGCTGCGTCTCCATGTTAACCGACGACTATGTGGACCTCATCGATTCCAAAGAAACAAGACAGGTCGCCGCTCACGTTCGGACGTTCGAGAGTTTTCTTCACGATCTCATAACGGAAGGTGAAGTGGAGATCCCCTTCTCCAATGAAAAGAGGGACATTCTCGTCCATGGTCATTGTCACCAGAAGGCCCTTTGGGGGATCGGTCCTTCTCTGACAATCCTGAATTCGCCACCCGGGTTCGAAGCTCGCCCAATCGACTCTGCCTGTTGTGGAATGGCCGGAGCTTTTGGGTATGAAGCCGAACACTACGACATCTCGCTGAAGATTGGAGAGCCGCGCCTTCTCGACGTCGTCCGACAGGCCGGCCCTGGAACGGAGATCGTTGCCGCCGGGCTTTCTTGCCGAGAGCAGATTCTCCACGCCACCGGGCGCCGGGCACGGCATCCCGCTGAGGTTCTCTGGGAGGTCGTGAAGTCGTCTTGACAGAACGCCAAAGGCGCTACTTCCTCGTTGCAGGTCGGGTGCAGGGTGTTGGGTTTCGTTACTTCACCCGTGCCACCGCGTGCGAGCTTGGACTTGGTGGGTTTGTGCGAAACCGTCCCGACGGCCTTGTCGAAATCGAGGTTGAAGGGGAAGTTGTCGCGATGGGCGAATTTGAAAAGGCTGTACGAAAAGGTCCCCCGGGTGCCCGCGTCGAAACCTTCACGACGGAGCCAAGGCCACTGGCCGCATCCAGTCCACGGGAATTCACGATCGCTGTGTGACGCATTGGAGACTTCTTGCCAGATATAGAGCGCTTTATCAGAGACATCCCCGATTTCCCCAAGCCGGGTATCGTTTTCAAAGACATCACGACTCTCCTGGCCGATCCAACCGCCTTGGATCTCGCCTTGTCGACACTCACAGAGCCGTATCTGACGACCGATCTCTCAAAGGTCATAGGCATCGAGTCCCGTGGGTTCATCTTCGGCGCAGCGATGGCGCGATCGCTCGGGGCGGGATTCGTGCCAATCCGAAAGCCTGGAAAGCTACCGGCTCGCACCCGATCCGTTTCCTACGAGCTCGAGTACGGGCAGGACACGATTGAAATTCACGAAGACGCGGTCCAAAAAGGGGAACGTGTTCTTCTGGTCGACGATCTATTGGCGACTGGCGGAACGATGGCGGCGGCGTGCGAGCTTGTCGACTCGCTGGGTGCGGAGATCGTCGGAATCGCGTTTTTGATCGAACTCAGATTCCTCGGTGGGCGCGAAAAACTGGGTTCAAGAGAGATCTTCTCCGCGATCGAATATTGACCCTGCAGTTGCCGTGGCTTGACCCCGTTTGGGTCGGCCTTTATATTCCGCGGCGAGGCCCCTGTAGCTCAGAGGATAGAGTAGCGGATTCCTAATCCGTTGGTCGGGCGTTCGAGTCGCCCCAGGGGCACCAAATTGTATCACGCCGGCTCTCGAGTCCTCGAGGGCCGTGACTGTTTTCGGGGGGCGACCGCGATATGCAACCTGCGACGACCGCACTGCTGCATGGCAGATAAGGACCACCTGAAGCTCCTGGCTCCGGGTGCCGAAGACTGGAACGCCTGGAGAGACGAGAACCCGAGTCTAAGGCCGGACCTGAGTGTGGCAGACCTCACTGCCAAAAAATTTTCCGGTTTCAACCTCAAACAGGCGAATCTCGCCTGGGGTGATTTGCGTGAGGCTCGGTGCGAGTGTACCGATTTGAGCGGAGCCGATCTTGTGGACGCCAATCTCCGAAAAGGTACGTTCAGGGCGTCGCATTTTAACGCGTGCAAGATGAAGAAGGCCTACCTGGCAGAGTCGGACTTTTTCGCCCAAACCCTTCCCTTCACGATCGAAGACCAGCTTGAGGATCTGAGGCCCCTTTTTCAGGGCTACCTCTCCGCTGGCCCCGAACAGGAATAATATCCATGTCTGTGAACCAGCTTACGCCCCCTGAAGCGAAACAATATCTGGACGAAAACCCTGATGCGGTCTATCTCGACGTCCGCACGGAGCCTGAGTTCGCAAGCGGTCATCCCCCTGGGGCTATCAACATCCCGGTAGCGCTTCCAGGCCCAGGTGGGCAGATGATGCCCAACGGGGAGTTCCTCGAGCTCGTGTCAAAGGTCCTGGAAAAGGATCGGGCAGTGGTATGCGGGTGTCAGGTCGGGGGACGATCCCAAATGGCGGCGAACCTCATGGAGCAGGCAGGCTACACGAATCTCACCAACATGCTCGGCGGTTTCGGCGGCCTGCAAGACCCCGCAACGGGTGAAGTCATCCCCGGCTGGGAAGACGAGGGGTTCGAAGTGGAAACTGAGGTGAACGACGAAAATTCCTACAGTGCCCTAAGGCAGAAAGCCGCCGGGTAAACCGCAACGCCCACCTTGGCTCGCCCTCTGGCGAGTTGGCTGTCCCACTCACTTGCCCAAGCAAATCCGCAAACTCTGGATCCGGCCCGAGGACATCACCGGTTGTGATCGGTTACTCGATCTGGGTGATGGCGGCCCTCCAACTCAAAGTCTTCGTGGATCACACTTTGTTTCCAGCAACGTCAAGTGGGTGAATCAGGCCCGTGAGCGTGGCCCCGCAGACGCCGTAGACAGCCTCGCTGACCTGCCAGATGTATCATTCGACGCCGCAGTGTATGCTCCAGCGCCCGCCGAGACCAAGCCCAGAGTATTCGAGTGGATCGATGGTGTACACTCTCGATTGGCGGAGGGCGGCCGCTTTTACCTGGGAGGGGAGCGACATCGGGGAGTCGAAAGTTATCGCAGGAGGGCAGAAGACGTATTCGGGTCAGCAACGAAGGTCAGGCAAGTCGGGAGGCGTAGAGTGTACTGCGCTCGCAAGGGGAGGCGCTCGGGCGTTGCTGAGATCCAGACAAGTTATCGATTCGAATGCTCCATCCAGGGCGATTCCTTCAGTTTCGTGACCCGCGCAGGTGTATTTTCACGAGATCATGTGGACCCCGGAACCCGACTTCTCCTGGATGCAATCCCACCGTGCCAAGGCAAGGCCCTCTTGGACGTGGGGTGCGGGTACGGTGCTCTCGGGATTGCCCTCGCGCGTAGGGGGGCTATCGTAACCATGACCGACGTAGATGTCCGGTCCACACGGTGCGCGGAAGAAAACGCGAAAGCATCTGGCGCCAGCACCTCGATCGTGACCGCCGATCTATACGATGGCGTGGAGGGCCACCGTTTCGATGTCATCGTCTCGAATCCGCCATTTCATTCCGGTCTCTCATTCGCGCGGCCTTTCGTCGAAGGGGCACGCAGGCACCTGAACCCGGGCGGCCGAATCTGGATGGTTGTCATGCGGACAGAACCGTATACCCTTCAGCTCGAGCGATATATAGGGGAGGTCCGAACGGCGGTGGATGAGGGCGGGTATCGCGTACTTAATGCGACACTGAGCGATAGCCTCGGTGCTTGACACCTGTGTGGGGCCTCCATATCGTTAGCGAGGTTCGGACGCGCGATGCTCCCATGCCGCGTTTCACCGGATCAGACTCAATCCCCATCCTGTAAGAGGAGGATTAGACTTGTACGACTTCGAATACGCTACGCCCACCACGGTGGACGAGGCGGTTTCGATTCTGGCTGAGAACGGCGAGGACGCACGCATCCTGGCCGGAGGCACGGACATCATCGCTCAGCTCAAAGAGAACCGTCGCGTAAAGGTTCTGGTGGATGTGAAGAAGATTCAGGAGACGACTGCTCTATCTTATCACTCTGCAGCCGGACTCAGTGTGGGTGCCGCGGTTCCTTGCTGCGAAGCCTACGAGACCGAAGAGATCGCGGCGGCCTATCCGGGCCTGACGGATGCGATGACGCTGATCGGGTCGATTCAGATCCAGAGCCGCGCAACGATCACCGGAAACCTGTGTAACTCTTCACCCGCCGCCGACTCGATTCCGGCCATGATAGCGCTGGGTGCGGTCGCCAAAATCGTGGGACCCAACGGAGAACGTGAAGTCGCAGTCGACTCTTTCTGCACGGGCCCTGGCCAGAACGTTCTGGAAAACGGGGAGTTCGTCCTTTCGGTTCATTTTCCAGCTCCGGCGGCGAATTCGGGCGGATTCTTCCTTCGGTTCATTCCCCGCAACGAAATGGACATCGCCGTGGCCAATGCGGCCGCCTATGTCGTCTTGAACGACGCGAAGACCCATTTTGAATCGGCACGGTTGGCAGTCGGTGCGGTGGCTCCCACGCCCCTCCTGATCGAAGAAGCGGGTTCGCTCCTGGCGGGGAAGGAAATCGACGACGACATCATCCAGCAGGCCGCCGACCTTGCCAAGGGGCAGGCCAATCCGATCACCGACATGCGAGGCACGGTGGAGCAGCGTATTCACCTTGCCGGTGTACTGAGCAAGCGCGCCATCAACGGCGCCGTCCAGAGAGCAAAGGAGTCTTGATCCATGGCGCGCAAAACGCACGTCACAACGACGATTAACGGCGAGGAGACTCAGTTTCTCTGCGAGCCGAGGAACACGCTTTTAGAGGTGTTGCGAGACGACTTGGACCTGACGGGGTCCAAAGAGGGCTGCGGCAACGGCAACTGCGGCGCCTGTAGTGTTATCCTGAACGGACGGGTTGTGGATTCGTGTCTCGTTCTGGCCGTCGAAACAGAGGGCGCGGACGTTCAGACCATTGAAGGCGTCGCGACTCCCGAGGGTCTCCACCCACTGCAGCAGAAATTCCTGGAACACGCAGCCTTGCAATGCGGTATCTGCACGCCAGGATTCATTGTGGCGGCCAAAGCTCTGCTCGACAGAGAGCCGAATCCGTCGGAAGAACGGATCCGCCTGTGGCTAGCCGGCAACCTTTGCCGATGCACTGGCTACGATAAAATCATCCGCGCCGTCATGGATGCGGCGGAGACGATGGAGACGGCGTAATGGCTACGAAGACCGAAGACTACCTCGGAAAGACTGACTACAAGGTTGTCGGAACTCGGCCGATTCGGCACGACGGCACCGACAAGGTGACAGGTAGGGCGATCTACGGTGCAGACGTCCGTATGTCGGGACTGCTCTACGGAAAAGTACTCCGCAGTCCCCACGCCCACGCCAGGATCAAGTCGATCGACGTGAGCAAGGCCGAACAGCACCCCGGTGTCAAGTCGATCATCACGGTGGCCGACCTTCCCCTTCAGGAGGACCGGATCGCGGAGCTTGGGGAGGGGGCTGCCAACCTGACCCACCTGCGAGCGAATGTGCTTGCGGACGACAAGGTGCTCTACCACGGCCATGCAGTTGCCGCCGTGGCTGCCACGTCTCTTAACGCCGCCGAGGAAGCGTTGCACCTGATCGATGTCGACTACGAAGAGCTGGAACCCGTACTCGACGTCCGAAAAGCAATGGAGTCGGATGCACCCCTGTTGATCGAAAATCAGACCACCAGTTCGATGGGGGAAGACACAGGAACCAAGAGCAACGTCTCAACGCACTTCCAGCACAAGCTCGGTGACGCAGAAGCGGCCTTCGCTGCCGCGGACATCGTAGTCGAGCGTGAGTTCGACACAGCAACTGTTCATCAGGGTTACATCGAGACCCACAATGCAACCGGCCACTGGAGTACCGATGGCACCGTGACCGTGTGGTGCAGCACACAGGGCTCGTTCACAGTGCGCGAGCAGGTCGCACAGCTTCTCGATCTTTCGGTTTCACGGGTCAAGGTCGTCCCGACAGAAATCGGGGGGGGATTCGGCGGGAAAATCCGGGTCTATCTCGAGCCCTTGGCGGCAGTTCTGTCGAAGAAGACGGGGCGTCCGGTCCAGCTCGTCATGACCCGCGAGGAAGTCCTGCAGGCAACCGGCCCCACCGCCGGCTCTTACATACGGTGCAAGATGGGGGCGAAAAAAGACGGAAAACTCGTTGCAGCCGAAGCCTACTTGGCGTACGAGTCTGGCGGGTTCCCGGGCGCTTGGGCCGCTCCAGGGTCGATGTGCATCTTTGCGCCCTACGACATCGAGAATGTGACAATCGATGGGTATGAAGTTCTTGTAAACAAGCCACAGACCATGGCCTATCGCGCACCAGGAGCCACGAACGCCGCGTTCGCCTCCGAAACCGTCATTGACGAGATCTGTGAAAAGCTGGGGACGGACCCGCTCGAATTCCGTCTCGCCAACTCCTCCAAGGAAGGGACACGCAGAGCCGACGGCCCGGTCTTTCCGCGGATTGGACACGAGGAGTGCCTCAAGGCGGCCCTGAATCATCCGCACTATAAGAGTAAACTCGAGGGTCCCAATCGGGGTCGTGGAGTGGCTTCTGGGTTCTGGTTCAACGTGGGTCTCAAGTCGAGCGCGGCCGCAAGCGTAAACACCGACGGCACGGTCAGTCTCGTAGAGGGCTCGACAGACATCGGCGGTACCCGCACAAGTATCGCGATGCAATTAGCCGAGGTTCTTGGGATTCCGGCCGAAGACGTCAAGCCTTCTGTCGTCGACACAGATTCTGTGGGATATACCGATGTGACTGGTGGTAGCAGGACCACATTCGCAACAGGGTGGGCGGCTTACGAGGCCGCACAAGATATTCAACGCCAGACGATCGGCAGGGCGGCCAAGCTCTGGGAGATCTCGGAAGAGGATGTGACGTGCGAAGAAGGTGTATACAGATCCAAGTCCGACCCATCCAAATCGATGAGCTTCAAGGAATTGGCAGGAAAACTGGACGACACGGGGGGGCCACTCGTGGGCCGTGCAGCCGTGGATCCTGCAGGAGTGGGTGGAGCGTTCGCAACGATGATCGTCGATGTAGAAATCGATGAAGAGACTGGAAAGATTCAGATTCTGAGGGCAACGCTCTGTCAAGATGTCGGCAAGGCCATTCATCCGAGCTACGTCGAAGGACAGATGCAGGGTGGCGTTGCGCAGGGAATCGGATGGGCGATCAACGAAGAGTATTTCTATAACGCCGACGGCCGCCTGGCCAACGGAAGCCTGCTCGATTATCGAATGCCCACGGCTCTCGACCTTCCACTTCTTGAGACGGAGATCGTGGAGGTGCCGAATCCCGGTCATCCCTACGGTGTGCGAGGAGTCGGTGAGGTCCCGATCATTCCACCCCCTGCAGCCGTCGCTAACGCGGTTTACCAGGCGATTGGTACTCGCATGGAGGTCCTCCCAATGTCCCCGGCCCGCATTCTCGAGGCGCTCTGGGCGAAGGGAAACGGCAAGAGCTGATCGATGCCCGTCGTCTGGATTCCCTCGCTCATGCGCTCCCTGACCGATGGAAAAGAGCAAGTGCCCATCGAGGGAGAGACGTTGCGAGCAGTGATCGAGGCACTCGAATCTGATTTCCCCGGATTTAAAGCACGGGTGATTGACGAGGACAGGATCAGACCGGGACTTGCCGTGTCGATCAATGGTGAAGTGACGAACGAGGGTCTCCGGCAAAAGGTGGGGCCCAATGACGAGGTTCATTTCGTCGCCGCTATCAGCGGAGGCTGATCGCGAGCTATTCAAGAATCGGAGAAAACGTGGAGCCGGCGGCTGTAATGTCGCCGGCTCTGCCACGTACAGTTCATGGCACTGAACATCGGCATCATCGGTCTTCCCAATTCGGGAAAATCCACACTCTTCAACGCCTTGACGCGTGGTCACGCCGAAGCGGCCAACTATCCGTTCTGCACGATCGAGCCCAATGTGGGCGTCGTTGAGGTTCCAGATTTTCGGCTGACCCAACTCGCGCAGAATCTCTCGCCCGACCGTGTCACGCCCACCCGGATCAGATTTGTCGACATCGCGGGTCTCGTCCGGGGTGCAAGCCGAGGTGAAGGCCTGGGAAACCAATTTCTGGGTCATATTAGGGAGTGTGACGCGATTGTTCAGGTTGTGCGTTGTTTTGACGATGAGCAGGTAACCCACGTCGACGGACAGATCGACCCCATCCGCGACACTGAAACGATCTTTACCGAGCTTGCTCTCGCCGACCTTCAGACGGTAGCCGACGGCCTCGACCGAGTACGCAAGGTTCTCAGGTCTGATCCCAAAGGTCCGGAGCGGAAAGAAGAGTCCGCACTCGTTACCGTCGAGGAATTCCTTGCTTCAGGTCGGCCTCCGCAGCTTTCCATGGAGCACACGGAGGCATTGACGCCCTATCGACTCCTGACGCTCAAGGACACCCTCTACGTAGCCAATGTGTCGGAAACTGACCTGCCCAAAGGAGGGGAGGGGTTCCGTGCGCTCGTCGACCGCTACGGGAAAAAGGGCGTCCTCACGGCCTCCGCTCGGATCGAGTCTGAGTTAGGGGAGCTTCCGGTTGACGACCGGGCGGCATTCCTTGCGGATTTGGGGATAGGTGAGCCAGGTATCGATCGGCTCATTCGGGCCGGATACGACCTCCTCGGATTGCACACTTTCTACACGACGGCCAACAACCTGGTTCAAGCCTGGCAGCTTCCACGTGGGGCGACCGCACCGGAGGCCGCTGGACGGATCCACAGTGATATGGAAGAGGGATTCATTCGGGCAGAAGTCGCCCGAGCGGATGATCTGGTGGGTGGCGCGACGCTGGAACAACTGAGAGATTCGGGTAGGCTAAAAGTCGAAGGTCGTGACTATGTCGTGGAGGATGGCGACGTCATTCGATTCCTGTTTAATACGCCGTGACGCGGTAGTTCATCAGATGCCGATCTCATATATCTTCAAAGTGTTGGCCACCAAAGGCTTTGCCGGGCCTAACCTGGAGTGCTCATGCGAAAGTGGATGAAGCAGACAATCGCCATCCTCACCCTCGTCGGAATGATTCCCGGGGCAAGCGATGCACTCGGTTTCCGCCATCTGGGCGTCAGTGTCGGACTGGACTTGACCCAGACTAACGCGCTGGCAGCGCCCGCCACCATGACCGGCACGGGTACCAGCTTCGATTCGGCCAGGCTTGCCGTAGGCGGGTTCCTCAACCTGGGAGAGTTTTTCATCGACCACCTGGACTTCGTCCCCGGGATGGACCTGGTCTTACAGGACGATTTGAACATCTATTCCTTCAACGTCGACACGCGATACCGATTCTACCGCGGAGAAGGAGTAACCGGATATTTCGGCGCCGGGGTGGGGGTGCATTTGTTCCGGCCCGACACACCCAGCGCACTTCTTCGAAACGAGACCAAAGGCAGCCTGAATATCCCCATCGGTTTTCAGAGGAGGCTGGGAACCGGACTCGGGTGGTTCGGTGAGCTCAAGCTTGTGATCGCGGACAGCCAGACGGACAGTTCATTCAGATTCAGCGTGGGGCTCCTGCTCGGAGGAACCTGAAGAACAGCTCAGATAAACGACAAGAGGCCTGGATGTGATCACATCCAGGCCTCCTTTATTGTCGATCGCGGGAGTTATTTGAAGATGGTCGAGAACGTATCGGCTACCTGTTTCCGAATCGTAATTTCCATGTCGCCACGTATTTCCCCGAAAGCCTCTGCTTCCATCTCCAAAGCGGTAAGCAGCGCCTCATGCGGCTGAGCGTCCTTCTGCTTCTCGCTGACTCCCATGTCCAGTTGTTTTGCCGCGATATCAGCAAGATGGATCAATTTGGTCATTTCATTCGCGTTGTCTGAGGTGGGGTCGTGGTGAGAACCAATGACCGATGACAACGAAGACGGCAGCTGCCACTTATCTGCAAGACCAGCTCCAATGTGGGTATCCGTCAAGCCCAGAACATCCATCTCGACTTCGTGCATTCCCTTGCCCGCTTTCATTTCGTCCAGGACCATCTGGAACATCTCGTTGAAGAAATGGGCGAGCACTTGCTTCCCGATATCGTGGACCACGCCCGCCATGAACAGGTCTTCTTTGCCGATGTCGAACTTCCCCTTGAATTCGTCGCGATCGCGGAGTGACTTGGCAATGACGCCAACGGTGATCGAGTGCTGCTAGAATTCCTGGGCATCGAACGCCTGCGCCTTTGCTTTGAACGCACCAACAACTGAGAGTGTGCGCACAAAATCGATCACGGTCTGAAGACCGAGAAGATTCACGGCATCCTGGGCTGAGGTGATCTGGCGCGAGAAGGAGAAGGCTGACGAATTACAAAGACGAAGCATCTGGGTCGTGATTCCAGGATCCAGTTCGATTACGCTGGCATACTCTTCCGTCGTCGTCTCTGGATTTTTGGACAGTTTATCGATCTCGTTGTAACCCGTAGGCATTGCCGAAAGACCCTGGATTTTCTCCAGTTCGCTCAAGATGGGGGCCTTGGGGTCGGCCGGCGACTCGGCGGCCGCTTCTTCTTGTGCTTCCAGACCCGCCTGCAGCCGTTGCTCCAGCGTACTCGTGTCCGTAAAAGGGCGGGTCAGAGAATCGACGATCCCCAGCTTCTTTCCTTCCTCGATGTCATTTTCCGTCAACTGGGAACACATAAGGAAAACGGGGACGTGCTTGCAATCCGGCTTGAACCGGATCAGCCGAGCGACCGTAAAGCCGCCTCCCGGTACATAGCCTTCAATCAGCACAGATTTTATGTCGGCCGCCCACTTTCTGACCGCACGGAGACAATCGACCCCGTTCTCGACTCATATGATGTCGAAGCCCCACTTCTGGAAGATCTTGAAGCATTCTCCAAGGTCCTTCACGTAGACCTGGTTTCTGGGAATCCTCAGATCTTCAGGCTTGAACTTCCGGTCGAAGATGATCGTCTTGGGTGTGCCCGACGTTCTTTCTTCTTCAGACATTCAATGCCCCACTCAGCTTTGCAGAATCGACAGAACAGATCTATCCCGGTCGACCGCTTCCTGTATCTCCGAATCCCACTCCGACAGTTGATCGGTTGAGATGCTCAGTTTTTTGAGCACTTCTGGATCGATTTCCGGGACCTTCGAGTCCCCACCTGACCCGACACCCATCCGTCTGGCGACAGCGTCGCCGACGTGAACCAGGCAGGCAATCTCCTCATCGCCATCGGCCCGGCCCGGCTGATGATGGTGGGCGATTGCCGCAGAGAGCTCCGGCCCAAGATTCCACGACTCCGCCAGTTCCTGCCCAATCGTGGCGTGAGTCAGTCCAATCACTTCCTCTTCAGCCTCGTAGATCGATACATCGTTTTCGGCCACTCGTTTAAGAACATCCTTGTAGAAATCGGCGTACAGTGAATCCAAGATGATCTTTCCGGTGTCGTGGACGATTCCGGCTGTGAAGGCTTCATCTCGATCAATCGAAAGCTTCTTGCAAAGGAATCTGGCCACCGACCCGACCCCTGCCGCGTGGACCCAAAACTCCTTCTTGTCGAGTCCAGCTGACGTGGCCAGATCCTTGGTGGCTTCGTAGACTGCAATGTTCAGAATGGCGTTCTTGACTGTCTTGTTCCCAAGCAGAGAGATGGCTTCGTGGACGGTCTTGATTCGTCGGCTGAAACCGAAGAAAGCAGAGTTCGCCAGATTGAGAAGTTTCAACGTGATCGATGGATCGGTCTCGATCACTTTGCTCAGTTCGTCTGCGCCGATGTCGGGGTCTTTGCACAATCTGTCTACTTCCGAAAAGACGGACGGCAGAGTTGGCAGATCCTCTATGTCATCCAGATCAGCCTGAAACCGCTCCGAAAAGCTGGATGCGGTCGCTTCGCGGGCACTCTCTCCCCCCAGGACCTTCCAGAGCTTGCCCAGTAGTACGGCCGGGGCTGCCGGCTTGATGATGAACCCCTGGATCCCCTTCGCAGCGAAGGATGAGACGAGATGCCGCTCCTCGCTATAGACGACGATCGGCGTCTCTTCGAAGGCCTTGTTTCGTTTGATAATCTCAATGGCTCGCGGAAACTGGGCACTTTCGTGCGTATCCGCGACAATGAGATCGGGCTTGTTCTTCAGCCCCTTGATCATGCTCATTCCGTCAGCCGCCTCGTGAACCTGGTAACCACCCAGAAGCTCCAGAAACCGGCTCGTAAACTGGCGATCTGCGGGTTGTCGCTGGGCGACCAAAACTCTTCTTTGTCCGTCATCTTCCATCTTGCCGGGACCCGCCAGAACCTACGCAAACCGTTAAAAATGAGAGAATTGTGGCCGATTCAGGCGGAATGATTCCTCCAAAGCCATACACAGTCAACCATTTGTCTGCGAGGTGGATAGATCTTCATCCCTGGCTACGGCCTTCAAAGTGGTCCGCAATATGCAGGTCGAAACCCCCGTGGTCCGGGTTTCGAACAGCGCCCCGGAAGATCGCCTGACACGCATAGCAAATCGTGACGTCGGGGAGCATGGCATAGAGGATGAGGTCGATTGTGACCCCCACACCCAAACTTGCGTAAAACAAGAGAGGTCTGTCCTGAAATACGAACCAAAGACCAAAAACCGCACACACAACGACGATCAAGAGCCCCAGTTTGCGATTAAAGTCGCGCTGCACGTAGAACGATCGCTTTCTGCAGCACGGACAGACATCTACCTGATTATCTCGAACAATCCGCTCGGAAAGTTCGAATTTACACAGTTGGCCGCACCTTTCGCAGGTGGCATCCGTACTCTGGCTGGGATCCACGATGAGGCGGTAGCCGCAAGCCTTACATCGAGTGATTATTTCCAACGGTCACACCGGAAGTGAAGTTGTAAGGTAGATGAATCGGGAGACGGGTTCGCCGATCAGGACAAGGATGGTTGCGACGTAGAGAAGGCCTGTCGCAGACTGGGTAGAGTTGATCTTCACGGTCTCCCAGGTCATGTAGCAGACGGCGGCCGGGCCGAGCAGGCCGAAGAGCACTCGAGCCCAAAAAAAGAACCCGGTTACGCCAATAAAACTGGAGATGGTTTCCTGGAAGCCTGGTCCACCCTCGACAAAGTAGACGAAGAGTACCACCGTCGTGAGTACGGCCTTTGCCAGAAGGGATAGGATCATCAGGCCTGTTATATCCTTCAGTGGTTTAACCGGAAGCGTCGGAAGTACGAGATACCAGTGCCCGAGAACCATTCCGTAGATAACCGATCCAAGAAAGAGAGCGGATGTCAGGGCGTAGGTTGCTTCGAACACCGATGCCCACCAAAGCAGATCCACGCTCGTCCGGAATACGCCATCGGCGAGCAACGCTGTAGCACCCACAAGGGCCGATCCGATCTGCCATCTTCGACTCTGGCGATCACAAATGACGCTGAGTGTGAAGACCACAGTACAGAGTCCATATGCCGCCAACAGGAGGTGAGGTACGGTGGGAGCGACCGGGTTCAGGTCGCTGGCCGCCAGCGCGATAACCAGAAGCGCAAGCGAGGCGACGCTGCAGAAGCGGAAGAAGGTCTTGCCTGCCTCACGCGGCACGAGTAAGATGGACAGCGAGCCGCCCACCGCGAGTTGGCTGAATACAAGGTAGGTTAGGGATCCGAACATGGCCTGGCCGCGAGAATATAAGTCCTCTGACGCTCGGGTAAAGGATCGCTTTTTTGAGGTCAGGATCCTATCGTGACATGGCGCGATGTCACCGGGGCAGTGGGCGCCGCCGCACTGAGTTTTGGTGTGTACGCCCTCATCGAAGATCTGGACCCCTGGCACGTGGTCTGGTACGTGGTGGCCTGGTTCGGATACTTTGCGATTCTCGATGCGGTGGTAGCACGCTGGCGAGGTAGAGGAGACGTCCTCCTTCGCAAGAGGCATCTTTCTCTTTTTCTCTGGTCGATTCCATTCTGGTTCTTCTTCGAACTCTACAACATCCGCATCCAGAACTGGTACTACGTTTTCACTTTCCATTCCGTGGTCATCTCGTTCCTCTTTTCCTGTCTGGCATTTTCAACGGTACTGCCTGCCTGCCTCCTTCACGAGCAAGTTTTGCGACAGACTGGATGGTTCGCCCGACTTCGCGGCACCCCAGTCCGAGTGGAAGCATATCGATGGCCTCTGGCGACCCTGGGGATAGCGTGTCTGGTTCTTCCCCTGGCCTATCCTCAGCACTCGTACTGGATGGTGTGGGGAAGCCTCCTTTGCTTGCCGGAGGTTCTCGCCCATCGGCTGGGGACTCCGTCCGTTCTGGGACTCCTCGAGAGAGGGGATCGTGAACGTATTGGGACCCTGTTGGGTGGTGGTCTGTGGGCAGGACTGATGTGGGAGGGACTGAACTTCTGGGCGCGATGCAAGTGGGTCTATACCGTTCCAGGCCTGGAAGAAACGAAGCTGTTCGAGATGCCGATTCTGGGCTTCGTGGGTTTCCCTGGGCTGGCACTTAACGCCTATCCGACTTGGGGGCTGATCCAGCTTGGTTGGAGCAGGGGGAGACTGGTACAGACAGGACAGGTGATTGTGGCCCTGGCGACGATCTTTACTGGGTTTACTCTCACGTTCACCCAAACGGTCCACTCGCCACGTCCACTGTTGGCAAGACTATCGGGCCTGACCGACGAGGCAACCGCTGTGCTGAGACAGGAGGGCGTGGAAACGCCTGAGTGGTTTGACCGTCTGTGTCGCAGTCAGACTCCGGAGGCGATCGCAATGCGACTCGGACTGGAGACTGAGACCGTCCGACTCGCCTGTAACCACGCGCAGATAGCCCTGCACAAAGGCATGGGCACCGCTCGAGCCGATCTGCTGATGCGAAACGGCGTTCTAACCCTAAATGACCTGTCCGGACTTGGTGAAGGAGCGCTCCAAAACATTATCCTGGCAGGAGGCGATCTGACTCCTCCGGTAAGAGCGGCTGAGGTAAGGCTCTGGTGCAGGTCCGCCGCGGACGGAGTCCCGAAACGATGAGCTCTGCAATCCTTCTTTGCGGTGGGCGAAGTACCCGAATGGGTCAGCGGAAAACGGAACTCCCCTATGGGGGCACGACACTACTCCAACACGTGCTGAATCGACTATGCCGCGCGTTTTCGCCCATCGTCCTTGTAGCCGCTCCAGGACAGGAGATGACCTATGCAGCACCTGACTGTTTACTAACATACGACCGTCGCACAGACTGTGGTCCTCTTGGGGGAATCGAGGCCGGTCTGTCTGTGGCCAGGGATCACGGGGATCGGGCTTTCGTCTCCGCCTGCGATTTGCCGTTTCTTGATTCACAACTTTTCAATCTCCTCACAGAGGCGTCGACCGCTCGTTTCGATCGGCCGCACATTGTAGTTCCCCACGACGGCGTGCAGGCCCATCCCCTTGCGGCCGTTTACCGGACGGATACAGTGGACACCTTGACGTCTTTGCTCGAGTCGGGAGACCTCCGGGTCCGCAGTCTGCTCTGCCTGGTTCACACACTGTATGTCGACGCTTCCGAACCCCACCTCCAAGCCAGCCTCGAAAATGTGAACACCCCCGATGCTTACGCACGTGCACGCGATCGGCTTGCACGCAGTCATGCCACACACAACCCGAGGAGTTCGATGTGAACACGGAAGACAAGACCAGGGTTACCGATGAGGAAATCGGCCAGGCACTCTCAGACCTTGAGGGTTGGGAATATCTACAGGAGGAGAGGGCGCTTCAGCGGGTATGGACGTTCGAAAAGTTCGTTCCCACAATGGCCTTCGTGCGCAAGCTGATAGATGTCATGGACACACAGAACCATCATTCTGACATCTACCTAGACAGTCGGGCCAAAACGCTGACTGTACGCGTAACGACCCACACCGAGAATGCTGTGACGCGCGCCGACCTTGATTTTGCGAAGGTTGTTTCAGCTGCAGAGTGAGAGAGCAGGTGGCCTATGTACAGAGAAAGTCTTCCCTGAGGTTTCAGAAGGCGACTTCAGCTTGTACGATCTTTGTTCAGCCCTTATCCACTTCCGGTGTAGATACTGGGAACGATGTCCCCGACTTTTCTATGCGTGTGGGCGCGATCCATATCGCCCAGCTTTTCATATACCTGAGCAAGACTTTGATGCGCTGGAGCGAAGCCAGGCTGAATTTGGAGCGCGCTTTCAAATGCGACGGCAGCCTGTCTGTTTTTGTGATCTACTGCCAGAGCGACACCCAGGTTGAAATACAGATGCGGGTCGCGACCGTTCTTTTGGATTGCTGCCCTTAAGGCTTCCTGTGCGTCTCCGAACTTGCCCTGTTTATGGTACGCGACTCCAAGCTGGTTTAGTACAGTCGGATTCCCCGGCAGCATGGTCGACGCTCTCACGAGTGCCTGTTCCGCCGCTTCGTCGTGACCCAGACTCAGTGCCGTGTTACCGAAACCAACCCACGCTTCAGCAATTTCGGGATTGAGCCTCGCTGCTGTTTGGTAGTGCTCCAATGCTGCGACGCCACGCCCGGTGCGTCTTAGCGCATCGGCCAGCCTGAGATGGAGCACGGGGACCCGGGGAGCCACGACCGTCGCCCGCGTTAACGTCTGGGCGGCCCCGTGATAATCACCCCTGGCGCCAAGAGCATGGGCATAGTTGAGGTGTGCTCTTACACTTGCTGGCGCAGCTATTAACCGCCGACCCGAATATCGTCTCATCGGAACGCCAGTCCTTCACTCGCTCCCCAGATCGAAGTCCGGCGATCGCGAGAAGGGGAACGAACGCGCTCCATTTCCACGACCCCGACTGAAGAAAGCCCGGCCTTAATCGGTGTCCCGCATACGCAGCAAGAATGGCAAGCCCAACGACCGAAACGTAGGCGTACTACGCTCGGCAACGATACTGCCGGAGACGAGGAAAGGGTTCGTCACAAGACAAAGAGCTATCGTCACTATCCCGATACCGAGTGCGAACGCAGGGGCGGACAGGATCGCACGACGAAAGACGACGACGCCAACAGCATGAGCCCGATGCCCCAGAGGTCAGGAGAACGAACGATCTCGATCTGAGAAAAACCGTAGTCGACGGACAACCTTGCTGGATAAGACAAGAGGCGGACATACTCGAAGACTTGGCGAGGCAGGGTACAGAGAGCAACGGATACCGGCTCATTGATCAGGGGATTGTCAAGGGGGGACGGGCGTACGTGTCCCAGCGATCCTGTGGCCCGCCACCTGAATACGAGCCAGGTAGCCAGGGCGCCTATCGACCAGAGGTGGACCTGACAGAAACGCCTTACCGCGAACCTGGCCTTTGACTCGGAAGAGATCCAGATCAGGTCGACCAGGACCAGCAGCACGGGTAAGATCAGGCCGGATTCCTTTGATAAGAGCGCGGAAAGAACGCAGACTATAATCCACGGTCCCCGGGGCTTTGGCCGAAGGGCTTCGCGAAGTCCGATCAGCGTGAACAGGCCAACAAACAAGTCCCCTCGCGCGGCAATGTGGACGACTGTTTCTGTGGTGAGGGGGTGAACGGCCGCAATCAGGGCCGCTGCAAGTCCTGCGCGTGTGCTGCGCAGGAGATGGGCGACAAGAAGAGCCGTGAGACAAGCCACGGCCGCGTGCAGCCACAGGTTGGTAAAGTGATTTGCGGCAGGAGACGCCCCGAAGAGATACCAATCAAGTGCGAAGGACAGGGTTTTGAGAGGTCGGTAGTAGTTTCCGCTTCAGTGGGAATCGAAACCCGACCAATATGGGCTCGTGAATATGGTGACAACAGAAAGGCTCTGGGTCTGTGGATTTTCGACGACAACCGCGTGGTCGTCATAGACATGGCCGTTCCACAGCGCGCCTCCGAAAGTGAGGGCGACGCACAGCAGATCGCACCAAGAACGGTTAGCAGGGGAGAAGGTCTCTTCGGAAGTCGTTCGTGGGGAGACATGGCGGAGCCTCTGTTGAGGTGGAATAACGCAATCTGCCTCCCTACTATCGCGCTTTTCGTAGACCCCTTTCGTCCAACCACGCCAGATCGGCAGCCCTTTCGATTCAACCACTTTTTTAACTTACTTAAAATGTTGTTTATTAAAGGCTTAAATAGGTATTCGTTCTTCGGTCTGGATTCGCAATGGCTCTCGCCTCTTTAGCTATAGGTAGATAAGGCTCTACCGTCTGCCTACAGGGTTGTCAGATCCTGCGATTCGCTTATCTTAGGACCGTTCAAGGTAACCGATCTGAATCTCCCCCTGCACGTCCCAAGGAGGAAGTCGAGAACATGGAAAACGAACAACCTAAGATCACCGCGTATCTCAAGCCCTCCTGTGGGTGGAGTCGAGGTATTCGGGCGGTGTTTGCACAGTACGGGCTCGAGTACGAGGACAAGGATATCATCAATTATCCTGAGAACTATCAAGAGATGGTTCAGAAAACAGGCCAGCCCTATCAGCCCTGCGTAGAAATTGGCGAAACGATGTTGGCGGATGTCAGCGGCGAGGAACTCGAGGCCTGGTTGAAGCAGAATGGGTTCTCAGAGGCCGGACCTGAGCCAACCGTACGGACCGACAGTGCGTGCACGGACGAAGAGCACGAGGCGATGGCTCGAGCTCAGAGTCAGCCCGTAGAGATCTCTTTTAAGCCCAGACAATAGTAAAGAGAACTTGATATAGCGAAGGGCGGCTTCCCTCGAGGGGGGCCGCCCTTCTATGTA